>NZ_CP104002.1:575000-1775000 GCF_029201565.1 Devosia sp. SD17-2
GAGGGCGCTTCCGGGACTGTGCGGGCGCTCGGCGGTGTCTTCGTCAATTTTCAGCAGGCTTTCAGCGGTGCTCTCAGTGCTGACTATGCGGGGCTGCGAGAGCTCCTCATCAATCTCGTTACCGTCGCCATAGGTCTCTTCGGTAGCTTCCTGATCCTGCGGCTCATTGCCAATGCTATCATTGCCCGCCTGGCGCAACGCGCATTGAACCAGCGCGGGTTCCGACGCTTTGGCTCTATCGGTATGGCACTCCTCATTGATGCCGTCACTGTCGTGCTGGCTTGGGCGCTCGGTTACATCCTGGCGCTCAACGCCGGGACCTATCCCAATGGTCAGATGGGGATCAATCAGACGCTCCTGCTGAACGCGTTCCTGATCGTGGAGCTGAGCAAGCTGGTGATCAGGACCGTCCTGGCGCCGCGGTTTACCGCGCTGCGCTTGCTTCCGGTGGGGGACGACAACGCCGCCTATTGGTCGTTCTGGTCGAGCCACATCCTGTCACTGCTTGGCTATACCTTCCTCTTCATCTCCCCGATGCTGACCGGGATCATTTCGGTATCAGCGGCTGCCGCTGTTCAGGTGCTGGTGATGGCGACCACAATCACCATCGGCATCATCATTGTTCTTCAGAACAAGGACGACGTGCGCAACTGGCTGGCGGAGGTATCGGCACGCCGGAACCATGACGGGCTTGGCCGGCTGGTCGCGTCCGTCGGCCACCACTGGCATGTCCTCGCGATCGCCTATCTTCTGGCGCTTCTGGTGGTGTGGTTCGCAAACCCTGACGAGGCGCTGCCGTTCATGCTGGGGGCTACTGCGCAGTCCCTTATCGCCGTGGCGGTCGGCTCGCTGATCATTACCTTCATCAGCCGGTTCGTCACGGTGGGGCTGAGGCTTCCGGACGATGTGCGCAACCGCCTGCCGCTGCTGGAGACCCGCCTCCAGGCCTTCGTTCCGGGGGTCATGACGGTGGTACGCTGGCTGGTAATCGGCTGCATCCTTGTCTCGATCGGCCAGATATGGGGCCTGTTCAATTTCGTTGACTGGATCGCCAGCGACGAGGGGCTGTATGTGGCCGGATCGATTGTGTCGGCCGCGCTTATCGTCCTCGTTGCCATTATCCTGCATGTCGTTGTGGCGTCCTGGGTTGAGTATCGCCTCAATACGCAGACGGGCAAGATGCCCACGCCGCGTGAAAAAACGCTCCTTAATCTCTTCAAAAACGCGTTCTCCATTGCCCTTGCCATTTTCGGGACGATGCTGGCGCTGGCGCAGATCGGGGTCAATATTGCGCCGCTTCTCGCCGGTGCCGGTGTGGTCGGTCTTGCCATTGGTTTTGGTGCGCAGAAGCTGGTCCAGGACATCATCACCGGCATTTTCATTCAGTTCGAGAATGTCATGAATGAAGGCGATGCCGTGGAAGTCGCAGGGCGGTCTGGGGTCGTGGAGAAGCTCACTATCCGTTCGGTCACCATTCGGGACATGACCGGCACTATCCACCTCATTCCCTTCTCATCGGTCGACCAAGTGTCGAACATGGTTCGCGGCTTCTCGTTCTATGTGGCCGAGTTCGAGGTCGCCTATGACAGCGACATCGAGGCGGTGAAGAAGACGATGCGGGACGCGTTCGACGGGCTGATGGAAACCGACCATAGCGCCGTCATTCTTGACGATCTCGATCTGCCTGGGCTGATTGCGCTTACCCCCGCGTCGATGAAGCTGCGCGCGCGCATCAAGACGCTGGCGGGCAAGCAGTGGGGGCCAGGACGCTTTTACTCTGAGACCGTCAAGCGCCTCTTTGCCGAACGCGGCATCCGCACGCCGACACCGCGAGTGTCCTATGTGCCGGGGGCATCTGGCCTGATCGAGGCTGATCCGGCGGCGAGCTGAGTGCAAGCACAGCATCGTGATGGGCCTCGGCCCGTCACGGGCAATGCCTTAAGCTCATCTTAATTGAATAGGTTAAAATAGAGATACGCGGTCCCGGGGGCGAGGAGCGCGGCCGGGGGCATGTGTTCCTACGGCGATCGGGGTGCCGACTGCGGCACGCCTTCTATTTTCTTGTACACGCGTATTGAGGCCCTGATGAGCAAGGCAAACTCCATCTTCCCAAAGGTTCGAAGCTTCCTCGCCGCGACGGCGATGCTTGGGGTGCTGGGCATGGCTGTACCGGGTGCAGCGCAGGCGAGCACGTCCGATTTCGTTCGTGGGCTCTGGCCCGAGGCGCAGGCCATGGGTGTAAGCCGCCAGGCTTTTGAAGCCTCGTTCGCGTCCTATTCGCCCAGTTCCAAAGTGATGGAGCTGACGCGCAAGCAGCCAGAATTTACCCAGACGGTGCAGCAGTATCTCGACAAGCGCATCACCGCCGCGCAGGCCAGCAAGGGGCAGGCGATGCGCCGGGAATGGGCGCAGACGCTCGCCGCTGCGCAGCAGCGATCGGGTGTGCAGCCGGAAATCGTTCTCGCCATCTGGGGCATGGAGACCAATTTCGGCGGGTTTATGGGGGGCAATAACACCATCCATGCCCTCGCCACTCTCACCCAAAACGGCTACCGGACAGATTTCTTCCGCAAGGAGTTGCTGACTGCCCTGCGCATCGTTTCGGATGGGCATGTAAGCCCTGGCAACATGGTCGGCTCCTGGGCCGGAGCCATGGGGCATACCCAGTTCATGCCGACCAGTTTTGCGCGCTATGCCGTTGATTTCAATGGCGATGGCCGGAAGGACATCTGGAACTCCATTCCTGACGCACTCGGTTCGACAGCGAACTATCTCAACGCCTTTGGCTGGCGTAATGGCGAGACCTGGGGCTATGAGGTCAAGATACCGAACGGCTTTGATTTCGCGACCGCCCGTCAGATGGAAAAGGCGCCACTGAGCCGTTGGCAGCAGATGGGCATCAGCCGTGTCTCCGGTCGCGCCTTCCCCCGCGAGCAGGATATGGCCCGGCTCTATATGCCGGCCGGGGCCAATGGTCCTGCCTTCCTGCTGCTGCCGAACTTCGATGTGATCAAGCGTTACAATAATTCGGACAGCTATGCGCTGGCGGTCGGACACCTCGCGGATCGGATCATCGGCGGCGGTAGTTTTGCAACGCCCTGGCCGAGCGGGGACTATGCGCTGACCAAGGCGCAGCGGGCCGAAGTGCAGAGCCTGCTGGCTCGGGCAGGCTATGACGTCGGCTCTCCCGATGGCGTCATCGGGCCCAAGACCCGTGCGGCGGTGATGGCCTACCAGGCCCGGATCGGCGTGGCGGCGGACGGGCATGTTTCCGGCCTCCTCCTCGAGCGGCTGAAGCGCTGATCACGAAGTCTGAATGTTAATCTTTCATTAACCAGGCTGGCGCACATTCGGGGTGCTTAAGCAGAGGGCAGGCACAGCGACCGCCTGCGGCGCGCCTGCCCTCGCCCAGCTCTCCGTCATAAATTGGCTGGCTTTGCGTTGCACTTCCGTGCCAACGCCTTACCCACTTGAGTCCGCATCTTCATGGTCAGATTTCGCTACGCTTTCGTCGCGCTCGTCACTGCGGTCCTGGCCTTCGCCAGTCCGGCCCATGCGCTGTCGATGATGGACCCCTTCAATATTCCGGGGGCCATGGATGGAGGGACGGCAAAGGTCGGCGACGGGATCGCCTATGCCGACGGATTGCGCCACAAGCTCGACGTCTATGCGCCCGAACAGCGGGGCGCTGCGGCACCGGTCGTCTTCTTCATCTATGGCGGCGGCTGGAACCGGGGTGAACGCTCCGACTATCAGTTCGTGGGACGCGCTCTGGCCGCACGCGGCTTCGTTACGGTGATCGCCGATTATCGGCTGGTGCCGGAGGTGCGCTACCCGTCGTTCCTCGAAGACAATGCCAACGCCTTGCGCTGGGTGCAGGACAATATCGCCAATTATGGTGGCGATCCCAATCGGCTTTTCCTCGCTGGTCATTCGGCCGGCGCCTACAACGCGGTGATGTTGGCGCTCGATCCGTCGTTTCTGCGCGAATATGGCGTGACCATGCCGATCCTCGCCGTTGGGGCGCTGTCGGGACCCTATGACTTCTATCCCTTCGAATATGGTGAAGTGCGTGAGGCCTTTGGGCAGGCGCCGAGCCCGGAAGGGACACAGCCGATCAATCTGATTACCGCCGAGGCGCCGCCAATGTATCTGGCGACCGGCACCAGCGATCCAATCGTGCGCATGCAGAATACCGAGCGCTTTGCCCAGCGCCTGCGGGAGCAGGGAGTCTGGGTGACCACCCAGTTCTATGAGGGGTTTGGTCATATGGAGCCGGTGATTGCCATGGGCGCGCTGTGGCGCTGGCGCATGCCGGTACTCGAGGACATGACCAATTTCTTCCACCAGTTCGGCGCGTTCCCGAGTGGGGTTCCCTATCTGGCGGTCGCGCCTGAAGCGCCCGAAATGCTGCCCGACGCCATCGCGCCGATGGACCAGATCATCACCCAGCTCGACGCCATGTTCCAGAAGATCGAGGAATAGAGCGGGCGCTCAGAATCAGGCACTGTCGGGGGATGGGAGACCATCTTCGCTATAGCGGTGCCGATCCAGAGACACAGCAGCGCGTGCTGATCGGGATCGTGCGCGCGCAGCCGCATCTGATGCGCATCCTTGAGGGGATGCGGACACTGGCGCTGCCGGACGCCTTGCTCGGGTCTGGCGCGATTTACAATACCGTCTGGAATACCCTCACTCATCGTCCGCCGCTTACCGGCATCAAGGACGCCGACGTGGTTTATTTCGACGCGGGGGATCGCTCCTATGAGGCGGAGGACGCGATCATCAGGAAAGCGCAGGTTGAGTTCGCTGCGCTTCCGATCCCGGTCGAGGTGCGGAACCAGGCGCGGGTGCATCTGTGGTTTCCGGAAAAATTCGGTGTGCCCTATCCTGAGCTTAGCTGCAGCGCCGACATGATGCTGAACTTTGCTTCCAAGACCCATGCCGTTGCCGTGCGCCTCGAAGATGACGGTGCAATTTCGGTACACGCCCCCTTTGGCCTGGACGACATTTTTGCTTTCGGATCACGCCCAACACCCGGCTCGACAATGCGAGAACTCATGCTGAAAAGGCGGCGCGGGCCAAGCGTGTCTGGCCGGAATTGACCGTTATCGACTGGCCCAAGGCGGGCGCTGTCTAGGGGCCGACAGGCTCGATCGTGACCGATGCGGCGGAACGCCGGTTGGGTCCGTGATAGACCGCCTCGATATTGTTTCCGTCCGGGTCGATGACGAAAGCCGCATAATAGCCGGGGTGATAGGAGCGTTCGCCAGGCGCGCCGTTGTCGACCCCGCCGGCCGCAAGTGCCGCGCGATGAAAGGCGGCTACGGTCTCGGGATCTGCAGCCTGAAACGCCAGATGGACATGGGTGGACTGGCTCGCTCCGTCAGCAGCGTCGACGAAGAGCTCATCGACCTGAAACCAACTGCCGCCCGAGGCGGTTATCGGGACGCTGAGAACAGACAGTATGGCGTCATAAAACGCCCGCGTTTTCGCGAAATCGCGCGCTCTTAAATGCACATGGTCAATCAGACGCCCGGTGTGGAACATGCCCGGTTCCTCGTGGTGGTTTCACCCTCACAAAAGAAAACGCCCGGCTGGTGCCGGGCGTTGCAATCATTCAGCTTCGTCAGCCGAGGCCGCGTTGAGCTGGCCGTATTTTTCAGGCCCGATCTTGTCGAGCAATTCAAGCTGGGTCTCGAGGAAGTCGATGTGGCCTTCCTCATCGGTCAGCAGGGCTTCGAACAGGTTCTTGGAGACATAGTCCCCAAGCTGTTCGCACAATTCGCGGCTGGCCTTATAGGCGGCGCGAGCTTCGTATTCACCCGCGAGGTCAGCCTCGAGCACTTCCTTGATGTTCTGGCCGATGCGCAGCGGCGCGACGCGCTGCAGATTGGGATGGCCTTCCAGGAAGATGATGCGCTCGATCAGGCGATCGGCATGATGCATCTCTTCGATGGATTCAGCGCGCTCCTTGGCGGCAAGCTTCTTGTAGCCCCAGTCGTCCAGCAGGCGAAAGTGCACCCAATACTGGTTGACGGCGCCGAGTTCTAGAAAGAGCGCTTCGTTAAGCCGCTCGATGACCTGTGCTTCGCCTTTCACGTCGTACTCCACTGCGTTGCTGCTTTAGCTTTTCCAACCCGGTCTGGAAGGTGACAATGTCACCAGGCGGATGAGCGTGCTGGGCGTGATAAGTCTCGGTGACGCGGACGATAATGTCCACCAAATTTGGTACGCAGCCCGCGCATTTCGCGCGTCGGTTGAGTTCGCTATAGACTTTGGCGGGCACCACGAGCTGCCAGGGATCAGCCTTGAGCAAATCGAGAACAATGTCCTCGATCTCTTTCGACGTAATCATGTTGCATTGGCAGACGAGCATGGCGTGGCCCGGAGGAGGTCGTATCAACGGCCGCAATAAACGGATTTCATAGGTGATTGTCAACGTCATAAATTGTCGCGCGCAGGACGTGATCGGCATCGGCTGGGGGCTTTCCCTTCCGAGCCAGACTGGCAATAGTGACGTAATGATCTTGGAGAAGAGGCGTGAGGAAGATGTCGCAGTCGCTGAAAGCCACGATGGGGTTAGTGAGCCTTCTGGTCTCGCCCGTGCTGATGCCGCTGGCGGCGCAGGCCGGGCCCGCCGCCGACGCCTGTGCTGCCGAGGCGGCGAGCCAGTATGAGATCGGCTACGAAGACATCGGACGGGATAGCTGGGCGATAGAGCCCACGAGGGCGATCGCGGCCTGCACGCGGGCTCTCAAGAGTGAACCGGGCTCGATCGAGGTCAAAGGCTGGCTGGGACGGGCTCATTTTTCCGCCGGCGATACGGCCAGCGCGCTTCCGCTGCTTGAGGAGGCGGCCGCAGGTGGACACGTGGTTGCGCTCGCCATTCTGGGGGACATGCTGATCACCGGCGATGGTGTCGACGTCGATATGGAACGGGGCGCGGAACTGCTGATGGAGGGGGCAGAAGCCGGCTATGCGCTTGCCCAGAACAGCCTTGGCCTCTCCTACGACTTCGGTGAGGGCGTTGAGCAGGACTATGATGAGGCGGCCCGATGGTACAGGGCCGCCGCTGAGCAGGGCATGGCGAAGGCGCAATCCAATCTTGGGCTGATGTATCAGGAAGGCCTTGGCGCGCCGCAGGATTATACGGCAGCCGCGGCCTGGTTCGAGAAGGCGGCTGCGCAGGGGGATGCCTCCGGCCAGGTCAATCTCGGCAAGGTGCTCCAGGACGGGCTCGGGCATCCGGTCGATATGGACCGCGCCGCTGATCTTTACGCCGCCGCTGCCGAGCAGGGCGACATGTATGGCCAGAACAATTTAGGCTTTCTGCTCGAAAATGGGCTCGGGGTGGATGCGGACCTCGTGGAAGCTGCGGCCTATTATGAGAAGGCTGCCGGTCAGGGCATGGCGCTGGCCAAGCATAATTTGGCGCTGCTCTATGAAGACGGGCGCGGCGTGAAGCAGGATTACAAACGCGGGCTCGAACTTTATCGCGAGGCCGCGGAAGGCGGAGAAATGCGTGCCGCTGTCAATCTGGGGCTCCTCTATCTTGACGGCAACGGCACCGATGTCGATTACGAAGAGGCGCTGAAATGGACCAAGCTGGCGGCGGACGCCGGCCAGCCGATCGGCCTCAACAATATGGGGCACATCTATGAAAATGGTTTCGGAGTGGACGTCGATCTTGCGCTGGCCCGCCAGTATTACCAGCTCGCGTCCAACCAGGGCTATGAGCTCGCAGTCGACAATCTCACCCGGCTGACTGGCGGCAAGACCAAGACGAAATAACCGCCGGACCCTAGGACGGCATGTCGCCGCGATGTCGGGCGGCCAGCACCGCGGCGGAGGCTGCGGTGCGATGGGCTGTGGAGAAGAACTCGCGATGGGCAAGGATGACTATGGTGGCGATGCAGGCCAGTACGCCGAGCCATTCCGACACGAACCACGCCACCGATGCGGCCGCGAAATAATAGGCGCGGATGCCGCTGTTGAAGTTTTTGGCGCCAAGGGCGTTCATGCGCGTGATGGCGTCTATCTCGGCGTCAGACGTCACGCGGTCGTGGTCGAGTGCGCCGAGCATGATGCAGTAGTGGTTGAACTGCCGCAGGGAGAGCGTGAAGGCGAAAAAGGCCAGCACGAACATGGCCAGCATAACGATGAGATGGATCTGTACTTCGCTGACGGTGATCGGATGGGCTGAGGGCAGAGATTTCAGTGCGTCCATCAGAGCCGGGATCTGACCGAAAAGCGCAAAAACGGCCAGAACCAGCAGAACCGAGGTTGAGGCGAGAAAACTCACCGAGTTCATGATGTTGCCGGAGAGGATAGCGTCGAACGGGGTTTCCCGTCGCGCCGCATTGTGCACCCAACGTCGGCGCTGAGTATTCATGATGGTCGAGAGCGAGGCGTACCGTTTTTCGATCTGCGGCACGATCAGATTGTAGGCGAAATAGGCCAGCAGCGGAAAAATGGAAGTGAAAAACGTTGTCACATCAGGCCTCGGCAGCATGTTCGCTGCCCTGTTTATAGCGCAGTTTTATCGGTGCGGGATGGCCCGCACCGATTTACACCGATGCTTCAGATCGGGCGGGGATAGCGACGGTTAATGGCGTCGATCTCTGCCAGTACCTCGGCGGTGAGGGTGAGTTCCCTTGCCGCCAGGATGTGGTCGAGCTGTTCGATGCTGGTGGCGCCGATAATGGTCGAGGTCATGAACGGTCGGCTGCGGCAGAAGGCGATAGACATCTGCACGGGGTCGAGCCCGTGGCGGGCGGCGAGAGCATGGTATTCCTTGGCGGCGCGCTCGGAATGTTCGTTCAGGCGCCAGAAGCCCTTCTGATAGTCCTTGCGGCTGCCCTTGGGCATGGCGCCGTCGAAATATTTCCCCGTCAGCAGCCCCGCGGCGAGTGGCGAATAGGCGAGCAGCCCCACATCCTCGTGGTGGCTGACCTCAGCCATGTCGAGATCGAACTGACGGCGCAGCAGGCTATATTCATTCTGGATCGAGGCGAGGCGCGGATAGCCCTTGGCTTCGGCGATGGCGAGATATTGCATCACGCCCCAGCTCGTCTCGTTCGACACGCCGATGTGGCGGATTTTGCCCTGGGCTACGAGGTCGCCCAAAGCCTCGAGCATATCTTCCAAATTGGCGAGAACGTCGGACGTATCCTGCTTGTGCGGCTGATAGGTCCAGGAGCCGTCGAAATTATAGCTGCCGCGGCTCGCCCAATGGATCTGGTAGAGATCGATATAGTCGGTCTTGAGACGCTTCAGGCTCGCCTCGACCGCCTCGCGAATGGACGGACCGTCAGCGCGATGGCCATTGCGCAGATGGGGGCTGCCGCCGCCGCCGATCTTGGAGGCGAGGATCCAGCTGTCGCGGTCGCCGTTGGCTTGGAACCAGTTGCCGATGATCTCCTCGGTCCAGCCGCTCGTCTCTACGCTGCCCGGAACGGCGTAGAGTTCGGCCGTGTCCATGAAGTTGATGCCGATATCCCGTGCGCGGGCGATCTGAGCGTGTCCTTCTGCCTCGGTGTTCTGGCTGCCCCAGGTCATTGTGCCAAGGCAGATATCGGTCACCTTGAGATCGGTTCGGCCAAGCGTCTTCAGGTCCATCGTGGATCGGCTCTTTTGCGGTTGATCAGGAAGGCGAATGCTAGTCTGCGCCGGGCGTTAGGCGGAAGGGCGGATTGGCCCGGGTGTGTCCATTTTCCGGGCGATGGAAAGTTATCCACACCCCGGGCCCGCCATTCTCCCGGTTTCCGGGGGTTTGACGAGCCAATCTCAAAAAAGCGTGCGTCATTGCGAGATAGGGGTTGAGCTTGGCCGAAGCACCCCCTATATACCCCTCACACCGGCCGAAACGCTGGTGAGTGACGCGGGGTGGAGCAGCCCGGTAGCTCGTCAGGCTCATAACCTGAAGGCCGCAGGTTCAAATCCTGCCCCCGCAACCAAAAAAAACCCGCCTGGTCCCAGACCCGGCGGGTTTTTCCTTTTTAGGGCCTTTTCCAAGGTGCCCTCGGCGTCGTTCCCTAGCATCTTGCCACTTCAGCCGATCTCACATGCGACGCTCTGCTTGACGGGAACGATGGGGCAGGAAACAACGGCACCAGCAGTTCGTCCTCCTGCGCTGCATGTCGATACAAAGTGAGTGCCGATGATACTCCCCCGATCGCCCTCCAGCGGCCTTGAGGCCGTTATTGGCCAGGGCGCAAGGCGCAAGTCCCATCACTACAGCGAATTGTTGACCTCGGCCCTGCCGGGAATGCTGAGCGCCTCGCTTTGTGCGGTCGTTATCTATGTCCTGGTGATGATGGCTGCCGGTCGGACGGACTGGAACAATATTCTCATCGTTGCGGCCGTGCTCGGGGTCATTCCCGTCATTGCGGTCAGCCTGCTGGTGGTGGCAGGGCGGCGCAGCCATCCGTTCTCGCTGGCGCTGGCGGTGACGATCTTTGCAACGTGTCTGTCGATCTCAATCATTGCCGCTACGCGTATTCCGGTGAGTTTCCTCGGCATCGGGCTGAGCCTGCCGACGACGCTTCTCGGTGTGACGGTTGCTAACCTCGCTATGGCGCGCTCCCTGACGCGCCGCGTCGGCCTGCTCGATTTTCCGGATGCGCCCGATATTGCCAGGCGGCTCGATGGCAAGGTGCCGATCGTCACGCCGGACACAATCGGGCCCGGGATCCGGCGGATCCTGATCGACCCGCAGTTTCACCATGGTGGCACCTGGGGTCCTGTGCTGACGCGGCTATATCTGGGGGGCTTCGAGATCGAATCCTGGCCGTCCTATCTCGAGGGGTATTCGGGGCGTGTCGACATTGACAGCTTCGATCTTGCGGACGTCGCCTATAGCCCAAGCCAGATCCTTTACTATCGTGCGAAGCGCCTCATCGATATCGTCGGTGTCCTGGTGCTGGCAGTGCCGGCCCTCATCCTTGGCGGTCTGCTCTGGCTTTATATCCGCATCGTCGATGGCGGGCCTTCGCTCTTCATCCAGCCACGACGCGGCTATGGCGGCGAGGAGTTCCGGCTCTATAAGTTCCGCACCATGGTCAAGAACGCCGACGGTGCGTCGACGGCGCAGAACGACGCGCGCGTACTGCCCGGCTGCCATATCGTGCGCCAGCTGCGCATCGATGAACTGCCGCAGCTCATCAATATCCTCAAGGGCGAGATGAGCTTTATCGGGCCGCGCCCAGTCTCGGTGCCGATCGCCGAGGCGCTTGAGGCCCGTATTCCTCAATATGAGAACCGATCCATTCTGCTGCCGGGGCTGACCGGCTGGGCCCAGGTGTCCCACGGCTATGCCGAGACCGAGGATGAGGAGATCACCAAGCTCTCCTATGACCTCTTCTATCTCAAGCATGTCTCTTTCGACCTCGATGTGATCATCGCGGTGCGTACGGTGCGGACACTGCTGATGCGCAGTGGCGCGCGGTAACATCGTTCGCCGCTTTTGTTGTCACTGACCAACAAGATGCTGGACAGCTCTTCGCGCTATTGATCTTCTAGAACCGCCAACAGACCGCTGAGGGGGATGTGTTGGCGGACGGCGCTTGAACTGCGCCTTTTGGGAGGAAAAATGAAAAGACGCGATTTTTTTAAGCAGGCTTCCGTGGCGACCATCGGCGCTGCTGCAGCGACCACGCTGGCGGCTCCGGCCATTGCACAGGGCAATATCACCTGGCGCATGGTGACCACCTGGCCCAAAAACTTCCCCGGTCTGGGCGTCGGCGCCCAGAACCTTGCCGACCGCATCACCAAGGCCAGCGGTGGTCGCCTGACTGTGCAGGTTTTCTCCGCCGGTGAAATGGTGCCCGGCCTGCAGGCGCTTGATGCTGTCATTGATGGCTCCGCCGAGATCAGTCACGGCACACCCTACTACTGGCAGAACAAGAGCCAGGCGCTGTCTTTCTTTACCGGCGTGCCCTTTGGCATGACTAATCGCGAACTCACCGCCTGGGTGCGCTATCTGGGCGGCCAGGAAATCTGGGACAAGGTCTATGACCAGTTTGGCCTGCAGGGTTTCCTCTCTGGCGATACGGGCACCCAGGCCGGTGGCTGGTTCCGTAATGAACTGACCGGCGTTGCTGACCTGCAGGGCCTGCGATTCCGTACCCCGGGCCTCGGCGGCCAGGTGTGGGCCAAGCTCGGCGCTTCGGTGACCAATCTTGCCGCCGGCGAGATCTTTGCCGCGCTGCAGTCCGGCACCCTCGATGCCGCAGAGTTCGTCGGTCCCTATAACGACCTTGCACTCGGCTTCTACCAGATTGCCAAGAACTACTACTTCCCGAGCTTCGTCGAGCCTGGCCTGGCGACGGAAATCGCCGTCGACAAGGCCAAGTTTCAGGCCCTCCCAGAGGACCTGCAGGAGATCGTCAAGGCCTGCACCCAGGCAGCTTATGACGACGTGTCTTCCGACATGTATGCCAATGATCCGCGCGCCCTCAACGCCCTCGTCGCCGAGCACGGCGTGCAGGTCAAGCGCTTCCCCGAGGACATCATCGAAGCTGGCGCCAAGGCTTCCATGGAGCTGATGTCCGAAATTCGTGAAGGCGGCGACGCCCTTACCAAGGAAACGGCCGAAAGCTTCGTTGCGGCCTTCAACCTTCTGCGCCAGCGCACGGAAGGCACCGATATGCCTTATCTGGCTGCTCGCGAGAGATACATCAAGTTTGAATAGAAGATCTGCGAGGGTCCTGCTGGGACTATTCTCGCGCTCAGGTCAAACGAAGCCCCGCCGTCCGGAACGGTGGGGCTTTATTTTTGTCGGTCAGAAAATCAATCAAAAATTCAAGGTGCCCCTTCTAGTCTCGATGTTCCACAGCGAGGCCGCTGGTCGTATTATGAAAAATGCCGAAGATATTCCCGCCGAAATTCTGAACGCTCTCCTTTCGAGCATGTTCGCCATATCACCCATCGCGATGTCCATTACCGCCAGCAATGGCAGGGATTCCCAGTATCTGCGTGTCAATGCGGCCTATCTTCGATTGGTTGGTCGGCAATGGTCAGAGTTGCAGGGCGTCAAAGTGGCGGACAGTGCCGTGCGGGAAGATGCGGCAAGAACACGGCGCCACCAGCGTCTTGCCGAAGAGGGCGGATATGTTGGCGAATATGTCGAAATCCAGCGCTCAGACGGGAGCATTGTGCCCACCCTGATCTCGGCACAGCGCAGCATTATCGACGACGTGCAGTACGACGTGGAGATCATCGTCGACATCTCAAGTCGGATCTCCGAGCAACGCGCACATGAGAAGGTCTTAAGCGAACTCGCGCGTACAGATGTGATGTCAGGGCTGCCCAACCGAAGGGCTTTTGACGAGCGACTGGCGACGCTGGTTGAGAAAGCGACGGCAGACCGGCAACCCGTGTTGGCGCTGGTGGACCTTGATGGCTTCAAGGCGATCAATGATACCCATGGGCATGCAGCCGGCGACGCCGTCGTGCAGCTGGTGGCGGAGCGCCTGGTTCAAACATTGCGGGAGGGCGATTTCGTCGCCCGGATTGGCGGAGACGAGTTTGCCATACTCTTTGCTCCGGCCCCTCGTGCGATCCCTGATGAGCGGCTCAGCCAGATCATCGCTGTGGTCGGTGCGCCAATGCTTATTGGCACTCAGAGCTTGTCAGTCGGGCTGTCGATCGGCGTCGCCCAGCTGGGCGACGGAGAGGATGCCCAGCGCCTGTTCCGTCGGGCTGACAGCGCCATGTACGAAATGAAAAAGGCAGCGGAATTCGCGCATGACGTAGCGCTGTCCGTCTTCCGCCGCTTCCTGCCCCCCACCGTCGAGGACGATGGGGGGACGTGCAGGTCGCTGATCTCAATAGATCAGGGACGGGAGCCAGGTGATCAGCTGCGGGAAGGTGAACAGCAGGGCCAGGCCGATCAATTGCAGGATCACGAAGGGGATGACGCCCCTGTAGATCATGCCGGTGGTGACGCTGGCTGGGGCCACGCCACGCAAGTAGAAGAGCGCGAAGCCAAAGGGTGGCGTCAGGAAGCTCGTCTGCAGGTTCACGCCCACGGCCACCCCCAGCCAGATCGGATCGACGCCTAGCGCCAGCAGCACCGGCGCGGTGATCGGGATCACGATGAAGATGATCTCGAAGGTGTCGAGGATAAAGCCCAGAAGGAACATGATGAGCATGACGATGATGGTGGCGCCAATGGCTCCGCCCGGCATGTTCGAGAGGAATTCGTGGACCAGATTGTCGCCGCCCATCATGCGGAAGACGATCGAGAACACCGCAGCACCGAAGAGGATGATGAACACCATCGAGGTGATCGACGCGGTGGAAATGACGGTCTGCCGCAGAATGCCAAAATTGAGCTGGCGGTTGAAGGCGGCGAGGATCAAGGCGCCGACCGAGCCGACGGAAGCCGCTTCGGTTGGGGTGGCGACCCCTGCCAGGATCGAGCCAAGCACGGCGACGATGAGCAGCAGCGGTGGCGCGAGGGCAAAGAGTACTTCGCGGGCCAGCTCCTTCTTTTCGGCCTCGGGGACCGGGGTGGCCGGGCAGGATTTTGGGTCGGTGATGGCCTTGATGGCCACCCAGGACGAGTAGAGCGCCACCAGCAGCAGGCCAGGGATGATGGCGCCGGCAAAGAGGGCCCCGACCGACACCGGTTCAGGCGCGAAATTACCCTGGCTCATCTGCACCTGTGCGTTGATGCCAGAGAGCATGTCCCCCATGAAAATGAGGACCGTCGAGGGCGGAATGATCTGCCCCAGCGTACCGGAGGCGCAGATGACGCCGGTGGCAAGTTTAGGGTCATAGCCCGAGCGCAGCATCGCGGGCAGGGAGATAAGGCCCATGGTCACCACTGTAGCGCCGACGACGCCCGTCGAGGCGGCGAGGAGCGCCCCCACGATGATGACCGAAAAGCCCAGGCCGCCGCGAACATTGCCGAACAGCTTGCCCATGGTCACAAGCAGGCGCTCGGCGATGCCGGAGCGTTCGAGCACCACGCCCATGAAGATAAAGAGCGGCACGGCGACCAGCACTTCATTGGTCATGAGGCCGATATAGCGCCCGACCAGGGACCCGTAGTTGGAGGGGTCGTAGACGCCCAGCCACCACCCCACGAGGCCGAAGATCAGCGCCGTGCCGGCCAGGGAGAAAGCGACCGGAAAGCCGAGCATGAGCACGCCGATAATGGCGAAGAACATCAGGCCCGAGAGAATTTCACCAAGCAGAACAGGATCCATCAACCGTGTCCCTTCTCGGACTCATAGCGCAGGGAGACAGGCAGGAGATCTTCTTTGCCAGCCAGGACGAGGATGGACCTTGCGGCCATCGCGATGCCCTGCAGCGCGACGAGCACGGCGAACACCAGGATGAAGGACTTGAGGATGAAAAGGCCGGGCATGCCGCCGATATTGGAGGATGCCTCGTAAAAGCCCCAGGATCGCCGAACGGCCGGCAGGGCATAGACCCAGACGATGATCATGAAGGGAATGAGAAAGAGGAGAACGCCCACGAGGTCCGAGATGGCCTTGCGGCGGATCGAGGCGGGCCGATAGAAAATATCGACGCGCACATGATCCTGGCGGAGCAGGGCAAAGCCAGCCACGCCGGTAAACATGGCGCCGGACAGCCAGACATAGAGATCCTGCATCCACAGCACGGACACGTGGAAAAAGTAACGCTGCACAACCACGGTGAAGCACACAAGAACGCAAGCCAGCGCCAACCAACTCAAGACTTGACCCACAAGCCAGTTGATGGCGCTGATGCCCCTGACAAGCACAGCTAGACCCTGCAAGACGGTTTCCTCCCCTGATAGTCTCTGGGCACGTCTCTCCCCAAGCGTGCCGGACAATTGAGAGAGCATTATCTGTTTGTTCGGTCAATTGCTTGGATAGCAATGGGCTGGTCAAAAACCCGGCGAAAATGCTATTGCAGCCCCCGCAGGAAGAGGAGCGAACCATGTTTGTTGTCGGTGGCGAAAGCCTGATTGATCTGGTTCCGGTCTCTTCGGCTCCGGATGCAGAGCGCGTGGCGCTGCCGGGCGGCTCCCCCTATAATTGCGCTATTGCCCTGTCCAAGCTGGGTAATGAGACGGGCTTCCTTTGCCCGATCAGCACGGACGAATTTGGCGATCTGCTGCTTGGGCCCTTGGCAGCGGCCGGTGTCGAGGTGCTGTTGACCGAGCGCGTGGATGCGCCAACGACCAAGGCTATTGTCAGTTTTAACGACAAGATGCAGGCCAGCTATGTGTTCGAACGTGGCGCTGATCATGCATTTTCGGAGGCCGGTCTCTTGGCGGCGTTGCCGAGTGCCGTCACGCTCTACCAGATTGGCGGGTTTGCGCCGATCCTGGCCGAGGATGCGGCCATCTGGATGCAGGTCGTAGAGGCTGCGCGCGCACGGGGCGCAGTCATTTCCTTCGACATCAACGTCCGCGACAAGCTGGTGGAAGATGAGGCAGGCTATCGGCGCCGCCTCGACGGTTTCCTCGATGCCGCCCACCTTATCAAACTCTCCGAGGAAGATCATGCCTGGCTGGCGCCGGACATGACCATCGAAGATTTCGCTGCCGCGCTGCTCAATCGTCCGCATTGCGAACTGGTCGTGGTGACGCTGGGCGAGCACGGCTCCCGCGCCTTTTCGAAGTCGGCACAGGCACATGCGGGCATTTTCGCGCCGCCGGTATTTGGTGACACGGTCGGGGCCGGTGACAGCCTGATGGCGGGCATTCTGACCAAGCTGGATGAAGTCGGCGCGCTTGAGGCTGGTGCCATGGTCGGGCTCGACACGACGGCGCTGGAAGACATCCTCAAGTTCGGCGCGGTGGTGGCCGGCCTCAACTGCGCGCAAAAGGGCTGCAACCCGCCCAGCCGCGCCGAGGTCGAAGCCGTACTGGCCGGCTGACCCTAGCGCAGGCGGTCAAAGAATTGCGCGCGGTGCCAGTCGAGCGCCGCGCGATCGAGGCGCTCGATCATCCGGGGAGGCATCACCAGCATACCGGTGGGGCTGGCCGTTTCCATTCCATCCCGCCCGACGGCGTGGGCGTTGATGAGCAACTGGAACTGCGGGCCGATGCTCCAGTTGAATTTACGGAATTCAGCGCCAGCCGCCTCGTCCAACAGGATGAAACTGCTGATGTGCCAAGTGCCGCCTTGTTCCAGGGGGCGGATGATCACCGCCTCGAGGTTTCCCGAGCGGACTCCTGAAAAGCTGCAGATGTCCTCTTGCTCGCGACGCAATTGCCGAAGGAACTGCGAGTCCACCAAGGTCATGTCGTAAGCGGCGGCGCCTTCCTCAACGTCCATAGGATACGCGATCTGGGCGAGGATTTTTTGATAGGTCTCGTCGGCGATCTCGAACATGGCAGTGGGGCCTGCAGGGCCCTGGCGGAGGGGAATAGGTGCGGGGATGGGCGCCAGATTGGTGATGATGGCGGTGGTTGCGCCGGTGCGATCCGAGGAGAAGCCCGCAAGTTTGCCGAGGGCAACATAGGCGGGCGTTGCGCCAGCGCCAGTCTGCGCGACGAGGATGTCTCCTCCGATGCGGCTGCTGTAGCGCAGTTCGTCCGACAGCGCACAGGCGAGGCTCAGTTCAGCACCGCGAAGGTCTTCTGGGTCCAGAACCGTGCAAATGACCAACGTCGACATCGGGGCCCCCTCCAGAGCCCCTTAGGGTAACTACCCACAGCCATCAGGAAAAGCCCGTAGTATCTGCTCCGTTAACTCAGCCCGCGGCGGCTCTGATCGCCAGCGCCTCGGTAAGCGTCATCTCAGTATGATGCTCCCACTCCACGCGTGCCTCCGGGAAATCCTTGCGGAAATGCCCGCCGCGGCTTTCCTCGCGTTTCAGCGCGCCGGCGGCAACCAGCGTCGCCGACGTTGTCATGTTGAGATAGGCGGTGGTGACCTGTTCTGCGGTGGCCTCCAGGTGGGCGATTTCCCGCAGCGCTTTCTTGAGGCCCTCGGCATCGCGCTCGACGCCAACGAGATCGGTCATGATGCGCCGCAAATCCTGTACGGCGACCGTGTTGCGCAGGACATCCTCGGCACGGTTGCCTTCTTCCTCGATCCACTCGATGCCCTTGAAAGGCGCCATCTCATAGGCGGCTTCGAGCCCGCCAATGTCGTCGGCGATGCGGGCGCCATAGACCACGGCTTCCAGCAGCGAGTTTGAGGCAAGGCGGTTGGCGCCGTGGAGGCCGGTGCAGCTGGCTTCGCCGCAAGCCCACAGGCCGGGCAGGAAGCTGCGGCCGCGCTCGTCCACCTTGACGCCGCCCATGTGGAAGTGCGCAGCCGGGGTCACCGGAATGGCCTGGGTGACGGGATCAATGCCGGCGTCGAGGCAATATTTCGAGACGGTCGGAAAGCGGGTGAGGATTTCCGCGCCAAGCACACTGCGGGTGTCGAGGAAGACTTTTCGGCCAGACTGGATCTGCCGGAAGTTGGCGCGAGCCACGATATCGCGGGGTGCGAGCTCGGCGTCCGGGTGGATGGCGGGCATGAAGCGCTCGCCCAGATCGTTGACGAGGATTGCGCCCTCGCCGCGGAGCGCCTCGGTTGCCAGTGGCGCCGGATCGATAGGCGCGAGGATGGCGGTGGGGTGGAACTGGACGAATTCGGGATCGGCGATGATGGCGCCCGCCCGTGCCGCCATGCCCATGGCGTGGCCGCGCACGCCGGGTGGATTGGTGGTGACGGCATAAAGCCCTCCCAGCCCTCCGGCAGCCAAAACCGTGGCGCGGGCGCGAATATAGATGGGCTCGGAATAGCGATCGCCGAGACGCCGGCCATAGACGCCGACAATGCGGCCATTCTCGCGGGCAAGGCTGAGGGCAGTGATGCCCTCCACCACGCGAATGCTGGGCGTCTTGCGGACCTGGGCGATGATGGCCTGCATAATGGCCCAGCCGGCGCGGTCGCCCTCGACCTTGACTATTCGGTTGGCTGAGTGCGCGGCTTCCCGCCCCAGCGCGAAATTTCCGAAATCGTCGCGATCAAAGGGCGTGCCCCAGCGGGCCAGATCTTCGATGCGGGAGACGGCTTCTGCGGTGACGCTCTCGGCTATGCCGTGATCGACAATGCCAGCGCCGGCCATCTCGGTGTCCTGAGCATGGGCATGGGCGCTGTCGCCATCACCGATTGCCGCCGCGACCCCGCCCTGCGCCCAGGCGGACGAGGCACCGCTGCCCAGTGGTTTGGGAGACAGCACTGTCACTGGACGGGGCGACAGTTTGAGCGCGGTGAACAGACCCGCAAGGCCTGCGCCGATGATCAATGTGCCGTCGGCGTAGAGCGTGTTGTCGAAGGTCGTCATCGTGCGATCTCTCCCGGGATTGGTTTTCGATAGGCCCGGGCGCAGGCGACCGCAAGCATCGGCGCAAAGAAAAACACCCTCCCGGCGGGGAGGGTGTCTGACAGCTGGATGGGGTCAGGCCGTGTAGGCCTTAACGTTCTGGGTCTGCTCGCCGAGCCCGTCGATGCCCAGACGCATGACATTGCCTGGCTTGAGCCAGATCGGCTCGGGCTTGATGCCCATGCCAACGCCCGGAGGGGTTCCGGTGGAGATGATGTCGCCCGGCTGCAGGCTCATGAACTGGCTGACATAGGAGACGAGGTGCGCAACGCCAAAGACCATGGTCTTGGTCGAACCGGTCTGGAAGCGCTTGCCATCCACGTCCAGCCACATGCCAAGATTCTGCACGTCCGCAATCTCGTCCTTGGTCACGAGCCAGGGGCCGATGGGACCAAAGGTGTCATTGCCCTTGCCCTTGTCCCAGGTGCCGCCACGCTCGAGCTGGAATTCCCGTTCGGAGACGTCGTTGACGAGGCAATAACCGGCAACGTGGTCGAGGGCGTCGGCCTCGTCGACATAGCGGGCCTCCTTGCCGATGACGACGCCAAGTTCGACTTCCCAGTCGGGCTTGGTCGAGTTCTTGGGAATGATGACATCGTCATTGGGGCCGATGATGGCGCTGGTCGCCTTCATGAAGATGATTGGCTCCTTGGGGATCGGCATGCCGCTTTCGGCGGCGTGGTCGGCATAGTTGAGGCCGATGCAGATGAACTTGCCGACGCTGCCGACGCAGGGGCCGATACGCTGACCATCGTCCAGCTTGGGCAGCGTGTCGATGTCGGTCGCCGCGATCTTCGCAAGCCCTGCCGGTGTCAGCACCTCGCCGGCGATATCGCTGACGACGCCCGTCAGGTCGCGGACCGTGCCGTCCTTAGCGAGAATGGCGGGCTTTTCGGCGCCCTTGGCTCCGACGCGAAGAAGTTTCATTGCGGGGTCTCCCTTTATCGTTCCGAGCACATAACGGCTAACATGTTAGTCTGTCGAGGCCGACCTTGTGCCAATGCGTTCGCCTCGGCTCAGTCTGCTGGCCGGATTATGCCCTTCTTGAGAATGATATTTCCATAGAGCCGTGTTTCGCCTGTCTGAACAATTGCGGCACAGGAGCGGGTTTTTTCATAAAACGCGAAGCGCTCGAGCCGGGAGAAACTCTGCCCGGGTTCGTGGCGGGTGATGATCTCTTCGAAGAGGGCATAGATGGGCTCGCGCCGGTCCGGCTCACCCACCACGGCCATGCCGAATGCGGCGACATCGACGAACTCATCGAGGGGCATCACGGTCAGGACGGCGTTGAGCACCTCGGTGGCGGAGATGCCATCGAGCCGCATCACCTCGGGCCCAAGATATTCAGCCGGGAAATTGGCGTCGACGATGGCGATCTCGTCGCCGTGGCCCATGGCGCGCAGGGCATAGAGCAGGTCAGGGCCGAGCAGGGCCGGTATGTTCTTGAGCATCAGTTTTTCTCCTCCTCATAATTGTCCAGCCCCAAGGCGCAGCTTCTGTTCTGCCCCGTCCCCGGCGCGTTCTCAAAGCTGCATCTTGAGGTTGCGGGAACACCGCAGACCCTGTCGAGGTCAACAAAGCCGACGCATTTGCCATTGGGACCGCGATAACCCGGACCGCCCTTGCAGCCACAGCCGGTACAGGCGGGCCGATCTGGACAATTGGCCCACGCAGGCGCGGTGGATCCAGCGCTGCCAAACACCAACATCAGGGCCACGATGGTGATGCGAGCGGCTGCGATAAGTCTCACGCGCCTGCCCCGATCAGCCGAAGGGGAAATCGTCGCTGTCGACGGCGAGATCCGTACCGTCGGCGAAAAGGTGCGGCTGGGTGCGGGCGAAGGCGAAAAGTTCGACCATCACCGCGTCGATATGGGCCCGGATCGCGGCGATGGCCTGCGCTGCATCGGCGGCCAGAATGCCGTCGAAAATGGCCTGATGTTCGGCAATGGTCAGCGCCAGGCGCCGTGGGGTAATGATGAGGCGGCGCGCACGGTCAAGATTGGCCCGCGCCTTGTCGATAATGGACTTCACCTTTGTCAGCCGCATGGTGCGGAAGATGATGTCGTGGAAGTCCACGTCGATCTGGTGGAAGGTTTCCGCATCGTCGATCGAGGCCGCTGCGCGCTGGGCCGCCATATTGGCGTGGAGCGCCGCGATGACGTCCTCGTCATGCTTGCCGATGAGGACGCGCAGGGCCTCGCTCTCGAGCCCCTTGCGGATGAGCATATACTCGCGGACGTCGGCGATCTTGACCAGCGATACGGTAGAGCCGCGCTGGGGCGCGATATCGACGAGACCTTCGTCAGCCAGTCGGGCCAGCGCCTCGCTTACGGGGAAGCGGGAAACGCCCAATTGCTTGCACAGGGCAGATTTATCGAGCCCGATCCCGGGGGGCAGGGCGAGGGTGACGATGGCCTGTCGCAGGGTGTTGGTGACGTCGACAGTAACGCTGCCGCGGGCAAAGCTGCCCGCATCGGGCAGAAAATCATAGGGACCGGCTTCCGTTTTCATGCTAACATGTTAGTTAGTGCCGTGTTGCTTGACAATGTTGGGCGTCCTCGATTGCGGAAGTAATCTGGGGGGAAATGCCGGCGAGGTAAAGCAGAGCCTCCAGCCCCGAGAGCCCGTCTGATGACTGACACCATGATCCGCCCGCAGGGCAAGACCCTCACCCTCAACCCGTCCGACAATATCGCCGTGGCCTTGGCCAATCTCGAGCCGGGTGCAGAGACGCCCCAGGGCGTGTCCGTCCTGCGCCGCGTACCGAGGGGCCACAAGTTCGCCACCCGCGTCATTCCCGCCGGCGAGGCGGTGCTGAAATTCGGGCAGATCATCGGCTTTGCCAAGGAAACCATTCCACCCGGCGACTGGGTGCATGAGCACAATTGCGGCATGGGCGGCGCGGACGGCACGCTGGTGCACGACTATGCCTTCTCCGAGGGCGCCATCCCGGTCGATTTCATTCCCGCGCCGCAGCGCGCGACCTTCCAGGGGTACAAGCGCGCCAATGGTTCGGTGGGCACGCGCAATTACATCGGCATTCTGACTTCGGTGAATTGCTCGGCAACGGTGGCCAAGTTCGTGGCCGAGGCGATCAATCGTTCCGGCATTCTGGACGATTATCGCGAGATCGACGGCGTAGTGCCCTTCGTGCATGGCACGGGCTGCGGCATGGAAAGCCGGGGGGAGGGTTTTGACATTCTGAAGCGCACGCAGTGGGGCTATACGTCCAACCCCAATCTGGGTGCAGCGCTGCTCGTCGGCCTCGGCTGCGAAGTGTTCCAGATCGGCCGGATGAAGGAGCTCTATGGCATCGAGGAGGGCGAGACCTTCCAGACCATGACCATCCAGGAGCGCGGCGGCACCAGGAAAATGATCGAGTGGGGCGTCGAGAAGGTCAAGGAGATGCTGCCGATCGCGGCCGCAGCCCGGCGCGAAACTGTCGATGCCAGCCATTTGAGCCTGGCGCTGCAGTGCGGTGGGTCGGATGGCTATTCGGGCATCACTGCAAATCCGGCGCTCGGCTATGCGGCAGATATTCTGGTGCGCAATGGCGGCACGGCCATTCTGTCGGAAACCCCCGAAATTTATGGCGCCGAGCATCTTCTCACCCGTCGTGCGGCAAGCCGTGAGGTCGGCGAAAAGCTCATCGAGCGTATCCACTGGTGGGAGGATTACACCCGCCGCAACCACGGCGAGATGAACAATAATCCCTCGCCCGGCAACAAGCTTGGTGGGCTGACGACCATTCTCGAAAAATCCCTCGGCGCGGCCGCCAAGGGCGGCACCACGCCACTGACGGCGGTCTATGAATATGCCGAAAAAGTCACGGAAAAGGGCTTTGTGTTCATGGATACGCCGGGCTTTGACCCCGTCTCGGCGACCGGACAGGTCGCGGGCGGCGCCAATATCCTCGCCTTCACCACGGGACGCGGTTCGGCCTATGGCTGCAAGCCCGTTCCTTCGATGAAGCTCGCGACCAATTCGGAGGTCTATGCCCGCATGACCGACGACATGGACATCAACTGCGGCGACATCGTCGAGGGCGTCTCCATCGAAGCCAAGGGGCAGCAGATTTTCGACATGCTGCTCGACATCGCCTCCGGCAAGCCGACCAAGTCCGAAGAACTCGGCTATGGCGACAATGAATTTGTGCCGTGGCAGGTCGGGGCGGTGATGTAGGGCTTAGCGTCCAAGACTATTGGCGGCGGGGGCGGCATTGGGTGTCACCCCCACGCCAAAGGCGTCGACCCGCCCGACCGGCGCCTGCATCAACTGCTCGATGGAGAAGGGCGCGCTGGCTTCTGCCGAAGAGGCTGCCGGCGAAGCCATCAGCAGATCCGCCGCGCGCTGCGGGGCGCGGCTCAGCGGCACGACCGCCCCCGCGACCTCCAGGAGACGGATCTGGCCGAGGCCCTGGTAGGGCGGACGCAGCATGGCTGCCGCATCGGTCCCCGCCAGCGGGTCGGCAACCGCCAAAGTGACAGCTCCGCCGCGATAAAAGGTCCGGAGGGACTGGCTGACATAAAAGGCCAGCTTGTCTGCGCCGGCAGCCGAGAAATGGATGCCATCATCCTTGCGCATGCGGGCGTTCTGGCCGTTCACGTCGGGGCCGTAGGACGAGTATTTGCCGTCCTCGCCGAGGAAGCGGTCGTAGATATCGAGAAACTCCGCGCCGCTCGAGAACGCTGCCATTTTCTGCAGCGCGCTGATCTGGCTCATGGCGGTGGAATATTCACTGCGCGACATCGGCGGCAGGCCGATCCAGATCACCGGTTTGCGGGCCGAACGGAGCTGACCGAGAAAATCATTGATGCGGGACTGGTAGATCGCGGTCCAGGGCTCGGTGAGCGAGTTGAGGCTCTGCCCGTTCGCCTTGATCTCCTGCCGGTCGTTGACACCGATGATGACGATAGCGACGTCAAAGCTGTCAGCGGCGATCTGCTGCCGGATGGTGGCGTTCCAGTCGAAATAATCGTCGCGGACAAAACCCGAGGAGCCGACGCCCTGCTCGATGACAACCAGATTGGGATCTTCGGCATAAAATCTGTCGAGCGCCTTGGCGAGGTCTACGGCCATGGAGTCGCCGAAAACGGCGAGCCGCGTGGCATTGGGGGCCTTTTCGATCTGGGGTTTTGGCGGTGGCAGGGCGACGGGCGCGGCCTGGCGGCGCGGCTGGGTCTGCTGGGCCGGCGGTGGCTGCGGGGCCGCCTTGGTTTCCTCCCCAAAGAGAAGATCGAAGAGGGTCCGGCGTCGTTCCTGCTGGGCCACGAGAATGCGCTCATCACCCTGGGCAAAGGCCGGCGCCACCTCGAGCGAGGTGAAGATAACCAGCAATATCAGCAGAACAATGCGCTTCATGTCTCAATCCGGCCTTGTGGCTTGGATGTAGCAGATGGAGCCTCGCAAGACTACGCCGCTCCCCAGGAGGTTACCGGACCGCCGCCGCGAGGGCGTCGTGGGCTGCCTTGGTGATGAACCCGTCGGCGATCTGGCCCTGCGATGCCTGGAAGCGGGCATAGGCCGCCTGGGTGATCGGCCCCAGCCGCCCATCAATGGCACCCTGATAGAGCCCCAGTGCCTTGAGCGCCTGCTGAATGGTTTGCCGCTGCGCCAGATTGGAAAAAACTGTGGTGCGGGGCCAGGGCGTGACATAGGGCCCGCCACCTTTCAGGCGATCGGTGAGATGGGCCACGGCCATGGCGTAGCTGTCGGAGAAATTATAGCCCTTGAGGACGAGATAATTGGCCGTCATCAGGAATTTCGGGCCATCCTTGCCGGCAGGAATGTAGAGAAAAACCGGCGTTCGGAGATCCGAAAACGCACGTCCCGAAACCCGTGTCACGCCGCGCTCGGCAAAAAAGCTGATTGGGCGGAGCTGGTCGCGGTCGGCGAGCAGATAGTCGAAGCCGGCCGGAAGGGAGACCTCAAAGCCCCAGTCTATCCCCAGCTGATAGCCGAGCTGGCGCAGGAATTTTGCACTGGTCGCCAAGGCATCGGCGAGCGAATTGTGGAGGTCGATCCGGCCATCGCCATCGCCGTCCGTGCCATTGAGGAGGACATTGCTCGGGTTGACCTGCAAATGCCCGATGGCACCGGCCCAGGAGCCGATGGGGGAAACGCCGCCATTGGCCTCGGCCAGACGCAGGGCGGCGATGAGGTCGGCTTTGTCTTCGGTAAAGCGGCTGCGGCGCTGATAGGTGACCGTCGCAAGTGAGCGGACGATAGGGCGGATCAGACTGTCATTGCCCAGGACGGCGCCATAGTCGGTCTCGATCCCCCAGATCGCGCCGAGAAGATAGGGATCGACACCGAACTGGCTGCCAATAGCGGAAAAGAGCGCAGAGTTGCGGGAGAGGGCGGCGCGGCCGCGTTCGATGCGCGCGGCGTTCACCCTCGTCTCGATATAGTCCCACACCGGCGTGGTGAACTCCGGCTGGGTCTCGACGAGCTTGGGTACGCGCGGGTCTGGGGTCATGCCGGCCACTATGGCGTCATAGCTTGCCGCGCTGACGCCGTTGGCGATTGCTTCGGGGCGCAGTTGCGCCAGAAAATCGGCAAAGTTGCCAATCGGCTGGGCATGCGCGGTGGCCGTCATCAGAAAGAGGAAAAAGACTGCCAGCCGCCGCATTGTTTCGCCTCCTTAGCGGTTCCGCGTCATCAGATGGCGTTCCCAGGAATAGGCCGTCTCGACGATTTCTCTGAGGTCATCATGGGCGGGCGTCCAGCCGAGCAGCTTGCGAACCTTCTCGCCTGTTGCGGTGATCGAGGCGGGATCGCCAGCCCGGCGCGGCCCCTCGTCAGCGCGCAGATTGACCCCGGACACATCGCGGACCATCTCGACGACCTCGCGCACGGAATAGCCCCGGCCATAAGCGCAGTTGAGCGTCGTGCTGTCGCCGCCCTTGCGCAGATGGTTGAGCAGCAGGGCGTGCGCCGCGATGAGGTCGGTGACGTGGATATAGTCCCGCACACAGGTGCCATCGGGCGTTTCATAGTCGGTGCCGAAGATGTCCATCTTCTCGCGCTGGCCGAGCGCTGTCTGGCAGGCGACCTTGATGAGATGGGTGGCGAGCGGCGTCGACTGTCCGGAGCGCTTCTTCGGATCAGCGCCCGCGACGTTGAAATAGCGCAGCACGCCGAAGGTGATGGGGTGGGCCGCGGCCACGTCGGCCAGCATCCACTCGGTCATCAGCTTGGACCGGCCATAGGGCGACATGGGGTGAAGCGGGGTATCCTCGACCACGGGGGCAAGGCCGGTCATGCCATAGACGGCGGCGGTGGACGAGAAGATGAAGTGCTTCACGCCGCCGCGCACAGCAGCCTCGATCAGATTGCGCGAGGTGGAGGCGTTGTTGGCGTAATATTTGAGCGGGTTGGTGACCGATTCCGGCACGACGATGGAGCCGGCAAAATGCACGATCTCGGTAATGCCGTGCTTGGCGATCAGCCCCGTTACGAAATCGATATCCCCGGCATTGCCCTGCTCGAAGATGGCACGGCCGTCGATGGCCCAGTCAAAGCCAGTAATCAGATTGTCCAGCACCACGACCTGTTCGCCACGATCGGCGAGCTCAAGCACCATGTGACTGCCGATATAGCCTGCGCCACCGGTGACCAGAACTGCCATGGAATTAACTCCTGCGCTTGAAAGCTATTATGGTGCAACGATATGTGGCACATATTGATTTAGGTTTACGCCGACAATCGAGCTAACTGAATAAAGGGAAACCTTGTGTCCAAGCGAGTCCGTACTGCCGTTTTTCCTGTCGCTGGTCTGGGAACCCGGTTCCTTCCGGCAACGAAAGCGATGCCCAAGGAAATGCTTACGGTCGTGGACAGACCGCTCATCCAGTATGCCGTCGATGAAGCCCGTGAAGCAGGTATCGAGCATTTTGTCTTCGTCACCGGGCGAAACAAAGGCGTTATCGAGGACCATTTCGACCGCCAGTTCGAGCTCGAGACGACGCTTGAAAACCGCGGCAAGCTGGCAGCGCTCGAGGAGCTGCGCCAGGACCTGCCGTCCGCCGGTCGTACGAGCTTCACCCGCCAGCAGGAGCCGCTCGGGCTTGGCCACGCCGTCTGGTGTGCTCGCGATATCGTTGGCGACAATCCATTCGCGCTGCTCTTGCCCGACATGCTGTTCAAGGGTGAGCCCGGGGTGCTCCGGCAGATGATGGACGCTTACGAAGAGAGCGCCGGCAATGTCATCGCCGTCGAGGAAGTGCCCGAGGCCGAGGTGTCGTCCTATGGCGTGATTGGCCGTGGCGAGGGCGCCGACACCGGCTTCCGCATCAATCAGATGGTGGAAAAGCCCAAGCGCGAAGAGGCCCCTTCCAATCTCATCATATCGGGTCGCTATATCCTGCAGCCGGAAATTTTCTCGCTGCTGGCCGAACAGACCAAGGGCGCAGGCGGTGAAATCCAGCTGACCGACGCCATGCAGAAGCTGATGAACACCCAGCGCTTCACCGGCGTCAAATATCAGGGTCAGAGCTTTGACTGCGGCTCCAAGATCGGCTTCCTGACGGCCAACGTGGTCTACGCCCTCGAACGCGACGACATCCGACCCGGGTTCCTGCGCGAGTTGCGCAAGCTCGATCTCGAGGAAAAGCTCTAGGTGACCGACTCATAACTTCGCAACCAGATACGGATTGAAGCGAGTTGGACTGATGCCAGGAAATTGTCGTCTCGCTTGTCGTATCGGGTTGCGATTGCCCTGAAGTGTTTGAGTTTGTTGAAGTAACGTTCGACAGCGTTGCGCTGGCGATAGACCCAGTGGCTGAATGGGAAGGTTTGCACGCGGTTGGGCATGGCGCGGATATTGGCCCATGCACCGCGCTCGGCCATGGTGCTGCGCAGGGCATCACTGTCGTAGGCTCGGTCTGCGAGCAGGATATTTCCAGCGGACAGGGTGGCAAACATGTCCGCTGCTGATCGCCCATCATGGGCCTGGCCTTCGGTCAGTTTGAGCTGGATCGGCTGCCCCTGGGCATCGACCAGCGCATGGATCTTGGTGGTCAGGCCGCCGCGCGAACGACCCATGCAACGGGATCGCTCGTCTTTTTTTGACCGTTGGCGGCGTGCTGGTGAACCCGGATCGAGGACGAGTCGATCATCTGCACGTCGCCATTGTAAGCGGCTGATACAGCGTCAAGAATGCGCGCCCAGTGGCCGGCCCTGCGCCACCGGTTGAAGCGGTTCACGCAGGTCGTGTGCGGGCCATACCGCGTCGGGATGTCGGCCCAGGGCGCGCCCGTGCGAAGCCGCCAGAAGATGCCGTTCAGAACACGCCGGTCATCGGCGCGCGGAACGCCGCGCACCTTCGTCGGAAGCAGCGGCTGGATCACAGACCACTCAAAATCCGTAAGATCAAAACGCGCCATCATCACCTCCTGTCCACCAAAGGGAAGGAATCACAACAGCAGCACTTTGGGAATCCCGTTAATGGGTATGTGACCTAGGGTCTGAACACGCTCTAGCGTGAGAGGGTGATCCCCAGGCTCACCTGATGGCTATCGGTCTGGCCGCTGCTCGATGTGTTGCGGCGGCCATAGCCGTAGTCGGCATTGAGCGCTGTGTGGGCGTTGAAGCTATAGTCAGCGCCCGCGCCCAGGCCGAAACGGTCTTCGGTATCGTTGCTGCCCACGAATTGCGAGCTGCTCCAGTCGGCATTGGCGCGCAGCCGCAGCCAGGAATTGACCGTGTAATCGATATTGGCAAGTGCTGCGTGGCGGATGCGCGCCGTTCCGGGATTGTCCGGTCCGGTCGGCTCCATCGTGGTCTCGAGGCTTGCCGTCATCCGCAGGGTCGGATCAGGGGTATAGCTCACGCTCGCCCCATAGAGCTGCGTCGTGACATCACCCAGATTTCCGGCGTGAAAAACGCGTTGGCCGACACCGGCGGAGACGCTGACCGTCAGGACATCGTTCCACGATCCCGAGACGCCGGCGCGCAGCGTGCGATTGCTGGCATCGGCCTTTTCGCCCGATGGGCCGGCGACATCAAAGAAATCGCGCGACACGCCGGCCTCTGTGAACAGCTCGAAAATCGGGGTGACCTGATAGCCGACACGCAGATTACCCGCGGCGGTCCAGCGGTTCTGGTCCGCGTTGTCGATCTCGCCGATATCAAGGCGGGTCGAGGGACCATAATTGGTGCGCATGGCCTCAGCGTCGACACCGAGATTGAAGCGGCCAAACTGGCGGTCGAGGCCAATCCCGAGGCTGCCGGTCAGGATCTGCGGCGGGGCCGCGATCTGCGGATTGAGGTCGAGCGTGCCCGGAAGATCCTTGCTCAGCGTCAATGCGGCATCGCCGTTGAGGGTGGTGACAGCGTCGAGCGCCATCTCGCCGGACACGCCAAGCCGCATATTGGTGATGGTGACGCCGTCCGGCCCGCTGGGCTTGGCAATCTCGGCGCTGGCAGCGCCGACGATCGTGGCGAGGCTTCCGTCATAGCGTGCCGACGCCTGCGGCGTCAGACGGGTAACGAAATTCTGCCCGCCTGTCGTCGATTGGGTAAACGTGCCCCTCAGTCCCACCGACCAGTCGATCTCGAAGGGGGGATGGGTCGGCTCGATCGGCATCCCATAGTCACCGGCAACTGGCGCCGCAGGATAGAGGCCCGGCCGCAGCCGCTCATTGTCGGTTCCGGAGCCATCGGGGCCAAAGGGGTCGGCGAATACCGGCGCACCAAGACAGGCCGTGGCCAGCGCCACGCCCAGGTTCAGGCGCCAAGTCCGCGACAGCAGTGGCAAAAATGGCTCCGTCGGTATGATTGAGGACGACGCCGATCCTTTCAGCTTATGGTTAATGAAGTCTTTCGACGAACCTCAGATGGCCTCGACTTTGAGCACCGGACCATCATAACCAACGACGCGGATTCGCTGACCGACGGGAAGGTCCGGTCCGGCGATGCGCCAGACGCTGTCGCCGAGAGCAAGCCGGCCAAATCCGGCGACGATGGGCTGGTCCAGAACGGCTTCGTGGCCGACGTAGCGTTCAGCGCGACGGTTGAGAAACGGCTGGTCATCGGTAGCCTTTCGCGAGCGGGTCCAACGCAGCCAGGCAAAGACCGAGGCGAGCCCCAGAATGGCAAAAAGCAGCCATTGAAATGGCCACGCCATGGGCTGGATGAAGACCACGAGCCCGGTGACGATCCCGGCTATGCCCAGCCAGACGAGGAAACCGCCGCCGGGAACGACCAGCTCGAGGCCGAGCAGGATCAGGCCGGCGATGATCCAGCCCCAGGGCGCATTGGCGGCCAGAAACTCGATGATCATCATGGCCGACTAACCTTGCGAAGGGTCTGAGGAGTAGCCTGAGGATGGCGGTCGGGCTGTCCGGGCTGGCGTTGATGGCGCGCTGCCGCCAAAAGTCTCCCGGGCAATCTCGGCAATGCCACCAATCGAGCCAATGACGCTGGCAGCCTCGACCGGCAGCATCAGCACCTTTTGATTGGGCGACGTGGCGATCTTGCCCAGCGCTTCGATATAGTTGTTGGCCACGAAATAATTGATGGCCTGGACACTGCCCGAGGCGATGGCGTCGCTGACCATCTGCGTGGCCTTGGCTTCAGCCTCTGCCGAGCGCTCGCGCGCTTCGGCGTCCCGGAAGGCCGCTTCCTTTCGCCCTTCGGCCTCAAGCACCTGCGCCTGTTTGGCGCCTTCCGCCTGAAGGATCGCCGCCTGGCGACGCCCTTCGGCCTCGAGGATGGCGGCGCGCTTTTCGCGCTCGGCCTTCATCTGCCGGCCCATCGATTCGACCAGGTCCTTGGGCGGATCGATGTCCTTGATCTCGATGCGGGTGATCTTGATGCCCCATGGCGAAACCGCCGTGTCGACGACACGCAGAAGGCGCTCGTTGATCTCGTCGCGGTGGCTGAGGAGTTCATCGAGGTCCATCGACCCCATGACCGTGCGGATATTGGTCATGGTGAGGTTGAGGATGGCGTTTTCGAGGCCCGAGATTTCGTAGGCCGCGGCTGCGGCATCCAGGATCTGGTAAAATGTCACGCCATTGGCGGTGATGGAGGCGTTGTCGCGGGTAATGACCTCCTGGTGGGGGACGTCGAGCACCTGCTCCATGACGTTGATCTTCTTGCCGATGGTGTCGATGAACGGCACGATCAGATTGAGGCCGGGCTTCAGCGTGCGGGTATATTTGCCGAACCGCTCGATGGTGAAATTATAGCCCTGCGGCACCGTCTTGGCACCGGCGAAGAGGACAAGGATCAGCAGAATGCCTATGCCGATCAAGGTGATGCTCAGCCCGTCCATTCCGAACTCCTCAAATCCCATGGCGCGCGCTCCTGCTGCCGTGTCTGTATCGGCAACTTACGGATCCTCGCCGTCATAGGCAATCAGTCACGGCGAGTAGACGGCCGGAAGCGGCGAGAGCTGGGCGAAGACCGAGCGGGCGATGGGCTCGAGCTTTTCGGCGTCATAGGGGGCGGTGATGGTGCAGGTGAGGGTGCTGTCGGCCCAGTAGAGCGCCGTATCGATGCCGAGGCTGGCCAGCTGATAGCTCGGCGTTTCAACGGTGAGCGCCGGGGTGACATAAAGCGTGAGGCGTTCTCCGGCGGCGTCTTCATACATCAGCTGGGCGGCGCGGCCACCGGGAACCTCCGGCGCAGGAAGAAGCCGTCCGCCGAGGAAGGTCAGCCCCGAGGCGGTGAGATCGGGCATGGCGAGGTTGGTCTGGAGGCGCGCCGAGAGCCAGTTGGTGAGATGAGCGCTGTCCGCGCCCGGGACTTCCACGGAATGCCGGTTTTCGCCGACGTAAACGGTGTGGGCGCTGACGGCGCTGGCGATCAGGCGATCTGCCGGTCCGGGTGTGGCTGCAAGATCCCGCAACATCCAACCGGCGCCGACCCCGAGCCCGGCAATGACGACTGCGGCGACGGCATTGATCCAGAACCGGTTCCGCCTGGTCCGGTTTGCGCCGGCAATCCGGGTGACATCGAGCCGCGGGGGCAGGGGTTCGCTCGAGACCGGCCCATAAAGCGCGCGGATGGCGTCGGACTGGCGCTGCATCTGGGCGAGGTCGGCGGCTGCGTCGGGGCGGTCGGCCAGCTGGCGCTCCAGCGTGTCGCGCTCGGCCGGAGCCAGTTGCCCATCCGCTATGGCCATCAGGAGGTCTCTGGTGATCTCGGTCATTTCACCGTCCTCAGATGGGGCTCCGCCGGCGTGCCGGTGAGGGCGCGGAGGGCCGAGCGGGCGCGACCGAGCCGGCTCATCAGCGTGCCGAGCGGAATATCGAGGATTTTGGCAGCGTCCTGATAGGACAGGCCTTCGAGCGTGACCAGAAGCAGGGCCTCCTTTTGGTCGAGGGGCAGGGTTTCGAGGGCGCGCCCCAGTTCGGCGAGGGCGAGATGGCCGGGCTGCGGTGCCGGGGTTGCCGGCTCGGGAATGCTTTGAATATCAACCACATCGCCGCGCCTCCGATTTTGCCGAAGGTCGTTGCGGTAAATGTTGATCAGGATAGTGAAGAGCCAGGGCCGCACCGGCCCGCGGGGCTGGAACAGACCGCGGCGGGAAATGGCGCGTTCGAGGCAATCCTGCACGAGATCATCGGCCCGGTCGATGTCGCGGGTCAGCGCCCGGGCATATCGCCGGAGCGCGGGCACGCAGGCCTCGATTTCGTGCAGGATTTCGGCCACGCGGGCGGCTTTCAGCTATTCGATGGCAAGATGCCAGACGCCGCCGACGCCGTCACCCGTAATGTCGCCGGGGGCCTTGTCGTCGACCCAATAGTAGAGCGGCATGGATTTATAGGCCCACATTTTGGTGCCATCTGTCCGGTCTACAATGGAAAAATCGCCTTCGGCCGCGGCGGCATCATCAGCGAAAAGCGGTGGCCATTTTTCGGCGCAGCTGTCGTAGCAATTAGTGACGCCCGGCTCGTCCTTGTCGAAGATATAAAGGGTCATGCCGTTGGCATCGGTCAGCACCATCTTGCCGCCGATGTCGGTGGATTTGACCGCGCCGCCGAGATAGTCGGCGGCGAAGGCGGGAGTCGCAAGGGCGGCGAGCACAGCTGCACCGGCCAGAATGTTTCGGAAATTCATGGCGTTATCTCCTCATGCGGAGCCGCATGAGGCAGCCCGCACAAGGATAAACACCGCAGGGCGGGTTTTAATCCGCCAAAGAGGAATTATTCTTCGTCGGTGAAGCGGACGACGCCGATGTGGGGGAGATTGCGGTTGCGCTGGCCGTAGTCGATGCCATAGCCGACGACAAATTTGTCAGGGATTTCAAAGCCAAGCCATTTGGCGTTGATCTCGGTCTCGCGGCGCGAGGGCTTTGAGAGCAGGGCGCAGATTTCCATACGACGCGGATGGCGGGTCTCGAGGATTTCGAGCACGTGCTTGAGGGTGTGGCCAGTGTCGATAATGTCTTCGACGACGAGGACATCGCGACCGGCGATCTCGCCGCGCAAGTCCTTGAGAATCCTCACTTCCCGGCTCGATTCCATGGCGTTGCCATAGGAGGAGGCTTCGAGGAAATCGACTTCGACCGGCAGGTCGAGCTCGCGGACGAGGTCGGCGATGAAGATGAAGGAACCGCGCAAAAGGCCGACGACGACGAGCTTTTCGGTGTCGGCAAAATGGGTCGAAATCTCGCGCGCCAGCGCTTCGACGCGGGCGGCAATGGCCTTGGCGGAGATCAGTTCATCGACGACATAGGGCTTTTGGGTCATGGCAATTCCGAACAACGCATCGGCGAGTTTGTTAGCAGACTGTTAGCATTGACGGTAGCCAAAGGCGGAATTGGTCACAGATGTGCGGCGGGGGCTGTACCCCCACCTAACCTCCCCCTGGAGGAGGGGGAGGGACTGTCCGGCGGGTGGGGCTGGATCGGTAGAATAGCCTTGGCCAAAAGACCCCCACCTGACCTCCCCCTGAAGGAGGGGGAGGGACTGTCCGGTGGGTGGGGCTGGATCGGTAGAATAGCCTCGGGCAAGCACCCCCACCTAGCCTCCCCCTGGAGGAGGGGAGGGACTGTTCGGTGGGTGGGCGATTACCGGGGCAGGTCGGTCTTGCCCATCAGGTCCATGTCGATGGCGCGGGCGGCCTGGCGGCCTTCGCGGATGGCCCAGACGACGAGGGACTGGCCGCGGCGCATGTCGCCGGCGGCGTAGACCTTCTCGACCGAAGTCTTGTAGGTGAAGGTGTCGGCAAAGATATTGCCGCGCTTGTCGAGGTCTGCGCCGAGTTCGGTGAGCAGACCCTCCTTGACCGGGCCGGCAAAGCCGATGGCCATGAGGACGAGGTCAGCCTTGATGATGAACTCGCTGCCCGGGATCGGCTGGCGCTTGCGATCGACGCGGGCGCATTCGACGCCGGTAACCTGACCCTTGGCATTGCCGATGATCTTCATCGTGCCGGCGGAGAACTCGCGGATGGCGCCTTCGGCCTGTGAGGACGAGGTGCGCATCTTGACCGCCCAGTTGGGCCAGTTGGTCAGCTTGTTTTCCAATTCCGGCGGCATGGGACGCACGTCGAGCTGGGTGACGGCAATCGCGCCCTGACGGAACGAGGTGCCGACACAGTCGGACGCGGTATCGCCACCACCGACGACGACGACATGCTTGCCGGCGGCGGAGAGCTGGACTTCGCCCGAGACGTCCTCGCCGCCGAGGCGACGGTTCTGCTGGACGAGGAAGGGCATGGCGTAGTGGACGCCATTGAGATCGGTGCCTTCGGCATCGACATCACGCGGGCGTTCGGCGCCGCCGCTGAGGAGCACGGCGTCATACTGGGCCTGCAGCTCGGACAGCGGGCGGGTGACGCCGATGTTTTCGCCATAGTGGAAGGTCACGCCTTCGGCTTCCATCTGGGAGACGCGGAAGTCGATGTGTTCCTTTTCCATCTTGAAGTCGGGAATGCCGTAGCGCATCAGGCCGCCGGCCTTGGGCTCGCGCTCATAGACATGAACGTCGTGGCCGGCGCGGGCCAGCTGCTGGGCGGCGGCAAGGCCTGCCGGACCCGAGCCGATGATGGCGACAGATTTTCCGGTCTTCGTCGCATTGATCTGCGGCTTGACCCAGCCGGCCTTGATGGCGCGGTCGGCAATGGCCTGTTCCACAGTTTTGATGGCGACCGGGCTGTCCTCGAGGTTGAGCGTGCAGGCTTCCTCGCAGGGTGCGGGGCAGATGCGGCCGGTGAACTCGGGGAAATTATTGGTCGAGTGGAGGTTGCGGGCAGCCTCCTCCCAATCGCCGTTGTAGACGAGGTCGTTCCAGTCCGGGATCTGATTGTGGACCGGGCACCCCGTGTCGCCGTGACAGAAGGGGATGCCGCAATCCATGCAGCGGGCGGCCTGGTCCACCACCCGGCTTTCGGTCAGCGGGATGGTGAACTCGCCAAAGTGGCGGATGCGGTCGGAAGCCGGCTCGTAGCGCGGTTCTTCACGTTCGATCTCGAGAAAGCCTGTTACCTTACCCATTCTTTCTCTCCTTACTCCGCGGCCACATGTGCGCCGGAGGCGCGCTTCTTTTCCATCTCGAGGATGGCGCGACGGTATTCGACCGGCATGACTTTCACGAATTTGGGGCGCATCTCGGCCCAGTTCTCAAGGATCTGCTTGGCCTTGGTCGAGCCGGTATAGTGCAGATGGTTCGAGATCAGCTGATGCAGCCGCTCGTCGTCGTGGCGGGTCATGTCACCAGAGATGTCGACACGACCGTGCCATTCGAGATCCCCACCATGGTGGTGGAGCTTCTGCATCAGATCTTCTTCTTCCTGGACGGGTTCGAGATCGACCATGGCGAGGTTGCAGCGCGACCGGAAGGTGCCGTCCTCATCAAGGACATAGGCGACACCGCCCGACATGCCGGCCGCGAAGTTGCGACCGGTCGGGCCCATGACGACGACAAGACCGCCGGTCATGTATTCGCAGCCATGATCGCCCGTGCCTTCGACCACGGCGATGGCGCCGGAGTTGCGGACGGCAAAGCGTTCGCCGGCGATGCCGCGGAAATAGGCCTCTCCCTCGATGGCGCCGTAGAGCACGGTATTGCCAGCGATGATCGAGTTTTCGGCCGTGGTAATGGCCTTTTCGCTCGGACGGACGACAATGCGGCCACCGGACAGACCCTTGCCGACATAGTCATTGGCATCGCCGATCATGTCGATGGAGATACCCTTGGCCAGGAAGGCGCCGAACGCCTGACCGGCCGTGCCGCGCAGGGTGATGGCGATGGTGTCGTCCGGCAGGCCTTCATGGCCATACTTCTTGGCGACCGCGCCCGAGAGCATGGCGCCGGCGGAGCGGTCGCGGCTGCGGATCGGCAGTTCGATCTGGACCGGCTTGCCGGTTTCGAGCGCCGGAGCGGCCAGTTCGACGAGCTTGCGATCGAGTACGGCTTCGAGGTGATGGTTCTGTTCCTCGGAGTGATAGATGGTGTCTTCACCCAGCGGTTCAGGCTTGTAGATCACCTTGGCGAGGTCGACGCCGTGGCTCTTCCAATAGTCGGTGACGCGCTTCTGATCGAGCAGATCGGAGCGGCCGATGAGCTCGTTGAGGGTGCGGGCACCCAATTCGGCCAGGAGGCCACGTAGCTCTTCAGCGATGAAGAAGAAGTAGTTGATGACGTGCTCGGGCGTGCCCTTGAAGCGCTTGCGCAGCACCGGGTCCTGGGTGGCGACGCCAACCGGGCAGGTGTTGAGGTGACACTTGCGCATCATGATGCAGCCGGCCGCGATCAGCGGAGCCGTCGAGAAGCCGAACTCGTCAGCGCCGAGGAGGGCGCCGATCAGCACGTCGCGACCGGTCTTGAGACCGCCATCGACCTGGAGACGAACGCGGCTGCGCAGGCGGTTGAGCACGAGGGTCTGGTGGGTTTCAGCCAGGCCGATTTCCCACGGACCGCCGGCATGCTTCAAAGAGGTCAGCGGCGAAGCGCCGGTGCCGCCATCATAGCCGGAGATGGTGATGTGATCGGCGCGCGCCTTGGCAACGCCGGCCGCAACCGTGCCCACGCCCATTTCGGAGACGAGCTTGACCGAGATGTCGGCCGCTTCATTGACGTTCTTGAGATCGTAAATGAGCTGGGCGAGATCTTCGATGGAATAGATGTCGTGATGCGGCGGCGGAGAGATGAGGCCCACGCCGGGCGTCGAGTGACGGGTCTTGGCGACGATCCAGTCGACCTTGTGGCCGGGCAGCTGACCGCCTTCACCGGGCTTGGCACCCTGTGCGACCTTGATCTGGATCTGATCGGCATTGACCAGATATTCGGTGGTGACGCCAAAGCGGCCCGAGGCGACCTGCTTGATGGCAGAGCGCAGGGGGTTGCTCGAGCCGTCCGCCAGGGGCTTGTAGCGATCGGGCTCTTCGCCGCCTTCACCGGTGTTGGACTTGCCGCCGATGCGGTTCATGGCGATGGCGAGCGTCGTATGCGCTTCGCGGCTGATCGAGCCGAAGCTCATCGCGCCGGTGACGAAACGCTTGACGATATCGACGGCCGGTTCGACTTCCTCGACCGGTACGGCGGCGCCGAGCGGCTTGATCTCGAGCAAATGCCGGATGGCGAGATAGCCGTTTTCGCCCGAGTTCACGCGGGCTGCATAGCTGTTGTAGCGGTCCTGAGCGGTTTCGGGGCTTGCCTCGAAGGTGCGCACGGCGTGCTGGAGGTCGGCCACGACATCGGGCGACCAGGCATGCTTTTCGCCACGGATGCGGTAGGCATATTCGCCGCCGACATCGAGGGTCTTGCGCAGAACGGCGTCGTCGCCGAAGGCGAGATCGTGACGGCGAACCGTCTCAGCGGCGATTTCTGTGATGCCGACGCCTTCGATGGAGGTGGCGGTGCCGAAGAAGTACTTGGATACAAAATCGGAGTTCAGGCCCACAGCGTCAAAGATCTGGGCGCCGCAATAGGACTGGTAGGTGGAAATGCCCATCTTGGACATGACCTTGAGGAGGCCCTTACCGACCGACTTGATGTAGCGGTAGACGACTTCGTCCGCCGAGACTTCCTCGGGGTAATTGCCTTCGGCGTGCAGAGCCTGCAGCGCCTCGAAGGCGAGGTAGGGGTTGATGGCTTCGGCGCCATAGCCGGCGAGCATGGCGAAGTGGTGGATTTCGCGGGCTTCACCGGTTTCAACAACGAGACCCGTCGAGGTGCGCAGGCCCTTGCGGATGAGGTGATGGTGCACGGCGGCGAGCGCCAGCAGCGTCGGGATATCCAGACGATCGGCTGAGACCAGACGGTCAGAGAGGATAATGATGTTGTATTCACCGCGCACGGCGTCTTCGGCGGCCTGGCACAGGGCGTCGATGGCCGCTTCCATGCCCTCGGCACCGTTCACCTTGGGATAGGTGATGTCGAGCGTCTTGGTCTTGAACTGATTGCTCTCGATATCGCCAATGGCGCGGATCTTTTCGAGATCCTCATTGGTCAGGATCGGCTGGCGCACTTCGAGGCGCTTGACCGTGGAAAGACCTTCAAGATCGAAGAGGTTCGGGCGCGGGCCAATAAAGGAGACAAGGCTCATCACCGATTCTTCGCGGATCGGATCGATGGGCGGGTTGGTTACCTGCGCAAAGTTCTGCTTGAAATAGGTGTAGATCAGCTTGGGGTTGTTCGACAGCGCCGAGATCGGCGTGTCGGTGCCCATCGAGCCGACGGCTTCCTGGCCGGTGGTGGCCATGGGCGCCATCAGGAGCTTGACGTCTTCCTGGGTGTAGCCAAAGACCTGCAGGCGATCGAGCAAGGCATCGGTCGGCTCGGGCGCCTTGGGCGGCACGGCCGGCAGATCCTCGAGCACGATCTGGGTGCGGGCGAGCCAATCAGCATAGGGATTGGAGGTGGCGAGCGTCGACTTGACCTCGTCGTCGGAAATGATGCGGCCCTGCTCAAGATCGATGAGCAGCATGCGGCCGGGCTGCAGGCGCCAGCGTTCGACAATGTCCTCCTCGGGGATATCGAGCACGCCCGATTCCGAGGCGAGAATGACGTGGCCTTCCTTGGTAACAAGGTAGCGGGCCGGACGCAGGCCGTTGCGGTCGAGGGTTGCCACGACATAGCGGCCGTCGGAGATCGACATGGCGGCCGGACCGTCCCAGGGCTCCATCAGGGAGGCGTGGTACTGGTAGAAGGCGCGACGCTTTTCATCCATCAGTGGATTGCCGGCCCAGGCTTCCGGGATCAGCATCATGGCCGCGTGGGGCAGGGGATAGCCGCCGCGCACGAGGAATTCGAGCGCGTTGTCAAAGCAGGCGGTGTCGGACTGGCCTTCATAGGAGATGGGCCAGAGCTTGGTGATGTCGTCGCCGAAGTACTTGGAGTGGACCGAGGCCTGGCGAGCCGCCATCCAGTTGACGTTGCCACGGATGGTGTTGATTTCACCATTGTGGGTGGTCATGCGGTAGGGGTGGGCCAGCTTCCAGGAGGGGAAGGTGTTGGTCGAAAAACGCTGGTGAACGAGGGCGATGGCGCTCTCGAAGCTTTCGTCGTGCAGGTCCTGGTAGAAGGAGCCCAGCTGGTCGGCGAGGAACATGCCCTTGTAGACGAGCGTGCGGGCCGACATGGAGACGACATAAAAGCCGTTGTCGCTGTGGCTCTCGGGCACGTCGTTATAGACGGTGTTGGAGATGACCTTGCGGACGATGAGGAGCTTGCGCTCGAATTCATCCAGCGTGAGGCCTTCGGGGCGGGCGATGATCACCTGTTCGATGATCGGCTGGGTGGCGATGACGCCGGCCGAGAGCTTTGAATTGTCGGTGGGCACGACGCGTTCGCCTAGGAGGACGAGGCCTTCGCTGGCGATGCACTTGCGCACGGCTTCTGCGCAGCGGGACTTGAGGTCCGCATCGTTGGGATAAAAGATCATCGCCACGGCGTAGTGGTGCTTTTCTGGCAGGGCGAAAGGCAGGACCTTCTGGAAGAAGGCGTGCGGGGTCTGCACCAGAATGCCGGCGCCATCACCCATCAGCGGATCGGCACCCACGGCGCCACGGTGTTCGAGGTTCTCGAGTATTTCGAGACCCTTCTGCACCACTTCGTGGCTGGGCTTGTTCTTGATGTTGGCGATCATGCCGATGCCGCAGGCGTCGTGCTCATTGGCCGGATCGTAAAGACCCTGGGCTGCCGGACGGCCGTCGACGCGCCGCGAATTGGCGATCAGCGTGCGCGATTTGGCTTTGGTGGTGACCGGAGAAGTTTGTCCGTGCCGCTCGTGTGCCATATCGTGGTCCTCGCTATCTGATCGCCTGTCACCAGGCTGAATTTACTATGTCTCGCGCATCCTGTTGGTGCCGCTGCCGGCCCGCTGGATGCAGTCCTTTGCTGGCGGGCACGGGGTCCGTTCGGGTCGCGCCTTTGAGGGGAGCGGCTCGGATGAACGAAAACCATCCATGCATGGGGAGCGGCGCTGCATCCAAATGGCCGCTCATAATTCGGGCTGATCTTAGCCCCGCCTATCCGTTTCCGCTATCTCGTAGCGGGCCAGCCGGACCAGCGCGCGCGCTGACCGCGGAGAGCGGGGCGACGCGTCAGATAGGACAGTCGTGCTGCCCTAACGATCCGACATTTGCACGATTTAAAACTGCGTACAAGCAGGAACGTTGGACTTTGCCGAAAAAAAATAGGACTGCAGGTTTTTTGGGATAGGAGTTGTAGGACTTTCAGGGGCTACTTGCACAAAGAGGCAGCAGTGTGCGTATATTTTAGGCGAAAGTCCTACTTTCGGCGGGAAATCTGAGAATTGTCCTATTTCGTGCTGGCGTTCAAAATAGGACAATTCCGGTGGTTTATTCCAGATGCGATTTGATGAACCACAGGTTCTTGTCGAGATCACGGGAGAAGGCGGTGAGAATATCGGCGGTGGTGGCGTCGCCGGCTTCGTCCGTCGCGTCGATATCCTCGCGCACCTGATTGGCGAGGGCGGCATAGCGCTCGGCAAGGGCCGCAAGGTGATCGGTGGTCTTGCGGATGTCGGTGGGATAGGCGGCGAGCGTGCTCGACTTGGCGATGATCTGGCTGGTGCCCAGGGCAATGCCGTCAAGCTGGGCAACACGCTCGGCCATGGTGTCGGCGTGGGTGTCGATCTGGGTGCGCATCGGATCGAGCATCTCGTGCACGGCGATGAAATTGAGGCCCTTGAGATTCCAATGGGCCTGCTTGGTGATCAGCGCCAGATCAATGGCGTCGGCAAGGCGGGCATTGAGGATGTCGATGACAGCCGATTTGGCGTTGGATTTGAGGGCGATGGATGGGGTTTTCATGCGGGAGGATCCTGTGACGCTGGAGGGTCTTTCCGAACAACCGTCGAGCGACGCTGAGGTTCCGAGCGGGGGGGCGCTGGATACCCCCACCCAGCGCCGCTACGGCCCGTTGGGCCTAGCTTTGCTACCCTCCCCACAAGGGGAGGGAGGTGACGGAGCCGAGAGGTTTTTTGGTGTTGGGCTTCGTGTGAGCTTCGGGCGCTCATGCTCTTTCGTCATCCCCCGGCTTGTCCGGGGGATCCATGCAAGGGAGATGGATTGCCCGGACGAGCAACCGTGGACATCACTGTTGGAATGCCGGTTCCTGTCGGGCGATGGCGTTGAGGATTGTGATGAGTTTTCTCACCGTTGCGATCATGGCGAGTTTGAAGGGTTTTCCGCGCAGGCGCAGTCTTTGATAGAAGCCGCCGAGAACGGGGTCTTTCACCTTGATGGCGCTGAGCACGGCCATGTAGGCGATATCGCGCAGATGTTTTCGTCCGCCAAGACAGCGGCCGTTGCGATCCGATGCGCCCGATTGGCGGGCATAAGGGGCAACGCCGATGAGTGCTGCGGCCACCTTGGCGGAGACCTTGCCGAGCTCGGGCATGTCGGCCAGTAAGGCGATCGCCAGAACCGGACCGACGCCGGTCACCTGCCGCAGCCGCGCCTGGCGCTGCTGGAGCTGGCGATTGTCGGCGAGAAGGGCAGTGATGGCCGCTTCGATGCGTTTGATCTCCAGGGCGATGGCCGCCAGACGCTCCTCGATCAGGCTGCGCACAAGCGGCTCGTCGATGGTATCGAGCTGACTGACAAGGCCGCTCTTTTCCGCAACGATCCGCCGCCGATGGGCTGTGAACGCGCTCAGCCTTTGTCGGATCGGATCAGACACATAAGGGGTCAAGCTGGCGCGCACGGCCTGCAGATAACGCGCGATCAGAGCGGCATCGATCTTGTCGGTTTTGGCCAATTGGCCGATACCCCGCGCGTAACTGCGGATCCGCGCCGGGGCTAGAACATGCACTTCAAGGCCAGCGGCATGCAGGCTCTCGGCCACGCGGGCTTCATAGCCTCCCGAGGCTTCGAGCCCGATGGCCAACGGCCCCAGTCTGGCCAGGCGCTGCGTCAGCTCGGCGAGCGCCTCCGGTCCAGTGCTGCAACGCCAGGATTTGCCAGCGGGATGGGTATGAACGTCCAGATGCGTCTTGGAAACGTCGATGCCAACGAAGAGGGTGTCGTGTATCATGACCTTGCTCCCAGGCTTGTGGTGCGGGCAACAGCCCGATCAACCGTTCGGGGTCAAAGGGAGCAGACAGGGCCTTGCTCGTCCTCGGCTGTGACAAACCAGCCGGACAAAACGGCCTCCTGACTGCATCAGCCGGGATGCGCAACCCGGCTGATGCCACCACTAAAGCACAGATCCTCCACACAAGCCGGGCAATGACGATGGAGGGGACGGAGTGGTGGCAGGGGCCACAATGGAGAGACGACAAACAAAAAGCGCGGCCCTTGCGGACCGCGCCTTCATTGTATGCCAGATAGATCGCGTCTGCGGGACACCCGCGCCACTCGAGCGTAGCTCTCATGGCCTAGCCGCCTAAAATCGCTCCACCGGAGCGATTTTGCGCAAGCGCCGGCGACTAGTTAACCGACTGGTCCTCAATGGCGGGGGTGCCGCCGTTGATCTGGATGGTGCGCGGCTTCTTGCTTTCGGGCAGTTCGCGCTTCAGTTCCAGATGCAGGAGGCCGTTTTCGAGGCTGGCGCCCTGAACTTCGACATAGTCGGCCAGCTGGAAGCGCAGCTCGAAGGCGCGCTCGGCAATGCCGCGATGGAGGAATTCACGCTTGGTGTCACCGGTCTCGGTCGGCTTGGCGCCCTTGACGACCAGGGAGTTTTCCTTGGTCTCGATGGCGATGTCGCCATTGGAGAAGCCGGCAACCGCGATGGAGATGCGGTAGGCGTCTTCACCGGTGCGCTCAATGTTGTAGGGCGGGTAGGTCTTGGTTTCCTGTGCGCCCAAGCTATCGAGACGGTTGAACAGGCGGTCAAAGCCGACGGTGGAGCGATAGAAGGGCGAAAAATCGATGGTCTGCATGGTACACATTCTCCGTAAAGCAACGTGGTTGATGTGCCGGCCGATGGCGATGCTCCCGTAAGTGGCGAGCATGAGATCCAGGGGACCGGTGTTCCCGGAAACCCGGCGAACAGCACAGATGTAGGGACGCGTTTTCGCGGTTCAAGAGGGTAGCGTAGCCGGAAAACTGCAGGAATTTTCGAGGGGCGAGACTGTGGAGGGACAGCCTGTGTCGATCAGCGAATTTACCGAAAACCTAACGGCTGCGGCGAAGGGATGCGGTCTCTTCGAGGGTCTTTTTCTTGGCGGCTCGCATGGGCGCGGGACGGCCGATGCGTGGAGCGATATCGATCTCGTGGGTCTGGCTCCGGCAGAGCGCCACGACGCAATCATAAACTGGTGGCGCGGCTGGCTCGAGGCGCGCGAGCCGCAGATTTACTTCCATGTGCTCAAGCGGGGTGGGACGCTGATCAATGCGATCGGCCAAAGCTGGCTGCGGGTTGATATCAGCCTTGCCGAACCCTCCGGACTGGGGCGAAGGGCAAAGGACCAGCTCATGCCGCTGGTCGATCCGAAAGGTCTTTATGCGCGCCTGCCGCAGAGCCTTCCCGGTTATGTGGCTGATCCGCGTAGGGTCGAGGATATCGTCACCGAATTCATCCGCGTGCTGGGGCTGACCCCGGTGGTCCTGGGGCGCGAGGAGTGGGTGGTGATGATGATGGGCACAGGATTGTTACGCGACATGCTCAGCCAGATCATGCAGGAGGCGCTGAGCGTGCCGGATCGGGGCGGCATGCTGCATCTGAGCCGGCTTCTGCCGGAAGCGGAAATGAATGTGCTGCTCAACCTGCCCTATCCCGGGCCGCAGCGCGAGGCGCTGATCTCAGCGCAATTGGCCATCGCCGGCGCCTTTTTTCCGCGTGCCCGCCGGTTGGCGCAGGCGGTGGGCGCAGAATGGCCCGCAGCGTTCGAGGCGGTGACAAAGGCTCGTGTCGCCGAATTTATTGGCCGACGTGCTGATACGCTCTGGCCTTGACGGAACGCGCGGCAGGTATAGGCTCCCCCCATTCCACGCAAATCGCCGGGCTGAACGCTAAATGAATGGATCTGTTGGATTCTATTCAGAGTCTTGCGGGTAGAGACGGCGCGATGAGTGACCTGCAAGTCACTTGTCGTTCAGGAGGACCCGTCATCCGCCCCCCGCACGGGACCGAAATGAAAGAAAGCCAGCATCTCCCAGTAGGGATGCTGGCTTTTCTTTGTTTACCAGCAGTGTTTATCGTGCCCGCGTTCAGCGCGGAGGCAGCAATTGACCGCCCAGGTCGACCCACACGGTCCCAAACTCGCCGTCACACCATCCAATCCGGTTCCGGAGGGGGTGCGGCTGGGCTATCTCGAGACTGTCGATCGCGTGCGGTTGCGCTACGCGATCTGGCCGAAATCGGCGGGCCCGCATCGCGGGACTGTGTGTCTCGTGCAAGGGCGCACCGAATATATCGAGAAATATTTCGAGACCATCGCCGACTTCCAGTCGCGCGGCTTTGCCGTCGCCACCTTCGACTGGCGCGGGCAGGGCGGCTCGCAACGGCTGATCGGCAATCCGACGCTGGGCTATGTCGATCATTTTGATGACTACTGGAGCGATCTGCGCAGTTTTCACGCCAAGATCCTGCTGCCCGATTGTCCGCCACCCTATTATCTCGTCGGCCATTCGATGGGTGGGTTGGCGAGCCTGTTTGCCGCAACCCGCGACCGGATGATGTTCGACCGGGTGTTTCTGTCGGCGCCCATGGTGAGCCTCCACCGCATGGAACATGCCATTGCCCGCACCGGGCGGATCGCCACTGCTGCCAGTTTCCTGGGGCTCGGCCGGTTGCCCTATGCGCGACGGGGCGACCAGCGGCCGAGCGAAGCGGGTTTCGCCAATAATCTGCTGACCTCGGACCCGACGCGCTATTTGCGCATGGTCGATACGATCAAGGCCGATGACAGCCTTTATATCGGGTCGCCTACCTTTCGCTGGCTGTCCGCGGCAATGCGAGCCATGGTCGAGGCAGGCAAGGACAGTTTTCCGGCCAAAATGCAGATCCCGCTGTTGATCCTCGGGGCCGCGCGCGACGAAATCGTCTCGACGCCTGCCATCGAGCGGCTGGGGCTGCGGCTGCGCAATGGGCGGCACATGATCATCCCCGGCGCGCGGCATGAATTGTTCATGGAGAACGAGACAATCCGCGGCCAGGTGTTTGCCGCCTTCGATGCGTTCATCACCGAACAGAGCAGGTGATCGCTAGGGGCTGACCGGGATGAGGACCACCGAGCGCAGATTGATATCCTCGGGCAGCGGCATGCCGGGCGGCTTGAACGCATAATCGAGCGTCAACTCGACATGGGGATAGGGCTGGGCGAGACGCAGCGCCGATATCGTGAGTTTCATCGGATCGAGCGGGGTGGCGGTCATGCCGGCCAGGATCGTCTCGGTGGCGCCGTCGACGTCTGTGCTGGCAAAGAGCAGGTGGCGCGCGCCTTTTTCGGCCAGCTGCGAAATGGTCGACTGGGCATAGATGCCGAAGCCGAGCTGAACGAAGGCAAAGACGCAGAAGAGGAAGATCGGCGCCACCATCGCAAATTCGATGGCGGTTCCCCCCCTCGAGTTGCGCCAGAAGTGTCTTGCCACGGCAAAGGGAGAACGGCTCATTGGGCTTTCCCCACATAGAGTTCAAATGTCGCCGAGAGTTCCATGTCCACCTCGAAGATCGGCGTCTTGTAGGGCATCAACACGCTCGCTGTCGCATAGCGATCAAGGCCGGGTCGGCAGGTCGTTTGGCAGCCCTCGGCCCCTGAGGCGCAACCGCAGAAGGCGCTGACCTCAAGGGTGATGTCGTCGAAGCGGGTCAGCCCATGGGAGATGACGGCCCCGGTGGTCGGGATGTTCTTGCCCTGCGTCTGCATGGCGTGTTGCAGGCCCGTGTTCAGCGCCGATTGCAGCTCGAGCTTGCGCTGGAAGCCGAAGCCGAGATCGACGGTGCCGGCGACCAGCAGGAGCAGGATCGGCACCAATATGGCGAATTCGACCGCGGCATTGCCGCCCCTGTCGCGGCGGAAGCGGGCGATCAGTCTGGCAACGGCCCTCACAGCAGGGGGCCCTTGGCGAGGCGCACGGTGCTGCTGGCGCCGGTGGATGCGCCGCTCTGGGACGAGCAGTCATTGTTGATGGTGCCGCCGCCGCGAATGTCGATCAGATTTGCGATCACTTGGGTGCAGCGGGCGCTGGGCAGGTTCGGGCCGCTCTCGGTCTGCAGCAGCTGATTGGGGAAATAGATGGCCCCGCCGACATTGCCGATGACGCCGATCAGGCGCACCGTGCCCCCGGTGATGGCCGGATTGCCCATGATGGAGATGCCGGCAGTCGGTCCCGAGGTGGGGGCGGTCAGGTTCCATCGCACGTTCTGGGCGATGTCGAGCACCTTGGTCTGGTTGACGAAGATGGTGACGCCCTCGCCGGTGATGCGGCTGCCCGGCGTGGCGCGGAAGCCGGCCGAGAAATAATAGACGCCCGGCGCCAGGGTGACGCTGCCGTCGATTTCGACCTGCTTGCCGTATTTTCCGGGATTGAGCCGGTCGCCGGCAGGCATGCCGACGCCATAGCGTCCCTGCGAGACGGACTGATCGACGAATGTCGGCGTGTCGGGGATGCCCGGTCCGCCCCAGAAGGGTTTGTCGGCAAACGGGTCCGTCGAGGTGGAGTGATCGATCTGGCCATTGGGGCAGTCGGTGGCGGTGATCCTGGCGCCGCCATTGGTGGCCGTGGAGCCCGGAGTTTTGATGCAGCTGGCGGTGAGGGAGGCCGTGCCCTCGGCCCAGATGGCGTCGCCATTGCTCGAATTGCTGGCGACCACGCAGTCCATGTTGACCTGCACGCTGGCGGCCATGACGATGGAGCGGGACTGGTTCGGCTTGAGCGCCAGCATGCAGGGCACCTGCTCCTGCACGTCGTCGAAGGTGGCATAGGAGACGACGCCGATCTCGATGGAGGCCATCTCCAGAAACATTGCCGACAGATAAAGGCGCGGATTGGTCTCGAGAATGGCCTGCGACGAATTGGGGCCCAGCGTGCCGTCAGGCGAGGGAATGGCGATCTCGATCTGGTCGAGCGTGCCGCTGAAGCCGGAGGCCTGCGCCTGTGCCACGCCGACGGCCTTGGCCGCGTCGAGGTCCTTATCGATGCTGTAGGACACCAGCGCACTATAGGCCGCGGTATCGGCGGCGATCTGCAGCTTGTCGCGCTCGGTGTACCAGTGGCCCACCTCGATCGCGAGCGCAGCAACGCCCAATAATGCAGGTAAAAGCAGGCCAAAGATTACGGCAATAGCGCCACCCTCGTGGCCTAGAAAATCCACTGCCTTTTTCATGATTTAGTATTTCTGCCCGCCCCCGGTATTTATGCCTATTAAGGGGTGTTGGTTAAATTAAAGTTTACGTCGCCGTTAGTATCGGACAGCGCTCAAAATTTTATGAATTCGCGACCAAATAGAGGGCCTTGGCGAGTAGCTCGGGCGTCGCCGCGGCGACGACATTGCCGCCCCCCGTAGGGTCGCTGCCGTCCCAGCAGGCGATGGCGCCACCGGCTTCGCGGATAATGGGAACGAGCGCGGCGATGTCATAGCTGTTGAGATAGGGCTCGATGACGAGGTCGGCGTGGCCTGCGGCGAGCAGCGCATATCCATAGCAATCCATGCCGAAGCGCTGGAGGCGGGTCGCCCCTTCGATGGCCTGCCATTTGGCGGCAAGGGCCGGTGTGTCGAACAGTTTTGGCGTGGTGGTGAACACGCGCGAGCCTGCGAGTTCGGTGGCGCCGCTGGTGCGGTTGGCCGTCGTGACTTCGCCCCGGCGATAGCGTGAGGCGCCGGGAACGGCGAGGAAGGTTTCACCGATGAAGGGCTGGCTCATGAGGCCGGCGACAGCCACGCCATCGATGGCAAAGCCGATCAGCGTGCCCCAGACCGGCGCGCCGGAAATGAAGGCGCGGGTGCCGTCGACCGGGTCGATGATCCAGCTGTAGCGGCTCTCGCCGCTCTTGCCCCATTCTTCGCCAATGATGGCGTGATCGGGGAAGTGTTCTGCGATGACCGCGCGGATGGCGGTTTCGGCGCCCTTGTCGGCCTCGGTCACCGGATCAAAGCCGGAAGCCAGCTTGTTATCGATAGCCAGTCCGGTCCGAAACAGCGGCAGGGTCCGCTCGGCTGCAGCGGCGGACGCGGCAAGCAGAACGGTTTCGATGCGGTCAAAATCGAGATCGGACATGGCGGCAAAAAATCCGGCTGGGCGGGAATTTGGGGGCCGGTTCCGGACAAGTCCGGGCGCGGCGTGGTCAAGCTCTAGCCGCTCGACAGGCAAAGGTGAAGCGCGGCGGGGCAAAAGGCGGTGGGACGCCGCTGATTCATTTTTGCAACAAGCGCCAGCACTTCGATGGTGTGGGTGTGAACCGGACTTGTGCAAGCGCCTGTGGAGGATCATCCTCAACAGGCATGGTGGCTGGGGTTTGCGCAGCGCAGCTCATCCATCGTTCCTCCCTTGACTGGGCCGCCCTCGTGGCGGCCCTTCTGTTTGGAAGGTGCTGAATGCGCTATTCGGCCGCAGCCTTTTCGCCGCCGAGCGGGGCGGCGGCCAGGCCCATCAGGTCGAGGCCGATCAGCGTCTGGATCACATTCTCGATGATGAGACGCATCGGCTCGAAGCCGGAATGCATCTCGAGCGTGGTTTCGTTCATGTAGAGGTGCCGGCTGATCTCGATCTGCAGGGCATGGACGCCGTGTTGCGGGCGGCCATAGGACCTTGTGCAAAAGCCGCCGGCATAGGGGCGATTGCGCGCAACCTTGAGGCCCGCAGCGATGAAGGTGGTTTCAACCAGATCGATCAGGGCGGAGGCGCAGGTCGTGCCGTAGCGGTCGCCGAGCACGATGTCTGGGGTGGCGCGCTCGCCATGCCGTCCGATGCGCGGCATGGAATGGCAATCGATCAGCACGGCAACGCCAAAACTGGCGAGTGCCTCGCTGAGGAGTTTTTGCAGGGCGGCATGATAGGGGTGATAAATCCCCTCGATGCGCATGCGCGCGTCTTCCAGCGTCAGGCGCTCGCGATAGATCGGCTTGTTCTCGGCAACGACGCGGGCCAGCGTTCCGAGGCCCGCCGCGACACGAGGCGAATTGGTGTTGAAGCGATCCGACAGCGGCTCGATAAACATGGTGGGATCAAGTTCCCACGGCTCGCGATTGGCATCGAGATAGGCGCGGGGGAAATGGGCCCGCAGGAGCGGGGCGCCGAGGTGGGGCGCGCGGGAGAACAGCTCGTCGACAAAGGCGTCTTCGGATTGGCGGATCGACAGATGATCGAGCCGCGTCATGGCGAGAAAGCGTGGCGGATAGACCCGGCCCGAATGGGGCGAATTGAACACGATCGGCGCCACCAGGCGCCGCGGCCGGATGGTTTCAAATGCCGGTTGATCCCAATAGTCGGACCGCACGCTGTCTCCCTCGATGCGGCGCCGTCGCTCTGCCGCGTGTGATTTGCCCTGGGCCGACAGTGTCGCGCGGCGCAGCAATCTTGTCCAGTTGGGCGTAAAATCGCGCATAATGGGGTGGGGAGCGGTTGCGCCGCCACAAAAGTGGACTAAACATCGGGCCCAATAGTCGACTCACACAGGAAATGGGGCTTAGGGGTTTTTGATGAAGCGAATTCTTCTCGCTGAAGACGACAACGATATGCGCCAGTTCCTCACCCGCGCGCTCAAGAACGCGGGCTATGAAGTGGTGTCGTTCGACAATGGGCTGTCTGCCTATGAGCGCCTGCGCGAAGAGCCGTTTTCGCTGCTTTTGTCCGATATCGTGATGCCGGAAATGGACGGCATCGAGCTGGCGCGACGCGCCACCGAACTCGATCCCGATCTCAAGGTGATGTTCATCACCGGCTTTGCCGCGGTTGCGCTCAACCCGGACAGCGACGCGCCCAAGGATGCTTCGGTGCTGTCCAAGCCGTTCCACCTGCGTGATCTGGTCAGCGAAGTGGAGCGTTTGCTGGCTGCCTGAAAACTTTCCACAGGCAGGTGATTGACCCCCTTGACCGGCCAAACGGTTTTGTGGTCTATCCCCGTCATCGGAGCAGCGATGCTGCACCGACCCGGAGAGATGGGCGTATAGCTCAGCGGGAGAGCACTACGTTGACATCGTAGGGGTCACAAGTTCGATCCTTGTTACGCCCACCATCTCTTTCCGGCCGCTTCCCCTTAAAGGGGATTTGCGGAGTGGGAGTATAGCTCAGCGGGAGAGCATTCGCTTCACACGCGAAGGGTCACAAGTTCAATCCTTGTTACTCCCACCATTTTTCCCACAGTCTTAATAATTCAATCTTGTGTCGTTGCCGCTGTTTGCCTGTGGTCAGTCGAAGCGCAGGCCTGCGCTCGTGCCATCTCGCCACACCACTTCACAAGGCTGCAGCATAGTGCCCACGATCAGGCTGATTCGATCGGGCAGGGCTATATCTTCTGGCAGGGCAATCATGACGCCGGATCGGGACACGTTCAGGATGGTGACGTCCAGCCTCACCTGATCGGCGGCGATCTGGGCGGGGCTCCGCAGCACAGGAGGCGAGCGTCGTTCCCGCCGCCGGTCTAGAAAAGTGTTCATGCCTCTTCATAGCCCGGTAAGCGTGTGTAGGCGTAGACGAAAATTGCTAAATATCTCCGTATTGACAGCGGGATAGCCATGCGCTTTAGAGCGTTTCGTACAGAATGGTCGCTGGACCGATCCAGTCTGCAGTATGGGCCACAATGAGCGCTTTGGTCCGGAGAGCCGCAATCATGCCGGCCTTCTTAGCAGCTTGGTTACGTGTGGATGACACGGTCCCCATAGTAAGCACCTGAGTAGAGATTTGCTGATGCATTGGCCGTCAAGGCTTGTCTGGAGACGTACGGCTATCGTCGCGATATGCGCTGGTGCCGTGTCGATGTCGATCTCGACAGGCGTAAGGATGGCAATTGGAGCCGAGGCAGACACCGTCACGGTTCTCGTGCGGATAACACTTCCGTTCTTGATCGCTGTGCCGCTTGGCCTGTTCTGGTTCACGCGGCTGGAACGTCTTGAAGCGTCCTACCAGCAATTGCTGGCAGACGCCGCCGAACTCGCCCGGCGGGCCAGTGTCGATCCGCTGACTGGCTTACTTAATCGGCGCAGCTTTATCGAGCAGTTCAACCTGTCCCAGAACCACGGAATTGCCGGGATATTTATTCTCGCCGATGTCGATGACCTCAAGTTGATCAACGACGAACTCGGGCATCTGGCCGGTGACGAGGCTATTGTCGCGGTTGCTGAAGCGCTCCGGGGACGACTGGGAGACAAGGCGCTGATCGCGCGCATCGGTGGGGATGAATTTTGTGCGTTTTCTCCGTGCTCTCACGACAGCGCGCGCGACTTCGACATCGACGCCATCAGTGAGGCCGCGACCAGCATATTCCGGTCGCGCCTCGGTGACGACACTGTGGATCTGGGAATATCCATCGGCACAGTGAGGACCAGCAAGGGCCTTGAATTCACCGACGCCATTGCGGCCAGTGACGCGAACCTCTACCGCAACAAGGCGGCCCGCAAGGGAAGCCAGCCCGTCTCGTCGTAGACAGGGGGCCTTTTCACCACATCGTCTGTTTGGCGCGTTCGGGCCAGGATTTGTCGTAGGTTTCGCCGCCGACCTGGTTGGCGGTCATGGCGGCGAGGATTTCGCCGGGAGTGGGCAGGGCTGCCGGATCGATATGGCGTTCGGGGTTCCAGAGTTCGGAGCGGATGATGGCGCGGGCGCACTGGAAGTAGATTTCATCGACTTCCAAGACGATGACTGTGCGCGGCGCCTTTTCCTCGACGGCGAAGCTCTCCAGGAGGTCGGGATCGACCGAGAGATGGGCGCGGCCATTGGCGCGGAGCGTGGTGCCCGAGCCGGGAATGAGGAAGAGCAGGGCGCAGCGCGGGTCGCGGATGATGTTCTTGAGGCTATCGATGCGGTTGTTGCCGCGCCGGTCGGGCATCATCAGGGTTTTTTCGTCGTGGACGCGCACAAAGCCGGGCCTGTCGCCGCGCGGCGAGCAATCGAGCCCTTCGGGACCGGCGGTGGCAAGGGCGGCAAATGGGCTGGCTGCGATCAGGGTACGATAATGCGGGGTAATGCTCGTCGACACCTTCACCATGGAGGCGGGAGCAGGCGCGGGCAGGTAGATCGCTTCAAGCTCGGCAATGCTGGAAATTCTGGTCATGGTTCTGCCACGCGCAATGGGGGGATCAGCGCGAATTGAAGGTGATAGCGCTGGCACAGGGGGCAAGGTAATCCTATATCAGAGCCAATTGAAAGCCCGAGCAATGGAGTGCGCCCCATGGATGCCCATGCCTATCCTGTGACCCGAACCGAAGCGGAATGGCGCGAGCGGCTGACGCCGGAGCAGTTCTATATCATGCGTGAACACGGCACCGAGCGGCCCGGTAGCTGCGCGCTGCTGCACGAGACGCGCCAGGGCAGCTTTGCCTGCGCCGGGTGCGACACGCCGCTGTTCGAATCCAATCTGAAATTTGAGAGCGGCACCGGTTGGCCGAGTTTTAATGATCCGCTTCCCGGTTCGGTGGAAACCACCGTCGATCGCTCGCATGGCATGGTGCGCACGGAAGTCCATTGCGCCACCTGCGGCAGCCATCTGGGCCATGTGTTTCCCGATGGTCCCCCGCCGACTGGCCTGCGCTACTGCATCAATGGCGTGGCGCTGAATTTCCTGCCCAAGGCTTAAGGTCGGGCTTTTTACGTGCCGCGTGGCTTGGCCCGATTTGTCGCTGGTGCGGCAATCGGGTCATCCGGCCAGGGATGGCGCGGGTAGCGGCCCTTCAAGTCTTTCGCCACATCCTTCCACGAGCCGCGCCAGAAGCCGGGGAGATCGCGCGTGGTCTGGATCGGCCTGTGGGCGGGCGAGAGCAGCACCAGCAGCAGCGGCACCTTGCCATTGACGATGGATGGGTGGCGGTCGAGCCCGAACAATTCCTGCACGCGGATTTCGAGCGCTGGACCGTTTTCGGCGGCGTAGTCGATGGGCAGGTGACTGCCTGAAGGCGCGTGGAAATGGCTGGGAAGCAGCTTTTCCATCTCCTGCTTTTTGGCCCAGGGCAGAAGGCTTTCGAGCGCCATGCCGAGGTGATCGGCGCCGATGTCGGAAAGGCGGGTTTCGCCCAGAATATGGGGCACGAGCCAGGCTGGGTCGGCCGCGAGCGCGGTGTCCGAGAGATCAGGAAAATCATCGCCGAGCGTCTGGTGGAGCCAGGTGGAGCGGGCGCGCAGGGCTTTTTGCTCCTTGCTCCAGGGCAGGGTTTCGGGGCGTTTCAGGACCGCGGCAGCGAGGATTTCGGCGGCTTTTTCGAGATTGGTGACCTGCGCGGGCTCGTCGGCGAGGCGCAAGGCGTCGAGCCGGCGTTGGCGGCGGGCGCGGACCGAACCGGAGGAAGTATCGAAGGCGAGGACGGTTTCATCGGTGATGCGGTGGCCGAACAGGGTTTCGAGATCGACGGGATCGAGCGCGGCGGCCGAGCGGATACGGCCCTGGGTGGCGCTGCCGGTCAAATCCGCCACGACGATGAAGGGCGCGCCGGCGAGGGAATGGGTGTCCTCGAGCTGGGCCTGACGGCCATTGGCGAGGCGGAAGCGGCCACGCGGACCGGCGGGCTGGGCGACGCGATCGGGGAAAGCGCGGGCGAGGTGATGGCCCGCATCGAGATTTTCGCCCAATCTGTCACCGGCCAGTTTTGCCCAGCGGCGGGCGAGGCTGCGCGCATCGTCGGCGCGGCGGGAGCGATCGGTGCGGAAGCGGTCGAGGCGGCGGGCGAGATCACTGTCATCGCCCCCCAGACCGCGTTCACCGATGAGCACGGCAAGTTCGGCAGCGGTTTGCGCGTCGCCATCCTCGGCCCCTGCGACCACCATATGGGCGAGGCGCGGGTGGAGCGGCAGTTTGGCGAGGGCTTTGCCGGCGGATGTCAGATGCCCCGCAGCGTTGATGGCATCGAGCCGGGTGAGCAGGGCCTTGGCCTCGGCCCAGGCGGGGACAGGGGGCGGATCGAGGAAACCGAGCTGGGCCGGGTCCGTGACGCCCCAGGCGGCGAGATCGAGCACGAGGCCGGAGAGATCGGCGGCGAGGATTTCAGGCGTATCAAAGGCTTCGAGCGCCGAGTTCTGGCCCTCGTTCCAGAGGCGGATGCAGACGCCCGGGCTGGTGCGGCCGGCGCGGCCACGGCGCTGATCGGCGCCGGCGCGCGCGACGCGGGTGGTGGCGAGCGTGGTGAGCCCCGTCGCCGGTTCATAGACGGGGACGCGGCGGAAACCAGAATCGATGACGATGCGGACGCCTTCAATGGTCAGCGAGGTTTCGGCAATGGAGGTGGCGAGGACGATCTTGCGCCGGCCGTCGGGGGCCGGCTGGATGGCAGAGTCCTGCTCGGCGGGGCTGAGCTGGCCATAGAGCGGGGCGAGGTCGGTATTGGGCGGCAGGCGAGCGGCGAGGCGCTCGGCCGTGCGGGTGATTTCGCCCTGGCCTGGGAGGAAAACGAGGGCGGAGCCTTCGTGCTCGCGCATCGCTTTCAAAGTCGCACTCGCAACCTGATCTTCCATGCGCTGGAGCGGGTCGGGCTCGGCATAAAAGGTTTCGACCGGGAAGGTGCGGCCGGGGCTGTCGATGACGGGGGCATCGTCGAGGAGTTTTGAAACGCGCGCGCCGTCGATGGTGGCCGACATGACGAGGAGGCGGAGGTCTGGCCGCAGGGCGCGGGCGTCGAGCGCCAGGGCAAGGCCGAGATCGGCGTCGAGGCTGCGCTCATGGAATTCGTCGAAGATGATGGCGGCGACGCCGGTCAGCTCCGGATCGTCGAGCAGCATACGGGTGAAGACGCCCTCGGTGACGATCTCGATGCGGGTGCGGGCGGAAATCTTGCTTTCGAGACGCACGCGATAGCCAATGGTGCCGCCAACATCTTCGCCGATGAGTTTGGCCATCTGCCGGGCGGCGGCGCGGGCGGCGAGGCGCCGGGGCTCGAGCATGATGATCTTGCCATCGCCGCGCCAGGGCGCATTGAGCAGCGCCAGCGGGGCGCGCGTGGTCTTGCCGGCACCGGGCTGGGCGACGAGGACGGCCGCTGTGCCCGTTTCCAGCGCATCACGCAGGGCGGGCAGGGCGGCGTCGATGGGCAGTGGCGGCAAGTTGGGCAGGGGGATTTTCGGCGCTCCTTTACCCGCTGCTTACCCGGATGGTGTAAACGGCTCAAGCACTTGGCGGTGAGCAAAGCTTTATCGCAGGATCGTACCCCACGAACCGGTGTCAAAAAGAGCCTTTTGTCGTTGGAGGACGCATGCAACTCACGCGGATCAGCAATAGCGAGCTTACGCTCGATGTGGCGGCACTTGGCGCGGAGATGCAGATGCTGTCGACCCGCGACGGCCGCAACTGGCTGTGGAGTGGGGACGCCAATTTCTGGACCGGACGCTCGCCTATCCTGTTTCCGATGGTGGGACGGGCGCCGCAGGACACAATCAGCATCAACGACAAGCGCTATCAGATCGGCCAGCACGGCTTTGCCCGGCGCAGCGCCTTTACACTCGTTGATGAATGGCGCGAGCACTGCACCTATCGGCTGGAAGCGTCCGAGCCGACGCTGGCCATGTATCCGTTTGATTTCGTGCTCGATATCGAGCACCGGCTCGAAGGGCGGTCAGTCGTTGTTACGGCCATCGTGACCAATCGTGACAGCAGGATCATGCCTTATGGCGTGGGGTTCCACCCGGCCTTTGCCTGGCCGCTGCCGGGCGGCGAGGGGCAGCCCCATGAAATTGCGTTCGACAATGGCGCGGCGCCGGAGCTTTTCCGTCTCTCGGGCGGGCTCGTCGACCGGACGCCGCAGCCCTCGCCGTTCACCGATGGGCGGCTGACGCTCAACCACGCTGACTTTGCCCAGGATGCGATGATCTTTCCGCAGGGCGCCGGATCGGGGCTGCGCTATGGCAGCGAAGCTGGACCTTCGGTGCATTTCACCTGGGAGAACCTGCCCAATCTGGCGCTGTGGACCAAGCCCGGTGCGGGCTTTATCTGCCTTGAGCCGTGGCATGGCATGTCGGCGGAAGTCGGGGCCAGCGATGCGCTCGACCAGCGCCCCTATACGGTGTTCCTCGCGCCCGGTGCGACGGCCCGCTATTCATTCCGTGCCGAACTGATCGGCTGATCATCGGCCTTGCTCAAACGCTGTCCGGTGAAGTGGAGCAGGGCTCCGATCGGCGCGAAGATGATGCCGAAGGCCCAGACCACGACGAAGACCAGCACCATGGGGATCCAGGCGATGAGCCCGGTGAGATGGATGGGCGAGAGGGCGAAACTGGCGAAGACGAAGAGCTCCGCCGGCCGTCGCGACAGCGGAAACACCGCGGTGCAGAACGCCAGATAGGCGAGGAGCGGTAGTTTTATCGCCGCGTGCCAGTCCCAGGTCAGTCAGATCGCGGCCCCGAACATCAGCCCGGCCATGAGGTAACTGGTGAGAAGATAAGGGCCCTTCATCGCGCATTCTCCCTCTTTGCCCAGATGGGACGATGCGCGACGGGACGACCTTGGTTCAAGCCTTGAAAAATCAGAGACTGCTCGCCGATACGAAGTCGCGGGTATAGGGCTCCTTGAGGTCGCGGGCGCGCAATTGCTCGCGCGTGACGGTCTCCACCAGCCTTGCGTTCTGCAGCACGGTGAAGCGGTCGCACATGTAGGACACGACCGCCAGATTGTGGCTGACGATGACGAAGGTCAGGTCGAGCCTTTCGCGCAGCGTATTGAGCAGATTGAGGATCTCGGCCTGGATGGAAACGTCGAGAGCCGAGGTCGGCTCGTCGAGCAGCAGCAGTTTTGGCGACAGCGCGAGGGCGCGGGCAATGGCAACGCGCTGGCGCTGACCGCCGGAAAGCTCGTGCGGATAGCGATAGGCGAAGTTTTGCCCCAGCCCGATGAGGTCGAGCAGCTCGAGCGCCCGCGCCTCGGCATTGGCCATGCCGTGGATGCGCATGGGCTCGGCAATGGCCTTGCCGATGAGATGGCGCGGATGGAGCGAGGCATAGGGGTCCTGAAACACCATCTGGGCGCGCTGGGCGAAGGCTTTTCGCGACCGGTCGGGGGCAGGGGCACCGTCGAGCGTGATGGTGCCGGACCAGTCGGCATTGAGGCCCATGATGGTGCGCAGAATGGTCGATTTTCCCGAGCCGCTTTCGCCGACGAGCCCGAAACTCTCGCCACGGGCGACGGCGAAGCTGACGTCATCGACCACGGTGGTGGCGCCGAAGCGGACGGAGAGATTGTCGACGGTGAGGATATTGTCTGGCTGTGTCATAGCGCCAGTCTCCAGGCGTCGTCGCGCTGCAGGGTGGGCAAGGGATCGAGCGGTCCGTCAATGGTGGGGAGGCACGCGAGCAAGCCCCTGGTGTAGGGGTGTTCGGCCTTGTGCAGGTCCGATGCCGCGAGGGTTTCGACGATCTGGCCGGCATACATGACGATGATGCGGTCGCAGAAGCGGCTGACGAGCTGCAGATCGTGGCTGATGAAGATCAGCCCCATCTGGCGGCGCGTCACCAGCTCGTCGAGAATGTTGAGCACCTGCATCTGCACGGTGACGTCGAGCGCCGAGGTCGGCTCGTCGGCAATGAGCAGATCGGGTTCGCGGACCACCATCATGGCGATCATGATGCGCTGGCCCATGCCGCCCGAAAGCTCATGGGGATAGCGGTCGAAGACGGCTTCGGGATTGCGGATGTGGAGGCTTTCGAGCATGTCGAGCGCGATCTTTTTCGCCTCGGTCTTGCCCAGCCTGCGATTGCCGATGCGGATGGCTTCGACGATCTGCTTGCCCACCGGCATGACCGGATTGAGCGAGAATTTGGGATCCTGCAGCACCATGCCAAGGCGGCTGCCGCGCAGTTTTCGCCGTTCGCCGCGGCTGGCTTTGAGCAGATCAATGCCGTCGAATGACAGGATATCGGCTTCGACGCGGGCGTAATCGGGAAGAACACCGAGCAGGGCGCGGCCGGAGAGGGATTTGCCCGAGCCGCTTTCGCCGACAATGCCGAGCTTTTCGCGGCCGAGCGCGAAGCTGACGCCGCGCACCGCCTGATGCCAGCCGCCCTCTTCAGTGGGGAAGGAGATGCGCAGGTTTTTGATTTCAGCCAGGGGCGCGGTCATGATCTGGCCTTGAGGTGCGGGTCGAGCAGATCGCGGATGGCGTCGCCCAGAAGGTTGAAGCCGAGCGAGACGATGAAGATGGCAAAGCCGGGGACGGTTGCCACCCACCACTGGTCGAAGATGAACTTGCGTCCGGTGGAGATCATCGCGCCCCATTCGGGCAGGGGCGGCTGGGCGCCGAGGCCGATAAAGCCGAGGCCGGCGGCGGTGAGAATTATGCCGGCCATGTCGAGCGTCATGCGAACAATGACCGAGGAGAGGCACATCGGGATGATGTGGAAGAAGATGATGTGAAATTCCGACGCTCCGGCGAGGCGGACGGCGTTGACATAATCGCTGTTGCGGACAGCGAGAGCCTCGGCGCGGGCCATGCGGGCATAGGGCGGCCAGGCGGTCAGCGTAATGGCGATGGCGGCATTGACGATGCCGGGGCCGAGGGCGGCGACGAAGGCCAGCGCCAGGAGCAGTTTGGGGACGGCGAGGAAGACGTCGGTGATGCGCATGAAAAGCGCATCGAGCCAGCCGCCATAGGTGCCGGAAACGACGCCGATGAGAAGGCCAATGGGGGCGGAGGTGACGATCACAAGCGCGACGATGAGGAGGGTCAGGCGTGATCCGTAGATGACGCGCGAGAGGATATCGCGGCCCAGTTCATCCGAGCCCAGCCAGAATTCGGCGCCGGGGCCGGTGAGGCGCGCGGTCAAATTGGGCAGATAGGGATCGTAGGGCGCGATCAGCTCGGCGAAGGCGGCGCAGAAGAGCAGCGCGAGAAGAATGAAGAGGCCGAACATGCCCAGGGGATTGCGGGCGAAGCGGCGGCAGAAGCTGACGATCTGTTTCCAGCGGGCGCGGCCGGCGCTGTCGACGGGAAGTGCTGTGTCCACGGCGCTCATTTGCTGGCCTCCCGGGTGCGCGGGTCGAGCGTGGCGTAGAGCACGTCCGAAAGCTGGTTGAGGAGAATGAAGATGGCGCCGACGAGGAAGGTGCCGCCGAGCACGGCATTGATGTCGCCCCGGAAGAGCGAGGAGGCAATGTAATTGCCGATGCCGGGCCAGCCGAAGACGGTCTCGATCAGCACAGAGCCTTCGAGGAGCCCGCCATAGGAGAGGGCAATGATGGTGACGAGCGGAATGGCGGCATTGCGCAGGGCGTGGCCGAGGACGACCTCAAGCTCGCTGGCGCCCTTGAGGCGCGCGGTGAGGACATATTCCTGGGTGAGCTGGTCGAGCATGAGCGAGCGCGTCATGCGCGAGAGGTAGGCCATGGAAAAATAGCCGATGAGGCAGACCGGCAGGATGATGTGGCTGACGGCGTTCCAGAACACCTCCCATTCGCCGCGCAGCAGGCTGTCGATCAGGATGGAATTGGTGATGGGCTTGACGACGCCGACATAGAAAACGTCGAGCTGGCCGGGTCCGGCGACCCAGCTGAGCTTATAGTAAAAGACATAGAGCCCGACGAGGCCGAGCCAGAAGATGGGCACCGAATAGCCGATGAGGCCGATGATGCGGATGAGGTGATCGGGCCATTTGTCGTGCCAATAGGCCGAGGCGACACCGGCGGGAATGCCGAGGACGACGCCAAGGACGAGGCCAAGGGTCGCGAGCTCCAGCGTGGCCGGGAAAAAGCTCAGGAGATCGGTGAGCACCGGGCGGGTGGTGGTGAAGGAAGTGCCGAAATCGCCCTGGAGCAGCTTTAGCGTATAGGAGGTGAACTGTTCCCAGACCGGTTCATCGAGGCCGAGCTCGTAGAAAACCTTGTCATAGGCCTCCTGCGTCGCCTTCTCGCCGACGATGGAGAGAACCGGATCGATCGGGATGACGCGGCCGATGAAAAAGGTCAGCGCCACGAGGCCGAGCAGCGTTATGGCGGTGGTGACCAGCCCGTTGGCGATGCGCTTGAAGCGCACGAGATTTGGAGAAGCTATGGCGGCCACGGGTCGGTCCTGGTCACGAGAGAGGCGCGGCGGCCGGAGCCGCCACGCCGGATTTAGGGATTAGTTCTTGGTGGCTTTCCAGTAGCGGTCGTCCGACAGCGTCAGGCCCAGTTCGAGGTTTTCGACATTGGCGCGGACAGCGACGCGGCGCACTTCCTGGAACATGTAGAGGAAGGGCGAGATGTCGGTGTGTTCGAGCTGGATCTCCTCGTACATCTGGCGACGCTTCTCGTTGTCGTTCTCCCGCAGCGCGGCCATGGTGCGCGGCGAGATATCGCCAGCGTCCCAACCGAAGCGGTCGGCCAGGCTGGTCGAGCCATCCGGGGTGTCTTCGGAGTTGACGGCGAAAGCCTTGGCGTTGGAGTGCGGATCTGGATAGTCCGGACCCCAGAGGCCAACCCAGATGTCGAGATCGGCAGAGCGGTAGCGTTCCAGCCACTGCTGACCGTCCACGACGAGCAGGTTCAGCTCGACGCCGGCCTGCGCCATGGTCGCCTGAGCTGCCTGGGCGAAGTCGGTGTAGGGAGGCGTGTTCCAGACGACGGCGTCGAGTTTGACGGGCGTCTGCACGCCGCTCGAGGCGATCAGTTCCTTGGCCTTTTCGATATCGAGCGAATAGGGGTTGTGGTCGATGGCGCCCAGGAAGCCTTCGGGAACGAAGGTCTGGTGGGTCTTGATCGTGCCCTGGCCGATGGTCTGCTCGATGCCTTCATAGTCGACGAGGTACTTCATCGCCTTGACGAAATCGGGCTGGGCCAGCGCTTCGTTGCGGACGTTGAGACCGAAATAGTAGATGACGCCGGAGCTGCCATCGAGGGTCTTGACGTCAGCATTGCCAGCGATCGAGGCGTGGTCATCGGCGCCGAGCTTGTTGGCGATGTCGATGTCGCCCTTTTCGAGCAGCAGGCGCTGGGCAGCGCTTTCCGGAACGTGCTGGAAGAAGATGCGCTCCATGGCAGGGGCTTCCAGCCAGAAGTTTTCGTTGCGGTTGAGCATGATGGACTGCTTGGGCGTCCAGGTGCCCAGGACATAGGGGCCGGAGCCGGCCGAATTGGCCTGCTTGAGCCAGGCATTGCCCATGTCGCCATCAACTTCGTTTTCCATCACGAGCTTGCTGTCGACGATGCCGCCGCTGTGCGAGGAGAGCGCGTAGAGCACGAAGGACTCGGCGTAGGGTTCGCCGATTTCAAAGACGAGGGTCGCGTCATCGGTGGCCTTGACGCGTTCCTCGACGTTTTCAGCCGAGAGACCGAGCTGGGTCAGCAAGAAGGCCGAGCGCGAGGCCATCTTGACCACGCGGCGCAGCGAATATTCGGCGTCGTGGGCGGTGACCGGATTGCCCGAGGCGAATTTGGCCGCCGGGTTCATCTTGAAGGTGAAGGTCTTGCCGTCTTCCGACACGGTCCAGCTTTCGGCCAGAACGCCATAGATCTTGGTCGGGTCCTTGACGTCGGGGGCGATCAGGGTCTGGTAGATCTGCTTGGCGGCCATGATGCCACCGACTTCGCCCACTTCACCCGGATCGAGGGTGATGATGTCGTCGAGCGCATCGGCGATCACCAGCGTATTGGCCGGGGTGGCCGCATAGGTGATGCCGGTGAGCATGGTCATGCTCAGAAGCGCCGCGGTTAGCGTCCTCGTCAGTTTCATCGTCAATTCTCCCTTGTTTTGATCGGCTGCGTTCCCGGCAGCGATGACGATATTTGAGCTGGATCGGCGTATTCGGAAAACACCTTCATGGTGCCAACCCAGAGTTCGATGGCGACGTCCTTGCCCGGATTGCGCGACATGTGCGGCAGGCTGGACGAGAAATGGAGGGTTCCGCCGGCTTCGAGGGGATATTCCACCCCGTCGACGACGTAGAGCATCGTGCCGCTGATGAGGTAGACGAAGTCCTCGCCCTCATGGCGCATGATCTCGGAGGAAAAGCCCGGCGGCACATGGGTGATGACGGCGTTAAGCGCGGCGTCGGGGAAGCCGGGTTCGAGAAATTCATAAAAAGGTTCGGTGGCGCCGAGGGAGAATTTGGCGCGCTTGGTCGAATGGCTGACCATTTGGTGCTGGCGCGGCGGGGCTTCGGAGAGGAAGCGGTCGACACTGGTGTCGAGGGCGCGGGCCACGGCGTAGAGCGAAACCAGCGAGGGCCGGGAAATGTCGCGCTCGATCTGGGAGATGAAGCCGACGGTCAGGCCACTCGCCTTGGCGACGCTGGCAATGGTGAGGCCGAGCTCGCGACGGCGGGCCCGGAGCCGGTTGCCCAAGGTTGGTGCGGTGGTAGCAGGATCCAACGCGCCCTCCTGTCGTCGATCTGTTTAGCTACACTAAACAGATCGGAAAGCGGCGGTCAATCCTGACTAATTGTATAGGAATGAAGCGTTTTTTCCAATGCCGCTGTCTCGTCGACGATCTCGGCAAAACCGAGTTCTGTGCGGATGCGGCTGGTGTCGAGCGTGAGGGGATAGCGCAAATCCATGGCCTCGGCGCGGTCGGCCCAGATGCCTTCTCCGGCCGGGGCGGCCGTCACTTCGGCGCTTGAGCCAAGCATGGGCAAGAGGAGGCGAGCCCAATCGGCTGCGGGGCGGACGAAATTCTGGCCGACATTATAGGTGCGGCGGCTGGCCTTGGGATGGAGGGCGGCGAGCACGAAGGCTTCGGCAATGTCCTCCACATAGGCATAGGAATTGAGCCAGCCATAGGCGCGCTCATCCATGGCGAAGGTATCGCCCTTGGCATTGTCGGCGACCCAGCCGAAACGGCGCTGCTTGTCGGCGACGCCAAAGATCATGGGCGGGCGCAGGATGACGAAATCCATGCCGGCGGCGCGCACCGCATCCTCGATGACGATCTTGTCGTAATTGTCGAAGAGGTCTTCGCTGACGCCCTGGGGGCGGCGGGAATTGCCGCGATAGGGGTAGCGCATGGTGCGCAGCGGGGCGTCTTCGTCGGCGGGTGCAAGCCGAATTTCCGGCGCGCCTTTTTTGAGTAGGCCTTCATAATTGGCGTAGACGTCGACCGAACTCGTCAGGATGTAACGGGCGTTCACGGCCCGCGCGGCGTTGATGACGGCCTGGGTATTGCCGAGGCTCAGGGCATAGATGTCGATGACGACGCTGACATCGTGCTGGCGGAATAGGTCGGTGAGGGCGGCTTCATCGGTGCGGTCGGCATGGGCGATGCGGACGGCGTCCGGGAGATTGGCCGGCTCATTGCCGCGGTGGACGACGAGCGGGGTTTCGCCATGGGCGAGGAGACGCAGCGCCACGTTGCGGCCGAGAAAACCGCTGCCACCGATAATTGCTATGGTCATGAAAAGTCCGGCTCAAATCGTTTGAGCGGGCAATCTAGCCCAAGCCCTTCCTCGGTGCACGGTCAAAAAAGAGGCGGGATTGCTCCCGCCTCACATGGTCAGCACGTCGTCCGATCAGCGCTGCGCGGCAGCGTCGGCCGGGGTCACGGGGCCGAAATCATTGCCCCAGGAATTGCGGATATAGCTGCCGATCTGGGCGACGACTTCGTCGGAGAGATCTGCGCCGATCGGCGGCATATAACCCATGCCGTGGATAATGGTGGACGCCACGAACGCCGCATCGGCGAGGTTCGCATCGCCAGCGAGGACGGCGCCAGCGCCGCCTTCACCATTGACGCCGTGGCAGGCCGAACAATTGGAAACATATTCTGGCTGGCCGGCCGCGATGAGAGCGGCAAGGTCAACCTCGCCAGCGGCTTCGGGGGCTGCCGCTTCCGGTGCCGGGGCGGTTTCAGCCGGTGCAGTTGCTGGCGGTGCAGCTTCGGACGTGCCCGGTGCAGCGCCGAGATTGGCGGGGTTTTCGCCTTCTTCCGGGCCACCGAGGTTCTGGGCTTCGCCCGTCGTTGCCGAGCCGCCACCGGCGCCAAGCGCATTGCCTTCTTCGCCACCATAGGTGAACTTCAGAATGGCGCCAGGATTGTGCAGCACGCTGGTGGTCAGTTCATTGCCATAGAGCTGGGCGACGGAGCCGAAGGCGTCGGTGGCGATATAGACTTCCTTGCCGTCTTCGGAGACCAGAACATCGCGATAGCGGTTTTGGGTGCCAAGCCAGGCGACCGGCAGGCCGTCAGCGGCAGTGCCATCTTCGGTCAATTTCTGGACGTAGAGAACGCCATGCTTGAGCGTCGGCAGGAGGAGGGAATTATCCCACTCCGGAATCCCACCCTCACCGGCGTCGTAATAAAGAATGGAGGAGGGGGCGATGGTGGGGTTGCAGACAAAGCCGCACTGCTCGCCGAAGGGGAAGTCGCTCTCGACGGTGAAATAGGTGGCGAGCGGATCCACCATCTCGCCTTCAAAGGCGGATTCGAGCGTTTCCGGAACACCTTCGGGCGCCGGGGTGGTGATGCGCTGGACGCTCTCGGGCGCTTCGCTCCAGTTGAGATAGGAATAGGCCTTGTCATCGATAAAGCCGGCAACCAGCGGCCAGCCATAATTGCCGCCCGGCTCGATGATGTTGATCTCATCGTCGCTCGATGGGCCGTGCTCAGTTTCATAGAGGACGCCATCGGGGCCGAAGGCGATGCCCTGCGGATTGCGGTGGCCATAGGAATAGATGTGGCTCTTGACGCCATTGATCTCGGGATTGTCCTCCGGGATCGAGCCGTCGAGCTCGAGCCGAAGGATCTTGCCCGAATAGGTCTGCCAGTCTTCCGCTTCCACTTCGTCGGCCGTCGGCAGGTCCTGGGCGCGATTGGGCAGGCGATAGTTGCGGCCGAAATTGGCGCCCTGTTCGCCGATCGAATAATAGAGCTTGTTGTCCGGGCCGAAGACGACGCGGCCGGCGTTATGGTCATTGCCGCCGGGCAGGCCGGAGATCAGCACTTCGGGCGAGCCGAGCTGGCCGGTGGCGGCGTCATAGGTGTAGCGCACGATCTGCGCCGAGGCCTGCGGCGTGGTCTCATCGCCGACATTGACCGTGTAGCCGATGTAGACAAAATCATTGCCAGTGTCCTGACCGAGCTCGGGATGGAGCGCCAGGCCGAGCAGGCCCTCATGCTGGGGGCCGGTATAGACGTCGGCGAGGGTCAGGATCACCTGTTGGGCGCCGGTGTTGGGGTCGACCTTGGTGATTTCGCCGCTGGTGCGTTCGGTCAGCCAGATCTGCCCGTCGGGGCCCCATTGCATGGCCCAGGGGTTGCTGAGTGCGGTGGTGAGCACGCGCGAGGAGAAGAGATCGTTCTGCCCCTTCTCGATCTCGATCGGGGTTTCCTGAGCGATGACGGGATGGGCGAGCGCAAGAGCGCCCAGCGCCACGCCAGCCCACAACCCGATTTGCTTTGTTCTGCGTGGACGGCGTTGCGTGATGACACTGGCCATTCTGTTTCCTCGGAGATGATTGGATAGGGTAGGCCACAGCGCAGACATGCCGGGTCTTTCAATCCAACGTTCGCGGCGCAGTTTGGTTCACGCCGATGAGAGGTCCGCCGTCCGCCGCCGGTCTTGCGGAAGGCAGGATCCGTGCTGGAACGCTGACCCTGTGGAAACGTTATCGGCGAGCGCGGTCGTAGCTACGGCCGGCAGTTGCATCGCAAGGGAGCGCCTTGCATGACCATTCGCAGGATCATCGGCACCGCAGGCTGGAGCATTTCGGGCGAACTTTCCGGCCGGTTTTCCGGCGTGGGCAGCGCTCTGGCGCGCTACGCGAGCGTCTTCGATGGCGTCGAGGTCAATTCAAGCTTTTACCGGCACCATCGGCAGTCGACCTGGGCGAACTGGCATGATGCCGTTCCCGCCCATTTCCGGTTCGCCGTCAAACTGCCGCGCACCATCACCCATGTCCGGCAATTGACCGATGCGGCCGAGGAGATCGCGACCTTTGCCGACGAGATCGCGCCGCTGGGCGACAAACTCGGGCCGGTGCTCGTGCAGCTGCCGCCATCGCTGGCTTTCGAGCGGGCCAGGGCGGCGGTGTTCTTCACCGAGCTGCGCCAGCGAATTGCCGGTCAGGTGGTGATAGAGCCCCGCCACATCAGCTGGGGTCTGCCCGATGCCGACGCCGTCCTTGCACAGTCCGATATTGGCCGGGTCTACGCCGATCCGCAAAAGCTCGAGCTCCGGCGTGAGCCGCGCAACCGCAGCTTTACCTATCTGCGCCTGCATGGGGCGCCGCGGGTGTATTTTTCAGCCTATTCGCCTCGGGACCTGGGCGAATATGCCGAGATCATGCGGGCCGCGCAGGCTGATATCTGGTGCATTTTCGACAGTACCGCCTCGGGCGCGGCGCTGCGCAATGGCCTCGATCTCCGGGCGATGCTGGCGCGGACCTGAAGAAAAATGTCGGAGCCGACCAAGCTTGCCCGGTCCTGCGGCGTCTCATCTTGCAAGAGAACCCTGTCCGGCCAAGGAGCCCGTCCATGCTGCGCAAGACTATCGTTGCCGCCGTCTTTGCCCTCGCTGCCATCGCCCCTGCGATTGGCCAGGAGGCGGTGGATCACCTCGGTACTGGTGACCCGATCGCATTTGGCGGCACGGACTATGGTCTCGCCTGGTCGTCGCAGCCGAGCCCGGGCTACACCAAGCAGGAATATCTGCCAGAGGGCGCCGCGCTCGAGAGCTATGAGAGCATGGTGCTGGTCGAATTCCTCGCCACCGACCTGCCGATCAGCGATGTGGTCGCCGCGCAGATGGCGATGATCGAGCAGCGCAAGGCGGCCGATCCCATCGCCAATTTTGCCGTGTTCGAAAACGCCGAGCAGGGCGAAATCTTCCTCGACTTCGTGCTCTCGGCCAAGGACGCCAATGGCGAATACATCATCGAGTGGAACGGCTATCGCTACAGCGCCGGCGAACACGAGGGACAAAAGGGTGCCCTGCTGTTCGCCATAAGCGAGCGGGCCTATGGCAATGCGGCGTCCGAAGAGTTCCTTCGCGGGCTCCGCGATTTCAAGACGCAACGCACTACGGCGCTCACCAACGCTGCCTTGCCCCAGCCGCGCTGAGACGCGGCCAGATCCACCGTGGCGGCGGGCCGTGCGGCAGAATCTCAATTTTGCCGCAACGATATCCAGACTCGGTGGTTTCCTGAGTGGGCCATTGGGGAAGGGAACAGGGTGCAATTTGTTGAGGAGGCGGGTGCCGAGCCGGCAGACACCACCGCAGCGCTGCTCGCTCAGGTGCGGGCTGGCGATGTGCGCGCCTTCGAGCGCCTGCTCGCCGACCATTATGGGTTCATCTACAAGACCGCCTTTCGCTGGCTTGGCCACAAAAGCGACGCCGAGGACGTGACCCAGTCGGTGTGCATGCGGCTGGCCGACGCCATCACCCGCTTTGACGGGCGTTCGAAATTCACCAGCTGGCTGTATAGTGTCACGCTCAATGCCGTTCGCGACCTGCAGCGCAGCCGGCAGCGCCAGGGTCGGCAGGTCGACGCTGTGTCTCATGTCGCGCGTACCGCCAGCGCACCGGATCAGGAGGATCAGCTGCGCGTTGATGACATCTGGCGCGTCGTGCGCCAATTGCCCGATAAGCAGCGGGACGCCGTGCTGCTGGTTTTTGGCGAGCAATTGTCCCAGGCCGAGGCTGCAGTCATCATGGGATGCAAGGAAGTGACCGTCTCCTGGCACATTCACAATGCCCGCAAGGCGCTGAAGGACCTGCTATGACCGCCCGCCAGGACCCCTTTTCGCTGCTGAATGCGCTGCCCGAGCCGCAGCCCGACCCCGTCATCATGAATGCGGTGATCGCCCAGAGCGCTGCCGAATTTTCGCGCCGGCGCACCGAGGCCAACCGGCCGCGCAATCGCCCGTTCTTCCCCCGCTCGGGCCTTCTGGCCTGGCTGGTGCCTACCTGTTGCGCCGCCTTTGGCGTGGTCGCCGGCATTGCGCTGGCGCCTATGATGGGCCCAACGGTGCAGATCGACCGGTCGGGCGACATGGTTGTCGCCGAAGCGCCGCCGTCTCCGGCTGATCTGCCCCCGACGCTGTCGCGCGGCGCGCCCGCTCCGGACGCAGAGACCCAAAGTCCGGGGACAGGTGAGGTGGTGCGCATGGGGGCCCAGTCGGGGCCGCGGCTTGGCCCGCCTCCGGCGCAATCGGCGATGGTCACCACATTCGCGGGCGAAGACGTGCGCGTTGGGGCGCGGTTCACGGCCACCACGCTCGCGCTTTTCCTGCCGGATCTTTCAGGGGATGCAATCATCGACCAGCAGGGCATGCTGCCGGGCGAGGAAATCGAAATTCTGGCGGCGTTCCGCCAGACCGACCCCGACCGCGTCGCCATCAGACTGCGCGTTAACGCGCAAAGCTTCTGGCGGGTCTATGAGCCGGAAAACGGCGCCTACACGCGCAACGCCGCGCTGTCAGCCCGCGTCGCCACTGCAGAGACAAGCGCGGATGTGCGGGAGCTGCTGACGCAGGACTAGCGCGGGGGCGGTTAGGTCAGGGCTGTGGGGTGATGGAGCGGGTGAAGGGCTTGGCACTCTATGGCATAACTGCTGAACTTAAAAGACAAAGAAGGTTCGGAGCGGAATTGGTATCGCTGCAGGTATCCCCGCAGGGAGCGCCGCGATGGCTTGTGAACAGACTGGTCTTCATCGGCAAGCCCTGAAGCCCAAGTGGTTGTCGATCATGCCTTAGATGGTGGAGAGGGTTGTGGACATGGCCGAGCATAAAGACGCACGGTGCGCGGAATCCATATCCCGCCCATGTCTCTTGTTATGCTGCGGCTGGTGTTCGGAGTGCTCTGCTTGGTGGTCAGCGTGGGCATGTCTGGCAGGGTCGGTGCGGCGCACTCGATCTAAATGAGAGGTTAGTCATCTGCAGTAAAACTCCCGGAACGGTCGGGAGTGATTGTGCATCTTATAGCGCGAGGCAATCTCTCGCTTATTGCGCTCTGCAGTGAGCCGGACTAAATCGACCCGCCAAAGGTATCCCTTGGGGAGGCAAATAAAGTGAATTGGTTCTTATACGGGCTGATTGCGGTCTGCACTGCCACCGGTCTGGCTGCTCTTGCGGGGCTGATCAACATTTTGGCTTTGATCGCCGCCAGATGATTGCCATCAGAGACATGAATGACAACGCGACAGCAGAGGACCCAGCGCGAGTGCAGAGCAGGGTCAGGGCGTTACAGGCACGTTGGTAAGGTCATCACAGCAGGCTGATGACAGTCCCGCTACGCGGTCGCACCGAGCCAACCTCGTGACAAGCTACACGAAGAAGGCGCCGCCCGTGCCAGGCGACCCCAGAAGAAGCAGCATTGACCGAGGCGCTGGGGATCTAGTTCTTTTTCCTCAATAGGGCTTCCAGCTTTGCCAGGCGCTTCTCCAGTCTGAGGACTTCCGACACCCCCCCCGGCCCAGATCCAGCCGTCTTCTTTTCCGGAGCCTTGTACTCCTCTCCCGGTATGGGGAGAGAATCGTCAGGCTGAGACGGCTCAGTATCAAAGAGCGCGTAGTGAGTGAGCGGATCGTAATAGCGCAGCAGCGTCTTCACAAATTCATGCAGCGGCACGTCAAGAGCTGTCGCAAAGGCAATATATTGCGCGGGAGGCAAACGGCCGCGACCGGCCTCCAGTTGGGATATGAAGGTGTAGTATTCAAATCCGACTGTCGTGGCTAATTCCCTCTGGCTCAGACCGGCGCGTTCACGCAGAGCCCTCAACCAACGACCGGCCTGCTGCCTTAGCATCTGCGTCTCTTCAACACCTTGCGCAAATTGGGGATGGATGGTCACGGCTGCCTCCCAGCAATTCATTTTGCTGTACACTCAAAACCACATACTCAATCACTGCACGGATGTAAAGCAGGATGTTAACCCGCGCACACCATTGAAATCTGGCGGATTTTCAGCATTTCCTGCTAATTCAGCAACTGGAAGCATCGCTGAATTTCAGCCTTGACGTACAGTAAATCCGAGTCTAGTTATCCATCGACCGACTTAGCAGGTCGACTTAAATCTCGAGAGGAAATTTCCCATGGCAACCATTCAAGGCGTTTATGTCGCCCTGTTCGGCCGTCCCGCAGACCCGCTTGGTCTCGCTTACTGGAAGGGTGTCACCAATGATGGCGCCAACCTGTCTCTGATCGGCGACCTTGCACAGGTTCCGGAATACCAGGACCGCTTTGCTGGCCAGTCTGACGCTCAGGTCGTGAATTCGATCTACCAGACCCTGTTTGGTCGTAGCGCTGACGTTGCTGGCCTGACCTACTGGGTTCAGGGCCTGCAGTCCGGCGAATTCACCATCAACGACGTTGCTATCCGCATTCTTGACGGCGCCCAGGGCGCTGATAAGACCCGCGTCGAAAACAAGATCGCTGCCGCTGACCTGTTCACGGCTTCGCTCGACACCGCCGACGAAATCCTTGCCTATGAAGGCAATGCCGCTGCCGATTTCGGTCGCGCGTTCCTCGCCGGCGTCACCACCACTGTTCCGACCGAAGAAGAAGTCGAAGCCGTCGTGAGCGACCTCGTGACCGAAGGTCCGGGCCTGATTGGCGACACTTTCACGCTGACCACAGCTGCTGACACTTTTGTCGGTACAGCTGGCAACGATACTTTCCAGGCTAAGGCTGGTGGCGACCTCGCTGATCGCACGCTGAACCAGTTCGACTCCGTTGATGGCGGTGCTGGTGTCGACACAATGAACATCATTGCTCGCGGCACTGCCGATGTGGCAGTTCCCACTGGCGCTACCGTGAAGAACGTTGAGATCATCAACGTCCTCAATGAAGGCAACAACAACGTTGTGGCTTCCGGTTTCCAGGGTGCTCAGCAGGTCTGGCAGATCGGTGGCGCAGGTAACATCACCGGCTTGGCCGCTGGTACTACCGCTGGCTTCCGCAACACTGCAGTGAATGACATTATTGCGGCTGCAGCTGGTGTTGCGGCAGTGTCCGTGGCTCTGGACAACGTTGCCGTCGCCTCCACCCTTAACGTTGATGGCGCTGCTGTGAATACGCTCAGCGTCTCGGGTTCAATCTCCAAGGCTGGCGTTGCTCCCGGCGCCTATGCTGATCTCGCTCTCGATATCAGCAATGACACCGCAGCCACCAACGCAAATATCACTACCCTCAATCTGGCACTGACCAGCAACACCGATCTCTCGATCGATGCCGCTGGCGCGACCGAGCTGGTGACTGTTGACGCAAGCCAGTCGACCGGCGGCATCCGCATCAACCTGATCGGCGTGGCTGCTGACGCGCTGGACCTCGCTTCGGTTACGCTGGGTTCGGGCAATGATCGCGTTCTCTTCAACAACGTCGCTTCCGACGCTGATGAAGTATCGTTCGACTTCGGCGCTGGTAACGACGAGATCGTCGTTGGTCTCCAGGCAACTGGCGACACAGCTCTGACCATCACCACCGGTGCAGGCGATGACGTGATCACCCTTCAGGGCGGCAACGTGAACGTCAATGCAGATGAAGACGGTTTCGATGGTAGCGTGACCATCACCGATTTCTCCGCAGCGTCCGACTCGCTTCTGGTTGAGGCATTTGACGGCTTCACTGCTCAGAACCTGGTGAACAATGCCATTGCCGGCGCAGAGTCGCTCTACGATGCAGTGGAAGCTATTCAGACCATTCTGGAAAATGGCGGCACCAACATCACCAGCTTTGCGAAGTTCTCCTTCGACGGCAACACCTACCTTTACGGTAACGTTGAAGCTGCCGGCCTTGATGGCGACCTCCTGGTTGGCTTCACCGGCGCAGTTGATCTCAACAACAACAACGTCGCTGAGTTTGGCACCATCTAATGACGTGACAGCTATTCAATGAATAGCTTAGGCCCCGCCATTTTTAATGGCGGGGCCTTTTTCGTTTCCGGGCCGTGGTTTTGGCGCGACAAATAATTTGATTCGACTTTAAGGAAAATACTTTCATAATATTTGATTATTGTTGGCATGAGGGGGTGGCGTTATGACAGTCTACTGGGCGTCTTTCCGCATCGCGTGGGGATAGGAGGCACGTCGATCGATGGGATAACATAACGGATTCCATAACAGGACTGTCGACGAACTGCTGGCTTGAGTCCGCTTACTTCATTCTATTTGAGACCAGTGCCGATATCGAAGTCGTTTGTTCTGAGGTCAAGCGCGCCATGGGCGACAATGACCTCGCTGTCATAGGTTTCCACGAGCACAACCTCCTGAAGATCGTGGGCGAGGTCCGAGACAGCGCTGTCTTTAATCTCGTGCCGGACGCTGAACACTTTCGGTAGGCAGCTCGACTGCAAACCCAATTCTTCGCCAACATTCGGCGGCTCGGGCAGGCCGGCGCTCCAGGGTAAGCTCTCTACTTCCCGCCGCTATTGATCCACTGCCAGAAGCCAGATCCGATGATGGCGAAGCAAATGACGATGACGGCGGTGATGACGGCATTGCCGATCTTGGTGGACATGTTGTCCCTCATGCGACGCAGTCCGCGGAGGAACCGGAAGTCCTCGCGGGCCTCGTCCTGATGGCTCGCATCGTCCAGCCGCAGCCCAGCGTCAGCCAGCTCATCACGGAAAGCGTGACGAATCTGGCCGAGCTGCTGCTCGGTGAAGCCCTTGCCGATATTGTCCACCAGGATGGTGTGGCTAGACGCGAGCTGCGTCTGGTTACGTTCCATGGCATCGAGCCGGCGAAGGATTGCCGGCAGGTCTTGGTCTTCCATAAGTCGGCCCTTTGCCGCTGGTGGTGAAGAACGGCGCGGGACCGCCTAACGCTGGGTCAACCGCTCCCAGATCGTACGAGGTTTCGGGGCAGCAGCGGCGACGGCATCAGCCTGTCGAGCGGCAGTCGAGCCCTTGGGAAGCACTGCCTTCTTGCCATCGGTGGTCACCACCTGCGGCGCCGCTGTCGCCCTGAAAGACTGCCATTGTGTCCAGAGATACCAGACCAGACCGAACACGGCCGAAACACTCAAGCTCCCGCCCTGGCCCGTGAAGATGGCGCGCACCGTTTCCTGCATGTCAGGCGGCATGGCAAGATAGACCGGGATGAGCGCGAAGGCCCACGCAGCAAGCTCTTGGGCGCGGCGCCAGAGCCAACCGAGAATGACGTTCTGTGCAATGGCTGCAGCAATGCTGGTGATCATGACAAGGCGCCTCCTTGGCGCTATTGGAGGTCAGAATAGTGAGAGGGCACCACGCGCCACGAACACGATGGCCGCGGCGATCAAAGCGCAGATCATCGCCTCGCCGATACCTGGCAGCGATTTGCGCTCGGTGGTCGGAACCATGGCGGTCATGAGAACCACCAGGACGTAAAAAAGGGCGGTCAGAGCCGCCCATGCGATCAGCATTGCGATCATGGTGTCGGCCTCCTAGAACCGGACAAAGAAAAAGGCCGCTGCGAGGGCGGCCAGGATGACGACTGCGGCGATGATGCCGGCGGGCCTAATGCCGCCGGGGTTGGCGGGGTCAGGGAGGCCGCTTGTGGGGATGGGTGAGGGATTAGGCGCGGAAGCGGGCGAGACGCCACCATCGGGCTGCGCTGCTGCCAGAGCGAGCGCCTGTTCGAACTTGTCGGCATAGCCAGCGATCAACCTGGCCTTGTCCGTGCCGTTGATGACGCGCCGGGCATTGATGTAGTCGGTCTGAGACGCGTTGATGTAGTCGCCCAGCTTCTTGCCGGTGTACCATCCTTCCAGCGAGCCACGGACAAGAGCCATGCCCGCGATGACAGGATCGAGCGCCTTGTCGGGATTGGACAGCAGGTCCACATCCATTTTGAGCCCGGCGTTCCGGTAATTGAAGCGGCCTGTGATTTGCACGAAGCCCCTGCCCCGGAAGCGGTAGCCGTCACCGATATTGGTGTTGCCGAGGGTCTTGCCGATCTTAGTGCCGGGCTCGTACTTGTCGAAATACGACTTCGCTCCGCGCTCATGGATCGGCTGCATGGTTCGCGCCGTCTCGTGGAACGTCGTCGCGAGCAGATAGGCGAGCTTGCGATCATCCTTGTCGCCGGATCGGTCCCAGGCAGCGATGACGGCCTTGATGCCGTCGACCTGAGACTGAGAGAGCGTGCCGCCGAACAGCGACGAGCGCACCGCGTTGAAGAACGCAGCGTTCTTGGCCATGACGGCCTCCTGTGATGTCGGGAATAGAAAAAGGCGGCTCCGAAGAACCGCCTGTCAGATGGATACGAAAACGCCCCCGGACATATCCGGAGGCGTAGCCGTCCTGGTGGTGTTCAGAAGCGCTTAGAGATCCACTGTTTCCGCCGCGCTGCCAATGATCGAGATGCCAGAGTAGTTGTACGTCTCGGCGGCGCCAAAGTTCTGGCTGTTGAAGATAACCGTGTCGATCTCCGTGGCGGCATCGATGGCGTACGAGGTTTCATCGCGGAAGATCTCATCGCCGTTCAGGAACCAGATGTGTGCGTCATCTGTGAAGACAAAGGTCAGTTCGACGCTCTCCATTTCAGATACGTCGATCTCCAGATACTCGCTCCAGCCATAGCCAGCCCAGAAGCGGAAGCCCCCTTCGAAGCCAAATGGCACATCGTCGCCGGGTCGCTGCGAGTAAACGACTTCAGCGGCATCGGCATCTAAATATTCCGCAATGGCGAATGCACCACCCCCTAGAAGGCTGCCTGTTGCGTCCTGCATCGTAATCCAGATGCCTGTCAGTTGGCCGACGCCATCCGTTTCCCAATTCGAGCCAATGTCGAGAACCGCTGATACCTTGGCATTGTGGCCGATGCCGTAATTCTCGCCGTCATCCAAGATCTTAACGCCCTGGTAACGATGGTGGTCTGTTTGTGGACCTTCCGGGTTGATGGTTATTGTCAAAGTGTCTCCGCCATCGCCATGATCGACGACCGCAGGCGCAGTACGATCCGTCTCAAATTTGGCTTCACTATTGACGTTCTCAGGCAGGCCTTCGGACACGACGTAGGCTTCGAAGAGAAGCTTGGTGCCATAGAACCCGCTGCCACGTGCGTCCAAAAGGTTCGCGGCAAGGAAGGCCAGGTCCGCATCGTTCTTGCTTGCGATGTCCGCTAGATTGATGGTGTAGTCGTCGATAGCAAGAGCTTCCGCACGCGCTTGCGCGGCGGATGAAGAGCTGTTCGCCCACTGATCAATCAGATCCTGTCGATCCTCGCTCAGACCGGCAGCCTGACCCAGCGCTGCAATCATATCGTCGAGGTTGGTCGCATCGTCCAGCGCCTCGATAAACCGGTACTTGGCGTACTCAGTTCCCACGTGGAACGATACGGTGTCCTTGATTTGTGCAACGGTCGTGAAGGTGCCGAATAGCTGGACCTGCTCATGAACGCCGAATGCCACTGCCTTCTGGCGACCAGAATTCAAGCCGAGCTCAGCAAATGCTTCCGCTTCGTCCGCTCCGAACAGCGCGCCAGCATGTTCCTGCAGGATCGCTAGCATGCCATCCCGGCTTGCGGCGTTGACAGCAAGAACTTCTTCAGGGAGAGGTGGCGGAGGGGTCGTGCCACCGTTACCACCGCCACCACCACCGCCGCCGCCGGTATCCCCATCGCCGTCCCCATCATCCTCATCTTCATCGCCACCATCGCCGTCGCCGTCGCCGTCGCCGTCGCCGTCATCGGTATCCCCGTCACCATCATCAGGTCCGGGGTTAGGCTCATTGATGTCTGTCGGGTCCTCGCCAGCTATCACAGCGTCTGCGGCCTGCTTCGCGCTTTCTGGTGTGGCGGGATTATCTTTGTCGATAGCGTCGAGGAATTTCTTGGCAAGATCGGCCGCCGCGGCACCCTTGTACTCGTCAATCTTGCCGGGCGTGTCCAACGCGGCAGTGAACAGCTGGGCAGCTTCAACCTTTGCTTCGATGTCAGCCTTATCGTCGCCTTGGGCGCCGTGCATGATGTTCACGGCAATTGTCGCCAGCGACTGCGCGCCGGACGCCAGTTGCTCCTTGAAGTAGGCCAAGCCCGCAGTATCAGGCGTGCGACCAAACAGATTCAGGTAGATACTCGTAATCACCTGATCGGGTGTCTGCCCGGCAAAGCGGTCCGTGTATTCCTGGACCCCCGGCAGCACCCGCAGCATTTCCGAAAGGTCTGCGCCACCCTTCGTCATTTCTGTCCAGTAAGCCAATCCGCCCGGATCGGCCGGACGACCGAATAGCGCGACGTATATCCCCTGAATTGCAACTGACATTTTGCTTCCCTCACAGATGAGGGCCTTACGCATGCAATGCTGCCCCCGTTGAGGGTAAGTTAAGCAAAGCACAAACTGTTAATCAATGGTTAACCGTTAAATTCGCGCTTGGTATCGCTGGAGTTTATCGCAGTTGGTTAACGGCGATCTGTTGGGGAAGGTCATGTCAATTAGCAAAAGCGAATTATTACAATCACTTGCGACGACCGCGTCTAGCTGTATCACCGGCGACCCAACGCCCCGCTAGCGCAACTCGCCCCAGAGCTCTGATAGCCCTAAGTTGACTTTGCGTTGGGTGGAGGAGGGGGTATAGCACACGCTCTATTAATACGGCACCAACAAAGAGTGCCATGGAGCCCCACCATGGAAGCCCGTCCTTATATCGAACCGACGCCTGAAGAGGCCCAGGTGCTGCGAAAGCAGGCCGGAAGATACCTCAAAAATCTACGTGAGCAGGCTGGCCTCACCCAGCGCGAGCTGGCAATTGCGGTCGGATTTGACTACCACACCTTTATTTCGCAACTGGAGAGGGGGCATGGCCGCATCCCTCCCGGACAATATGTTGCCTTCGCTGACGCGCTGGACGTACGTCTCTCCGACTTCGTGAGAACCCTTGTCCGCTATTACGACCCGATCACCTATTACGCGATCGTCGAGGCTGCCGATGCTGACAAACAATCGGCGAGCGTCGAAGGGGCTGAGACAGTGGTTGATTCGCAGAACACGGACGAACTTTCCGAGCGCGTTGCACGGCTTGAAGCCCTGATCGCCGCGAAAAAGTGAAGTTGAAAGGGCCTATTAGAAGGCTGGCGACCTGTGGCTAAAAGCCGACACTGTTCTCAGGTGCGCACTCAGGCAAGGCGACAATTATAAACGATCGCAAGCCTCCGGTTACCTAGTGCAAGTCATGACTATAAATGCGCGTCAAAGTGTGGATTGAATATAGAGATCAGAGCTGGTAGTTTAGCGCTACCATTCGAGATGGTGCGAGAGGTCGGGTCCAAGAAATTGGCCCGGCCTCTTCGCTTCTGACCACCGAGCAGTGTAATCACTCTATTCCCGTCAGGTGTCACGCCGAATTGGCGGCTCGTTTTGCGACAAGAGCCTCAAGGCGCTGGAGCCGTTCCGCCAGATCCTCGATGTCCACATCCTCCGTCACGCTTTCCGGCTCTTCCTTGGCCTCGAACAGGGCATAGTAAGTAATCGGGTCATAATAGCGCGTCATCGTTTTGACGAATTCACGCAGCGGCACCTTCAACGCCTTCGAAAACGCGAAGTATTGCCCTTGAGGAACACGGCCTCGCCCGCTCTCCAGCTGTGATATGAAAGTGTAATATTCTATGCCAGCAAGTTCAGCGAGCTTGCGTTGGCTGATCCCTGCTTCCTCGCGGAGGCTGCGCAGCCATTTGCCAGCTTCAACGCGAAGCTGTTGCATTCCCTCCGTACTTGGCACTGCGATGTGATGCCGTCGCATTACTCAATCCCCTGGCGCGCCACGCCTAGCTAGAAAACTGCTACACCCCGATGAATGTTGCTAATCACTGTATATGCGTAATCTTTTCACGTGTAAAGTGAATCACTTCATTTCGGAAGCGCCCGTCAAGCAAGGGTTTTAGCGGGTCATGTGCGATTTTAGGGCGACAGTAAATCTCTAATATGTCTTGACGTGCTGTACAAGCTGGAGCTAGAAACACGCCGACCGACTAGATGGGTCGACTCAACTCGAGAGGAAAATTTCCAATGGCAACCATTCAAGGCGTTTATGTCGCCCTGTTCGGCCGTCCCGCAGATCCGCTTGGCCTTGCTTACTGGCAGGGTGTCACCAATGACGGTGCCGACCTGTCTGCTATCGGTGATCTGGCAGCAATGCCGGAATACCAGGATCGTTTCGCCGGCCAGACGAACGCGCAGATCGTAAACTCGATCTATCGCTCGCTGTTCAATCGCGATTCAGATGCAGCCGGCCTGTCTTTCTGGGTGCAGGGCTTGGATTCAGGCGAATTCAACATCAATGATGTGGCCATCCGCATTCTCGATGGTGCTCAGGGCGCAGACAAGACCACCGTCGACAACAAAATTGAAGCTGCTGATCTTTATACTGAATCGCTCGATACCGGCGCAGAAATTGCCCAGTATTCCGGCAATGAAGCCGCAGCAATCGGTCGCGAATACCTCGCAACTGTGACCACTGCTGTGCCAGATCAGGCCGCTGTTGATGCTGCCATTGCTCGTCTGTTCGATACCGGCGGCCCCGATGGCACCACCCTGACCACCGGCGCTGACGTTGTCACCGCCAATCTTATAAACGCCCCGCTTATCGCCCTGCCAGGTGTTGAGGCTGCTGAAACCCTCAACAGCTTCGACGTCATTACCGGCGCTGGCGAAGATGCGACGCTGGTTGCCACGCTTCGTGGCTCGCAGGGTCCGGTTTCGCCGACTCTCAAAGGTGTCGAGAACGTAGTCTTGACTTCGATCGCACCCGTCGACGCAGTTCTCGACCTGCGCAACGCTACGGGCGTCAATTCCATTGCGAATGAATGGAGCGATGGTGGCCTTGAAATTCGCAACATCGCCTTCGTTGAAGGTTTTGAGCTGTCCGTTTCGGACACCGGCGCAGGTAGCAGCTTCGCTTTCACCGAAAGCAGCGTGGATGGTGACGCAGACGAGCTGGCACTGACTGTGTCCAATGTCGACGGTGGCGTCTCGATCTCCGGTAACGGCGAAGGCATCGAAACGGTTAATCTCGTGTCGGAAGGCATTGAGAACAATATTGGCCTCGGAGTTTCCGGTCTTGCGACCCTCAACATCTCCGGCGACGCTGACCTCAATATTGGCAGCGCGATCGGCGCTTCGACTATCGATGCCTCGGGCCTAGAAGCTAACCTTTCGATTGACCTGCTTGAAGGCCTTACCGAACGGGATGTGACCTACACCGGTGCGGTCGGTAATGATAGCGTCTACGCCGGGACAAGCCTGACCAGCGCTGACACTCTCGATGGTGGCGAAGGCGAAGACACGCTGATCCTCACCAACGCTGGCGGCGTGTTTTTTGACAGCGAAGAAGATGGTGACATCAACGTCGTGAACTTCGAAACGCTCGGCCTTGATCTGACTGATGACTCCGCTCTGGATTATGCAGCATTCAGCGACGATACGGAGTTCTCTCAGATTTCGGTTATTGCTGTAGACAACGGCGATGGCAACTCGGACCAGTTCGATCTGGAATTGAACAATCTCCGTTCTGTTTCGAACTTCCTCTTCCAGAGCGATAACGTACGTAACGTCGCTGGAGACCTCATCTCTGAAGATGAATTCGATAATATCGATATCGTCTACGCTGAAGATGAGGAAGTCCGCTCGGTCAACATTGATTTCGTCAACCGCCTGGTGATCGGTGACTCGCTCGATGTCACTAATCTTAACGTAGCAGTCGACGCTGACTTCGATGATGACGAGCTGACAACGATCAATCTGTCCGCGAATTCGATCATTGGTGCAGGTGACACCGTCACTATCGGCGATCTGAATACGGACAGTGTCGAAACTCTGAACATCACAGGCAGTGCAAATCTCACGATCAGCACCGCCCTCAGTGATGTGATCGAGGAAGTCAACGCTGGTGACTTCACCGGCGACCTGGTCGTGGCGCTCGGCGACGTGACCGACGGCGGCACCATCACCTCAGGTTCGGGCGATGACGTACTGACAGGTGGCGCTGGCGATGACACCATCCTCGGTGGTGCTGGGGACGACACTATCAATGGTGGCGGCGGCAATAACATCCTGACCGGGGGTGCGGGCTCGGATACCTTCGTTGTCAGGGATGAGGCCTCCACTGCCAACGGCATTGATCGCGTCACCGATTTCACCGCCGGTGACAACGGCGACATCCTGGATATCGACACGGCAAACGAAGCCACCGGCGCAGCTAACTTCCTGTTCGTCACTACGAACGCGGGTATCGTCGGTGTTGATCAGGTGTTCTCAGCTAACAGCAACTTGGTCACAATTTCAGAAACAGCTTCGGCTGCTGAATTGGCTGGCCTGTTCGGTGCAACGGGGGCCCTTTCCGGCGTTACCGAGACTGTTGCTGGCGACTTCTACATGGCCTTCCAGACGTCGGGCGGCAATGTCAACCTCTATCTCTTCAGTGACACAGGCGTCAACAACGGTGCGATTGAAGCTGACGACACCTTTGCATTGGTCACCCGCTTGACTGGTGTATCCATCGAAGACCTGAACAACAGCAATTTCGATTTCGTCTAAGGCTTAGCGTTAGACCTCGACATCTGCCCTCGGGGAGCAATCTCCGGGGGCTTTTTCATGAATGAGGATCAAAATGACAAATAGCACCATTACGATCGACGGGACTGCCTATCAGCTGGACGCTCTCTCCGAGGGCGCCAGGGGCGCTATCGCCAGCATTCGCCTGGTGGACAGGAAAATGGCAGACTTGCAGAACGAACTCGCCATCCTCCGCACCGCTCGCCAGGCCTATGCGCGTGCGATCAAGGCTGATCTCAAGAACGAGGGATAGCGCACGGATCCGATCGCTGGACCCGCTCGTAATAGGGCTTGTTCAAGTGCTCTCCGCCGTGCAAACACCACCCCTAGCCCAGCGTAGCGTGTTTCGGCAGAACATAATCGTCACCCTCATCCGCGCCCGCTGGGGCTTTCACCGTTCGCCCATCCTTACCAGTCCCATCGCCCGGCTCCTTGAGCTCCAGCGAGGTCGTCGATCCGCCACTGCGGTCGGCCTTGTTGGTCACGCTAGCAATGCGATAGGTGCCATCAACCCGCGGATAAGCCCCCTGCAAAATAAACGGCGCTTCTGGCTGCGCCGTAACATCGAGGTCCAGGGTGACCGAACCACCTCCACCCTCGCGCTTGCTGTCGGCTTTGCGCCCTTCGGCGATCATGCGCGCCTGGTTCTCGTCAGCAGCAATGGTGAGGCTCTCCCGATCGACGCGCGCCCGCTCATCGTCTGTCTCCATACGGATGGTTTTGAACACCGCTTCTGCCCTGTCAAAATACCGGACCGCCGCGGTCTTGAACCGGTCGCGGGTCGAGATCGGCTCAATATCGAGGCCTATGACGTTCTGCCCGACAATGCCGATTACCGGCGGCAGCGCCACGCCGCTCGGCGCGATCCCGGTTCCCCGCTTTGCCAGCACGGCGCGCTCGCCACGGATCTTGAACGTCCCGCCAAGATCGCGTGCCAGCTTTTGGCCGAGATGCAAAAAACTCTCGGCCTCGGCAGACCAGTAGTTCCGGGTGATCGCGGCAAAGCTCGGGTCAATCTGGATGCCGGAGAGGCCCGCCGTTTTGGCCGCCTTGTCGAGGAATTGCTGTAATGAGCCATCGTCCATGTGAAAGCTCTGCGGCTGCTTGACGGGACCATTGGCATCAAAGCCCTTGGCGCCGACATTGAGGGTTCGACCGCCGCCACGCGAGAGCGCGAAGCGGACGCTATCGACAACGCCGTCAAACTTGTTGACGCCCTCGAGATAGACCTGAACCTTGCCGCCGTTCTGCGGCAGCGTGATCTGCCCGCCCGCAGCGTCGAACTGCAGCTGGCAAGTGTCTCCGGCGGTGCCGTCCTTATCCGAAATAGACACCGAAATCAGGAACGGACGCATGGCAGCGGTCATGTCCCGGCCATCAGCCAGGACACGCCAATCAACTTTCCAGACCATGATTGTCTACCCGAATAGAGAAACGACGGTGCGAACCCGGAGCGCATCCGGGGCCGGCCGATCCGGCAGGGTGACTGTTGTACCCTGCGGAATATGCGGACCGAGGCCAGCCAGCCCCGGATTGAGACCGAGCGCCACTTCGAGCAGCGCCTGTCCCTCGGCCCCATAGGCTTGGAACAGGAGCAGATCGAGGGTCATGCGCTCGCGTTTGATGAGAACGGCCTGCGCCATCACAACCCCACTTGCGCAAACAGGGAAAGGATCGAGCCGATAATACCGGGAGAGGCGCCCTCGGGTCCGACCTTCACCAGAGCGATCGTATGCTTGACGCGGAAGCCGACGCCATTGCTCATGAGGGCAGTGTGGGCCTCGGAGATGCTCTCGATGGCGAACCAGCCAAGCATGCGCCCGTCGCCGCGCATCACCGGCAAGCGTTGGCCGGACTGGCGAAAACCGTGGGCGATCTCGAGCTCGGTCATGCCGCCGCCACCGGGAATTTTAAACGGCAGCAACTGGCCGGAGAGGGTGAGCTTATCGTCTCCCTCTCCCATGAATTCCCGGCCGGGAAGCGTGCCGATCAGCGGCTTGACGGCAAAGTCCGCCCCCGCTGATCGGCTGACATCGTCGACATTGAAGGGGCGTGTATCGAGCGTCAGGGAACCGATGGAATAGAGCATCATGCAATCCTGTGGCCGGTATCCACCTGGAGGGCGGAGAACATGTCCCGCAATTGTCGATCGAGATAGGCGATCATCGCATCCGCATCCGCTTCGTTGGTGATCTGAACCGATCCGATTAGCGGCGCAGAAATGGTTACGCCGCCGGCGCCGCCCTGGGCCCCGGAGAGGATGCCCCGGGTCTGCCGGGCGGTGTGCACCTCGCCAGGTCCGCCGAACTCGACGAGCTCGGGACCCTCTTCACCCACGAGGGCCAACCCAGAATTAAAGCGGCCGCCTTTGGCAAACGCCCCTCCAATCCGTTGGCCTCCCGGAGTGGTGTCGCCCGGTTGGACAAGCCGCTGCTGCGGCCCGCCTTGTGCTTCTCCGCCCGCGAACGGATTGAGGCCCGAGATCGCCGAGCCAAGGCCCGCAACCATGTTGGGGATGATCGATTTCATGCCCTCCCAGATCGCGTTCATGAGATCGATGCCGGTTTGCACCCAGTCAAAGCTCGTGATTGCATCCGACAGCATCTGACCGATATTGGCGAAGGCATCGACAATCCCGTCGACCAGCTGCTGGCCCGCCGCCAGCCCCTTTGCCGCGAGGCTCCCCTCTTCGATCCGGATGGAAAACATGTTGTTCCAGGAAAGGTCGGCAAAACCCTGCTTGATGCCATCGATCAGGCTCCGGGCAAGCTGCCCACCAGATTGCTCGAAGCCAGCCTTCTGCTCATCGGTCAGCTGCTCCTGGGTGAAGAGATTTCCGATGAGATCACCAACACCGGAAAGGGCGGACTTGGCCTGCTCCCAGCCACTGGCGATGGATTCACCCAAGGGCGAAAACCATTCGATCATTGGTTGCGCCGCTTCGAGAACCGGCCGTAATTCCTCCCCGATGGCGGATGCAAAGCCGCTGACAAAAGAAGCGATCCGATCCCAGTATTTGTAGATCAGCACCCCGGCACTCGCGACGGCGACAATGCCGGCCGCCACCGGAAGGGTAATCGCACCCAGCGCCGTGCCGATGGCAGCCAATACAGCCTTGGCAATGCCCATTCCGGGTGCCGCCATTGCAAGCGCCTTGGCGCCATCAACAACCTTGGCAAAACCGCCGTACTTGGCCCCGCTCATCGCTGCGAGAGCGCTTTGGTAAGCGATCATGCTCGAGACTGCCTTGCCAGCATTCTTCGCGGGCTCCACGACGCCACGAAACCCCAATGCCATCAAGTCCAGCATGCCGCCCTTACCGAGCAGGCCAACAAATTTGAGGCCAACCATAGCCACCCGAAAACCGATCAGGGCCGCGCTGGCGGCGATGACATTGCGTGTCAGTTCCGGATTGGCCTCGGCAAATTCGGAGATCCTGGTGACGATCGGGCCAATGGTGGCGAGGATCTCATTGAGCGGCGGCAAGAGGATGCTGCCAATAATGATGCCGAGGTCATTGACCTGATTTTTGAAGCGCTGAATCGCGAACTCGGTGGTGGCCGCGCGTTTTTCGAACTCGGCGCCGACAGAGCCGGCATAGGTCATCTCGTCGGACACAAAGCCGAGCGCCTCGCGCAGAGCTTCGGTATTGCCGAGCAGCGGGATCAACGCGCGTGCTTCATCGCCAAAGAGATCGGAGATCGCGGCGGCCTGCATTTCTGCTGGCAGCCTGCCGATCGCCTCGATCACCTCGAGCGTTGTGCCGACCGCGTCCTTCTGCATTGCGCCCGCGACTTTGCGCGCATTCATGCCGAGCTTGCGGAAAGCATCCTGCTGCCGCTTGGTCGAGGATGCCCCTTTGGTCAGCGCGCGGCCCATATTGCGGAACGACGTCGAAGCGACATTGGCTTCGGCACCCGCACTGATCATCGCCGAACCAAAGGCCAGCGTCTGTTCCTTGGTGAAACCAAAGAACTCGCCCTGGACCGCAACTTCCTTGGAGAAGGTGATCAGGGAAGGCGCGTTGGACGCGGTGTTGTCGGCGAGGTGATTGATGGCGTCAGCATAGCGCTCCGTCTCGCCAATCGTCAGCCGCAACGCCGTTTTGATATTGGCCAGGTCCTGCCCGGCTTCGGCGCCGCCAATCCCCCAGGCGAGGGCCGCCTTGGCGGTGAGGCGGGTAAAGTCGAGTAGATCTTCCTGGGCGATGCCGGCCGCTGCTGCATTCTCCGACAGAGCGGCCAGCTCGGTTACCGCCATGGGGATTTCCGAAGTGGCCAGCGCCCGCAGTTCCTTGCCATAGGCAGAGAGCCCCTCGGCATTGAAGTCCGTCACCTTGGCGATATCGGCCATGGCGCTTTCGAAGCCGATGGCGGCACCGACAGGAGCGGACAGCCCGCGATAGAGCGCATAGCCCGCACCAACGGCACCGAGCATCTGTCCCTGCATTTCGGAGATGGCGCGGCGATTGGCGGCCGCCGCGTCATTGAGCCGGGATACGGTTGCAGAGACCTGACGCGCCGGTGCACTGACCCGATCGATCAGCGAGAGGATCAGGCTGGATTCAAGCTTGGCCATGTGATTTCTCTGTTCTAGTGCGCAACCGAACCTGACCAGCAACGCGCCTTAACGCCGCGTTTTTTGAGGGTGCAGGATCTTCGCCAGTTCATTGTGCCACCGGGCCGCCTTCCGGACCGGCAGGGCCTCGACCTCGGAGATCGAGGTCGAGCAATGGTGCGCCAGCAGGACAGCTAGTCGGAGCCATTGTCCTCTGGCGTATCGGCGTTTCCCAAAAAGCCATTGGTGGCCTTGGTGATCCGATTAAGGTCGCGCAGCGGCAATTGCCGGAACGTGTCCAGACCCACTCCGGCCATCGAGGCCAGCATGGTCGCGGTTTTGGCAAAATCCCCTTCGACCCCGTCGGCGGCGATCATGTCCCCGACATTGGCCTCCCGAAAGGTGAGCTCGGAAACGTTTGTGCCATTGACCTCGACCGGCTTGGACAGCTTTACGGTAACAGTCTCTGCCATGGCTTAAGCCCCCAATGCTGTGCGTTGCGCCTGGGTAATGTCCCGCCCCTTGAAGCGGATCACCCCTTCCCAGAAATCCCAATAGAACAGCTCTTCGCCATCGAGGCTGAACTCGTAATGGGTGACCTCGTTGAAGGCGTGCGTGCTGCCCTGGAACTCGGCCGGATCGCTCTCATCGGCTTCCCAGCCGGTGATCGCCCCTTCGATAATGGCGCGTCCCGGCACAAAGCCGCCGCCACCGGGGCCGCGCTTCTTGTAGGAACCGGCGAACAGCCACCGATCGACTTCGCCAAAGCCGGTGAAAATGTCGGTATCGATGCCTTTGGCGTTGAACGCCGGCTCCGGCGCTTCGACACGCGGAATGGCGAAGTTGACGGCGCCGGTGCCGCCGCCAGGGTTGTGTTCGGTCGTCAGCAGATTGAGTGGCGGCAGCGTCAGCGTACTGATCACCGTCTTGCGGGTGAACTCGGGCTGGGAAAGGCGCCGCACGTCGACCGCAGTCAGGAGATAAATGGCAGCTTGTGTCATGGAACAGGATCCTTATGCGACGGACGAAAGCCGGGCGATGATGTCGGCAACCAGCCCTTCGACAGCCGGGCGGTAACGACGCACCTCGTGATGGGCGACCTTGAAGGCGGGCGCAGGCTCGATGCCCATATTGACCGTCAGGTGCCCCAGGCGAATGTTTTCCGGGCTGTTCTTGTCCGCGCGGAACTGGACGTCATAGCCGAGAATGTCCTCATCGGCCTGATGATCGCGCAGCATGAACTTGATGGACTGCAGCCAGGCTTCCGCAAGGCTCACCGTGATCTTGCGACCGAGATATTGCCGTGTGATCTGCATCATCTTGACGGTCAGATAATCGGCGCCACGCACCTGGTGGATCTGCTTCCAGAGTTCGCCAGTTGTGGTGTTGTCCGTGCCAATAAAGCTGAAGCCGCCATCGGAAATGGCACCATCGACACCGGTTTCGCCGGCGACGACGATCGAGACCTCGCCCTCGAGCATCTGCTGGCCCTCGGTCGAGCCATCGAGCAACGAGAACGGAATGCGCCGGCTCAGCCCAGCGAGGCCATAGAGCGTGCGATTGGCGATGGGGTTGAACGGCTTACCCTGATTGGCATTGTCCACCCGCATGAACAGACCTGCCACGCGGGGCGACATCGGCCGCGTCACCAGAGAGACGCCTTCGTAAACCCTTGCCGCGACGCCGATTGGCATCAGCCGCTCGGAGCTCATGGTTTCGCGGGCGTCGATCGCATTGGCGGCTGAAGTGTCGTCGACATCCACCGGCGCAATGGCCAGAAGCCGCTCGGCGGCGGCGGGCAAGGCAGCGATCACGGGGCCAACCGTTTCGAGGTCAGCGCGATAGGCGGTGCGGCCAGCCAGGAGAATGCGCGGCGTGGCATTCACCGCTGACGGGATGGCCGCGATATTGGTTGGGGCTAGGGCCGTCGCAATATTGGCCGCGGTCGCCGCTGCATTGGCGCCTTCCGCCACCCGGTAAATGGTGACGTCGGCGCCGGCATTGAGGCCGCCGAGCTGGGCGTTGATGCCGTCGACATAGTCCCGGAGCATGCCCGTGCCGAGCTTGCCCACCATCGCACCATCGCTGGTCGAGATGCGGACCGGCTGGCCAAGGGGATAGGTGGCCGCATCGGCATCCGCCGAGGTTTCGATGATCAGCGCCTTGGAAAAGTCGGCGCCCAATACCGGCACCGGCTCGTCGTCCGGACGCGAAAATGTCATGCCGAAAACCGGTGCGGTCATCGGGGTCTCCTTTTGATGTTGAAGGCAAACAAAAAGGCCCGCCGTGTGGCGAGCCGTTCAGGAATAAACGTGAAAGATCATCGACAAGCTCTGAAGAGCCCACATGGGGAACAAAATCGGCAACCCTTGAAGCTATTCCACGCCACTGCAACCTGCTGATCTGTGCAAGATTGTGAAACCCATCACCCGCGGAAAGCGCTATAGTTCTGTTGCAGGCTTGCCCCGGCCAGCTTCGCAGTCCCGGCAATGGTACGCGGGGACTGCATCCCGCTTTGCGTTCTTTATGACTTAGACATCATTCGCACATACCGTTGAGACGCACGTGGCTCCGGGGGAGGAAATTGGGCCTTGACCCGTCAATCGGTCAGCGTTTCATTTTCCCCATTTTCCCCTTCGGCCCCAACCAGTAGAGCAGCAGCTCCACCGTCGAGACGGCGAAGAGCGCTGGCAGGGCAAACCACCACAGCCCCGCATCCCAGAGGCAATGAGCGAAGGCCACATTGGCCTTGTCAAACACACCCATATCGAAGCTAACGAACAGCGCCGGGTCATGCTTGTCGCAGCAGTGGCGGATGGAGATGCCAGCGATGACGTCGGGCACTCCGGTGCATCCGTCATTCTCAAAGACTGTGAGCATTGTCCCACAAAGCCTCCAACTGCTCGGGTGTCACCCCGGCGATCTGGCGCAATGTCTGGGTCAACGGGTGATCGAAACGGTATTCATCGCTGTCCTCAAGGATCGCCGACGCCAAGGCCCATGTGGCAGGGTCGTGGTTCGGGCTGTCCGGATCGTTGAGACTGGCAAGCCAAGCTTGGATGTCCGCCTCGTGGCCCGTCAGCCGAAGCATGGCCTTGAAGCGCCAGCGCGGGAGCGGAGAGAGGTCGAGGGCTGGTTCGAAAGCAGGAGGCCCCGCCTTCTCGGCCCGAGCCACCCACTGCCCATCCCAGACCGCGAATTCGCCCTCGTCCAAGTTCGGCGGTGCCACGGTCACATAGCGTTGCGGCAAAGGAGCGCCGGGCGTGTGCTCGTGCTCCCCAAGGGAATTGCCGAACGCGTCGATCAGGTGAAACACGGTCATGCCGCTTCTCCTGCATAGATGTAGGCTTTGAGCGGGCCCTGATACGGGATATCGGGCACTTTGAAGACTTCGGGGTCTAGCACAATCCGCTCAACGGACCTGTCACTGTTCCCAATAAGCAAAGTTCCCCCACCGAACCCGTGATTGGAAAAACTTTTGCTTCCGCCCCTCATTTCCCAACTGGAGGCGGTGTCGTTACTCGCCCCATACGTCGAAGAACTCACCCCAAGTATCGACGCAGCTCCGAACCTGTAAAGACGGTTTATACTCAAACTGTGCCTGTTCAGGATCCGCTTTTGTCCGCTCTTAATGAGGACAAAATTCGTAATCCCCAGCCCGGCCTCATAGTTCGTATGCAGGATGTCCCCGTTTTGCAGAAAACCCCCAACACCGGATCCACTCATTCCGCCCGGCGCAAGGCCAAATGCGCTATCCGGATCAGGTTGAAGATACCACGACACGCTGGAGTTCCCTCCTCGCACAAGCATGCCACCGCCATGGAAGTCGATCAGATTGACTTGGACCATGGAGGCAGAAACAAAGATCGGCGTCCAACTCGCGCCGCCGTCTTCCGACTTCAACAAATATTCCGTGCCTTGGACACCCGCGTAAAAGACACCATCATTGGCCGCCAAAACATGCAACGCTGTTGCGACAGCCGTCGACAAGGTCGAGAAAGACCAGCTTGCGCCGTTGTTTGATGAACGAATGAACGTCACAACATTGGGCGAAACACCGGCATTCAAGAAGCCAATAATCCAGTCGTCACCCTCGGCAGCGATGGACTTGCAGGTGATGTTGACCCCAGTCAAATTGCTCACCGCTGGGGTGGATGCGAACGTCAGGCCATCGTCCGTTGATCGATGGATAGTGTGAACGTGGGTCGTCGCGTTCTTGGTCACAAAGATCCATGTGCCTGCGCCGTTCGTGCCCATACCGACGATTGGGTCGGCGGCGGTCAGAATGGTGGTCGCCACAGCAGGCAACACTGGATCGGGGAAACATGCCGCCAGCTCTGGATAATCCATCCGCAGATAGGCTGCTCCATCGGCAGGCAGATAGCCCGCAGCGGGCGGATCGGCTGCGTAGACAACGCTGCCGACCTCGGCCTTTGCAAAGCCTGCCGTCTGCGCGTCGACATATCCCTTGGGAGCCGCCTCATCATCCTCTTCAGGATCGCCCGCCAGCACCAGCGGCCCGGTCATGGTGCCGCCAGCCTTGTCCAGTTTCCCGGTAAGGGTTTCCTCCAGTTCCTCGAAATCGATGTTCGCCGAGAGCGATGCCGGCTCGCCCCAACCACCAGCCGTTTTGGGGCCATAAATGTCCCAGTTCGACGTGTTCAGGTAAAAGTCGCCGACCTTGCCTAGCCCTGACGCTGGCCCAGCCTCGCCATTGAGCAGGGTGTTGCCGTCCGGCGGGCCGACAGGCCCTTCCTCGCCGCGAGGCAGGACCAGATGGAGAAGATAGTGCCCATCCTCGCCGGTGATGCTGGCCTCGGCCTCGCTGCCCGGATCGCTCGTCGCGATGGTGCCGGTTTCAATTACTGGTGCCGGACCAACATCGCCGGTCAACCCGCGCAGATCCACGCTCTCGCCATAGGTGCCATCGGGCGAGAGAATGGACAGCTTGGTGTCGTCCCACTGGTGTTGGACGCCATGCTTGCGAAGGTACTCAGACACAAGCTCCTGCGCCGCTCGCGTCTTGTTGAGAAAGCCCTGCCCCTGGCGCACCAGCCCTTCGGCGATCTCACGGCTGCGGTCGGCCTGCTTGGCGAATGCTTCGGCGCGCGCTACTTCTGTCATTGCTCAAATCCTCAAGGTCAGGAGACGCGGCGCCAGAGTGTTACGCTTGACCAAATAGAGCCGGCACTTACGGCGGCGCCCATATTTTGCCAGGTGCCAACACCGATAATCGGACCGACATCAGCGATGCTCTGATTGCCCGTATACATCTGGGTAGTAAAAGCGATCAGTTCCAAAACTGTGCCGGAAACCGTCTCTAGCGGTGCTGCGGCCAGTGGCACCGCGCTTCCAGGCCCCATCGGGCTTTGTTTAATTCGGGCCATTACGATCGACCCAATGCCGTACCCCGAAGGGACGCCAGGATCGAAGCCCGAAAGCGCAGCGCCGATCATGGCCGCGACCCCGGCCGGGTGCGCGGCCAGTGTGGTCGAGGTGCCAGCGATGTGCTCCGGGATGCTTGCCAGATATTGCCGCCAGCCCGAGCCGGTGCGCCGCCACATCAGGCCGGTCGAACCGTCACACACGATGTGGCCAATGGGCACGCTGGTATAAGTCCAGCCGCCCTCGCGGAACTGGGCGATCTTGCCGGCATGAGCCGCCCATGCACCCGTTGCCGTGGTCGGCACCAGATAGGTCGCGCCAGTCGCCGGGGTATCCGGCGGCGCGGTTACGGCCACGCTGTCCACGGCCACGAAATAGGGGCGGATCGGGGTGCCGAAATGGGTCCGGTGCCCGTCTACGGTGTCGTTTACATAATTGACGGTGGCATAGGACGAGCCCGAGCTGACCACCGTCACCTGCGCCGTGTCGGAAATGACCAGGACCAGTGACAACTCAAGCGCGGCGATGACGCCCTCGGATGGTGTGGCCTTGTAGGTCGGAGGCACGGATGCCACGAACAGCAGAATGCCGTTCTCATCAAGCAGGCCCGCCTCGCGGATCGTCCAGCCGCCATCTTCCTCGTCGATGATGCCCGTGGCGACGATCTGGCCGTCTTCCGCCTCAACGCTTTGCAGCGGAAACGCGCCACTCAGATGAACCAGACCCGTCTGGGTTTCCAGCGGCGTTGTCGGATTGCCGTTGCCATCGCCCACCACCAGCGTGGTGAGCTTGATCGGCGCCTCGTCGGCAATGGCCGCAGCAATCGCCGCCTGGCCGGCAAGTGTCGGAATAGCATGGAACGATGTCATGAAAACTCTCCTCAGGGCCGAGCGCTAATCCGCAGGCGGTGACGGATGCGGACGGACCCGCCGATGAAAATAAGGCCCTTGATGGGCGCCAGAACGGGCGGACGATCCTCGATGCGGATCTTCCAGCGCATGCGGAGCGCGCCGCCAATATAGAGCCGTGCCGGTACAAGCCGTCTGGCTGCCGACACGGTTTCAAGCTTGGTGTGCGCGTTCTTGGCCTGATTGGCCACGCGCACCAGAATGTCGTGGTCACCCTGTTCCCAAGGCTCTACCTCGCCGATATCGACCCGCAGGCGAAACGTGTTGGGGTCGCGGCCCTCGGCTTCAAACCACTCGATCACCGACACATCGAAGCCCAGCGGGGCCAAGGCCCGTACGAGCGCCGGGCGCGTGCCCTTGACCTGGTGCATGCCAAAGCTGGCCGCTGTCACCGCCCGCTGGCGCTCGATCGGCCAGGCGCTGGTGAATTCGTCGACGCTACGCTCGGCCGCCAGATAGGGCAGCCAAGGCGCCGGAACCTCCGCAACCGATCGGGCCGCTGCAATGAGCCCGACCGGGTCTCGGGCGACGAGATCGGCGTCAACCGCCTCGACCGCGAGTTCCCACGGTGTGCTGTTCGAGGGCGGCAGGAGCGAGACGGTCCACTGCTCCTGATAGACCTCATCCCACCAATTGCTCATCAGCGCACCTCAACCGTCAGCGTCACCGCTCCCGGAACTGGAATTTGCATATGCGACGGCACGAGGTCGGGCTCGACAACATTCACGTCCGGAATGACGGGAATGCCTTCGGGAGAGACCAGCGCCAGCGCGGCCTCAAGGCCAGATTTCGGCACGCGGCGGCCGATGCGGCGGCGGCTTTCCTGGTAGCGCTGCAGATTGGCGAGCGCGGCCAGGCGGATCGCCTCACGGTCCCCGGATGCCCCGACATAAAGTGTGGCCGTGGCCGTGTAGATCTTGGACTGGGCCGCTGCGACAATCACCCGCGCAGCCAGCGGCCGCACCGACTGCTCATTGCGCACCAGGCGATACTGGGCGATGTCAGCGAGGATCTGCGCGCCGGAACCGCCCGCGCTATTCACGCTCACTGGCGGCCGATCGACAAAGCCGGTGCCGGCTGACCCGCATCACCGGGTTGGCGTCGAGCCGTGCGACCTCGAAAACGACACCCCCGGCCTGCAACTCGCCGACCAGCCGGGTGCGCGCCCGCTCGAGCAGAACGTCAAAATCCTCGCCGGCTAGCCCAGGCGGCGGGCCGAGGTTGAGCAAATCCGGAGCGGTAAATCGAAAACTCATGGTTCAACCGTCCTTGCCGTTCCATCCACAAACCTGAGGCCAAACGTCCTGACCCCTTCTACGGTGGGATCACCCAGATGGGCGCGCGGTCGCCAGTCGACCTCGATAGCGAATCCGGCGTGCCCGAGGCGCACCTCGTCAACCGTGCCGCTGAGCTCAATGCGCCGTACCCGAAAGCGCGGCTCCCAAAGGTCGATGCTGGCCGCCATCAACAGTCGAAATGCCGTAAACAGGCGCGGCACCATCAGCCGCCCGAGCAGTTCGACGAGGCCGCCACCGAACTGGCGCAGCATCACGAGCTCCCCGATGCGGGTGGTGAAGATGATCTCGACCGACTGCCGGGCAGAGGCATAGTTGTCGATGACCTCCCCGGTGTAGCGGTCGAGGTCCACCATCACGCCTCGTCCTTGACCTTGGCAGTGGCGGGTTTTGCCAGCGTGATGCGGCCGAGGCCAAGATCGTAGAGCGCCTCACTCTGGGTGAGTTCGACGCGCCGGTTTTTGGGCACGGGCTGGCCATTCACCCAGGAAACATCCTGGGCGACTTCATAGGTCTGCTTTTCCATGTTTCTCTCCTAGTCGACGGCCGAAACGACCGACGAGCCTTCAACGATGGGCCACGGGCCGGCCGATGAGCCGGCTCCGACCAAAACCATGTCCCCGATACGGGCTACGGGTTTCCCGCCTTCCCCGCCCAGTGACACCTTTGGCGCGTTCACCACGACGTGCTGCGCGGCGGTAATGTGCAATACGCCATCCTTGATCTCGATGCGGACACCCGCATCGTCAAAGACATTGGCGTTCATATCCGTGTTGGGCGAGGGATTGTCGTCAGAGTAGCCCGCGCGGAACACCAATCCCTGCCGCGGGTCCCCAGCCGGGTTCACCACCCCGACGATCTGCTTGAGCTTGAGCGGCACGCTGGTCTTGCCGGTCTCCGGGTGAGGATACCAGGGCGACAGGAACGGCTCGTCATCCTTTCCCCCGAGCCGCAGGCGGTAGCCCTTTTCGGCGTCGATCTGGGCCACCGGACCGATCTTGAGAGAATTTCCGAAAGCCGTTTTGAGCATCTCGAGGTCGGCTTTCATGCCAACGATCAAATCCAGCATCGGAGCTTACTCCACCGTCACGATAGGCCGGCCATCGATGTCAAAATCAACTTCGGCCAGAGGCCCGATGTCGGGATCATCGCCCAATTCGAGCGCCCGCATTTCTGCCAGGGTCAGCCCGTGGCGCCGCTGCAGGGATTTCCATTCTTCATTCTCGCCGGTCAGTAGAGACCGCATCAAGGCCGCCTGTGTCTGGTAGGTCGGGTCGGTCATTTCCTCGAGCTTGTCGAGGAACTGGAGCAAGGGCGCATCCGCGTCCATCACTTCTCCCCGCACCGGATCATCGGCCAAGTCCACTGTCAGCCGAACCTGTCGGCCCGCAATCTTGCTGCCATCGTCCGAGGTTCGGGCGCTGAGATATTCAATTTTGGCCAGCCGGTAGTGAAGGCCCCGATAAATCTCGGCCCACGCATTGTCCGGGTCGGACAGGGCATCGAAAACCTGCCGCTGGATGACATCGAGAAAGAACTCGATGGTTCGATCCGTCGAGGGCACCGAAATGCCGACGAGGACCGTTTCGTCTGTCTCCTGCTCCTGCTCGGTCATTGCCCCGGACATGCCAATTTCGATGACCAGGTCGCACAGCCCGTTTTCGACCAGCCCCCGGCCTGACACATCCTCGGCCTTGGCCTGGTCGGTAAAGACGCTGACAAAGGGCTTTTCCTCATCCGTGCGCAGGCTGCCGTCAGCCTGGACATCGAGGGCGCCATTGGGGCTATCGAGCACGCGGTCACCGACCAGTGTATTGCCTTTGATCGCTTCGACCGCCGCGATGCGCAGGGCAATCCGACAGAGGCTCATCAGACTTCTCCCAGCTCGAGCACAAGGCGGGTCTCGCCGCGATCGTCGACCCGCAGGACGACGAACAGGGGATCTCCGCGCCGCGCCACAGCGCGGATCTTGTCGCCCGTTTTGATGACCGGGCCGATATAGCTGGCCCGATTGATATGCAGCTCAGCCCGTCCGGCCGCGATCTGGGTGCGCCAGCTCTGTCCCTGCCCACCGGCGGCATTGGTTTCGCCGCCCCCACCGACCCGCAGGATCGCCTCGAACGCGATCTGCGTTCGGCTGGGGTCGGTCCGGCCATCCGCCATGGGCGAAAGCCGGACCGTTTCGGCAAAGAACCGATCGACACCGGAGACAACGCGCTCGCGCACATCCTGCATGCGAGACGCGATCGGCATCTCAGGATTTCCCGGCCGTTTTAGCCGGCTTGGGCTTTTTGTCGTCACCCGCGCCGGCGTCGTCGCTCTCGCCCGTCTCGTCGAGATTGACGAACGCATGCGTTCCGGCCGCGACGGCGTCCGTCGCCGGCCCATGGCGCAGCGTCTCGACTGCGCCGGTTTCCTTGTTCCTGACCAGCATGATGGCCTCCTAATTGCTCGAGGTCAGCTTCACCAGAAGCTTGGGGCGCTTGACCATCGGCAGCGGGTTGGACTGGCTGTGGACCTTGACCCAGCGCTGGAACTCGGGGTCGACCGCGGTGCGGACGTAGATTTCCTCGCCCAGCGTGTTCACCGTGTCGATGAAGTCCGCCGGCGCCCAATAGGTCTGGAACACGTCCTGCGTGCCGATCGGGAAGGCAATCGCTTCCCCGGAAGGAATGAACCGGCGCGAAGCATAGGTCCCGTTTTCCTGCAGGTACTGCGCCGAGCCGCGATATTCCTCGATGGTGAGGCCATGGAAGGGGAAGCCGCGGCGCACATCCTGGCGCAGCGGATTGTTCTGGCCGTCATAGTATTTGTAGATTTCCTCGACCTTGCCGTGGCCGATGAACTTCTCATACCACTCGGGCGAGGCGAGCACGTGAATGCCCGACATCGTTTCGCCCTCGAGATTATCCTCCATATAGGAGACGACCTCGCGCGCCTTGGCCTTCACATCGGTGCCGGTGGTTCCAAGCACGAAGTCGACGCTCTTCTGGCTGACACCGAACTCGGTGAAGAGATTGAGCAGCGAACTGCCATCGCTGTCGAGAATCTCGCCGCGCAACGCCCCCATGCGCATATGCTCAAGGGTGATGGCATGCTTGCGGCGCATGACGATCTGCTTGCGATTGACCAGGGCCGCCACGCTGTCCAGCACCCCATCATCGGCCACGCGGGCGACAATGTTCTGGACATCATCGGCGTTGACATAATCGTCGTGCGGAATGTGGAAGGTGCGGAAGCTGCGCACGCCGCGCTTTTCCGGCATGCCCTGGCTTGGCGGCGCACCGCGTTCGCGCGTCGGCAAGAGGTTCAGCGTGCCATTGGCATATTGTACGGCGACCGTCGTGGTGGTCAGTGGCTCACTGGCAAACAGTCCCAGCTCGCGGATGCGGCCATAATCGTTGGGTACGATATTGATGGCCTGGGTCAGCGAGGTCGCGCTGAAGGCAACATTGCCGAAGATATCAAGAATGGTCGGCATCCCTTACGCTCCTTCGCGCACGATGATCGGCGGATTGAGCGCGCCGAGAGCAGTGGTGATGGCGGTCCGCTCATTGGTCGTGTCAATGTCAGCGCCATATTTGAGGCCCTGGTGCACAACGATGGCATCGCGGACGATGATGACGGTGTTCTGGTCTGCCGATGTGGCATCGACCGGGTTGAGGACAATGCCGGCGGCGGTCTGGCTGCCGTCACTGGCGGCCACCGTCACCGGCTTGTACTTGCCCGAGGCTGTGATCTTGCCGACCACAGTGCCGGTCTGGACGATCCCGGCGCCGGAGGCGATGATCGCCTCTTCGCGCGAAAAGTGGCTGTCCGCTTCTCGCTTCAGCCAATCGCTGGCGTAGCGGCCTTCAACAATTGGATTGGCCATTTTATGCAGCCCCCTTTCCGAGCAGCTTGCGCATATTGTCCACCATCAGGGTGGGTGCCGACCTCTGCGCGGTCGCCGGCTTGCCATTGAGCCCTTCGCCATTGAGGCGGCGGGCTTCGAGCGTGGCGCTGTCGTCGACCGGCCCTGGACCCGGCGAAGGATCAGGATCGGCAGCGGCGGTTGGCTTTGGCGCTTTTGCCAGGATAGCGACGGCATCCGCGGCGCTCATTTCGGTGTCATAGGCCAGGTATTCGGCCTGTTCTTCCCGACCCGCGGCTTCCGCCGAGGTCATGATCGCCTTGATCCTCGTCTTGGCGTCTGCCGTGATCTGCTTTGCGTCGACGGGCTTGGACCCGCCGTCGGTCTTGTCCGACATGGTGTTCTCCGGTGCTGGACGTGGTGACGCGGCGGGAGCCGCTTTCATGGTCGGAGCCGACCAGTTCTTCTGCGTGGCCAGGGCCGTCAGGGCCTGAGGCGCGCGGGCATAGGTGCGATAGTCAAAGGCCGCGACCGGCTCGGACACTGTTTCGGTCGTTGCGTCGGCAAAGCCTTCGCTGACCGCCTCTTCCGGCGTCATCCAGCGTTCAGCCTTCATGATCGCCCTACAATCTTCGGCGGTCTTGCCCGACTTGGCGGCATAGACGCGCGAATAGGCGGTCGCGAGGGTATCGAGGGCGGCCATCGTCTTGGCGTGTTCGGCCGAGGTGCCCCAGGTGATGCCGGAAGGATCGTGGATCATCATCACCGCGCCGGCCGACATCGTCACCGTCTTGCCCGCCATGGCGATCAGCGAGGCGGCCGAAGCGGCAACACCCTCGACGATCACATTGGTCGTTCCCGTGCGGGCGGTGAGCAGCGCGTGGATCGCGGCCCCTTCCGTGGCAATGCCGCCCCCGGAATTGATGTGCACATCGAGCGCGGCATCATCGTCGAGCTGGGCGAGCGCCATCACGACGTCGGATGCGGTGAAGCCATCGTCATAGTAATAGTCACCCACATAGCCGGAAAGCCGAAGCTTTCCGTCATCGAGTATGGCAGCCATGGTAAAATCCTTTAGTAGGGGCGCGTCATCCGGCCCGACATCGCAAAGCGCGTCCGTTTCGGCCGTTCGCCCCGGCTGATCCGGCACTGACGGATCGCCTTTTCCAGCTCTCTCTGCACGGTTTCGAGGCCGGCAGCGGCAAAGCGGTTCATGTCCGTGCCGAACCGCGCCTCGGTGATCATCTCACCCATCAGCAGCGCTTCTTCGACTTTTCGGAGCAAGACCGCCCGGGCACACCAGTCGACCGCCAGCGGATCAACAACCACCGGAGGGGTGTCGATCGGACCGGTATCACCCGGAGGTGTGTCCTCTGGACTAGGAACGTCGAGGTGGAAGTCCTCTTCTGCCATGATCAGCTCTCCTCTGGCTGGCGCTGGCCGTCTGCGGCCGCGCCGAGCGGACCTGCGCCATCGCCCCCGCGCGAGCGGCCATGGGGCACGGCCATGCCGATGGCATTGAGGCGGCTGATTTCCTTGCCGACCTGATCGATTTCTTCCTCCCAGTCCTGTCCCTTGGCCGCATAGATGCGCTGCAACGAGGTGGCGCCGGTCTCAAGATTGACCTTATTGGCCATGGCATCCTTGTAGGGATCGGCACTGGGCTGTTCGGGGCCGCGCCATTCCGCCCAGCAGATGCGGTCCCGATGCGCTGTAAAGGCAGCAAGCCCGCCGCGCAGCGGGATCCGGCCCTCGGCAATGGCTTCCTCGAGCCAATGCTCATAAACGGCCTGCGCGAACGGCGCCGCGATTCGCTCGCGCCGGCGGACAGCGATTGGCCAGATGGTCGCCCCCTCCATGCGCACCGAGGCATAGGACGCGTCGGAAAAGTCCATGGTGAAGCTCGAGGCCGTAATCCCGAGGCGTCGCGCCATCTCCCGCTGCAAATTCTTCGAGAACGGCAGATATTGTGACCCCGGCGTTGCTGCCGTGTGCAGCTGCAGTTCTTCGCCCGGCCCCAGATGATTGATCCGGGCAGGATCAGACATCGAGATGCCCTTTTCTTTCAGCGCCTCGATCCGCATCCCCCAGATGTCGAGCAGGTCCTGGGCAACATCCTTTGCCCCATCGAACGTCCCCATGTCATCGGCCAGGGTTTGAATCGCCTGAAAAGCGTCCTCGCTGGCCTCCGGACTTTTGATCGTCGCGGCGAAAATGGTCTGCATCAGCGCCGTCGACAGCGTTGCATCGGCGAGCTGGTCGGACTGGGCAATGACCTTGAGCACCGGCGCCATCACCGAGATGCCGCGCACCGAGCCGGAGTTTTCGCCCCGGTCCATGACGTGAATGACATCGCGGGCCGCAATGTCGCGATCGACATCGATGCCGGTTTCCCGGCGACGGAAGCGATAGGCCAGCGCCCGGCCCCAGGCATCCTGAAAAATGCCCTGGTCGAGCCCTTCAAACTCCCGGCTCACGCGCGGCAGGCGGTGTGGGGCGACCAGCGACACTTTTGTTCCGGTCGACAAACCATGCCGCGCCCGGCTGCGCTGCGGCACAAAGTCCAGCACCCCAAAGGCTTCGCCATAGGCCAGATAGGCCCGGATCACCGCATCGAGCATTTCCGGGATGGTGGAACGCCCCGCCAGATCACACTCGTGGGCGTTCCAGCTCCAGCGCCGCCATGCTGCCTGCACCAGGCGCGCCCAGGCCGCCTGCTCTTCGGCACTATACCCAAGCGCAGCGAGATCCGGACGGGCATTGAGCGAGAGCTCGATTCCGTTGGTGTCACTGACCACCTGGTCGGCAGCACCGGCCAGCCAGCCGGAGTTGTGCATGAAGTCGAGCGCCAGCGCGCTCGCCCGCTCTGCCGCCTCGATCACATCCGAGCGCGCATCCCGCACCACGGCGCGGCGCATCGCCAGGATCGGCGATATCGACATTGTCGCAGATCGGGGCGACAGGCTGGACCAGGTCGAGGGTAGGCTGGGCAAAGTCGAGGACACAGATTTCGGGCGGCTCATCCACCGTCATGGCCATAACCGGCGCGGACGCCAGCATGACCAGACCGAGCAGAGCCGCACCCAGAAAAGCACGAATGTGCATGGGCAGTCCCTTTCATGTGAGGAGGTCAGAAGCTCAGGCCCACGGCACTTCCTGCAAATTTGCAGTTGGTTGTTTCGCCAGCGTCTCAGCGCGCCAAACGAAAACGCCCCGGCGGTGAGGCCGAGGCGTGTCGTGATTCCTAATCATCTGTCCCGATATGTGTCAAATTCTTTCCTCAAAGGCAATAGGCTTTCTATCGCACCCCCACGACACTGTTGGAAACCTCGTGCAACACGCGTTCCGGAGCGTCCCAGGGCGCTTCGGGCGCCCGCGGTCCCGTGGCCTCATACGCCCGCATCAGCGGGTTGATTCTGTCGCGCAGCGCGCCAAGCGCCTCCCACCACCCCGCATATTGGATCATGTGATGCTCGATCTCCTCCATCGTCGAGCCTTCGAACGCAAACTCAAAGCCCATCAGGCCGCGCGCTTGCCGTTGATCGGCGTAGCGCCGGGTCGCCTTGCCGCCCCGCTTGCGCACCAGAACATACCGCCCGCAGCCTTCCGCGCCCCAGTCCGGCCGTGTCCCGGTCATGCCGTAACGCTTGACCAGCGCCATCAGCCCGGTGAGCCGCTCATCGCCTGCCATCGCCAGCAATTCCTGGCCGATCACCATGGCATCGTCGTGCATCCAGCGCCCGTCGCTGCCGCCGCCACCACCCGAAATCACCGTGCCCAGCGTCATCCACGCCGGACCGCCGCCGCCAGCCTCGCCGCCGCCGGCACCGCGCAGCACGCCCTGCTTTTCGAGCGCCCAGTTGACCAGCCATTCGATGTCGCGCTTTTCCCGAACCAGGCTCAATTCATTCTCTCCAGACCAGTGCCCAAATCATTCGCTGCCCTCAGCATTTCAGGGCCAGCCCTTGCCTCGAGCCGTTGCCGCGCCAGCCCCACCTCGGTGATCGGGAACGGCCAGAAGCCATCCCGTTCGCTGACCTGCATCGACTGGATGGGGACGCCGCGCATGGCGGCGATTTCGGCAAAGATGGGATCGTCCTTGTGGACCCGGATACGGTCCTCCAGCTGGGTGGGGTTTGCCACCGGTTTGCTTTGAATATGTGAACTTTTTTCTTTTTCTTTTTTTATAGTATCTGGAGAATGCTTTAGCAAAACGCTGGCATTTGCTAGGCCTGCCTCTTGGTTTTTCAAGGCCTTAGCGCTTCCGCCCTGCTTTCCAGAAGCAGCTCTCCTTTCACTTTTAGCCGCGCTTTTTTGGAGCTCTTTTGTCAGGCGATTATGCCAGATTTCACCCTCTCTTTTTTCCAGAAAGACCATCAGATCGGGTGCAATTGAACGCCATTTTTTGACGCTAAGACGCACCACGCGCGCCAGCTTTGCGTCGTCATCGGGCAGCTTGCCACCGGCGTTCCACATGGCCATCAGCAGCAGCATGTAGGCGCCAATCTGCTCGGTGGAGAGGTGCAGCGTGTCGCCGACAAAGTCGGACACATAGAGCTGCATGAAGGGCCGCTCGCTCATGAGATGGGTTCCTCTGAAACGGGGTTGGAAAGATCGGAAAATCGGGTGAGCCAGGCGTCAAAGGCGAGGGTTACCGCGCCCGTAGGGCCGTGGCGCTGCTTGCCGATAATGACATCGGCGCGGCCCCTGGCCTGCTCCATCTGGCTCGCCCAGTCGATATGCTGGGCGGTGCCTTCCTTGGGCTCACGCGCCCTCAGGTAATATTCCTCGCGATAGACAAAGAGCACGACATCGGCGTCCTGCTCGATCGAGCCGCTTTCGCGCAAATCGGCCAGCTGGGGGCGTTTGTCGTCGCGGCTCTCGACCTGCCGGCTCAGCTGGCTCAGCGCCACCACGGGCACGTCCAGTTCCTTGGCGAGCGCCTTGAGCGACGTCGTGATCTCCGTTAGCTCCTGGACGCGCCCTTCGCGCGCCTTGCCGCCTGACCCGCTCAGCAGCTGCAGATAATCGACGACGATGAGGTCGATGCCGGTCTGGCGCTTCTGGCGGCGCGCCCGGGCGCACAGCTGGGCAATGTTCATACCGCCCGTGTCGTCGATATAGAGCGGCAGGCGATTGAGCCGCTGGCTGACATCGACAATACGCTGGAACTGGTTCTCGTGGATGGCACCGCGCCGAATATCGGAGGAGGCAACCTCGGCCTGTTCGGAGAGAATGCGTGTCGCCAGCTGCTCGCCGCTCATTTCGAGGCTGAAGAACAGCACCCGGCCACCGTTGATTGTTTCTTCCTTGCCGTCGGCGGTGAGCTGAGCTGAGAAGGCGTCGGCGATCTTGTAGGCAATGTTGGTCGCCAGCGAAGTCTTGCCCATGGCAGGACGACCGGCAAGGATGATGAGGTCACTGCGCTGCAGCCCGCCCATGACTTTGTCGAGGTCGCGCAGGCCTGTTGCCGTGCCCGACAGGTGCCCGTCGCGCTGATAGGCTTTTCCCGCCATGTCGACGGCTTTTAACAGCGCCACGCTGAACGGCTGGACGCCTCCGGCGCCGCCATTGCGCTCGGCGAGGGCAAACAGCTCCTTTTCCACGGTTTCGATCAGCATCGAGGCGGTCTGGTCGCTGGACGCGTTGCGCGCCAGGTCCTGGGTAAGCGCAGCGACATCGCAAAGCCGTCGCCGCACCGCCAAGACGCGAATATGCCCGCCGAAGTCGATGGCATTGATAACGCTCACCGCCTCGCGCGCCAGCAGCGCCAGATAGTGCGACATGCCCATGTCCGGCGTCAGCTTTTCGGGCAGGAAGGTTTTCAGCGTCGCTGGCGTTGCCGATTTGCCGACGCGAATGAGCGAGGCCATGATTTCAAAGATCTGGCCATGGATAGGCTCGAAGAAGTGCCCCGGATCAAGGAAATCCGAGACCCGCCAGAAGGCGTCATTATTGGTCAGCACCGCACCGAGCAGGGCCTGCTCAAGTTCGATATTGTGCGGCGGAAGGTTAGTCTGGTCGGTCACGGCCGAGCTGCCTCCCCATCAATCTGGTCGAGATAAGCCTGCGCCAGGCGCTTGATGCGGCCGTCGTCGCTGTGCTGCTGAACCGTGCCGGAGAATGGATCGGTAATGCCCTGGCTCTGACTGGACTTAAGTCCCAGCATCTCGATGATCACCGGGTCCGATCCGCCATTGGTGGTGGCATAGATCGCATCGACCTGCCCTTGCTGGCCAGGACGGCGGAGGCGGCCGATCACCTGCTTATGGACCTGCGGCGACCAGTCGAGCTCGCCAAAGACCACGGTGCGGCAGGAGTGCTGCAAGCCATCAAGGCCCGCGCCGGAGCGCAGCGAGATGATCATGACCTTGGACGTGCCGTCCATGAAGGCCCGCTTGGCCTTGAGCTTGCCCTTGCCCGTTTCGGTGCCTGTATACATCACCGGAAACAGGTCGCGGAGCTCGTCGAGCCAGATAGAATAAACCTCGCGATGCCACCCGGCGAGCAACACCTTCTCGCCCGATGCCACGAGCATGCGCACGAGCGCCGCGACACCCTTGGCCTTGGCGATCCCAGTAATCTGACGCATCCAGATATCGAGCTCGCGCGCCGCCTGACCGGATTCCATGAAACTGCCGTGCAGCACTTTCAGCGCCAGTCGCTTGGTCTCTTCTTCGAAGCTTTCCGAGGCTTTGTGGTCAAAGTCCATGTCATGCATGATGACGTTGACAGGCGGCATCTGCTTGCCGACATCGCCCTCTGTGCGGCGAACGGCGAGATGCTCGTCGCGCAGGTATGCACCAAGTGCGCTTGGGTCCATGACGGTGGCATTGGGACCAAAGCCCGAGCACCATTCAAGGCAGAACTCGCCAAAGGTGCCCAGTGCGCCCGGCTCTATCGCCTGGACGACATTGTAGATCTCAGCGCCATAATTGTAGATCGGGGTAGCCGTCAGGCCGATGCGCATGCGCGCATGCTGGGAGAAGACCTTGGCCGCCCTGCCTTTGGACGTTTCCGTTCCGTGGCGCAGCTCCTGCACCTCGTCAAAAACGACAGCCTTGAAGACATCCGCAGCCGCAATGTCGACCCAGCCGACGATGTTTGAATATTTGAAGATGTAGAGGTCAGCCTTGGGCAACTCATAGGGCTTGGTGCCCGTGATGATATGGGCCGTCATGGTGGTGAAAGGTGTGATGTATTCGTCGACCCACTGCTCGGTCAGGTGCGCCTGGACGACGATGGCGGCCGGCAGGTGCCCACTTTCGGCAATGGCAGCAAGGCTGGAAATGGTCTTTCCGAGGCCGACATCATCCATGATCAGCAATCGGCCCAGCCGAGCCGCCAGGGCGCCATTCTGCGCCTGGAAGGGATAGGGCGACCTGTCCGGCTTGAACGCCGCCACGGGCGACGGCACCCAATCGTCCGCCATGATCCGATGCGCTTCGGCGGCTTGATTGAGCCCATGCTCATAGCTGCGCTCCAGCCGCTTGCGAGCGTCCTCGCCCATGGCCATGGGGAAGCGTTGCATGAACCAGAGCAGGTCCGTGGCTGTCGTCGAGGTGTCCTTGAGATCGAACTCGCCAGCCCGGGTCTTGGCCACCTTGGCGAACATGGATTTGAATTTGAGCGACACATGCGGCGGCAGCCCGCGCAGCTGCCAGAATCCTTGGTGCCATTCTAGCCGCCCAAAGGTGCGATCGGGGATGGCGAGCGAGGTCACGACGCGTACTCCACGACGAGATGGTATTCGCCGAGGACATGCCAGATCCGGCCACGCGGATCTATGGGCTGCTGCACGATGCGCCCGAAGCGTTCACGCGCGATTGGCCAACGCCCCTCAAGGACCTCGCCCTGCTGGGCGCCCCGGGCTATGGCGGCGGCTTCGACATCCGCGCGGTCGAGCGCCGGATCCTCGATCAGGCCATTTATCCTCTTTTTGAGCTTTCCCCCCCTTCGGCGGCAATCTGCCAGGCCGTCGACGTCGCCGACGCTAGAGCGCTGGCAACCGAATATCGTGATGCTGTTCGTGGCAAAGGGCCCGAATGGGTGCCGAGCGCGGCCTGCCTTTCTGGCAAGCCGATCAAGTTCCGCAAGCGCGACGACGTCGAGCAGGAATTCCTGGACGCGCTCGTCACCATGACCCGCGACGCCCATCGCGCCGGCTTCAGGAGGGCAGCATGAACACGTCAGCCACCCGCCCAATCGGTGCCGCGGAACTGAGATTCATCGACAGCAATCTTCTCAAGAACGAAGTGGAGCGCCGTGTTCGGAGCGGCGAATGGGATCACCTGCTTGGCAGCGCCAAAAGCCACCTGTTCGGTGAAGATGAATCTTATACCGCCGCAGCGGACGAGGGCGTTCTAAGCGCTCTTGCCTACTTCAAACGAGGCGAGACGCGTGAAGCACTTCACCACCTCGAGCAAGCATTGGGCCCCGACTGGCATGGCCTGGGCGGCCTGCGTCCGGAGGATCTGCGATGACCAAGATCGCTCCGCGCCAGCTGGCCGAAGCCATGAGCAAGCTCTCCCAGACGATCGAAGGCCGCACGCCCAATCCTATTCTTGGCTTCGTGCGCCTGGTGGCCGATGGGGATAAGCTCGAGCTCATCGCAACTGACCTCGATATCCGCCTGACCACGACCGTTCCCTGCGTTGGCAGCTTTTCGGCGATCTGTGTCGACGCCAGTCGCCTGACGGCCGCCCTCGGCCGCATCAAGGATCGCGCCGAAGCTGAGCTCATTCCCGTCGAGGGCAATGCGCCCGTCCTTCGCGTCAAGTCCGGTCGGTCCGAGTTCAATCTGCCGACATTGCCGGCGGATGGCTTCCCGCACCTCTTTCCGCCCACCAACGTTGTCAGTTTCACCGTCCCGGGCGCCGTCTTTCGATCGATCCTCGCCGCGCACCAGGCGAGCGTCAGCCACGAAGAGACGCGCTATTACCTCAATGGTGTCGCCATGCAGATGGGCGACATCAATAGCAGCTCGGCAGCCCAAAGCCTCGTTTTCGTCTCGACCGATGGTCACAAGGGCCTTGCCCGGCACATGACAGTGGATGATCTGCCGCCGGAGCTGGCGCCGATCATCATCCCCAACAAGACGACGGCCGTGATCGCCAAGATCTTTGACAAGGCAGAGTTCCTGGGCATGGAAGTGGACAAGGACCGCATCCGGGTCACAGGCGGCGGAATGGAAATGATCTCCAAGCTCGTCGATGGCACCTTCCCGGACTGGCGCCGTGTCATGCCCAGGCGCGACCCCACCCTTTCCTATGACGCCAAGGGCCTTGCCAGCAGCATCGAGACCGCCGGCGCCGTGACGGGTGCGCTCGCCAAGCAGGGCAAGCCGGTGAGGATGGTGTTCGGTGAGGAAGAAACCGAGCTCACGACGCGTGATCTCGAAAATCCCAACTTCACCGGCAGCGACGTCTGTCAGCACGAGCTGCTCGACAGGCTCGAGGTCACCGAAATTGGTGCCAACTACAAATACATGGTCGAGATGATCAATGCGCTCGACACCGACATCGTCCAGGTTGGACTTGCAGGGACAAATGGCCCCATCACGCTGACCAGTGGCAGCCATGCGGACCGCCGCGCCGTCGTCATGCCGATGAGGGTGTGACGATGGCCGTACCCACCGATCGTCGGAAAGCAAAAGCTCCGCCCGTCACCATCGAACGCATCGAGCGCGCCATGGATGAAGTGGCGCTCGCCATCCACATGGCGGGTGCCAAGGGAGCTGTATATCTGCCGATCTATGAGCGCCTCGAGCGCGAGCTTCAGGCGCTACGAGAAAAGCAAGCCACGATGGCGCTCGTCAGGGCGAGGCTGGAGCGGCTGGCAGCCCAGTAAACACTGCAGGGTCGAACAGCAGCGCCACCTTTTGCAATTCTGCGCGACGCCATTCCAGAGAGCCACCAGTGCCGTATTCCTCCCGGTCGATCCTGTGCCCCAGGATGATGCGTCGAAGATCATCGCCGATGCCGGCATCCTTCATCCGATCTTCCATCGAATGCCGCAGGCCATAAAGCGTGTGCGACGGAGTTGGGGTCAGCCCGTTGTTGCGCAGGTACTTGTTGACCAATTGCGACAGCGCCTCTTCCCGCTCGCGATATCGGGGGAAGCCATTGGGGAAGCGGCGAAACACCTCCAGCGCCACACCCACCAACGGCACCACGCGGATCGAGGCTGCCGATTTCAGTTCCCGCGGGTCATCCGGATCGTCACGCTCCTCAAAGGCGAGGTGCGGTACGGCCGCGTCCAGTTTGATGTTGCTAGCAAAGAGGTTGCACATCTCGCTCGGTCGGGCGCCAAGCTCGATGGTTGCGAGCACTATTGCGCGGGCTTCGTCATTGAGACGGTCCAGCGAGCCAGGCTGTAGAATCTTGTCGCGGATCCATTCGGTGGGGAAGGGTGGGCGCACCTTTTTCCTTTTCGCCTTTTCGGTAAAGGAAAGGCCTGCAAAGGGATTTATGCGATCCATCTGCCCGATATGGGCAAAGTACTCGCCATAGATGGTGCGAAGCGAGCCGAGTTCGCGATTTCCGGACGATGGAGAGTGGGTCGGGCGGCCCTCTTTCGGGGCGATCCGCTTCTGCCAGAAGCGCCAGAACTTGAGGGCGTCCTCGCGAGAAATTCTATTGATGTCGAGATCCCCAACGACCTCCACAAACCGGTCAACACCGCGCTTCTTGATATTGATCCATTTACGCCGCTGCTGATCGCTCTTGGTCCGCAAAGCGCCAGTCGAAATCTCGTCGGCATAGATCTTGTAGACCTCGGTCAGCACCAGGGGAGGGGGCGTCTCCCCACCGAGGAGTGCGGCCTGGTGTGCGACGGTACGGCCAGCGCTAGCCAGCGTCTCTGTGCGGTCAAGCAATTCGTCGACCGGGAGATCGGCAACGTCCGCGGCCGACCGATAGGAGAAGCCAAGCGCTTCTGCGCGACGAACTGCAGCCTCATACAAGCGGCGTGCCCGCACCTGGTCGTCACCGGCGAGCATTGCACCCCAGAGCTGATTGTCCGCAGCTTCATAGGCATCGCGACGCGGGCGCGCCTCACCGATATTCCGTGTCTCAAGGGAAATGCGCACCAGCGGGGGGCGATCGTCGATGTCGCGAAGGGCCTTGGGCACCTTGCGGTGATAGTACCAGATCCCCCGCTTTTGCTGCAGGAAACGATCCGCGTCAGTGCTGTCTTTTCGGCCGCCCATCACTCAGGTGTCCCCGTAGGTATCCCCACAAGGAACACCACGACGGCGCGGACTGTCAAGAGACTGTCGTCGCAAAAGGAAAAGCGTTTGTTTTTCAACGCTTTAAGGCTTGTTCATGTTGGGGGTTTTTGGAGCGGGTGAAGGGAATCGAACCCTCGTCGTAAGCTTGGGAAGCTTCTGCTCTACCATTGAGCTACACCCGCATCGCCGGGATCAATGCGCGAATTCTGCCGGGGCGTCAAGGTGTCTGCGCGGGGGATATCTTCATCCCCAAGACCGGCAGTGGAGGAGCAGGAATAAGCCGGGCAGGGGGACAGGGGTCACTGCCGGGAAGGGGGCAAAACCTGTTGGGTTTGTTGCTGAAATCGATTTGCGGGGACCAGACGATGATCCCCGCAGAAATGGTGGCTCAGGCTTCGAAGGGCTTGAAGTGTTTTGAGAGTTTGAGGGTCTGGGCCTGGTAGTTGGAGCCGAGCGCAGTGCCGTAGAGGCGGTCCGGGGCTTCGGCGAGGTCTTCGTAAACTAGCCGGCCGATGGTCTGGCCGTGGCCGAGCAGGAACGGCACTTCGCGGCTACGGACTTCGAGAACGGCGCGGCTGCCGGTGCCGCCGGCCGCGGAATGGCCAAAGCCCGGGTCAAAGAAGCCGGCATAATGGACGCGGAATTCGCCCACCAGCGGATCAAAGGGCACCATTTCGGCCGCATGGGTGGGCGGGACATGCACCGCCTCGAGGCTGACGAGAATGTAGAATTCGTCAGGGTCGAGGATCAGCTCGGCCCGGCCGCGGTTATAGATGGGCTCCCAGAAATCGAGCACGTCGAGCGCGCCCTTCTTGTCGACATCGACAACGGCGGTGTGGCGCTTGGAGCGGAAACCGATGAGCCCGTTGCGGCCGTCGCCGCGCAGATCGATGGAGAGCGCAACGCCTTCGCCGACCGGCTGCTGACCATCGACGACCAGGGTCTGGCTCTGGTGGAGGGCGAGGTGCTCTGCTGCATTGAGGCGGCTGTCGCCGGAGCGGAAGCGCATCTGGGAAAGGCGCGAGCCCGTGCGCACCAGCACGGGGAAAGTGCGCGGGCTGACCTCGAGATAGAGCGGGCCTTCGTAACCGGCCGGCATCTGGTCAAAGCCGCGGGCGCGATCGCCGATGACGCGGGTGAAGACGTCCAGGCGCCCCGTCGAGCTTTTCGGGTTGGCCGAGGCGCTGACATCGGCGGGGAGTTTGAGGCTCTCCTGCAGCGGCACGAGATAGACGCAGCCGCGCTCCAGCACGGCGCCCTGGGAAAGGTCGATCTCATGAAGTTTGAGCGCTTCGATCCGCTCGGCCACTGAATGGGCGGGGCCGGGCAAAAAGCTCGAGCGGACGCGAAATGCTTTGGAGCCGAGGCGCAGGTCGAGACTGGCCGGCTGCACCTGATCGGCGTCGAACGGTGTCGCCGAGATAATGGCGCCCGTATCGTGGAGCTTTTCGATCAGTCGCGCAGGAAATACGCCCTTGGGCCAAAGCTCGGTCATGGTGCCCCATCAATCCGGTACAAAAGTGATCGCTCTCCCCTAGCAAAGGCGAACGTCCTGCGCCACCACTGCGATTGACGCGGCAGCGCAATTACCGTTAGATCGCGCCCACAGTGGCGATTTGGCCGGTCGCTTGCAGCCACTTTAAACAAATAGCTAAAGACCGTCGAACCGGCCGCCCTTGCGCGCCGGTTTTTTTGTTGAAGGCAACTGCTATGTCCAAAGCCCAGAACCCCCTCCTTGATCCGCGCCAGCGCTCCGCCGCGACACAAATGGTTCACGGAGGCGGTAAGCGCACGGCGTTCAACGAGACCAGCGAGGCGCTGTTTCTCAATTCCGGCTATTCCTATCCTTCGTCCGAGCACGCCGAGCTGCTGTTCCAGAACAAGATAGAGGGCGGACACAATTATTCGCGCTTCGCCAACCCGACCATGGACATGTTCCAGGACCGGATGGCGCTGCTTGAAGGGGCAGAAGCGGCACGCGCCTTTGCCACCGGCATGGCAGCGGTGACCAATGCGATCATGAGCCAGGTGCGCGCCGGCGATCATATCGTTGCCGCGCAGGCGCTGTTCGGCGGCTGTCGCTATGTGGTGGAAGATTATGCGCCGCGCTTCGGCGTGGAATCGACGCTGGTCGACGGTCGCGATCCCGAAAATTTCGCCCGCGCCATGCGCCCCAATACCAAGGTCGTGTTTATAGAGACCCCGACCAATCCGACGCTGGAACTGGTCGATATCGCCGCGGTCGCCGAGATTGCCCATGCCCATGGCGCCAAGCTGATCGTCGACAATGTGTTTTCGACCGCGCTCTGGCAGAAGCCGCTGGAGCTGGGCGCCGATATCGTCACCTATTCGGCCACCAAGCATATCGACGGGCAGGGCCGGGTGCTCGGCGGGGTCGTGCTGGGCTCGAAGGAAATCATCGAAGGCGATGTGCATACGTTCCTGCGCCAGACCGGCGCGACGCTGTCGCCGTTCAATGCCTGGGTGCTGGTAAAAGGGCTCGAAACTTATGCGCTGCGCGTCAAGCAGATGACCGATAGCGCCGAAAAGATCGCCAATGCACTGGCTGCGCACCCAAAGATTGCTCGGGTCGCCTATCCGCACCATCCGAGCCACCCGCAGTATGATCTGGCCAAGCGGCAGATGAAGCGCGGCTCGACGCTGATGGCGATCGATCTCAAGGGCGGGCAGGAGGCGGCGTTCACCTTCTCAGACAGCCTCGCGGTGGTGCTGATCTCCAATAATCTGGGCGATTCCAAATCGCTTATCACCCATCCGCGCACGACGACCCATGCGCGCCTGACCGAAGAGGTGCGCTTGGAAACTGGCGTCACGCCGGGCCTGCTGCGCCTGTCGGTGGGTTTGGAAGACCCGGACGATCTGATTGCCGATCTGATGTATGGGCTGGATCAGGTGTGATGACAGGGGTGGTGGCGCTCTTTCGACGCGTGGGGGGAACCCTCGTCTCGAGATCACCCCACCCGCAATCCCTCCCCATCAAGGGGAGGGAGGCGCAAGCTCGACCGCCTCGGCTCCCTCCCCCTCGTGGGGAGGGTGGCACCGTGTGTGTGGCACACTCTCGCTTCCCCACCGGCGGCACCTCCCCCCTTGCGGGGGAGGCCAGAAGGGGGGTGTTTGCTGGTGTGTTGGCGATGCTCGCCACCATCCTTTTCTCCATCACCCCCGCCTTCGCGCAAAATCTGCCCTATCACGCCGATCCGGACGCGCGCGAAATCCTGCCGCTGCAGGGGGCGGTGCCGGCCATCCGGTTTCTGACGACGGCCGATTTCCCGCCCTTCAATTTCCGCGATGAGAGCGGTGAGCTGATCGGGTTCAATGTCGATCTGGCGCGGCGCATCTGTGCCGAGGTCAATGTCGCCTGCACGCTGCAGGCCTGGCCCTGGGACCAGGCGGCCAATGCGCTGGCAGACAATCAGGGCGATGCGCTGATCGCCGGCCTCGCCATCACGCCGGAAAACGGCGAGCGGTTCGATTTTTCCTCGACCTATCTGTCGCTGCCCGGGCGTTTTGTTACGCGCGCCGAGGCGATCGCCGGCTTTTCGCCCGAGGCGCTGCGCGGAAAAACTGTGTCTGTCCGCGCCTCATCGAGCCACGCCGACTTCATGGCGCGCTACCTCCCCGGCGTCGAGACGAAGCCTTTCGACACCGAGATCGAGGCGCTCGAAGCGGTCCGCACCGGAGACGCCGCAGCCTATTTCGGCGATGGGCTGCGCGCGGCGTTCTGGCTCAATGAAAATCTCGCCTGCTGCGGTTTCGCCGGCGAGGCCTATTTTCGCCCCGCCCTATTTGGCGATGGGCTGACCATCGCCGTGCCTGCCGGGCAGGACGCCGTGCGCCACGTTATCGACTGGGCGCTGGTGCGGCTCAAGACCAATGGCACGCTCGACGAGCTTTACCTGCGCTGGTTCCCGGTGGGGTTCTACTAGGTCGGGATGCGACGGTGCCGCGCGCGGGCGGCGACTTCGATGGCGGCGGTGGTGAGCCGGTCAAGGCTGAGCCCGTCGCGCAGCATTTCGAGGAAGCGCAGTTCTTCCTGCTCGAGCCGCAGATCGACCGCGGTGACTTCCACGGCCAGCGCATAGGCGGTGTCGTGGAGCTTTTCGGGCAGGGCTGCGATGGCCGCGTCGAGAACGCCGTCGAGGCCATGGTCTCCGTTCAGCCGGTCGGCGCAATCATTGGCGACGTCTCCGAGACGATCGCCATCAAACCCTTGGAACACGGGCAGCCGGTCGATCAGCGCCTTGATGCGCACCAGCTCGCGCTCGGTCATTACACTGTCGGAGGAGGCGGCGACGATCATCAAATCGATCAGGGCGTCGTGGATCTGTGCGGTCATGGCAGGTTCCGGATGAAAATCTCGACATTAGCTAGGCGCAGTATGGCGATGGTGCAACCACCTGCGTCATTGACGCGGGCTGATGGGAATGTAACACACCAGTCCTTGTTTTCTTCTGCCCTCCAGAAAGGCTGCACCCAGTGTCGTCTGCCGCTTTGCCCGCCCTCGATCCATCCTTCTTTGAGCCCGCGCAGACCGCGCGCGCCTGGCCCTTCGAAGAAGCGCGCAAGATCGTCAAACGGCTGGAAAAGTCGGGGAAGGGCGAGGCCCTGTTCGAGACCGGCTATGGTCCCTCGGGCCTGCCTCATATCGGCACTTTCGGCGAAGTGGCCCGCACCACCATGGTGCGCACGGCCTTCCGCCTGCTGACCCGTGACCAGATCCCGACCCGGTTGCTGTGCTTCTCGGACGATCTCGACGGCATGCGCAAGATCCCGGACACTGTCCCCTCCAAGGAGGCGATGGAGCCGCATCTGCAAAAGCCGCTGACCTCGGTGCCCGATCCGTGGACCAATGAATACGAGAGCTTTGGCCATCACAATAACGCCATGCTCCGCCGGTTCCTCGATACCTTCGGGTTCGACTACGAGTTTGCCAGCGCCACCGATTACTATCGCTCGGGCAAGTTCGACACCGTGCTGCTGCGCGCTGCCGAGCGCTATCAGGACATCATGGACGTGATGCTGCCCACGCTCGGTGCCGAACGCCAGGCGACCTATTCGCCGTTCCTGCCGATCTCGCCGATTTCGGGCCGCGTGCTCTACGTGCCGATGAAGGAAGTCAACGCCAAGGACGGTACCGTCACCTTCACCGACGAAGATGGTCGCGACACCACCGTCCCGGTCACCGGCGGCCATGTGAAGCTGCAGTGGAAGCCCGATTTCGGCATGCGCTGGGCGGCTCTGGGCGTCGACTTTGAAATGTTCGGCAAGGACCACCAGACCAATCAGCATATCTACGACAAGATTTGCGCGATCCTCGGCGGCACCCCGCCCGAGCATTATGTCTATGAGCTGTTCCTCGACAGCGAAGGCCAGAAGATCTCCAAATCGAAGGGCAATGGCCTGACGATCGACGAATGGCTGACCTATGCGCCGACGGAGAGCCTCGGGCTCTACATGTTCCAGAAGCCGCGCGTCGCCAAGCGTCTGCATTTCGATGTCATCCCGCGCGCCGTCGACGAATATTTCGCCCATGTCGCTGCCTTCGCAAAGCAGGAAGCGCCCGCACGCGTCGAAAATCCGGCTTTCCACGTCCACTTCGGTGACGTGCCCAAGGTCGACATGCCGATCACCTTCGGCCTGCTGCTTAACCTCGCCACGGCGTCCAATCCGGAAACACCGGAAGTCATGTGGGGCTATATCTCGGCCTATGCGCCGGGTGTATCGGCCGCGACCCATCCCCAGCTCGATGCGCTGGTCGGCTATGCCATGCGCTATTTCCGCGACTTCGTGGAAAAGACCTATCGCGCGCCGGACGACGAAGAACGCGCTGCGCTCGAAGCCCTCTCGGCTGCCTTCGGCGAACTGCCAGCGAAGTCGAGCAATGAGGACATCCAGAACGCGGCCCTCGACGTGGCGCGCACGTTTGAGCGCTATCAGGACCACACCAAGAAGAGCCCCAATGGCGGCCCGGGCGTGTCCGGCGAGTTCTTCCAGATGCTTTACCAGGTGCTCATCGGCCAGGAACGCGGCCCCCGCTTCGGCTCCTTCGCCGCGCTCTACGGCATCGAGAATACCCGCAAGCTCATCGCCAGGGCTCTCGCCGGCGAGTTTTTGAAGGGCTGATTTTTCGGGTTTTTACGATTTTGGGCTCCGCAGTGCTGCGGGGCCTTTTTTGTATGTTGGTGCCGGTGGACGGGAAAAAACAACCCCCACCCAACCTCCCCCTATCAGGGGGAGGCCGGGCGGGGGTAGGTTGAGCACCAGCCTCCGGGCTCCACCGCTTCCTCTCAGCCCAGCACCTTCCTGAAAAACACCACGCGCTCGGTTTCTTCAAAGCCGAGGGCGGCGTGCATCTGGTGGCTCTCGGTGTTCTCAAGGAGCGCGTCGGAGGCGAATTCGGTGCAGCCCATCTGGCGGGCCCAGTCTTCCGTGGCGGCGACCAGAGCCCGGGCGACGCCCTGCCTGCGGGCGTGGGGCACAACGAAAATGCCTTCAAGAAACGCGACGGGGCTGGTGTCGGTGCCGTTGACGAAATCCTGGCGCAGGCTGGCTTCGGCAAAGCCGAGGGCGGCGCCGTCCGGTCCTCTGGCGATGATGTTGAGCCCCTTGCCGCTGCGCGCAAGCGCCTCAGAGATTTCTGCTTTGTGCTCCTCCCGGCTGGTGTCGGCCCAAAGCGCCATCCGCAACTCTAGCCAGTCCGCACGATCGGCTTGGGCGAGCGGAACGATTATCACTGGCTGGCCCAGATGATGCGCGCCATCCATTCGACGTCGACGAGATCGATGAAGCGGGGTTCATAGGCGGGGTTGAGCGAGTGCAATTCGATCTGCTTGGCGGTCTGGCGCGCGAGAATTTTCGCCATCACCTCGCCATCGCGCGTGCGGACCACGACGCGGTCGCCGCGGCGCACCTGTTCGGTGGGCGAGACCACGATCCGGTCGCCCTCGCGATAAAGCGGCTCCATGCTGTCGCCCTGCACTTCGAGCGCATAAATGCCGGGATCGACCGGGGAGGGGAGCGCAACCTCGTCCCAGCCTTGTCCGGCCGGAAAGCCGGCGCTGTCGAAAAAGCCGCCGGCGCCTGCCTGGGCGAGGCCAAGCAACGGCACAGTGGCCGGGCGGCTTGGTTCGGAGAGGCCATTGCCGCCTGACATGAAGGCGCCTGTGCCGCTGAGAAAACTGTCGAAATTTTCCCCGGTGGCATCAAGAATTTTTGAAATGCTCTCGGTCGAGGGCCAGCGCTCGCGCCCGTCCTTGCTGACGCGCTTGGAGAGATTGAACGCGGTGGCATCAAGCCCGGCCAGCTTGGCGAGCGCGGACACCGACACGCCGTGGCGGCGTGCAAGGGAGTCAATGCCATCCCAGATGGAGCGGTGTGAAAGCATGCCGAGGCAAATCCGAAAGGAAATTTGTCTTCTTGAGGGGAATGTTGTCCTAATCTAGTCCCCGCTCCCCCTCGTGTAAAGAGCGCATCCGCCGCTTGCGGCCACGCGGCGGCAGGACTAGGTTCCCGCTATGTCGACAGCACCAGAATTCATCTACAAGATCGCCACCGCATCGGCCTTTGCCCCGGCACGCCTTTCCGGGCAGTTCAATGGCATGCCCATCGATGCCCAGGATGGCTACATGCATTTTTCGACCGCTTTCCAGCTGGCCGAAACCTTGCGCCTCCATTTTGCCGGCCAGTCCGATCTGGTTCTTCTGGCGGTCCGCACGGATGATCTGGGCGCCGATGTTGTCTGGGAGCCCTCGCGCGGGGGTGAACTCTTTCCCCATTATTACGGCGGTCCGCTCGCGCTCGCCTCCATCGTCTGGGAGGCGCCGATCAGCGTCGCCGCCGATGGCTCCTGCACTCTGCCCGGTGATGTCAAATGATCCTGTCTGCCTTTGCTCCCCTCCTGCGTCTGCCGGGCGTCGCCAATCTCACCCGTGACTCGCTGCTGCGCATGGATGCCGAGACGGCCCATGGCGCCACGATCACCGCGCTGCGGCTGGGCCTCTCCCCGCAGCAGGACGGCATGGATGCGCCAGAGCTCGCAACGACGCTCGCCGGGCTCAATCTCAAGAATCCGGTCGGCATGGCGGCCGGCTTCGACAAGAACGCCGAAGTGCCGCGCCAGCTGGCGCTGCTCGGTTTTGGCATGGTCGAAATCGGCACGGTGACGCCGCGCCCGCAGGCGGGCAATGCCAAGCCGCGCCTCTTCCGCATCATGGCGGCCGATGGCGTCGTCAATCGCATGGGGTTTAACAACGAGGGTCATGAGGCCGCTTTCGAGCGCCTCAAGGGGCTGCGCGTACCAGCGGCGCTGGGCGTCAATATCGGGGCCAACAAGGACAGCGAGGATTTCGTCGCCGACTATGTGCTGGGCGTAAACCGCTTTGCCGATCTGGCAGATTATCTCACGGTCAATATCTCCTCGCCCAATACGCCGGGCCTGCGCAACCTCCAGGCCGATGAGGCGCTGCGGCGCCTCTTGGGCGAAGTGCTGGTGGCGCGCGCCAAGGCCAAGACGCGTGTGCCGGTGTTCCTCAAGATCGCGCCCGATCTCGATGAAGCCGGGCTCGATTCCATCGCCCGCGTCGTGCTCGACAGCGATCTGGACGGGCTCATCGTGTCGAACACCACGATTTCGCGCGATGCGGTGGTGGGGCTGGAAAACGCCAATGAAACAGGCGGGCTCTCGGGAAAGCCGCTGTTCGATCTTTCGACGCAAAAGCTGGCGCAGGTGCGCCAGCGCGTCGGCGGCCTGCCGATTATCGGGGTTGGCGGCATCCACTCGGCAGAGTCCGCACTCGCCAAATTCGAAGCAGGCGCCAACGCCATCCAGCTTTATTCGGCGCTGGTGTTTGGCGGGTTCGACCTGCTCGAGACCATCAAGAGCGGGCTGGTCTCCGCGGTGCGCGCAGAGGGCAAGACCAATATTTCCCAGCTCGTTGGGACCAAGGTCAGCGACTGGGCCTCAGGCCGGCCATAGGCTGACAACTCAGGCGGGCGAGAACAGGCTTTCTCGCCGCCGCTCCAGCGCCCGCCAGTAGATCAGCCCGCGGGCCATGAACCAGAGGTGGAGCGCCGCCCAGAGCCCCCAATTGCCGAGCATTGGCTGGAGAATGAGGGCGGCGGCGAGGAACACGACCAGCGAGACGATCATGCCATTGCGCATGATGACGTTCTGCGTGGTGCCGATGAGAATGCCGTCATAGACAAAGGCCGGCATGAAGACGAGCGTGCAGGCCGCCGCGATCGGCAGATAGGTCAGCGCATAGTCCTGGACCTCCGGGCTCGTGGTCATGAAGCCGATGACCCAGGGGCCGGCGAGATACCAGGCCAGACCCAACCCCAGCGCGATGACGAGGCCCCAGAGCATGGAGAGCCCATAGGCCCGGTCAAAGGCCGGCCGCCAGTTTGCGCCCACCGCCTTGCCGGTCAGTTGCTCAGCCGCCTGGGCGATGCCGTCGAGGAAGAAGGCCACCACCATGAGCAGGTTGAGCAGCACGGCATTGGCGGCCAGCGCCACCTCGCCCATGCGCGAGCCCTGCGCGGCAAACCAGGCATAGGCCCCCATCAGCGCCAGCGAGCGGATCATGATATCGCGGCTGAGCCCGAACATGCGGGTGACCGCAGCTGTGTCGCGCAGTTCGCCGGGGGCGATCTTGCGGAGCAAGGCAGGCAGGCCGCCATAGTGCCCGGCGAGCCGGACAAGGCCGGCAATGGCCGCCACGCCCTGGGCGATCACGGTGCCGAAGGCGGCGCCGGGCACGCCCCAGCCGAGGCCGTGGACGAACCAGATCGAGAGCGCAATGTCGATAAGATGCAGCAAGAGCTGCAGCATCATGCCGGTCTTGGCAGCAGCGCGCCCATAAAACCAGCCGAGCAGGGAATAATTGATGAGCGCAAAGGGTGCGGCCCAGATGCGCCAATAGAGATAATCGCCCAGTGCCGCTTCGACCCCGGCCTCTGGCGCAAGGAATTTCACGGCCACCCAGAGAATGGGCGTGGAGAGGAGGATCATGGCAATGCCGATGATGACGCCGATCACCAGCGCCCGGCTGACATGGAGGAGGCCATCGCGCGGGTCTTTGGCGCCGATTGCCTGAGCGACCAGCCCGGCCGTGCCGATGCGCAGGAAATAGGCCATCGAAAACAGCACGTCGAACACCAGCGCACCGAGCACCAGCCCGCCGAGCAGGGCGGCATCGCCCAGCCGCCCGATCACGGCGATATCGACAAGGCCGACCATGGGCTCAGTGATGAAGGCGATGGACGCGGGCAGGGCGATCTTCCACACATCGGCGGAGCGCACCTGAAACGGATGCTGGGGGCGGGCAGTCATGGCGGGACTCTAGGCGGGCGGACGCGGCTTTATAGCAAGGTTCTTGCGCAGACCGCTAGGGATGGCTCAGGGCCGAACGCCGCGGGCCTTACCCCTCCACCATCTGAAAAATCACATCCGCCCGATCCTTCGATCCGGCGACGAGATCGTAATTGGGCAGATCATTGCGGGCGATATGGGCGCGGTTGCGCTCTTCTGTGAAAAGGCCCTCTTCGCCGTGCCGCTTGAGCAGCCGGGCTTCCACCACGTCGCGTGGCACATCAAGGAACACCGCATAATCGAGCAGGGATTTTACCCCCGCCCAAGGCCCCTCGGTCAGCAGCAGATAATTACCCTCGACCACCAGCACCTTTGCCTCGGGCTGGACGGTAAAGGCGTTTTCGACGACGTCCTCGATTTTTCGGGAATAGCCCGGCCCGCTTACCGGCTCGGTGGCGTGTTTGAGGTGGTGCAAAAAGCTGACAAAGGCGGCGCCCTCAAAAGTGTGGGGGCCGCCCTTGTAGTCGGCCTGGCCCATGGCTTCGATTTTGGCGTGCTTCATGTGGAAGCCGTCCATCGGCACCAGCGCCGCGCTGCCGGGTTTGACCGCATTGAGCATGGCGACGATTTCAGCCGCCATGGTCGACTTGCCCGAGCCCGGCCCACCGGCAAGGCCGATGGCGATGCGCTCGCCACCGGCCGCGCTTTCCATCTCAAGGATATGTGGCACCAGTCGCGCCAAGGCTTCCTGCGGCGTCAGCGCGATGGTGTCGGCCATTACCGCCTCCGGCTGAGGCGCATCAGCAGCCACACCGGCACGACAATGGCGGCACCGGCCAGCACATAGGCGCCCATCTGCCGGAAGAGGCCCGCGCCATCGCGAATGGCTTCGCGCACCAGATCGATCGCCCCATTGACGAGGTCAACGGCGTTGAAGCCGAACACCGACATGACGAAGCCGACAAAGAGCGACACGAGGGCGAGTTTGACGACCACCCAGAACGGCCTGCCGCCCATTAGTTTTTCGAGCGGGGAACGCTCTTCGGGCCTGTAGTCTTCTGTCATCACGCCGCTCCGTTTGGCAGGGTCCGGTCCATCATATAGGCTGTTTGCGGCTTTTCGTTAGGTGCTCTGTGTCAGATTTCCGTGCAGGCTCATTCCCCACCCCAAGTTCCTTCCCCTTCAAGGGCGAGGCTCGATGGAGGTGAACTTGTCCGTCAACCTGCCCCCCATCATCGAAAACTGGTTCTCCTCCCGCGGCTGGGCGCCGCGTCAGCATCAGCTGGATGTGCTGGCTTCCTATCAGTCCGGCGCGGGCCAATTGCTGATTGCCCCCACTGGGGCGGGCAAGACGCTGGCCGGTTTCCTCCCCACGCTCACCGATCTCGTCGACGGCAATTTTGAGGGGCTGCACACGCTCTATCTCTCGCCGCTGAAGGCGCTGGCCGTCGACGTGGAGCGCAATCTTTCCACCCCCATCGCCGAAATGGGCCTGCCCATCCGCGTTGAGGCGCGCACCGGCGACACCCCTGCATCCAAACGCGCCCGCCAGCGCACGCGGCCTCCGCATGTGCTGCTGACCACGCCCGAGCAATTGGCGCTGCTGATTTCCCATCCCAAGGCCGAGCTGATGTTCGGCGCGCTCAAGCGCGTGGTGCTCGACGAACTCCACTCCCTTGTCGCCTCAAAGCGTGGCGATCTTCTAGCCCTCGGCCTCGCCCGGCTGGCGCGCATGGCGCCCGATCTGCGCATCACCGCGCTTTCGGCCACCATCGCCCAGCCCGAAATTCTCCGCGACTGGATCGCCGAGCCGCTGCCGCAGCGGCGCACCGATCTCCTCCACATGGTCGGCGGCGCGCGGCCGAAGCTGGCTATCCTTGAGACCGAGGAGCGCCTGCCCTGGGCCGGCCATTCGGCCATCTATGCCCACCATGAACTCTACGAGATCATCAAGCGCCACAAGACCACGCTGCTCTTCGTCAACACGCGCTCCCAGGCCGAAATGCTGTTCCAGGGTCTCTGGAACATCAATGACGACATGCTGCCCATTGCGCTCCATCACGGCTCGCTCTCGGTGGAGCAGCGCCGCAAGGTTGAGGCCGCGATGGCCTCGGGCAATTTGAAGGCCGTCGTCTGCACCTCGACCCTCGATCTCGGCATCGACTGGGGCGATGTCGATCTCGTCGTGCAGGTCGGCGCACCCAAAGGCTCCTCGCGCATGCTGCAGCGCATCGGCCGCGCCAATCACCGGCTCGATGATCCGTCAAAGGCGCTGCTCGTGCCCTCCAATCGCTTCGAAGTGCTCGAATGCGAGGCGGCCGTCGAGGCGGTGGCCGAGGGCCAGCAGGATAGCGAAGACCCCCTGCCCGGCGGCTATGACGTGCTCGCCCAGCATGTGCTGGGCATGGCCTGCGCCGAACCCTTTGCTGCCGACGATCTCTATGCCGAGGTGATCCGCGCCTGGCCCTATCGCGATCTCTCCCGCGAAAAATTCGACCGCATTCTCGATTTCGTCGCCACCGGGGGCTATGCCCTGCGCGCCTATGAGCGCTACGCAAAACTGCGCCAGACCGAGGACGGGCTCTGGCGCATCGCCCATCCGCAGGTGGCCCAGCAATACCGGCTCAATATCGGCACCATTGTCGAAGAGCCCATGGTCCGCGTCCGCCTCATCCGCAGCAAGGCCGAGAAACGCGGCCGCACCACCGGCCCGATCGGCGCGGGCGGACGGGTGCTGGGGGAAATGGAGGAATATTTCTTCGGCACCCTCACCCCCGGCGATACTTTTGTCTTTGGCGGCGAAATCGTCGCCTTCGAGGGCATGAAGGACAATGAGGCCTTCGTCTCCCGCGCTTTCGCCAAGGACCCGAAGATCCCGAGCTATATGGGCGGGCGCTTTCCGCTCTCGACCTATCTGGCCGAGCGCGTGCGCCGCATCATGGACAGCCCCTCCGAATGGCACAAACTGCCCGATCAGGTGGCCGACTGGCTGCGCCTCCAGCGCGATTTCTCCGTTCTGCCGCGCCGCGACAGCCTGCTCGTTGAAACCTTTGCGCGCGGGGCCAATCATTTCCTTGTCTGCTACCCCTTCGAGGGGCGGCTCGCGCATCAGACCCTGGGCATGCTGCTCACCCGTCGGCTTGAGCGCATGCGCGCCGGCCCGCTCGGCTTTGTCGCCTCCGAATATTCCCTCGCCATCTGGGGCGTCGGCGATCTCTCGGCCCTCATCCGCACCGGCAGGCTATCGCTCGATGAACTGTTCGACGAGGACATGCTGGGCGATGATCTGGAATCCTGGCTCGATGAATCGGCCCTGATGAAGCGCACCTTCCGCAATTGCGCCATCATCGCCGGCCTCATCGAGCGCCGTCACCCCGGCAAGGAAAAGACCGGTCGCCAGATCACCATGAGTTCGGATCTCATCTACGACGTGCTCTATCAGCACGAGCCCGACCATATCCTCATCGAAGCCACCCGCCGCGACGCCGCGCGGGGCCTCCTCGACATCGAACGCCTCGGCCAGATGCTCGCCCGCGTCCGCACCCACATCGTCCACAAACCCCTCGAACGCATCTCCCCACTCGCCGTGCCCATCCTGCTCGACATCGGCAAGGAGCCCATCTTCGGCGAAGCCCGCGAAAGCGCCATGGCCGAAGCGGCAGACGAGCTCCTGCGCGAATCCATGGGCGAGGTTTTTTGATTTTTTGGGATTTTTGGATTTTTGGTTCTGGGCTCCGATGCCCTCCCTCCCCCTTGTGGGGAGGGCAGCAAAGCTAGGCCGTCAGGCCGTAGCGGCGCTGGGTGGGGGAGATCGGGCATAAGAGTTCCCCCTCCCCAACCCTCCCCTCAAGGGGGAGGGTGTCTGCCGTGGTGGGGGAAGCATCGAGCTTTTTCCCCCGGCTCCATCACAACCCTCTCCAAACACGCGATCTCACCCTCCCCCTGGGGGGGGAGGGTAGGGAGGGGGGAGGCCACGAAAATTGCCCGAGCACACCCCCACCCAACCTCCCCCTGATAGGGGGAGGGGCAGGTCTGTGCGTGTGACGATACCGCGCCCATCCCCGATACGTCTGTGCCTTTGGGGAGAAAGTGCCTCCACCCTCCATGCGTCCCTCCCCCTATCAGGGGGAGGTTAGGTGGGGGTATCCCCCGCACCCTCCATCGTCATTGCCCGGCTTGTGTGGAGGATCTGTGCTTTAGTGGTGGCATCAGCCGGGTTGCGCATCCCGGCTGATGCAGTCAGGAGGCCGTTTTGTCCGGCTGGTTTGTCACAGCCGAGGACGAGCAAGGCCCTGTCTGCTCCCTTTGACCCCGAACGGTTGATCGGGCTGTTGCCCGCACCACAAGCCTGGGAGCAAGGTCATGATACACGACACCCTCTTCGTTGGCATCGACGTTTCCAAGACGCATCTGGACGTTCATACCCATCCCGCTGGCAAATCCTGGCGTTGCAGCACTGGACCGGAGGCGCTCGCCGAGCTGACGCAGCGCCTGGCCAGACTGGGGCCGTTGGCCATCGGGCTCGAAGCCTCGGGAGGCTATGAAGCCCGCGTGGCCGAGAGCCTGCATGCCGCTGGCCTTGAAGTGCATGTTCTAGCCCCGGCGCGGATCCGCAGTTACGCGCGGGGTATCGGCCAATTGGCCAAAACCGACAAGATCGATGCCGCTCTGATCGCGCGTTATCTGCAGGCCGTGCGCGCCAGCTTGACCCCTTATGTGTCTGATCCGATCCGACAAAGGCTGAGCGCGTTCACAGCCCATCGGCGGCGGATCGTTGCGGAAAAGAGCGGCCTTGTCAGTCAGCTCGATACCATCGACGAGCCGCTTGTGCGCAGCCTGATCGAGGAGCGTCTGGCGGCCATCGCCCTGGAGATCAAACGCATCGAAGCGGCCATCACTGCCCTTCTCGCCGACAATCGCCAGCTCCAGCAGCGCCAGGCGCGGCTGCGGCAGGTGACCGGCGTCGGTCCGGTTCTGGCGATCGCCTTACTGGCCGACATGCCCGAGCTCGGCAAGGTCTCCGCCAAGGTGGCCGCAGCACTCATCGGCGTTGCCCCTTATGCCCGCCAATCGGGCGCATCGGATCGCAACGGCCGCTGTCTTGGCGGACGAAAACATCTGCGCGATATCGCCTACATGGCCGTGCTCAGCGCCATCAAGGTGAAAGACCCCGTTCTCGGCGGCTTCTATCAAAGACTGCGCCTGCGCGGAAAACCCTTCAAACTCGCCATGATCGCAACGGTGAGAAAACTCATCACAATCCTCAACGCCATCGCCCGACAGGAACCGGCATTCCAACAGTGATGTCCACGGTTGCTTGTCCGGGCAATCCATCTCTTCGAAACTGGATCACCCGGACAAGCCGGGTGGTGACGACAGTCACGGTTTTGATGTCCCCTATTCCCCCTTCAACTCCCGCAACATCCCCTCGGCCGCCCTCAAACTCAGCGCGGCGATGGTCAGCGTCGGGTTGGCCGTGGCCGAGGTCGGAAACACCGACGAGCCGGCAATGTAGAGATTGTCGTGGTCGTGGCTGAGCAGGTCGGCGTTGACCACCGAGGTCGCCGGATCATCGCCCATGCGGCAGGTGCCGATGATGTGGCCCGAGCCATTGAAGTCGTGGTCGTGGTGGACGTTTTCGGTGCCCAGCGCGGCGAAGATTTCGTCATGCGCCTTGGCGGCGGCTTCAAGCCCGGCCTTGGCATAGTCATCAATGCTGTAGTGGATCTGGGGCAGGGGGACGCCGTAGCGGTCCTTTTCCGTGGGGTGCAGGGTGATGCGGTTTTCCGGATCGGGGAGCTGCTCCACCAGCGCGGCCATGCGCACATGGCGGGCCGCCTGATGCTTCAGCGCATTGTCCAGCTCGGCGCCGCGCAGCCCCTGGGCAATCAGCTCCTGGGCCGTGCTCAGCGGCGCACCTGTCGGCCAGCTGTGGCCGTCATTGCCGATCTCGATGCGGAAGGCACCGCGTTCGCCGCGGAAATCACCGACGCTGAGATTTTCAATGCCCGAGGTCGAGAGCGGGCCGCGATAGGGCCAGACCGGCTCGATGCTCTTGGCCCAGCTCAGCTGGCTGGGGTGGTCCATGAGATTGCGGCCCACCTGATCGGAGCTGTTGGCGACGCCATTGGGCGCGTGCTCACCGGCCGAGGCCAGGAGCAGGCGCGGCGTTTCCATCGCATGGGCGGCGATGACATAGAGTTTTCCGGTGGCGCGGCCTTTCGTGCCGTCGCGGCGGGTGAATTCCACGCCCGAAATTTTGCCGTCGGCGCCGGTCTCGACGCGAGTGACGGTGGTGGCGGAATGGAGCGTGGCGCCCTTGCTCACCGCGCGGTCGACATGGACGGTGGCGTCATATTTGGCCTGCACCGGGCAGACCGGAATGCAGCTGCCGCTGCCGCAACAGGCCGGGCGATCGTCGTGATCAACCGAGTTACGCGCCTGTGGGGTGGGCGACACCACATAGGGCGTGCCGGCCAGCTTCTCGGCAAATTTCTTGTCGAGATAGGTGAGCGGAATGGGCGACATGGGGAAATCGGTCGAGCGCGGGGCCGAGGGCGGCGAGCCCTCTGCGCCGGAGACGCCAAGCTCTTCTTCGGCGCGGGCATAATATGGCTCGAGCTCGTCATAGCTCAGTGGCCAGTCCTCGCCGCGCCCAAAAGTGCTCTTGAGGCGGAAATCCTCGGGCGACATGCGGATGGCGGTGCCCAGCCAGTGCCAGGTGGTGCCGCCCACGACTTTGACATAGGTGCTTTTGAACTTTGCCGGACCGATTTGCCGGTAATAATAGTCCATATCCCAGCTGAGGGGATGGTCGACATCCGGGCCGACCGGATAGGCCGATTCCGGCGTCTTGATCACGGCGGCATGGAAGGTGTCGACGGCGTCGAACCGGTCGACCGGATCGCCGGCCTCAAGAATGGCAACGCTGACGCCTTCGCCAGCCAGCTGGTCGGCAATCAGGGCCCCGGCCACACCGGAGCCGACAATGATCACGTCTGCAGTAATGTCGGTCATGGCTTATGCCTCCCCTTCGGGCGCATCTGCCCAATAGCCGGTTTCGCCGCCGCACCAGCCCATCGGTTTGGTGAAATCGAGCGCGTTCCACATCATGGCTTCGGGATAGGTGACGACCTCTTCGCCACTCGCGATCTCAGCGACGCCGGTGTACCAATTGCCCAGGATGCTGGATTCGAGGTCGCTAGCGGGGCTGCCGTCTCGCAGACCGGCCAGCGCATCGCCAAATCCGCGGGAGATCAGGGCGTTGAAATAGCCCTCTCCAAAGCCCGGAGAGAGGGACGAAGCCGGTGTGTCGAGCAGCCGGGCCGAGAGGGCCATGAAATCGTCGAGACTTGCGGAGGTTGCCGCACTCGCCCGTCCGCCCAGGACAAGCGCAAGCGCCGTTCCGCCAGTCCACGCCAGCAGTTGTCGCCGCGACAAGCCTCCCTGCGTTTCGTTCCTCATCCTGGCCTCCTTTGGAAATTATGACGAAAAGCATTAGGCGCGAGCGGTTTAAAACAGGTTGATCTGATCGGTCGCCTTTCCTTGCCCGCGACCATCGGGCCTCTTAAGAACAAATGGCGAATCTGCTAGAAGCGCAAACACTGCTCAAATCCACCCAGACAGGCGCGGGCGCGATTGAACTATTCGTTTCAGAGAGCCGAGATCACGGAGACACCGATCTTGCGCTTTGCCGGACATAATTTTGAACCCCTGGCCTCGGGCGGGCTCTATTGGCACGCGCGCCAGACGCTGCTGGTCGCCGATCTCCATTTCGAAAAGATGGCGAGCTTTGCCCGCAAGGGTCAGATGCTGCCGCCCTATGACACTGGCCAAACCCTCGCCCGGCTTGAAACCGATCTCAGGCGCACGCGGGCGCAGCGCCTTGTGTCACTGGGGGACAGTTTTCACCGCCCAGATGCTAGCAGTCTGCTAACCAATTCGGACCGGATGCGCCTCCAGGCGATCACGGAAACGCTCGATTGCGTCTGGCTGTCGGGCAATCACGATCCTCATCCGCACGACATTGGCGGGGTCTGCCTCCCCGAACTGGAACTCGATGGTCTCACCCTCACCCATGAGCCGCAAAAGGGCGCCAAGGGTTTGATTTCAGGCCATCTTCACCCTGCCGCGCGGCTTCTGATCAACGGCCGCACAACGCGGAAACCCTGCTTTGTGCATGACAACAGGCTGATGATCCTGCCCGCTTATGGCACGTCCACCGGGGCGCTCAATATCTTGGCCCCGGCCTTTGCGGGCCTGTTAAACTGGCCCGCGCTCGAAGTGACCATGCTGGGGAGAGAGCGCACCTATCCGGTATCGCCGCGTCGCCTGATTGCAGGGTAAGCGGGATAAGTCCGCCAAGCGCCTTCAGCGCCTGAATAAAACGCCGCCGAGCCAGCCGGTGAACAGCGCGAGAATGACGCAGCAGATGCCATAAAGCAGCGGATATTGCGTCGCCGATTGCGCCAGGAACCGCTCAAACCCGATCTTGCGCACGGCAAAGCCCTCGGACTTGCGGGCGATGATCTCGCCGTTCTTGAACACGTAGGTCTGGGCGATATAGGGGCCCGGCGGGGCATTGCTGGGCAGGATCAGCTGGGCCGAATAAAATGTGTCCGACAGGAAGTTAACGCCGTTTTCCTGCACCCCGAAGAGTTTCTCCTGCGTCATCAGGCGGATCAGTTCTCGCCCGAACACCAGGGTCTTCCACCATCCCGCCGCATTGGGCGCGATGACATGGGCCTCGGGCAGGATGAAATTGGCATTGAGGGTCGCCACATCGGAAACTTCGCGCAGCCGCCCGCTCGAAAGCACGTGGAAGTAGCTGGGAAACCTCGGAAAAACCACTTCGTCGGTGTTGAGCCAGATGCCGAAATTATGGGTCATTTCACGCGCCACCCGGTCCTGGGTGGGGCCGAGAATAACGACGATGACGTGGAACGGTCCATCGACAAAGCGCTGACCCGAACCGGCCTCCGGCGCGATATTGCCGAAGAAGGTCATGCGCTCACCATCAAAGCTGGAGGTGATTTCGATGGTTTCGTTCGAGAGGGTCGAGACCAGCCGAGCGTTCTGCGCATGGGCGGGCGCAAGGAAGGTGAGTAAAATCCCAATGAAAACAAGGAGCCTGCTCATCGCATGGCGCCCGATACGGCCATGGAGAAGACGTCTGATGGCGTGAGGACCAGCGACAAGCCGAAGCGGATGGCGACGGCCAGGACGAGGAGGGCAAGCAGGCCCCGCAGTTGCTCCCCGCGCAGGTGCTTTCCGGCGGCTGCGCCAAACTGGGCGCCCGCCGTCCCGCCCACCATCAGGCAAAAAGCGAGAAGAATATCAACGCTCTGGCTCTGGACGGCATGGAGGATGGTCGTTGCTGCCATCATCGCCACGACCTGTGCCAGCGAAGTGCCGATCACCACATTTCCGGGCACACGGAGGAGATAAACCAGCGCCGGGACCATGATGAAACCGCCGCCAATGCCAAGGAGCGAGCCGACAAAGCCGATGAAGAGGCCAATGGCGAGGACCGGCAGGACGGAAATATAGAGCCGGCTCTTCTTGAACCGGACCCGCCAAGGCAGGCCATGGATCCAGCTGTGCTGGTGCGGCATGCGCTCGCGCACAACGATGCCCTGACGCTGCTTGAGGATGGCGCGCACCGCCTCCTGCAGCATCAATATGCCGACAAAACCCAGCAAAATCAGGAAGCCGAGGGCGATGACGAGATCGAGTTGGCCAGCCTGGCGGAGCAGGGAAAAGGCCGCGACGCCGCCAAATGCCCCCAGAATACCGGAGAGCACCAGATACATGGCAAGGTGGAGATCAATGCCGCCACGCCGATAATGGCTGAGCGCGCCCGAGGTCGAGGCAGCCACCACCTGGCCGGTAACCGAGGCGACGGCCACCGATGTCGGCACGCCGGAGAAAATCAGGAGCGGGGTGAGAAGGAAGCCGCCGCCGACGCCGAACAGCCCAGACAAAAAGCCAACCGCCCCTCCGATCCCCACGAGAAAGAAGAGGTTCACGGAAAGCTCGGCGATCGGCAGATAGACCTGCAAGACCCTGGGTCCCGTATAGAATAGGCGAACTGGGCCTATTCTAGCGACGAGACTGTCAACAAGAGGTCAAGATTGGCACCTGGCGCCTGATACGGGCGGCTCGAGCGAGATCAATTCTGCGTCGGGGTCGCCATCAATTCCCAGATATTGCCCTCGGTGTCCTCGAAATAGGCCGAATAGCCCCATTCCGATTCCGTGCCGGGAGTAATGATGCTGCCGCCAGCGATGAGGACGCGCTCAAGAATGGCGTCGACTGCCTCGGGCGATTCGGCGCGATGGCTGAGAACGAAGCCCGGCGTGCCCTCAAGCGCTTCCGGCTTACCCGCCGTCTGGGCAATCTGCTCGCGCGGGAACAGAACGAAGGAAAAATCCTCGTCGAAGAAGAAGGCAACATGGTCTTCGCCAGCGCCGATCTGTTCGTCGGAGATCTCGAACAGGGCACGGTAAAAGACAAAGGCGCGTTCGAGTTCATCGACGCCGATGGTGATGATGGAAATCTTGGGCTTCATGGCCACCTCTTGCTGCTGGCCACGCGCGGCGGCAAATCGCTCAACTGACGGACAGGCTAGGACTTTTCGCCGCCGGTCGCAAACAGGGCTTCAAACTGGCCATCCTCGATGCGGGATGCGGCGATCACCGCCTGGGTGCGGCTGTCGACGTCGAGCTTCTGCAGAATCGCCGAAACATGGGCCTTCACGGTGGCTTCGGAAATTGTCAGCTCAAAGGCGATTTGCTTGTTCATAAGTCCGTCGCTGAGCATCATCAGCACGCGAACCTGCTGCGGAGTGAGGGTGGCAAGACGCTTCATCAGCGCCGATTGCTCGTCTTCGGCGCCCAGTGTCGTACCCTTGGGAACGAACACTTCGCCGGCCAGAACCGTTTCGATAGCGCGGCGGATTTCGGTCGGGCCTTCGGATTTATGGAGATAGCCGGAGGCGCCAAGCTCGAAAGCGCGGCGGATGACGGTGGCGTCTTCCACGGCCGAAATGATCATCACCGGAATGTCGGGGTATTGGGCGCGCAGCAGCAGGAGGCCCGAAAAGCCCCGTACGCCGGGCATGTTGAGATCGAGCAGCACGAGATCGCAATCGCGTTCGGCGTCCAGTGAAGCACTGAGGTTGGCGAGATCCCCGGCTTCCTCCACATTGACTGTCGCGTCGCCCACGGCAAGGGTCTGGCGCAGGGCAGCCCGGAACAGCGGGTGGTCATCCACGATGATGATACGTCGACGTGTCATGAGCCTCATACTCTCCAAAAAACACCAGACCGCACGAAAATCACTGATTCACGGCCAGCGCACTTGCATATTGCGGCAATCCTTAACGGGTTCTTTACCATGTTTTCTCAAGAGTGGCCGCTAGACCTTCGTGATGCATCGCGAGGGAGATGTCTAGATTTGACAGGGACTGAACATGGCCCGCGCTTATCCTCATTCGGATTATGCTGACACGCCCCGTAAAGCCAATGGCGGGGAGTGGCAGGCATTGCGTGGCGAATTGGTCGCCCTGCTCGATCAGGTTGAAAGCCGTTTCGCCCGTCCGGCGGGCGATGAAAGTGCCCTTGGCGGATTGTCGCAGCGGGTTCGATATCTCCGCGGTCAGGTCGAGGCGCCCGAACCGGCGCTGCGCCGCCGCGAAGCCTTGCGCACGGTCAAGCGCGCTGTCGATCGGTTCAGCCCGCGCGACGACCGGCACGATGACGATGACGACGCACTGACCTCGGCCATCGCCGAAATCCGCAGCCGTCAGGGCGCAGCATCCATTTCCGCGCTCGATCGCCGCCCGTCCGAGACCCCAGAGTTCCGCGAATTGAGCGGCCTTGTCCATGGCATCAGCGACCGGCTGGGACGGCTTGAAGGCGATCTGCGCCAGCAGCGCGGCAATTCCACCCAGGTGATGGAAGTCGCCAGCCAGGTCGAGCAGCTGACCCAGGTGGTCGAGCTTCTCGCCGGGGCCGTTGGTGAAACCGGCCAGGTCAAGCGCCTCGAAGCCCAGATTGCCGGGCTCGGCGCGATGATCGAAAAGGGTGCCCAGGTCGATCTGGGCGCGATCAATGCGCGCCTCGACGATGTGTCCGCCACGGTGGGCAAGCTTGCCGAATTGCAGGCCCAGCAGATGGAGCGCGAGATTGTCCGCCAGGAGCGCGACGACGCCGCGCCCAAGGGCAAGGGCGTGGCCAAGCTCGAGCCTGTCATGCACGCCATCGAAGACAGCGTGCGCAGCGTTTATGACCGCATCGACGCCATCGAAAAGAGCCTGGCGCTGTCCTCGGGCGATTTCGAGCGGCTGACCAGTGAAATGGCCGCCTTCACCCAGGCAATGAAGGATCAGACCGGTTCGCCCGATATTCTGGTCGACCGGGTAGAAGCCCTCGTCGCGCGCATGGACGGCGTCGATAGCGGCAATGGCGATGTGCTGGCGCTGAAGGACGAGATCGTCGGTCTGCAGCAGGCCGTGCTGCAGGGCATGGAGCCCCGCTTCGTCCGCATCGAGAGCAGGATCGAGGCGCTCAGCGATCGCATGGCGCCGGTCGATACCAGTGCTGTCGAAGGCCAGCTCAAGCAGCTGATGTCGCGCATGGACGAGGCAGGCGAACAGCTCGATGGGCTCGCGCGGCTCTATCATGACGCCAGCGAACGCTCCGACTTCGAATCGCTGGCCACCATGGTGGCCGAGCGCACCAGCGATGCCGTGACGCGCAAGGCGCCGGCACCGGTCGCGATGTTTGGACCGGAGAGCCTCAAGAGCATCGAAGACCGCATTTCGACGCTCGTCCGTTCGGTCAACAAGCAGCCCGATATCGAGACACTCGCCGATATCGTCGCCGAAAAGACCTCCCTCGCCGTCGCCCAGGCGCGCGGTCCGGCCAGCGGCATGGACGGCACCAGCATGGATGCGCTGGAAAAGCGCATGACGGCCCTGCTCAACACTGCAGGCCGGGACACGGCCGAGCGGCTGACGCGGCTTGAAGCCGCTCTCGCCTCGCGCGCAGCTCCGGCTGCAACTCCGACAGCACCCGCCGCTGCCATGGCTGCTCCCATCGTTGCGCGGGAAGAGGTCGAACCGTTCCAGATGCCGCAGGACGATGGCCTGCGCCTCGATAATATCCTGTCGCGCCTGTCGAGTGGCCCCAGCGACGCCATGCCGGACAATCCGGCAGAAGAAGCGCCGCTGATCGACAAGGGTTTCAAGGATATTCCTGCGCGCCCCGCTGTTGTGTCGGCGCCGGTCGCACGGAATATACCGGCCGAGAAGAAGCCCGAAGAGCCCGGGCGCATGCAGTTTGATCCCAATCTGGTCGAGCGCCCGCCACGCCCGCAATCGAGCTTTGCGCTCAGTGAAAAAGAGCCTTTTGCCCCGGCAATGGCTGCAGCGGCCGCGCCCGCCGTGGAAACACCGGTCAGCAATACCAGCACTTTCGTTGCCGCTGCCCGTCGTGCCCAGCGCGCCCGCCAGGAGCAGACTGTCGTCGATACCCCTGCCAGCTCGCTGATCAGCAGGGCGCTCGCCCGCGTGCGTCCGGCCGCCAAGACCGAAGCGCAGGATGAGCTGGCACCCGTCGCAGAGGCGCCGGTCGAAAAGCCCGCTGCGCTAAAGAAGTCTCGGCGCGCGCCAATCATCGCTGCGGATGAGCCGATGGCGGACACGACGGCCGAAGACGACATCGAAGCTATCGACGCGGGCCAGCCCGGGTTCCTGCAGCGTCACCGCCGGCCACTCCTGCTCGCCGCGGCGCTTGTTGCCGTGTCGCTCCTGACATTGAACCTCGTGCTCCAGCGCACCGTGGGCCAGCGTAGCGCGACGATGCCTGTGGCAGAAGCGGCGCCCGAAGCGGTCGCGCCGGTCAATCCCGCACCCTCGGACGACCAGTCGCTGGTTGCGCCGCGCATCATCGACATGATCGATGCCACCACGGTCGGCTCGATCAATCCGGCGCCCGCCAGTTTCTCCAGGGACCCGATTGCGCCGCCCATGCCGGCACTGTTGTCGGCTCCGAGCGCCGAGGAACGCCTCGCGCTGGCGTCGACAGGTTTGACCGCCGAGCCCGTCGCGGAAGCGGTCGTCGCAAGCTTTGATCTTCCCGCCGAAGGCGTGGGGCCGCTGGAATTGCGAGAGGCTGCGGCCGGTGGCGATCCTCGCGCCCAGTTCGAAGTGGCTGCCATCTTCACCGAAGGCCGCGCAGTGCCCCAGGACCTCGAAGAGGCCGCACGCTGGTACGAGCGTTCCGCAGCGCAGGGTTTTGCGCCCGCCCAATACCGTCTGGGCAATCTCTTTGAGGCCGGCACCGGTGTCGAGAAGGACCTCGAAAAGGCGCGGCTCTGGTATCAGCGCGCTGCTGAAGCGGGCAACCGCATGGCCATGCACAATCTTGCCGCGCTCTACGCCGGTGGGCTTCTTGGCGAGCAGCAGTTCGAAGCGGCGGCGCAGTGGTTCTCCGAAGCGGCAGCCTTCGGCATGACCGACAGCCAGTTCAACCTAGGCATGCTCTATGCCCGCGGCCTCGGGGTCGATCAGGATTTCGAGCAGTCCTACAAATGGTTCTCGCTTGCAGCAATGAGCGGCGATAAGGACGCTGCCCAGGCGCGGGACGACATTGCCAAGTCGCTGACCGCCGAAGCCGTGAGCCGCCTGGGCAATGAGATTTCTGCCTGGACGATCAAGCCCGTGGCGCTGGACGTCAATTTCGCCCCGATCGGGACCTGGATGGCCGAGTTCAACCCGGGCGATGCCATTGTCGCTCCGGATGTGACGACGCGTGTGCAGCAGGCCCTCAACAAGCTCGGCTTTGACGTTGGCAAGCCGGACGGCGTTGCCGGGCGCAAGACCGCCGAAGCCATCCGCGCCTTCGAGCGTGGCACAGGCATGACCGAGAGCGGCGTGATCAACCCGCGCCTCCTCGCCGTACTGGGCAGCCAGCCGGTCTGATCCGGCGGTATAGAATACAAAAGGGATCCCCGGCGGAAATCCGGGGAGCCCTTTTAATTTTCAGTCGAGGCAAGCGGCCAATGTCTGCGGCATGGTGTGCCGCACCAAGCCCTAAAAGCCGCCGCCGGTCTTGAAGCCGGTGTGCTTTCGCGTGCCGGAGCTGCCGGTGCGGGGGCGGGAGAAGCCGCCGCCGCTATTGCCGGAGCTGCCGCCCCAGCCGCCACCAAAGCCGCCGGAGGGCTTGCTCTTGCGCGAAGAGCCGCCGCCAAAGCTGCTGTCTGGCCAGGGGAAAGTGCTGGCGCCACCGTCGGCCCAGGGGGAGGCCTTGGAGGGGCGGCGCGAGCCGGTATTGGCGCTCTGGCTGCCGCCGACGGCCCAATCCTGGCTGCGACGCCAGTGATCCCAGTAGCTGGACGCAGAAATGCCGCCGCGCAGGAAATCATTGAGCAGATCACCCACGAGCTTGTCTTCGCGGAAACTCGAGCGGGGATCGTCGAACCGCTGCTTCTTGAATTCCCACTGGATGTCTTCGAGCTCGCGACGGCGGGCGGCGAGGATTTTCAGGCGATCACGCTGCTCGCGGGTCTCACCGTCTTCCTCGCGCATGCGCGCCCGGGCCTCGTCGATCTGGGCGATGATCGTGTCATCCTGGCTGGTGCGGGTGCGGCGCGCCTCGGCAAGGAGGGTCTTGAGGTCCTCCCGCTCGAGGGCGGCGGCCAGTTCTGTGGTGGCGGTATGGAAAGCCGGGTCGCGCCCTTCGGCGAGATCCTGCAGAGCCTGAGCAGCGGCGTCCCGACGGTCCTCGATGGTGACGATCCCGGCGTCGACCTGTTCAATGTCGGCCTGGATGCGGGTGATCTCGTCGCGCAGCGGCTTGCCGCCGGCCTCGTCCACAGCAGTCTCGCGCCAGGTTTCGAGCCGGGCTTCGGCGGCCTGAGCGTTCTCTTCCTGGCGCTCGGCATGTTCGCGCAGGCGCAGGGGCAGTTCGTTGAGCATGGCATAGTTCGGCCGCGCCTTGTGGTAGTCCACGAGGCGCGCAACCATGCCGTCAAAGAAGCGGACGAGATTATTGGCGCGATAGCTGGAGGTGCCGTAGCCGGCGTCCCACAGATACATGAACAGCGGATCGTCGCGGTAGGGCTTGCCCTTCTGTTCGCGATCAGTCTCGGCCATCTCGGTCTTGCGGATGGACTGCTCGGCAATCTCGCCCATTTCTTCGGCGGTGCGGCGCAGGGCCAGATATTCGGGATCGGCCTGAAGACGGGCGCTCTGCTGGCTGTCCAGCGCCTTGAGGGCTTCCTGTCGCTCGGTCAGGCGCGTGAGGGCGCTATTGCGCTGTTCGACGAGGCTGGTGCGTTCCGCTTCCAGTTCGGCGATGGCGCGCTCGGCCTTCTCGACGTTTTTGGCGTGACCCTTGAGCGTTTCACGCGCCCGCAGCTCGGCCGAGGACAGGCTACCGTCCAGCTCGGGCTGCACCGACGGGTCGAGTTTGAGCCGGGCGAGCTGACGGAACAGTTCCGCCTCGCTTTCCTTGATCTTGGCGATGCGTTCGGACGAGCGCGCCAGGCGCTTGGAAATCTCGTCTTCCTCACGGCGAATGTCGCGCATGGCCTCTTCGAGACTGGCTAGGGCTTCTGGACCACGAAGTGTCATTGCATCACCACTCAGTCACCGCGCCGCCCAAGACCGGCATCAAATATTCAATGTCAAGAAAACCATCCGATTTGCGGCCGACTTCATTGGCCTGGATGATGCCATCGTCCCGCTTGTCAGCGGCAACGGCGTTGTAGACCTCTTCAGGTACACGCACGCCCCAGATCGGCACGATCTCGGTCTTGTCCGTCTCCTCATTGAGGATCGGCAGTGACAGCACATCCCCGTCCGGCGAAATGGCCTCGACGACGATGTAGTAATTGGTGGCGGCGGTGTTGATCTCGGGGAACGACCAGAAGCCGGACTGGACGTCCGGGCGATTGACCACGCGCAGCACATATTCCTGGCGGAGCTGATCGCGCAGGGCGGTCAGGCTCTCGACGGCACTGACGGCGCCTTCGCGATTGCCTTCGGCGGCGAAGGCCTTGCCGCGGCTCACCAGGGCATCGGCCTGCACCACGGCCTGCTGAACCTTGGTTTCTTCAAAGATTGTCTCGCGCAGCGCATCCATCTGGGCCGGCAGGCCTTCGGTCAGTTCGAGCCGGGCCTGCGCTGCCTGACCGGCCGTATAAGGCTGCCAGACGCCGAAATAGCCCACGCCCAGCGCGAGCAGGGCAACGACCGCGGCGATGACGGGCTTGCCCCAGCGCTTGCGACCGACATAGAGCCGAGCCAGGGACGTGCCCAGGCCCGGCGCAGGCGGAGCATAGGAGAACCGGCTTTCGGCCAGAGCCGAAACGCCCTCCTTGAGGATATGGTCAGGAACCTCGATACCCTGTTGGTGATAGATGTCCCGCAAACGATTGATCAGCTGGGCCTCACGGGCCGCGCCGTCGAGTTCGCGGATCACCAGGTCCTGCCGGTGACGGAGCGTGTCGACCACGTCCATCGCCAGCATGACTTCATCGAGGGGAGCAGCGGGCTTTGCCGTCGCGTCACTCATCCTGCGCCATTATCCTCTTGGATAGTCGTGGTCTCAGTTACGGGTTTCGAGCAGAAGCGCATTGCCTTCGGCGGCAAGCGTTGCCAGGCGCCGCTTGCCGTCTTCGACCGCGTCACGGATCTCAGCCGAGTTCTTGGTCGAGGCGACACGCATCTCGTTGATGATGGTGCGGCTCTTCTCCTGGAAGTTCACCACCGAATCCACGAGCTTCTTGACGGCGTCGGCGCGCACGGTTGGGCCGTAGCCGGCCTTAACGGCCTCTTCCTGCACCTTGTCGCCGATCTCCGAAAGCGCCTCGAGGCTCTTGGACATGCCTTCCTTCATGGCGTTCAGGGTCTGGGTCGATTCATGCAGGCCGAACATGCCGGTGAAGGACGCCGAAAGGGCGGTCAGCACGGTTTCATTGGTCGAGAAGAACGAGATCGACTGCTGGTAGACGCGCTCCTTGGCATTGGTCGTCTGCATCAGACGAGCCATCACCACCTCGGAGGTGTTGTAGGAAATGGTCAGATTGTCCGAGAGGTCCTTGGCGATCTGGTAGCGCTTTTCCTCGTTCTGCATCTCACGCAGGCGCTCGTCGCGGGCCATTTCGAGGCGGGCTCGATCGGCCGGAACCTCGCCGGCATAGGCAGCCAGCTCGTCGGCGGATTTCTGCAGGATGTTCTTCTTTTCGCCGAGGCGACCTTCGGCCGTGTGGAGCACTTCGAGCGCCATCACTTCGGCCTGCTTGAGAGCGCCGCGGAAGTCGCGATAGGCCTCGAGGATGGTCTGCTCGCGATCGATCTGGTCCTTGGTGTCCTTGGTGACGTCCAGATAAACGTCGCGGATCTTGTTGAAGCGGGTGGCGATGTCGCCGCGGCTGACCTTCATCCAGACGTTGGACACGCGCTCGACGAGGTCGAGCTTATTGTCCTCGAGCTGGTCGACCATCATTTTCGCGTCGTCGCGAATCGAGTCGAAGCCCTTGGTGATCTCTTCGTAGCGCTCGCCGATCTTCATGGCGGCGACCTGTTCGCGCACCACTTCGTTGAAGGCCGAGGCTTGGCTGAGGGTGCGGCCAATCAGGATCACGCGGGTTTCGTCGAGCTCGGTGATCTGACTGAGAAGACCGGTGATCGGCTGCTCGCCCTGGTTTTCCGGCCAGATGCCGAGATCCCGAATGGCGTTAACCGCCTTGTCCAGATACTGGAGGGGCCGTTCGGCGATTGCCGAAGTGGGTGAAGCGGTAGCAGTGGTCACTTGATCGGTCATTGATCGCTCCCTGAGAGTACGGACCTTATGGGCAGCAGCGCCTGTTAGCCCTAGATTGCTGTTGCCGTACGCGCTGACAATTGCGCCAGCGACTTTCGGCAACTATTTAGTCCATATTGGTGCGAAAAAGCCGCAGGTAAAGAGCGCCACGTAAACATGCGATAGACCGTTGTTTTTTCGCATCATATCTAAGGTCGAGGAGAGCCGGATGGACTTTGGTGGTCGCTATCGCATCGGGGCGCATCGCGACGCCGTCTGGTCCGCCCTGAACGACCCCGAAATGCTCAAGGCGGCAATTCCGGGCTGCAGCCATATTGCGTGGTCGGGTGAAGGCACGCTCGACCTCGAAATCAAGGTCAATCTCGGCATCATGCAACCCACCTTCAAAGGTGAGCTGGCGCTGACCGATGTCACGCCGGCCGAGCGCTATACGCTGTCGGGCCGGGGGAAGGGCGGTCTTCTCGGCCTTGCAGAAGGCTCTGCCGATGTTGCCCTCTCCGATGCAGGCGCCGACACCATGCTTGAATTCTCCGCTGCGGCGGGCGCCTCCGGGCAGATCATGAAGATGGGCAAGGCGCTGATCGGCAATTCGGCCCAGAAGGTAATCGACGGATTTTTCGAGCGATTTGCGAGCGCGATGGGCGCCGAGATCGAAGCGCTGGAGCGCGTGGCGCCGGCGGAATAGATCGGCGTTAACAAGGTTTTAACCATGTCGCAATGTGACCTCTCCTGGCCATAATCTGGCCGGAGGGGAGGGTGTAGGAACGGCGCGCCTACTCCTTTCAATTTGAAGCAAATGCATCATGACCACCCAGACGCGTGACAGTCTCGCCCTCTATTTCATTGCCGCAGCGGCCTTACTGGTGACGCTTTTTGCGGATGCGGATCTCGGCACGCTGCTGGTGGCAATGTTCGAGCGAATCTAGCGCCGGGCACCGGTAAACAGGGCGCAAACCGTCCTGCGCCAATTTTGACCATTCGGAAAAATAAGCTGTGTCCCCCCTTGCAGCGGGGGACATTGCACGATTTTATCTTCCTCTAGCGCAAGCGGATTGTTTAGAAGCCCGGGCTTCTCGCAATCGCAGTGCGAGACAGGGAGATTGAAAACAATGAAATTCTCGACCCTTACCAAGGCTATCGCTGGTGGCGTTGCTCTGAGTGCGGTGCTTACGGGCGCAGCTCTGGCCGATCCTGCCCTGATCTATGATCTGGGTGGCAAGTTCGACAAGTCGTTCAACGAAGCCGCCTATAACGGTGGTCAGGCCTGGAAAGAGGCCACGGGCGGCAATTTCTCCGATCTGGAACTGCAGAACGACGCTCAGCGCGAGCAGGCCCTGCGCCGTTTCGCTGGCCAGGGTGCCAATCCCATCGTGATGGCTGGTTTCTCCTGGACCGCAGCGCTTTCCGCTGTTGCGCCTGAATTCCCCGATACCAATTTCGTCGTGATCGACACCGTCGTCGATGCGCCGAACGTGCAGTCGATCCTGTTTGACGAGCACACCGGTTCCTACCTCGTCGGCGTTCTGGCCGCTCTCAAGTCCGAGACCGGCACCGTTGCCTTCGTCGGTGGCATGGACGTTCCGCTGATCCACAAGTTCTATTGCGGCTATGCCCAGGGCGCCAAGGCTGCCAACCCGGACATCAATCTGATCGAAAACTACACCGGCACCACCCCGGCTGCCTGGAACGATCCGGTGACTGCCGGTGAGCTGACCAAGGCTGCGATCGACGCTGGCGCCGACGTGATCTTTGCCGCAGCTGGCGGCTCGGGCATGGGCGTGCTGCAGGCTGCCAAGGACGCCGGCAAGTTCTCCATCGGCGTGGACAGCAACCAGAACTACCTCCAGCCCGGATCGGTCCTGACCTCGATGCTCAAGCGCGTCGACGTGGCGGTGCAGAACGCGCTCACCGAAGCGGCTGACGATGCCACCTTCAAGCCCGGCATCACCATTCTCGGCCTTGCCGAAGATGGCGTCGGCTATGCCGTCGATGAGCACAATGAAGCGCTGATCACGCCGGAAATGGCCGCAGCGGCCGAAGAGTACAAGGCCAAGATCATCGCCGGCGAGATCTCGGTCCACGACTACACTGCCGACTCGGCCTGTCCGCTCTAAGCGGCATGAGCCAGGATGGCACAATGAACACGCAGCGGCCGGAAACGGCCGCTGCATCCGCCCCCGCCAATGGCTGGGCGATCGAGCTTGAGAAGATCAACAAGCGATTTGGCGCCGTTCACGCCAATAAGGACATTGACCTCAAGGTCGCACGCGGCACCATCCACGGCATCGTGGGGGAAAACGGCGCGGGCAAGTCGACGCTGATGTCGATCCTCTACGGCTTTTATACCGCCGACAGTGGCACGATCCGCGTCAATGGCGAGGCCCATTCGATCACCGACAGCCGCCATGCGCTGGCGCTGGGTATCGGCATGGTGCACCAGCACTTCATGCTCGTGGACAATTTCTCGGTTCTCGAGAACATCATTCTGGGCGCCGAGGATTCCGGCTTCATCAAGCCGAGCCTCAATCGTGCGCGCCAGGAACTCGACCGGCTGGAGCAGGAATACGACCTCGAGGTCGATCCCGATGCGATCATCGAGGATATCTCGGTCGGCCAGCAGCAGCGCGTCGAAATTCTGAAAGCGCTCTATCGCGGCGCTGAAGTCCTCATTCTGGATGAGCCGACGGGCGTTTTGACGCCCAAGGAAGCGGACGACCTGTTCCGCGTGCTCGAGACCCTGCGCGCACAGGGAAAGACCGTCATCCTCATTACCCACAAGCTGCGCGAGATCATGGCCATTACCGACAATGTCTCGGTGATGCGCCAGGGCGAGATGGTGGCGACGCTCAGGACGGCCGACACCAACCCTGAAGAGCTTGCAGAGCTGATGGTGGGGCGTCGCGTCCTGCTGCGCGTCGACAAGACCCCGGCCAATCCCGGCCAGACCCTGCTCGAAGTGCGCGACCTTGTCGTTCGCGACGACATGGGCATTACGCGCGTAAAAGGCGTCAATTTCTCCATTCGCGCCGGCGAGATCGTCGGCATTGCCGGCGTTTCGGGCAATGGCCAGAGCGAGCTGCTCGAAGCGATCAGCGGCATGCGCGACCAGAAGACCGGCCAGGTGCTGCTCAAGGGCAATGCGCTCTCGCTCAAGGGCGATGACGGCGCCGCGCGCGCCCGGGCTGCGGGCCTCGCCCATGTGCCCGAAGATCGCCAGCGCATGGGGCTCGTTACCAATTTTGCCGAATGGGAAAACGCCATTCTGGGCTATCAGGACAGCCCGGAATATGGCTCTGGTCCCTTGCTCGATATCGGCGCCGCCAAGCGGGTCGCGGCCGAACACGTCAAGCTCTTCGATGTCCGGCCTGCCAATATCAATCTCAAGAGTTCGCTGTTTTCGGGCGGCAACCAGCAAAAGATCGTGCTGGCCCGCGAGATGGAGCGCGATCCGGATGTGCTGGTGATCGGCCAGCCGACCCGTGGTGTCGATATCGGCGCCATTGAGTTCATCCATAATGAAATCATCAAGATGCGCGACGAAGGCAAGGCGATCCTGCTTGTCTCGGTGGAGCTGGACGAAATCCGGTCTCTCGCCGATCGCATCCTCGTCATGTTTGATGGCCACATCGTTGGCGAGGCCGATCCGGCCACGGCAACCGAAGGCGAACTGGGCCTGATGATGGCCGGTATCAGCAAGACCGACGCTGCCACCAGCAATGGCAAGTCGGGCCAGGAGACAACACCGTGAGCGCCCGCAGACCACTTCCGCGCTGGGCCGATATTGCCCTGCTGCCGGCGATCAATCTGGCGCTGGCCTTCCTCGTTTCCGGCCTCGTCGTGCTGCTGGTCGGGGAAAATCCGTTCCACGCCATCCAGGTCATCATCTATGGTGCCTTCGGCTATGGCGACGGGCTAGGCTATACACTCTACTACGCCACCAATTTCATCTTCACCGGTCTCGCGGTAGCCGTGGCGGCTCATGCGGGTCTCTTCAATATCGGTGGTGACGGCCAGGCTTATGTGGCCGGCCTCGGCGCTATCGTCGTCGCCCTGGCCCTCGACCAGACGCATTGGCTGATTGCCATGCCGCTGGCGATGATCGCCGCTGGCGCAATGGGCGGCCTCTGGGCCTTCATTCCGGGTTGGCTTCAGGCCAAGCGCGGCAGCCACGTGGTGATCACCACGATCATGTTCAACTTCATCGGCGCCGCGTTGATGGTGTTCATGGTCAATCGCGTGCTCAAGCCAGCCTCGACCATGGCGCCGGAATCGGAAACCATCGAGATGGCCGGCCGCGTGCCGCAGTTGCGCCACTTCATGTCGTTCTTCGGCTATTCGCCGGTCAATCTCTCGATCGTCGTGGCCATTCTGGCGCTGATCGGGGTCTATATCCTCATCTGGCACACCAAGTTCGGCTATGCCATGCGCGTGCTCGGCGCCAATCCGACCGCCTCGCGCTATGCCGGCATTTCCAACTCCAAGATGATCATGATCACCATGACCATTTCCGGCGCACTCGCCGGCATGGTGGCGATCAATGAAGTGATGGGCGTGCAGAACCGCCTGGTGCTCGACTATGTGGCGGGGGCAGGGTTCGTCGGCATTGCCGTGGCGCTGATGGGGCGCAACCATCCCGTCGGCATCCTGCTGGCCGCGCTCCTCTTCGGGGCGCTCTATCAGGGTGGGCAGGAATTGCAGTTCGTCATACCCGCCATTACCCGCGAGATGATCGTGGTCATCCAGGCTTTGGTCATCCTCTTTACCGGGGCCATGGAAGGGCTCTTCCGGCCGGCGCTGGAGCGCGCCTTCATGCTCGGCTCGCCCGAGCAGAAGGCTGAAGCCATCGCCGTGTCCACGGCCAAGACGGAGAGCTGATCATGGATTTCGCCACGATCCTTTCCATTCTTGACGCCACCATCCGTCTTTCGACGCCGCTGCTGCTGGCCTGTCTGGCCGGCATGTATTCCGAGCGAGCTGGCATTTTCGACATCGGCCTTGAAGGCAAGATGCTGGCGGCAGCTTTTGCTGCCGGCGCTGTCGCTGCAGTCACCGGTTCGGCCTGGATGGGGCTGATGGCCGGCATGGCGGTGTCGCTGGCCACGACGCTCCTTCAGGGCGCGGCGGCCATTACCCTCAAGGGCAATCAGCTGATTGCGGGCGTCGCCATCAACATGCTGGCGGCCGGCATGACCACCTTTCTGGGGCAGACCTGGTTCCGTCAGGGCGGCCGTACGCCGGCGCTGGGCGAAGGCGGCCGGTTCGAGCCGATCGTGCTGCCTTTTGCCGGAGATCTCGTGAACGTGCCGATCATCGGGCCGATCTATAACGAGCTGGTCTCGGGCCATTATATCCTCGTCTACATCGCCTTCATCATGGTGCCGGTGACTGCCTTCGTGCTCTACCGCACCCGGTTCGGGCTGCGCCTGCGTGCGGTGGGCGAGAACCCCAAGGCGGTGGACACCGCCGGTATCTCGGTGGTCAAGCAGCGCTATCAGGCGATCATCATCACGGGCCTGCTCTGCGGCATTGCCGGGGCCTATTTCTCGATCGCGCAAGGGTCGGGCTTTGGCAACAACATGACCGCTGGCAAGGGCTATATCGCGCTCGCCGCGCTGATCTTTGCCAAGTGGAAGCCCGTTCCGGCGATGTTCACCTGTCTGCTGTTCGGATTCCTCGATGCGCTGCAGATCCGCCTGCAGAGCGCGGAAATCTTCGGTATCGACATCCCCGTCCAGGCCATCCAGGCGCTGCCCTATGTGCTGACAGTGGTGTTGCTCGCAGGCTTCATCGGCAAGGCCGTAGGCCCCAAGGCCGGCGGCGTACCCTATACGAAAGAGCGCTAGCTCTTCGCCAGGCAAGTGGCCCTCAAGGGGGCCTTATGGTTCGATGCTCCGGGCTTGGCCCCGGGGTGTCGGACCAAATGGGCGTGGCACCCAGATTTGTCTGCCACGTCTTCGCGCCCAGGGCCCGGCTGCTCCTCAGCCCGGCGCTGTGGCGATTGAACACAAGGATCGACGTGCATGACCGATAACGACCAGGCTCTTTTCGCAGCCGCCGAGGCCATTCGGGCCAAGGCCTATGCGCCCTATTCAAACTTCCATGTGGGCGCGGCAATCCTTGCGGATGATGGCAAGATCTATTCGGGCTGCAATATCGAGAACGCGGCCTATCCGCAGGGCAATTGCGCCGAGGCCTCGGCTATCGCTGCGATGATCGCGGGCGGAGCCCGCCGCATCAAGCGCATCTATGTAACCGGTCCCGGCGCTGCCGCTGTCACCCCTTGCGGTGGCTGCCGCCAGCGTATTCGTGAATTTGCAGATCTCGACGTGGAAGTCATTTCCCATGGCGTCGATGGTGAGCCCCTTGTGCAGACGCTTGAACAGCTTCTGCCCCATAGTTTCGGCCCGGAGTTTCTGAACAAATGACCACTTCCGTTCAAACCATTCAGAATATCGCCGGCACGGAGCCAGTCGAGATCGCCCTTGTGCTGGGCTCTGGCCTTTCCGCTGTTGCTGATCTCGTTGAAGATCGGGTGGTCATTCCGTTCTCGCAGCTCGAAGGGTTTCCTGGCGGCGGCGTCTCAGGCCATGGCCGTGACCTCGTTATCGGCCGCATGGGCGGCAAGCGGATCGCCATCCTGACGGGCCGCGAACATTATTACGAGCACGGCAATGCCGCTGCCATGCGCCCGGCGTTCGAGACCATGGCCGGGCTCGGCGTCAAGACGCTGCTGCTGACCAATTCTGCCGGTTCGGTCGACGACCGTTTCCGTCCGGGCGATCTGATGCTGATTTCCGATCACATCAACTATGCCGGGATGAATCCGCTGATCGGCGAACCCACCGACCGCCGCTTTGTGAACATGGTCGATTGCTACGATCCGGCCCTGCGCGGCAAGGCCAAGGCCATCGGCGAGCGGCTGGGCTTTTCGGTCGGGGAGGGGATTTACCTCTGGTATTCCGGCCCGAGCTTTGAGACCGTCGCCGAAATCCAGATGGCGATCCGTCTCGGCGCCAATGCTGTCGGTATGTCGACGGCACCAGAGGTGATCCTCGGGCGTTTCCTGGGCATGAAGGTCTGGGCCTGCTCGTCCATCACCAATATGGGGGCGGGCCTGTCGAGTGAAAACATCAGCCATGAGCACACCAAGACCATGGCGGTGCAGGGGGCGGACAAGCTCAAGAGGCTGATCCCGGCCCTGGTGGAGGAGCTATGAGTCTCAAGATCGTCGATACCAAGCCTGGCCAGATCGCCCACAAGCGCAATCCTGGCTATCCGCTCGATCTCGACTGGGTCGGCCGCGTTCGCATGAACCGGTCGGCGCTGGAGCGCCGCGCCAATACGATCGGCACCCGCCGCACGGTGAAGAAGGATTACCAGTTGGCCTGGCTCCTCAAGGCGATCACCATGATCGACCTGACGACGCTCAATGCCGATGATACGCCGGGCCGCGTCGAGCGGCTCTGCGCGAAGGCGCGCAATCCATTGCGCTCGGACGTTCGCGAGAAGCTTGGAATTGGCGATCTGCGCGTTCTGCCCGGTGCAGTCTGCGTTTATCACAGCTTTGTCGGGACCGCCGTAAAGGCGCTGGAGGGCACCGGCATTCCGGTCGCCGCCGTGTCGACGGCCTTCCCTCACGGCCTCGCACCCGTCGAGACGAAAATCCGCGAGATCGAGCTGTCCGTCGCCGATGGGGCCAAGGAGATCGATATCGTCATCGAGCGCGGCATGGTTCTGCGCGGGGACTGGCAGGCGCTTTACGACCAGGTCAGGGCCTTCCGCAAGGCCTGCGGCGACGCCCATATCAAGACCATTCTTGGGACCGGCGAACTCGCCACCCAGACCAATGTGGCCAAGGCCTCGCTGGTCTGCATGCTGGCCGGTGCCGACTTCATCAAGACCTCGACCGGCAAGGAAAAGACCAATGCCGATCTCGTCACCTCGCTGACGATGATCCGCATGATCCGCTGGTTTGCCGAGGAAACCGGCATCGAGATCGGCTACAAGCCGGCCGGCGGTATCTCCACGGCCGGGGACGCGCTCAAATATATGGCGCTGATGAAGGAAGAGCTCGGGACGCACTGGCTGCAGCCCCATCTTTTCCGCTTTGGTGCCAGCAGTCTGCTCACCGATATCGAGCGTCAGCTTGAGCATGGGCTGACTGGACACTATGCGGCGGACTACCGCCAGCCGATGGTTTGAGGCCTCAGCGATGAACAAGATCATGCAAATCTTTGACAGTCTCGACTACGGCCCGGCTCCCGAGGCACCCGATCAGGCCATTGCCTGGCTCGACAGCAAGGGACGGAAATTCGGCCATTTTATCAATGGCGTATGGACCGAGCCCGGCCAGACATTTACGGCAGATAACCCCGCAACCGGCGCGCCGCTGGCTGAGATCACCAATGGCACCGAGGCCGATGTCGATGCGGCGGTGAGGGCTGCGCGCGACGCGTTTCCGGCATGGAGCGGGATGAAGGGTTATCAGCGCGGCAAGTTTTTGTATGCCATCGCCCGGATGATCCAGAAGCACGCAAGGCTGTTCGCCGTGCTCGAAACCATGGACAATGGCAAGCCGATCCGCGAGAGCCGGGATGCCGATATCCCATTGGTGGCACGGCATTTTTATCATCATGCCGGTTGGGCGACGCATATCGAGCGCGAGTTCCCCGACCATGTGCCCTATGGGGTCTGTGGGCAGATCATCCCGTGGAATTTTCCGCTTCCGATGCTGGCCTGGAAAATCGCCCCGGCGCTGGCGGCGGGCAATACTGTGGTGCTGAAGCCAGCCGAGTTTACCTCGCTGACGGCGCTGCTTTTCGCCGAGATTTGTGAGCGCGTGGGCCTGCCCAAGGGTGTGGTCAATATCGTGACCGGCGAGGGCGACACTGGTTCGGCCATCGTAAATCATTCTGATGTCGACAAGATTGCCTTTACCGGCTCGACCGAGGTTGGAAAAATCATCCGTCAGGCGACGGCTGGCACGGGCAAGGGGCTGAGCCTCGAGCTTGGCGGCAAAAGCCCCTATATCGTCTTTGAAGATGCCGATCTCGATAGTGCGGTCGAAGGTCTGGTCGATGCCATCTGGTTCAATCAGGGGCAGGTGTGCTGCGCCGGCTCGCGGCTGCTCGTTCATGAAAGCATCGAGGAGCGCTTCATCGCAAAGGTGAAGGCCCGCATGGACAAGCTCCGTGTCGGCGATCCCCTTGATAAATCAATTGATATTGGTGCGCTGGTGGCGCCGGTACAGGTCGAGCGCATTCGAGATCTGATGAAGCGCGGCGTGGCCGAGGGCGCTGTGGTCTATGAGCCCGATGGCGATATTCCGGGGGAGGGGTGCTTCCTCAAGCCGGCGCTCGTCACCAATGTTTCGCCGGCTAACACGCTGGTTTCCGAAGAGATTTTCGGGCCGGTGCTGGTGGCCATGAGCTTCCGGACGCCGGAAGAGGCGGTGCAGCTCGCCAACAATACGAAATATGGTCTCGCGGCGACGCTCTGGAGCGAAAACATCAATCTCGCCCTCGACATAGCGCCCAAGCTCAAGGCGGGCGTGGTGTGGATCAATGGCACCAATCAGTTCGATGCGGCGATTGGTTTTGGCGGCTACAAGGAAAGCGGCTTTGGCCGCGAAGGTGGCCGCGAGGGCATGGCTAACTATCTGAAGCCAAAGTGGGAAAAGGCGCTGAAGCCGGCTCCCGCCTTGCCGGCGATTACCCTCGCCTCGAGCGTCAATCCGCTTGATGGCGGGGCGCTGGACCAGACGGCAAAGCTCTATATTGGCGGCAAGCAGGTGCGGCCGGACAGCGGCTATAATAGGCCGGTTGTCGGACCGGATGGGAAGCTGGTTGGCGAGGTTGGGGAAGGCAATCGCAAGGATATCCGCAACGCTGTCGAGAAGGCGCGCGGGGCCCTTGGATGGGCCAGCACGGCCGCCCATTCCCGGGCGCAAGTGCTTTATTTCCTTGCAGAAAATCTCGATTATCGCCGGGATGAATTTGCCGCGCGGATCAAGGCGCAGACCGGGGTGGATGGGACCGAGGAGGTGGAGCAATCCATCGAGCGGATCTTTGCTTTTGCCGGTTGGGCCGACAAATATGACGGGGCCGTGCACAACCCGCCGATGCGGGCGATTGCGGCGGCGATGGTGGAGCCTCTGGGCGTCATCGGCATCGTCACACCTGATAGCAAACCGCTACTAAGTGTTAGCACACTGTTAGCATCGACGCTGGCAATAGGGAATTGCGTGGTACTTGTGCCATCGCAAACCGCGCCGCTCACCGCAACCGATCTCTACCAGGTGCTGGAAACCTCCGACGTCCCCGCCGGGGTGGTCAATATCGTCACCGGCGACAGCCTCAACCTCGCCAAGACGCTGGCCGAGCATGATGGGGTCGATGGCATGTGGTATTTCGGCTCGGCCGAGGGCTCGGCCATGGTCGAGCGGGCCTCGGTGGGTAATCTCAAGCAGACTTTTACCAGCCGCGGTCTCGAGCATGATTTCACCGCGCCGCACTTTGCCGGGGACTATCTCCTCGGCAAGGCGACGCAGGTGAAAAACGTCTGGATCCCCTACGGAGCGTAAGCTGATGGCCGACAGAATCGAAATCGAGAATGTCGGCCAGCCTGGCAAGATCTATCGGGTTGATGCCGAGAAGTTTGCGGCGGTGCGGGGGGCGGTGCTTGCCGCCCTGCCGGCCGAGGCGCCGGGCATGAGCGTCAGCGATCTCATCACCGCAGTGAAGCCGAATTTGCCGGAGGACTTGTTTCCGGGTGGCGACAAGGCGGGCTGGTGGGTGAAGGCCGTTCAGCTCGATCTTGAGGCCAAGAAGATTATCGCGCGGGCAGCCAAGCCGCCCGTGCGCCTTTTTCGCCTTGGCTGAACTCAGGCGGGCAGAGCTTCTGCTTGCTCGGTGGGTTCGGGGTCGAGGAAGATGGCCTCGAGCAGCGCCAGCACCAGAATGGCGGCGACCATGGCCCCGCCGGTCATCACCACACGCTGCAGCACCACTTCGAGAGCATCGCGACCACCTTGCGTGGCCTGCAGGATCATCACCAGGGCCGCTGAGCAGGTGTATTGATAGATGAGCGGGCGACCCTTGCCGGTGGTCATCTTGTCGATGAGGACATAGGTCACCAGCGTACAGAGCAGGATGAGGATCCAGACCTCGGGGATGAGGGCGTAGATGATGAGGGCGGCGGCGGCAATCAGGCCGCCGACGACAGTGCCGCCACCTCGGTCGATCACCTGGTTCATCTGCGTGCCGCGACGCGGCTCGGCGCAGACGAAGATGATCATGATGGGGATGATCAACATGTTCATGTCGCCAGAGGCAAAGACCAGCAGCATCGCCGGGAGATAGACGGCGCTGCGGATCAGGAGGTGCTTCATCCCCTGATTGCTGACGAGGGGCCGGATATCTTCCTCGTGCACAATCCTGGTGGTTGGCGGGAACAGGAGATTGAGCCCGACGATCGCGGCGCCCATTGCCACGCCCCCCATGACGAAGCTATCGCGCATGACCGCTAGTGCGTAATCCGAATAGAGCGCCGCCATGGCCATCAGGAGCGGGAAGACGGTCAGCATCATGCCGCCGCGCGAGCCGCGAAACAGCATGAGCGCCAGCCCACCAACCGCCATGAGGATGTTGACGAGCGTGAAGACCATCGGCTCGTTCACCGTGACCGCCGCAATCCAGCTGAAGACGATGCCGACGATCGGCAGGGCAATCGGGGTGGCAAAGATACGTGGACCAAGGCCACCGCGCTGCCCGGACATGATGCTCATGCACATGACGACAGGCAGCATGGGCATGGTGATGCCCAGCGGCTCGGCGAGAACGAGGCAGATCAGGACGCCCAGCGCTGTGCGCAGGGCGAGATAGGGGTCGTCCAGAGGGCTGACGCGGGGGAGCTCTTCCATGCGGGATCAGCCTTAGTTGAGGCCCGAGATGAAGCCGTTGAAGCTCAGCAGGGCCTGGGCGATGGCCGGAATGATGCCTTCGTCCGGCTCGATCAGCACACCGGCTTCCGAGCCCAGGCGAATATTGGCCGGAAGGTCGGAGAGATCGTCGAGCGCGATCCGGACAGGGATCTTGCGGGCTGGCGGGAACCAGCGTGTGTCGGTGGTCGGCTGGGCGAGGCCATTGGCGGTCGTGCGGCCGGCATTGATGCCCCAGGCGATGCTTTCCACCGTGGCGGAGAACTTCTTGCCCGGCGCGGCTTCAAAGACGACGGTGGCCTTGTCGCCCGGCTCGACGTTGATCAGCTGGTTTTCGCGGAAATCGGCGATGACCATCTGGGTGGCCGGATTGATGAAGGTGAGCGCACCCGTGCCGGCGCCGACGAACTGGCCTTCGGTGAGGGTCACATTGGTGACATAGCCATCGGCGGGGGCAACAACCCTAGTGTTGGCGAGCGCAAACTCGGCCTTTTCAAGATTGGCGCGCGCGGTGCGGATGTTTGGATTGGAATCGTCGGCGCCGCCGCTGGCCGTGGTGGTGCGTTCGAGGTCGGCGCGGGCAGCCTGAACATTCAGCTCGGCATTGGATTTGGCCAATTCCGCCTGGGCGAGCTTGGTCGGCGAGACGAGGCCCTTGGCATGGAGCTGGACCTGCCGGTCGAGATCATCCACGGCATTGACCAGCGCCAGTTGCGCCTGTTCAAGCTTGGCCTGGGCAGCAGGAATGGCCGCCACACCGGAAGAAACCGAGTTCAGCACCTGTTCGAGCTGCGCCTTGGCGAGTTCGACGTCCATCCGATAGGTGGTGTCATCGATGGTAAAGAGCGTGTCGCCGGCCTTGACGGCAGCGTTGTCGCGGATGGCGACTTCGGTCACCGGACCCGGCACGCGGGCGGAAATCGAGGTCACGTCTGCCGTGACGGCGCCGGCGCTGGCGAAGGGCGCGTGGCGGTCCGACAGCGGATACCAGGCAAAGCAGGCCACAAGGATAAGCAGCAGAAAGAGGGCAATGCGCCCAGCCTTCTTGCGCTTGGCCTTGGCCGCGGCAATGTCTTCGGGCGAGGGTTCTGCCGCGAGCTCGGTGGTGGATGAGACGGTAACGACCTCAGGCACGGGCTGCGCAGAGGGGACACCTGTCCTCTCCAGTGCGGTATTTGGCTTGTCGCTGGGTGTTACGGCCTGTGCCATCGTGTAATTTGTCTCCTGAGCTTCCAGCTATCTAGGAGCGAATAATTAGCTTTGCAACAAAGATACTTTGGAGCATAGCTGACATGTGAGGATTGCGCATGGATGACATTTTGCTGCCGCTGGAGGATCTGATCCGCGAGCTGTCGACTGAAATCACCCAGATTCACCGCTGGATGGCAGAGGCAGCCGGGCTCAACACCACCGATCTGATGGCGCTCTATTTCATCCGGAATGGCGAGGGTGCGGCGACGCCGAAGTTGCTCGCGGAAAACCTGGGCCTCACCAGCGGCGCAACGGCAATCCTGCTCAACCGCCTCGAGGAGCGCGGCCTTGTCGAACGCACTCCTCACCCCAAGGATCGCAGGGCAGTCCTGCTTTCGCTTGGCGCCCAGGCGGCGCTCGAGCCGTTTGCCGACATTCGCAAGCGGGTGCGCGAAGCCAATGCCAATGTGTTTGAAAGTCTTTCGCCCGAGGAGGCAAGGATAGTGCGGGACTTTCTCGCCCGAACGCTCGAAAACTCACGCAAGACGCTACAAAACCTGAGGACTGCAGCTGCAGCGGGCAAGGAAAGCCCGAAGTCATAAGCTGTCTGGTGCAGGCAAAGACTTTGGCATAGGCTCGCCTTTATGAGCATGTTGCCGCAGGAAATCATCGCCGCCAAACGGGACGGGCTCGCGCTCGACCCGGCCAGTATCGAGGCTTTTGTTGGCGGTTATACCAAGGGTTCCGTCTCCCACGCCCAGGCCGCAGCTTTCGCTATGGCAGTCTATTTTCAGGGCATGAGCATGGAGGAGCGCGTGGCGCTGACGCTGGCCATGCGCGACAGCGGCGCGGTGCTCGATTGGTCCGATCTCGATGGGCCGGTGGCCGACAAGCATTCAACCGGCGGGGTGGGCGACAATGTCTCGCTCATGCTGGCGCCGATCCTGGCTGCGCTGGGCATTTACGTGCCGATGATTTCCGGGCGCGGGCTGGGCCATACCGGGGGCACGCTCGACAAATTCGACGCCATACCCGGTTACACGACCAGTCCCGACAATGTGCTTTTCCGCAAGGTGGTGCGGGAGGTGGGCTGCGCCATTATCGGTCAGACGGCCGATCTCGCCCCGGCCGACAAGACGCTTTACGCCATTCGCGATGTGACCGGGACGGTGGAATCCGTGCCGCTGATCACCGCGTCCATCCTCAGCAAAAAGCTGGCGGCGGGGCTTGGGGCGCTGGTGCTCGACGTGAAGACCGGCAGCGGCGCCTTCATGCCGACGCTTGAGAGATCGCGCGAACTGGCGGAGAGCCTTGTGGCGGTGGCCAATGGGGCGGGGCTGAAGACCAGTGCGTTGATAACCGACATGAACGAGCCGCTGGCCAGCGCCGCCGGGAACGGGCTAGAAGTGCGCAATGCCGTCGATTTTCTGACCGGGGCGCACCAGGACCCGCGGCTGCGTAAGGTAACGCTGGCGCTTTGTGCCGAGCTGGTGCTGATGAGCGGGAAAGCGGGGAGCATCGGCGAGGCACTGTCGCTGGTGACCGATGCGCTCGATGATGGACGGGCGGCGGAGAAATTCGGGGCTATGGTCGCGGCGCTGGGTGGGCCTGACGATTTCATCGAGAACATGGACCGCCATCTCGTCCCGGCGCCGATCGTGCGCGATGTATTTGCCATCAGCGCGGGGGTGGTCGGCGAGATCGATACGCGCGGGGTCGGCATGGCGGTGGTGGCGCTGGGGGGCGGGCGCACCAATCCGGCCGACAGCATTGATCATCGGGTCGGGTTTGACCGGCTGGCGGGGCTCGGCGAGAGCGTGGATGGCGGTCGACCGATTGCGCGTCTCCATGCTGCGGACGAGGCCAGTGCCGCCGAGGCAGAGCGCAGGCTGCGCGCCGCCTATCGGTTCGGGAACGCAATTGTCCCCCCGCCGCTTATTGCAGGGCGGATCAATCCCACCTAAAGCGAAACGCTGTTTCATTTTCCGGAGTCCCCAATGCCCCGCGCCATAGTCTGCCTCCTCGACAGCGTCGGCATTGGCGGCGCACCAGACGCTGCGGCCTACGGGGATGTGGGGGCCAATACGCTTGGGCATATCGCCGAGTGGGCCGCTGCGGGCAAGGCGGATCGGGACGGGCTGCGTTCCGGCGCGCTGATGGTGCCCAATATGGACGCGATGGGGCTCGGCGCAGCGGTAAAGCTCTCCACCGGCGTCACGCCGCCGGGACTGTCGGATACGCCAGGAGGCGGCCGTTTCGGCGTGGGGCGCGAAGTGTCCAAGGGCAAGGATACGCCATCCGGGCATTGGGAAATCGCCGGCGTGCCGGTGCCCTTCGAATGGGGCTATTTCCCGCAGACCGAGCCGAGCTTTCCGCCAGACCTGATTGCCGAATTTATCAAGCGCGCCGGATTGCCGGGCATTCTGGGCGACAAGCACGCCTCGGGCACCGATATCATTGCCGCGCTGGGCGAGGAGCATATCCGCACCGGCAAGCCGATCTGCTACACCTCGGTGGACAGCGTCTTCCAGATTGCGGCCCACGAGAGCCATTTCGGGCTCGAGCGCCTCTACGAGATCTGCAAAATCGCCTTCGAATTGACCGCGCCGCTGAAGATCGGGCGTGTGATTGCGCGGCCCTTCGTGGGCGAGGATGCGACAAGCTTCAAGCGCACGGGCAATCGTCGGGATTTTGCCATTGCCCCGCCCGAGGCGACGCTGCTCGACCGCAATAGTGCGGCGGGCAACCAAGTCTATGCCATCGGCAAGCTTTCGGACATCTATGCCGGCTCGGGCGTGACCCATAAAATCAAGGGCACGGGCATTCCGCAGCTCTTCGACAAGACGCTGGACGCCATGGAAATGGCCGATGACCGCGCCTTCATCATGACCAATTTCGTCGATTTCGACAGTGAATATGGCCATCGCCGCGATGTGCCGGGCTATGCGGCGGCGCTTGAATATTTCGATACGCGCCTGCCCGAGATCATTGCACGGATGCGGCATGATGATCTGCTGATCCTCACGGCAGATCATGGTAATGACCCGACCTGGCCGGGGACCGACCACACGCGCGAGCAGGTGCCGATCCTCGTCTTTTCCCCAGCCCTGCCGCCGGGGAAGATTGGCATTCGATCTTCATTCGCCGATATTGGCGAGAGTATAGCCGCTTGGCTGGGCCTGGCTCCGGGCCGCCACGGCAAGTCCTTCCTGTAGAGCAAAGAGGTGTTCGAGATGAGCGTTAGTGCGGGCAATGTAACGGTCCTCGATCATCCCCTGATCCAGCACAAGCTGACGATCATGCGCAACAAGGAGACTTCCATTGCGGGTTTCCGGCGCCTGCTGCGCGAGATCGCGCATCTGATGTGCTATGAGGTGACGCGCGATCTCGAGCTCGAAATGATCGATATCGACACCCCGATGGCGCCGATGCAGTCGCCCGCGATCAAGGGCAAGAAGCTGGTGTTTGCCTCGATCCTGCGCGCCGGCAATGGCCTGCTCGACGGCATGCTCGATCTCGTGCCGGCCGCACGCGTGGCCCATATCGGCATGTATCGCGACCACGAGACGCTGGAGCCAGTGGAATATTACTTCAAGGCCCCCTCGAGCCTCGATGACCGGTTGATCATCGTTGTCGATCCGATGCTGGCGACCGGCAATTCGGCGACCGCGGCCATCGAAAAGCTCAAGGAGCGCGGCGCCAACAATATCCGCTTCCTGTGCCTCCTCGCCGCGCCGGAAGGGATCAAGAACTTTACCGAGAGCCAGCCCGACGTGCCGGTCTATACCGCGGCCATCGATACGCACCTCAATGAGCTGGGCTATATCGTCCCTGGTCTCGGCGACGCCGGCGACCGCATGTACGGCACTAAGTAAGCCCTCACGCGCGAAACGCGCTCCGGGCGGGGCGCGTTTTTTTTTCACGCGAGATGGCTCGTCCTGAACTGATCTGAAAGACCAAAACAATGGCAAAACTTGTTCACTCGATGATCCGTGTCATCGATGAGGCGCGCTCTGTTGCCTATTACGAGAAGGCCTTTGGTCTCAAGATCGCGGACCGGGTGGATTTTCCCGATTTCACGCTGGTCTACATGACCGGCGACGAGGTGGGTTTTGAGCTTGAGTTGACCATCAACAAGGGCCGCACCGAGCCTTATGCGCTGGGCGATGGCTATGGCCATCTGGCCGTGGTGGTGGATGATGTCGCGGCCGAGCATGCCCGGTTTACGGCCGAAGGCCTGACCGTGGGCAAGCTGGTCGACTTCAAGAATGGCGACGTGCAGGTCGCCAAATTCTTCTTTGCCACCGATCCCGATGGCTACAAGATCGAAGTCATCCAGAAGGGTGGTCGGTTCAAGTAATAAAACAAATAACCCCGGAACGATCCGGGGTTGTTTTTTTTGGCTTTACTTTGCCTTGAGCGGCAGGCCCAGCGCGATCAGGTCGGCGCGCAGGTGTTCGGGGTTCTTGAAGTGAATGCCGTGCATGCCGAACTTGCGGGCGGCCACGATATTGGGCTCGCTGTCGTCGATGAAGACGCAGGAATCAGGTGCCAGGCCATAGCGCTCGCAGAAGACGCGATAGATGCGCGGATCGGGTTTGACGAGATTTTCGAGGCCCGAGACGATGACGCCGTCGAACTTTTCGAGGAAGGGCCACTCACCGAGCCGGCTCATCCATTTTTCCCAGGAAAAATTGGTGATGGCAAAGGTCGGGATGTCCTGGTCGATCAGCTCATTATGGATGTCGATCGTGCCCTGGATGAAGGGGCCGAAGGTTTCGGTCCAGCGTTCGTCAAAGGCCTTGATCTCGCGCCAGTATTTGGGGAAGCGGGTAACGAGCTTGGCGACACCTTCCGAATAGAGTTCGCCGGCGTCGAATTCGAGATTCCAGTCGCTCGTGCAGATGTTCTGGTGGAACCAGAGCGCATCCTCTTCGGTCTCGAAGAGCTTGCGGAACAGGTACATCGGGTTCCAGTCGACGAAGACGCCGCCGAGGTCGAAGACGGGAATAATTGTGTCGTCCATGATGATTTTCGTGCCCGCAGGAAGAAGTTAAGGGCTTGTCGCATGGCCGGCCCGTGCCCGCAAGGCGGGGGGAAGGCTAGTAGTTGACGGTTATGCCGCCGCCAAAGCGGGGCAGGAAGAAGTTGGACCGGTGGAGGTCGATCCTGGGATCGAAGAAGAGACCGAGAAGCGGCCTGTAGACATAATCGGCCTCGGCGGCGATGACAGTGTGGCCGCGAGCGATGTCGATCATCTCTTCGGGCAGGTCATAGTCTTCGCTGGGCGTGTGGCGGGTGCTTGGGCCCATGGTTCCGCCTACATACTCGACAGACCAGGCGACGGTAGCCTTGCCGGCATCGGAGACGGTCACCGCAGTTACCGTCTGCATGAGGTCGTTTACGGTATAGGGCGACATGATGCTAGTGGCGGCCAGGAAATAGTCCTCAAGGTCGGCGCTCGCCAAATTCTTGTTCGACCGGGCGACAAGGTCGCCGACGGCGCCGGCGACAGACTGCACCTTGCGGTCGGTGATCAGCAGGCCACCGGCCTCGGTGCAGCCGACATAAATCGCCAGCATGATCGGCAGGATCAACGCAAATTCCACCGCGGCGACACCGCGCTCGGCACGGACAAAGTGCCTGAACTTGCCTGTGAGGGTTGAAAACGTGCCCATCTCAGTACGGCTCGTTCCGGAAGACTGTGGCGGAGCCGAGCAGCATGGATCCGTCCGGCAAGGCGTTGCTCGCCAGCTGCGCAAAGGGCAGAATGAGCGGGAATTTGTAGTGGACCTGGACCAGCACGATGGATGAGGCGGGGCCGGGAACCCATTTTTCCGGACGCGTCCAACCGCAGTCTTCTTCGCAGGACCGGTCGTAGGGTGGTTCGACATTGGCGGCTGCGAAATTGTTGAGGACGTCGACCTCGATGTGCAAATTATTGCAGTTCACCAGACTATAAAGGCCGTCGCAAAGCGTGTTGCGGAAATCGGCAAGGCTCCAGTTGGTCTGCTGGGCGGTTCCGGTGCGGATGGTCCGGCTGGAATTGTGCACCGCGCTTTCGAGAAACTGGCTGGCCAGGAAAACCATTGCGGTCTGCATGATTGCAGCCAAAATTCCGAAGAAGACAGGCGCGAGCAGGGCAAATTCAAGCATGGCTACGCCGCGGTCATTCTTCCAGAGTGACCGTGCTTTCCTTGCTGGCTGTATTGATAGCCGCTTTTTCACTGCCATCGTCCGGTTTCCAAGAATTGCGCCCATGATATGGGGGCGGTTCTAAGTCTTGGTTACGCGGGCGCTTTGGGAAACTGCATCCTGTGACAATGGTTTATTATCTGTTGTTCGCGCGCGCTAGTTGGAGACGGACTGGACCAACTGGGAAGAGGCGAGCGTCTGGGTGGTGAAGCTATTTTCGTCGCCGATCATGACGGTGGGCTGGCATACCGGTGCGCAAGTCAAGGTGGTGCGGGCCTGGCCCTGATAGACGGTCATGACCCCGGCCTGCATCTGCATGACTTCGACAAGCGTGTCGGCGATCGGCTCGCCGCGCGCGTCGAGGACAATCAGATTGGTCTGCCCGTAGCTTTTGCCGGTGAGGATCAGGGTCATGGGATCCTGGATGGTGACGTCAGCAATGCCGGGGTTTCCGACAATTACTGTGGCCGCGGGGGCGCTGATCCGCAGGACGCGTGCCATGTTCATGTTGACGCCGATGGGCGAATTGTCCTGAGCCTGGACGGGCATCTGGAAGGCCAGGGTGGCAAGGCAGAAGCTGGCAGGCAGGGTCAGGCGGGACATGGCACTCTTCCGGTACGAAGACAGGTCCATATGTTTCGCCCGGAATGGTAAAGACTTGGCAAACGTCGGCACAAAGAGTGATCGAGGGAGGTTCCCCGGTCCTTGATCCTGTGGTCGCCTGTTGCGGTGCTTTATGATTAAAGTTTTATTTGTACCGTGTGCGCTACTTCTGTATTTGTATTACATGCAATCCAATCTGTCTCGTTAAGCTTCTGTAAGTTATAGATATTCCATTGTCGTTTTGCTTTGTTGCGGGGCCCGCAATTAACGCAATTGCAATGAGTGCTGGCTAGGGTCAGCTCATCTTCGTTGTGTGACGTTAGCGAAAGCAGTCACTCGAGGACGTTATACAAAGGAGCCAGGGACATGAACATTTTTGCACGCTTCGCGCAGGACGAGTCCGGCGCAACCGCTATTGAGTATGGCCTGATCGCCGCTCTCATCTCCGTCGTGATCATCGGTGCGGTGACGACGCTGGGCACCAATCTGACCACCGTGTTTGACGATATCGCGGGTGCGTTGGTGCCGACGAAAGAATAATAGTCGCCCGAGCGAGAATTATAGGAGGCCCCCATTTGGGGGCCTTCTTTTTTCCAATACTTAACTTTTCGATGGCAGGTTTGGGTCGAAGCGCTCAGCGTATTCTCCGGATCTTCGAGGGACGATGCGACACCTGTTGGGGAATTTTTGCAAGGATGAGAGCGGCGCAACCGCGATCGAATACGCTCTGGTCGCGTCACTGATCGCTGTCGCCATCGTCGCCTCGCTTATGGTGGTCAACGAGCGCATGGTCGATCTGTTCGGATATATCGAGAGCAATCTGGATCCGGCCCTTCGAGGTCAATGACGATGTCAACCGTCGCGCTGTTTTTCTTTCCCGCCCTCATGGCCTTTGCTGCCTCGTCTGACCTATTGACGATGCGCATTTCCAACCGGCTTGTGCTGTTGCTGGCCGGCGGGTTCTTTGCCGTTGCGCTGGCGATCAACATGCCCATGCAGGATTTGGCGATGCATGTGCTGTGTTCACTCGCAGTCCTGGCCGTCGCCTTTACGTTTTTTGCCATGGGCTGGGTGGGCGGTGGCGATGCCAAGCTCGCAGCGGCGACAACGCTCTGGCTCGGTTTCGGCCTGACGCTGCCCTATCTGGTTTATTCGGCGCTGTTCGGTGGCCTGCTGACCATTGTTATTCTGGCTCTGCGCCGCCTGCCGCTTTTTCCGATGCTGGCGCGCTTTCGCTGGCTGGAGCGCCTGCACGACAATAAGTCCGGCGTTCCCTATGGCATTGCCATGGCGGCTGCCGGGGTGATGGTCTATTCCAACACCGCCATTTTTGCGCAGCTGTCTGTCTGAAAATCCAATTTCGTCATTGTCTTGGTGTCTTGGTGTCTCGGTGTCGATGGTTCCGGGACTTGAATTCGTTTGTTTGTCTGGGTTTACGCCAGCGTCACCAGTGCAATACTTGCAAATTGCCAGTGTTCATAAGTTGTTTACCTTATCGGGCAAGCAGCGGTTAACCAAACTTTGACCCTTTAGAGACATAGTCCACACGGTGCTACTGGGCGAAGTCGTCCCGTGCTGAACCGGAGTGGGGTCATGAATCCAGCCCGTATTATCCTTGTCGTGGTTGCTTTGGTGGCCGGCGGTCTTGCCGCGTTCCTCGTGACCCGCTCGGGCAGTGCGCCGGCACCCTCGCGCGAAGTGGTGACCCAGGTGGTCGAAGAAGCCAAGACGCAGATCCTCGTTGCCAAGGCTGGCATCGGCATCGGCGAGCGGCTGACCGCCAATACGCTCGAGTGGCAGGACTGGCCCCAGGGCGCGCTGCGTCCGGAATATGTCACCATCTCCGCCATGCCCGATGCCCCGGCCGAGCTGACCGGGGCTGTGGCGCGCTTCGAATTCTTCCCCGGAGAACCGATCCGGGAGCAAAAGCTGGTGCATTCGGACCAGGGCTATCTTTCGGCGGTGCTGGCGCAGGGGATGCGCGGCGTCTCCGTTGGCGTCAGCGCTGTATCGAGCGCCGGCGGCTTTGTGGTGCCGAACGACCATGTCGACGTTGTGCTGACCACCTCCACCAGCGTGGGCCAGCAATCGGAAGTCGTGTTGTCGGACGTGCGCGTGCTCGCCATCGGCAAGCGGCTCGGTGAAATGGGTGCGAGCGGCGGCAATAACGACAATCCAGATGGCACCATGCCCGAGCCTTTCGACAAGAGCACGATTGCGACGCTCGAACTGACGCCGGTTCAGGCGGAAACCCTGATCAATGCTTCGATGCGCGGGCAACTGTCCCTCACGTTGCGCTCCGTGGTGGACTTCGGCCGGGCGGCCGATACGCAGCGGCCTTCGGGCGCAAGCCAGTCGGTTCGGGTGATCCGCGCCGGCAAGGAGCAGAGTGTGCTGGCCGGCAGCATTGCCCAGGCGACGGTTGAGCCCGAGGTGTTCCCCACGGGCGAGGACTATGCCGCGTCCAGTGATTTTTACAGCGAATCCCAGTTTCAGGTCGATGCGGTCGATCCGCAGTCGACGCCGCAGTAGGCCGGAGTTTCCGATGAATAAAGCCGTGACAGCATTGTTTCGTCCGATCCTCTTCGCCGGCCTCGCGACCCTTGGGGCGCAGGCGCTTCCAGCCATGGCGCAGGACGCCCAGATCACCGTGTCATCGGCGGCCTATGGCGGCGTGCGCAACATCGATCTTGAGCTGAACAAGTCGATGATCATCGACCTGCCGGCCGGCGTCGCCGAGGTGATCGTCTCCCAGCCCCGTGTGGCGGCGGCGATCATGCGCACCCGGACCCGGGCGATCGTGCAGGGGATCGGCGGCGGGGACACCAATATTTTCTTTCTCGACGACAATGGCCGCACCATCCAGGTGCTGGACCTGCGGGTGATCAAGGAGCCGTCGCAGGTGGGCAATGCGCTCGAAGAGGCGCTGGCGCGGGTGATCCCGGGATCAAAGATCTCGGTGGAGTCGGTGACGCTCAAGGATGACACCAATCGCGTCGTGCTGACTGGGACCGTGCTGTCCTCCGATGATAAGGACCGGGCAGAACAGGTCGCCATCCAGTTCGCCGGCCGTCCTGAGAACGTCGCCAATATTCTCGATGTGGCGGGCGCACAGCAGGTCATGCTGCAGGTCACTGTGTCGGAGATCCGTCGGTCTGATGCCCTGCAGCTTGGCATTAATCTGTCCGGAACAGTTACCCTCGGGGGCGGCAGCATAGGCTTCAACAGCACGCAGACGCCGCTGACGAATGGCGTTTCTGGCAACTTCCCGATCGGCAATACCCAGATTACAGCTGCGGTGCGGGCACTAGAGCAGCGAGGCGCACTGCGCTTGCTGGCGCAGCCCACATTGACCGCCAAGTCAGGGGAAAGTGCAGAGTTCCTCGTTGGAGGTGAATTCCCCTATCAGGCGACCGACAAGGACGGGCTGACCACGACCCTCTTTAAGCCTTACGGTGTCGAGTTGAAGTTCACGCCGGTCGTTCGTTCGAACGGCACGATCAATATTGCACTGCAGACAGGCGTCTCCGAGGTTCAGGCCGGGTCGATTGCGGTCTCCCGGCGTGATGTAAAAACAAGTGTGGAACTGGCTGCGGGGGCTACTCTAGCGATTGGCGGACTGCTCGACGAAAGGCTCAGCAGAGCGGCCGAACAGCTGCCGGGTCTCGGTAATGTACCGATCCTGGGCGCGCTGTTCCGGTCCAACAATTTCAAGCGCGAAGAAACCGAGCTGGTTATTTTGGTGACGCCCTATCTCGTCAACCCCAGCCCGACCAATGCGATTGCTGTCCCGACCGATTTGGTCAACGCCTCCACCGACGCGGAAGCGATCTTCCTCGGGCGGCTGGAGAAGCAGTATGGTGTCAGCGGGCACGGCGGGATGCGCGGGAGCCTGAGCGGTTCGGTGGGCTTCGTGCTCGAATGAGATTGGGCCAGTTTTCAAGGAAGTCAGCACGATGAGTTTTCTGACCCCAAATCAGGATGGCAAGCCGGAAGAGCCCGCGGCGGAGATCGCCTCGGGCGCCCGGCTCGTGCCGCGCATTACCATCCAGGCCTTCTGCGAGAACTCCCAGACGGCGCAGTTGGTGGAAAGCGCCGTCTATGACCGGCGCATGTCCAAGGTTGCGCTGACGACGCATAATGGCGGCCTCGATGGGGCGATTGAGACCTATCGGTCCAATCCGACGCCGAACCTGATCATCATTGAGACAACGCTCCCGCCCGACGCCATTCCTGGCGCGTTGGAGCGCCTCGCCGAGGTGTGCGACGCCAGCACCCGCGTTATCGTGCTCGGCCACGTCAACGACGTGCTGCTCTATCGCGACCTCATCCGCTCTGGCATTTCCGAATATCTGGTGCTGCCGGCAACGGCGCAATTGCTGGTCAACGCGATCACCGACCTCTTCGCCGGCGAAGGGGCCGCCCCGATCGGTCGCTCGATCGGCTTCATCTCGGCCAAGGGCGGGGCGGGTGGTTCGACCCTTGCGCATAATGTGGCCTGGGCCATCGCCATGGGCCTGCGCCAGGATACACTGATCCTAGACATGGACCTCGGTTTTGGCACCGCGGGTCTTAACTTCAACCAGGATCCGCCGCACGGTCTTGCCGATGCGCTGCTCGCCAACCAGAAGGTCGACCAGACCATGCTGGACCGGCTGATGAGCAAGGCAGCCAATCACGTCAATCTGCTCACTGCACCGGCGACGCTGGATCGGACCTGGGACTTTGAAGAGCGGGATTTCGAGCAGATCATCGAAATCTGCCAGCGCTCCGTGCCGGTGGTCATTCTCGACCTGCCGCATTGCTGGAACGGCTGGCTGCGCCACACGCTGGCGACGATCGATGAAGTGGTCATCGTCGCCGAGCCGGACCTCGCCAATCTGCGCAATGCAAAGAACCTCAGCGATGCGATCCGCGCCCTGCGTCCGAGCGAGCGCCCGGCAAGCCTCGTCATCAACAAGCAGGGTCTGCCGCGCCGCCCGGAAATCGCGGCGGGTGAATTTGCCTCTTCGATCGACTGCCAACTCGTTGGCCAGATCGGCTTTGACGCGCAGCTCTTCGGCACCGCCGCCAATAACGGACAGATGATCGCCGAGATCTTGGCCAACCATAAGGCCAATGAGGTCTATCGCAGCATCGGCATGCATGTGACGGGGCGGCAGGGCAATGGCGGCGCCGTGAAGCCACCCAGCCTGATCAGAATGCCGTCCTTCCTCAAGAAACGTGCCTGATCGTCAAGAGGACTGACGAAGCAAGGAAATACCGACAATGTTTGGCAAGCGTACCAGTTTTGGCGGCAATACTCCGGGCGTCGGGGAAGTGCCCCGGCCTATCCAGAGCCCGCCGCGCGCAGCGCCGGCAGCGCCTCCGGCCGAACAGTCGCGCCGGACGGCTGAAGAGGGTATGGCTGCGCGGGTCAAGACGACCGATGATGTGCTCGACGTGCGGGCGCCTGCCGATGTGCAGCGCGACCGCGAATATTTCCAGACCAAGTCGGCGATCTTCAACGCGCTGATTGACTCGATCGATCTCAGCCAGCTCGCGACTATGGAAAGCCAGGCGGCGCGCGAGGAAATCCGCGATATCGTTGCCGAGATCATCGCGCTCAAATCCATCGTCATGTCGATCTCCGAGCAGGAAGATTTGCTCGAGGACATCTGTAACGACGTGCTCGGCTATGGTCCGCTGGAGCCGCTCCTGGCGCGCGACGACATCGCCGATATCATGGTGAACGGATCCCAGAAATGCTACATTGAAGTCGGCGGCAAGGTGCGGCTGACCAATGTGCGTTTTCGCGATGACGCTCATCTGATGAATGTCTGCCAGCGCATTGTGAGCCAGGTGGGTCGCCGTGTTGACGAAGGCTCGCCCATTTGCGACGCGCGCCTTCCTGACGGTTCGCGCGTCAATGTCATCGCGCCGCCGCTGGCCATCGATGGCGCCGCGCTCACCATCCGCAAGTTCAAGAAGGACAAGCTGACCCTCGGTCAGCTGGTCAAATACGGCTCGATCTCGCCCGAAGGCGCCGAGGTGCTGCGCATCCTGGGCCGGGTGCGCGCCAATGTGCTGATCTCGGGTGGTACCGGTTCGGGCAAGACCACGCTGCTGAACTGCCTCACCGCCTTCATCGAAAAAGATGAGCGCGTCATCACCTGCGAGGACTCGGCGGAACTGCAGCTGCAGCAGCCCCATGTGGTGCGCCTCGAAACCCGCCCGCCCAACCTAGAGGGCGAGGGCGAGATCACAATGCGCGATCTCATCAAGAACTGCCTGCGCATGCGTCCCGAACGCATCATCGTGGGCGAAGTGCGTGGCCCCGAGAGCTTTGACCTTTTGCAGGCGATGAACACGGGCCATGACGGCTCGATGGGTACGCTGCACGCCAACAGCCCGCGCGAAGCGCTCAGCCGACTTGAATCAATGATCACCATGGGCGGCTATTCGCTCCCCAGCCGCACGATCCGCGAGATGATCGTCTCCTCGATCGACGTGATCGTGCAGGCAGCGCGCCTGCGCGATGGCTCGCGCCGCATTACCCACATCACCGAAGTGCTGGGGATGGAAGGCGATGTGATCGTGACGCAGGATATCGTCGTCTACGACATCATGGGTGAAGACGGGAACGGCATGCTGCTCGGCACGCATCGCTCCACCGGCATCACCAAGCCGCTGTTCACCGAACGGGCTCGCTATTTCAACGAAGAGGCCAATCTGGTCGAGGCGCTGGAACAGGCCAATACCGAGCAACGCGATATCATGGGGCGCTGATCCATGGCCTATACGCTGGTTCTGTTTGTCCTGGCAGTGATAACGGTGGGCGCGGCCGGCTTTGCCCTCGTGCCTTCGCTGCTCGGGGATGGTCGCGCCCAGAAGCGCCGCAAGGCGCTGCAGGGCGACGTGAGGGCCAACCGGCGGGAGGTCAGCGCCCACCACGTGCGTGACCAGCGCCGCAAGAACGTGCAGCAGGCCCTCAATGCGCAAAATGAAGAGCTGGCGGCCAAGCGACGCGTGCGCCTGCCGGAGCTTTTGTTTCAGGCGGGGATGACCGTCACGCCGGGTGTCTTCATTCGCAACAGCGTGATCCTGGGCACGGGGCTGTTCGTCATCCTTCTGCTTGTGCAGCTGCCCTATTATTTCGCCGGGATCTTTGCTCTGGCCGGGGCCTATCTGCTGCCGCGGATCTATATCGGGCGCCGGCGCAAAAAATATCAGAACGCCTTTCTCGACGAGCTGCCCAATGCGGTCGAAGCGATCGTGCGTGGCGTCAAGACCGGCTTGCCGCTCAACGATTCCATGCGCGTGGTGGCCCGCGATACAAAAGAGCCGGTGCGCTCGGAGTTCGGCCGCGTGCTCGACCAGCAGAGCTTCGGCTTTTCCATGACCCAGGCGGTTCAGGTGCTTTATGAGCGCGTGCCGCTGCCGGAGGTCAATTTCTTCGTCGTGGTGATTTCGGTCCAGCAGCAGGCGGGTGGCAATCTCTCCGAGGCGCTGGGCAATCTGGCGCGCGTGCTGCGCAACCGCAAGAAGATGAAGCAGAAGGTCGCGGCCATGTCCTCGGAAGCCAAGGCGTCGGCCGGCATCATCGGCGCGCTGCCGGTGGTTGTCGCCATTCTCGTCTCGCTGGTGTCTCCGGAATATCTGCAGCCTCTGTTCACGACCCCGATCGGTAATCTCTGGCTGGGCATTGCCTTCCTGATGATGTGCTTCGGCGCCTTCGTCATGAACCGCATGATCCAGTTCGACATCTAGCAAGAGGCAGGCCGCGGCGTGAACATCGTAGAGCTTCTGACCCAACGGGAATTCATGATCGGCGTGCTGGCCGCAATTTCCGCTGCCGCGATGGTGTTCACCTTTGGCTCCTCGCTGATCGTCAAGCAGGACATGCGCCAGCGCATCAAGCGGGTCGCGGTGGAGCGGGATCAACTGCGGGCCGCAGAGATGGCACGCCTGCGCGGCGGCACTGTCACAGATGTGCGGAGCAGCGTCCGCGGCACGGATACCAAGGCCTATATGAAGCGGGCGGTGGATCGGTTCGATCTCAAGCGCGCCTTCCAGGATGAGAGTACTGTCGAAAAGCTGGCGATGGCCGGCTATCGCGGCCAGGGGCATCTGACCACCTTCCTGTTCCAGCGCCTCGCCGCGCCGCTGGGGGTGTTCGCCATTGCCGCGTTCTATCTGCTCGTTGTCATGCCGGGCGACCGGCCGGTCTATCTCAATGTGACCTACGCCATCGGTGCCGGAATCGTGGGCGCCTATTTGCCCGTGCTGATGCTCAAGAACGCGACGCAGAAGCGTCAGGCCTCGATCCGTCGCGCCTGGCCGGATTGTCTCGACCTTCTGCTGCTGTGCGTCGAGGCTGGCATGTCGATGGAACATGCGTTCAAGCGCGTGGCCAAGGAAGTGGGCCAGCAAAGCCCGGAGCTGGCTGAAGAACTGACCTTGACCACGGCTGAGTTGTCATTTCTCGAAGAGCGCAGCCGTGCCTATGACAATCTCGGGCGCCGCACCGGGCTCGACAACGTCAAGGCGGTGATGACCGCGCTGATCCAGGCCGACCGCTATGGTACGTCGGTGGGGCAGGCGCTGCGCGTGATGGCTGAAGAAGGGCGCGAAACCCGCATGATGGAAGCGGAAAAGAAGGCTGCGGCGCTGCCGCCGAAGCTGACCGTGCCGCTGATCCTGTTCTTCCTGCCGGTGCTGTTTATCGTCATCATGACCCCGGCCATCCTCAAGGTGATGAACAACGGCATGATGGGCTAGGGCGCAAGCCCTGTATCGTCTGCCACTGGTGGCGCGATCGGAGGGCCGGTGGTCAGCTCTTGTCGATGAGATCCCAGCGGTTCTGCTGGGTCAGCAGCGCCCGGACATAGGCCATATTGGCCTCGACCTGATCGGGCGGCAGTTCGGCCGCATAAAGCGCCTTGGCCTCGTTGAAACGCCCCTGCAGTCCGACGACGAGCGCCAGGTTCTGGCGGGTCCGCGTATTGGCGCCACGCATCTGGATGGCGCGGCGGAGATGCTGCTCGGCGGTGACCAGATCGCTGGTCATGGCGTAGGAGAGGCCGAGATTGGTGGCGACCGAGGCTTCGCCCGGGGCGATCAGGGCCGCCTGCTGGTAGAGCGCGCGCGCCTGGCCATGGTGGCCCATCTGGTCCAGGGCGGCGCCCTTGACGAGCAGCGCGTTCCAGTCGGGCGCATCGAGGCGGATGACAATATCCAGAACGCTGATCGATTGCTCGAACCGGCCGAGGGCGGTGAGCGCCTTGGCATAGGCGATGGCAAGCTCTGCGTCACCCGGATGGGCGGTCATGGCCTGTTCGAGCGCTGCGGCAGCCTGTTCGGGCTGTCCGGCAGCGCGCAGGGCGGCCGTGTAATGAATGACGACGTTGCGGTCGCGGGGATTGGCCTTGTAGCGCGCAGTCAGCTCGCCCAGGGTCTGGTAGCGCTCGGTTGCCGAGAGGCCGGCATAATCGGTGGTGCCGAGCTGGCCGCGATTGGAAGCGCAGGCGCTGAGGGCGAGGGCCGCGACACCGGCCAGCAACAGGCCTCGACAGGTCTGGACAAGTCGGTTGGTTGGCAACACGGCACGGCTCTCCCGGTGCAGGCATCAGGCCCACTCCAAGAGCAATAAATCATTAACCCTAACAGTCGGTTAAATCGCGGTTTTGGCAGGCGTTGCGGGCGCCTCGAGAGGGGGCTAGAACCTAGGGCAATTGCTCAATCTGGAGATTTTAATGTCTGCTCCGACTGCATTGCCCGTTCGACTGGTCTCCGAAAATGGCCTCGACGCTGCGGGCTTGACCACACTCCACCGCCAATGGGCGGACGCGAACGGGTTCACCGGCCAGCGTGGGCGGCTCTTGGCGCTGCCGGGCGCCGAAGGCGGGATCGAGGCCTATCTGTTCGGCATCGGGGCAGACGAAGGGCGGCCGGTGTTTGTGGCTGGGCTGGCTGCCGCGGCGCTGCCGGCGGGCCAGTATCGGCTCGAGGGCGCGGTGGACGATCATACGATCGCGGCCATTGCCTTCCGCCTCGGCGCCTATCGCTTCGATCGCTATCGCGACGCCAAGAAGGTGGCCGAGCTGGTGCTTGATGAAAGCGCCGATGCAGCGGAAGTCGAGCGGCAGGTGGCAGCGGCGACGCTGGCGCGCGATCTCATCAACACTCCGGCCAGCGATCTCGGCCCGGACGCGCTTGAAGCGGTGGTGCAGGATTTTGCCCGCGAGCGCTCGATGGAGATTTCGGTCACCAAGGGGGATGCGCTTCTCGACGCGAATTTCCCCATGATCCACGCCGTTGGGCGGGCCAGCGCGCAGGCGCCGCGTCTGCTCGACCTCAGCTGGGGCGATGCCAGCCATCCCAAGGTGACGCTGGTGGGCAAGGGGGTCACCTTTGACACGGGCGGGCTCGACATCAAGTCGGCCGCCGGCATGCTGGGGATGAAAAAGGACATGGGCGGCGCGGCCAATGTCCTGGGTCTTGCCCATGCCATCGTCTCGGCGAAGCTGCCGGTGCGTCTGCGGGTGCTGCTGCCGGTGGTGGAGAATGCCATTGCGGGCAATGCCTTCCGCCCCAGCGATATCCTGAAGTCGCGAAAAGGGATCACGGTCGAGATCGGCAATACCGATGCCGAGGGACGGTTGATCCTTGCCGATGCGCTGGCGCTGGCGGACGAGGAGAGCCCCGAGCTGATCGTCGACATGGCAACGCTGACAGGTGCGGCACGCGTGGCGCTCGGACCGGAATTGCCGGCGCTTTACGCGACAGACGATAGTCTCGCGCAGGCGCTGGTGGCGACCGGGCTGACCGTAGAGGATCCCCTGTGGCACATGCCGCTCTGGGCGAACTATGATGGCCAGCTGTCGTCCAAGATCGCCGACATCAACAATACCGGCTCGGGCGGCTTTGCCGGCTCGGTGACGGCAGCGCTGTTCCTGCGCCGTTTCGTATCGCAGGCCAAGGCATGGGTGCATCTCGATATTTTCGGCTGGGCGCCGGAAGCGCGGCCCGGCCGCCCGGTGGGCGCAACCGATCAGGCCATTCGCGCCGTCTATGGAGTGATCCGCCAGCGCTACGGCGCCTGAGGCCCTGACGACACAACAAAACGGGGGCAGCTGCCCCCGTTTTTTTATTCCTAGCTTTCCGGGATCAGATCGACGCCGGTTGCCTGTTCGATCGGCGCATCCATCACCTCGGTGCCCGTCTTGGGAAAGAGCATCGGCGCCATGGCGAAGCCGATGACGACGAGGACGATCATGCCCCAACCAGCCCATTTCTTGTTCTTGTCGATGAACTCGCCGGCAACCGGGCCAAAGAAATAAAAGAGGCCGCAGGGCACGAAATAGCGCAGGCCACGCCCGATCAGGCCGTAGAACACGAAGGTCCAGATATCGAGGCCAGCCACACCCGAGGTGATGGTGATCACCTTGTAGGGAATGGGGGAGATCGCGCCGATCAGGATCATCATCGGGCCGTTTTCGACGAAGCTGTGGCGCAGCGATTCAAAGCCATCGCCGGCACCATAGAAGTCGATGATGGCCTTGCCGATGGTATCGAAGAGGAAAAACCCGATCGCGTAGCCGGCCAGCCCGCCCGTCACCGATGAAACGGTGCAGATCAGGGCCAAGCGCCAGGCGCGCAGGCGGTCGGCGATGATCATGGGGGCCAGCATGATTTCCGGGAAGACCGGGATGATCATGGCTTCAAGGAAGCAGAGCAGGGCAAGGATGGGTTCGGCCAGCCGATGCTGCGTCGCCTTTTTGAGGCGGTCGTACATGCTGACTTTTGTGGCTACCGCAGTTTCGGTCATGCGATCTCTTGATAGGCTGGTACTGGCACCATGCTTGCCTGCAAAAATGTCACAGCGCCAGTGATAATTGCGTCAGTAGCCACGGTCGCGGTCCACCACGTTGATCAGAGGCTTGCCCGCCCGGTGTTCGTTAACGACCTGGGAGAAATAGCGAACGCCCGTCTTCGGGTTGGAAATGGCGGCGATGTGCGGCGTGATGAAGCAATTGTCCAGTGCCCAGAGCGGGCTGTCCTGGGGCAGGGGCTCGATCTCGAAGACATCAAGGCTGGCGGCGCCGAGCGTGCCGTCCGTGAGGGCAGCGACGATGTCGGCCTCGCGCTGGTGGCCGCCTCGTGCCGCATTGATGATCACCGGACCATCCTCGAGAACGCCGCGCCGCAGCTTGCGGAAGGTGTCCATGTTGAGGATGCCGGTTGTGTCCGGGGTGAGCGGCAGGAGGTCAACGAGGATATCGGTCTCGCTCAGGAAGTCATCGAACTGCTCGGGGCCGGAGAAACACGCCACGCCTTCGATGGATTTGGGACTGCGGCTCCAGCCGCGCACGGTGAAATCGAGGGCGCTGAGGCGTCGCGCGGCGTCCTGGCCGAGGACGCCGAGGCCCATGATGCCCACATTGGTTTCGCTCGAAATGGGCGGATAGAACTGGCGCCAGGCGCGCGCCTTCTGGTCAGCGGCGAAACGGGTGAAGCGCCGGTGATGCATGGTGACATGGGCCACCACATAGTCGGTCATCTGCTGGCTGAGCTGGTCGTCGACGAAGCGCACGATGGGCGCGTCAGGCAGGTTGGGATGCTTGAGCAGGGCGTCGACACCGGCACCGAGCGAGAGCACGGCCTTGAGGCCGGTGAGGCCGTCAAAGGCGTCGGGCTTTGGCTTCCAGACGAAGATATATTCGATATCGGCAGGATCAAAATCATCGCCCCGGCGAACGACTGGATAGTCGCCCAGCGCTTCACGGTAGGCATTGGCCCAGCGGTTCTCGTCGACGTCGGTAAGATGAAGCAGCAGCATCGGTGTGGTCTATCCCCCTCAAAAAAAGAGCCGCGCTTGGGGCGCGGCTCTATGAATCTAAATCTTGTCTGGCCGGAGATTACTGCGGCAGCGGCACGGGTTCAGCGGCAAGGCTGCGCATGTAGGCAATGATGTTGGCGCGCTCTTCCGGCGAACGGACGCCAGCAAAGCTCATCTTGGTGCCCGGAGCGTAGCCACGCGGATCTTCCAGGAACGCGTCGAGGTTAGCGAACGACCAGACCTGACCTTCAGCCTTCTGCTGGAGCAGGATGTCGGAGTAGGCATAACCCTCGGCATGCGCCTTGGTGTTGCCGACGGTATTGTAGAGGTTCGGACCCATCTTGTTGGGCTCGCCCTCGCCGAAGCTGTGGCAGGACTGGCACTTGCGTGCAGCCGATTCGCCCCGGCCTTCATTGGCAGTGGCCATCAACAGGGCGATCTGAGCGTCGCGCTCGGACTGGCCGTCGCCAGCCGGTGCGGCAGCAGCCTCGTCGCCAGCAGCGGCCGGAGCTACAGCTACAGCTTCAGCTTCCGGGAACGGAACAGGCGCACCAGACAGGGTCTGCATGTAGGCCAGGATGTCAGCGCGCTCTTCCGGCGAACGGACGCCGGCAAAGTTCATCTTGGTGCCCGGAGCATAGCTCTTCGGGTTTTCGAGGAATGCGTTGAGGTTGTCGTAGGACCAGACCTGACCTTCGGCCTTCTGCTCAAGCAGGATGTCCGAATAGGCGAAGCCTTCAGCATGCGCCTTGGTGTTGCCCACGGTATTATAGAGGTTCGGGCCCATCTTGTTGGGCTCGCCTTCGCCGAAGCTGTGGCAAGACTGGCACTTGCGGGTCGCTGCAGCGCCGCGTTCGGCACTGGCGCTGGCCAGGAAGAAGCCAATGGACTGGGCCGGCGCTTCATCGACAGGCGCACTGGCGACCAGATCGGGTTCAGGCAAGGCATAGCCCGGGCCGTTGTCTTCAATCGGTTGATAGATAGCTTCGGCGACGAAGCCGACACCCATCACGAACATCAACGTGCCGAGGACGGCGCCCATGATTTTATTTAGCTCGAACGAATTCATTTGGTCTCTCTGCCAGTCCATCCCCGTGGACGTTCTATCGGATTGGCCATGCCTGATTTCGACGGCGAAATCTGCCTCAACAGGCCAGCCCGGCGCGCGCGGAAGATAATAGCACGGATTGCACGGCGCAACAGGGCAATGCCCGGGTGCGACATTTCCCCCGCTTGTGGTTCTCTCCTAGCGCGATTCAAGCGAGATTGACACCCCATGGGGGCGCGTCTAAAGCCCGCAGGTCCCACCTTTTAACGGATCCCTCGCCATGACCAAGAAGATCGCCTTCCAGGGCGAACCTGGAGCTTTCAGCCACGCCGCGGCTGCAAAAGTTTTTCCGGGCGAGGAATTTATGGGCTGCGTCACCTTCGAGGAGACGCTGGCCGCAGTGCAGTCGGGTCGCGCCGACTTCGCCGTGGTACCGGTGGAAAACTCGCTCTATGGGCGTATCACCGATATTCACCACCTGCTGCCGGAAAGCGGTCTTCACATTATCGGTGAGACCTATCTGCGCGTTGAAATGACCCTTCTGGGTGTGCCGGGCGCAACGCTCGAGGACGTCAAGGCGGTGCAGTCGCTGTCCGTCGCGCTGGGCCAGTGCCGCCGCTTCATCAGCGAGAATGGCCTGCGCACCATCAATTCGGTCGACACGGCTGGGTCCGCCCGTGAGGTCTCCGAAAAGGGGGATCGCAGCGTTGCCGCCATTGCCTCCCGCTTTGCCGGCGAGATCTATGGGCTCAACGTGCTGGCCTCCAATATCGAGGACGCCGACCACAATACGACGCGTTTCCTTGTGCTGTCGCCGAGCGAAAAGCTTGCCAGCCAGGGTGAGACGGTCAAGACCACCTTCGTCTTCCGCGTGCGCAACGTGCCGGCAGCGCTCTACAAGGCCATGGGCGGGTTCGCCACCAATGGCGTCAACATGACCAAGCTAGAAAGCTACATGGTCGGTGGCGCGTTCACGGCGACCCAGTTCTATGCCGATATCGAGGGTCATCCTGATGATCGGGCGGTGCAGCTGGCGTTTGAAGAATTGAATTTCTTCACCGATTACTTCCGCATCCTCGGCGTCTATCCGTCTTCTCAGCCCGGGCAATAATCCGGCCGGGAAGAACTGGCTCGCGCAACAGACAATTACGTTTTTTCTTGCGCTGCTCCTGAGACAATGGTCCACCCTGTAACCGCAGGGTGGTGCATACCTGCATCGTTTGTCTGAACGCAGCGGGGACACAGCCAGTGGAGCATTTCGATCTCGTCGTCATCGGCTCGGGACCTGCCGGTCGCCGTGCCGCCATCCAGGCGGCCAAGCTGGGCAAGTCGGTGCTGGTGGTGGAAAATCGGATGCGCCTCGGCGGCGTCTCGGTCCACACCGGCACCATTCCTTCCAAGACGCTGCGCGAAACCGTGCTCAATCTCTCCGGGTGGCGGGAGCGCGGCTTTTACGGCATGTCCTACCGGGTCAAGAAGGACATCGAGGGCAAGGATCTCGGCGCGCGACTGCGCAAGACGCTCGACTATGAAATCGAAGTGCTCGAACACCAGTTTGCCCGCAATGGCGTGCGGACTTTTGGGGGCAAGGCGCAGTTTCGCGGTGATCACCACATCTGCGTCGTCGACCATGCGGGCGACGAAGTGATGTTCGGTTTTGATTTTGCCGTCATCGCCGTTGGCACCTCGCCCTACCGCCCCGCCCATATCGACTTCGACGGCCATACGATCATGGACAGCGACACGCTGGTCAGTGAATTGCGCGTGCCGCGCAGCCTGACTGTGGTGGGCGCAGGCGTCATCGGCATTGAATATGCCACCATCTTTTCGGCGCTCGATGTTCCGGTCACGGTGATCGAGCCGCGCGATAATTTCCTCGATTTCATCGATCGCGAGATAATCGAGGAGTTTACCCATGATCTGCGCCAGCGCGGTTTGACCATGCGATTGGGCGGCACGGTGGATCGGGTGGAAAAGGACGCCCAGGGCTGGGCCATTGCCCATCTTACTGACGGTCGACAGATCCGCTCGGACATGTTGCTTTATGCGGCCGGGCGCGTCGGCGCTACGCAGGATCTGGGGTTGGCCACCTGCGGTGTGGTTCCAGATGATCGCGGGCGGCTGAAAGTCGATCCCGCGACCTTCCAGACACAGATCCCCCATATCTATGCGGCGGGTGATGTCATCGGCTTTCCGGCCTTGGCCTCGACCTCGATGGAGCAGGGCCGTATCGCGGCGCTGCACGCCTTTGGCGCGCATATGCCGGCGGCGCCCGACTTTTTTCCCTATGGCATTTATGCCGTGCCCGAGATTTCGACCATCGGGCTGACCGAGCAGCAGGTGCGGGACAGGAAGATCCCTTACGAATGCGGCGTGGCCCGGTTCCGCGAAACTTCGCGCGGGCACATCATGGGCCTCCAGTCCGGCATGATGAAAATGATTGTGGCGCTCGACACGCGAAAGCTGCTTGGCGTGCACATTGTCGGCGAGGGAGCGACGGAGCTCATCCATATCGGGCAGGCCGTGCTCAATCTTGGCGCCACGCTCGACTATTTCGTCGAAAACACTTTTAATTATCCGACGCTGGCGGAGGCCTACAAGATCGCCGCGCTTGACGCCTGGAACCGGATGCCCCGCGTCACCCCGGTTGCGCCCGTGATGGACAAGGCAACGCCAACGCCTGACGTCAGTCCGGAAACGCCCGATCCGGTCAGTAACTCTTCTCCGGCAGCGGAATAAACTCGCTCTCGTCGGGCACTGCGCCGAAGCGGGCCATTTTCCAGTCCTCCTTGGCCTGTTCGATCCGTTCGCGGCTCGAGGACACGAAGTTCCACCAGATATAGCGGGGGCCTTCGAGCGCGGTGCCGCCGAGGAACATCATCCGCGCGGGGGTGAGGGCGGTGACGGTGATGGCGTCGCCGGGGCGGAAGACGAGGAGACGCGGTCCCTCAAAACTGTCTCCGGCGATGGTGATGGTGCCGTCCACGAGATAAATGGCGCGCTCTTCATATTCGGTGTCGAGCGGGGCGCTGAGCCCTGCCGCAAGGGCGACTTCCACATAGAACCAGTCTGACACGGTCTGCACCGGCGAGAGCCGACCGAAGGCCCGGCCGGCAATGATGCGGGCGGAAATGCCATGGTCGGTGACCATGGGCAGAACCTGCGCGCCAAAATGCTGGAAGCTCGGGTCGACCTCCTCGCGGTCCTGGGGCAGGGCTACCCAGCTTTGAAGGCCCAGCATGGTCTGGCCGACACCGCGCTCGACGTCCGGCGTACGCTCGGAATGGGTGATGCCGCTCCCGGCCGTCATCAAATTCATCGCGCCGGGCTGGATGTCCTGAACATTTCCCTCGCTGTCGCGGTGCGTGATGCTGCCGTCAAAAAGGTAGGTGACGGTGGAGAGCCCGATATGGGGGTGGGGTTTGACGTCCATGCCTTGGCCGGAGAGGAACTGAACGGGCCCGAAATGGTCAAAGAAGATGAACGGCCCCACCATTTGCCGCTTGCCATGGGGCAGGGCGCGGCGCACCGGAAAGCCATCCCCGAGATCACGCGTTCGGGGGACGACGACCAGTTCGAGCGCGTCGCAGCTCTTGTTGTCGCCGGCGATCGGGTCGTAATGGGGAAGCCAGGTCATAGGGTGCTCCTGTCTGAGTTCAGGGCAATGTGGGGACAGTGCGTCTCCCTGTCGAGGCGGAACACCGGTGTAACCGCCCGCCTTGACAATGCCTGGCGCGGGGCACCATGTCCTTGCCATGAACCGAGATAGTCGACTTTCCGGCGTGCTGCATGTGCTGCTTCACATGGCCCAATTTGATGGACCCGTCACCTCTGAGACGCTGGCGCGGGCGATGGGCACCAATCCTGTCGTCGTGCGGCGGGTCATGGCGGGGCTGCGGGACGCCGGTTATGTGCGTTCCGAAAAGGGACATGGTGGCGGCTGGCGGCTGACTGCAGACCTGGCAAATATCACTTTGCTCGATATTTATCGGGCGCTCGGCAACCCTTCGCTGCTCGCGATCGGGCACCGTTCGGACAATCCCGACTGCGCCGTGGAGCGGGCGGTCAATGCTGTCCTCGAGGAGAGTTTTGAGGCTGCAGAAGCCCTGTTGCTGGCCCGTTTTGGCGAGGTTTCGCTGGCCGAACTCAATGCCAGATTTGCCCCCGAAAATGCGCTGTGGCGCGAGGGGTTTTTGCATGATCACGGGTCGGAGCCTTCCCGCTAAGATATTGCTAACGAATGGTAAATTCAGGGAGTAGTAATAGTGAGCGATCTCCCAATAGCGATAATTAATTGGGTGTCACCAGCCATCATTAACTGGCCTTTAAGAGGATCGGTCCAAATCTATCCATCGTGAAAGGGCTGCATGAAGCGGCCTCGAATTTTCCAGAAGGAAAGCACCACACATGGGTTCCGATATCTCTCTCTCGAAGGCCGTTCGCGCGAACCTTCTGAGCCTGCAGAACACCGCCGAAATGATGAACAAGACGCAGAACCGTCTTGCCACCGGCAACAAGGTGAACTCTGCCCTGGACAACCCGTCCAACTTCTTCACTGCTTCCGCCCTCAACAGCCGCGCCGCCGACATGGGCAATCTGCTCGACTCGATGGCGTCGGGCATCAAGGTCATCGAAGCTGCCAATAACGGCATCACTGCGCTGACCAAGAACCTCGAGTCCATGCAGTCGACCCTGCGTCAGGCTCGTCAGGACAAGTCGTTCCAGACCCAGTCGTTCGACGTTAGCGATCTGTCCAAGATCTCTCTCGCTGGCGGCCAGTTCGGCGACGAAGGTGTTGACATCAGCCTCGCAACGGCAACCGTTCTTGGCGTCAAGTCGCAGCTCACCACCGAAGCCTCAACGGCTTATGTCGGTCCGGTCTCTACATCCGGCAGCGCCGATGGCGCAGGTGCCCGCACGCTGATCACTCGCACCGGCTTTGCCAATGGCGACAACATCACCATTGGCGGCGTCGATATCGCCTTGGCAACTGCCGACCTCGCGACTGACGCAGCTTTCGTCACCAAACTGCAGGGCGCACTCGACGCAAGCTCTATTGCTGGCCAGTACAACGTGTCGGCCGGTACCGGCGGCAATGCAGGCAAGATCATCGTTGAAACGGTGAACCCAAGCGCTCCTGCTGCAACCGTGGACGTCTCCGACGCAACTACCGTTGCCGTCAAGGGCGCTGCAGCGTTCAACTACTCCGACGTCCCAACCGCAATCACCGTTGGTGGCCGTGAAATCTCGACCGGCGCAACCGCCGACGACTTCGTCGCCGCTCTGCGTCTTGATGGCGAAGTCAATGGTTACGAAGTCGATTACGACTCCGCAACCGGTGACATCAAGCTCGAGAACAAGGCATTTGGTGGCGCTGCTCCAGTTATCGCTGGCATCGACGCTGCCGACGTAACCACAACTGCAGTGGTTGCTGGCGCCTACACGACCGAAGTCGCTGCTGCAAAGCACGAGTTCACCGTCTCCTATGACGGCAAGACTGCCGACATCTCCATCGGCGGCGTTAAGGCCGGCGCAAACGCTCTCGACATCAAGAACTGGCAGGATGCGACCATCGAGACGGTCACTTCTCAGCTTGAAGCCGAAGGCATCACGGGCGTTGAAGCCAAGTTCGACGACGCTGGCAAGTTTACCCTCGTCGCCAAGACCGCAGAAGCCAAGACTTTGGCTGTCTCCGGCGATGACGCAGTGGCCCTGTTCGGCACCAACGGAGTGAACACCGGCCTCGCTGAAAAGAGCGAACTGAACTCCACCAAGACGGTCGACAAGTTCGTCGAACTGATCAACCGCGACCACGCTGGCAAGGTTCGTGCTTCGAACGACAACGGCAAGCTGCGCATCGAGAACCTGTCCACCCAGGAACTCAACGTCGGTATCGATCTCAACGGCAATGACGCAGTCGTCGGCGCCAAGATCGATGGCAACACCGTCCGTGCGAACCTGTCCAAGCAGTTCAACGAACTGCGCGACCAGCTCGACAAGCTTGCTGATGACTCGTCCTTCAACGGCATCAACCTGCTGCGTGGCGACAAGCTGAAGATCACCTTCAACGAGAGCGGCACGTCGTCCATCGACATCCAGGCCAAGGACAAGGACGGCAATGTTCGCGGCATCAACGCTTCGAACCTGTCGATCGACACCCTGGTGGCTGAAGATCTCGATACCGACGAGAAGATCGACGCCTTCCTGGGTAAGCTGTCCTCGGCTTTGACCGAGCTGCGCTCGCAGGCTTCGTCCTTCGGTTCGAACCTGTCTTCGGTCGAGAACCGTCAGTCGTTCACCAAGAACATGATCAACACGCTGGAAACCGGCGCGTCGAACCTGACCCTGGCCGACACCAACGAAGAAGCCGCAAACCTTCTGGCTCTCCAGACCCGTCAGCAGCTGTCGTCTTCGGCACTGTCCATGGCGTCGCAGCAGGACCAGGCTGTGCTGCAGCTCCTGCGTTAATCGCAAGACATCACGAAGGCGGCCAAACCGCCTTCGGCATCTTTCCCGCAAGGGACGGCAAGGGGCTTCGGTCCCCTTTTCGTTTGTCTGAATACTGAGCGATCACCGTGCCTTAACCCCTTCGTGGCAGGGTCTCGTCCATTCCATTGCAGGACGCACCAACCGATGATCTCGCACAAATCCCTTTCGCGCCGGCACTTTCTGGCCGGGAGTACGGCGGTCGCGGGCATGGCCGCGCTAGGCCCCAGCTGGGCCGGGGACGCGCTCGCCGACACGGCCGAGGCCTCATCCGGGTCCGACCGCTGGGAGGTGCTGCGCCGCCTGACCGGGGACCGGCTCGTTCGTCCTGGCGACGTCGGGTACGAAAAGGCAGCACTGCCCAACAACCTCCATTTCCGCGACGTGCGTCCGCAGGGCGTTGCCTATTGCAGCACGCCGCAGATGGTGGCCGATGTGCTCAACTGGGCCCGCGACGAGGATATTCCCTTTGCCATCCGCGGTGGCGGCCATTCCTATTCGGGATACTCGCTGAGCCATGACCTCGTCATCGACATGCGCGAGATGCGTGCGATCTCGCACGATGCAACAACAGGGCAGGTGCGGGTGGAAGCCGGCGCGCTCAACGGGCAGCTCTATTCGGCGCTGAACAAGGCCGGACGGATGATCACCCATGGTCGCTGTCCGAGTGTTGGCGCGGCGGGCTATCTGCTCGGGGGCGGCATCGGCTTCAATATGCGGCGTCTCGGCATGGCCTCCGATGCTTTGAAAAACTCCGAGATTGTCACTGCAGACGGAAAGCTGCGCCGGCTCTCGGCCGACGAAAACGCCGATCTCTTCTGGGCCACGCGCGGCGGGGCAGGGGGCAATTACGGCGTCAGTACCGCCTTCACGCTCAACACTGTCCCAATGGACGAGAGGCTGACCGTTTTCCGCGTGGTGTGGCGGGAGAAAACGCTTGAGGTCGCTCGTGCGCTGTTTGCGGCGGTCGACGCCGCGCCGGTGGAATTGGGGACGCGCATTGCGCTCGGCGGGGTGACGCCGCAACTGGGCGCGCGCGGTCGTCAGGTGCCGGTGACACTGCTGGGACAATATGCCGGCAGCAGGGAGGAACTCCTCGAGATCCTCGCGCCGGTTGTTGCCATCGCTTCTCCCGAGTTTATCGACGTGCAGGAAAAGACATATTGGTCGGGTCAGACTTTCCTTTCCGAGCCGGGTGAGCCCGCCTTTTTCCGCGAGCGTTCATCGTTCATCACGACGCCGGCAGACGCCGACCATCTGGGCGAGGCCTTTGAAAAGCTCCAGCACTGGTCGGGCACCGGAGCGGAAGGCAATTATTTCTTCTTCCAGACCGGCGGACGCATCAACGAGCTGGCGCCGGAGGACACGGCCTTCGTGCATCGGGATAGCCGTTTCCTGTCGGTGGTCGGCATCAGCTGGAGCGAGGACGATCTGGCCCTGCCGGAGCGCTTGCGGGCCGCGCGGGACTGGCAGGACGATTTCTATGGCTTCATGTCGGCACGGGGCGGCAAGGGCGCTTTCCAGAATTTCCCGGACGCGTCGTTGGTCGACTGGCGCGAGCGCTATTATGGCGCCAATCTGGACAAGCTGATGCAGGTCAAGGCGAAGTACGATCCCAACAATCTCTTCCGCCACGGCCAGTCGCTCTGAAACGGAAAAAGCAAGGGGCGCTCGCGGCGCCCCTTTATCGTTCGATCAGTAAACCTGCGTTCGCGGAACCGGCCGCGAATAGGGTTTCAGGTCGTCCGGGATGATCGGGTTGAATTCGGGGTCGAAGCGGAAGGGCGCCGCGTCTTCCCAATGGGTCACCTGCGGACCACCCAGCCCGCGGAAAAAGATCAGCGCGCCGGTCGGCGAGCCATAGGGGCCGTGCTTTGCCATCGGCGGCCGGATGCAATAGGCGCCTGCCTGCATGATACCGAACTCGCCTGCCAGCTCCCCGGAGAGCAGGAAGAATTCCTGTGAGATCGGGTGGCGTTCGGCCTGGCTGCCGCGCCGGAAGGCCATGGTGGCGGTAAGATAGGTGGTTTCGCCGCTGAACGGGTCCTCGCGCAGGACGCGCATCCGGGCGCCTTCCTTCATGCTGCCAAGATTGAACTTGTCGAAATCGCCGTCCCAGACGCCATTGTTGAGATCGCGCTTGGGCGTGCTGCGCTGCTCAATGGCTTCTGGCGTCAGCCGTGCGGCATCCTGCAGGGGCGAGGTAAAGATGAGGGCGATGACGCCGCTGGCGCCGGTGGTGATCCGAGGGGTGCGGCCGGCAGGCACGAAGCCGAAGTGATAGCGGTCATAGCGCTCGTCATCGACACTCAGCGCGCCTTCGATGACCAGAAATTCCAGATCGCGGCCCGGTTCGATCGTGATCTCGGCTATTCCGTCAAAGTGTACCAGCGCGCTCAGCTCCCCGGTTTCCGGGTCATGGCTGAGCCGCTTGAGTTTTCCGGTTTCCGACAGGCCCCACTGGCTGGCGTTGTGCCAAGGCAGGTTCTGCGTCTGGATGAAATCGATGTGGTCGCGAATGGTCGGATCCTCCTCTTCCTTGTCGCCAACACTGCGGTGATGGCGAATGTTAGTCAAGTTAACTGTTGACAGTTGTGATGTACGGTCTAACCTTGATGTGTTCATGATGAGAGGGGTCTGCGCGCATAACGTTGGACAGACAGAGGCTGCCAACATGTTGCAAACGCGTGGAAAAATTGTCGCGTCGATGAACTAATCGGAGGAGGTTCCCAATGTATTCGCGCAACTTCAAGCGTATCGCGCCCATCGCCCTTGCCAGCCTGATGGCCGGCCTGCTGCCGGCAGTGGCGGCCCCTGAAACCATTTCCATTGCGTTGCCGGGGGACGTGCCGGGCCTTGATCCGAGCAAGGACAGCTCGCCGATCGGCTTCAACTATCGCCTCAATGTCTTTGACCAGCTGACAGAATTGCAGCGCGACGGCGAAATGGTGCCCCGCCTGGCCGAAAGCTGGAGCTTTTCCGAAGATCTGACGGAATGGACGTTCAAGCTCCGCCAGGATGTGAAATTCCACAACGGCGCGCCGTTCGCTGCCAAGGACGTTGTGTTTACTGTCAACAAAATCCTGGCGGATGAGAAGACACCGGTCCGCACGTATGTTGCGCTAGTCAAATCGGTTGAGGCTGTCGACGAGTACACGGTCAAGTTCGTGCTAACCCAGCCTTATTCCATTTTCCACCGACAGATCAGCTATGTCAGCCTGATGTCGGAAGACTACTACAATGAGGTGGGTGACGCCGGTTATGCCAGCGCGCCGGTTGGTACCGGGCCTTATCGCGTGGCCGAATGGATTGCGGACGACAAGCTCGAGCTGCAGGCGTTCGAGGACTACTGGCGCGGCGCCCCCGAAATCAAGACCGCGCTGTTCCGGCCGATGCCGTCGGAAGCCAGCCGTGGTGTTGCGCTGATGTCGGGCGAGATCGACCTCGTCCCCACGCTGTCGCCGGCCTTGATCAACCAGTTGCAGAGCGCATCGGGCATTACCGTCGAAACCGCTCCGAGCTTCCGCACCGTGTTCATGGGCTTTAACGTCCAGGATACGCCGCTGGCCGATCCGCTGCTGCGCGAGGCCGTCGACAAGGCCATCGATCGCAAGGCCATCACCGAGCGGCTGCTGCGCGGGCTCGGCGAGCCGGCCGGGATCATGGTGCCGCCGAACAATATCGGTTTTGATGCGAGCCTTCTGCCGGTCGAGCATGACCTCGAGGCCGCCAAGGCGCTCGTTGCTCAGTCATCCTATGCCGGCGAAACGATTTCGATCGAATATCCGAGCAACAACATCACCATGGCCAACGAGGTGGTGCAGGCAATTTCCGGCTATCTCGGCGAGGCGGGAATCGCCACTGAAATCAAGCCGATGGAATTCACGGCCTTCTTCCCGCTGTGGGTGCAGACCAAGCTCGAAGACGCCTATTTCTTCGCCTTCGGCTCGTCCCAGTACCATGCGGAATCGGCGCTAGTGGCCATGTATGAAGAGGGATCGCGCGCCTATGCGTTCAATCCCGAAATCGACGCCATCGTTGATGAGCAGCGTACAGTGACCGACGAGGCCAGGAAGGCCGAGCTTCTGTCGCGCGCCTTCACACTCTCCAATCAGGATCGCTACCAGATCCCGGTCTATCATGAGTGGCAGGCCTATGGTGTGCGCGAGGGCATCGAGTACGAAGCCTGGCCGGATGGTTTCGTGCGCCTCTACGACTTCCCCTGACCCCGCCTGACAGTGCTCCCAACCCCGCATCCGTGCCCGGAGGCGGCGTTGGGCCTGACTTCATCTGGGACAGTGCTCCCAGAACCGGACGGCCTTGCCCCCCAGGCTCAAGATCCGGAGCCCTGCGTCGTTGGCCGCCTTTGTGGGCTGCCAGCGACCCCTTGATGCCCGGCTCCCAAGACCTGATAGTGTGAGCGATAGCGCCAAAAAGGTCGGGAGGACCGCGCCATGATCACCAGCACCAAGCGCGTCCGCAGTAGCCAGGGCAGCATTTTCACCGAAGCGGCCGGCGAGGGGGACAAGGGAACAATTCTCCTCGTCATGGGTGCCACGGCTTCGATGGTCTGGTGGCCGGATAGCCTCATCGAGGCCCTGGTGGCTGGCGGCTATCGCACCATTCGCTTCGACCATCGCGACACGGGCGCTTCCAGCGTTTTAGCGCCGGGCGAAGTGAACTATGACCTCGCCGAGCTCAGAGACGACCTCTTCGCTATTCTCGACGCCTATGACGTTGAAGCCGCCCATGTGGTCGGCTTGTCGCTTGGCGGCTATGTCGCGCAGATCCTGGCGCTGACCCACCCAGCCAGGGTGAAAACCCTCACCCTCATCGCCTCGGAACCGCTGGGCGTGCCATACGAAGGCGAAGGATTGCCTCCGGGCTTCATGGAGCATTTTGGCGCCATGGCCAGCCTCGACTGGGCAGACGCTGACGCGGTGACGGGTTTCATGATGGGCATTGCCCGGCTCAGCGCCGGTAGGCGGCACGATTTCGACGATGTCGCGGTCGAGCGACGGATCCGCACCGAAATTGCGCGGACCGAGAATATCCAGAGCGCCTTCAATCATTCGATGATCGCCGGTTCCCTGCCGACGGGTGCCAGCGCAGCTGAGATTACCCAGCCGGTGCTGCTCATCCACGGGGGGGCCGATCCAATCATTTCAGCCAATGCCGCTCGCACGTCCAAGGCCATCATCCCCTCTTCCGAACTGCTGATCCTTCCCGATCTTGGGCATGAATTGGTCGACGCCGACATGGCCCTATTTGCCTCGGCCATCATCACCCATTGCGGAAAAGGGGCCTGACCGCTGCCCCCCGCGCAGCGTGATGGGGCTAAACCGTTCAGGTGGGGCGAATAATCTTCAGCGCACGCTGAACTTTCAATGATATGTGGAGTTAAGGCCTAGTCCATAGGAGCGTCCTTCATGAGAACCGCCGAGCTGCCGGTAAAGATCCTCGTTACCGTGACCTACATCATCATGGTCGTGACCAATTATCTGGCGAATGCCTTGCCACTGAATGGTCGCGAGACTGGTGAAATCTCAGATGCCTATGAGAACCTCTTTGCCCCAGCGGGAATTACCTTTTCGATCTGGGGCGTGATCTACCTGCTGCTTGCGATCCACATCCTCTATCAGTGGGGGGTGTTCCACCGGGATGGCGTTGGCAATGGCGCGCTGCTGAGCAAGATCGGCGTGCTGTTTTCCGTGTCGTCGCTGGCCAATACCGCATGGGTGTTCGCCTGGCACTATGACCAGATCCTGCTCTCCACCCTTCTTATCGCGTCCATCCTCGCGATCCTTGCCACCATCGTGGTGACCCTGCGCAACCATGCGCTGACCGACCGCGAATACTGGTTGGTCCGGGTGCCCTTCAGCGTCTATTTCGGCTGGATCACCGTCGCCACAGTAGCCAACATCACCGTGTTTCTGGTCAGTATCGGCTGGGATGGTTTTGGGATTTCCATCGATGTTTGGGCGATGATCATAATCGCAGTTGCGGCGCTGATCGGTACGCTGGTGATGCTGCGCAATCACGACTACGCCTATGGCGTGGTGCTGCTCTGGGCCTTCACCGGCATTCTGATCAAGCACACATCGGCTGACGGCTTTGCCGGAAACTACCCGATGGTGATCACGACAGTTATCGCCTGTCTTGTGGCGTTCGTTATCGCCGAGATCGTGCTCTGGCGGCGGCGGAACGCCGTGGTCTGATTACATGTGGCGACGGCTCGCTAGAGGCGAGCCGTCGCGCCATCATTTCTAGACGCGACTGCGCGTGCCGAGGTTGGTGACAACCAGCTGTCCCGCATAGGCTGCCAGTGCGGCCTTGGCGAGATCGCCTGGCACGAAGATGAGATTGCCGATGACGGCGTCGGTGAAGTTGAGCCCAGCCGCAATCGATAGCCAGGTAACGCCAAGTACGTGATTGATCACCACGCCGACCACGCCGGCAAGGAAGAGCCCTCCAATGAGCTTCCAGCCCTTGAGACCGCGCGCGACGACGCTATTGGCAACCCAGCCGGTGGCGAAGGCCTGGGGCAGGAAGCCAACGAGATAGCCGGCGGTGGGGCCGACGAAGACAGCAAGACCGCCGCGACCGCCTGAAAGCACCGGCAAGCCGATGGCAACCAGCGCCAGCAGCAGCAGCACCGACAGCGTGCCGCCGCGCGCGCCAAGCACAACGCCGGCCAGGATGACCCCCAGGCTTTGGACCTGGATAGCCACCGGGAAAAAGCCGACCATGATCGGCGGAATAAGCCCGAGCACGACGATGATCGCGGTGAAGAGGGCAATTAGCACTAGCGAACGAGTGGACACTGTCTTCAATCTCTTGCGGAGGGGTGGGAGCGGATATTGCGGGCGTCGATGGCGTTGGCGATTTCGTCGGCACTGAGGATGGTGCCGATGGCCATGGGGACGATGAGCGTGGCGAAGCGCCGTTTCAGGCCCCTGGCGCGGTGCGCATCCGAGACGGCCCGATAGCGGGCCTGGACTTCGGGAATAAAGCGGATCACGAGGCCGATGGCCAGCCCGATATCGCGGGCATTGGCAAGGCCAATGCGCTCAAGCGGTCGAGCGAGGTCGGCGATCGTCTCGATGAATTTTCCGACCGTCGTCGTTGCCGTGATGAGGGCCGCGAATAGGCTGAGTGTGCCGAGTCGCAACAGGGAGACGAGAGCCGCCTCGGGGCCGGTTGCGAAGAAGGTCCACGCCGCGACAATTGCAATGGTAAAGAGCAGTGTCCAAGCGCGCAGCCATTGCACCAGTGCTGATCGGCAGAGGCCCAGCGCGAGACCGAGCACCAGGGCGGCCAATGTCGCCAGGACCGGCAGCGCGGTGGTTGCAAACAGCGCGACGCTGAGAATGACAAGAGCGAGAAGCTTTGCCTTGGTCGGCAGGCGGTGGATCGGCCCGTCGCCTTTCTCGGACATGCCGATCATGCGGCGAGCGCCAGATAGCGGGAGATCGTCGTTTCGGCCGGGCCATCTTCGATCAGGCTGCCGTCATGAAACAGCAGCACGCGCTCGAAACCGGAGAGCAGGACGAGGTCGTGGGTGACGACGATGACGTTCTCGGGCAGCGCCGCGATCGTGCGTTCGACGAGATTGCGGTTCCTGAGGTCGAGCTGGTTGGTCGGCTCGTCGAGGATGACGATGTCGGGTTCGGTGATCAGCACAGAGGCCAGTGCGGCCAGCTGAACCTCGCCACCGGAAAGCTCATGGGCGCGGCGGTCGATGAGATGGCCGGCGTGCAAACGGTCGAGCACTGCTTCGACGGCCTGCTCCTCATCTGGCTTGGACAGACGGCGGGACTGGAGGCCCAGCGCGATGTCGTCGCGCACGAGCGGCAGGATAATCTGGTTGGATGGGTTCTGGAACACATAGCCGACGGCGGAGCGGGCTTTTACGGCGGCGGTGCGGGTGTCGTGGCCGTTGGTCAGCACGCGCCCCGACGACGGGGTGACGAGGCCATTGATCATCCGGACAAAAGTGCTCTTGCCCGACCCATTAAGGCCAATCACCCCGATGCGACGCTCGCTGAGCTCAAGCGTCAGGGGTTTCAGCGCCACATGGTCGGCGTAGGCCGCTCCGGCATTGTCAAACTGGATGTGCAAGCGCGGCCCCAAACGATCAACGCCCCCGTGTGCTCTGTGAGCGTGGCAAGGTCAAGGCTGAAAGCCGGGTGTTTCGTTCGCGTGCTGGTCGGCGACCCGAAAGGCCGTGGCGTGCCGGGTGATCAGCTTGGATCTGCGCGCATGAAGAGGCCGGGATAGTTGGTCACGATGCCTTTGTCGTCCACTTCCAGAATGGCCTCGAAGTCGGCGGACCGGAAGCGAAAGTGGGTGTCGTCGATCTTGGTATAGAGTTGCTCTGTGCGCTGGACGGCCATGGTCGTGGCGTCGATCCAGGCCATCGCGAAGCGAACGGGCTGATCGGCCCAATCAGTGCGCCAGATGGGCAGGGAATTGGTCAGCGGGGTCGCCAGATATCGACATCAAGGCACCCGCGCAGCGCATCGATGGGTTCGGCGCGGTCGTCGGACCAGCCGCCCGTGCCATCGGCAAAAAGTTCAAGGCTCTTGCCGTCGGCGCGCTCGATCTTGACGGTGCGAACATGGCCGCGCTCATCGAGTTTGAGCCGATAGAACAAGCCGAAATCGGGCCCGATAATGGCGCTGCGAATGCGCGTGTCGCGGCCGTTGGCGATGACGTGGCAATGCTCGATGCTGGCGGGGTCGAGGCCCTGCCAACGGATGGATTTGTTGAGCATCTCGAGGCCCCCCTCTGCTCATGGCGCAATTTGGCTGCGCCGTCATTGCCCGGCGTTTCCGGGCAATCCATCTTGCCGTGTGATGGACCACCCGGACAAGCCGGGTGGTGACGACGGCGCGAGAATTTTTGATCCATTCGCCACAAAAAAAAAGGCGCCCCGGAGGACGCCCTTTCAGATTTGATTTTCGACCTGCTCAGAGGGTCTTGCCGAGGGCGACGGCGGTGTCGCTCATGCGGTTCGAGAAGCCCCATTCATTGTCGTACCAGGACAGGATCGACACGAAATTGCCGCCGAGAACCTTGGTCTGATCAAGAGCCATGGTCGAGGAATGCGGGTCATGGTTGAAGTCGATCGAGACGTTCGGCACTTCGGTGTAGCCCAGGATGCCTTTGAGCTCGCCATCGGCGTACTTCTTGATCGCGGCGTTGATTTCTTCGGCGGTCACATCGCGGCTGGCGAGGAACTTGAGGTCGACGCAGGAGACGTTCGGGGTCGGCACGCGGACCGAGACGCCATCCAGCTTGCCCTTGAGCTCGGGCAGGACGAGGCCGATGGCCTTGGCTGCGCCGGTCGAGGTCGGGATCTGCGACAGTGCAGCAGCGCGGCCGCGATAGAGATCCTTGTGCATGGTGTCGAGCGTCGGCTGGTCACCGGTATAGGAATGGATGGTGGTCATCATTCCCTTTTCGATGCCGAATTCCTTGTGCAGCACATAGGCGACGGGCGCCAGGCAGTTGGTGGTGCACGAAGCGTTCGAGATCACCACGTCGTCCTTGGTCAGGCTCTGGTGGTTGATGCCGTAGACGATGGTCTTGTCCGCGCCGTCGCCGGGAGCCGAGATGATCACCTTCTTGGCACCGGCCTTGAGGTGAGCCGAGGCCTTTTCCTTACTGGTGAAGATGCCGGTGCATTCGAGCGCAATGTCCACGCCCATGGCGGCGTGCGGCAGGTTCGCCGGATCGCGCTCTGCGGTCACCTTGATCGGGCCACGGCCCACGTCGATGGTGTCGCCGGCAACAGTCACCTGATGCGGGAAACGGCCATGGACGCTATCGAAGCGCAGCAGGTGCGCATTGGTTTCGACCGGGCCCAGATCATTGATGGCCACGACTTCGATATCGGTGCGGCCGGACTCGATGATGGCGCGCAAGACATTGCGGCCGATGCGGCCAAAGCCATTGATGGCGACGCGGACTGCCATAGTAAACGCTCCTTTGGGGAGGATGGGAAAAGGGAGGCGGGGCTCTCTTACAACTGTGCGGTGACGGCTTCAACAACGGCCTTTGGCGTAATGCCAAAGTGTTGGTAGAGCGCATCAATCGGGCCAGAAGCACCGAAGGAGTTCATGCCCACGAAGCGACCCTTGTCGCCCAGGAGCTTGCCCCAGCCCATTTCGATGCCGGCTTCGACGGCGACCCGGGCACGGGCGGAACCGAGTACTTCGGCCTTGTAGGCGTCCGACTGCTTGGCGAAGAGCTCCATGGACGGCACCGAGACGACGCGGGCGGAGATGCCCTGCTCGTTGAGCAGCTTCTGGGCTTCAACGGCGATGGCGACTTCCGAACCGGTGGCGAAGATCACCGCCTGGGCATCGGCCGAGCCGACCAGCGTATAGGCGCCCTTGGCCGACTTGTTCTCGGCGGAAGCCTCGGTGCGCACGGCCGGCAGGTTCTGGCGGGACAGCGCCAGGATCGACGGCGACTTCTGGGTTTCCATGGCGAGCTGCCAGCACTCGGCAGTTTCCATCGCGTCAGCAGGACGGAAGACGAGAAGGTTCGGGATGGCGCGCAGGGCGGCCAGATGTTCCACCGGCTGGTGGGTCGGGCCGTCTTCGCCGAGACCGATGGAGTCGTGGGTCATCACATAGATGACGCGCTGTTCCATGAGGGCCGAGAGGCGGATGGCGGGGCGGGCATAGTCGGTGAAGACCATGAAGGTGCCGCCATAGGGGATGAGGCCGCCGTGCAGGGCAACGCCGTTCATCGCCGCGGCCATTTCATGCTCGCGGATGCCGTACATCATGTAGCGGCCGTCGCGGCTGTTGGCCTGGAAGGGCAGGGTCTCTGGCGTATTGGTGAGGTTCGAGCCGGTGAGGTCGGCGGAGCCGCCAAGGGTTTCGGGAACGACCTTGTTGATCACTTCCAGCGCCATCTGGCTGGACTTGCGGGTCGCGACCTTCGGCTTGTCTGCAGCCAGTTTTTCCTTATACGCGGCCATGGTGGCAGCGAATTCGGACGGCAGGGCACCGGACATGCGGCGGGTGAATTCGGCCTTCTTGTCAGACTGGGCGAGGCGGGCTTCCCACTCGCCTCGGACGTTCTGGCTGCGGGTGCCGGCAGCGCGCCAGGCGTCGAGGATGGCAGCGGGGACTTCAAAGGCGGGATAGGTGATGCCGAGCGCGGCCTTGGCGCCAGCCAGTTCTTCGGCGCCGAGCGGCGAGCCGTGGACCTTTTCGGTGCCAGCCTTCTTGGGCGCGCCGAAGCCGATGGTGGTCTTGGCGGCGATGAGGGTCGGCTTGTCGGTCGAGGCCTTGGCTTCGATCAGGGCCTTTTCGATGGCGTCCTGGTCATGGCCGTCGATCTCGATAGTGTTCCAGCCGACGGCCTTGAAGCGCGCGATCTGGTCGGTCGAGTCGGAGTTGGACACCTTGCCGTCGATGGTGATGTCGTTGTTGTCCCAGATCACGATCAGCTTGTTGAGCTTGAGGTGACCGGCAAGGGAGATGGCTTCCTGGGAGATGCCTTCCATCAGGCACCCGTCACCAGCGAGCACATAGGTATGGTGATCGACGAGGTCGGAGCCGAACTCTGCAGCGAGCTTGGCTTCGGCAACGGCAAAGCCAACCGAATTGGCAAGGCCCTGGCCGAGCGGGCCAGTGGTGGTTTCGATGCCGGTGGCGTGGCCGAATTCGGGGTGACCAGCGGTCTTGGCACCGAGCTGGCGGAAATTCTTGACCTGGTCGATGGTCATGTCCTCATAGCCCAGAAGATAGAGCGAGGAATAGAGCAGCATCGAGCCGTGGCCGGCCGAGAGGATGAAGCGATCGCGATCGGCCCAATGGGGATTGGCGGGGTCGAACTTCATCACCTTGGTGAAGAGGACGGTCGCGATATCCGCACAACCCATGGGCAGACCCGGATGCCCGGAATTAGCCTTTTCGACCGCATCCATGGATAGCGACCGGATTGCATTGGCCAAATCGTTCTGCTGGGTTGTGTTTGTCATCGGCAAGCCGCTTTCTTTCATTAAAGAAGGCTGGAGAAACTGGGAAGAAGAGGCCTCCAGACCTCCTCCCAAAGGCGCGGTTGAGGCATAACAGGTTCGGCCCTTGTGTCAATGTCAACGGCCGGTTTCACGTAGCCTGCAGGCCCAAATTTCGGGGGTTTGGCGGGTGGAGCAGTTGCAAAGCCGGGTCGGCTGGGGCAGGGTCGGGTCAATGCGTATTGAGGATGGTTGCCGCCATGAGTGAGATGGATGCGGAAAACGGTCTGGTCGCAGCATCAGCCCGCTTCGACCGGGCGATGGAGCGCATGGAGCAAAGCCTGCGCGATCTCACTGCCCGCATGCAGAGATTGAACCGTATCGAGGTGGATACGCAGCGCCTCGTACACGAGCGTTCGCGCCTTGCCACCGAGCTCGACAAGACGTCGGCCCGCGCCAAGCGTCTCGACGACGGTGCCCACGAAGTGGCCCGGCGACTGGTCGTTGCCATGGAAACAGTGCGCGAAGTTCTGGCCAAGGCGGAGTAGGCGATGCCCGAGGTAAATGTCGAGATCAATGGTCGCCGCTATCGCATGGCCTGCGAGGAGGGCCAGCAGAAGCATCTGATCGCGCTGGCGGAGCGTTTCAACACCCAGGTCGAAGCGCTCAAGGGCGCCGTCGGCGAAATCGGTGATACACGCCTCACCGTCATGGCCGGCATTGCCGTGGTCGATGAACTGGCCGAGGCCGAAAAGAAGATCGCCCGGCTCGAGGCGGAAGTGGCCGAGCTGACCCAGGCCGGCCACGAGATCGCCGACGAACTCGAGCGGACCGAGCAGACTTTTGCTGCAAAGCTCGAAGATGCCACCCGTGTTCTGGAAACGGTCGCCAGCACGCTGGATGCCACGGCACCGCTGCCGAGCTGAGACGGTCGTCCCGCCACAAACGTGCGTTATGTAAACTCTCTGCGAAAAAGCTGCATGCGCTGTTTGCAGCGGCGCTTCGAAGCGCCTATATCTGTGTCGCTGCCCGGCGCGTGAGGACTTCATATTCCTGGGGCCTTAATCGATCTTGAGGGAGCTGTCCCTGACCGGGCCCGTGGGCTCGGACATACGGCGCCCACCTACGTAAGTAGGTTCCCGGGATCGCACGTCCCACGGCCAGGGTGGCCCCTATTTCTCTGGTGAGCAAAGTCGAGGGCTGGAAACCGGCATGGCGGATGAGGCGATGGACGCGGCAAAAGCCGCATTGCGCAGGGATGCGCATGCACGGCGTGCCGCCATTCCGCCCGATACCCGCAGCGAACATGCCGCCTCGATCGCCGCGCTGTTCTTCCGGCATATTGATTATGGTCCCGGCGATATCATCGCTGGCTATTGGCGCATTCGCGACGAGACCGACTGCAAGCCCATCCTCATTCGCCTGATGGACAGTGGACAAAAGGTCGTCCTGCCGGTCGTGGCGGGCGACGACGCGCCGCTCGATCTGCGCGTCTGGGAAGCCGATGCCCCGCTCTATGAGGCCGGTTTCGGGACTCTGGCGCCGTCCGATCTGGCGCCGCGCGCCGTTCCCGACCTAATTCTGGTCCCGCTCCTCGGCTTTGACGGCAAGGGTACGCGGCTCGGCTATGGCGGCGGCTATTACGACCGCACCATCGCTGCGCTCGAGAAAAAACCACGCCTCGTGGGGCTGGCTTATGCGGCCCAGGAATTTGACGAAATACCGCGCGAGGCGCATGACGTGCCGCTGGATGCAGTTGTAACAGAAGAGGGCGTCCGGTTCTTCGGCGCGACGGAATGAGACTATTGTTTTTGGGTGATGTGGTGGGTCGGTCTGGTCGCGACGCGGTCAGCGAGCGCCTGCCGGGGCTGATCGCACGCCACGGTTTCGACTTCGTCGTGGTCAACGGCGAGAATGCCAGCCATGGCAAGGGTCTTATCGAACCCCATTACCGTCTGTTGCGCGATGCCGGCGCCGATATCGTCACCCTGGGTGACCACGCTTTCGACCAGCGCGAGACGCTGAGCTTTATCGAGCGCGAGGGCACGCTGATCCGGCCGATCAACATGGTGGCTGGTACGCCCGGGCGGGGCGCCATGATGGTCGAGGGCCGCAATGGTCATCGCGTGCTGGTGATCAACGCCCTCGGGCGCGTGTTCATGCCGCCGATCGACGATCCTTTCCGCGCTGTCGAAGCTGCCATCGCCGCCTGCCCGTTGGGCGAGGTGGCCGACGCCATCATCGTTGACTTCCACACCGAGGCGACCTCGGAGATCCAGGCCATGGGCTTCTTCCTCGATGGCAAGGCCACGCTGGTGGTGGGCACGCATACCCATATCCCGACTTCGGATCATCGCATCCTGCGCAATGGCACGGCGCTGATGGCCGATGCCGGCATGTGCGGCGACTTCGACAGCATTATCGGGGTCGAGGCCGACGAGCCGCTCAACCGCTTCCTCACCGGCATTCCCAATGGCCGCTTCACGCCGGCCGACGGGGAGGCGACGCTTTGCGGTGTGGCCGTCGAGACCGATCCGCGGACCGGTCTTGCGATCAAGGTGATGCCGGTTCGTATCGGCGGAACGCTGGCCCAGGCAGAGCCGAATTTTTAGGCCCTGCGGCCAGATGCCTTTTTTCGACTGACATTGTTTGCGCACATTTGCAGGATCGTTATGGTCTCGCCTCGGGCCGGGGGGCGGATGATGGAGATAATGACTAAGATCAGTCGAACGGGGGGAGTGTTGCTGGCCTTGATCATGGTCCAGTCACTCGCAGCACAGGAAGATGTCCTCGTCCTTCCGGTTGAGCGGGCCACGGTGAGCGTCGATTCTGCGACCGGTGATCCTCTGCTCCTCATCTGGCTGTCACGCCAAGGGCGCGATGGCTTCACCGATTTTTCCAACGAGCATATCGGCAGCCGGGTTGACGTGATGGTCGATGGGGAGGTTCTGACCTCGCCCTTCATCCAGTCACCCATCCAGTCCGAGCTGTTGATGATCTCGGGGGGCTTTACCCAGGAAGAGGCCGAGATTCTGGCCAAAAAACTGACGGCAGAGGATGGGGGCATCGGCGTACGCCCCTTTGCGCCCTAGTTTTTCTGCGCGGGGAGAAGCGTCCCCCGCTTCACAATTGGCGCATGTTTGCATATAAGGCCCCACCTATTCCCACAGTCATAGAGTTCGGGGTGACCGATGGCCGGCCATTCACACGCCAAGAATATCATGCACCGCAAGGGCAAGTCGGACGCGATCCGGTCCAAGATCTTCTCCAAGCTTGCTCGCGAAATTACCGTGGCAGCGAAGATGGGCCAACCGGACCCGGCCTTTAATCCACGCCTTCGCCTCGCGATCACCAATGCGCGCGCCCAGTCCATGCCCAAGGACAATATCGAACGCGCGGTGAAGAAAGCTTCCGGCGGCGATGCCGAGAATTATGATGAAATCCGCTATGAGGGCTATGGTCCGGGTGGCGTGGCCGTCATCGTCGAGGCGCTGACCGACAACCGCAATCGCACCGCCTCGAACGTGCGCTCCTACTTCTCCAAGAACGGTGGCGCCCTGGGTGAAACCGGCTCGGTCGGCTTCATGTTCGATCGCGTTGGCGAGATCACCTATCCGGCCGCTGTCGGTTCGGAAGACAAGGTCATGGAAGCCGCCATCGAGGCCGGCGCCGATGATGTCGAGAGCGATGAGGAAGGCCACTACATCTACACCAGCTTCGAAGGCATGGCCGAAGTCTCGGCCGCCCTCGAGAAGGTGCTGGGCGAGGCCGAGTCGGTGAAGGCGATCTGGAAGCCGCAGACCTCCACCATGATCGACGCCGACAAGGGCGCGACGCTGATGAAGCTTATCAATACGCTCGAAGAAGACGATGACGTGCAGAACGTCTACGCCAATTTCGAGTTGAGCGACGAAGACGCGGCCAAGCTGGCATCCTGATCGCTTCGGCACGAAGCGTTCGCGACACTAAAAAAGCCCCCGCCGTGTGCGGGGGCTTTTTGTTGGCATGACCGCTGTGACCGGATCAGGCACGCTTGCGCAGATCGATCGCCGGCTCGTCAGTGGTGTACTGGATATTGGCGCAGTTCCGGCCGGCGCGCTTGGCGCCATAGAGCCGCTGGTCGGCGATGCGGAACAGTTCGGCAAAACTTGAGGGCTGGTCGAATACCGCGCCACCAATGCTGACTGCAAGGCGATGATTGCGGCCGTCCGGAGCAAACTTGGAATGGTTGACCGAACGTCGAATGGCCTCCGCCATGGCTTCGGCCCCTGATTTGTCGACGCCGGGCATGAAGACTGCAAATTCCTCGCCGCCCATGCGGCCCACCAGATCGCCAGCGCGCAGCACGCCGCGGATCGCCCGGGCGATGATCATCAGCGCCTCGTCGCCATTGTCATGGCCGAAGAGGTCGTTGATTACCTTGAAATTGTCGGCATCGATCATCAGCAGGGCGCCGGAATCGCGGCCTTCGCTGAGCTGGGTCTCGACCTTGGCGGTGAAGGCGCCGCGGTTGAGGCAGGCAGTGAGCCCATCGGTGCGCGCCACAAGGCCGAGCCGGCGATTGGTGATGGCGAGGCCGCGCAGCCGGATGCCGAGATAGAGGAACAGCGGCACGGCCATCAGGATCGGCAGCACGGTCGAGCTGATGAGCGCGCGTTGCAGTGCCTCCGGAGCCAGGTCATGAAACATCACGGCGTTGAAGACGATGGCCACGAGAATGCAAGCCAGCGTGCCGAAAATCGTCCAGCGCGCGACGCTCGACCAACCGTGAGCAGAGTTTACCATCCGTGGGGACAGATGCATCGACGACACCTTTTTCGAACTGCGGGAAAGCAATAGTCGGTCATTGCTGGCCATGCTGCGGCGAACCGTCGGCCGCGGCACGTCTTCCCTATTCGTTATCGGTGCCGTTGCTGCGGCAGATGGCGCAAGCCAGGCAACGGTATCGTTTCCATATAGCGTCCGATGACGTCATGATGATTCTTGCCCCCTGAGTTCCCGAGCCGAAAGGTAGACCCGCTTCCTGAACACCGCGTTCTCAAACAGTGGACAATTTTATCTATCCCGTGAATTGGTCATACCAGCGTGTTGCCAATTTGTTCACATTGGCCTTGGTAGTGTCGGGGAAGCTGCTAGAAGGAACGACATGAGAAAACCCGTGCGAATCATCGGCATTGATCCGGGCCTGCGCAAATGCGGCTGGGGCATAATCGATGCGCTGGACAACCGGCTGAGTTTTGTTGCTGCCGGCACGGTGACGCCGCCGACTGACGGTACCCTTGCCGAGCGCCTCGTGGTGCTGGCGGCTGGGATCGCGGCGGTCCTCGCGCAGCATCACCCCGATGAAGCGGCGGTGGAGGAGACCTTCGTCAACGCGGGCCCGCGTTCGGCGCTGATCCTGGGGCAGGCGCGCGGCGTGGTGCTGGTGACGCCGGCCCAGCACGGTCTGGACGTGGCCGAATACGCCACCAATCTCGTCAAGAAGTCGGTCGTCGGCACCGGTCACGCTGAAAAGAACCAGGTGGAATTGATGGTGCGCACGCTGCTGCCCACTGCAAGTTTCAAGGGCGCCGACGCGGCTGACGCGCTGGCTGTCGCCATCTGCCATGCTCATCACCGGGTATCGGCACTAAGAACGAGGGCATTGGCGTGATTGGCAAGCTCAAGGGGCTGGTTGACTCATTCGGGGACGACTGGGTGCTGATCGATTGCGGCGGCGTCTGCTACGAGGTGCATTGCTCGGGCCGCACGCTGCAATCCCTGCCCAAGGTGGGCGAGGCCGCGGTGGTCTTTATCGAGACCATCGTCCGCGAGGATCTGATCAAGCTCTATGGCTTTTCCAGCCAGGCTGAAAAATCCTGGTTCCTGTTGCTGACCAGCGTCCAGGGGGTTGGCGCGAAAGTGGCGCTGGCGATCCTCTCGACGCTGAGTGCCTCCGAACTCTCAAGCGCCATCGCGCTACAGGACAAGGCGATGATCGGCCGGGCCAATGGGGTCGGGCCCAAGCTGGCCGTGCGTATTGTCACCGAACTCAAGGGCAAGGTGCCCGATGTCGGGGCGATTGATGCGGGCACGCTGGGGCTGCAGGCGGCACTCGGCGAAGGCGTGGCACGATCCAACGTCGCCGACGCCGTTTCTGCGCTGACAAATCTCGGCTATTCGAGCGCCCAGGCGTCCGGGGCTCTGGCTCGTATTGTCGCCAGGGAAGGCGAGGATACGGCGACCGAAAAGCTGATCCGTCTGGGCCTGCGCGAGCTCAGCCAATAGCGCCCATTGAATTTTTCGACGTTTCAGCGTCAAAACAGGGTACAAGGAACGGAATTGCTCGCGTGACCGACATTACTTCTCCATCCGCCGGCCGCGATGACAATCTCGATGTCGCCCTGCGCCCCTCCGGCTTTGCCGATTTCGTGGGACAGGCAGACGCACGCGCCAATCTGGAAGTGTTTATCGAGGCAGCGAAAAAGCGCGGGGCCGCGCTTGATCACGTGCTGTTCGTCGGCCCGCCGGGCCTCGGCAAGACCACGCTGGCCCAGATCATCGCCAAGGAACTGGGCGTTGGTTTTCGCGCGACGTCCGGTCCGGTGATCGCCAAGGCGGGCGACCTCGCCGCGCTGTTGACCAATCTCGAAGAGCGCGACGTGCTTTTCATCGACGAAATCCACCGGCTCAATCCGGCGATCGAGGAAGTCCTCTATCCCGCCATGGAGGATTTCCAGCTCGACCTCATCATCGGTGAGGGACCGGCTGCCCGGTCGGTCCGCATTGATCTGGCAAAATTCACCCTCGTGGGCGCGACGACGCGCGCCGGGCTGCTGACGACGCCGCTGCGCGATCGTTTTGGCATTCCGGTGCGGCTCAACTTCTATACGCCTGAGGAACTGGTCAGCATCGTAACGCGTGGCGCCCGCCTTATGGGCATGCCGATGTCGCCCGACGGGGCGCTGGAAATTGCCCGCCGCTCGCGCGGGACGCCGCGTATCGCCGGTCGCCTGCTGCGGCGGGTGATCGACTTTGCCCTCGTTGACGGGGTGTCCGAGGTCAATAGCCGGCTTGCCGACAAGGCGCTGCTGCGCCTCGATGTAGACGCGCGCGGGCTCGACCAGCTTGATCGGCGCTACCTCACCACTATCGCCGATTTCTATGGCGGCGGACCGGTTGGCATCGAGACGATTGCCGCGGCACTCTCGGAGCCACGCGACGCGATCGAGGAGATTGTCGAGCCCTACCTTTTGCAGCAGGGCTTCATCCAGCGTACCCCGCGCGGACGCATGCTCACCTATATTGCCTTCCAGCACCTCAATCGGTCTGTGCCACAGGGTTTCCTCGGCATGCAGGCGACGCTGTTTGACGACGGCTCAGAGCAAGACTGAGGCGATGCGGCGGCTGGCCAAATCTGCTTTCAAGGCCGCCCTGCGGGTCTTTGGCGCGCAGATGTGGATTGACCCGGCCCATCTGCGTGTAGCGCTATACAGGCCAGATATCGCCGCCTGGCCCAGGGACTTGCCGCTGCGCATCGCCATGCTCAGCGATTTTCATATCGGCGAACCCTGGCTCGGGCTGCGGGCGCTCGAAGACATCGTCGCGCGGACCAATGCGCTGGCGCCCGATATTGTCCTTCTCCTCGGCGACTATGAAGATGGTCCCCGCCATTCCCGCCCGGTTGCGCCCGCGCTCTGGGGCGCGGCGCTCGGAAAACTGAAGGCGCCGCTGGGCGTCCATGCCGTGCTGGGCAATCACGATTATCCCCGCGAGGGCAAGCGGCGGAGGCTCGCCGCGTTCAAACCGCCGGCCCAGGTGGCGCTCGAAAACCATGGGATCATGGTGCAGGTGAACCATGCGATCCGCCTGCAATGGCGGGGCAGGGCGTTCTGGCTGGCCGGTCTTGGCGACCTTGTCGCCGAGCATGCTGACGGTCGCCGTCTCGCCAATCTGCCGGCAACGCTCGCCCGCGTCACCGACGACGCTCCGGTGCTGCTCATGGCGCACGAGCCCGACAGTTTTGTGGATGTGCCCGAGCGTGTAGCCCTGACCATTTCAGGTCACCATCATCGCGGGCAGATCCGCCTTTTCGGGCAGGCGCCAGTGGTGCCCTCGTCCTTCGGGCAGCGGTTTTTGCATGGCCATATCGTTGAAAATGGCCGGCACCTGATTGTCGGCAGCGGTCTTGGGCATTCCGGTCTGCCCTTGCGCCTCGACGCGCCGCCTGAGATCGTCCTTATCGAGTTGGGAGACCAAAATGCCGGCTGAACGCCACATGCTGAGCTTTCCCATAGGGGGGCAGCGGTTCAATTATCGGGTCGCCGCGATCATCATCGTCGACGGCCATGTCCTCGTCAGCCGCGAGGACGACGACGACTATACCATGCTGCCCGGCGGACGCGTCGAACTCGGGGAGGCGAGCGCCCTTAGCCTTGAGCGGGAACTGGCTGAGGAAATCGCCCTCCCGGCAGAAGTCGGGAGGATGTGTGCGACATCCGAGAATTTCTACCGTCGCGAGGGCGAGGATTTTCACGAGCTTGGCTTTTTCTATGCAGCCGATTTGCCAGGGCAGGGGCCAAACGGAAGTTCGCCCTGGCTGGTGCGGCAGGACGAGGGCCATGATCTCTATTTCTTCTGGATGCCGCTGGAGGGGGAAGCGCTGGAGGCGATGAACCTGCTGCCGCGCTGGCTGCCGAAATTCCTGCGCGATCTGCCGGCCGGACATGCTCATATCGTCCATGACGAGCGTCCGGCATGACAGCGCCGACGGACCGCATCGCAGAAAGCGTCAAACTGAGCCGGCCGTCCCAACGGGCGCTCGCGGGGGCAGGGATATCCACCTTTGCCGACCTCGCAGACTGGACCCGCGCGGCCATCGCCGCCTTGCATGGGATCGGCCCCAAGACATTCACCGAACTCGATCCGGCCATGGCCGAGCGCGGCCTTACCTACAAAGCCCAATGACCCAGCACAGCTTTCCAGTCCGCATCTACTACGAAGACACCGACTTCTCCGGCAATGTCTACCATGCGGCCTATCTCAAATTCTTCGAGCGCGGCCGCACCGAGTTCCTGCGCGATATCGGCGTCAGCCACACCGAGCTTGCCAAGGACGGCATTGCCTTTGCCGTGCGGACGATGGAAATCGACTTCAAGGCTGCATCCCATATCGATGAACAGCTGCTCGTCATCACGGAAGTGGTCGAAGTAACCGGCACCCGACTTGTTCTGGACCAGACAATTCTGCGTGAGGAACAACTGCTGACAAAGGCACGCGTGGTTGTCGCAGCCATCAAAACCAGCGGTGGCCCGGCACGTTTGCCGGTGGAGCTGCGCGCCCGCCTGGCTGGCGCTTAGGGGAATGTGATCGCTGTCACACCCGGTTTCTTAACCACTTGGTCACCATAATCGCGTCAAAGAGATCATTAGCCTCGATCCGGGGACGCAAAGTCCTGGTTCGTTGGCATTTCTCTTAATTTTGACAGATTCCGCCCCCATCGCACCAGCAACGGGGTCGGGCGCTTGGGCCGGGCCGAAAGGATCACTTCATGGAAGCCATGGATGCAGTGGGGACGGTCGCTCCCCATGCTGACCTCTCCATCTGGGGACTGTTTTGGGCGGCGGACATTGTCGTCAAGACGGTGATGCTGGGTCTTCTGGGTGCCTCGATCTGGTGCTGGGCTATCATCGTCGACAAGTCGATTGCCTATAGGCGCACGCAGGCCGAGATGAACCGCTTCGAGCGCATCTTCTGGTCGGGCCAGTCGCTTGAAGAGCTTTACCAGCAGCAGGCGGAAAAGCCGGCTGGCGGCATGGGCTCGGTGTTTGTCGCGGCCATGAAGGAATGGAAGCGCAGCCACGAGCAGAACGCGGCAAGCTTTGTCGGCATGCAGCAGCGTCTCGACAAGGTGCTGGACGTTGCCATCGCCCGCGAGAGCGAATTTCTCGAAAAGCGCCTGGGCTTTCTGGCCACGGTCGGTTCGGCAGGCCCGTTCATCGGCCTGTTCGGAACGGTCTGGGGCATCATGAATGCCTTCACCAACATCGCCCAGTCGTCCTCGACCAATCTGGCCGTGGTGGCCGGTCCCATCGCCGAGGCGCTGTTCGCAACCGCCATCGGCCTTGTGGCCGCTATTCCTGCGGTTATCGCATACAACAAGCTTTCTGCCGATGCCGGCAAGATGATCGGGCGTCTCGAAGGCTTTGCCGACGAGTTCTCGACCATCCTTTCCCGCCAGCTCGAAGCGCGGAACCGCTAAGATGGGCATGGGTGGTCCATCGGGCGGTGGTGGCGGCGGCGGACGTCGCCGGCGTCGTCGCGGCAAGGCGGTCATGAGCGAAATCAACATCACGCCCATGGTGGACGTGATGCTTGTGCTGCTGATCATCTTCATGGTGGCCGCGCCGATGATGACGGCTGGCGTGCCGGTTGATCTGCCGCGCACCGCTGCCGCTGAAATGCCAAGCCAGACACAGCCGATCACCGTCGCCGTGACGCCGGAAGGCGCGCTGTTCGTCGACGAAACCCCGGTGACCGAAGCCGAGCTGGTGGCGACCATCTCGGGCCTCGCCACGCCGGAAGATCGCATTTTCCTTCGCGGCGACACGACCGCCAATTACGGCACGGTCATGCGCATCATGGGCATGTTGTCGGCTGCGGGTTATTCCAAAATCGGTCTCGTTACCGAGCGCGAACAGTAGGCGCCGGGCATGCGGACGGGTGTCGTCGTATCGATTACAGCGCATGTGGTGCTGATCGCGCTTGGCCTGATCAGCCTGGGCTCGACAGACCCGCTCGAGGCCAGCGTTGAATCGATCTCGGTCGATCTCGTGCCTATTGAAGAATATACCAATATCCGGATGGGCCAACTCGACAGCACGATTGTCGAAACCGATACGCCATCGGTGGTCGAGAGCGATCAGCCGGCCGAACTGGCCCAGCCGACGGGCAATACCGAGCAGGACCAGCCCACGCCGTCCCCGGCCGATGTGCCGACGCCAGCGCCGGTGACCGAAACCGCGCCTGCCCCTGAGCCCGCGCCACAGCCCGAGCCGGAACCAGAACCAGCCCCCGAGCCGGAGCCAGAACCAGCACCAGAGCCAGAGCCGACGCCTGCGCCGACACCGGTCCCGCCGGTGCCGCAGACGCGTCCGCCGACGCCTGAGCCCACACCGGAGCCCGAGCCCGCGCCGACCCCGGAACCAGAGCCGACGCCGGAGCCAACACCGGCGCCGACGCCAGCCCCCGTGCCGGAGCCAACACCCCAGCCGACGCCGACGCCTGAGCCGACGCCCGAGCCTGTGGTGACCGAGCCCGAGGAGCCGCGCGTTGCAGCGCCCACGCCGGCGCAGCGTCCAACCAATCTGGCGCGTCTGCGTGAGCAATTCGCTGCGGCCGAGGCTGAACGCAAGAAGCGTGAGGAAGAAGAACGCCAGCGCCAGGCTGCGGCCCGTGCCCAGCAGAACCAGTCGACTGCGGCTACGCCTGCTCCTGCGCCGACGCGTCCCGGTCCGACCCAGGCTGACAGCAGCAATGCCGACGACATCGCGGCGCTGATCAACAATGCGCCGACCACGGGCGGCACGACCGGGCAGGGCGGTTCGCCAACGCTTGGCGACACCACCGGAACATCGGCGCGCCTCAGCCGTTCGGAAATAGACGGGCTCGCCGGACGGGTACGCAAATACTGGAATCTTCTGCCCAGCGACGTGAACAGCGGCATGACCGTTGTGCTGCGCCTCAATCTCAACAGGGACGGCACGGTCAACGGTATCCCGGAAATCATTTCGGCGGACCCATCGCCCCAGGGCGCCGCACTTGGACGGGCTGCACAACGTGCCGTGGTAGCGGCCATGCAGGATGGTCCGTTCCAACTGTCTGCCGATGCCTATGACCAATGGCGACAGCTCGAGCTGGAGCTGAGGCCCTGACCTTGAATTTGCCTGTTTGCTGGCCAGTATGACCTGACCGCAAACGGCGCGATTGGAGACATGAACAAAGATGACTCTGCTAACCCGGCGCAATGCGCTCAAGCTCGGCCTTGCTGGCGGCGCCCTGATGGCCTCTTCTTCCCTGGCGATGGCCCAGCTGCGCATCGTGGTGGAAGGTGCAAACTTCCAGCCGCTGCCGATCGCCATTCCTGACTTTGCTTCGTCCGACCCCAATTTCGGTCGGGAGATCGCCGATATCGTGCGCAATAATCTGCGCCGTTCCGGCCTCTTCCTGCCGCTCGACCCGGCCTCGCTGCCGGTGCAGGTTGGCGACGTCAACGGCACGCCTGACTTCAACGTCTGGCGTACGGCCAATGTCGATGCGCTGGTGATGGGTGCGGTCGAGCGCGGCGGCCAGATTTCCTCGTCGGTCCGCGTCTGGGATACCCAGCAGGCCGCTCAGGTCGTCGGCAAGAGCTACAATACCGATCCCAATTCGGCGCGCCGCATCGCCCATATCGTCTCGGACGCCATCTATGAACAGCTGGCCGGTGGCACGGGCTACTTCGATACGCGCGTGATCTACGTGGCCGAAAGCGGCCCCAAGGCCAACCGCACACGGCGCCTTGCCATCATGGATCAGGACGGCGCCAATTCGCAGTATCTGACCGACGGCTCGTCCATGGCGCTGACCCCGCGCTTTTCGCCCAATGGCGACATGGTCACCTATATGAATTTTGCCGAGGGCAATCCGCAGGTCTATCTGCTGCAGCTCTCGAGCGGGCGTCAGCAGCGCCTCGCCAATGTCGGCGCCATGACCTTTGCCCCGCGCTTCTCGCCCGATGGCGGCACCGTTGCCTTCTCGGTCGAGCAGGGTGGCGCCACCAATATCTATTCGGTGGGCACTGGCGGCGGACAGCCCATGCAGCTGACCTCCGGCGCGGCGATCGACACCGGCCCGTCCTATTCGCCCGATGGCTCGCGCATCGTGTTCGAGAGCGATCGTGGTGGTTCGCCACAGATCTACATGATGGGCTCGGGCGGCGGGAACGCCCAGCGCATCAGCTTCGGCCAGGGCTCCTATTCGACCCCCGTCTGGTCCCCCAAGGGCGATCTCATCGCCTTTACCCGCCAGTCCGGCGGCCAGTTCCACATCGGCATCATGGCGCCTGATGGTTCAGGGGAGCGCCTGCTCTATTCGAGCTACCACGCCGAGGGGCCGACCTGGGCTCCCAATGGCCGGGTGATCATGTTCTTCCAGGATCCGGGTGGCAATGACGGCCCGCGCCTGATGAGCGTCGATATCTGGGGTCGCAACCCCCTGACTATTCCGACCGAGAGCTACGCGTCCGATCCCGCCTGGTCCAACCTGCGCGGCTAAGGTCCTGCGCGGTCGACATGAACCCAAGCCCCCGGCGTCATCGTCGGGGGCTTTTTGCTGTCGCAATATCCTTACCACTTAACCTTAACGTGATCGCCAGCACTTGTTGTTGCTGACAAGCAACGCCACAAAAAAGGCCGGTTTCCCGCCACATCCGCGCCCCAATAGGCAAAGATTAACCATGTCCGACAACCCGGCCTTAAGACTAAGCGCGGTAAATGCCTTGCTTAAGATTTTTGCCTTTCCAGGAGCCTTCCGTGGTCATTCCCGCACCCATCAATACCGCGTTGCGCGCTGCCGCGATGCTTCTCTTCGTCGTCGTCATCGCCGCCTGTTCGCGTAGCGCCAACGACAATGTCGGCCTGACCGGCGCCGGCAATCTCGGCCCGGGCGGCGGCGCCCCCGGCAGCCAGCAGGAATTCATCGTGACCGTCGGCGATCGCGTGTTCTTTACCACCGATTCCAGCTCGCTGACCGCCGAAGCCATGGCCACCCTCGACAAGCAGGCTGCCTGGCTCAACCAGTACCAGAACTACCGCATCCTGATCGAAGGCCATGCCGACGAGCGCGGCACCCGCGAGTACAACATTGCTCTGGGCGCCCGCCGCTCCAACGTCGTGGTCAACTACCTCGTCTCCAAGGGCGTCAACGGCCAGCGCATCACCAGCCAGTCCTTCGGCAAGGAACGTCCGGTCGCGATCTGTAACGACATCTCCTGCTGGAGCCAGAACCGCCGCGCGGTCACGGTGGTCCAGTAAAACATTGGCGCTCCAGAAGGAGCGTCCAATTCCAGTCATGAACTGGAGGCAAGGAGCGCCCGGTACCGCGAAAGTGGGCCGGGCGCTTTGTTTTGCCCAAATTGGTCTTTATCGGGAGGCCAATGGTACCCATCTTGGCGAGCATCCATTGGAGGATACGCTTTGAATTTTGGAATAGTCGGCAAGAAGCTGGGCGCGGGGATTTGCGCCATGGTCCTTGGACTGGGCGGTAGCTCGGCCACGGTAGTGGCGCAGAGCGCGTTTCCCCCGGCCGAGTTGCAAGGTCTGGCCTTCAACAATACCCAGCCGGGCCGGGTGCTCGTGGCCCAGGCAGACAGCGCCCAGCTCATGGTGCGCATCCAGCAGCTCGAGGAGCAGCTGCGCTCGCTCAACGGGCAGGTGGAAGGGCTGACCTTCCAGCTCACCCAGATGCAGGAAATCATCAACCGGATGCAGGAAGACAATGAGTTTCGCTTCCAGGCACTGGAAGGCGGTGCTGGGGGAAAAACTGATGCGGCAACCCAACCGGGCAGCGTGACGCAGCCCGAGGCGTTGCCGCAGGCCCCAAATGATGAAGCGCCGGCCACGATCGTGCCGTCCCAGGGCGTGCAGCCCTTGCCGGGTGAGCAGGAGTTCGACCCAACTTTTGAAGAGGATGCGACCGCCCCAGCGCCGGATGATGAGCTTGGCGCTTCGGCCGATCCGCTTGTCGGGACCGGCCGCGATGGCGCTGTCGATCTGGTTACCGGGCAGCCCCTCAACCTCACTTATGACCCGCGCGCGCCCCGCAGCGGCAATGCCGATGCGGACGCGCAGTTCACGGCGGGGTATGAGGCCCTGACTGCTGGTGACTATGCGTTCGCCGAAGATCAGTTCAGCCAGTTCGTCGAGCTCTACCCGACGAGCCCGCGCCTCACTGATGCTGCCAATTTCCTCGGGGAAGCGCTGCTGGCCCGCAGCGCCTATGACCGGGCGGCCGAAGTGCTGCTGGAAGCCTTTGAGAAGGATCCGCAGAACGCCCGCGCACCCGATATTCTGCTCAAGCTCGGTGTTGCCCTTTCCGGGGCAGGGGAGCGGGAAACCGCGTGCCGCACCTTTGATGAAGTGAGCCGCCGCTTTGCCGGGACCGAGCCGGCCTTTATCACCCGCCTCGCCGAGGAGAGAGCCAAGGCCGCATGTCCGCCAGCGTAACCCCCGATCTCGCCGAAGCGGAAACGCTGGCGCGCCTCTTTGCGCCTGTCGCGCAGGAAAAAGCCCTTGGTCTGGCCGTCTCTGGCGGCCCCGACAGTCTTGCGCTGATGCTGCTGGCGCAGCGCTGGGCCGCCGCTCAGGCTGAGCCGCCACGCCTCTTCGTCTATAGCCTCGATCACGGGCTGCGGCCCGAGGCTGCTGCCGAGGTCGCCATGGTGCTGGGCGAGGCAGAGCGCCTCGGGCTCACGGCGCGAGGGCTCCTCTGGGAGGGGCCGGCGCCCGAGACCGGTGTGCTTGAGGCCGCACGGCTTGCCCGCTACCGGATCATTGGGGACGCCATGGCCGAGGATGGTGTCAAAATCCTCGCCACTGGCCATCATCGCTCCGATCAGGCTGAAACCATCCTGATGCGCCTCGCCCATGGCAGCGGGCTGGATGGTCTGAAGGGTATGACCGTGCTGTCGCAGGTTGAGGGCGTCACCGTGTTTCGCCCGCTGCTCGATGTCGAACCGCAAACCCTTGCCGGTCTTGTCACCGACGCCGGGATGACCCCGGCCCGCGACCCATCCAATCACGACACCAGCTATGAACGCGTCCGCTGGCGCCAATTATTGCCGGCCCTCGCCGCCGAAGGCCTCGATGGCGGCGCGTTTGCGCGTTTTGCCGGCCGCATGGCCGAAGCCGATCTGGCGCTGACCCAGCTGACCGATGCCGCTTTTGCCGAGCTCATCACCTTTGACGGCTTTGGCGCTGCCAGCCTGCCGCTGGCGACGCTGACAGCGCTGAGCCCGGCAGTCGGCCGGCGCGTCCTGAGCCGTGTTCTGGCTGTCGTCGGCGGTCGGCAGCGCCCCCGCGCCCTGGGGCAGGTGGAGCGGCTCTTCGAGCAATTGACCACCGAGACGCTGCCGCGTGGCGCGACGCTTCTGGGCGCCGTCATCCGCGTCAAGGGTGACAAGCTTATCGTGGCGCGTGAGCCTGGCCGCGTCCTGCCGGACCAGCAGGCACTGTTGCCTCAATCGGAGCTGGTCTGGGACGAGCGGTTCCGGATTTCCAATGTTTCGGACGCGGCGGGGCTTGTCGTCTCGGCCACGGACTTCTTCCCGCGCCATCGGCTCGAGGAGGTACTTGGCTTCCGTGTCACGACTCCGGCGGAGGCGATTCGAACCGCGCCAATCGTGCGCGATGCCAGCGGCGCGGTGCTCTCGCTGGGCGGTTGGTCGTTCGATGATCGCATTACAGTCCAACTTCTTGTGGACTGACAGTGCAACCTTTGACAAAGACAGCCTATTAACCCCGTCGCGACAATATGACTGGACGGCAGGGCGCTGAGGCCTCAGGTCTTGCCCTTGTAACGCCTCAATGACGGACTTACATTCGCCCCATGCTGCCGCGCATTGCGCCGGCACCCCTCCGGGACAGGATTGATGAACGGAAATTTCCGCAACTTTGCCATCTGGCTGGTCATACTCTTCATGCTGATGGGCCTGTTCCAGGTCTTCCAGTCATCCACGCGGTCGATTTCCGTCGCCGAAAAAAGCTACAGCCAGTTCGTCACGGACGTGGAAGGCGGTCGCGTTTCGAGCGTCACCATTACCAATAATGTCGTGAGCGGCGTGCTCAATGACGGTACGCGCTTCGAGACCACTCTGCCCGATGGCGCCGAGATCATCTCGCGCCTCGAAGAGCGTGATGTGTCGATCACGGCCCGCGCGCCTGAGTCGAGCCCGTTCTGGTCGATCCTCCTGTCCAGCTGGTTGCCGTTCATCGTCATCATCGGCGTGTGGTTCTTCTTCATCCGGCAGATGCAGGGTGGCGGACGTGGCGGCGCCATGGGCTTTGGCAAGTCGCGCGCCAAGCTACTCACCGAAACCCAGGGCAAGGTGACCTTTGAAGACGTCGCTGGCGTTGACGAAGCCAAGCAGGACCTTGAGGAAATCGTTGAATTCCTGCGCGATCCCGGCAAGTTTCAGCGCCTGGGCGGTCGTATTCCGCGCGGCGTGCTGCTCGTCGGCCCCCCGGGTACTGGTAAGACGCTGCTGGCCCGTTCGGTCGCCGGCGAAGCCAATGTGCCCTTCTTCACCATTTCGGGTTCGGACTTTGTTGAAATGTTCGTCGGCGTGGGCGCATCGCGTGTCCGCGACATGTTCGAGCAGGCCAAGAAGAACGCGCCCTGTATCATCTTCATCGACGAAATCGACGCCGTCGGTCGCCAGCGTGGCGCCGGTCTGGGCGGCGGTAACGACGAACGCGAACAGACCCTCAACCAGCTCCTCGTCGAGATGGACGGCTTTGAAGCCAATGAAGGCATCATCCTGATCGCCGCGACCAACCGTCCGGACGTTCTCGATCCTGCGCTTCTGCGTCCGGGCCGCTTCGACCGTCAGGTCGTGGTGCCGAACCCGGACGTTGCCGGTCGCGAGAAGGTGCTCAAGGTCCACGTCCGCAAGGTGCCGTTGGCTCCCGACGTCGATCTCAAGGTTCTGGCTCGTGGTACGCCCGGTTTCTCCGGCGCGGATCTGATGAACCTCGTCAACGAGGCGGCCCTGATGGCGGCGCGCAAGAACAAGCGCTTCGTTACCCATCAGGAATTTGAAGACGCCAAGGACAAGATCATGATGGGCGCCGAGCGCCGCACCATGGCCATGACCGACGACGAGAAGAAGCTGACTGCCTATCACGAAGCTGGCCACGCCATCATCGCGCTCAAGGTTGCCGGCATCGACCCGATCCACAAGGCCACCATCATCCCGCGCGGTCGCGCTCTGGGCATGGTGATGACCCTCCCAGAGAACGATACCTATTCGTTCAGCCGTGAGAAGGCGCTTGCGCGTCTGACCATGCTGTTCGGTGGTCGCGAAGCCGAAATCATCAAGTTCGGTCCGGCCAAGGTGACCTCGGGCGCGTCGGGCGACATCCAGATGGCGACCAGCCTTGCCCGCTCGATGGTGATGGAATGGGGCATGAGCGAAAAGCTCGGCCGCGTGCGCTACAAGTCGAACGACCAGGAAGTCTTCCTCGGCCATTCGGTGACTCAGTCTCAGCACATGTCTGACGACACGGCCCGGATCATCGACCAGGAAGTGCGCAAGCTGATCGAGGACGGCGAAGCTTCGGCCCGCGAAATCCTCACCACCTACCACGACCAGTGGGAGGCGATTGCCCAGGCCCTGCTCGAGTTCGAAACGCTGACCGGCGACGAATTGCGCGCCCTGATGGATGGCAAGCAGCCTGTCCGTCCGGACGACAATGGTCCCGCAGCGCCCAAGGCATCGGGTGTTCCGACGGCCGGCAAGCTGGACAAGAAGCGTCCGGATACACCGCCGGAGCCGGGCATGGAGCCCCAGCCAGAGAGCTAAGAATTAAGGGTCACTCTCGAGTGACCCTTTTTCGTAGCGCCCCGCTGCGCTATGTCAGGCAAACTGACTAAAGCGGCGATTATCAGCTTTCGGAGACTTTACCCTCATGGCCAGGAAATATTTCGGTACCGACGGCATTCGGGGCCTCGCCAATGGCGACAAGCTGACACCGGAACTGGCCATGAAGGTCGGAATGGCTGCGGGCACCAAGTTCGTCCGCGGTGAGCACCGCAATCGCGTTGTCATCGGCAAGGATACGCGCCGCTCGGGCTATATGCTGGAAAGCGCGCTGGCCGCCGGTTTTACCGCCGTGGGCATGGATGTCTATTTCCTCGGCCCGATGCCGACCCCGGCCGTCGCCATGCTGACCCGCTCGCTGCGCGCCGATCTGGGCGTGATGATCTCGGCTTCGCACAATCCCTATGACGACAACGGCATAAAGTTCTTCCGCCCGGACGGCTACAAGCTCAGCGACGAGCTTGAGGCAGAGATCGAGCGGCTGATGGAGACGGATACGTCCAAGCTCCTCGCCCACGGGATGAATATCGGCCGCGCCTATCGCGACGAGGAAGCCCGTACGCGCTACGTCGAATACGCCAAGCGCACCCTGCCGCGAAATATCGATCTTACCGGCCTGCGCATCGTGCTCGATTGCGCCAATGGCGCCGCCTATAAAGTCGCCCCCATGGCCCTCTGGGAGCTGGGCGCCGAGGTGATCGCCATCGGCGATCAGCCGGACGGCTATAACATCAATTACAAGGTCGGCTCGACCGCCCCCGAAGCCGTTGCGGCCAAGGTCAAGGAAGTTCGCGCCGATATCGGCATTGCGCTCGATGGCGATGCGGACCGCGTCATCATCGTCGACGAAAAGGGCGAAGTGGTCGACGGCGACCAGTTCATGGCCGTCATCGCCCAGAGCTGGCTCGAACGCGAGATGCTGCAGGGCGGGGGCATTGTCGCCACCATCATGAGCAATCTCGGGCTCGAACGCTATCTCGGCGGCCTTGGCCTAACGCTCGAACGCACCCAGGTGGGCGACCGCTATGTGCTCGAGGCGATGCGGACCAAGGGCTATAATGTCGGCGGCGAGCAGTCCGGCCACATCATTCTCTCCGATTTCACCACCACGGGCGATGGCCTGGTTGCCGCGCTGCAATTGCTCTCCGTGCTGCAGCAGCAGAACCGCCCGGTGTCGGAAATCTGCACCCGCTTCGAGAAGGTTCCGCAACTTCTCCGCAGTGTGCGTTTCAAGGCGGGCAAGCCGCTTGAGAACAAGCATGTCGTCAAGGCGATTGCCGACGCCGAGGCGCAGCTTGGAAGTGGCGGTCGGCTGGTTGTGCGGCCCTCCGGCACCGAGCCGGTGATCCGTGTCATGGGCGAGGCGGATGACGCCGATCTCGTTGCCAGCGTTGTTGGACAGGTTGAGGCGGCAATACGCACAATTAGCTAGTTGAACTTTTCCGGGATTGGCTGCGCGCGCCTGGACACAGTTAATGTGTAGGGTTAAGCGCACTTTAACAAAGTTCGTCGATAGTTGCTCACAAGTGAATGCTCTTGTGGCAACTGAAGGACTGAACAATGCGCAAGCTAACCGCTGCGTTCCTGGCGGCAGGAGCCGTATTTGCAGCCGCCCCGGCACTGGCCGCGGATATGCCCTTTTACCCTCCGGTGATCGACGTTCCTGATGTCGATTACGGTGTGTCTGGCTCGTTCTACCTGCGCGGCAGCGCGGCAGGCAATGCGCTGTGGAGCAAGGAAGCTTACGCCTGGGATTGCACCGCCTGTGGCGCGACCCAGATTACGGTTCCAGTCACTGCCTGGGGCTATGGCTACAGCGTCGGCGCCGGCTTCGGCTACGAAACCGGCACAGGCCTGCGTTTCGACGCCACCGTCGATCTCGTGAACAATTCGGGTCTCACCGTCACCCATCCCGCAAGCTCGGGCTGGCGCGCCGGCGACTACAAGGTCAACCTGCGCTCGACAATCGCACTGGCCAATGCGTATTACGACTTCTCCTTCGGCGGGAACTACGGCTACGGCGCCGCGGGCGGTGCGTTCGGTTACGTCGGTGCCGGTGTCGGCGCGGCGTTCAACGACATCTCGGTCAGTGGCCCGGTTGGCGGCCCGACCGTCCCGTCCGGTCAAAACACCTCGCTGGCGGCAGCCGGCATGGTTGGCGTCGGCTATGATTTCGGCACGATTGTCGCCGACGTGGGCTATCGCGGCCTCTACATCAACAAGATCACCAACAGCGCCGCTCCGCCGGATACGGCATGGACCGACAACAACTGGCTGCATGAAGTGCGCGGCACCGTCCGCTACCGCTTCAACTGATCCCGATGATATTCGAGTTTCGAAAGGCGCGTCCTCCGGGGCGCGTCTTTTTCGTTTCGCGCCATGGACATCGACGCCGGGCGGTGATTGTTTTCCTCTAACAGGAGGAAACAGATGAAGATTTTGGTGATTGGAGCGGCCGGCATGATCGGGCGCAAACTTGTTGGCGCGCTGCTCGAACGCGGTCATCTCGGGGGGGAGGCTATCAACGGGCTGACGCTGGTCGACATCGTCGCCCCGGAAAGGCCGGCGACATTCCCATCCGCCAAAACCATTGCTGCCGATCTCTCGGCTCCGGGCAGCGCAGTCACTCTTCTCGAAGACCGCCCCGACGTCATCTTTCACCTTGCCGCCATCGTTTCGGGTGAGGCAGAGGCTGATTTCGACAAGGGTTATCGCATTAATCTCGACGGCACGCGCTATCTGCTCGAGGCCATCCGGCAAGCCGGGCAGGGCGGAGCCTATCGCCCCCGACTGATCTTCACCTCATCCATCGCCGTCTTCGGGGAACCCCTGCCGGCCGAAATTCCGGACGAGCAAGCGCTGACCCCACTCACCAGCTACGGCACGCAGAAGGCCATTGGCGAGCTGTTGCTGGCCGATTACTCGCGGCGCGGCTTTGTCGATGGCATCGGCATTCGCTTGCCGACGATCGCCATCCGCCCAGGAAAGCCCAACAAGGCGGCGTCAGGCTTTTTCTCCGGCATTATCCGCGAACCGCTGGCGGGCATTGAAGCGATCCTGCCGGTGAGCGAAGATGTTCGCCACTGGTTTGCCAGCCCGCGCGCAGCGGTCAATTTCCTGGTCCACGCCGCCGAAATGGACAGCTCGTCCCTCGGTCAGCGCCGCAGCCTCACCATGCCTGGCCTTGCCGCCACGGTTGGTGAGGAAATCGCTGCCCTGCGGCGGGTGGCGGGAGACAAGGCCGTGTCGCTGATCCGGCATGAACCCGACCCGGTCATTGCCGGCATTGTGGCCGGGTGGCCGCAGGCTTTTTCAGCCAATCGCGCGCTCGCCCTCGGTTTTGCCGCCGAGACGAGCTTTGACGACATCATCCGCGCCTATATCGAGGATGAGCTGGACGGACGCGTGGGCTAACGCTCTCCGCCACCGGGCTCGACCTGGACCAGAGGCTCGGCTGGGGCAGGCGCCGGCTCGCTCTCGCGCACCCGCGTTGCCCAGCCCGAGCCGTTCCAGTCGCGCACGTCGATGATGATCTCGTCGGGGGTGATGTGGACGAGATTGTAGGAATTGGCCTCACCGCGCAGGCGGGTTGAAATGGTCGATGAGGCCTGGGCCACAAGAATGGGCGCGACGGCCGACTGACGCAGCCCCACCGGCTCGCCTGCGGTCACCGTATCGGGCGCTTCGTGCCTGCGCACATAGGAAAGGTGGAAGTGGCCCGATAGTACGAGGCGCACGCCGAGGCGGGCAAAGGTCGCCAGCGCCTCGTCGGCGCGTTTGACCCGCTTGGTCTTCTGCATCATCGGTTCGGTGGGAAACAGTACCGGGTGATGCGCCACGATCACCCGCACCGCATCCGGAGAGGCCTGGGAAAAGCGTTCGTCCAGATCCTCGAGCTGGCTTCGCGAAATCGTGCCATGGCCCCAGTTCCATTCGAGCCGCGCCCGTCTAGACGTGCGCATGCCCAGAAAGGCAACGCCGTTCATCTCGAGAAAGGGCTCTGTGTCCTTGGCAATATAGCGGCGGTAGAGCCCATAGGGATTGAGGAAGCGCCGGAAGATGTTGATCGCCGGGACGTCGTGATTGCCGGGCACGGCAAAGACCGGGGCGCTCAGCGTATCAAGGAAGGCGCGGGCCTGTTCGAACTCCGCCTTGGTGCCGACCTGGGTGAAGTCGCCACTGATGACGATCAGATCAGGGTTGAGGCTCTCAATGTCGGCCGCCAGGGTTTCGGCTGCCGCCGGGTCATGGTGCCCGAAGTGCAGGTCGGAGAGATGGACGAACTTCATGGGGCCACCTCTTCGGCGTCAGCTGTGGGCGTATCGGGCGTGACTGCTGCGGGCGCGACGACGCACAGCGCATTGGGAAGAATCTCAAAGGTCATCGGCGTCGCCAGCTTTTCCACTTCGCCATCGAACATGACATTCATCGCACGTTTCCGCGTCGTCATGGTCACCTGTCGGGTCTTCAGAATGGTCAGTTCGCTGTCATTTTGCCAGTTGCCCATGACCATGCCACTGCAGAGGCGGAAGAAGTCCCGAATATTGAGGTGACTGAGAAAATAGACATAGAGGCTGCCCTCATCGAGACGCTGGCGTGAGAAGATGCGGCCTACGCCCTGTTCATAGGCATTGCTGGCAACGGCCAGCGCCTGCACCCGTTCGATCCGTGTTTCGCCGTCGCCCAGATCCATGGCCACCGCGAAGCGCTTGGTACGCGCCAGACGGCGGAGGATGAAGAGGAAAAACCCCAGCTTGGCGCGCAGATCCCTGCGGCCGCGGATGTGTTCGCGACCCGCTGCCAGTTCCGGAACCACGCCAACAACCACCTTGTGGAGGAACACTCGACCATCGACCCACCCCACATCGATTGTGCGGCAGGCTTGGGTCCCAAGCACGTCGAGCGCCAGATCGAGGTCGAGGGGGATATTGAGATCCTTGGCCAGCGCATTGACCGTACCCAAGGGCAGGATCCCGAGCTTCTTGTCCGAGCCGAGGATGGCGTTGGCGAGGGCGGTGATCGTCCCGTCACCGCCGGCCGCGACCACGATCGGGGCGGCGCTGGTCGCGGCCCGGATCAGACGTCCCTCCATCGGCTTGTCCATGTCGTCGTCGATTTCAGCCTGGAGGCCGCGCTCGGCCAGCCTGGCCGCGAGCTCAGCGCCGGTCATCGACAGGGCGCTGGCGGTGCCTGCTTTGGCATTGAGAAGAACGTGGCAAAGAGTCTGTTGCACGGAAATTCGCCTGTCTGGGGGACGGGAAAGGAATAACGATCCGCTGGCAAGATTGGTTCAGCCGGTGTCCGCCGCTGCAGAGAACTCAGTGCGATAAGTAGCTATGCGAATAGCGCCGGCAATCGGGTTCAAACCCGGTCCGGATGAGGATGGCGCGGGTGAGAACGGCCCTCAGCTCAGGTGTGCCCATGACCGCTTATGTCCGCGTTGCCGAAAAGCAGATCCCTCCGGGCCAGATGGCACTGTTGCTCTTTACCAACCGTGATGAACTTTGCGCCGGGATCATGGAGCATTGTCTGGACGGCACGTTGGAGCGGCGCGTGCCGGAGAACCCATCCCCCAATGATCTGGTGCTTGTGCTCTGTCGGCTGATGGCGCAGCTCCCGGACGATTCCGATGTCTATGTGGTCATAGAACCCGGCGCTTACTGGCCAGACATGTTTCCCGACATGAAGGTCTATCGGGAAAATGTCGCTGAATGAGATTGCGGCATTCGAGGTCGTTATCGGTTGAATAACCAGTAATTTCAAAACCGGAAAATATACGCGTATTCCACGATTACCGCGCCCCATCGAAGTGGGGATCATGATCGCCAGCAATGATTTCACCAATTGCTTCAGGAGTTGGTCGCGTGAGAAAACTGAAACTTGCTCTCGTTTTGATGTGTTCCGTATTCCTCTCGCCAAATTTTGCGAATGCGCAGGGGCTTCTCGACGGCGTGCTCGGTGGCAGCGGCGGCGGTGGCCTGCTCGGCGGGCTCACCGGCGGGTCGGAAGGGGGGCTTCTTGGCGACGGTGGCGGCTTGTCGCTCGGCGGCGGTGGCTCAGGTCCCGTTGGTCTTGGCCTCCTCGGTGGCGACGGCAATCTGATCGATCTCAATGTCGGCGGTCCCAATGGCATTGATGCCAGCGTGTCCCTGGGCGGCAGCCGCGGCCTGTTCGATGTCCAGGCTGGCGTCGGCGGACTGCTCGACGCCAATGTCAATATCGGCGGCCAGAACGGGTTGATAGGCATCGACGTCGGATTGGGCGGCGGTGGTGGCGGAGGCGGCGGCTCCAGCGGCGGCGGTGGTTCGGGCGGCGGCGGCAACGGCGGAGGCGGTAATGGCGGCGGCGGTAGCGGCTGGATCAGCTCGGGCGGCTCGTTGAGCTCCGGCAGTGTTCCGGCGGGCCAGGCCTGCGGCGGGGTCAGCTCAAGCCAGTTGATCGGGCTCTTTGAGCAAACCCGCGTGCGGGGATGGAACAGGGCTTCGGATATCAGGCTGGTGCCGATCCGCGTCTGTCCGGAACTGAGTCGGCAGATTTCCCGCTGGCTCGCCGACAATCGCGATTATCACCGCATGATCAGCGCGGTAGAAGGCGATGCCCTGATCATCGCAGCCCTCAGCCGGAGCAAATACCAGCCCGGCCATGTGCTCGGGGTCCAGCACAGCGGCAGCACGCTTACGGTCTACGTGTTCTGACCTGCCCCCCGGTCAGGCCGTTGGTCTGATCTTGGAGGAGGGGTCAGACCCGGTCGAAATTGGACGGCAGGATGATCATGTCGCGGATGGTGACACTGCGGCGCCGGCTCAGCATGAAGACAATGGCCTCGGCCACGTCTTCGGGTTCGATCAAGCCGCCGGTTTCCCGGGCCTTGCGCAGATTCTCTTCTGGCCAGTCGGCGAGAAGAGCCGACACAACGGGGCCGGGCGAAATCTGGCCGACGCGCACGCCATGCGGGATCATCTGCCGACGCATGCCCTGCACGAAACTGGTGATCGCCCATTTCGAGCCCGAATAGACGGGCTCCCAATAGGTCGGGAAATGCCCGGCCACCGAGCAGGTGACGATAATGTCGCCGGTCTTGCGCCCGATCATGTGGGGCAGCACGGCATGGACGTTTTTCATCACCGCATTGACGTTGAGATTGAGCATGCGATCGATGGCTTCGGGCGTCGTCTCGGTGAGGTCGCCGCCGATATAGATGCCGGCATTGCAATGGAGGATGTCGATATGCCCTATCTTTTCAAGGATATCCGGCACCATCGCGTTGCAGCTTTCGGGCTCCAGCAGGTCCGTCACCTGGGCAATGGCCTTGTCGCCGAGTTCCGCCGTCAGCGCGGCGAGCGCCGTGGCATTGCGGTCCACCAGAACCACTGTTGCGCCCTCGGCGAGAAGAGCCCTGGTGGTCGCAAGGCCGATCCCCGATGCGGCGCCGGTCACGACCGCTATTTTTCCGTCCATAGACAAAGTCTTCCTCCCCGTTGGTCCTCAAGGGGGCTCCCCCGGGCGCGTGGTTTCAAGCGCCCATCCCCTCTTGTCCGATCACAATGTTTGGCGGCCTTGCATTTTGCAATCGCGCGCAGCATGCTGTTAACGGCGGATTAACAGTCTTCCCTGATGTTCGGGGAGACTCCAAGGGCCGCAAGCCTTTGTTAATACAAGCGCAAAGGGCGAAATCCTGTCTGATACCTCAGTCCATTCGCCAAGTGTCCGACAGTGGGCCCGTAACGCCTTGGCCACGCTTGCGCTCGCAACCCTTCTTGGCGCCTGCTCGACCACCAGTGATGGCCCGGTCAGCGAAGCGCGGATCATCACGCCTGCCGATGCGCTCATCATTCCCCCGCCGGGCGGTCCTGCCATCGTCAATGTGGCGTCCACGACCTTTCCCAATGCGGTGCGGCAGGACATCTCGCTGGCAACCGATGCCCGCACGCCGGGCGAAAACAAGATCAGCATCGTGCGCTTTACCGCCAAGGGTGGCGATGGCAGCGACGCGCGCCTGCGCGACATTCCCTTCACCCAGGTCAACCTGACCCAGGAAGCCCTGACAGCCTGGCCCGGGACCGGCATGGCGGTCTCGCCCTATTTCGTGCAGAACGCCTATGGCCCCTTCGGCTACGCCATCGGCAAACCGCCCACAGGCGATACCTGTATCTATGCCTGGCAGCGCATCAGCCCCACGCTGAAGCCATCCGGAGCGGTCGATCGCGGCACCATCAATATCCGCCTCCAGCTCTGCCGCCGGGGCGCCAGCGAGCAGAGCCTGCTCGAAATCATGTATAAGCTGCGGCTCAACGTAGCCGTCTTCCCGCCCAATGCCGCCCCGGCCATCATCGGAAGCATCGGCAACCAGATCCGGCCCATTGGTGCAGCTGGCTTCAGCGAGGTCATTCCCTCCGCTCCTGCGCCGGTCGTGCGCCGGGCGCAGACGGTGACTGCCGCGCCGACGCCCACTGCGACGCCGGTCGCGATACCCACCCCGCCGATCGGCGCCCCGATCGTGCCGTCCCCGACCGGCACGACCACCGGGACAGGCCCCACTGTTCCCCGCCCACCATCAGGCACGGTGAATATTCCCTCGCCGCCTAGCACCGGCAACTAGTCCGGCACAGGAGCGACCATGTCCAAACCACTGACCATCTTCATCTGGCTGGTCATGGCTCTCGCCATGCTTGTCATCATCACCATACCGGTGAGCCTGCAGGTTCACCTGGTCATGGCGGTCTTGTTCCTGCTGTTCATGGCAGTGATCAAGCTGTTGCGGCTCGACGGCAACTGGCGACTGCTGCTTTTGACCTTCGGCACGGTTATCGTGCTGCGCTACGCGTTCTGGCGCACCACCAGCACCATTCCGCCGATCGACCAATGGGCCGACTTTATCCCCGGGCTCATCCTCTACCTGGCAGAGATGTACTGCATTCTCATGCTGTTCCTCAGCCTGTTCGTGGTTGTGCGGCCCATTCCGCCGCGCCCGTCCGTTCGGCTGCGTCCGGATGATCCGGTCCCGTTCGTCGACGTGTTCATCCCCACCTACAACGAGGACTATGACCTCCTGGCCGGCACGCTTGCCGCCGCCAAAGGCATGGATTACCCGGTCGACCGGTTCAAGGTCTGGCTGCTCGACGATGGCGCCACCGAGGCCAAGCGCAACAGCTCCGATCCCGATGCTGCTGTCGAAGCGCAGGAGCGATACGACCAGCTGCGCCAGCTCTGCGACGAACTGGGCTGCCACTACCTGACCCGCGCCCGCAACGAGCACGCCAAGGCTGGCAATCTCAATAATGGCCTTGCGCACTCCTCCGGCGAATTTGTCGCCGTGTTCGACGCCGACCATGCGCCGGCCCGGGATTTCCTCCAGGAAACCGTTCCCTATTTCGCTGGGGATCATCGCCTCTTCCTCGTGCAGACCCCGCACTTCTTCCTCAATCCCGATCCGGTGGAGCGCAATCTGCGTACCTTCGAGGTCATGCCGTCTGAAAACGAGATGTTCTACGGCATCATCCAGCGCGGGCTCGATCGCTGGAACGCGGCCTTCTTCTGTGGCTCGGCGGCGCTCCTGCGGCGCGAAGCCCTCGAAGTAACCAATGGCTTTGCCGGCCGGAGCATCACCGAAGACTGCGAGACGGCGCTCGAGCTGCACAGCCGCGGCTGGAACTCGATCTATGTCGACCGACCGCTGGTAGCGGGCCTCCAGCCAGCGACCTTCTCGAGCTTCATCGGCCAGCGCAGCCGCTGGGCGCAGGGCATGATGCAGATCATGCTGTTCAGCTTTCCGCTGTTCAAGCCGGGCCTGCGGCTGGCGCAGCGACTGGCCTATCTCTCCTCGACGATGTTCTGGCTTTTCCCGCTGCCGCGCATCATCTTCCTCTTCGCACCGCTGTTTTATCTCTTCTTCGACCTGCAGATCTTCACCGCTTCAGGCGGCGAGTTCGCGGCCTATACACTGACCTATTTCTTCGCGAACCTCGTGATGCAGAACTCGCTGTTCGGGCGCTGGCGCTGGCCGTGGATTTCCGAGCTCTACGAATATATCCAGTCGGTGCACCTTCTGGGCGCGATCCTGTCGGTGCTGCGCAACCCGTCCAAGCCGACGTTTAACGTGACGGCCAAGGACGAAAGCGTCGACACGTCGCGCCTGTCCGAACTGGCACGCCCGTTCTACCTGATCTTCCTCTTGCTCGTGATCACCGTCGGCATGACCGTCTTCAAGATCTTCAACGAGCCCTATCAGGCCGAAATCACCATGGTGGTGGGCGGCTGGAACCTCTTCAACCTGATCCTGGCCGGTTGTGCATTGGGCGTGGTTTCGGAGCGCCGCGAAGTGCGCGCCAGCCGCCGCGTCGCTGTGGAACGCCGTTGCGAAGTCCAGGGTGCCGATGGCACCTGGTCGAAGGGCACCATTGTCAATGTGTCGAGCGGTGGCCTCGCCCTGCGCCTGCCTGCAGGACCGCTCGGGCTTGCACGCGGCGCACCGACCGCGATCCGCTTTACCCCGCTGTCCGATACCGGCGGCAATGAGATGTCGGTCGTCGTGCGCTCCACCGGTTCGGAAGGGAAGGGCGCCATGCTCGGCTGCCGCTTCACGCCCCAGCGCGGCCAGGACTATCGCCTTATCGCCGATCTGCTCTACGCCAACTCCGCCACCTGGGCGCAGCGCCAGAAGTCGCGGCAGGTCAATATCGGCATCCTGCGCGGCACGGCACGCTTCCTCGGCCAGGCGCTCTATCAAACCGGACGCGGGCTTGGCTATCTCCTGCGCTTTGGCTCCAAGCGGAGTGGCGCCCATGATTGATCGTACCCTGCTCGCCGGCTTGTTGCTCTCTGTTGCCATGGTGCCCGCCCTGGCCCAGCCTGCGCCGTTCGACATGACGCCCGAAAGTGGCCTCGTTCCGCCCGCGCCGATCCCGACCGTCCCCGTGCCGGTAGAAGTCGCTCCCGAACCGGCCCCGGCCGTCCACACGCGCTATCTCCTGCCCACGCCCAGCGTGCGCCTCGCCGGCGAAGAGAGCCGCCACGCCATCGTCTTCTATCTGACCCAGGCCGAAGCCGAGAGCGCAGCGCGGCTGAGCCTGAGCTATCTCAACGCCGTGATGGTGGCACCGGAGTTCTCGAGCCTCGGCTTTTCCATCAACCAGACCTCGGTGTCCCGTACGCCGATCGCCGCCTCCTCGGCCCGGAGCGCGGTCAGCGTCGGCATTCCCGCAGGCCTCTTGCGGCCCGGCCCCAATATCCTCGAGATCCACGCCTCCCAGCGGCATCGGACGGACTGCACCATTCAGTCCACCTATGAACTCTGGACCGACCTGACCTCCGACGGCCTGCAACTTCATTTCGACAGTCCCGAGATTGCCGGCATCAGCCAGCTGGCCGATCTCGCCGCGGTCGGCGTTGGTGTTGATGGCCACACTCGGCTCCGAGTGCTGGCCGGTGACCTCGGCGATGCACAGACCATGAGCGCGGCGCTCCGGCTGATCCAGCAGATGGCGATTGCCCTGCGCGTGGCCGATCCGCGGATCGAGATTGTCGATGCGCTTTCTGCCACGGCTGAGCCCGGTGTGCTCGACGTCGTCATCGGCACGGCCCAATCCCTGCCGGCCGAATTGGCTGAGATGAGTGGCGCGGCCGCCTCAGGGCCTCTGGTTACCATGGCTTCTCTGGCGAGCGGCGCGCCGACCCTGGTCCTGTCCGGCCCCGACTGGGCAAGCATCGCCCGCAGCGGGAATGATCTTGTTGCCGCCGCACCGGCCTCGTCCTCCCGTCCGCGCGTCGATCTCGGCTATCCCGTGCCGCTGATGGAAGGCGGCTCGGCGATCGAGCTGGCGGCGCTCGGCGCCAATACGGTCGAGTTCAACGGACGGCGCTTTACCACGCGCTTCCAGTTCGAACTGCCGCCCGATTTCTACTCCTATCGCTATGGCAATGCCGAGCTGGCGCTCGACGCCGCCTATTCGTCCGACGTTCAGCCGGGCAGCGAAATCGACATCTACACCAATGGCCAGATCGCCTCGGCCACGCCGTTGCTGCAGACCGACGGCGGGCTGTTGCGCAACACGATCATCCGCGTGCCGATGACCAATCTGCGTCCCGGCCGCAACGAGGTCGATATCGCGGTCAATCTGAACACGACCTCGGATCAGGCGTGCCCGGTCGGCTGGACCGGCGACGCCCCGACGCGTTTTGTCTTTTCCGGCAGCTCGAAACTGCGTCTGTCCGAATATGCCCGGGCCGCGGCGCTGCCCGACCTGCGCCTGCTTACCGGCGCCGCCTGGCCCTATGTGCTGGACGAAGACGTACCGATAGCTGTGGGGCAGGACACGGAGTCCGAAACGGCGGCCCTGACGCTGGCAGCGCGCCTCGCTACTGCCTCGGGCAAAATCACGCCGCTGACGGTCACCTCCGATACCCAGCTGGCGGCTGACCGCAATGTGCTGGTGGTCAAGCCTGTCGCCTCCATCACCGGCGACATCCTCGCCCGCACGGGTCTCTCCGATGGACGCGCGGGCGGCATCGGGCGAGATGCTTCCGTGCTCGACCAGTTTGCCTCCGAAACCATTGCCCGCCCCTTGCCGGGGGCACTCGACTGGTTCCTCGACCGGGTTGGCCTCCAGATCGACGATCTGCGCGTCCTGCCGGAGCGGGATCAGGCCGTGGGGATCAATAATTCGGTCGTTCTGGCTCAGGCTCGCCAGTCTGAAGGCGGGATCTGGACCGTTCTCACCGCAGCCGATGGCCCGCGCCTCGTATCGGGGATCAACCAGCTGGTCGAGACCCGCCACTGGCGCGAGATCAATGGACGAGCCAGTACCATTGCCCCGACCGACGAGACGATCACGGCAACTTCGGCTGCCAATCCCGTGCTCGACGTCACATCCTTCTCGCTGACCAATCTGCGGCTCGTCGCTGCAAATTGGTTCTCCGCCAACATTTTGATGTTCACCGCACTGATTACGGCCGCGTGCGTTCTGCTGATGATCGCGACATCTCTCATGCTCAAACAGCTCGGACGCAGGCAATGACATCGAACATCTGGGGAGCGGCCCTTGCGGCCATGCTCATGATCCAGCCCGCAACGGCCGCCTCAACCATACTCGCCGAAGAATGGGACAGCTACCGCACCGCCTATATCAGCGAGGCTGGGCGGATCGTGGACTATGCCAATAACAGCATCAGCCACAGCGAAGGGCAGGGCTATGGCCTCATCCTTTCCGTGCTGGCGGGCGATCGGGCGACATTCGAGCGCGTCTGGGAGTTCACCGAGACCGAGCTCATGGTCCGCGACGACGGCCTTGCCGCGTGGCGCTGGGAGCCGGAGGCCGATCCCAGGGTGACCGATCCCAACAACGCCACCGATGGCGACATGCTGATCGCCTATGGCCTGGTTCTGGCGGGTCACGCCTGGAACGAACAGGCCTATCTTGATCGAGCCACCAGCATGGTCCGCACCATCGGTCATGATCTGCTGACCGCAGTGCAGGACAGGCCGGTGATCCTCCCCGGCGCTGTCGGCTTTGTCAGCGAAGAGACCGGCGCCGTCGTCCTCAACCCCTCCTATTGGGTGTTCGAGACCATCCCGGTCTTTGCCCAGCTCGACCCGACCATCAACTGGAATGCGGTCACCGAGAGCGGTCTCGATATCCTGGCGCGCGCCGCCGAAACCCGCACGGGCATTCCGGCCGACTGGGTCGTGCTCGAGGGCGACACACTTGTGCCGGCTGAAAACTTTCCGCCGGAATTCGGCTATAATGGCATCCGCATCCCGCTCTATCTGATGCGCGCCGGGCTCGATCCCTCCTATCTTGAGCCGTTTCTTGCCAATTCCGACGCCTCGGGCCTGCGCAAGATCGATGTGGTGACCGGCGCTGTGCTCGAACCCATTTCCGAGCCCGGCTATCGCCTCATCGAGGCGAGCATGAAATGCACGCTGACCAATCAACCCATCCCCGCCGAACTGGCCCAGATGCAGGCAACCAGCTATTATGCGGCGACGCTGCAATTGCTGCTGCTCGACCATCTGCGGCGAGAGCGGCCTGATTGCCTCGAGAAAGGCCCCCTCTGATGCGGCTGAGTACCTATCTTGGCGGGCTGGGATTGCTGAGCAGCACTATCCTGCCGGTGTTCGCCCAGGATGCCGGAGTGCCGGCACCGGCCACCATTGTTGTGGCCCAGGATGCCTCGGCCATCCAGCCGCTTGCCGGCGCCCGCCCGTTCATGGTGGCGCTACCCTTCGCCGTCGCCGGGGAAAGAGCGCCGGGTGAGCCGGTGGTGCGCCACACGCCGACCGGCGTGGTGCAGTCGCTGATGGCCCAGATCACTCCGGCGCCAGAGCCCGCGCAGGCGCCAAATGCCGTCGACGAAACGGCCCTGCGTTATTTCGCCCAGAACGGCGACGAGGTACGGGTCCAGCGCGAGATCGAGCGCCTCAAGGCCCTTCACCCCGGCTGGCAGCCACCGGCCAATCTCCTCTCGCAGGACTATGTGCCCGATCCCGATATCGTCGAGATCTGGGAGATGTTCAGCAATGGCGATTTTGACGGCGCGCGCGCTGCCATCGCTGCCAAGCAGGCCGCTGATCCGAGCTTTGTGCCGTCGACCGATCTCCTGCAAAGCCTTGCCAGCGGCGAGTCCGTCTCGCGTCTGCGCACTGCCTCCGATGCAAAGGACTATCAGGCCGTCATCACCATTGCCGCCAGCAACCCGCAACTGCTGGTCTGCAGCTCCGTCGATAATCTCTGGCGCCTTGCCGAAGCCTTTGCGCAGACCGGCAGCCTCGCCCGCTCGGTCGATGCCTATGCCTATGTCCTGTCCAACTGCACGGACGCGCAGGAGCGCTACGCCACCATGCAGAAGGCCATGGAGCAACTGCCGCGCGCCGAACTCGATCCGCTCCTTGCCATGGAGCGTCCCGATGCGGCCGGGGTTGGAGAGTTCAACGGACTTCGCCTCGATCTGGCGCGTCGCGCCGTTTCCGCTGCGCTGGACGACGGGCCCGCACCCGGACCTGCTGATCTTGCCCTGCTCGAGCAATCGGCGACGGCCACCAAGAACGGCGAGGATCTACAGCTCCTGGGCTATTTCGAGCTCAGCCGGAACCGCCCCAATGAGGCGCGCCGCCTGTTCCAGACTGCCCATGAGGCTGCCCCAAGTGCGGCCACCGCCGAGGGACTGGCCGTGACGCTGCTGCAGCTACAGGATGGCGAAGAGGCCGAAGGCGTCCTCGCGGCCTACCGCGACGAAAGCGAGGAGCTGACCGCGCTCTACCTTCAGGCCGCTGCCGCCTATCTCGCCACCGAGCCGCGCCGCAATATCAGCGAAAATGTGCTCGGCCGCATCGTCGATACCGCCATGTCGGCGCGCGACGCCAATACGGCCCAGGAGCTCGGCTGGTATTCCTATGCCTTCCAGCAGCCGCAGACAGCGTTTGAGTGGTTCACCGTTGCCCTGCGTTTCCAGCCCGATCTGGAGCCGGCGGCCTATGGGCTGATGGTGGCGGCGAACGCTCTGGGAGATGCGACGACTGTGCAGTCGATCCGCAACCAATGGGCCGGGCGCTCCGCCCGCATCTCCGATTTCGGCAAGACTTCCGCCACCACCCAGCCGCCTGCGGCCGCGCCTGTCCCCGTTCCCGTCGCCCAGCGCCCGTCCGCGCCGGTACAGGCTGCGCCGGTACAGTCCGCGCGTCAGCCGACCAATCAGGTGGCCAGCGAACTCAGTGTCGACCCCAGCCCGCAGCGCAGCTCCGGGGGCCGTCGCTGCGAGAACTTTGTTCCTGCCGCCAGCCTTTCGGCGTCAAACGCCCTCAGCCATGCCTGGTGCCTGATGGATCTCAATCGTCCGGCGCAAGCGGTGGACCACTTCGCCCGGGCGCTTCAATCGGGCTCCGAGCGGGTGCGTTCGGACGCAGCCTATGGTCAGTCACTGGCCTTCATTCGCCTCGGCCTGCCACACGAAGCCGCGGTTGCCGCCGCCGCCGCGCCGGTCACCAATGCCCGTGCGCTTGAGCTTGAGGTGGCCATCCTTACCCAGCAGGCTACCAGCGCCTATGGCGTCGGCGATTATGCCAAGGCTCTCGCCATCCTCGATGCCCGCTCCAGATATGCCGCCGAGCGCAATGACCTGCTGACCCTGCGCGCCTGGAGCTACTACCACCTGCGCCGCTATCGCGAAGCCCAGCGCATTTTCTCCGCCGTTGCCGCCACCGGCTATGGCGAGGCCCTCGCCGGGCTCGAAGCCGCGACTTCCGCGCTCGCCCGCTCGCTCGTCCAATAATGCGGCCGCAGGGTTGAACCTCTAGCCCCGTTCTGGCAAACCTCGTCCCAGTCGACTTGGACCCGGTGCAATTCCGGGTGGCTCTTCCGGCCGCCGATCCGCCGGACAATCCAGACATCGCCGCGCCAATCCTTAGAAGGCGCCGCGCAGATATTGCTGGACCCTCCCGATGAACTTTGTGTCTTCCCTCCGCCGCGACTGGTTTTCCAATGTGCGTGGCGATCTCCTGTCCGGCCTTGTCGTCGCCCTGGCGTTGATCCCCGAAGCCATTGGCTTTTCGCTCATCGCAGGTGTCGATCCCAAGGTCGGGCTCTATGCCTCGGTCATCATCGCCATCGTCATTTCGTTTGCTGGCGGGCGCCCGGCGATGATCTCGGCTGCCACCGCCGCCACGGCGGTGTTGATGGGCTCGCTGGTGCGCGAGCACGGGCTGGACTATCTCCTCGCCGCCACCATCCTCGCCGGCGTCATCCAGATCGGCCTGGGCCTCGCGCGCGTCGGCTATATCATGCGCTTCGTCTCGCGTTCGGTGATCACCGGCTTCGTCAATGCGCTGGCCATCCTCATTTTCATGGCACAATTGCCCGAGCTGACCGGCGTCACCTGGCAAAGCTATGTGATGATCGCGGCGGGCCTGGCCATCCTCTACCTCTTCCCGCGCATCACGAAGGCCATCCCATCGCCGCTGGTGTGCATTCTCATCCTCACCGCAGTCGCACTGGCCTTCGGCATTGATACGCGCTCCGTTGCGGATCTGGGCACGCTGCCCGATGCGCTGCCGACCCTGCTGCTGCCCAATGTGCCGCTCAGCCTCGACACCTTTCTGATTATCCTGCCTTATTCCATCGCGGTGGCGACTGTGGGCCTCCTCGAAAGCCTCCTGACTGCCTCCATCGTCGACCAGATGACCGAGACCACCAGCGACAAGAACCGCGAGAGCATCGGCCAGGGCATCGCCAATTTCGTCTCCGGCTTCTTCGGCGGCATGGCGGGTTGCGCCATGATCGGCCAGTCCACCATCAACGTAAAGCTGGGCGGGCGCACGCGCCTTTCGACCTTTGCGGCCGGAGCGATCCTGCTCTTCTTGCTTGTGGTGCTTGGCGATTGGGTCGGGCTCATCCCCATGCCCGCGCTGGTGGCGATCATGATCATGGTCGCTATCGGCACCTTCAACTGGGGGTCGCTGCGCGATCTCGCCTCTCACCCGCGCCGCTCGAGCGTGGTCATGCTGGCAACAGTTGCGACTGTCCTTGGCACGCATAATCTGGCGCTGGGTGTTGGCGTCGGCGTGCTGCTCTCGGGCATTTTCTTTGCCTGGAAAGTCGCGCAGATCTTTCGGGTCACCGCATCCCTCTCTGAGGATGGCGAAACGCGCACATATCGCATCGAGGGCCAGTTGTTCTTCGCCACGGCCGAGGAATTCCTGGCCGCCATGGATTTTGCCGAGCCGCCGCGCCGGGTTCGCATTGACCTCGAAGCAGCCCATCTCTGGGATCTGACCGGGGTCAACGCCATCGACACGGCCGTGCTCAAGTTCCGCAAGGCCGGCGCCGAGGTGGAGATCATCGGCCTCAACGAAGCCAGCGCCACGATCATGGACAAGTTCGCTGTGCACGACCGCCCCGGTGCCCTCGAGCGCATGCTCGGGCACTAGTCCGGGGCCGCTCCCTAAGCCTCGCCATCGCCGATCAAGGCGGTGGCTGTTCGCCAGAAATGAGGACTTGCCGCCCTCGTCCCTAAATCAGTGGAGCTATCGCCTAATCCATCGGCACATTGCCCGGGTGCACAACATCTGAACAATCGCTTGCAGCGATCCGATTTTGACGCTCTTATGGGAGCAGCGAAGCCGGAGGATTGTGTGCCGCCTTTCGACGAAATGCTCTTTGCCGATGGTCAGGTCAGGTCGCCTTATGCGCCCGTAAAAACCTGGCTCGACCAACAAACACCGGCTGCGCTGGAGAAAAAAGCCCGCGACGCCGAGAATGTCTTCCGACGGACCGGGATTACCTTCGCCGTCTATGGCGAGGAGGCGGCCGCCGAGCGGCTGATCCCCTTCGATCTGGTTCCCCGCATCATCACCGGCCGGGAATGGCGCTACCTCTCCCAAGGGATCGAGCAGCGCGTCATGGCGATCAACGCCTTCCTTGACGATATCTATCACCGCCAGGAAATCGTCCGCGCTGGCCGTATCCCCAGGCAGCTGATCGCCCAGAACGAGGCCTTTCTGCCCGAGATGATCGGCTTCCGCCCGCCGGCCAATGTCTACACCCATATCATTGGCGTCGATCTCGTGCGCACGGCTGAGAACCAGTTCTATGTGCTCGAGGACAATGCCCGCACGCCCTCGGGCGTGTCCTACATGCTGGAAAACCGGGAGACCATGCTGCAGCTCTTCCCTGAGCTCTTCCAGCAGGTGAAAGTCCAGCAGGTCGAAAACTACCCCCACCTGTTGCGTCAGTCGCTCGCCGCGGTCGCGCCGCCCGATCGCCTCAACGAAAAGCCGACCATTGCCGTGCTGACACCCGGCATCCACAACTCGGCCTATTTCGAGCACGCCTTTCTCGCAGACCAGATGGGGGTGGAGCTGGTCGAGGGCAGCGATCTCCGGGTCGACAATGGCCGCATCGCCATGCGCACCACCGAGGGGTTCCGCCCCATCGATGTGCTCTATCGGCGCGTCGACGACGCCTTCCTCGACCCGCTGGCTTTCCGGCCCGATTCAACCCTTGGCGTCGCCGGCATCATGGATGACTACCGATCCGGGCGCATCACCATCGCCAATGCGCCGGGCACTGGCATTGCCGATGACAAGGCGATCTATTCCTACATGCCCGAGATCATCGAGTTTTATACCGGGCGCCGGGCCATCCTCGAGAACGTGCCGACCTATCGCTGCACCGAACCCGACAGCCTCAAATATGTCCTCGAACACCTCGACGAGCTGGTGGTCAAGGAGGTCCATGGCTCGGGCGGTTATGGCATGCTCGTCGGCCCCGCGGCCTCGCGTCAGGAACTCTCCGATTTCGCGGACAAGCTGCGCGGCCGTCCGGGCAATTACATCGCCCAGCCGACCCTGGCGCTCTCGACCTCGCCGATCCTGACCGATGCGGGCCTGGCGCCACGCCATGTCGATCTCCGGCCCTTCGTCCTCGTGTCCGACCGCGTTCGCATCGCGCCGGGCGGCCTCACCCGTGTGGCGCTGACCGAAGGCTCGCTGGTGGTCAATTCCAGCCAAGGCGGTGGCACCAAGGACACCTGGGTTCTGGACGATTAGGGCAGGGGACACGCACATATGCTTTTAGGGCGCACTGCCAATGGCCTGTTCTGGATGCACCGCTATATCGAGCGGGCCGAGAACATGGCGCGTATCGTCGATGCCGGACTGCGCATGGCGCTGACCCGCACTTCCAATGCTTCGGAGGAATGGTCTTCGGTCGTGCTTTCGGCCGGTGCCATTTCAGCCTATCAGACCAAATACACCCACTATACCGCCGCCAGCGTGGCCGACTTTCTGCTCCGGGACCGGGACAATCCATCGAGCGTCATCTCCTGCATCGAGGCAGCGCGCTTCAACGCCCGCATGGTGCGCACGGCGCTGACACGTGACGCCTGGGAAGCTGTCAACGAAGCCTGGATGGCCCTTAAGGCGGCGCTCGACTGCCCCTTGCAGGAAAGCGAACTGCCGCGCCTGCTAGACGCCATCAAGCGCGAAACCTCGCTCATTCGCGGCGCTTTTCACGGCACCATGCTGCGCAACGAGATTTTCAATTTCTCGCGCATCGGCACCTTTATCGAACGGGCGGACAACACCTCGCGCATTCTCGACGTCAAATATTACGTGCTGCTGCCGGCCATGTCCTATGTCGGCGGCACCATGGACAATTATCAGTGGGAGTCGATCCTGCGGTCGGTCTCGGCGCACCGCTCCTATCGCTGGGTCTATGACAGCCAGTACAATCCCACCCATATCGCGGATTATCTCATGCTCAACGGGCGGATGCCGCGCTCGCTGCACTTCTGCTACCGCAACATCGTCGAAAATCTCGATTTTCTCGCCGAGGACTATGGCCTGCGTCACGCCTGCCATAATCAGGCCGCGCACACGCTGGCGTCCATTCGCGGCAAGCAGATCGAGGAAGTGTTCGATTTTGGCCTGCACGAATTCCTCACCGACTTCATCTCGCAAAACAACAGGCTCGGCGTCGCCATCGCCCGGGCCTTTAACTTCGATTGATCGCCCGTGCTGCTTTCCATCAGTCACACCTCGACCTATCGCTATACCGGCCCCGTGGCTTATGCCGTCCAACGCCTGCGGCTCTGGCCGACCAATTGCAGCGTTCAGGAGGTGGTCGACTGGCGGCTCGAAATCACCGGGGCAACGTCCGAGCTCAGCTACAACGACGCCTTCGGCAATCGCACCGAGTTGTTGCGCGCAACGCCGAACACCACTGAGATCGTCATTCACGCAAAAGGACAGGTCGATACCCGCGATACCGCCGGTGTGCTGGGTCTGGGCGGTGGCGTGCCTCCACTCTGGATCCATCAGCGCCAGACGGAACTCACTGAGCCGGGCGAGGCGATCCGCGCGCTGGCGGAGCCCTTGGGTGGCCTCACCAATCGGCTCGACATGCTGCACAGGCTCTCGGGGGAAATCACCGCCCGCGTCGCCTATGTGCCCGACAGCACAGATGTGGCAACACCCGCCGAAGCGGCGCTGGCCAGCGGCAGTGGCGTGTGCCAGGACCATGCCCATATTTTTCTCTCCTCTGCTCGCCTCCTCGGTGTCCCGGCCCGCTATGTCTCCGGATATCTGCTGATCGAGGGCCGGACGGAGCAGGCTGCCACCCATGCCTGGGCGGAGGCCTATGTCGAGGATCTGGGATGGGTCGGATTCGACGTGGCCAATGGTGTCGCACCGGACGAAAAATACGTGCGGATCGCCTGCGGTCTCGATTATGGTCAGGCCGCACCGATCACCGGTTTGCGCAGTGGCTCGGCTACCGAGTCGCTTGCCGTTGCCCTCAATGTGGAGCAGTAAACTCCTGCTTCTTGCGCTTGCCTGGACTATGACATGACCTATTGCGTTGGTTTGAAGACGGCCGGGGGCCTTATCTTCATGTCCGATACTCGTACGAATGCGGGGCTCGATAATATTTCCACCTTCTCCAAGATGCGGACGTGGGAAGTGCCGGGCGAGCGCGTCATCGTTCTGTTGTCTGCCGGCAATCTGGCCACCACGCAGGCCGTGACCAGCCTTCTCGACGAGCGATCCAAGGCCGTCGCCGAGCGCAGATCGTCCGTGCTGGACACGCCGTCGATGTTCCAGACGGCTCGTCTCATCGGCGATGTGGTCAAGGAAGTCATTGCCCAGGCCGCGCCTGCGGGGCAGACAGCCGACGCCTTCGGCGCATCCTTCATTCTCGGCGGACAGATCAAGGGAGGCGAGCCGCGCCTGTTCTATATCTATCCCGAGGGCAATTTCATCGAGTCCTCCGCCGATACGCCGTTCTTCCAGATCGGTGAGCACAAATATGGCAAGCCGATCCTGATCCGCGCCTACGAACCCGAGATGAGCATGCCGGAAGCGATCAAGCTGCTGCTGGTGTCCTTCGACTCGACGCTCAAGTCCAATCTCTCGGTCGGCCTGCCCCTCGATCTGCAGATCTACGAGGCCGACAGTCTCGAGCTCGGCGTCCGCCGCCGCTTCGAGCGCGATGACCCCTATTATCTCTCGGTTTCGGAAGGGTGGTCAGAGGCGCTCAAGACCGCATTCACCAGCCTGCCGTCCCTTATCGATTGATCGATCGCCGCATTGGCGGCCCCTCTGTCCGGATGCTAAGCCCAGCTCGACCAACCAGAGCAGGATATTCGGCGATGATCGAACCAGGCGCGTCCTTCAAGGACAATCTCGGCAAACTCCCCTCCATCGACGGGCTTGAGCGGATCGACCTCGTCGACGCTGCCGGCACAGTGATCGCCTGCATCGAAAACCAGCCCGGCAAACAGGGCTCGCTGGCGGTCTATCAGTATCTCAATGCCAAATTTGGTACCCTCGGCCGAGAAGCGGCCGAACACGGCCTCGCCGTGTTTGCCGAACACACTGCCGATGCGCGCAATCGTCCCGGCGCCCATCCCAATATCGACCGCCTGTTCGCCATCGCCACCGGAACGCCCAGCCTCGAGATCAGGATCGTGAGGGGTTGAATGATAGGACATGCAGGGAGCTGAGTAGCGTTAACGCTTTGAATGTCCCCTATTTTTGCTCGGCGATAATGGCCTCTAGCCGCGACACTCGCGCAGATAGCCCGATGACGAGATTTTTCTCGGGTCGTGTCCCGGGACGTGGTGTAACTGAGGTGGTCAAGCCGCTCGCGAGCGCGCCATTAGGAGCGCCGTAGCGAGCGAGCGGCTGGGTGGTCATCGACGGATTTCCGGTAAGGTCTGGTTGCTTACGCCAACCCTGTACCTGAAGGACCACCGATGACCGACTCGATGATGAACCTGCGCTCGCTGGTAGAGAAGGCCCCCGACGCCGATATTCTGCGCGAGATGATTGGCTTTGCTGCCGAACGGCTGATGGAAATGGAAGTGGGTGCCGCCACTGGCGCCGGCTATGGCGAAAAGAGCGCCGAGCGGCGGGTCCAGCGCAATGGCTACCGCGAGCGGGACTGGGAGACCCGGGCCGGCACGGTCGAGCTGCGCATCCCCAAGCTTCGCAAGGGCAGCTACTTCCCTGGCTTTCTGGAACCTCGGCGGCTGGCCGAGAAGGCGCTGACGGCGGTGATCCAGGAGGCGTATATCCAAGGCATCTCGACCCGGTCGGTGACGACCTGGTCAAAGCCATGGGCATGAGCGGCATCTCAAAGAGCCAGGTCAGCCGCCTGTGCGAGGAGATCGATGGTCGGGTGAAGGCTTTCCTTGAGCGGCCGATCGAGGGCGACTGGCCCTACCTGTGGATCGACGCCACCTACCTCAAAGTGCGCCGGGGCGGCCGCATCGTCTCGGTGGCCGCCATCATGGCCGTGGGCGTCAATGCCGATGGCCGGCGCGAGGTGTTGGGCATGGAGATCGGCACCTCGGAAGCCGAGGCGATCTGGACCGAGTTTCTGCGCAAGCTGACCCGCCGCGGCCTGCGAGGCGTGAAGCTGGTGATCTCCGATGCCCATGAGGGCATCAAGGCCGCCGTCACCAAGGTGCTTTGCGCCACATGGCAGCGCTGCCGCGTTCACTTCATGCGTAACGTCCTCGCCCATGCCGGCAAGAGCGGTCGCCGCGTGGCCAGTGCCTTTATCGCCACGGCCTTCGCCCAGGAGACGCCGGAGGCGGCCAGCACCCAGTGGCGCGCCGTTGCCGACCAAATCCGCCCTCGCGTGCCCAAGCTTGCCACCATCATGGATGAGGCCGAGCACGACGTCCTCGCCTACATGAGCTTCCCCAAGGAGCATCGGGCCAAGTTGCACAGCAACAACCCGATTGAACGGGTGAATGGCGAGGTGAAGCGCCGGACCGAGGTCGTGGGCATCTTCCCCAACGAGGACGCAATCATCCGCCTCGTCGGCGCTATCCTGCTCGAACAGAACGATGAATGGGCGGTTCAGCGGGCGAGATATATGACGCTGGAATCCGTCGCCCCGTTGAGCGATGATCCCCTCGTCAGCTTGCCGGCAGTTCCCGCACGCTGACCAGCCCGGCCAAGCCGGATATGCGTGGAGGCCAAGCCTCAGTTACACCACGCAGTGGGGCACGATCTTTTCTCGCCGGATTCCGCAGATCCCGACATTGATGTGGGCTCTGCACTGGGCGGGACTTCAAATAATGCGTAATAGGTAATCGGATCGTAGTATCGCATTAAAGTCTTCACGAAATAATGCAAGGGAATGTCAAGCGCTTCTGCAAATGCTACGTATTGCGTCGGTGGAAGGCGTCCTCGGCCGCCTTCCAGTTGAGAGATGAACGTGTAGTATTCGAAGCCAACAGCTTTGGCTAACTCCCGCTGGCTCATGCCGGTACGCTCCCTTAGTGCCCGCAACCAGCGGCCAGCCTGTTGTCGCAGCATTTGTATTTCAGCTGTGCTTTGACCGAACTGAGGGGGTGTAAACATTGCCGTTGCTCCTTGCGAGGCTGCGTCGCATTGCGTGAATACGAAACAAGCAAGCTGCAAGCCGTCGAGCTACGATGCTGTCTATTTGATCGGAATTGAATAACTATATGGGGTTGGCTTTTGTTGCTAAGTATACCGGTCGATAGACCGAAAAGGTTAGAGATTTTCGCCTGAACCTCAGTGGCTGAGTTTCATCGCGGAGTGCTACCGCGATCTCCTGTTTAAGATAAGATACTATCATCGGCCCGGGCACTGCCGGTTGAAACAGCTGGCGGGGAGGGGGCGGTTCGCTGCCCCACACTGGCCATTGTGTTGCCAACCAACTCCGATCAATGTCCCGCCATGACCCAGACGACGCTCTCCCTGATTCCCGATTTTGACCTTTCCGCGCGCAATACCATGGCGCTTCAGGCGCGCTCGCGCTTCGGCCTCGTGCTCGATGCGCCCGAAGAGGTGCCCGCTACCTTTGTTCTCGCGGCCGAGCGCGGCCTGCCGCTTCGCATTCTGGGGGGCGGCAGCAATGTGGTGCTGTCTGCCGAGTTTGACGGCATCACCGCGATCATCGCTTTCAAGGGACGGCGCATCATTGAGGAGACGGCCGATCACGTCCTCGTTGAGGCAGCGGCTGGCGAGGTCTGGAACGATTTCGTCGCCTATACGGTCGAAGCCGGGTTTGGCGGTATTGAAAACCTCGCCCTCATTCCGGGGACGGTCGGGGCGGCGCCAGTGCAGAATATCGGCGCCTATGGCGCCGAGATCGCCGATGTTTTTGAGAGCCTCACCGGCTATGACAGCGTGACCGGAGAGATCACCACTTTCTCGCGCGAAATGTGCGGCTTTGCTTATCGCGACAGCGTCTTCAAGCAGCAGGCGGGCCGCTATGTCGTGCTCTCGCTGCGCTTAAAACTGCCAAAACCCTGGCAACCCAATCTGGGTTTTGCGGGACTTTCCGAGCTCGCTGGACGCGATGATCTCACCCCGGCTATGGTGATGGCGCAGGTCATCGCGCTGCGCCAGTCAAAACTGCCCGACTGGCGTGTCACGCCCAATGCCGGGTCCTTCTTTCAGAACCCGATTGTCAATCCCGCATCGGTGGAACCGATCCTCGCCGAATTCCCCAAGGCGCCGAACTATACCCAGCCCGATGGCCGGTTAAAACTCTCGGCCGGCTGGCTGATTGAACAGTCCGGCCTCAAAGGGTTTGCCATGGGCCCGGCTGGCATCTCCGAGCGCCATGCCCTCGTGCTGATCAACCGTGGCGGCGCCAGCGCGGACGATATTTCCGCGCTTGCAGGCCATATCAAGGCGACGGTCAAGGCCCGGTTCGGCGTCGAGCTTCATCAGGAGCCGGTGCTGCTCTAGCCCGGCTCCCGCTGGGATCAGTGGCGCAGGCCGGGGGCTTCCTGGCCGGTCGACTGCACATATTCGGTATAGCCGCCGCCATAGGCGTGCACGCCATTTTCTGTCAGTTCCAGCACGCGGTTGGAGAGTGCCGCGAGGAAATGGCGGTCGTGCGAAACGAACAGCATGGTGCCCGCATAGTCCTTGAGCGCCTCGATCAACATCTCCTTGGTGGCGATGTCGAGGTGGTTGGTCGGCTCGTCGAGCACGAGGAAGTTCGGCGGATCAAACAGCAGGATGGCCATCACGAGGCGGGCCTTTTCACCGCCCGAAAGCACGCGGCACTTCTTTTCGATATCGTCGCCCGAAAAGCCAAAGCATCCGGCGAGGGCGCGGAGCGGGGCCTGCCCGGCCTGCGGGAAATTGTCTTCCAGCGTCTGGAAAATCGTCCGGTCGCCGTCGAGCACATCCATGGCGTGCTGGGCAAAATAGCCCATCTTGACGCTCGGCCCGATATTGACCGTGCCGGTGTCCGGATCAGCCGTACCGGCGATCAGCTTCAACAAGGTGGACTTGCCCGCGCCGTTGACGCCCATGATGGCCCAGCGCTCGCGACGGCGGACATGGAAATCCAGACCCTCGTAAATGATCTTGGAGCCATAGCGCTTGTCGACATTCTTGAGAATGGCGACGTCTTCGCCCGAACGCGGGGCAGGGCGGAATTCGAACACCACCGTCTGGCGGCGCTTGGGCATTTCCACCTTATCGATCTTGTCGAGCTTTTTCACCCGGCTCTGCACCTGCGCGGCATGGCTGGCGCGCGCCTTGAAGCGCTCGATAAAGGCGATTTCCTTGGCCAGCATGGCCTGCTGGCGCTCAAACTGGGCCTGCTGGTTCTTGTCGGCCAGCGCCCGCTGCTGCTGATAGAATTCGTAGTCGCCGGTGTAGGTCGTCAGTGTGCCAGCATCGATTTCGATGATCTTGTTGACGATCCGGTCCATGAAGGCGCGATCGTGCGCGGTCATCAGCAGCGCGCCGTCATAGGACCTGAGAAAGTCCTCCAGCCAGATCAGGCTTTCGATATCGAGATGGTTGCTCGGTTCGTCGAGCAGCAGCACGTCGGGGCGCTTGAGCAGGATTTTCGCCAGCGCCACGCGCATCTTCCAGCCGCCCGAGAGCGCGCCGACGTCGCCGTCCATCATTTCAGGCGAAAAGCCCAGACCGGCGAGCACATCGCGCGAGCGCGCGTCGAGCGCATAGCCATCAAGCTCCTGGAACTGGGCCTGCACATCACCATAGCGCTCGATGATGGTTTCCATCTCGTCGGCCTTGTCCGGGTCGGCCATGGCCGCTTCCAGCTCGGCCATTTCGGCGGTCAGCGCGGCGATGGGGCCAACGCCCTCCATCACTTCCACCACAGCCGGACGGCCGGACATTTCGCCAACGTCCTGGTCGAAATAGCCGATGGTCACGCCGCGATCTACGGAGACCTGGCCCTCATCGGGCTGCTCTTCGCCCGCGATCATGCGGAACAGGGTCGACTTGCCCGCGCCATTGGGGCCGACGAGACCCACTTTCTCGCCTTTTTGCAGCGCAGCGGAGGCGTCGATGAAGACGATCTGCTTGCCGTTCTGCTTGGCGATGTTCTCGAGGCGGATCATGGGCACAAATACTTTCGGAGACGGGACGCGCCCCTAAAGCATTCCTGCGCCCGAGGCGCAAGTGACGCATAAGCGCAGCTGGTGTGCAGTGAGGCCGTTTGGCATTAACACCGCCCCCTCGGCTCCATCGTCTCCCTCCCCCTTGTGGGGAGGGAAAAAGGGTGGGGGTAGCCAAGCGAACAGCGACTAGAAAGCCCCCACCCTCATTCCCTCCCCACAAGGGGGAGGGAAGCTTGGCCGGTGCTTTTGCGTAGATTGTGTCACCCTCGCCGACGCGCTCCTCCCCCTTGAAGGGGGAGGTTGGGAGGGGGTGACGGAGAGCCCCCGATGCCTCGTGTCTAAACACGCTCCAGCCCGATGGCGATGCCCTGGCCGACGCCGATGCACATGGTCGCCAGCGCGCGCTTGCCGCCGTTAAGCGACAGCTCCAGCGCTGCCGTGCCGGTGATGCGTGCGCCGCTCATCCCCAGCGGATGGCCGAGTGCAATGGCGCCGCCATTGGGGTTCACGCGCGGATCATCCTCGGCAATGCCGAGATCGCGCAATACGGCGATCCCCTGGCTGGCGAAGGCTTCGTTAAGCTCGATCACGTCGAAATCACTCGCCGTCAGGCCCAGACGCTCAAAGAGTTTCTTCGACGCCGGGGCAGGGCCCATGCCCATGATGCGTGGGGGCACACCGGCGGTGGCGCCGCCCAGAATGCGGGCAATCGGGGTGAGGCCATATTTTTTCACGGCTGCTTCCGAGGCTATGATCAGTGCAGCCGCGCCATCATTGACGCCCGAAGCATTGCCCGCGGTGACACTGCCATTGGGAAACAGCGGCCGCAGCTTGGCCAGCGTTTCCATGCTTGTTCCGGCGCGGGGATGCTCGTCCTTGTCGACGATCACCGCCTCGCCCTTCTTTTGTGGAATGGCGACCGGGGTGATCTCCTGCTTGAGGCGACCACTCTGCTGCGCTGCCACGGCCTTTTCCTGGCTGCGCACCGCGAAGGCGTCCTGAGCTTCGCGTGACACGGCAAAATCCTGGGCCACGTTCTCGCCGGTCTCGGGCATGGAATCGACGCCATGAAGCGTCTTCATGCGCGGATTGACGAAGCGCCAGCCGATTGTCGTGTCATAAATCTCGGCGTTGCGCGAAAAGGCCGCGTCCGCCTTGGGCATGACGAAGGGCGCGCGCGACATGGATTCGGTGCCGCCGGCGATCATCAGCTCGGCCTCGCCCGCCTTGATGGCGCGGGCGGCCGCGATCACCGCATCCATGCCCGAGCCACAGAGGCGGTTGATGGTCGTGCCGGTCACGCCCACGGGCAGGCCTGCAAGCAGGCTGCTCATGCGGGCCACATTGCGGTTGTCTTCGCCAGCCTGATTGGCATTGCCAAAGATGACATCGTCAACCGCTTCCCAGTCGACACGGCCATTGCGGGCAATCAACGCCATCAGCGGAATGGCGCCCAGATCATCCGGGCGGACCGAAGACAGCGAACCGCCAAAGCGGCCAATCGGAGTGCGGATATAGTCGCAGATAAAGGCTTCAGCCATTGTCTCAGACCTCTGCGGCGACCAGGTCGCCAATGGTTTCGGGCAGCACCAGTTCGGCGCCGGTCACGGCCTGCAGTTCCTCGATGCTCATGCCGGCCAGCTTCTCGCGCAGCACGAAGTGGCCATTCTCGATGTCGATCACGGCAAGGCTGGTGTAGACGCGCGTCACGCAGCCGACGCCGGTCAGTGGCAGGGTGCAGCGCTTGACCAGTTTGGGCCTGCCATCCTTGGTCACATGGTCGGTGATCACAGCGACGCGCTTGGCCCCGTGCACCAGATCCATGGCGCCGCCGACGGCCGGCACGCCCTTGGGGCCGGTCGACCAATTGGCGAGGTCGCCGTTCTCGGCCACTTCATAGGCGCCGAGGATCGCCACATCCAGATGCCCGCCGCGCACCATGGCAAAGCTGTCGGCATGGTGGAAGAAGGCCGCGCCGGGTTTGAGCGTAATCGCCTTCTTGCCGGCATTGATGAGGTCCCAGTCCTCTTCGCCGGCGGCCGGGCTTTCACCGAAATTGAGCACGCCGTTCTCGGTGTGAAAAATGGCCTGACGCCCGGGCGGCTGGAACTTTGCCACCATTTCGGGAAAGCCGATGCCGAGGTTCACATAGGCGCCGTCTTCAATGTCCTGGGCCGCGCGCCACGCGATCTGGGCGTTGGAAAGCTTTGTCGCGCTCATGAATAAGCCACTCCTTCGCGCATCAGCGCCTCTTCCTGCCTGGCGTCTGCCACTTCAACGATCCGGTTGACGAAAATGCCGGGGGTAGCGACCTGTTCGGGGTCGATCTCACCGGGCGCAACCACCTTGGTCGCCTGCACGATGGTGACCTTTGCCGCCGCCGCCATCAGGGGCGAGAAATTGCGCGCCGCCTTGCGATAGGTGAGATTGCCCATGGTGTCGGCCAGCTCGGCCTTGATCAGCGAGGCGTCGGCCTTGAGCCAGCGTTCCTGCACGTAGTGCTTGCCGTCGAATTCGCCCACCGGCTTGCCCTTGGCCACGTCGGTGCCATAGCTCGCGGGGGTATAGAAGGCCGGAATGCCGGCGCCACCGGCGCGGATGCGCTCGGCGAGCGTGCCCTGGGGGACGAGCTCGAGCTCGATTTCACCAGCGAGGTATTTTTCTGTAAAGGCGCGCGGATCCGCGGAGCGCGGGAACGAGCACACCATCTTCTTGACCATGCCGGCGTCGATCATGGCGGCAATGCCGATCCGGCCATTGCCGGCATTATTGTTGACGACAGTCAGATTGTTCGGGCTGCCGGTGGCCTTGAACCGATCGATCAGCGCGTGGATGAGCTCGATTGGTGCGCCGGAGCCGCCAAAGCCCCCCACCATCAGCACCATATTGTCTTCGATCCCGGCCACAGCCGTGGCGAGATCGGGAACACTCTTGTTCATGTGTCATTCCCTTGTGGAGCTTTGCCCCGATTATGCCCAAGGGCGACATTGCCGGCCAAGTCATTTGTGCGATATGCTGCATTTGTTGAGTAATCGCACAGATGGGGCGCGCCATGGCTATCCTCGAACGGGACATCATGGGTGGGCTGGGCAAGGGCCTATTGGTCATTGAAACCTTCACCGCCACCCGCCCGCGCCAGTCGATCAGCGAAGTCGCCGAAGCGTCCGGGCTCGATCGCGCGACCGCTCGCCGGTGCCTCCTCACCCTCGCGCACATGGGCTACGCCGATTATGACGGGAAATATTTCACCCTGACGCCGCGTGTCCTGCGGCTGGGGACGGCGTGCCTTGCCACCATGCCCCTGCCGCAATTGGTCCAGCCGCTGCTCGACAAGCTCTCCGAAGAGCTGGGTGAAAGCTCCTCGGTCTCCATCCTCGATGGTCCGGAAATCGTCTATGTCGCCCGCGCCGCCCAGCGCAAGGTCATGTCCATTGCGCTCATGCCCGGCTCCCGTCTGCCATCGTTCTGCACCTCGATGGGCCGGGTCATGCTGGCGGCGCTGCCCGAAGAGGAGGCGCGCGACATACTCGAGGCCGCACCGCTGATGCCGCGCACCCCGTTTTCCATGACCGATGTGGACGCAGTAATGGCCGAGCTGGGGCGCGTGCGCGCGTCCGGCTTTGCCACTATCGATCAGGAGGTCGAACTGGGCCTGCGCTCCATTGCCGTGCCGCTCTATAATGCGCGGGGCACTATCGTCGCCGCGCTCAATCTCGGCGTTGCCGCCGGGCAGCTGGCTCTGGATGAACTTGCCCCGAAATTTCTCGGGCCCCTGCGACAGGTGCAGGCCGAAGTCCGGGCCATGCTGCGCTAGGCACAAAAAAGCCCCGCCACGAGGGCGGGGCTTGACGCTTCAGCTTCGGTCGACTTTTCAGCCGGCGAAGAAGGGCTGGGTGCCGTGCGCTTCGATGGCGGTCGACAGGCGACCGAGGGCGTGGATATAGGCAGCCGAGCGAACCGAGACGTCGCGCTCCTTGGCGATATCCCAGACGGCGCGGCCTTCGCGTTCCATCATCTTCTTGAGGCGGGCGTGGATCTCTTCGAGGTCCCAGTAGAAGCCCTGGCGGTTCTGCACCCATTCGAAATAGGACACGGTCACGCCACCGGCATTGGCCAGAATATCGGGCAGGACCACGACACCGTTGTTGGTCAGCACCTTGTCGGCATCGGCCGTAACCGGGCCGTTGGCGAGCTCGAGCACAACCTTGGCCTTGATCGAGCCGGCATTGTCGACGCTGATCATTTCTTCCAGCGCAGCTGGAACCAGCAAATCGGCCTCAACCGAGATCAGGTCATCGGCCGAGATGACGGTCGCGCCGAGTTCGGCGGCGAGGTCGGCCACGCGCTTGCCAGCGTTCTTGCCTGCGATCAGCTTGGCGACGTCGAGGCCGTCGGCCTTGTGGATCGCGCCGGCGGAGTCGGACACGGCCACGACCTTGTTGCCATCGGCAGCGGTCAGCTGGGCGTAGAACTGGCCAGCATTACCAAAGCCCTGGATGGCGACGGTGTGGTCGCGGGCCAGGCCCAGCTCGCTGGCGAGGTGGCGCACGAGATAGAAGCCGCCGCGTGCGGTGGCGTCATTGCGGCCGAGCGAACCGCCCAGGGCGATCGGCTTGCCGGTGATGACTGCCGGGGTCACCGAACCGGTGATCTGGTTATATTCGTCCGACATCCAGCCCATGATCATGGCGTTGGTGTAGACGTCGGGCGCCGGAATATCGCGGTCGGGACCGACCGTGGTGGCGAAGGCCTGCATATAGGCGCGCGACAGGCGCTCCAGCTCAGACTTCGAAAGAGTGCGCGGGTCGACGCGCACGGCGCCCTTGCCGCCGCCATAGGGCAGGTTCATCACGGCGCACTTGAAGGTCATCCAGAACGCCAGCGTCTCGACTTCCTCGATATTGCTATCGGGGTGGAAACGGATGCCGCCCTTGGTAGGGCCGCGGGTATCGTCATAGCGGCAGCGCCAGGCGAGGAACGACTTGCGCGAGCCGTCGTCCATACGGATCAGCAGGCGGGTCTTGGTGGTCTCTCGCGGATATTTGAGTTTCTCGATGACATCCTGGTCGATCTGAAGATGGCTGGCGGCCTCTTCAAGGCGGATAAGCGCGCGGTCTAGCAGGGTGTCGTCTGTCATTTCGAGCCTTTTGGTGAGCGGGAGTTGTGCAGTCTGCACAAATGGAAGGCGCAATCCATCCCATTTTTGGACGCTTAGGTCAATAATCCTGACTGATAATGGACGTAATTTCACCAAGGTGCCTATTGACGGTGCAGGTTTTCCCCTGACAATAGCCGCCCCTGAAGCTGGATCGGTGTGGTGAATCTCTCTCTGCCTCTGCCTGAAATTCGCATTACGACTGACGATTACACCCGCGTGTCGATCCTCGCGGAGCGGTCGCTGCGTGTCCTGCCGCAGGTCTCGGCCTATCTCGAGCGTGAACTGAACCGCGCCGATATCTGCGATCCCTGGGATACGGCAGGGGTTTCGATGGGCCAGCGCGTGATGTTTCGACTCGACGATGCGCCGCAGGTCCGCCTCGGGCGCCTCGCCTATCCCAATCGTCCGCTGGGCGAGCGCGGCAATGTGCCCATTCTGGGCGCTGTCGGCGCGGCGTTGATCGGCATGCACCGCAATTCCACCATCGAATGGCTCGACGACGGCCGCGTCCGCACCCTCACCGTGCTGGATTACGGCTGGTAAGAGGGGAGGGGTGGGGCCATCGGTTCCACCGCCATTGCCTGGCATGTCCGGGCAATCCATCTCCAGAAAATGGATCACCCGGACAAGCCGGGTGATGAAGGTCAGAATAGTCTTGTCTGCGGGATAGAACACGGAGCCTAAAACTCGCTCCAGTCGGCCGAGATCGCTGCATTGCCCTGGCTGAGATAGCTGCCCCTGGCGGCCTTTGCGGGCTTTGCCGGTGCAGGTTTGCGCGGCGCGCTGCGCATGCTGGACGCGGTCTCCGCCCAGTCGGTGGTGTCCTCGAGGCGGAACACTTCCACGATCTTGTCGAGTTCGTTGGCGCGGGCCTCGGTCTGTTCGATCGCCGCATTGGTCTCCTCGACGAGCGCCGCGTTGTGCTGGGTCATTTCGTCCATCTGCCGCACGGCAACGGTGACTTCCTCGATGGCCGCTGCCTGCTGGCTGCTTTCGCGCGCAATATCGGACATCAGCGCGCTATTGGTGCGGACTGCCTCGAGCATGGCGTCGAGCTTGGCCGCGGCGTCGCCGACAAGACGGGTGCCGCCGCTGACCTCGATGGCGCTCTGCTCGATCAGCCGCTTGATCTCCGAAGAGGCTTCCGCAGACGACTGGGCGAGGCGCCGCACTTCCACGGCAACAACGGCAAAGCCATTGCCGGCGTCCCCGGCGCGTGCCGCTTCGACCGAAGCATTGAGGGCAAGCAGATTGGTCTGGAAGGCGATGTCGTCGATCATGCCGATGATGTTGGAGATTTTCGACGACGAGGTCGAGATCCGGTCCATCGCCTCGGTGGCCTGCTTCATCACCGCGCCACCCTGGAGGGCAGCACTGGTAACCGCTTCTGCCGTCGCCGTGCCGTCCTGGGCGCGCTTGGCATTTTCGGTCACGGTCACGGCCAGCTGCTCGATGGCCGCCGAGGTTTCCTCGATGGTGGCGGCCTGCCGCGTTGTGCGCTCGGAGAGGTCGTTGGCGCCGGCCAGAATTTCCCCGGTGGCGGTCTTGACCCCACGCGAGGTGGCCCGCAGGCGCGTCACCACATCGGACAGTGTCTCGGCCACGCGGTTCATGTCGGTCTTCAGCCTGAGGAAGGCGCCCTGATGATTTCCTTCCATGCGCTGGCTGAGATCGGTGTCGGCGAGGGCTGAGAGCACCACGGTCGCGTCGTCGATGCCGTGGCGGACGCTCTCCACCATGGCGTTGAAATTGCGGGCGATGCGGGTGATGTCGTCGTCCTCGAAGTGACCGCTGATGGCCTGCGAGAAGTCACCGGCCTTGGCGGCCGCGACGACATCGTCGAACTCGCGCTGGAAATCTTCCATCACCTTGGCGCGGGCAGCAGTGCGCATGGCGTTGGCCTGTTCTTCCGCGCTCATATTGGCGATGCGGATGCCGTTTTCCTTGAACACCTGCACGGCCGCGGCCATCTCGCCGATTTCGTCCTTGCGCGCGGCACCGGGAACTTCGGTTTCGAACTTGCCATCGGCGAGGTCGCGCATGGCCAGCGTCAGCTGCCCGATCGGGCGGCTCATCTGCCGGGTGCCCATATAGAGCGCGCCCGCCGTGCCGGCAGCAATGCCAAGGCCTGCCGCCAGCAGCAGCATTGTCTGCATGGCCGACTGGAAGCCGGCGATCTCGTTCTGGATGCCGGCAAACCGCTCGATATCGGCGGTGACAACGGCGTCGATCTCGGTCTGGAAGGCCTTGCGGTTGGCGCGGTTCTCTTCGTTATTGCCCTGCTCGTTGGCGAGCGCCGGGTCGACATCGCGGCCGAGGCGCGCGGTTTCGGTGCGGAAAGTGCGGAACTCAGCCGCCCGCGCCACCATTGCCTCAAAGCCCGGCAGGTCTGCGGCGGCCAGCAGCGGCCGCCAGCCCTCGAGAACAGCGTCGATATTGTCGAGGTTCGTCATGATCCCGTTGGCGAACTGGGCAGCCGCAGCCGTATCCGCCGAGGCGTAGATACCGCGCGAGTCCATCACCACGGCGGTGACGAGACGGTTCAGCTTTTCGCCCGAGAGAGCCCGCTTGGACGCATTGTCCAGCCGCTCGATCTGCTGGCCGTATTCCCTGACGATGTGAAGCCCCATGCCTGTGATGAGGGCCGAGACTAATCCCATCACTGCGACGATGGTGAGGAGTTTACCGCGTATACGCATAGACCTAGTGACCTCCGAGTGACCGGCCGGTCCTCCTGGACCCGGTATGCCGGCCGTGTTTCGACCCGGTTCGCCTTTCCTTGGCGACGGGTCGGATAGGTCAGTAATTGCCAGTATTCCCCTTAAGACTTGGTGAAGTCTGAAATGGTCGTCGTCTTTATGCAGCGAAACGGATTTTGTTTACTGTCAGGGATTTGCTTTAAGTGTTGCGGCCTTGAATGCGGAAACTTTGGCCGGGCTGGTGCTGCGACGCTCGGTACTGGCAAAGCCAAGTCGTGCGGCCGGGGCACTGGCGACGCGGGCTGGCTCCGAGCATGACCCATGCAATGCCGCCAGCGGCGCGCGCGCCAGGATGTTTGGCACCGTGGTGTGATCGACGCCCGATCCGGCCATGATGGTGATCCGCCCCGCCGCAACCTCATGGGCGTGGGCAATATCGTCGAGCCCTTCCATGGCGGTGAGGGCGCGGCCCGAGGTGAGGATTGTGTCAAAGCCCAGCGCTAGGGCGGCTTCCACCGCTTCGGCAATATCGGGCACGAGGTCGAAGGCGCGGTGCAGCGACTTGGCCATGTCGCCCGCTGCGCCAACGAGGTTCTTGAGCGTTTCGACGTCCAGCCGCCCGTCGGCAAGGCTGGCACCGAGCACGACGCCTTCGAGGCCTGCATGCCGCGCTGCAGCAATATCGCCCCGCATGGTGGCGATATCGGCCTTGTCGAAGACAAAGTCGCCCGGCCGGTGGCGGATCATCGCCCGCACCTTGATCGGCGCCTTGCCGGCCAGTGCCATCAGCCCGGGGGAGGGGGAAAGCCCGCCCATCTCGAGGCTGGAGCAGAGTTCGACACGGTCGGCACCACCGGCGATGGCGGCCGCGAGGCCCTGCGCGTCGTCGACGCAGATTTCGATGAGGGTCATGGTTCTTGGGACTCCAGGCCGAGCATGGCCGCGCCGATGAGGCCGGCGTCGGCGGTTAATTGGGCCGGCACGACGAGCGGCCGGTCGAGTTTGCGCAGAATGCGTGGGCGCACGGCCGCATCGATCCGGGCGATCAGCGCCGCGCTATTGCCCAGCCCTCCGCCTACAGGAACAATGCCGGGCCCGACAATATTGACCACCAGCGCCAGCGGCTGGGCGACCAGTTCCACCTGCAGGGCAATGGTCTGTTCCGCCTTTGCGTCGCCAGCTTCCCAACGCGCCAGAATTTCGGTGCTCGGCAGGTCGGTGCCGTGGAGGTGCCGGTGCAGCCGTTCGATGCCGCGCGCCGCGCCGACCGTGTCGAGGCAGCCCAACTGCCCGCAGCCGCAGGCAAAATGGGGCAGTTCAAACGGCGCGACGCTGACCTTGGTGGCGACAATGGTGCCGTGGCCCCATTCGCCCGACAGCCCGCCCGCGCCGGGATGGAGTTTGCCATCCACCACCAGTCCGCCGCCGACCCCGGTCCCCAGAATGGCGCCGAACACCACCCGGTGGCCGCGCCCGGCGCCGGTATGGGCCTCGGCCAGCACAAAGCAATCGGCATCATTGGCGACCAGCACCTTCCGGCCCAGGCGCTTGCCGAGATCGCCGGCGAGGTCGCGACCGTCGATGCAGGGAATATTGGCGCAGGTAACAAGGCCGCTGTCGGGATCGACGACGCCGGTTACCGAAATGGCCACCGGGCTGTCCTTGCTCGCGCCACCTTTTTCAATCAGCCCGGCGATGGCATCGGCAAAGGCGTAAAAATCGTCGCGGGGCGTCGGCACGCGGCCGAGCATGGTGAGGCTCTCAGGCCCTCTCGCCAGCGCCGCCTTGATGGTCGAGCCGCCGATGTCGAATGCGGTAATCATGGATCGGCCTCTCCGGGGCGTGGTTTCAGCCTATGCCTCAGTTGCGCCCGGCGCGCAATTGTCGCTAAGGAAGGGCAGGGCCCATCGGGCCGGTTTCAGGAGAGCGTATCATGGCCCGAACGGCTGTCATCGGCGGCGGCCCTGCAGGGCTCATGGCCGCAGAAGTGCTGGCTGCAGCGGGCGAGGACGTCACCGTCTTTGACGCCATGCCCACCATGGGCCGCAAACTGCTTATGGCCGGCAAGTCGGGCCTCAACATCACCCATTCCGAACCACACGATGCGCTGCGCAAACGCTATGGCAACGTGCCGGAGCGTTTTTCGGCCGCGCTCGATGCGTTTACTGCCGATGACCTGCGCCAATGGTGCGCCGATCTCAGCGTTGAAACCTTTGTCGGCTCCTCCGGCCGCGTCTTTCCAAAGGCGATGAAGGCCTCGCCGCTCCTGCGCGCCTGGCTTGCCCGCCTCGAGACCTCCGGTGTTAAGCTAAAACCCCGCCATCGCTGGATGGGCTTTGAGGAAGACGCGCTCGTCTTCGACACGCCCGAGGGCAGGGTCGAAGGGAAATTCGACGCCACCATTCTCGCCCTCGGCGGCGCCTCCTGGGCGCGGCTCGGATCGGACGGTGCCTGGGCGCCGATTCTTTCCGACGCCGGTGTTGCGCTTGCCCCGTTCAAGCCCGCCAATTGCGGTTTTGACGTCGACTGGAGCCCGGTCTTTATCGAGCGCTTCGCTGGAGCCCCGATCAAATCGGTCACTGCCACCAGCGCTGCCGGCACTATTCCCGGTGAGTTCGTCGTCAGCGCCACCGGCATTGAGGGCGGTCTCGTCTATCTCCATGCCGCGCCGCTGCGCGATGCGCTGCTCGCCGGTTCTCCCGCCGCGCTCGTCGTCGATCTGGTCCCCGCTCGCACCGCGGATCGCCTTGCCGCCGATCTCGCCCGCCAGCCGCAAAAACTCAGCTTTTCCAATCGCCTGCGAAAAGGCGCCGGGCTCGATCCGGTCAAGGCCAGTCTCGTGCGCGAGGTATTACCGGCTGCAGCGCAGATGTCGCCCGAGGCGCTCGCTGCCGCCATCAAGGCCCTGCCCATTCCGCTCGTCCGGCCGCGCCCGATCGAGCGCGCCATATCGACGGCGGGCGGGATAGAATTCTCCGCCCTCGACGATAATGGCATGCTCACGGCCCGCGCCGGGATTTTCCCGGCTGGTGAAATGCTCGACTGGGAAGCCCCGACAGGCGGCTATCTCCTCACGGCGTGCTTCGCCTCTGGCCGCGCCGCCGCGGAGGGTGCTCTGGCCTACCTCAAGGGCTAGTCGCCTCTCCGGGGCACCCCCGACCTGATCCGGTCCAGTCGATTTCGATGGTGCTGTGGCCGATATCGAAGTCGGCCTGCAGCGCCGCCTTGGTGGCCGCCGTGACCTCCGCCGGATCGGCGCCGGGCGCCAGCGCAATCTCGAGTGTCGCCATGGTCCGCCCCGAGGACAGCGACCACACGTGAAGGTGGCTGACCTTCGCGAGCCCCGGCACGGTTTTCACCAGCCCGGCCTCCAGCGTGGCGCTGTCAAACCCCTCGGGCGCGCCTTCCATCAATATGTTGAACGTCCGCATCAGCAGCGCCCAGCCACTGCGCAGGATAAGAAGGCTCACGAACACAGAGAGGATCGGATCGATCGGCGTCCATCCGGTGAGCCAGATGATCACCGCCGCAAGGATCGCGCCGACCGAGCCGAGCAGATCGCCCAACACATGGAGGCTCGCCCCCTTGATGTTGACGTGATCCTTGTCTGCGCCCTGGAGGATGCGGAACACGCCCAAATTGACCAGCAGCCCCAGCACGGCGACGATCAGCATCGGCCCGGCCAGCACTTCCTGCGGTTCAAACAGCCGGTTGATCGCTTCATAGGCGATCCAGCCGACCAGCGCGAACAGCGTCAGTGCATTGAGTAGCCCCGCCAGAACCTCGAGCCGCGCATAGCCGAAGCTGCGCTTGCTGTCGGCCGGGCGGCTGCCGAGGCGAAAACCCAGCCAGGCGAGGAACAGCGCCACTGTATCGGTCAGCATATGCCCGGCGTCGGCAATCAACGCCAATGATCCCGAGAGATAGCCGCCCACGAGTTCGGCAATCATGAACGCGCCGGTCAGGACCAGCCCGATCAGCACCGCCCGCTCATTATTGGCACTGACTTTGGGCGTGTGGCTGTGGCCCGCATGATCGTGGTCATGCCCCGAATGGTCGTGCTCGTGACTATGGTCGTGCCCGGACATGGCTTTTCTCAACTACTCTATATATGAATAGACGTTCATATGTGTGAGCGTCAAGCGGGGCTTGTCGGCGTGACACTTCAGCTTCGCTCCAGACTGTCGGCTCCCGGCGTCTCCCTCCCCCTTGTGGGGAGGGACGGCGCGCAGCGCCCAGGGTGGGGGTGTGTTTCCGCAAACGCGATGCCCACAACCCCCACCCTCATTCCCTCCCCACAAGGGGGAGGGAGGCGATGGAGCCGGGGCGTCCGTGGGGGTTCTACTAAGGTGAAGGCTTGGTCGTGGGGTAGCAATCGCAGGCCACCTCAATGACTACCCCTCGTCGTCCTCATGCTCTTCCATGGCGTGGGCCACCATGTCGGCGAGGATATTGGCGATGTGAGCGTCAGCGGCCTCGTAAAAAACCTGCTTGTTGCGCCGCGTGCCGCGCACCAGCCGGGCGGCGCGCAGGAGGCGCAGATGGTGGCTCACCAGAGACTGGCTGGCGCCCGTCGCCTTGGCGATATCCCCCACGGCAATCGGCCCTTCAAGGCAGGTCAGCACGATCTTCAGCCGCGTCGGATCGCCGAGCAGCCGAAATGTCTCGGCGATCACGGTAATAGTGTTGTCCTCGGGCAGGGGCACGGCGAGCTCGTCGGTTCAGCGCTTCGTCATCATCTAGTTAGGCAGGTTCTGGGGCCTTGGCCAGAACGGATCGGCCCTCGCTCAGCGATAGCCCGCTGCCTGCAGTTCAAACAGCTCGGCATAGCGGCCATTGATCGCCAGCAGTTCCTCATGCGTGCCCGCTTCGAGGATGGCGCCATTGTCGAGCACGAGGATACGGTCGGCCATGCGCACGGTCGAAAACCTATGCGAGATGATCACCGCCGATTTGCCATGGGCGAGGTTCTTGAAGCGCGCGAAAACCTCGGCCTCCGCCTTGGCGTCGAGCGCAGCCGTCGGTTCGTCCAGAATGATCAGCTCGGCGTCGCGCATATAGGCGCGGGCGATTGCCACTTTCTGCCATTCGCCACCCGAAAGGTCGCGCCCCTGCTTGAAGAGGCGCCCCAGCTGCTGGTCATAGCCCTTGGGCAGTTTGGCGATGACGCTGTCGGCGAGGCTCTGCTCGGCCGCGAGGTTGATGCGTTCCTGGTCCTCGCGCGCCTCGATCCGCCCAACCCCGATATTGTCGCGGGCGGTGAAGGAGTAGCGGATGAAATCCTGAAAGATCACCCCGACATGGGCGTGGATGTCCTTGGGGTCCATATCCCTGAGGTCAATGCCATCAATGGTGATGCGACCCTCGCTCGGGTCATAGAGGCGCGTAAGAAGCTTGGCGATCGTGGTCTTGCCGGCGCCATTCTCGCCCACCAGCGCCAGGGTCTGCCCGGCGGCGAGGGTGAAGGAGAGGTCGCGCACCACCCAGTTTTCGGTTTCCGGATAGCGAAAGCCGACATTTTCGAAAGCAATTTCGCTCCGGATCGGCGCTGGGAATTTCTTGGGATTTTCCGGCGGCAGCACGGTCGGCTCGATCTCGAAAAAGGAAAAGAGATCGTCGAGATACATGGATTGCCCGGCGATCTGGGTAAAGCCGAGCAGAATGCGCTGGAACAACCCGTTAAGCCGCAGGAAAGAGCCCGAGAGGAACGCCAGGTCACCCAGGGTGAATTCCCCGGTGATGGTGCGCCAGACGATATAGCCATAGGCGGCGTAGTAGGCGAGGCTGGCTATGCCGGTAAAGAGGGCGCCCCAGCTGGCGCGCAGCATGGCGACGCGGCGGTTTTCGATAAAGATCTGGTTGGCGAGCGTCCGGAAACGGCTGATCAGATAATCGCCCAGGCCAAAGAGTTTGACCTCCTTGGCGGTCTCGGCGCTCGCCCCGATCTGGCGGAGATATTCAATCTCGCGGCGTTCAGGCGTGCGCCAGCGGCTCAGCATATAGGCGAGCGTGTTGAACCGCGTTTCGCCCCAGATCGAGGGAATGAAACTGAGCGGCAGCAGGAGGATCAGCCAGGGCGCGTAAAAGAACAGGCCACCGGCCAGTGTCATCACGGTGAGGATGTCCTGGGCCTGGCCGAACATCTGGCTCAGCAGCGCATTGCGCCCGGCCGCCTGTCGGCGCGCCCGCTCCAGCCGGTCCTGGTATTCGGCGCTCTCGAAATGCATCAGATCCAGCCGGGCGGCGTGGCCCATCAGCTCGATGCTGACCTGGTTGGAATGCAGTTCAGAGAGGATGGAATCCACCAGACCCGTGGCGCGGGCAATGATGTCATTGGCCAGCACCAGCGAAAATTCCAGCACCAGCAGCCACAGCACGGGCGTCAGAAGGCCCGAGCTCCACCAATCGATAAATTCCGGGCCCGGCGCCGCGATGGCCGTAAGCCGCACCACCTCGTCGACGATCAGCTTGGCCGCGTAGAGCACGGCCACGGGCTGAAATGCTGCAATCAGGCGCAGGACCACTGTCGCGGCCGTCAGCCAGCGACTGGTGCGCCAGATCTGCGCCACGAGCCGTCCGAGATGGCGCAGATTGTGGAGGCGCTCGCGGAAGGTCGGGGTCTTGTCGGGAATTGGGGGTGGGCGACGCCCGGGCAGGTCGGTCATGGTCGCTACTGTACTGTGGCACGGTGCGTCAGGAAATAAGCCCGGCGCGAATTAAACGCTGTTCCTGAGATCACCTGCGCTAGGTCAGGTTGCGCAGGAACCCGGCAAGATCGGCGGTCACATGCTGCACATGTGGCCCTGCGGCCTGATCGAGCTCCCAGGCTTCCACCTGCTCATGCACAAAGCCTTCGCCGGCGACGACCTGCACCGTCGCCATCCCCGTCTCATGGGGCACGACGAGGTTCTTTTCGAGATCGTCGAACATGGCCGCGCGGCTGGGGTCGATGTCGTAGCGCGCAAAGAAGCCGTCATAGGCCTCGCGGTGCGGTTTTGGCACGAAGGTCATGGCACGGATATCGTGCACATGTTCGAACAGATCGTCCCCGCCCAGCTGGCGCAGCACGGAGCGCGCATGGCCGGTGTCACCATTGGTCAGGATCAGTTTTCGCCCAGGCAGATCGCGGATTGCGGCGATCAGTTCCGGGTGGGGCATCACCGGCGTGTAGTCGATGGCGTGGACCGTATTGAGGAAGTGGTCGGGATCGATCTGGTGCTGGATCATCAGCCCGTTGAGCGTGGTGCCGAAGTCCCGGTAATATTGCTTCTGCAGCGTGCGGGCCGCATCGAACTCGAGTTTGGTGACATCCATCACATAATGGGTGATGCGGATATCCACCTGCGCAAAGAGGTTGCACTCCCGGGGATAAAGCGTGTTGTCGAGGTCAAAGACCCAATCGGTGACGTGATCAAAGCGCGGCGCAGAAGTGTTCATGGGCTGAGCTTACCAGAACCGTGAAGCCGCTTCACCCGCCAAAAACGCAGGGCCGATATATCCCGCGCATCAAGAAACCCCCACCCAACCTCCCCCTGTCAAGGGGGAGGGGCTCGTCGGTGGCTCTCCGAAGGCACCGCAATCCCGATGCGTCCCTCCCCCTACCAGGGGAGGTTAGGTGGGGGTGGGGGCCAGCGCTGCAGCCGCGGCCCAACGCGATGCCGCCAGAGCCACCGCCCTATCCCTCCATCGTCATTGCCCGGCTTGTGTGGAGGATCTGTGCTTTAGTGGTGGCATCAGCCGGGTTGCGCATCCCGGCTGATGCAGTCAGGAGGCCGTTTTGTCCGGCTGGTTTGTCACAGCCGAGGACGAGCAAGGCCCTGTCTGCTCCCTTTGACCCCGAACGGTTGATCGGGCTGTTGCCCGCACCACAAGCCTGGGAGCAAGGTCATGATACACGACACCCTCTTCGTTGGCATCGACGTTTCCAAGACGCATCTGGACGTTCATACCCATCCCGCTGGCAAATCCTGGCGTTGCAGCACTGGACCGGAGGCGCTCGCCGAGCTGACGCAGCGCCTGGCCAGACTGGGGCCGTTGGCCATCGGGCTCGAAGCCTCGGGAGGCTATGAAGCCCGCGTGGCCGAGAGCCTGCATGCCGCTGGCCTTGAAGTGCATGTTCTAGCCCCGGCGCGGATCCGCAGTTACGCGCGGGGTATCGGCCAATTGGCCAAAACCGACAAGATCGATGCCGCTCTGATCGCGCGTTATCTGCAGGCCGTGCGCGCCAGCTTGACCCCTTATGTGTCTGATCCGATCCGACAAAGGCTGAGCGCGTTCACAGCCCATCGGCGGCGGATCGTTGCGGAAAAGAGCGGCCTTGTCAGTCAGCTCGATACCATCGACGAGCCGCTTGTGCGCAGCCTGATCGAGGAGCGTCTGGCGGCCATCGCCCTGGAGATCAAACGCATCGAAGCGGCCATCACTGCCCTTCTCGCCGACAATCGCCAGCTCCAGCAGCGCCAGGCGCGGCTGCGGCAGGTGACCGGCGTCGGTCCGGTTCTGGCGATCGCCTTACTGGCCGACATGCCCGAGCTCGGCAAGGTCTCCGCCAAGGTGGCCGCAGCACTCATCGGCGTTGCCCCTTATGCCCGCCAATCGGGCGCATCGGATCGCAACGGCCGCTGTCTTGGCGGACGAAAACATCTGCGCGATATCGCCTACATGGCCGTGCTCAGCGCCATCAAGGTGAAAGACCCCGTTCTCGGCGGCTTCTATCAAAGACTGCGCCTGCGCGGAAAACCCTTCAAACTCGCCATGATCGCAACGGTGAGAAAACTCATCACAATCCTCAACGCCATCGCCCGACAGGAACCGGCATTCCAACAGTGATGTCCACGGTTGCTTGTCCGGGCAATCCATCTCGCCACAAAACTGGATCACCCGGACAATCCCGGTGATGACGAAAGAACCGCGGGCGTCCGGAGGAAATCGGGATGGTCGTCATGCCTCCCAAAAAACAAAACCCTCCCCCGCAGCGCGGGAGAGGGCAAAACGACAAAGCCGCAAAGAGCTTACTGGTTGGCGGTAACTGCCAGGCCCAGCGCCGAAATCAGGCCGGCCGGATTGGCAGCAGCGGCGCTGAGAACGAGGAGGCTCGTCGGCTGGGCTGGCTTGATGGCGACTTCAAAGCTCTGTGGATTATCGAGGAAGGCGGTGACGGCGGGCACGACCATGTCGGACAGCGCGGGGATGCCGAACTGGCCGATCATCTGGGGCAGCATGGCCTTGATGCCTTCCACGAATTCGGCGCGTTCAGCGCCGGACTGGGCGGCGTAGAAGTCGAGCAGCTTGCCGGCCAGCGAGTCTTCGTCATAGCGCACGTTCACGCCAGCGAGCGAGATGGCCTGCAGCAGTTCCATGCCGAGCATCATCTGCTTGGCCTGGGCCTCTTCGCTGGTCGGGTCCATGGTGCTGGCCTGCATGGCGTAGATCTTGTCGAGGATCGCCGGGGTCAGGCCCGAAAGGTCAGCGGTGAAATTGAGTGCGCCGACATTGTCGAAATCCATCAGGAACTGGTCGATCACCACGTGGCCATCGGTCATGGTCCAGCTCATCGACTGGTTGATGTTGCCGCTGATCGTGGTGAGACCGAGCGCCTCGATGGTGGCGGCGGTGTCCGGATCTTCCTCGCTGGCGGCAGAGAGATCGGCACGGATATCGGTGATGTCGAACACCGAGACGATATCGGTCAGTTCGTCATTGGCGTCGAAGCTGAATTCATTGGTGGCATCGATGCCGGCGATCGAGAAGAAGTCGGCGCCGTCACGGGTCACGGTAATCGGCCCGGTGGCCATGCGGCCGGCGGTCATCATCAGGTCGACGGTATCCATCGGGCCAGCCGGGGGCAGGTAGATGTCCTCGACGACGATGCCCGTCACCGTCACACGGCCGACCGGATCCTCGGAGAAATTGGTGTCGATATCGGGTACGGTGAGGCGTTCGGCGGTGAAGCCGCCATCATCGGTCTCGCTGACGCCGGTGAAGGTCAGCTGGGTATCGAGCGCGATGGCTTCGTCAACGCCGGTGATGGAGACATTGAGGCCGTCCACGACCACGGTGTCGCCATTGGCGGTCGCCGTGTCGAAAGTGATGTCATAGCCGCCCATCTTGTAGACGTCAGCGATGCGCTGCATGAAGGCCTGGGCGTCGAGCGCCATCGCCGGCTGCAACATGGCCAGCGTCGCCAGGCCCGAAGCCAGCATCAAGCCTTTGATCTTGGTCGTCATCATCATCATGGTCTGCGTCATCCGATTTCGTGCCATGCACCCAGTAGATCAGGCGCACATGTCCCTTTTGTGTTGCCCCACCGGGGCTTGATGGCGGTGCTTCACGGCTGAATTGCGATGATCAGCATCTTTGCCCCGCTTTTCCAACCCTGTTTGCGCGGGATTGGTTCAGCGAGCCTGAAGAAATTGCCTGTAGACCGGGTTTTCCGTCTCGTCCCAATAGGGGAAGCCAATGGCCTCGATATGGGCGAAGAGATCGGCGCGGGTCTCGGGCGGCACTTCGGCGCCGACCAGCACGCGGCCATAATCGGCACCATGGTTGCGATAGTGGAAGAGCGAGATATTCCACTCGTCGTTCAGCCCTTCGAGAAACCGCAGCAGGGCGCCCGGCCGTTCGGGAAACTCGAAGCGGAAGATCATCTCATTGTCGAGCCCGGCCACCCGTCCGCCCACCATGTGCCGGACATGGAGTTTTGCCACTTCATTGTCGGTGAGATCGGTCACCTCGAGCCCGTTCTCGGTGAGGTGGGTGACGATCTCCTGCTTTTCCTTTTCGCCCCCGGCCAGCTTGATGCCGACGAAGATATGGGCCTCGCTACCCGCCGCGTAGCGATAGTTGAATTCGGTGATCGCGCGCTGCCCCAAAAGCCGGATAAAGGCGCGATAGCTGCCCGGCTTCTCGGGAATGGTGACGCCCAGCAGCGCCTCGGCGCGTTCGCCGATCTCAGCCCGCTCGGCCACATAGCGCAGGCGATCAAAATTGACATTGGCGCCCGAATTGATAGCGATCAGCGCGCCTTCGGGCGCCTTGTCGGTTTCGATTTCACGCCGCAGCCCGGCGAGGGCCAGCGCCCCTGCCGGCTCGGCAATGGCGCGTGTGTCGTCAAAAATATCCTTGATGGCGGCGCAGATCTCGTCAGCCGACACGGTGACGATATCGTCGAGCAGGTCGCGGCAGAGCCGGAAGGTCTCGTCGCCCACCTGGCGCACGGCAACCCCATCGGCAAAGAGCCCCACCTGATCGAGCGCCACCGGGCGCCCCGCCGCAATCGCCGCTTGCATCGAGGCGGCTTCTTCCGGCTCGACGCCGATGACACGGATTTCCGGCCGCAAAAACTTGACGAAACTGGCGATCCCCGCGGCCAGCCCACCGCCGCCGATGGGCACATAGATGGCGCCGATCGGTCCGGGATGCTGGCGCACGATTTCGAGCCCGATCGTGCCCTGGCCGGCGATGACATCGGGATCATCGAACGGATGCACGAAGACATAGCCGTGCCGTTCCGCCAAGTCCTCGGCATGGGCGCGGGCGGCGTCAAACCCTTCGCCGAACAGCACGACTTCCCCGTCCAGCTGGCGCACAGAGGACACCTTGATATCCGGCGTCGTCGTCGGCATGACGATCACCGATCTGATGCCCGCCCGGCTCGCCGAGAGCGCCACCCCCTGCGCGTGATTACCGGCCGAGGCGCAGATGACGCCACGCGCGCGCTCTTCGGCGGTGAGATGGGCGATGCGGTTATGCGCGCCGCGGATCTTGAACGAGAACACCGGCTGCTCGTCCTCGCGTTTGAGCAGAATGGTTTGCCCCAACCGCTCGGACAGGCGCTTCATCTTGTCGAGCGGCGTCTGCACGGCCACTTCATAGACGGAGGACGAGAGGATCTTGCGGACATAATCGTGCATGGCGGGCTCCGGAAACGGCACCCGGGACAAAGGCCCGCCCGGCCCAAATGTCAACCTTGGCCGCTCAGGCGCTCAGCAATTGCCAGGTCTGGTAGCCGGCAAGACACAGCACCAGTGTCCCCACCAGCAGCATGAGCTTTTGCGCCGGAATGGCCCGCACCACAAAGCCCGCAAGCGGCGCGGCGAGCACGCCACCCACCACCAGCCCGCCCACCGACCATGCGTGGCCGGCAATGCCTTCGGCCTCCTGCCAGTGGCCGGTCAGCAGCGCGATGATGAAGGCCGCCGACACCGCGGTCGTGACAAAGAATTCCACGCAGTTGACGGTGCCGATGACATAGCGCGGTGCCGCGCCGCCGCCGATGAGGCTCGAGGTCACGATCGGGCCCCAGCCGCCACCACCGGCCGCGTCGACAAAGCCGCCGGCGACCCCGAGGGGCATGACCACGCGCTTGCGCGGCTCCTTGTAGGCCGGACGCACGCGCATGGCGCGATAGAGGATGTAGACGCCGAGCATGGCCAGATAGGTGGTGACCCATGGCCGCAACACCGCACCATCGATCGCGGTGAGCACATAGGCGCCGAGCACGCCACCCAGCACGCCGGCGGGCGCGAGGCGCCAGAACAGGCGCCAGTTGACGTTCTTGTGGCGCACATGGCTCGTGGCCGAGGCAGCGGTGGTGAACATTTCGGCGGCGTGGACGCTGGCCGAGGCGGCGGCAGGCGACACGCCAAAGGCGAGCAGCATGGTGGAGCTGACGACGCCATAGGCCATGCCCAGGGCCCCGTCGACGATCTGGGCGAGAAAGCCCACCATGGCGAAGATGAAAAATTCTTCCGGCACATCGCCCCCCAACTTTTTCAAACTGCAGCGATGCGGCGGTTCGAGCTGGGGGAAACGCCGATGCCCCCCCGGCCAGTTGCATTGATGGGCCGCTCAGAGACGGCCCATCCCGGATTTTAGCGGACGATCAGCGTGCCGGCGCCGAATTCGGTGAACAGTTCGACCAGCACGACATGGGGCTGCTTGCCGTTGAGGATCACCACGCCTTCGACGCCGTTTTCGAGCGCCTCGAGGCAGGTTTCCACCTTGGGGATCATGCCGCCCGAAATGGTGCCGTCAGCGATCAGCGCCTTGGCGTCGCGCACCGTCAGCTCGGGAATGAGCTTCTTGTTGGCGTCGAGCACGCCGTCGACGTCGGTCAGGAACAGGAGGCGCTTGGCGCCGAGCGAACCGGCGATGGCGCCGGCAAAGGTATCGGCGTTGATGTTATAGGTGGCGCCGTCGCGGCCGGGTGCGACCGGGGCGATCACCGGGATCATTTCCGAGCGGGCGAGGGTGTCGAGCAGAGTGCGGTCGACCTCGACCGGCTCACCGACAAAACCGAGGTCGAGCACACGCTCGATATTGGAGCCGGGGTCCTTGACGGTCTTTTCGGCCTTCTTGGCGAAGACCATGTTGCCGTCCTTGCCGCAGAGGCCGATGGCCCATTCGCCTTCGGCATTGATCAGCGCGACGATTTCCTTGTTGATCGAGCCGGCGAGAACCATCTCGACGACTTCCATGGTGCGCTCGTCAGTTACGCGCAGTCCGCCCTCGAACTTGGACTCGATGCCAAGGTTCTTGAGCATGGATGCAATCTGCGGACCACCACCATGGACCACGATTGGATTGACGCGGGACTGCTTGAGCAGCGCGATATCGCGGGCAAAGGCGCGGCCGAGCTCGATATTGCCCATGGCGTGGCCGCCGTATTTTACGACGACGGTCTTGCCTTCATAGCGCTGCATATAGGGCAGGGCCTGAGCGAGGATACCGGCGTCGTGGCTGAACCGATCGGTGGAGGCTTGGTCGGACATGGGTAGGCGTTTCCCTGGCTAGGCCTGCAGTCGGGCAATGGGTCTAGTCTATTTGTTGTTCCGTTTAAATCGGCAAGCCAGACAAAATCATGTTCGATGATCCGATTGTCCCCCGATTGCGTACTCCGTCACAACCGCACATGCTCATTCGTGCGGACCTCGGAGGCTTGTCGATATGACCATGCAACCGGCTGCTCGGGAAGTGGCTGATTTGATTGCGCGCTGCGCCTTGCGTGACAGGGCCGCGTTTCGTCGACTTTATGACCGCACCAGCGCGAAACTCTTTGGCGTGGTGCTGCGTATCTTGCGTGACAGGGGCGAGGCCGAAGAGGCCGTTCAGGAAGTCTACGTGAAGATTTGGCAGCGCGCCGGACAATATGTGCCCGGTCAGACAAGCCCGATCAGCTGGCTGGTGGCTGTCGCGCGCAATCATGCGCTCGACATGCTGCGGGCCCGCCGTCCCGCCACGGACGATATTGATGAAATATTCGATCTGGCGGACGATATGCCCACGCCCGAGCGGGCGACCGAGACCAAGCAGGACGGGGCGCGGATTACCAATTGCCTCGCGACCCTCGACCCGGATCGGGCCGAGGCAGTCAAGGGAGCCTATCTCGATGGCTTCAGCTACGAAGAACTGGCGCAGCGCTATGCGGTGCCGCTCAATACAATGCGAACCTGGCTGCGCCGCAGCCTCCTAAAACTGCGAGAGTGTTTGACGGCATGAGCACAGGACCACAAGACAGCAAGGGGCAGGGCAAGGCACCCCTCGTGGCCGAATATGTGCTCGGCCTGCTCGACAGCGCCGAACATCTGCGCGTCGAAAAGCTCATTGCCGACAGTCCGGCGCTGCAGAGGGAACGTGATTTCTGGAGCGCGCGGTTCGCCGCTCTCGACAGCGAATTCGAGGAAGTTGCGCCGCCGGCCCATAGCTGGACCGGCATTGAAGCCCGTCTCTTTCCGGCACCCGTGCCACAATCCTGGTGGGATAGTCTGGCGCTCTGGCGCGGCATCACGGCGGGTGCTCTGGCCATTGCTGTTGCCGCCGTCGGATTCTCGCTGGTGCAACCGGCTCCCAATTCGGCCGCTCTCACCACCCAATTGGTTGCTGCGCTTCGTGCAGAGGGCAGCGACGTGCAATTCGTGGCGCTTTACGATGGCACCGGTGAGGTCCGGCTGACGGCACTTTCGGGCTCCGAAGTCCCCGACCGCGATTATGAGCTCTGGGCCATCCAGGGCGGTGGGGCGCCGGTGTCCATGGGTATTGTCCCGGTCAATGCGCGCAGCACCGTCGAACTCAGCCCGGCGATCCAGGCCGGCTGGGGTGAAGGCTCGGTCCTCGCCATCACCCTCGAACCTAAGGGCGGCGCCCCCGACGGCATCGCCTCCGGCCCCATCGTCGCCCAGGGCGCCGTCACGAGGATTTAGGGCAGGGGGAGTTCACCCCCACCCTCAATCCTTCTCACCTAAAATCGCCCCACTGGGGCGATTTTGCCTTCGGCCCGGATCGAAGCCCACAAGGGGGAGGGAGGTGCTCCTGCGTATCCGGCGAAATCGGTGCTCTACCCTAAAGACTTTAAAACACACGATGCCCTCCCTCCCCCTTGTGGGGAGGGCAGCAAAGCTTGGGCCGCGAGGCCCTAGCGGCGCTGGGTGGGGGCTTCTGTACGGCGGTCAGCCAAAAGCACCCCAACCTTGGCCCCATCGTCATTGCCCGGCCTGTTCGGGCAATCCATCTCGCCCCCCCCAAAAAAAACAAAACGAAAAAATCCTGAAACTCTTTTTTCCGGTCTTCCGTAACTGCCTCTGTCCCGATGACACGGGAACGAAATTCAACAGGAAAGACCTCGCTATGACCCTTTCGCTTCGTACTCTCTCCGTCGCCACCATTCTGTCCTTCGGCGCCCTCACCGGCGCTGCCCTTGCCCAGGACAATCCCGAAGTCGGCGGCGCCGCCATGTTCGCTGACAAGAACATCGTCGAAAATGCCGTCAATTCGGCTGACCACACGACCCTCGTTGCCGCGGTCCAGGCTGCTGGCCTTGTCGAAACCCTTTCGGGCGCCGGCCCGTTCACCGTGTTCGCCCCGGTCAATGCTGCCTTTGACGCGCTGCCGGCCGGCACCGTCGACACCCTGCTTCTCCCCGAGAACAAGGACATGCTGACCCAGATCCTCACCTGCCACGTCGTGCCGGCGAAGGCTCTCGCAGCCGACGTCGTCCAGATGGTTACCGACGGCAATGGCGAAGCCGTGGTCGACACAGTCGGCGGCTGCAAGCTGACGCTCAAGGCCGATGATGGAAAGGTCACTGTCACTGACGAAAACGGCACCGTGGCAAATGTAACCATTGCTGACGTTATTCAGTCCAATGGCGTCATTCATGTCATCGACGCTGTCCTTACCCCAAAGAGCTAAGAAGTTAGGTGTGGAGACGTCGCGTTTCTCTCGCGCGACGTCTCACTAAAACTTGACGAACAGTATTCCGAGCTTGCCCTATAGTCCGTGCAAATACCTGCCGGACAACGGCGGGCTCGGGGAAGAGAACGATGCTCCAGACTAGACGCGCCTTTCTGATTTCGGGGACCGCCCTGGGCCTGGTGCTCGCTTTCGGAGTTTTCCGGTTGCCGGCAAAGGTTGATGCCGCCGAAGGGCATTTCGATTTTCAGATGAGCGATGACGAGTGGCGCCAGCGCCTTTCGCCGGAAGCCTATGAAGTGCTTCGTCGCGAAGGCACCGAACGCGCGTTTACTTCGCCGCTCAACGATGAAAAGCGCCACGGGCTCTATCACTGCGCAGGGTGCGATGCGGCACTGTTCTCCTCCGATACCAAATTCGACAGCGGCACCGGCTGGCCCAGCTTCTGGGACTTCATCGGCGGCGCCATTGGCACGTCGGAAGACAACAGCCTGGGCATGAGCCGGGTCGAGGTGCACTGTTCCAATTGCGGTGGTCATCAGGGGCATGTCTTCGAGGACGGTCCCCCGCCCACGGGCCTGCGCTATTGCATCAACGGCGTGGCGCTGAACTTCAAGGCTGCGTAGCGCCGGCGTGCGTGAATTTGTCCCCCTGTCTTGCCACAGGGGTAGACTGGCTCTATGTGCGCCATGAGATCCCTCCCTGGCGCAGACCATGAAAATCACCATTATTCAGACCGGCGATGTCCCGGCGCCGCTGCGGCCGCAGTTCGGCGACTATTCCCGCATGTTCGAGCGGATGTTCGACCGCATTTCGGATAGCTTTGAATACGATTTGGTCGCGGTCAATGCTAACAGTCTGCTACCCGATCCCACCGAAATGACAGCAATTGTTATCACGGGTTCGCCGGCCGGGGTTTATGACGATCTGCCCTGGATCGAGCCGTTGCGCCAATTCATCCGCAAGGCCTATGACGCCGGAATTCCCATGCTCGGCATCTGTTTTGGCCATCAGATCATGGCCGATGCGCTGGGCGGGGACGTCAGAAAATCCGAGAAGGGCTGGGGCGTTGGTCGCCACTGCTACACGGTCGCAGCACGCCCTGATTTCATGACCGATGCGCCCGAAACGCTCTCCATCGCCTGCTCGCATCAGGACCAGGTGATCACCCCGCCGAAAATGGCCGAGGTCATCCTCTCGACGCCTTTCACGCCCAATGCAGGGCTCTATTACGCGAACGGAAAAGCGCTGAGTTTTCAGCCACATCCTGAGTTCGAGGATGATTATGCACTAGCCCTCGCCGAGTTGCGCCGGGCGGTGCTGGGGGCGGAACAGGCGGACAGTGTCGCGGCCAGTTTCTCCACCCCGTCCGACAGCCATTTGCTGTCGGAATATATCGTCAAATTCCTGCGTCAGGCCGTGGCCTGACGCCTGGTTCTAAACGTCGGCTGCGGCCATCAGCAGGGCGATCTCGCTCCGCAAGTGCTTGAGGCCACTGCCCTTTTCGCTCGACGTCTGAATGATGTCAGGATGCGCGGCGGGGCGCTTGGCGATGGTGGCGCGGGTGGCGGCAATAACCTTTTCGAGGTCCCTGGCCAGCGGCTTGTCGACCTTGGTCAGCACCACCTGATAGCTCACCGCGGCGCGGTCGAGCTCGTTCATCACCGAGATGTCGTTGTCCTTGGGGCCGTGGCGGCTGTCGACCAGCACATAGACGCGGCGCAGCGTGGCGCGGCCGGTCAGGTACTGATGGACGAGCTTGGTCCACGCCTTCACCTTCGGCTCGGGCGCCTTGGCGTAGCCATAGCCTGGCATGTCGACGATGCGCAGGTTCTCGCTCTGGCTCTCAAAAATATTGAGTTCCTGGGTGCGGCCGGGGGTGTTGGACGTACGGGCGAGGCCCGTAGTGCCGCACAAGGCGTTGATCAGGCTCGACTTTCCGACATTGGAGCGGCCGGCGAAGGCGATTTCCACCCGGTCCATTTCCGGCAGGTCTGGGATGCTGACGCAGCCTTTGACGAAGAGAATCGGGCGCGCAAACATCAGGCGACCGCGCTCGATGATGTCGGGTGGAAAGTCGGGTTCGGTGCTCATGTCGCGCCTTTCAAAGGCAAGGCCCGCCGGCGTTGCCGACGGGCCTCGGTTAGGGTTCTGGCCGAGGTCAGTTCTTTGGGGTGTCGGCGGGCTTGGGCTTGCGCTTGAAGCTCTCGAGGATATTGCCGAACAGGTTCACCTCTGCGCCGTGCCGCTTCATGATCGTCCACTGCTGGATGATCGAGAGCGTGTTGTTCCAGGCCCAGTAGATCACCAGACCCGCCGGGAATGCGCCCAGCATGAAGGTGAAGATCACCGGCATCCAGTTGAAGATCATCGCCTGGGTCGGATCCGGGGGCGGCGGGTTGAGGCGCATCTGCACCCACATGGAGATGCCCATGATCACCGGCCAGATGCCGAGGTGCAGGAACGAACCGAGCAGCGGCACGACCGTCGGATCCCAGGGGATCAGGCCGAACAGGGTAAAGATATTGGTCGGATCGGGCGCTGCCAAATCCCGGATCCAGCCGAAGAACGGCGCGTGGCGCATCTCAAGGCTGATGAAGATAACGGTGTAGAGGGAGAAGAACACCGGGATCTGCACGAGCACTGGCCAGCAACCGGACAGCGGATTGATCTTTTCCTTCTTGTAGAGCTCCATCATCGCCTGCTGCTGAGCAGGGCGATCGTCCTTGAGGCGCTCCTGGATCGCCTTCATTTCCGGCTGTACGCGGCGCATGGCGGCCATGGACGCGTAGGAACGGTTGGCGAGCGGGAAGAAGATGGCCTTGACGATAACGGTCACGGCAAGAATCGCGAGGCCGAAATTGCCCAGGATGCCGTAGAGCGTCACCAGCAGCCAGTGCATCGGCTTGGTCAGGAAGTGGAACCAGCCCCAGTCGATCAACAGCTCGAGGCGGTCGATGCCATGGTCGCGCTCATAGGAGGCGATGACCTGTTCTTCCTTGGCGCCGGCAAAGACGAAGCTTTCGCTGCTGGCGCTGCCGCCGGCAGGAACGACGATCGGCTGTGTCTCGACATAGTTCGACTGGTAGATCGGCGTCTGGCCCTGAAGCGTGTGGGCAAAGCGCGCATTGATCTGGGTGCCCGGCTTGGGCAGCACGGCGGTTGCCCAGTACTTGTCGGTGATGCCGAGCCAGCCGGTGGTCGAGGAGAAGTCGACCTGACGATCGTTCTGGATATCGTGATACTTGCGCGCGACCCAATTGTTGGAGCCGAGCACGCCGATCAGGCCTTCATGCTGGATGAAGAAGTTCTGCACCGGGGGGGTGCCCTGGCGCACGACGCGTGCGTAGGGGAACAGCGCCACATCGCCCGTACCGGTGTTTTCAACGGTCTGGGTGGTGGTGAAGAGATAGAAATCGTCGACGGCAATTGTGCGCGTGAAGATCAGGCCCTGGCCATTGTCATAGCGCAGAGTGACCGGCGTTGCCGAGGTGAGGGTGGTGTTGTCGCCAACCACGGACCAGAGGGTCTGGCCGTCGGGCAGGGCAACGGTGGAGCCGGCTGCTGGCGCCCAGCCCTGCTCGATGTAATAGCCACCCGGCGCGCCGGCAGGCGAGAGCAGGGTGATGATCGGAGAATCGGGGGCAGTGGTCTCGCGATACTGCTTGAGTTCGAGATCGTCGATCCGCGCGCCGACCAGATTGATCGAGCCATCGAGGTCGGGGGTGTTGATCTCGACGCGAGCGGATGCGGCGATGGCGCTGGCGCGGTCGGCAAACGCAACCGCACCGCCGCTGACGGGTGCGGCGCCTGCTGCGGCTGTGGTCCCGTCCTGCGGCACGGCCAGATTGCCCTGGGCTTCGGCCTGCTGTGCGGCGGCAATTTCAGCCTGCTGCTGCGCGCGCTCGAGCTGCGGCCCGGCGATGAAGAACTGCCAGCCGAACAGCACGAGCATGCTCAGCACGACGGCTAGGATGACATTGCGATTGTCAGAATTCATGGTCTGAGGTTCCGTTGGCCACGGCCGGTATGGGAGCGGTTATTCCCCGCCTTCTCGTCATGCACGCGGATAATCAGGTCGCCCAGATCGGCGACCATCTTGGCGAAAGGCTGGCTCAGCGCCTCACGCCGCGCCACGAGCACATAATCATTGCCGGGCACAAAGTCACCGGCGCAGGCTGCCGCAGCCGCGCGCAGGCGGCGCTTCATGCGGTTTCGCTCGGGGGAGTTGCCGACTTTCTTGGTGACGGTGAAGCCTACGCCTGCGTCGTCATCCTGGGCCGGAATTGCCTGCAGTCCAAATGCAGACCGCCCGGCGCGATTGCCCCGGGCAGCCTTCAGAAATTGCGAGCGCCGCTTCAGGCGGCGCAATTTCACAGATTGGATCGGGAGTTCGGCCGTCATCCGGCCAAAATCCTTAAGCCGAGAGCTTCTTGCGGCCGTCGCGACGACGACGGTTGAGAATCGCACGGCCGTCCTTGGTGGCCATACGGGCGCGGAAACCGTGACGGCGAGCGCGGACGAGCTTGCTGGGCTGATAAGTACGCTTCATGACTTCAGACCGCGCAGAGCACGGTTCCTCTTCTTGGGCACTGCGGGACGCAGAAAAATTCGTTTGGTCAACGGGCGCAGGCCACGTCGACTTCGGTCGAGGGGTCTATAGGGAAAAGCCGGCATCAAGTCAACGCGGCAGCGGGGGGAAAGGGCAAGGTTTCCGCCCTGTTGTCAATCAATCGATATGCCACCATAACGATTACCTTCTTCAGTGCCTGCGGCGGATTTGCCTCGTGTCCCAATCTCCTGACCTGTGCATTGTGGGTGCCGGTGCCCTTGGCATCGCTCTTGCCCTCCATGCTCGCCGTCTCGGAGCCAGTGTCGTGCTGGCCGGCCGGGAAGGGGGCGAGCAGGGGGATCAAGACCAGTCTGCGCTAAGGCTTGCGGCTCTTTCCGCCAGTGCAGCCATGGCCGAAACCCTCCGCCGATCCGCCTCGATGGGGCTGCCGGAGCCCCGCAAGCCGGCGCTCAAGGCTGTCGCCGAGCGGGTCGAAGCCGTCGTTGGCCATCAGGGGATCGAGCACGATGACGTCATACTGACCGCGAAGGGAATAGAGGTCCTTCGCGGTGATGTCCAATTTGCCGGTCCACGCGCCCTTCAGATCGGTGACACGCTTATAAAGCCAGGTGCGACAATTCTCGCCTGCGGCTCGACGGCCATCGTGCCCGAGCTTGAGGGCATTGATCGCGTCCCCGCCTTCACGCTCGATTCCATTCTCGACAATACCCGTAAGCTGACCCATCTGGTGGTCATCGGCGGCGGCGAGGCGGCTGTCGAAATGGCCCAGCTCCAGCGTCGTCTTGGTGCCGAAGTCACTCTGGTGACGCAGGGCGAAGCTTTGCCCGGCTTTGATCGGGAGGGGGTCAATATCCTGTTGCGCAGCCTCGAGGGCGAAGGCGTGCGTATTCTGGCTGGCAGCCGCGTCGCAAAGATCGTGCCGCGCGCCCAGGGCACGGGCGTGCTCGTTGAAACTGCTGAAGGTGAGACCGAGGCACTCGACGTCTCCCATATTCTCTTGGCCGAGGGTCGTGCGGTCGACTGGCGGGCGCTGGATCTCGCCAAGGCGCGGCTCCGTCCGCGCAAGGGAGAAGACACGGGACTGGTTCATGGTCCTCTGGGCCAGACCTCAAATCCCGCCGTGCGCCTTGTTGGTCCCGCCGCTGGTATGGAGCAATTCCCCGCAGCCCTCGCGCATGGCCGGGCCGTGGTGGAAGCTCTGGTTCACGGTGGATCAGGGACGACGCCGATCGTGCCGCGCATTGTCGGTACGGAACCGGCGTTGGCCCAGTTGGGAGCCATGGCCGCGGGGTCGAACAAAAAGACCATCGGCCGTCAGCTGCTGCGGGCCAATCTGGGTGAGAATGCCCTGATGGCGGCGCGGGGGCAGCGCCGGGGCCTTGTCAAACTCGCTATCGAAAAGAATGAGCAGATCGTGGGCGCAGTCATCGTGGCGCCCGATGCCGGTGAGCTTGCCGGGCTCGTGGGGCTCGCCATGCACAGGCGTATTGGCCTCAGGGGGCTTGCAGCCATGCCCGTGCCGCGTCCGAGCCTTGCTGCCGCGCTGCAGGAGCTGGCCGATGAGGCGCTCCCACCGCGCCCCCCTTCCCCCTCCCTGAAGCTCCGGCGAGCCGTTCGGTCTCTCATTACGCGCTAGGCGTGGCGGAGGGGTGACCGGCAGAGGCGCTTGGCTTAATATCGAATCACGATGTCCGACGAATCCCGTGCCAGTACCGTTCGTCTTTCCAGCCTGTCCAACAAGCTGATAGCCGCGATCATTGCTGTCATCTTTCTCGTCGAGATCGTGATCTACCTCCCATCCCTCGCCATGTTCCGCGCTACCTGGCTCGATGATCGGCTGCGTGTGGGTGTCGTGGCCGCACGTGTGCTGGACGCCGTGCCCGACGTAATGGCCCTGCCGCGCAGCCTGACCGACCGCCTGCTGACCTCCGCCGGGGCGGACGCCATCGTCTATCGCCGTGCCGGCCAGAGCCAGCTCATCGAGCTGGCCGAGCCGGTGTCGCCCGAAGTCGTCGTGACCGCCGACATGCGCCAGCGCGATATCGGCAGCCTGATGGTCGGCGCCATCGACACGCTGCTGGCCGGGCCCGGGCGAACGCTTCGAATCATCGGGGAGGGGGACATTGACGAAAGTCTCGTCGAGATTCTTATGCCCGAGACGCAGCTGCGGCGGGACATGATCGACTATTCGCGCAATATCCTTCTGGTCTCGCTCGGCATCGCCGCCGTGACGGCCTTTGCGCTCTATATGCTGGTCAGCCAGCTCTTCATTTTACCGATCCAGCGACTGACGCGAAACATATTGAGTTTCCGGCAGGCCCCCGAGAATGCCTCGCTCATCCTCAGCGCCACGACGCGGCGGGACGAGATCGGCGTGCTTGAACGCGAGCTCTCGGCCATGGAAGGGGAATTGTTCTCCATGCTGCGCCAGCAGCGCCATCTGGCTGACCTCGGCCTCGCCGTCGCCAAGATCAATCACGATCTGCGCAATACGCTCACTTCGGCGCAATTGCTTTCCGATCAGGTGGCGACGCTCGATGATCCCAAAGTGCAGCGCCTCGCTCCGCGGCTCGTCACCACGCTCGACAAGGCCATCGGCTTTGCCCAGTCAGTGCTCGACTATGGGCGCGAAGCGGCAAGCGTGCCGGTGCTGGCACCCGTCGCCCTGCGTGGCCTCGTCGAGGACGCAGCTTTTGAGGCCCGGGTCGCCGGACACCCCGATATCAGTTTCGACAATGCCATTGCCGAGGATGTCGTTGTTCTCATCGATGCGGGGCAGATGGGGCGGGTCTTCGTCAATCTGCTCAAGAACGCCCGCGAGGCGCTGGAAGCCGCGCCGCAGCGTGCGGGCGCGCAGATAGTCGTCACTTCGCATCTGGTCGGCGCTGACGTTAACGTGTGGGTCACAGATAACGGCCCGGGGCTGCCGCCACGCGCCCGCGACAATCTTTTTGTCGCCTTCGAAGGATCGGCCCGCGCCGGCGGAACTGGCCTAGGCCTTGCGATTGCACGCGAATTGACCGAGGCCAACGGCGGCCAGCTGCGCCATGTTGACCCTGAAGAGGGCGGAACCCGCTTCGAATTGGTCTTGCCTGTGGATATTCACAGCCAATGAGACATTGACGGCAAAAAGCTGTCGCTGCCGCTTGCAATGCGGAAAACACCAATGTAATGGGTTGCCTCGTTGGACGGAGAGATTGCTCTCCCCCAGCAAACGCCGCGAAAAAGCGGCATGCGCGCCCGTAGCTCAGCTGGATAGAGCACCAGACTACGAATCTGGGGGTCGGACGTTCGAATCGTTCCGGGCGCGCCATTTCTACCTTTCAGTGTAGAAATTCAATTTTTCCCAACATAATCAATGATCGCTTTGCCTGCAGGGCAGTGTTGCCCTCGGGCATCTCGCCCTGTCGTGTTGGGTTGGACTCATCGCGCGCCAAGAGCGTAGGCTGATCGCCACAGCATGATGATCCACGCCCCAGCAGGGGCACTCAGCGGCTGTTGGGGGCCTCTGCGGTGTCGCGCGTGGGTCCGGCGGTGCCCAGGCCTCGTGGTGGCCCTTCTGAGGCGTTGTACGCCGGCCATACATTCGGAGGGGCTTGTGCCCAAATGATAACGCCCGATCCGGGGATCGGGCGTTATCTAGAGGTGGCGCCAAGTGCCGCGTTATTTAGCCGATGCGGTGGCGGTCGCTTCCGAACAGGTGGGCGGCAGCCGGATCGAAGGCGAGGGAGATCGGGGCGCCAGCGGAGTGTCCCGACTGACCGGGCAGGACGGCGGTAATTTCCCCGCCTTCAGCCAGTTTCACGCGGACGACCGTTTCGTTACCGAGTTGCTCGATGAGCTGAACGATGCCCTTGAGCGGACCATTTGCGTCGGACACGAGAGCATGCGGGCGCACGCCGAGGGTAACCGCATCGCCAGCAGCGACCGACGCGATGCCTTCAGTGGCGACTTCAACCTTTGTGGTGCCAAGTGCGACCGTGACGAGGCCGTTGCCGACCTCTTCGATCTTGCCAGGAACAAGGTTCATGTTTGGAGCGCCAATAAAGCCGGCGACAAAGAGATTGGCGGGCTTGTTATAAAGCTCGAGCGGGGAGCCGACCTGCTGGACGACGCCGGCATCGAGCACCACGATCTTGTCGGCCAGCGTCATGGCCTCCACCTGATCATGGGTCACATAGATCATGGTAGCGTCGAGATCCTTGTGCAGGCGCGCCAGTTCCATCCGCATGTCCCCGCGAAGGGCTGCGTCAAGGTTCGACAGGGGTTCGTCGAAGAGGAAGACGTCAGGCTGGCGCACGATGGCGCGGCCGATGGCGACGCGCTGGCGCTGGCCGCCGGAGAGCTGGGCAGGCTTGCGATCGAGCAGGTGCTCCATCTGCAGGATGCGGGCCGCTTCGCGGATCTTGGCGTCGCGCACATCCTTGGCCGTGCCAGCCATTTTGAGCCCAAAACCGACATTGTCGTAAACGCTCATATGGGGATAGAGCGCGTAGGACTGGAACACCATGGCGACGCCACGGTCACGCGGCTCGACGTCGTTGACGACGCGGTCGCCTATGGCGATCGTACCTTCGGTGATGTCCTCAAGCCCGGCAATCATGCGCAGCAAGGTGGACTTTCCGCAGCCTGATGGCCCGACGAAGACGACAAACTCACCATGGGCGATGTCGAGGTCGACGCCTTTGATGACAGGCACTGGGCCGTAATTCTTGCGGACGGAGCGGATGGTCAGGCCAGCCATGGAAGAAACTCCTTTAGCCCTTCACCGCGCCCTGCATCAGGGCGGCGACGAACTGGCGTTGGAACATGAGGAAAATGATGATGGTCGGCGTGAGGATGAGCAGCGCGCCGGCGCAGAGCAGCGGAATATCGGTGCCCCACTGGCCCTGGAAGGCGCCGAGGGCACCCGCCATGGTGCGCTGCATCGGGTCCTGCACCAAGACCACGGGCAGCAGGAACTGGTTCCAGGTCCAGAGGAAAAGCAGGATGGTCAGCGACATGATGGCCGGACGGGCCAAGGGCACCTGCACATACCAGAATTCCCGCCAGCGTGTGGCGCCGTCGAGCTGGGCCGCTTCGGTGAGGTCGTGCGGCACGTTGAGGAAGTGCGCGCGCATCCAGTAGACGCCAAAGGGCATGTAGAGGCCGATCAGCGGCAGGATGATTGCAAAGCGGGTGTTGAGGAGGCCCATGGCCCGCACTTCGTAATAAAGCGGCGTGATCACCGCCTCGAAAGGCAGCGTCAGGCCGAAGACGAAGATCAGGTAGAGCCACTTGTATTTATTGGTGGTGAGCTTGGCCAAGCCATAGCCCGCCATGGTGGCCAGAAGCACGGAGATCGGTACCACGCCTAGAACGATCAGCCCGCTCGAGATGAGCAGTTGGTCCATTTTAGCGACTTCGAAGGCACGGACGAAATTGCCCCATTGCGGGTCTGCCGGCCATTGCAGGCCATTGGGATAGGTGCCCTGCGGCGCCAGCGCGGCCGAGAGCATGGAGAGGAAGGGCAGCAGGGTCAGGATCATCAGGATGATGATGAGACCCCGCGCGACGAGTGTGTTTGGACGCGGCAGTGTCATTTCTTTTCCCGAGCGAACCACTGGACCGGTGCGATGGAGATCAGCACCAGGATCATCAGGACAATGGCCAGCGCCGAGGCGAGGCCAACCTGACGATGGGCAAAGGCGAGGCGATAGATCTCGAGCCCGGGCACCATGGTCGTAATGCCCGGACCGCCCTGGGTGGCGATGTAGACGATGTCAAAGCTCGCCAGCGCCGAGATGACGGTGAGGGTCACGCAGACGGCGATTTCCTGACGAAGACCGGGCAGGGTGATGTAACGGAATTCATGCCAAGGGCGCGCGCCGTCGAGACGGGCGGCCTCATAGAGGCTCGGGTCGATCTTGGTGATGCCGGTGACAAGCAGCATGGTGCAGAGGCCGAGCAAGACCCATGCACCGATGATGCCGACAGCGGGCAGGGCCCAGACGAAGTCGCCCAGCCAGCCGCGCGCCCAGTCGGAGAGACCGACGGCACGCAGGCCCTGATTGACGACACCGGTATTGGCGAACATCCAGCTCCAGGCGATGCCGGCGGCAACCAGCGGAATGACCTGGGGCAGGAACAGAATGGTGCGGGTCGCGGTGCCGAACGGCCCCGCCATATGGCCGCGGATGACGGACGCGACCGCCAGTCCCAGCACGACCGGAATGATGGTGAAATAGCCCACGAGCTGGAAGGCATTGCCGATGATCTGCAGCAGCTTGGGGTCGGTCAGGACTGTGATGTAGTTGGTGAGGCCGTGGAAACGCGCCTCGCCGATCCCGTCCCAGCGCAGGAACGAGTAGTAAAAGCTCATGGCCAGTGGTACGAGCACGAAGGCTGCGTAAAAGGCGAAGGCGGGGGCAACAAAGAGCCAGGCCGCCCTTCTGGACTTGCGGCTCCCCCGGGACTGGGGGAGCCGCTGTTCTTGCCGCTGCGCGGCAGGTGTCGAGGACATGTGTCTAGTTCACCTTCACTCTGTTCGTGTCGCGCAGCAGATCCCGATCAGCGGGACAGCTGGGTCTCGTATTCGCGCTGGACGGCGTCGAGCAGGCCCTGGGCATTCTGCTGGCCGCCAACCATCTTCTGCAGTTCCGGGGTCCAGCCCGCGGCGAAGATAGCGCCGGTGGCGTTGGCGATGAAGTCCATCGCGCCATTGTCCTGGGCAAGGGTCGCGCCAGCGGCGAGCGAGGCTTCGGTCACCGAGCCGGGTTCAACAGCCGGGATGGCCAGATCGGCCGGGCCGCCCGGGTTGGAACCGCCCACCGCAACGTTGATCTTGCGGGCTTCATCATTGGTGGCAACCCAATCCAGGAAGAAGGCAGCGCAATCGGCATTGTTGGCATTGGCGCCGATACCGAAGGTCAGCGGTGCGGACATGGAAGCATGACGGCCACCCTCTTCCAGCGGCGGCATGATGAAGAAGCCGTACTTGCCGGCAGCATTGCTGTCAAAATTGCCGGATTCCCAGTCACCGTTGAACATGAAGAGGCCTTCGCCCCCCATGAAACGGCTCATCATCTGGAAATATTCGATGGCGTTGGCATCGGAGGGGAAGAAGCCGGACTTGATCCAACCTTCGAGGTGCTCGGCAGCCTTGAGGTTGTCAGCGGTGTTGATGGTGGCGCCGTCCTTCTGGAAGATCCAGTCGTTGATCGGCTCGGGCGCACCATAGGAGCCCATCAGGTTCTGCAGCGGGAAGGCGAGGCCGCCCGTGCCCTTATTGAACTGCATGATCGGCTGAATGCCGGCTTCCTTGGCCTTGGACATCAGCGCGTCGAGTTCGGCAAGGGTCTTGGGCGCTTCGGTCATGCCGATCTGGGCCGCCAGTTCCTTGTTATAGAACACGCCGGTCATCGAGTAATTGAGGCCCATGGCGTAGAGCGAGCCCGTGCCGCGCGGGCGGCCGCCGTCTTCAACGCGCAGCTGCACCAGCTGGCCAGCGGGGAACTTGTCCCAGCCGAATTCGTCGAAGTAACCGTCGAGATTCTTGAGCAGATTGTTGGCGACGAGGTCGGTCAACGAGGGCAGGCGGATCAGGTCCGGAGCGTTCGGCTCGGACAGGATGCGCGGCGAGTTCTCCATCATATTGGCGAACTGGTCTTCCTTGATGTCAAAGGTGACATTGGGGAACTGCTTGGTGAATTCTTCGGCCAGGCGCGTGGGCAGCGGGAAGCCGGTTTCAAAATATGAATTGAGTACGACCGGGTCTGGGCCGCAGCTCGGTGCGGCCAGCGCGGTGCCGGCAGTCGCAGCAACCGACAAGGTCAGTGCGGCAATGCGCAGGGCGTGGCGGGACTGTTTTCTCACGGTTACCTCCTCCAAGGGGTAGATGCAGTGGATATTTCCGTCTGCTAAATGGATTTAGCGCACGAGCACTCGACGCTGTCAATATGGCCGAATGCGCGCAACGGATGACTTAGACGATCGAGCGCAGGGCCGAGATAATCTCGGTCGCACGCTGATCCTCCGGCCCCATCATCCAATTGGTGACAAAGCCGAATCCGATCTGGCGGGTGGGGTCGGCAAAGCCGACCTGTCCACCAGCGCCATCATGGCCGAAACAGGCGTCGCCAAGATAGCGCCGCGCTTCGGAATCAAGCTGGAAGCCATAGCCCCAGCGGGAGTAAGGCGGGTCACCGCCGAAAACGGGCTTCCCCTGGCTCTGGGCGCGGGTCGCATCGCCAATGGTAGCGGCATTAAGGAGGCGCACGCCGCGCGTGGGCGCGACAACGGCGGACCATATGGTGGCCAGCGCCTCTGCCGAGGCGATGCCGCCCGCGCCGGGGATTTCTGCTGCGCGAATACGCGCGGCGTTGAAACCGCCGGTTTCGCTGACGAGATCTACAGGCAGCGCATGGCCCAGCGTCATGGCCTTATAAGGCCAGTTCGGCGCGGTCTTCTTGGCCTCTTCTGCCCAAAGGTTCTGCAGCGGCTGGCTGACGCGGATATGCGCTGGCCGTTTCGCGTGTTCGTCCGGCAGGCCGATCCACGCATCGACGCCAAGTGGCGCGGTGATCAGCTCGCGAAAATAGGTCCCGACAGACTTGCCGGTGACCCTGCGGACTATTTCGCCGGCGACCCAGCCGTGGGTCAGGGCGTGATATTGATAGCCCGTACCAAGCGTCCAAAGCGGCTCCTGCGCGGCGAGGACGGAGACGACGCGATCCCAGTCGACGATGTCGTCTTCGCTGAGATCGGCACGCGGTGCGGAGAGTCCAGCCTGATGCGACAGCGCCTCGCCGACAGTGACGTTTTCTTTGCCGGCGGCGGCAAATTCAGGCCAGTACTGCGCGACAGGTGCCCGGTAATCGAGGCGACCTTCTTCCACCAGCCTGGCGGCGAGGATCGAGACCAGCCCCTTGGTGCAGGAGAAGATCGTGGTCGGTGTGTCCTTTTCCCAAAGACGGCCGTCACGCGCGTCAGCTACGCCCCCCCAGAGGTCGGCCACGGTCTCGCCGCCCCGAACGATATGGAGGCTCGCTCCCATCTGCGGGCGATCGGCGAAGGCGTTTTGGAAGGCTTCAGCCACCGGCTCGAAACCGGGCTGAACGTGCCCCTGGATTTCAATGGACATCGTTATCCCTCCACCGCGAGGTAGCCATCGGGTCCGACATGTACCGGGATCGGATCGCTGACCCCGCCCATGAACTCACCGTCTTCGGTGACATTATTGAACGCCAACAGAAATGGCTTGCCGTCGCGGTCCTTGGCGATGCGGCCGGCGTAGAGCCGCTCATCGACCAGAAGGCGCGCGTTGGAGAAGTCGACAGCGCCGGGCATCGCGCCGACGGGCAGGCTCCACACACCGCCCTCTTCACCCATGCGCGGCCTACAGAGTTTTGGCGTATCGCAGCAGAAAATAAGGTGGTTCTGGCCGTTGATCTCGATGACCTGAAAGACTTCGAGATGGGCAAAGCCCGAGCCGGTTGCGCTCAGTGCAGGCTGGACGGTCCAGGTGTCGAGATCGGGCGATGTGACATAGGCCATGACGCCGCGATCAGGTTCCGTGCCCGTCTTGGCGCGAGCGGTGATCAGCATGTGCCATGTGTCGTCGCCCGGATTACGGAAAACCCAGGGATCGCGCCAGGCCTCTTCGGGCCAGCTCGAGGTGCCGAGCGTTTCATAAAGCGCCGGATCCGCCACACAGATCGGGCCGGGCTGCTTGGTCCAGGTGAACAGATCGGGCGAGGTGGCAACGCCGATGGTTTCGATATTGGCTGCGCTGTCGGACGAGAGGAAGCGCGAGCCAGTGTAAAACATGCGCCATAGGCCATTGTCGTCGCGGATGATGGACCCGGTCCAGGTGGCGCTGCCGTCGAAACTGCCGGACGCACCTGCGTCAAACGCCAGGCCGTGGTCCGTCCAATTGGTCAGGTCGGTTGAGGTTGCATGACCGATACGTGCATTGCGGTGACGCAGATCGGGATTGCCCAGCGACTTGGGGGCATGGAGATAAAAGAGGTGGAAGCGGTCGCCGTCATCGGCGAGCCAAAAATCCCAAACCCAATGATCCGGACGGTTGAAAGCCATTTCCCCCCCCTGCTAAAACCATTTAGCAAATGCTACGATGCTCGACCATTGTCAAGCCGCACGGGCGTGGTTATCCCAGATGCGGGAGTCTGGCCGGCCAGACAGAGGAGCGAAGCCGTTTGCCTAAGAAGCGTGTCACATTGGCCGATGTTGCCCGGCTCGCCGGCCTGTCCACGACGGCTGCGTCGATGATCCTGACAGGCAAGACCGACACAAGGCTTTCCGCCGAGGCCCATGACAAGGTGCATGCCGCAGCGGCGAACCTCGGTTATCGGCCCAATGTCGCGGCCCGGGCGCTCCGTACCGACAAGACGCGCTCGATTGCCTTCATCTCGGATTATGTCGCGACCACGCGCTTCGCGAGTGGCCTTATCCGCGGTGCGCTGGCCGCTGCCGAAGAAGCGAAATATGTGATGCTGGTGCTCGAAACCGGAGGGGACCCGGCGCGCGAGATCAAGGCGGTGCAGGCAGCGCTCGACCGCCAGGTGGACGGGTTGATCTTCGCCGCGATGCGGGCGCGCGAAGTGTTCGTGCCCGATGTGGTGCTAAATGCGCCGGTGGTGATGCTGAACGGGACCAGTGCCCGTTTCCCGCTATCGGTGCTTCCGGATGAATACCGGGGCGGACGCGACGCGGTGCGGTTGTTGCTCGAAGCGGGCATCGACCGCGATATCGTGCTTCTGGGGCACAATGCCGAGGCGGAAGAGGGCATGTTCCGCTCGGAGATGATCACGCGGCGACTGGCCGGCATAAGGGACGCGATGAGTGACGCGGGTCTTCGGTTCACGGAAGAACTCAGCTGCTGGGACTGGGAGCCGAACCACGGCTACACGCTGTCGACGGAGCTTCTGTCGCGAAGGCGGCCACAAGCCATTCTCTGCCTCAATGACCGACTGGCCTTTGGCGCCTATCAGGCGCTGGCGGAAGCCGGGCTGAGCGTGCCCGGCGATGTCTCGATCGTCTCTTTCGACAACGACGAGATAGCGTCCTATCTGCGGCCGGGACTGACCACTATCGCGCTGCCGCATGAGGAGATGGGTCGGGCAGCGGTCGAGCTTTTGTTGCAGCCCAACCCCCAAAGCGGTGCCATGCTGGCCATGCCCGTCATCGAGCGCGGCTCGATCCGGAACGTCTCGTAAGCGCCGACAGGGCGACCATTTCCAAGCGTCAGGCGTCGAAGGGAAATACGTTCGGGCGGAGACGCTTGTAGGGCAGGGTGGTGATCTTGCTGGTGCATGGGCCCGGGGTCGAAACCGTGTACGACCCACGCATGATCTTGTCATAGGCCCGGCGATGCTGGACGGCGGCCTTGATGCCGACGGCCTTCAGCGTCTCGGGGATAATGCCCTGAGAACGCAATTGTCCCAGGTCTGCGGGCGCCATGCGGTCCGAACTCAGCAGGATGGTCACGCCGGCGACCTCGATGACGGCCGATGGGCCCATGTCGATATTAACGCCGCGCGAGGCCACGATGTGGCTGTTCCGATCCTCAAGCACATATTTGCCGTCGCTTCTGCGCAGAAAAATGCCTTCAACTTCGAGGGGGCCGGCGCCAAGCGCGCTGCCCTTGCCGCCGATCGTGAGCTTCACCTTCTCGCCTGGCTGCGCGTCGGCAAGCGCGGCAACTGCCTCCGCATCGGCAATCGCAACGGCTGCATTTGTGATGCCATGGCGAAGGAAGGCACGCAGAACGGCCGTGTCGTCGCCCGGTGCCCCGCCGCCGATATTGTCTGACGGCTCCACAATCAGATAGGGGCCGCCGACGTTGCTCTTGGACTTGATCTCGAGCACCGCTTCATCAAGGTCCCATTCGGGCGGCTGCCCCAGTTCCCGCAGGTCAATGGCGAGTCTTTCGAGCCGGTCCAGGGCATCCATTGCATCTTCCGTGGAGCCGGTCGTTGCAACGGAAAAGGCGACACCGGCCGACGGCACGTCTGAAAAGGAGTAGCCGCCGATGACATTGGCGATCCATATGCCATTGCCCTCCCCCTCGATCTGGCGGGCGAGCGCTTCAAGATCCTTCATGGGGCGGTCAGCTGTGCCCGTGCCGGGTGGTGCCCACATGACGGGGGCGTTGCGCGTATACATGCGTGGCAACACGCCCTCGGCAAGGCTGCGGGCGAGCAGCCGGGCCGACAGCACGGCCATGTCCCGGCTGTCGGTATGCGGATTCTCCCGATAGGCCACGAGGCAATTTGCGCCTTCCGACATCAGCTCGGTGAAATTGGCATGAAGATCGAAGACGCCGAAGATCGGCAGGTTCTCTGCACCCGGAACGGCGCGGATCATCCGCAGCAGGTCGCCTTCCACGTCCACGCTTTGGGTGGTGACATGAGCGCCATGCAAGGACAGCCAGATGCCATCAAGCGGACCACTGGCGAGGCTCTGGCGCAGCGCCGTCAACAACTCATTGGTGAATTGGACAAACACCGCGTGATCCACAGGTCCTGCGGGCGCAGCGTGGTAATCATTGACCGGAATGACGGTCCATTCCTCCTCGTCAGCGACCTCCAGAAACCCGTCAATCGTCGACGCGTCGCCGCGTCTGGCGAGAAGCTCAGCGCCGCGCCTGATCGAAAAGTCGGACAAGAAAGTCCCCTGCTCGACAAAAGAATGGGTCTCATGGAACAGGGCTGCAATGAGAATTGTCTTTGTCATGTCCGTTTCCGTTCTCAAGTAGTCAGAGCGCGGCGCAGTGAACTTCTTGCGGCGAGTGCGTCGTGAACTAGGCTATATTGCTGGAAGCTGGCGTGTGTAAATGTAGTCGAGTCCGGTACCAGTACGTGCCTGGCGGCGGAATCGATAAAATTTCAATTCAATAATACTTGCGAGTATCTCGTATATTATTGCCATTGACAGTGGCATTTAAAGCCTACTTAGATTTGGGAAAGAGCAGAACTTCCGATTGTTCCGTTGGGTGGAACAATCGCTATCGCCTGGAGGCTTTGGGGGATTTATGCGCGTTTTCGCAGCATCTTTGGCAACCGAGACCAACACGTTCTCGCCTATTTTTACGGATCGCAGCGGCTTCGAAACAGCCTTCTATTGTCCTCCCGGGACCCATCCGGATACGCCAACCCTGTGTTCGGGCCCGATGGTGGCAGCGCGGCGGAGGGCCAAGACAGATGGCTTTACGCTGATCGAGGGCACAGCGACCTGGGCCGAGCCGGCGGGTCTTATTTCACGAGAGGCCTATGAAAGCCTCCGCGATGAAATCCTCGATCAGCTCCGGGCAGCCATGCCCGTCGATATCGTTATCTATGGCCTTCACGGCGCCATGGTTGCGCGGGGCTATGACGATCCAGAGGGCGATCTTCTGGCTCGTACGCGCGAAATCGTGGGGCCCGATGTGGTGATTGGCGCCGAGCTCGACATGCACCATCATCTGACGCGCCTGCGGGTCGATAGCGCTGACATTCTAGTCGCGTTCAAGGAATTCCCGCATACCGATTTTCTGGCGCGCGCAGAGGATTTGATGGAGCTCTGCCTGCGGGCCGCGCGCGGTGAGATTCACCCCGTCACCGAAGTGTTCGACATGCGCTCGCTGGTCTCGAGCTTCATGACCAGTCGCGAGCCTGGCCGCAGCTTTGTCGACCGTCTCCTCGCCATGGAGGGCAAGGACGGGATCCTCTCGATTTCAGTGACGCACGGGTTCACGCCGGCTGACGTGCCTGATGTTGGCTGCAAGGTTTTCGTGGTTGCCGATGGCGAGGCGAACCGTGGCAAGGCCAAGGCGCTGGCGGAATCTCTGGGGCGTGAAATCCTCGCCTGGCCGCCTGGCTCATCCTCTCCGCCGCATTTCAAGCCGGCAGAAGCTGTGGCGCAGGCCCTGCGGGAGCCGAGCCAGCCGATCGTCTTCGCCGACCGTTGGGATAGTCCCGGCGGCGGCGTTGCCGGGGATTCGTCTGTCATGGTCCGCGAGCTGCTCGCGCATCCGGAAATTCCCTCGGCCATTGGCGCGCTGTGGGACCCGGTAGCCGTGCAATTTTGTCGCGCGGCCGGGGCAGGCGAAACCATCCGCCTGCGTTTTTGCGGCAAGGTTGCGGAAACTTCGGGCACACCCATTGATGCCCATGTCTTCATCAAGGCCGTGAGCGACGACCTGCTGATCCCTTTCGAGCAGAGCTGGGTCTCTCTCGGGCCCGCGGCTGCGATCAGCATCGGCAATGTCGATATTGTGCTCGTGACCGGTCGCGCCCAGACATTCAGCCCTCCGGCTTTCACCAATCTCGGGATCGACCTGGGGCAAAAAAAGATGGTGGTGGTGAAGTCCTCCAATCATTTCTACGCGGCGTTTTCCAAGATTGCCGCGGCCATTCATTATCTCGATACGGGGGGGGCCTTTCCGAGCGATCCACGCAAGATCGCCTATACAAAACTGCGTCGCCCGATCGCGCCGCTGGATCGCAATCCGCTTCTGTAGCGCCGGTGCAAGGGACCGTCGGGCTGGGATGGAAATGGGCTGCCGGAGAGGTTGCAGTTGTTTCTTGAGGTGGAACACGGCGTGATTGACGCCCCACAGGAGCGTCCATAGCCTGCGATGGAGGGAAGTTGTGGCGCCTTGAGGGAGGTGCCGCAATACAGCCGGTGATCCGGCACAATCTGATGATTGGAATTTGGGGTCGATGGGTCCGGCGACGCTTGTCGCTGGCCAGCGAGGGGAGTCGTATGCGCATCGCCGTCATCTATATCGGCCAAGAGACGAACGACTTTAATCCGCAGCCGACGACGCTGAAGGACTACGAGTCCTTCGGCATATTCGAAGGCCAGGAGATCACCGATCGCATGACGGCCTCCGGTCAGATCGGCGGCTTTTTCCAGGCAATCGCCGACTCCAAGCTCGACATCGAGGTGGTCCCAATCATCCGGGCCTGGTCGTGCGCCGGCGGGCGCATCACCAATGACGCTTTCGAGCATTTCCAGCGCAAGATCGAGGCGGGGCTTGCTGCGGCCGGTCAGATCGACGGGCTGGCGCTGCAGCTGCACGGCGCCTGTGCGGCCGAAGATCTCGACGACGTCGAGGGCGCGCAGGCGGCGCTATGCCGGAAAATCCTCGGTCCAGATGTCCCGATCGTCCTGGGGCTCGACCATCACGCCAATATCACTCAGCAGATCATCGACAACGTCGATGCCATCGTTGGGCATCGGACGCAGCCTCACGACGTCTTCGATACCGGGGTGATCGGCACCGAGCTTCTGCTCAAGATCATTTCCGAGAACCTCAGGCCAACCACGGCATGGCGGAAAATCCCGCTGGTGTCGCACCAGGAAAAGTTTCTCACCGCCCACGGGCCGATGAAGATCTGGTTCGACCGGGCCCGCGCCATGGAAGCGGACAAAAGGGTTCTGCAGGCGTCAAACTATCCGATGCAGCCCTGGCTCGACGTGGCGGAGGGGGGCTGGTCGACGGTCGTGGTCACCGACAACGACCAGGCGCTGGCAGAGGAGCTCGCCGACGAACTCGCCGATCTCTGCTGGTCCCTGCGCGACGCATTCCAGGAACGGGAGGCCGTGGACGTCGATGCAGCGGTCGTGATGGCCGACGCTGAAACCGATGGATTCGTCGTCCTGTCTGACACCGGAGACACGGTGTTCGGTGGGGCTGCCGGCGACAGCAATGTCATCCTGGAAGCCGTGCTTCGTCTGGGCACCAAGAAGCCCATTTTAATTCCGATGATCTCTCCGAGGGCGGCCCGCCAATTGGCAGACGCTGGAGAAGGCGCGCAGGTCACCATCGATCTCGGCGGCGATGCGGCGCCGGAGTTCTTTACGCCCATCACGGTCACCGGAACTGTTCGAAAGGTCGGCGGCGGGCGGCTCAATATCGTGGAGGGGCACCACGGCGAGATCGACCTTGGTGTTGCCGTCATTTTCGATGTCGGCCCGGTCACCATGATGATCACCGAGCTGCGTGGCCTCGCCGGCAATCTGCCCGAGCTCTATGAGGCCTTTGGGGTCGACCCGCGCGATTATGGGATTGCGGTGCTCAAGACCGCCTCCAACTTCCAGTATTTTTCCAAGATTGCCAGCTGCGTCATCCGGGCAGACACGCCCGGGCCGGGACAGTCCGACGTTTTTACCCTGCCGTGGAAGCGCATTCCGCGACCTATCTATCCGCTCGATCCAGTCGCGGACTGGCGTGCCGTCTCAACGATGCCGGGGGGAGGGGGCGCCGCACCGTCACATCGTTTCGTCTAGTTCGTTACGTGCCTCATTTTTCTTTTTGAAGACCATGGGAGACACTACCGTGAAGAAGAGACTGATCAGACCACTCCGGCTTCTGGGCGCTGCGCTGCTGACCGCAGCCATGCCGCTCGCCATCACAACCGGCCTGGCGCCAACAGCCGCCTTTGCCCAGGAACTCAAGGGCGGGCCGCTCAGGGTCGCCATCCTGGCCGACATGACCAATTTCGATCCCCAGCAGTTCTCGACAGTGAATTTCTTCCTGATCAAGAACCTCTATGACAGCCTGGTGGAATATACGCCCGAGGGCGAAGCGATCCCCAGCCTCGCCACCGAATGGGCCATCGCCGACGACAGTACATCGGTCACTGTAAAGCTGCGTGACGACGTGACATTCGGCGCGAGTGGCAATGCCTTCACATCGGCTGATGTCGCTGCCACCCTCGTCAAGGCGGCCGATCCGGCCCGTGGCAAGAACGTCTACGCCACCATGGGCATCGTCAAGGACTGGGAAACACCGGACGCGCACACGCTCAAGATCAATTTCAATGCGCCGGTTCCCGAGCGCCAGATCCTTGATCTCCTGCAGTTCATGATTCCGATCGAGGCTGCCGGCATCGACACTGTCGAAGACGTGCCAGCCGGTACAGGCCCCTACATTCTCGACAGCCGAACCGTTGGCCAGTCGGTCGTGCTCAAGAGGAACCCCAATTACTGGCGTTCCGGCGAGCCGACCCTCGATACGCTCGAGTTCACGATCTTCAGCGACGACGCATCGGCCTCGGCCGCATTGGAATCCGGTGCTGCAGACATTGTCTATAATGGAACAGCGCGCAGTGCGGTTCGCCTCGAGGCCGCCGGGTATCAGGTGCTGCGTGGCCCCGGTCCGCTAACGCAGGTGTTCCGTATCAACGCCACCAAGGAGCCCTTCACTAACCAGAAATTCCGTCAGGCCTTCAACTATCTGATGGATCGCGAAGGCATGTTGAAGATTGGCTATGCAGGCCTTGGTGAGCCCGTGGCCCTTCCCTGGGCTCCAGCCAGCCCGGCGTTCGACGCGAGCTATACCGACACGTACGCGTTCGACATCGAAAAGGCCAAGGCCCTGCTGGCCGAAAGTGGTCTCACCCCCGAGCAGCAAAGCGACTGGAAGCTCCTGACCTATGGCACCGACCAGCCTGCGGTGGCGATCAGCCAGATCCTCCAAAGCACGCTGACCGAGGTCGGGATCAATGTCGAACTCGATATCCGGCAGGGGTCTGAATATGTCGACGCGCAACTGGCGGGTGACTTCCACACCACCTTTGGCGCGGTGGGCAATATCCAGAAGTTCCCCACGCGCGTGGCGACCAATTCGATCTATCGCATCGCCAACAACCCGGTCCTGAAAGACCCGCATCCGTTCTCTGACTATGTCGAGGCGATCAAGCGTATCGAGAGCACGCCGGGCCCGGCGGACGCCGTCAAGGCGGCCTACGACAACCTCAATGAAGTGCTGGTGGAAGCGTCCTTCGCCATTCCGACCAATACCTTCGATGTCGGCTTGATCGTGGCTTCGCCCAAGCTCGATGGCTTCACCCTGGATATGGACAACCTTCTGGTTGCTCGTACCCTCGGCTTTACGGAGTAATCATGACGGGTACCGCGCGGCCAGCAGACAGCTCTGCCATCGAACCAGTCCTTTCGGTTCGCAATCTGAAGGTGGAGTTTCTTGGGTCTGGTCGTGCGGTGCCCGTGGTGCGCGGGATCGATTTCGATGTCTATCCCAATGAGGTGCTCTGCATCGTTGGCGAGAGCGGCTCGGGGAAAAGCGTAACTTCCTTGGCGGTCACCGGCCTTCTGCCGCCCACCGCCAGGGTTTCCGGCTCCGTCAGGATCGGGCAAACCAACGTGATCGGCGCGGCGCCGGAAACGCTCCGCCAGATGCGCGGACGCGATGTCGGTTTTATCTTCCAGGACCCATCGACAACCCTCAATCCGGTTTTGCCGGTCGGACGCCAGATTACCGAGGGCCAGGTCGCACACGGGCTGCTGGCAAAGAGCGAAGCGCCGCAGCGGGCGGTATCGCTATTGCGTGAGGTCGATATTGCCGACCCGGAGGGCCGGGCGCAGCAGTATCCGCACGAGTTTTCCGGTGGTATGCGCCAGCGCGCCGTCATCGCCATGGCCATGGCCGGGCAACCTAATCTGATCATTGCTGACGAGCCCACGACCGCGCTGGACGTTACTGTCCAGGCCCAGGTTCTCGCGGTTCTGGCCCGCCGCCAGGCTGAAACCGGGGCCGCGGTTATCCTCATCACCCATGATCTGGGCGTGGTGGCGGAAGTCGCTGATCGCGTGGCGGTCATGTATGGCGGGCGCATTGTCGAAACCGGCCCTGTCCGCGAGCTGTTCAGCGCGCCGCGCCATCCTTACACCCGCGCCCTGCTGCGTTCTATTCCGCGGGTCGATGGACAATCGGACAAGCTGGAGCCCATTCCAGGCCAGCCGCCGACGCCCAGCGACCTGCCGACGGGCTGCACTTTCCATCCGCGCTGCAGCCTCGGGGTGGGTCGGCCGATCTGCCAATCCGAGGATCCGGCACTCGTTGCGGTGACGCCGAAACAGCAGGCGGCCTGCCACTTTGCTCGGGAGATTGCCCTCGAAGCTGTGGTCGCTACGCCGCGTGAGGCGCCGGGATCGGTCGCCGACAAGGCGCCGCTGCTGATTGTTGAAGACCTCAAGGTCCATTTCCCGATCCGCAAGGGCATCTTGCGACGAACAGTTGGCCATGTGCGGGCGGTCGACGGCGTCAGTCTGTCGGTTCGGCCGGGAGAGACGGTGAGCCTCGTCGGGGAGTCCGGTTGCGGCAAGACGACGACCGGACGGACGATCATGGGCCTCGTCAAGGCAACATCGGGCAAGATCGCCTTCGAAGGCAAGAGCATCCGGGATCTCGGACGCGGCGAGATGCGGCTCGCCCGGCGCCAGATGCAGTATATTTTTCAGGACCCATATTCCTCGCTCAATCCGGTTCTGCCGGTGGCCGACATCGTGGCCGAACCGCTGCGAATTCATGGGATTTATGAAGAGTTTGGCGGCGAAAATCATATTGCCGAGCTCTTTGACATGGTGGGTCTGTCGCGCACGATGATGGGCCGCCTGCCATCGGAGTTTTCGGGCGGGCAGCGGCAGCGTATCGGGATCGCGCGGGCGCTTTCGCTTCGGCCGCGCCTCTTGATCCTCGATGAACCTGTGGCGGCGCTCGACGTCTCCATTCAGGCGCAAGTGATCAACCTGCTTCAGGAATTGCAGCGCGAGCTGGGGCTCGCCTATCTCTTCATTGCCCACAATCTTTCGGTTGTCCGGCATATCTCAGACCGCGTGGCGGTGATGTATCTGGGCAAGATCGTCGAGGAGAGCACGCGGGACGAGCTCTATGATCGGCCGGTGCATCCCTATACGCAGAGCCTGTTATCAGCGGCCCCGGTGCCGGATCCGGCGGTGCGGGACAGTCGGCGGCGCATTGTCCTCGAAGGCGAAATTCCAAATCCGGCCAAGCCGCCCAGCGGCTGCACTTTTCATCCGCGCTGTTTTCGCGCCACCTCAGTCTGCGCGACTGAGGCGCCTGAATTCCTCCCCTATGGACAATCGCAAACCCGCGTTGCCTGCCATCATGCCGGGCCTCTGCTCGATCCGGTGGGCAAGAGCGTGGAGGTGGCATCATGACCAAGCTGCGCGCGCTTTTGGGCGATATCGGTCAGCACCGTGGGGTGATGCTGGCGGTTATATACCTTGCGGTCCTTATCTTTTTGGCAGCGCTGGCAGAATTTCTGCCGCTCAAGCCGTTCCAACAAAATCTGGTGCGCTCGCTCGAGGGGCCGTCCGGTGCGGCCCTGTTCGGCACGGATGAGCTCGGGCGGGATATCCTCTCCCGCGTGATCTTCGGGGCGCGCACCTCGCTGCTGACGGCTGGGGCGGCGGTGTTGATCGCCGTGTCCATCGGGGTGCCGATAGGCCTCATAGCCGGGTTTTTCGGCGGCTGGCGGGATGCGGTGCTGATGCGGTTTGTCGACGTCCTGCTCGCCTTGCCGGCAATCCTCTTTGCCATGGCGATGATCGCCGTGTTCGGGCGCAGCCAGATGGCGGCTTTTATAGCGGTGGGCATTACCGGCGTTCCGAGCTTTGCGCGCATCACCAGAGCCCAGGTGCTGTCGCTCAAGAAACGCGATTTTGTGACGGCGGTGGAAGCCTTTGGTGGGTCGTCTACCTACAATATGTTCCGCACCATCCTGCCCAATTCGTGGAGCCCGATCCTTGTTCAGGTGGTGGTGCTCTGTTCGGTCGCCATCCTGCTCGAAGCGGCGCTGGCCTTCCTCGGGGTCGGGGTGCCGCCGCCGACCCCGAGTTGGGGGGAGATGCTGGGGACTGGAAAGTCCTATCTCTATGAGGCGCCTTATTATGCGGTGCTGCCGGGGATCGTGCTGACCCTGACCATCCTCTCCTTCGATACGCTGGGGCGCTATCTCGACAATCGGCTGGGCCGGCGCTCGACGCTGGCTGGGGCCAAACTGGAGGGCACGCCATGATCGGCTTTGTTATCAGGCGCTTAGCCCAGCTGCTGCCCGTGGTTTTGATCGCCTCTCTGGGCGTCTGGGGCATGCTTTACGCCGTTCCGGGCGGGCCGATTGGCAGTTTGGTGGGGGAAAATGCGACGCCGGAGCAGATTGCGGCGGTGACGGCGGAGCTGGGGCTCGATCGGCCGGTGCTGGTTCAGTATTTCGATTGGCTGATCAAGGCGCTGATGGGCAATTTCGGCATGTCCATCTTTGGGCGTGAGCCAGTTATGACCTTGATCGGACAGCGTCTTCCGGCGACGTTGCAGTTGGCGGGGGCAGCGACGATCGTGGCGCTGTCGATAGGAATTCCGGTGGCGATCCTCTCGGCTTTGTGGCCGGGATCGTGGATTGACCGGGTCTTGAGCGGCTGGAGCGCGGTGGCGCTGGGGGTGCCGACCTTCTGGCTCGGAATTCTGATGATCCTGCTGTTTGCCGTGCAGTTACGCTGGTTACCCTCGGCCTCAGCCTATGTGCCGATCTGGGTGGATCCGATCGGGGCGATTCGGAACCTTGCCATGCCGGCGCTGACGCTGGGGATCTATGTCTCGGGCATTCTGGCGCGCTTCCTGCGGGCCTCGCTGGTGAGCGAGCTCAATGCCGACTATGTGCGCACGGCGCGATCCAAAGGCTTGCCGGAGCATACAATTGTCGGCGTCCACATCATGCGGAATGCGCTTTTGCCGTTCATCACCATTGTCGGGTTGATGGTGGCAAACTTCATCGGCGGTGCGGTCGTGACCGAAGCGGTGTTCACCTATCCCGGGCTCGGGCGGCTTCTGATCCAGGCGATTTCGACGCGCGACTACCCGCTGATCCAGGGATGTATTGTCGTTATCCTCGTCCTCTACATCCTCATCAATCTCGTCGTCGACGTGCTCTACGCCTATGTCGATCCGCGCATCGACTACAGCTGACCGCATGTGGCATTTGCGGCGAGTTGGTTAGCAGACTGTTAGCATCGAGGCGGGCCGAAATGAGAATTGGTGGTTCCAGCCGAGGTTAGCGGCAGGAACTATCACCACCAGCATGGATTGGATTTGTCTGACTGTCGTGACGCGCGTCGAGAACGCAGCGGATCGACACCCCGACACTATCCAGGAGCATGCCGATGGCGAGCGAGACATCGCAGGACGACGCCCCCAAGCAGGCGCAGCGCGACGACAAGGATGGCGAGCTCGCCATTGTCGGGCGCAGCGTGACGATCAACCGGCCCCGCCACGAGCTTTTTGCCTTCTGGCGCGACTTTTCCAACCTTCCCCAGTTCATGCATGCGGTCGAGAAGATCGACGTCACCGGCGACAGGTCAAGCTGGACCATCAAGGCGCCGGTCGGACAGCATGTGACGCTTGAGACCGAGCTGGTCGAGGTGGTCGAGAACGAGGTGCTGGGCTGGCAGTCGGTCGAGGGGTCTGAGATCAAGACCAAGGGCCGGGTGACTTTCGAGGACGCTCCGGCGGACCGGGGCACGGTGGTCAGCGCCGAGATCGGCTACGAACCGCCCGGCGGTGACCTTGGCAGGCTCTTTGCCAAGATCTTCCAGGCTGAGCCCAATATCCAGGCGCGGCACGAGCTCAAGCGCTTCAAGATGCTCATGGAGGCAGGCGAGATCGCCACCGGGGCCAATCACCACGCCAATGATGGAGAACACTGATGCGCGCACTGACCTGGCACGGCACCAATGATGTGCGCGTTGATACCCATCCCGATCCGGAAATCATCAACCCGCGCGACGCCATCATCAAGATCACCTCGACGGCGATCTGCGGCTCGGATCTGCATCTTTACGACGGGGTGATCCCTGGCATGAAGTCGGGCGATATCCTGGGCCACGAATTTATGGGCGAGGTGGTGGAAACCGGCCCCAAGAGTACGCTTCAGAAGGGCCAGCGGGTCGTCGTTCCCTTCACCATTTCCTGCGGGCAGTGCTTTCACTGCCGCAAGCTGCAGTACTCGGCCTGCGACAATGCCAATCCGGTTGAAAAGCAGGATGCATCCGAAGCGCTCTATGGCCACGGCATGGGCGCCGCATTCGGCTATTCACACCTTACCGGTGGCTATGCCGGCGGGCAGGCGGAATATGTGCGCGTGCCATTTTCCGACGTCGGCCCGATCGTCATCCCGGACGGGATGGAAGACGATGAGGTGCTCTTTCTCTCCGATATCCTGCCAACCGGCTGGATGGCGGCCGAAAATGCCCAGATCGAGCCCGGGGACACGGTGGCCGTCTGGGGCGCTGGCCCGGTGGGGCTGTTTGCGGTGCAAAGCGCGATGCTGATGGGGGCCGAGCAGATCATCTGCATCGACCACCATCCGAACCGGCTGGCGTTGGCCCAGAAGTTCGGGGCCAAGATCATCAACTTCGAAGAGACCCATGTCCGCGAAGCCCTCATGGAGATGACCGGCGGTATCGGACCGGACGCAGTGATCGACGCGGTGGGCATGGAGGCGCACGGCTTTTCGCCGGACAATGTGCTCGATGTCATAAAGCAGAAGATCGCTCCGGGCGCCGATCGGGGCCACGCGCTGCGCCAGGCCATTCTGGCCTGCCGCAAGGGCGGACGCGTTTCTGTGCCGGGTGTCTATGGCGGCATGCTCGACAAGTGGCCGCTCGGCGCGATGATGGAGAAGGGCCTCCAGATCCGGACCGGGCAGACCCATGTGCAGAAATATACCGAGGATCTGCTCAGGCGCATCCAGGAAGGCGAGATCGACACGACCTTCCTGATCAGCCATCGCCTGTCACTCGAAGACGCACCCAAGGGCTACAAGAATTTCCATGATCTGCAGAACGAGTGGATCAAGGTGGTTCTCAAGCCCGGTGGGGTGGCATGACCACGCCCAACGATCTCACGGACAAGGCGCTGGCGATTTTCGCCTTCGCCATGTTCCACCAACTGAGCGGTGGGGAAGTGGTATCCGCAGTGATGACGGCAGATGCCTCGGGTCACCGGATTGACCCCAAGGCTGCAAGCGAACTGCAGCGTTTGGGCCTCGCGCAAATCAGCGGGGACAAATTGATCTTTACGCCCGCTGGCGCGTTGATGCTGTCTCAACTGGTGGATCGCCTTCGCGGCCACTGGTAGCCCCGTTACCACGCGGGAAGCGTGGGAATGCCGAGCCGAGCCTGACGGGCGCGTCTGCGCCGGGCTTGGCTTGTGCGCTTTTAACTCATTGATTTAACTGTGTTATTTATTTCTGCCCCATGTGCCTTTTGGAACGAAGGGGAGGCAGGCCTCGTTGTGTCATCGAGAGCGGCAGCCACAGCCGTATGATGCATGAGGAGTTTGCAAATGAGCAGCGACAATCCCGTTGGGTCTTCTGGCGGCGTATCGTCCTCTCCCATTCCCCCACAGGCCGAGCGCGATCTCAGCAAGGTGGCCGAGACCGCCAAGCATGATCTGGACGCGATCTCGCGGCAGGCGGCAGAGGACGTGAAGGAACTGGGCAACCAGGCCGGCGCCAAGGTTGAAGAGGCCAAGGAGAAAGCCAAATCCTTTGCCGTCGAACAGAAGGATCTGGCTGCAGGCCAGATCGGCGGCATTGCCACGGCCATCAGCAAGGTGGCCGACGAGCTGGATGGTTCCGACCAGCCGGTGGTTGGGCGCTATGCCCGCGACCTCGCCTCGGGCCTGACAAATCTGGGCAAGACCATTGAAGAGCGTGACGTCGATGACCTGATGGGCCTTGCCCAGGACTTCGGCCGCAAGCAGCCACTCGCCTTCCTTGGGGCCGCTGCCCTTGCGGGTTTTGTCGCCAGTCGGTTTGCGATGGCCTCCGCGCATCGGCGCGACAGCAAGGCCTCAGGCGGCGCTTCCGCCAGCGGACAGGGTGGCGCCTATGGCTTTACCCAGAACAGCGGATCCGAACCCGGATCGGTGAATTCGGGTTCGTCCTACGGGAAAACCGGTTCGTCCTATGGGGCGGGTACGCCGGGAAGCGCCACGGGCCAGGGTTCGACTTCCGGCCAGAACGCTCCGTCCGAGGGTTACCGCAGCGAGCTGTCGCAGGCCACCCAGACCGGGCAGAATGATCGGACAGGAGGCTACTGATGGCTGCACCTGAAAGCCGTCCCCTCGGGGAATTGCTGGGCGGGCTGGTCAATGACCTCTCGACCCTCTTCCGCAAGGAAATCCAGCTCGCCAAGGCAGAGGCCGGTGAGAAAGTCTCCCAGACCATGGGCGGCGTGGCTTCCATCGCCATTGGCGGCGTGCTGGCGCTTGGCGCGCTCGGCGTGTTGCTGAGCGCCGTGGTGTCGCTGATCGCAGCCTTTTTCGTCAACCAGGGGATGGACCCAACGATGGCCAATGCCCTGGCTGCTTTCGTGGTCACCGCCATCGTCGGCATCGCCGGCTGGATGTCCATTTCCAAAGGGATCAGCGCCCTCAAGGCGAGCAATCTCAACCTGAACCGCACGGCGGCCTCGCTCAGCCGAGACGCCGACATCGTCAAGGAGCGTCTGTGATGGCATATGACGACGATCAGAAGAGCTCGGCAGAGCTGCAGCGCGAAATCGAAATGCAGCGCAACCGGGTCGAGGACACGATTGACCAGATCCAGGAGAAACTCTCTCCCGGCCAGCTGGTGGACGAGCTGCTCGCCTATACCAAGGGTGGCGGCGGCGAGTTTGTCGCGAGCCTGCAGCGCAATGTGACCGCCAATCCCCTGCCGGTGGCGCTGCTGGGCGTCAGTCTCGCCTGGCTGATGGCGAAGCCGGGGCAGGGCAGTAGCGCTTCTGGCTATTCACGTAATGAGCGGTCCGACCGGGCCTGGGACGAGAGCATCAATCGCAATCGCGGCTATGGCGTCGATGATGACGATGATGATTTCGACGAGTACGAGGACTATCCGGTCACCATTATCTCCGGTGGCAGCATGCAGCGGCTCGGTAGTGTTCGCGATGAGCACGGCCGCAGCTTCAGCGAGTTTGCCGACGACGCCGGCCGAAAGTTCCGGGCCCGTTCTGACGCTACTGGACGGCGCGCGGGGCACTTCATGGATGAGGCCGGCAATCGCTACAAGGGCTTCACCAATGCCGCCGGCGAACAGGTCAAGCACTTCCGCGACGAGGCCGGCAATCTGCTCGATGACGCAACGGGCTGGGCCGCCGAGAACTGGCAGAAGGCCCGCGAGAAGCTGCACGATGCCCGCGACGCGATCAGCTCGGGCGCCGACATGGGCAAGGCGCGTGCTTCCCAGGCCAGTGACGCGATGATGCATCAGGTCGATAGCCTCAACCGCACCATCATGCACCAGTTCCGCGATCAGCCCCTCGTCGGTGGCGCCCTGGCCTTTGCGCTTGGCGCGGCGATGGGCGCGGCCCTGCCGCGGACCGAGCAGGAAGATGCGCTGATGGGCGAGGCGGCTGATGCCGTCAAGGAACGCGTCGGCGAAACCGCGTCCGAGCTTTACGAGCAGGGCCGCGACAAGGCTGCCGAGCTCTATGCCACGGCCAGCGAAAAGACCGGCGAAATCTACCAGCAGGCCAAGGAAGGCCTCGTTGGAGACAATAACCCGGGCACTGGCAGCACTGGCGGCTCCAGCACCATCTGACCGAAAGGGGAGGCCAATGGCCTCCCCGCCTTGCCTTGGGGGAACACATGGACAAGACCGTGCTGCGCAACGCGGCTCAATCGGGACGCGGACGCAATGCGACGGCGCCCACGCAAATTCCTCCCGCCGGCTGGCGGGATATTTGTTGGCGCCTGTTCAAGGCAATTGCCGAGGACCGCATCCTGCTGACGGCAGCCGGCGTGGCGTTTTACGTGCTGCTGGCGCTGGTGCCGACGCTCAATGCCTTCGTGTCCATCTATGGTCTCTTCAACAATCCCGCAGACGCGGTGGGGCACCTCGAACTTCTGGCCGGGATTGTGCCGCCGGGGGCGCTGGGCATCATTCGCGAGCAATTGGTGCGGCTGACCGCAGAGAGCACCGAGCGACTGGGACTGACGCTTCTGGTGTCGCTGGCCATCGCACTCTGGAGCGCCAGCGCCGGGGTGAAGGCCATGTTCGACGCGATGAATATTGCCTATCACGAGAAGGAAAAGCGCTCCTTCCTCGTGTTCAATGGCCTGGCGCTGCTGTTTACGCTGGCCGGTGCGGTCGGGGCGGTGCTGGTGGCGGCGGTGGTAATCGTCATGCCGCTGATCATCGCCTATCTGCCCGGCGGGGATGGGCTGGCGTGGACGGTGCGGGTGGCGGCCTATGCGATGATGCTGGCAGTGATTTCGCTGGCACTGGCCGCGCTCTATCGCTGGGGGCCAAGCCGGCAGAACGCCAAGTGGCGCTGGATTACGCCCGGGACGATCCTTGCCGTGCTGGCGCTGGGCCTCACCTCGATTGCCTTCTCCTGGTATGTCGCGAATTTTTCCGACGACAATGCGGCCTATGGCTCGCTGGGGGCGGTGATCGGCCTCATGACTTGGCTGTGGATTTCGGTAACTCTGGTTATCGTCGGGGCGGAGCTGAATTCGGAAATCGAGCACCAGACGGCGCATGATACGACGAGCGGGCCGGCCCAGCAGTTGGGCGCGCGCGGGGCGCATATGGCCGACAGTGTGGGGGAAACCTGGCCGCGCGCCAAGAAGGGCGTCGAGGCTGAGACCACCCATCGAGTGCGGCAGCGGTTTCCGGTGAAATCGCTGGGGTTGGCGCTGGGGGTCTCGGCACTGCTGCGGCGGGGGCAGAGCGACCGGTCGGGACCAACCGAGTGAAACCGGCGGAGTCGGGCTGCGTTATCCCTTCATCGAGAGAAATGGAGTGAGGACCATGCCCAACAGCAAGCGAGATCGCGACCGCGTCGCCGGCCAGCAGGACCATGAGGTCGACTATGAGGCCGGCAAGACCGGCAGCAGCCGGGAAGCGGTGAAGGATGCGGTCAAGACCGCGGGAAACAGCCGCAAGGCGGTGGAAAAGGAACTGGGCAAATGAACAAGCTCGGACTGCCCACCGGACCGGGAACCGCCGACAGGAACGACGTAGCCGACCCCCATCCCACCGAGGAGGAGGATTATGACAAGATCCCCCATCCCGGTGGCGCCAACCCGCCAAAGGACAAGGGGATCGGCCCCAATTCCTATGCCCATGACGGCAAGGCTGCGCCTTTGTCGGACAGCAAAGGATCGGGCCCCGCCCGCGCCAAATAAGAGGCCAAACAAAAGCCCGAAGGGAAATCCTTCGGGCTTTTTGCTGCCGGGTAGTGGCGGCGCCTAGAAGAGGGAATTCATGGTCTCGGGGAAGCTGCCGGTCTTGCCGTTTTCGGGGTCATCGAGGCCGTCGATACGGCGTCGGTCCTCGTCGTCGAGCTCGAAGCCGAAGACATCGAAGTTCTCGGCGATGCGCTCCTCGTGGGTCGACTTGGGGATGACGATGAGGCCCTGGTCCAGTTCCCAGCGCAGGATGATCTGCGAGACGCTCTTGCCGTGCTTTTCGGCGATTTCGGCGATGGTCTCGTTGTCGAGAACAGCGCCGCTGCCGAGGGGGCTGTAGCACTCGATCTTGATGTCGTGCTGGTCGTGATAGCCGCGGATGTCGCGCTGCTGGTACTGCGGGTGCAGTTCGAGCTGGTTGATCACCGGCTTGACCCCGGTTTCGGCAACGACGCGGTCGATGTGGCTGGGCAGGAAGTTCGACACCCCGATGGAGCGGATGCGGCCCTGGTTTTTCAGCTCGACAAGGGCGCGCCAGGCGTCAGCGTATTTGTCCTGTTCGGGCACGGGCCAGTGGATGAGGAACATGTCGAGATAGTCGAGCCCCAGCTTTTCGGCGCTGAGGTCGAAGGCCTTTTTGGCTTCCTCGTAATCGTGGGCGCCATTGCGGAGTTTGGAGGTGATGAAGAGCTGGTCGCGCGGAATGCCGGACTCGGCTATGGCGCGTCCGACGCCTTCCTCGTTGTCGTAGCCCTCGGCAGTGTCGATCAGCCGATAGCCGGAGCGGAGGGCGGCGGCGACAGCCGGATGGGCTTCGTCATCGGGCACCTGCCATACGCCGAAGCCGAGCTGGGGAATGGAATTGCCGTCGTTGAGCGAAATCTGGGGGATGTTGGACATGGCGTTTCTGGTCTCGTCAAAGGGAGTGTTGAAGGTCAGCTGGCGGCCGATGGGCGGTGCTGAACCGGTTTTTCGAGATCGCCGATCCGTGGCTCGACATGTTGGGGATCCTTTTGCGGATCGGGAACGGGCGCGTCGGCGAGGGGATCGTCAGCCTGCTGTTCTGCCAGGAGTTCGGCGGCCAATGTTTCAGCCTCGGCGTCCGTGTCGGCCACAAGCGCGGCGGCCGTGATGGCGCTGGTGCCGAATTCATCGGACAGAAAATGCGCCTCGGCTTTCTTGTCGAAGCCGGATGCGATTGGATCGCGGGGAAGGTTTTCCATTGGAAACTCCTTGGAAAGCTGGTGGTCACCAACGATCCGTGGAGAGCTTGCGTTGCCTTGCGTCCGGCCCAGCTAACCCAGGTCAGCGACGCTCGCGGCTGAGATGGAGGTAGCGGTCGTCGAAGTCGGCGAGCCTGGCGAGAGCCGGCCAGTCGCGAATGGTGATGATGCCACCCTCCCAGGTGATCAGCTCGCGCTGGCGCAGCTCCTGGATCACGCGATTTACGTGAACGGATGAGGTGCCGACGGCATCGGCCAGGGCCGTCTGGGTGACGGGAAAGCTGAAGCGGTAATCGCGGGCGAGACCGATGACTTCGAGCCGACGATAGATTTCGCAGAAGAGATGGGCGGCGCGCTGGGTGGCAGACAGAACGCCCAGGCCGACCAGCCATTCGCGGTGGGTGGCGCCATCAATCAGGGTCAGCAACCAGAACATGCGGGTCAGATGGGGAAAGCGCTCGGTCACCCTGACGAGGTTGTCATGCGGGAAGGTGATTGCATCGCAGGCGGTGAGCGCCCCGACGGAATGGTCCATTTCCTTGAGCAGGAAGCTGTGCAGATCGACGAAGTCGCCGGGCAGATGGATGGCCATCAGCTGGCGTGCTCCGCCTGAGACGAGGCGATAGCGACAGGTAATGCCGCGGGTGAGCAGGATGCTGTTCATCGGGCGGTCGCCCTCGCGGACCAGATCTTCGCCCGGAGCAAACTGCAATCGATCGCGCCCCGCTTCCCGGATAGCCACTTGTTCGTCAGGGCCAAGTACATCGCGCAACCGGATCCGGTCAAAGAACGGCTTTAACTGCCGATCCGGCTCGGGAATATCATCCGCCATGCTCCAACCCTCCAGACCTTGAGCATATGTCGGCTCCGCCCGCCGCACCATCATTGTTATGGCGCGGCGGGGGAGCCCAGAGGCAACGGGGGATCGCCGCGAACGGATGCGTCGGCCGAAAGATTTTTTTATGAGGCGCGACAAAGAGATGGATTAACAGCGCTGGCGCTGCAATAATTCGGGCGGAGGAGATGATCGGGTTTATACCCGGAATGTTAGGTCGGTGACCTTTTGCCACCTATCGCGTTGCGCCATGGTGGAGCCATGTTTTAATGGCCCAGCTGACGTGATCATTTTTCCGTGCGCATCGTCGCGCATTGGGGAAAATTGCGTACAGCGCCCACAGAGGGCGTTAAGTCCATTATGATTTAGTCTAGAGCTTAACCGGTTTTAAGAGCTCAAAGCGTAGTTTATGGAAACAAAGGAGCTGACCATGGCCCTGAAGCGTATTTTTGCGGCTCTTGCGATGGCCCTGACCGCGGCCTCTCCTTTTGGCGCGGTGGCCCAGGATGTGCCAGTCATCACCGTCTCCAGCGCAACCGAGACCGCCACATTCACCCGTGATGAACTCGAGGCCATGAATGTGGTCACCGTCGAGACCACCACGCCCTGGAACGAGGGCGTCGTGACATTCGAGGGCGTGCTGTTCACCGACCTTCTGGCTGAGATCAATGCGGACGGGGAAACCACGGTTGTCACCGCGCTGAACGACTATAGCGTCGACGTGCCCACCGCCGATTTCGCTGAGTTCGGCACGATCCTGGCATTCAAGCGCAACGGCGAATACATGCCGGTTGATGATCAGGGCCCGTTCTTCGTCGTCTACCCATTTGACAGCAATCCGGTTCTGCAGGGGCAGCCCTACTACGGACGCGCTGTCTGGCAGGTCAAGGAAATCACCGTTCATTAGCCCGTCGGTCCCAATATGGCCGACGACCTAGATATGGAAATAGCGTCTTAAACATGCGGTTCTTGCGCACAGCGCTGACCATTGTGATCCTGGGCTTCATTGCCTCGGCCATCTACATCTCCGTCCTGACTTTCCAACGCCAGGTCGCCCTGGAGAGCGTTGGTCTGAACAATGTGACCTGGATGGTGGCGCAGGCCCCCAGCGAGTTCGCCCGGCTCGAGCAAAGGGTGAGTTCCTACGCGGTGGGGGATGGCAGGACCGACGAGGCCGAGGTTCGGCTGCGTTTCGACATTGTGGTCAACCGGCTCAAGACGCTGCGCGCCAGTGCGGTCGAGGAATTCTCCAACTCTGATACGCGCATCGTCGCTATCCTCAATGATCTGGAGGTGGCGCTCGAGGCAACGCGGCCGCTCCTTGCACAGCTCAGCGAGCCGGGCACACCGGCCAAGATCCTCAGCATTCTCGAGCCGATCTATCCCAAGCTGGCGCGGCTTTCGACAGATGCGAATGTCTGGAACATTGCCCGCATCAAGGCGGATCGAGAGGGCCTGTTCCAGCTGCAGTGGGCCTCGTCCTATATCTCGGCAGGCTTGATCGCCTGCGGTCTGTCGCTGATTGCGCTGCTTTTGGTGCATAACAGGCTGCTGGCGCGGGCGCAGACCGTGTTGCAGCAAAAAGAGCGCACTCTGGCGCTGCAGAATGCCCGCTTTGACGCGGCGCTCGAAGCCATGTCGCCGGGGCTCTGCCTGCTCGATGCCGATGAGCGCGTCATCGTCTATAATCAGCGCTTCCTAACCATCTTCGGATTTGACGGCCGGAGCCAGATCGAGGGCCGACGCCTCGCCGATCTCATTTCCACCGACATGCTGCCGGACAGTGCCTCGGGCGATGACCGGGAGCTGGGGGACACAGACGATATCGCGCTGCTCAACGACCATGCCTATCACCTCGACAATGGCACGGTGCTGATGGTGACGCGCGAGCCGACGGGCGAAGGCGGCTGGGTCTATACGTTCGAAGACGTGACCGAGCGGCACAAGGCGCAGGATCGCGTGGTGCACATGGCCCACCACGATGCGCTGACCGGCATGCCGAACCGCATGCGCTTCTGGGACTGCATCAACCAGGCCCTGCGCAGGACCGGCGCCCAGGACAAGCCCTTTGCCGTGCTCTATCTCGACCTCGATCGCTTCAAGGAGGTCAACGACACGCTGGGCCATCCCGTGGGCGATGCCTTGTTGCGCCAGGTCTCGGAACGCCTGCGCAAGGCTGCGGGCGGGGATATGGTGGGGCGTTTGGGCGGCGACGAATTCGCCGTGCTGCACCATTGCACCGACCGGACATTCGAGAGTGCGCGGGATCTGGCCGAGGGGCTGATCGCAGCGGTCGGGCGGACCTACCACATCGATGGCAATGAAATCGTGGTCAGCACCAGCGTCGGTATTGCCCTGTCGTCCGGCGCGTCGATGGATGCGGACGAGCTGATGAAGAATGCCGACCTGGCGCTCTACCAGGCCAAGGCGGATGGGCCGGCCGCCTATCGGTTCTTCTCGCCGCAGATGGAAGAAAAACTGCAGCATCGCCGCAACCTCGAAGCGGATCTGCGACAGGGCCTGAAGCTGGGGCAGTTCGAGCTTTATTTCCAGCCTCTGATCAGCCTTGAGACCGGCGCCATCGTCTTGGGGGAGGCGCTGATGCGCTGGCGCCACCCGGACAAGGGCATGATCTCGCCGGCAGAGTTCATTCCGCTCGCCGAGGAGACGGGGATGATCGGCGCGCTGGGCCACTGGGCGCTGCAGCAGGCGTGCGAGCATGCGCTGCACTGGCCGGACAGCGTGCGGCTCTCGGTCAATCTCTCGCCCGTCCAGTTCCGCGACGAGGGATTGGTCGATGGAGTCAAGGACGTTCTGGAAAACACCGCCCTGGACCCAAAGCGGCTCGAACTCGAGATCACCGAATCCGTCCTGCTGCAGAACAATGCCGCCAATTTCAACGCGCTGCATCGTCTGCGCGGTCTCGGCCTGACCATCGCGCTCGACGACTTCGGCACGGGGTATTCCTCGCTGAGCTATCTGCAGCGCTTCCCCTTCGACAAGATCAAGATCGACCAGAGTTTTGTGCGCGATCTGGGGACGCGTCCGGACAGTTCGGCCATCATTCAATCCATCGCCACGCTGGGGCGCAATCTGCGCATGCAGACCACGGCCGAAGGCGTGGAAACGAAGGAACAGCTCGACATCATCACCGAGGCGGGATGTACCCAGGCTCAGGGCTATTATTTCAGCCCACCGGTGCCCGAGGTGAAGTTCCGGGCCATGTTGAGCGAAAAATCCATCGCCAAAGACGGTGTGCACGTCGCCTGATGCCTGTTGGCGCTGACGGCTGCGGTCGAGGATTAACGGAGGCGCTCTGAGCGTCGCTGCGCCATCATTTTCTCATAAGTTGTGGATTTACCCGCACCTAGGGGCGGCTGTTTTCGTTCGCGCGCATTAGTGACGCGTTTGTCCGTCAAATTTGGGTTAATTTCAGATTACGGGGAAGTGATTATCAAGCAGATTAAATGGTTACTTCTGGTGTAACCCTGTGGAATCTATCTACACCGGCGTGATTTGCTATCTTAATGTCTCAAATTGATGCTGCTCCACCGACTGAATTATTGGAGCATTGGAATGAGCATTCTTGGATTTCTCGATCTGGAAAAGACGCTGTCCAGTATCCTTGGTGGTGGTACGGGCGGCAGTGCCGGCGGCGGGACGGGAGGCGGGACGAGTGGGACCGGAACCGGCGTGGGTCTTGGTGGTGGTGTGCTTTCACCAGTATCGAACCTGATCAGCAATATTACCGGGTCCGGCACGGACGGGTTGCTCGGCGGTGTGCTCGACCTTGGCCTGCTCAATGACAAGGGTGTGGTCCAGCTGACGGTGCTGGGCAATGATCTCATCGTCCTGCCCAATAATGGCGGTATCATCCACTCCGATCTGCTGGGGCCGGGTGGGCTTGGCGGCGGAGGTTTGGGCGGGCTGACCCAGATCATCGAGCTGGAGGGCCTGCTGAGCGACGCGGGCCTGCTCAATCTGACGGGCCTGCTGGACAATGGCGTGCTGTCGCTGGGTGGGCTCCTGGGCGAAGTGCTCAAGCTCTTGAGCCCGACCGGAACGATCGACCCGGATGATCCGATCGACCCGGATGGCGAGGTCGACCCCGATGCCTTCGAGCATCAGCTTATCGGCACGAGCGGCCGGGATATTTTCACCATTCCGACCAAATCCACCTATGTAGATGGATTGGGCGATATCGACATCGCCAATTTTGCCCGCAGCGCCGAAGGCATGGGCTTTGCCGTGGGGCGCAACGGCGTGGTGTTTGCCGATGGGGAGACCGTGTTCTTCATGCGCGACGTGGAGCGCGTGAGCTTTCTTGAAGGCACGCTGCTGCTCGATACCGGCGCGGGCGAAAACGCCGGCATGGCCTATCGCATCTATCAGGCGGCATTCAACCGCACGCCCGATGTGGATGGGCTGGCCTATTGGCTGGCAACACTCGACAGCGGAGCGGCAAGCCTGTCGGCAATCGCCAATCACTTCATCCATTCGCCCGAGTTCATCATGACCTTTGGGACGCCGGAGACGGTGACCAACGCCCGCTTTGTCGAACTGATGTACAGCCATACGCTGGGGCGCGCCTTTGACCGGGCGGGGCTCGACTTCTGGGCGGAGCGGCTCAATTCCGAGGCCTTCAGCCGTGCGGATGTGCTGGCGCAATTCACCGAGAGCCCGGAAAACCAGCAGCGCGTGGCCGAGCAGATCGACAACGGGATCTGGCTGGCCTGAGGCGTTCCGGCCCGCCAGGCGGGCTCGCCTGAAAACAGGCTCATCACGGGGTGCGACCTGATCGCTCGAATTGTCACCTTGTGATGGGCGGCGGCTATCGGTATTTCATAGCTCCTGTCAGCCGCAATTCGCGAACAGAGAGCACCCCCAGCAATGGTCCCACAGTTTCTCGTCACCCATTCTGGCGGCTTTCACGCCGATGAACTGCTTTCCAGTGTTATCCTGACGAGGCTGTTCCCCGAGGCCAAGATTGTGCGCAGCCGCTCTCCGGAGTGGATCACGCCGGCGGAAGACCGCATTATTTATGACGTGGGCGGGGCCTATGATCCCGAGGCGCGGATTTTCGATCACCACCAGCGCGGGGCACCGCTGCGGGATGATGGGCAGCCCTATAGCTCGTTCGGTTTGATCTGGAAGCATTTTGGCGCCGATTATCTGGTCGCGCAGGGTATTCCGGCAGATCGCGTCGGCGATGTGCATGCCAAGTTCGACAAGAGCTTCGTGCTGCCGGTCGATCTCGTGGACAATGGCGCTTATGACGCGACCGGGCCGCTGGCCGGGCTGACGCTGACGGCGCTGCTCGAAACGCTCAAGCCCGCCTTTGACCAGAATTCGCCCGAGGCGGAAGCGCAGGCGTTCCATAACGCGATGGGCATTGCCCGCGCCTTCGTCGAAGCCGCTATCGGCAAGCATGCGGCAAAGCTGCGGGCCGAGGCTGTGGTGATGGGTGCCATTGCGGCGGCCGGGCCGAACCGGGTGCTGGAGCTGCCCATGGGCATGCCGTTCCGGCCGGCGATCGTGAAGGCCGGGGCCGAGCACCTGCTGTTCGTGGTTCATCCGCGCGATAAGGACTGGTGCCTGACCGGTATTCGCCGGGGCGACGAGGGTTTTGAGCTACGCGCCGATCTGCCGGTAGCCTGGGCGGGGCTGACCAATGAGGCGCTGGAAGCCGCGAGCGGGGTGGCGGGCGCGAGCTTCTGCCATAATGGCCGGTTCATCGCGGCGGCCAAGACGCGCGAAGCGGCGCTGGCCATGGCCGAGATTGCCGTGCGCGAGGCGCTGGCAGAGGCGCAGTAAGCGGTTTTGAAGCGGGGGCGCTGAAGCATGTTTGGGCCGAAATTGTTTGACCTCACCGGCAGGAATGCGCTGGTGACCGGGGGCACGCGTGGGCTCGGACAGGCCATTGCACTGGCGCTGGGCAAGATGGGGGCGTCGGTCTGCGTCACCGGGCGGACCCAGGACGGGATCGATGCGGCGCTGAAGGCGCTCCCGGCCGAAGGCGTTAACGCCCGTGGGCTGGTGCTGGACGTGTGCGATGTGGCGGCGAGCCAGACGGCGCTGGCGGGGCTTGATGCAGACTGGCCTATCAATATCCTCGTCAACAATGCCGGCTTTGAAAATGTCGCGCCGTCGCTCGATGTCGATGAAGCGGTGTGGGACGCGATCGTCGACACCAATCTGAAGGGCAGTTTTTTCTGCGCGCAGGCGGTGGCGCGGGGCATGGCGGAACGGGGCCGGGGCGGGGCGATCATCAATCTCTGCTCGCTGACCTCTTATGTCGGTATACCGACCGCCGTGCCCTATGGCGCGTCGAAGAGCGGGCTCCTGGGCATGACACGGGCATTGTCAGCCGAATGGGCGGGCAAGGGCATCCGCGTCAATGCCATCGCGCCGGGCTATTTCCGCACCGACATGACCGAGGGTTTTTACGCTGACGAGGCCTGGGCCACTGGTATGCTGGCGAAAATTCCGCAGGGCAGGTTCGGTTCGATGGACGATGTGGGTGGGGCAGTGGTGTTCCTCGCCAGCGACGCCTCCGCCTATATCACCGGCCAGTGCCTGCCGATCGACGGCGGATACCTCGCCTCGATATAGTGCTAAAGGCGTAGGCGGGCCGGGAGTTTTGCAAAAACGAACGGGATGGCCCTGTCATGGTCTGGACATGGAAGGTCATCTCGTTCTTATAACGCGACAGAGCCGAGACGTGCCTGAGCGAAGAGGTGCCTGCCGATGACCAATGAGCCTCGACCTTCTGTCGCCGTTTCGGTCCGAGACGTCGATATGGTCTTCGATGGCACTCATGCGGTCAAAGGGGCTTCTTTCGACCTCTCCGAAGGGCGGTTCCTGACCATTCTGGGGCCCTCGGGGTCGGGCAAGACGACGCTGTTGCGCATGATCGCCGGCTTCCAGCGGCCGAGCGCGGGCGAGATCTATATTAACGGAACGCCGGTGAGCGCCGCGCCGCCGCACAAGCGCTCGATCGGCATGGTGTTCCAGAAGCTGGCGCTGTTCCCGCACATGACAGCGGCCGAGAACGTCGCCTTTCCGCTCAAGATGCGCCGGTTCGACGCGACGACGATTCCGGCGCGGGTGAAGCGCTATCTCGACCTCGTTCAGCTCGGTCCCTATGCGGATCGGCGGATTCATCAGTTGTCTGGTGGCCAACAGCAGCGCGTAGCCATCGCGCGGGCGCTGGTGTTCGAGCCGGATTTGTTGCTGCTCGACGAGCCGCTGGCAGCGCTGGACCGCAAGCTGCGCGAGGAAATGCAGCTCGAATTCCGCCGCATCCAGCGCGAGCTGGGCGTGACCACGATCAATGTGACCCACGATCAGCGCGAGGCGCTGGTGGTGTCGGACGATGTGATCGTGATGGACAAGGGCGTCATCCAGCAAAAGGCCGCGCCGTCCGATACATATCGAACGCCGGCCAATGCCTTTGTTGCCGGCTTTATCGGGGTGACCAATTTCCTCTCGGGCCGGGTGAGTGCTGTCGACGGCGATGTCGTGCAGTTCGAGGCTGCGGGCGGCGCACTGGCCGGACACTGGTCTGCACCGGGCGCGCCGAGTGTCGGCGGCAATGTGACGGGCGCCTTGCGGGCCGAGCAGATCCGGCTGGGCGCCAGCGAGGCCGAATTGGCCTTGTGCCAGACGGTTAGGGCTGGCGTCGTGCGGGATGCGATCTTTGAGGGCGAGCGCATTGTCTACGAGATTGCGCTGGCGAGTTCGCCTGATACGCTTCTGCGGGTTTTTGACCACGACCCGACCACACACAAGCAATTTGCCATTGGGGAGACGATGGCGATGGGGTGGAATGCACGCGACGTGCTGATCTTCCCCAATTAAGGCCGGCTGGGTTCGGCTGCATCTGGAGAGAATGGGATGACCAAGACAAAATCGATCCTCGCCCTGTCGCGACGCCGGTTTCTCGGCGGTGCGGCTGCACTGGGTGGGCTGGTAGCGACCGGCTGGACCGGCAAGGCTTTCGCGCAGGAGCCCGAAAAGCCCGCCGAAATCATCGTACGCGCCTGGGGCGGTTCGTGGGTAGCGAGCCTGCAGGCCGGCGTCTCCGATCCGTTCACCGCGGCCACCGGCATTGCCGTGCGTCACGATCTGACCGAAGACAATGAAATCCAGCCCAAGGTCTGGGCCGCCGTGGCGCAGGGCCGCGTGCCCCCGATCCACATCAACTGGGATACGACGACCAACGCCACCAAGTCGGCGCTGCGCGGCATCACCGAAGATCTCTCGGACCTGCCGAACCTGGCCAATGTGACCGTGCTGGCGAAGCCCGTCGGCATGGAAGGCTATCCGATCGTCAACACCTATGGCTATGTCTATGTGCTGGCCTATCGCCCCTCGGCCTTCCCCGAAGGCGCGCCGACCTCGCTGCAGGTGCTGCTTGATCCCAAGTTCAAGGGCCGTATCGCGCTCTACAACGACGGCATCGGCTTCCACTTCCCGGCACAGGTCGCCGGCGGCGGCAAGCTCGAGGATATCCCCGAGAACATGGACGCGGCCTGGGACTTTATCGCCAAGGTCAAGGAGCAGCAGCCGCTGCTGGGCGAAGATCCGGACTTCACCAACTGGTTCCAGAACGGCGAAATCGACCTGGCTGTGACCATTTCGACCAATGCCCGCGAAGCCATGAAGAACGGCATCGACCTGGCATGGACCGTGCCGGAAGAAGGCTCGAAGTTCGAAACCGATGGCCTCTGGATCCCCAAGGGCCTGCCGGAGAACGAGCTCTACTGGGCCAAGCAGTACATCAACTTTGCGCTGACCCAGGAAGCCCAGCAGGTCTGGCTTGATGGTCTGGGTCTGCCGGGCGTGGTGCCGGGGCTGACGCCTCCGGAAGGTCTGGCGGGTGATCCGTCCTATCCGACCGAGCCGGAAGATTTTGAACGCCTCATCCGCATCCCGACCGCGATCCAGGTCGAGCATGAGAGCGAATGGTTCGGCAAGTTCAAGTCGATCATGCAGGGGTGATTGTCGCCTGTTGGGTGAAGGGGCGGGGTCTCGACGAGAGGCTTTCACCCCTCACCCTGACCCTCTCCCCTGAGGGGAGAGGGGACGCAGGAGCCGCGGGGGCAGGGGGTGACCCAGGGCACCCCACCCCACCCCTCCCCACGAGGGGGAGGGAGAAGAATGGTGCTGGTCACGGCCAGCACCTCCATCCCACGGCTCTCGCAGGAGGGGCGCGGGAAGAGAGTGCCACGGAGTAATTCATGTCCAAAGCCGCTTATCCCCTGCGTTGGCGGGTCATGGATGGTCTGGAGGCCGTGGTGGCGGCACTGTGGCCGAAGAATTTTGCGCGGGCGCTGCCCTATGTGATGGTGCTGCCGGCGATCCTTCTGGTGATGCTGCTGGTCATCGGTCTCGTTCAGATCGGGGATTCGAGCGCGCGCACGCTGGATCGGTCTACCTTCCTGCCTTCGGATTATTACACCGGCGAGAATTACGGGCGCATTTTCACCGATGGGCTCTATTGGAGCATATTGTGGCGGAGCCTCCTCGGCTCGCTGATTGTCACGGCGGTCAGCCTCGTCTTCGCCTTTCCCTATAGCTATCTCATGGTGCGCACGCCCTCGGCGCTGCTGCGCAAATTTCTGCTGATCGCGCTGTTCCTGCCCTTCTTCATCGGGCAGGTGGTGCGGGCCTATGGCTGGCTGATCATTCTGGGCAATCAGGGGGTGGTCAACGAGATGCTGGGGCTGATCGGCATCGCGCCGATGCGGCTGCTCTATAATTACCCCGCCGTGCTGTTCGGGCTCGTGCAGTACATGATCCCCTTTGCCGTGCTGATGCTGGCGCCGGCGCTGACGGCGATCCCCGAGGAAATGGAGTCGGCGGCCAATTCGCTGGGGGCCAATTGGTGGAGCACCTTCGTGCATGTGCTGTTGCCGATGGCCAAGCCGGGCCTCGTGGGGGCAGGGCTGGTCGTGCTGACGCTGTCGCTGACCGATTTTGCCATGCCGGCCATTCTGGGCGGCGGGTCGCAGGATTTCATCGCCAATGCGATCTATGACCAGTTCTTCCGTACGTCGGACCAAGGCATGGGGGCGGCGCTGACGCTGATCCTTGTCGGGGTGGGTTCGCTTCTGGTGGGAATTGTCTTCACACTCTTTGGGGCCGGGACGCTGGCCATGGGGAGGGAGAAGAAATGATCCAGCCACTGAGCAAGTCCATCGTTATCTGGACCATGGTGATCGCGGTTCTGGTGGTGCTGTCGGCACCGACCATTGTGGTGCTGGGCGCCTCGTTCACCTCGGGCAATATCATCAAATTCCCGCCCGATGGGTTCTCGTTGCAATGGTACGCCAAGATCGCCATGGCGGCCGATCTGCGCAATGCGTTCCTCCGCTCGCTAGCGGTGGCGTCCATCTGCACGCTGATCGCCATTCCGGTGGGCACGCTGGCCGGGATCGCGCTCTCCAAATATGCGATGAAGTTCGAAAAGACGCTGCAGATCTATCTGCTGCTGCCCTTTACCGTGCCGCTGATCGGCTCGGGGATCGGGCTCATGCTGCTGTTTGGGCAGTGGGGGATGCTGGGGCAGATCTGGCCGATCGGCATCGCCTGCTGCGTGATCAATCTGCCCTTCATGATCTGGGCGGTGACGGCGAGCGCCTCGAGCCTTGATCCTGATCTGGAGCTCGCCGCCGCCAATTGCGGGGCGCCGCCGGTCGCGACCTTCTTCCATGTGACGCTGCCGGCCGTGTTGCCGGGGGTGATCAGCGGGTCGCTGCTGATGTTCATCCTCGCGCTCAACGAGTTCCTCGTGAGCCTGCTGCTCACCGATGCGCGCACGGTGACGCTGCCGGTGCAGATCTACAATTCCATCCGCTCGATCATCACGCCGGATCTGGCTGCCATTTCGGTGGTGTTCATTGTCTGCGCGGCGCTGGTGATTGCCCTCCTCGACAAGCTGGTGGGCCTCGATATTTTCCTCAAGTCCAAGTGACGCCACGGCGTTGCCAATGCGAGTGATGTTTCATGTCTGACGTGTCCTTTTACGATTATGCCGCGCTCTCTGCCGAGGAGAAGGCCGCGCTGCTCCGTCGCTCGGAAGCCGATCTTTCGGGCGTGATCGAGAAGGTCAAACCCATCATCGAGGCGGTGCGCACCGAGGGCGATGTGGCGCTGGCGCGGTTTGCGCGGGATTTCGACCGGGCCGAGAATGTGACGCCGCACAATCTCAAGGTGACCGAGGCCGAGTTCGAAGCGGCCTTCAAGCTGGTGGACCAGAAGGTTATCGACGCCATTCAGTTCGGCATCGACAATATCCGCAGCTTCCACGAGGAGCAGAAGCCCGAGACGATGTGGATGAAGGAAATCCGACCCGGCGCCTTTGCCGGGGACCGGTTTACCCCCATCCAGTCGGTGGCGCTCTATGTGCCACGCGGCAAGGGCTCGTTCCCGTCCGTGACCATGATGACCGCTGTGCCCGCCGTGGTGGCGGGCGTGCCGAACCTGGCTATCGTGACCCCGCCTGCGCCGGATGGCTCGGTGGATGCGGCAACGCTGGTGGCGGCGCGGCTGGCGGGTGTGAGCACGGTCTATAAGGTGGGTGGCGCGCAGGCGGTGGCCGCGATTGCCTATGGCACCGAAACCATTCTGCCGGCGCTGAAGATCGTTGGCCCGGGCAGCCCCTGGGTGGTGGCGGCAAAGCGCCTGCTGTCAGGCGTGATCGACACCGGTCTGCCGGCTGGCCCGTCCGAGGCGCTGATCTTTGCCGATGACACGGTCCATGGCGGGCTGGCAGCGCTCGATCTGCTGATCGAAGCCGAGCACGGGCCGGATTCCTCGGCTTATCTGGTGACGCATTCCCGCCGCGTGGCTGAAGAGGCGCTGGCCGAACTGCCGGGGCTGTGGGCGCAGATGACGCCGCAGCGGGTGGAATTTTCGCGCACCGTGCTGACCGGCAAGACGGGCGGCGTGATCCTGACTTCCTCGATTGAGGAGAGCTATGAATTCGTCAATTCCTATGCGCCCGAGCACCTCGAAATCCTCTCCAAGGAGCCGTTCGACCATCTGGGGCGGATCAGCGAGGCGTCGGAAATCCTGCTGGGCCAGCATACGCCGTGCTCGATCGGCAATTTCGGTCTTGGACCCAATGCCGTGCTGCCGACCAGCCGCTGGGCGCGCACCTATGGGCCGCTGTCGGTGACTGATTTCGTCAAGCGCAGCTCGATCGGTTATGTGACGGCCGCGGGCTTCCCGCTTCTGGCCGGACACGCCCATGAGCTGGCGCTTTATGAGGGCTTTTCGTCCCATGCGCTGGCGGTGTCGGATCTGCGCCAGAAATATGTGAAGTAGGCGATGAAAGCGGTTCGCCTACACGCCGTTCGCGATTTGCGGTTCGAGATCATCGATGCGCCCGGGGCGCCGGAGCCCGGATGGGTGCGGGTGGATGTCGAGGCCGCGGGGATCTGCGGCTCGGACCTCCATAATTTTGCTACCGGGCAGTGGATTTCGCGGGCGCCGAGCGTGGCCGGGCATGAATTTGCCGGGCGGATCGCGGCAGTGGGCGCGGGCGTCAGCGGGTTTTCCGTGGGCGATGCTGTGGCCGTGGACTCGCGCTTCTGGTGTGGCGAATGCCGGATGTGCCGGGCGGGCGAACACAATGCCTGCGAAAAACTGGGCTTTGTCGGCGAGGTCTGCGATGGCGGCTTTGCCGAGCAGGTCTTGCTGCCGGCACGGCTGGTAATGCGGCGGCCGGACGATCTCGACGGCAAGGTCGCGGCCATGGCCGAACCGCTGGCGGTGGCGCTGCACGCAATCGCCAAGCTGGCGCCAGCTGCGGGTGCGCCAGTGCTGGTGGTCGGCTGCGGGACGATTGGCGGGCTTTGCGCGCTGGCGCTGTCACGGGGGCATGATGGGCCGATCCTGCTGGCAGATAGAAACGCCGAGCGCGTGGCGGCCGTCGCGGCGGCGACGAGTGGCAAGGCTGTGGCGCTGGACGCGGCTGACATCGAGGTGGCACTGGATGGCGGGCTGCTGCGCGATGTGATCGACGCAACGGGCAGTATTGCCGCGCTCGAAGCTACAATCCCGCTGATGGGGCCGGGGTCGCGCCTGGCGCTCGTCGGGATCAGCCATGGGAAATTGGCTCTGGACCCCAATGTGCTGGTGGAGCGCGAGATTTCGCTGATCGGGTGCCACGCGTTTCGCGATGAACTGGGCGAGGCGGTGGCGATGGCGGCGGAATTGCGCGATGTGCTGCCGCAGTTTTTCAACGAAGTGATTGGGCTCGAGGAGGTTCCGGCGGCGTTCGAGCGGCTGCTGGCGGGAGAGGCCAAGGGGCTCAAGACCATCATCGCCATCGGCAAGGGCGTGGGCGCGTGACGACGATGAGCCGGACAGCAGAAATTCGCGCGGTTTCGCAGCATGACAGCGCAAAAGCGGAAGCCATGCTGGCCGATCTGCTCGCCGATCTTTTTGGCATTGCGTCCAAAAATGTGAAGATCAACTACGACCAGTATAGCCTCAATTCGCTCAACGGTTTTTTCGAGACCGAGGACGGCGAATTCTTCTTCAAATTCCATCAGGAGGAAGGCGAAGAGGCGATGAGCGGGGAATATTACCGGGCCGATATTCTGGCACGGGCGGGGCTGCCGGTGGATCAGGCGGTGCATATGTCGGTGCTGCCGGGTGAGCAGATCCTCGTCTATCGGCGGCGGCGCGATCCGCGCTTTTCCGACGTGCTGCGGGCGCTGGACCTTGCCGATGACGCTGCGGCGCGCGAGCGGGCCGTGGCGGCGGAGGCGGCGCTGTCGGCCAAGGTGGTGACTGTTTACGAGCAGTCGCTCCATCCGATCACCCCGGAAGAGGCGGCGGCCGAGCCGATCAACCGGCTGTTTTTCGAGCGGCTGATCGATCCGCCGACGGGGGAATTTCCGGGCGGGCGGCTGAAGAGCTTTTATGTCGGCCAGGATTTCACGTTTCCCGGGGTGACGCTGGGCTGGGAAGAGTTTTCCCGGGCGCGGTTTGTCGTTAATGGCGTGGCTTACCAGCGCAGTGTCGGAGACTTGTTCGCGGCGGCGCATCAGCGGCTTAATCCGCTACGTCTGGCCGATGCGGGCGGCGTGGTGGCGCATGGCGACGCGCATAATGCCAATGTCTGGTACACCGAAGCCGATGGCGCGGCGGAACTGAGCTTTTTCGACCCGGCCTTTGCGGGCGAGAATGTGCCGACGCTGCTGGCCGAGGTGAAGACGACGTTCCACAATATCCTCGCCCATCCGCTCTGGCTCTATGACCCCGACGCCGTGGCCGAGCGTTATTCGGCCGAGGCGCGCTATGCTGATGGTGTGCTGAGCGTTGAAACCAACTGGGCGCTGACGCCGGTGCGGCGGGATCTCCTGCGCCTCAAGGCGGAGGCAAGCTGGAAGCCGCTGCTGACCCTCCTCAAGGCGCGCGGGATGCTGCCAGCGGACTGGCGCGAAGTGATCCGGCTGGGGCTCTTCCTCTGTCCAACGCTGGTGATGAATTTGCGGGCCGGGGCCGCGCGGCATAATCCGATGTCGTCGTTGATCGGGCTGGCAAATGCCGTGCGGGTTGGCAGCGAGCCCGATGGCACAGATTTCATGTCGGAATTCTTCGATGCAATGACGCCTGACTGATCCGGCGGAAGCAAAAATCCATGGCCTGTCTCTATTTGCGTTCGGGAGCGAGTTGGTGGCGCGGTTCTGCTTTGCTCTTGATTTCGGAACGCGTTGATGCCATTGTATGGGCTACGTTTTCAGCCTAAGTCGGCTGCTGCTTCCGATCATTTTCGGTTCTGGCTCGCTTTGAATTGCAAACGTCTTCGGCTTCCCTGGCATGTCGCCCCGGAAGAACCGCTCGTTTGCCTGCGCTTCGAGCTAGAATAAGGAATAATCCCATGGCAGCCTACAACGGTACCGTGAAGTTCTTCAACACCACCAAGGGCTTCGGCTTCATCTCCCCCGACAACGGCGAGAAGGATGCATTCGTGCACATCTCCGCTGTGCAGCGTTCGGGCATCGATGGCCTGTACGAAGGTGACAAGGTTTCCTACGACCTAGAAAGCGGCCGTGACGGCAAGGTTTCCGCTGTCAACCTGACCCTGCTGAAGTAATTCACGGATAGAATTTTGATGCCTTCGGGCGTCGGAGCCGTCGCAGCAATGCGGCGGCTTTTTTTGTTTTTGGGAGTGGGAAGCGGGCGCAGGCGGTGCCGTTGGTTGTCCAGCGCGCGAGGGTGGTCTTTGGACTTGTCTTGGAAATAGATTTTCGGGCGGCGAGATGGATTGCCCGGAAAAGCCGGGCAATGACGGTGGAGGGGTCGGAGCGAGGTCTTTCGCGGAAGGCTCACCTGACCCTTGCTGGTCTACCCCTCTCGACCTGCACCAGGCCTCCCCCTGGGAGGGGGAGGGGTTAGGCTGGTGGGTGGGAGAACCTCGGTGCCTCAAGCGTAGGCTGGTGGGGCACGAGGCGATGGGGGTGGGATGGGATGTGTCGCTTTTGTGAGCGCTTTAAGCGGTCGATGTGTGATGCCAAATTCTTGCAATTGCTGGCGTGATGGATAGGGGTGGGGGATGGTTCGATTTCTGCACAGTTCTGATCTTCACCTGGGAAAACGCTTCGGGAATTATTCCGAGGATTTGCGCGGGCGGCTGCGGGAAGCGCGGCACGGAGTGCTGGGGCGGCTCGCCGAGGCGGCGCGGCGGGAGGGTGCGACAGCGATCCTTCTCGCGGGCGACAGTTTTGATACCGAAACCCCCGCAGAAGCCGTGTTGCGCCAGGCACTGGCCGAAATGGGTCGGCATGGCGATCTCAGCTGGATTGTCCTGCCGGGCAACCACGACAGCCTGCAGGCCGACCAGCTGTGGGACGGCGTGCGCGGCGCTGCGCCGGCCAATGTGACACTGGCGCTGGCCAATGCGCCGATTGCGCTGGGCGCAGAAGCGGTGGTGCTGCCTTCGCCCTGCACGACGCGGCGGCCGGGGCGCGACCTCACCGATTGGATGGATGGGGCGGCCTCGAGCGAGGGCGTGGTGCGCATCGGGCTGGCACATGGACCGATCCAGACATTTTCCGAAGATGGCGTGGCCGGCGACGTGATCGCGCCCGATCGGGCGAAGCGGGCTGGGCTCGATTATCTGGCGCTGGGGGACTGGCATGGGCAGATCGCGGTCAATGAGCGGACCTATTATAGCGGATCGCCCGAGCCGGATCGGTTCAAACACGAGCGGCCGGGGCAGGCGCTGCTGGTGAGCCTCGCCGCTCCCGGGGCGGTGCCGGAGGTGCGGGGACTGGATGTCGGGCAGTTCTCCTGGCGCACGCTGACGCTTGATCTTCTGGCGGGAGAAGACGGGGTGGCGTTGCTGCAGGGGCTGTTGCCGGGAGAGGCGCGGCGCGAGGCGCTTTTGCGGATCGTGCTGCGGGGACGCACGGGGCTCGCGGCGCGCAGCCAGTTCATCGCGGCGATCAAGGCCGTGGCGCCGGAGTTCGCGCATCTTGAAACAGACGATGGGGAACTCGTGACCCAGAGCGAAGTGGGCGACCTTGATCGGATCGATCATGCGGGGGCCCTCAGGGTTGCGGCCGATGGCCTGCTTGAAGAGAGCAGTGACGCGTCGCGGTCCGAAGAGGAGCGGGATATCGCGGCGGCGGCGCTGGTGCGGCTGTTTTCCTATTGCGAAGAGGTCGGGCCATGAAGCTCACGGCACTGCGGCTGCACAATGTGCGCCGCTTCGGCGGGCGGGGTGTGGCCATTGAAGGCATTGGGGCTGGGGTCAATGTGCTCTCGGCGGCCAATGAACACGGCAAGTCGACGGCATTCGAGGCGCTGCACGCGCTGTTTTTCCAGCCGCACAGCGGGACCGGCAAGGCGGTGCAATCGCTGCGGCCCTATAGCGGCGGCAATCCGCTGGTTGAAGCCGATATCGTCAGTGGGGAGGGCCGGTTTCGGCTGACCAAGCAGTTTTATGGCGGCAAACGCGCCAGTGTGACCGATCTCGGTACCGGGCGGTTGATCGCTCAGGCCGATGAGGCGGAAGCCTTTATTGCGGAGCTGACGCGGGGAGGGGCCGGGGGACCGGCGGGCCTCTTGTGGGTGCGGCAGGGGCTGACCGGCATCGAGCAGCGCAGCAAGGGCGAGGAAGAGGGCGAGCGGCGGGTGCGCGAGACGCTGCTCACCTCGGTGCAGGGCGAGGTGGAAGCGCTGACCGGCGGGCGGCGCATGGCCAAGATATTGGCGGCCTGCGAGGCGGAGCTGGCGCCGTTGGTGACGGCGACGGGGCGGCCGAAGGCGGGCGGGCGGTTTGCCATTGCCCTTGAAGAGCTTGAGCGTCTGTCGGCGGAAGAGGCGCGGCTGGCGGTGGAAATGACGGCCTTGCGCGATGCGCTCGAGCGCCGCCGGGCCACGCGGCAGCGGTTGGCCGAAGTGGACAATGCCGAAGAAAAGGCGCGGCGTCGCAGCGATACACTGGCCGCCGAGGCGGCTTATGAGGCGGCGCGGCGGCATGGCGCGGCGCTGAAGACGGCCGAGGCGGAAGCGGATCTGGCGCGGCACCGATACGAGGAGGCCCAAAAGGCGCTGGCCGAGTTTGAGGCGGCGCTGAAGCGTGCGGCAGAGCTGGCGGGACGGCGAGAGCAGGCGCTGGAGCGGCGGGATGCAGCATTGGCGCGGCGCGACGCTGCGCGCGCCGACAATGAGGCGGCGCAGGCTGCCATGGACGCGGCCCATGCCGAAGAGCAGGAGCAGCGTGCGCTGCTGGGCCGGCTGGACGCGGCGATCAAGGCGCGCGACGCGGCCGAGCATGTTTCGCGCCTGCGCCAGCAGCTGGAAAAGGCAGAGGCGCAGCGGGCGCTGGTGGAGGCCGAAGAGGCGGCGTTCGCGGCGCTCGATATTGCCGCGCCGAAAGTGCGGCAGCTGGAGCAGGTCGACCTCGACCTGCGGCACCGGAGGGCGTCGCGCGAAGCGACATTGCCCAGCTTCAGGATCGACTATCTCGCGGGCGCCGAGGGGCGCATCCGGCAGGGCGGTGCTGGGGTCGAGGGCGACAAGGCGCACGGCTTTGCTGCAAGTACGCAACTTGAAATCGACGGTGTCGGTACGCTGACGCTGGGGGCAGGGGCCGAGCGCGACGATGGCGGGCTCGCAGCGCTTGAGGAACAGCACGCGCGCCTGCTCGCGGCACTGGGCGTGGATAGCCTGGCCGCAGCGCAGACACGGCTTGCCGCGGCGCAGGAAAAGGCCGCAGCGGTAAAGTTGGCGCGGCAGCGGTTTGCCGATCTGGCGCCCGAGGGGCTGGGGCCATTGCAGAGCGAGATTGCCCGGTTGGCGGCTGCACAGGGCGATGCGCTGGAGATCAAGGGCGATCCGCAGGCGGCACGGGAGGCGGTGGCCCTGGCGGCAGCGCGGGTGGCGGCAACGCGAAATGCAGCCCGCGAGCTGGCGCCGCGCATCGAGCAAGCCGGCAATGGCGTGGTCGAGGCCGAGACAGCGCTCGCAGCCATCGATGGCGAGTGGGCGGCGCTGGAGGGTTTCCTGGGGCCGGTCGACCTGCGCGCAGAGCGGCTTGAGGGTCTTCGCGAGCGGGAACGGGTTTCGCGCGCGGCACTGGAGCTGGCGCAGGGAGAGTTGGAAAAGCTGCGGCCGCTGGCGCAGGATGTTTCCGCCGCCGAGGCGAGTCTGAGCCGGGTGCGGTCGATCGAGACGGCTGCCAATCAGGAAATGGCGCAGCTCAATGTGGCGCTGGCCGATCTCAACGGGCAGATCTCTACCCGCTCAAGCGATGCGGTGGAAGAGAATCTGCAGGAAGTGCGCGAGCAGCTGGAGGCGGCGCGTGCCAGCGTGGCGCGGTTCCGCACCGAGGTCGCGGTGCTCGAGCGGTTGCGCAAGGAACTGGTCTCCGCCCGTTCGGCTGCGCGGGACCTTTATCTCAAGCCGGTGGTGAGCGAGCTTTTGCCCATGCTGGGCCTGCTGTTCGACGATATCGACATTGTCTTTGATGAAGACACGCTGTTGCCCCAGACGGTGCGGCGCAATGGGCTCGACGAGGATGTGGATCGGCTCAGCGGCGGGATGCGCGAACAATTGTCCATCCTGACGCGGCTGGCCTTTGCGCGGCTTCTCGCACGGGACGGGCGGGCGGCGCCGGTGATCCTTGATGATGCGCTGGTCTATTCGGATGACGACCGGATCGAGCGGATGTTCGATGCGCTGCACCGGCAGGCACGGGACCAGCAGATCCTGGTGTTTTCCTGCCGCCAGCGGGCGTTTGCGCGGCTGGGTGGCAATGTGCTGCAGATGGTGGACTGGACGCCGGGGGCTTAGGCCCGGCGTCCAGCGCATATGATGCTAGGCGGCGCGGCTGAAACGCGCCGTCGGGCGCTTGCTCGAGCCGAAGAGTTCGATCAGGCCTTCGAGTTCGTGGGCCTGGCCATTGGTCTGCTCGATGGCGGCGTTGGTTTCTTCAACGAGAGCCGCGTTGTGGTGGGTCATCTCGTCCATTTCGAGCACCGCAGCCGAGGCATCCTCGATGGATTCGGCCTGCGCGCGGCTAGAGCGGGAAATTTCCGCAAGCATTTCGCTGTTTTCGCGCACGAGATCGAGCATGGAGGCGAGACGGTCTGCGGCTTCCTGCACGAGGGCGGAGCCAGAGGTGACTTCGCGGGCGCTCTTGTCGATGAGGCCCTTGATGTCTTCAGCGGCCGAGGCGGAGGACTGGGCGAGGCGCCGGACTTCGACGGCCACCACGGCAAAACCCTTGCCCGCGTCGCCGGCCCGGGCGGCTTCGACCGACGCATTGAGCGCCAGCAGATTGGTCTGGAAGGAGATGTCATCCATCATGGTGACGATCTTGGAGATCATCGCCGAGGAGGAGGAGATCTGTTCCATGGCGCGGGTGGCGTTGACCATGACCTCGCGGCCGTCTTCGGCGACGAGACGCGCCGCCTGAGCCTTTTCGCTGGCGCTCTGGGCGCGCGAAGCGGTGTCGGTGACGGTGCTGGCGAGGCTGCTCATGGTCGCGCTGGTGCGCTCGATGGTCGAGGCCTGCCGCGTGGTGCGATCGGCCAGATCGTTGATGCCAGCAAGGATTTCGCCGGTGGCGGTGCGCAGCGAGCGCGAGGTGTCGCGCAGCTGGTCGACGACCGAGGCGAGCTTGTCGCCGACGGCATTGGTGTCGTCCTTGAGCTGGAGGAACGCGCCCTGATACTGGCCCTCGACGCGGTGGTCGAGATCGGCATTGGCAAGGGCCGAGAGCACCTTGCCGGTTTCGCCGATGCCGCGATCGACGGTTTCGACGAAGAGATTGATGCTGTGGGCGAGGGCGTTGAGCTCGGGATCGGGGAAGCGCGGCGCAACGCGGCGGGAGAAATCGCCGGCCACAGCCGCATCCACGACGGCGCCAAACGACTGCTGGAGTTCAGCCATGAGCGCCGGGCGATCGGCCAGACGCTCGACAGCGGTATTGATGGTGCCGGCGCTCTTGAGGTGGGCGCCGCGCAGCCCCTCGGGGCGGATCTTGCGATAGAACCGGCCTTCGCTGGCGGCGGTCATGGCAAGGGCGGCCTCGCGGACAAAGGCGTCGTTGATGTCGATGACGCTGTTGACGGCGTGGCCCGCGACCAGGGTTTCGCCCGAAGCGCGGGTGAGGTCGATGCGGCCTTCAAAATTGCCGCCGACAATATTGGCGCTGACGCCGCGCAGCTGGCCGAGAAAGGCGCGCAGGTTCCTCAGGCCGACCAGCACAAAGGCGGCCAGCAGCAGCTGCACGCCCGAAATGGCCAGCAGCACAGGAACAGGGAACCCCAGCACGACGCCGGCGGCGGCAATGATCGAGCTCGCAGCCAAAATGAAGCCGCAGGCAAAAGTCCTAGAGGGAGAAAACAAAGCGGTCATAATCCATGCCGATGTTCTGGAGTGTGCTGTTGAGCCGTGCATAACCGGCGTGCATGCCCTGTTTGGCGTTCTTGACGCTCTGTTCTTCTGCCAGCAATTCGGCATAGAGCGTCGAAATCCGGGCGACTGCGGCTGGATCTGGCTTGCGACGATTGGAATGATAGCCGCACAGCTTGCCGGAAGGGTCATAGCTGGGCGTCACATGGGCGAGGACCCAGTAGTGATTGTTGGATTTGCTGCGGTTGACCACATAGGCGAAGATTTCCTCGCCGGACTGGATCTTCTCCCACAGGAGCTGGAAGACGCTGCGGGGCATGGCCCGGCTGCGGATCACCGAATGGGGCCTGCCAATTGTTTCCGCCAGGGTGAGCTCGGCCATCCTCAGAAACGTATCATTGGCGTAGGTGATGTGACCTTTGAGATCGGTCTTGCTGACAATGAGGTCGTCCGCCCCCATAACGCGTTCCTTGCCCTCCACCGGTAACACTAAACTTCTCCCACCCCGAAAAAATTTGCCTAAATGCAACGGAGGGAAGCTACGAAATGGGCTCTAAGAAGTGATTAATCATTAGGCAATTTCGGGGCAGTATGTAGCACGTCCGCGCAGGGTATTCGCGGTGTGCTGGTCGGGCCGAAGTCTTGGCGCTATGATCGGGCAGGGTGTTGCGTGAGGGGGCTATGCGCGCGTCTCTATTTCTAGTTTTCGTATTGGCGCTTTGCCTTGCGGCCTGTCGGGAACCGGAGGCGCGCGTCATCGAAGGCGGGCCGACGATGAGCGAGGCCCTTGGCGCGGTGCTCAGCAATGGGCGGATTGTGTCGCGCAATGTATCGGACGCCGATCTGAGCAATGTCCGACTTGAGGCGAGCCGTTGCGTGCACATGCCCAGGGGCGAGATCAGTTGTCAGGTGCGGCTGTATTCGCTGGGACGGGGGTGGTCTGCGCCGACGCCGGGCCGATTTGTCCCGGGCCACAGCGGCTGGAGCTTTGTGTTCTAGTCGAGACGACCCGTCAGCTGCCGGGCACGCTAAAGGCCGCGCGGGCCTTGTTCACCGCCTCGCGGGTGACGCAGCCCTCGGCGTGATCATTGACCAGCCCCATGGCCTGCATGAAGGCAAAGACAGTCGTTGGTCCGACGAATTTCCATCCCCGCTTCTTGAGGTCCTTTGAGAGGGCAATGGAGGCAGGGGAGGTGCTGGCGGTCTGTGGCGCGCTCTCGAGCGGCGCCTCGTATCGCCAGACATAGGCGGCAAGCGAGCCCTCGCTGGCGATAAGCTCCTCTGCGCGCTGGGCATTGTTGATGACTGCTTCGATCTTGCCGCGGTGGCGGACAATGCCCGCGTCGGCAAGGAGGCGATCAACATCGGCCGGGCCAAAGCGGGCGACCTTGGCGATGTCGAATCCGGCGAAACCGGCGCGAAACGCCTCGCGCTTGTTCAGAATGGTGCGCCAGCTGAGGCCGGACTGAAAGGCTTCGAGGCTGAGCTTTTCAAAGAGTTTCTGGTCGCTGGCGACGGGAAAACCCCATTCGCTGTCATGATAGGGCAAAAATTCCGGCGCGCCGCCGCACCATTGGCACCGCGGCGCGGCATCGGGCCCTAGGAAGAGGCTCATCAGGGTGTCCCTCAGGAATCGGATTGTCTGTTGCCGATGATGCGGCAAAGCAGCGGATGCGAATAGTGGGGCAGGCGGCGCAGCTCATGGGAACTGGCCGGCTGGGCGCGTCGCGCGGTGGCCCTGGAGAGGCTGGTGTGGTGGTGAGCGGGGATCGATGTCATTCTGCGCAAAACTTCGCACAGGCAATTGCCAGCCCGGACGCGTTTGGATAGGTTGCGCCCATTCAGCCGGGGTAAACGCCCCGCGCCCACGGATGCACCCGTAGCTCAGCTGGATAGAGCGCTGCCCTCCGAAGGCAGAGGTCGTGAGTTCGAATCTCGCCGGGTGCGCCATTCTCGGGCAAAAGTGGGTACCATTGCCCGCGCGAAATCATCCCCATCTGAAACAGCTTTTAGAAGCTGGCCCTTGGATCCGCAGATGCGGATAGTGTCCTTGCCGATTGTGACCTTGCTGACGAACATGTGCAGCCATGTCCGGCGGAAAGACGGATCGGCATCGCGAAGCGGTCGGCGGATATTGGAGGAAAAGCGCCGCACCAGGGCGGGAGAGAGTTCGGCTTTGGCACTCCGGCGCTGGTGCAGAACCTCGAGGTTGGCGTTACCTTCGCGAATCTGCAGTTTGGCCAGATCGACCCGCGCCTTGAATTTTGGGTCCCGCACTTCGGCCACACCGGCCTCGACGGCATCGTAGAGACGGTCGAGCCGAGACCGAGATTCGGCAATCGCCACACGCTGGCGGTCAATTTCGGCTTCCAGCTGCTGGCGCGTATCGTCAGTCCGGTCGGTCATGGCTTCAAGGATGGCGGTAAGGCGCTCAGGCGCGAACACCTCGTCTTCTATAGCCTTGATGACCAGTTCATCGACCTTGTCCATGCGGATGGAATGGCCGCAACCAGTGCCTTCGGTGGCGCTCTTGGCGCAGGTGAGGTATTTGTATTGCCCGCCCTTGCCTGTGCGCAGCATCATGCCGCGCCCGCATTTCTCGCAGACGGCAATGCCGGTCAGGAGCGTCGGACCGGTGACGACGCGCGGGGCGGTCTTTCTGGGATTGCGCGCCTGAAGGGTGCGCTGGACGGCGTCGAAGGTTTCCTGATCGACAATGAGGGGCACGTCCATCTTGATCCACTCGGATGGCGGGCGTTCCTTCCGAGTCCGGCTGTCGATGCGATTGTAGTAGTGAATGCCGATATAGGCTTCATTCTTGAGGATACGCTCGACAGAGGCGGTGTAGAAGGCCTTGCCGCGGTAGCGATAGCCCTTGGTGTTGAGATGGGTGGTAATGGCCTTGATGCCCATCGGGCCGCCGCCTTCGTGTCCGTGAAGGCACAGGCGGAATACCATGTTGACGATGGTGGCCTCTTCCTCGTTAATTTCGAGGACCTTCTTTTCCTTGCGGCGCAGGACCAGGGCGACCTTGGTGCGATAGCCGAACGGCGGGGCTGAGCCATTCCAATAGCCTTCCTCGGCATTGGCCATCATCATGTCGCAGACGATGCCGGCATTGACCTCGCTCTGGTGGCCATCGAAGGCAGCGAGGATCGTTTCCATCAATTCGCCATGGGGGCCTTCGGGAATATCCTGGGTCGCCGAGACCAGACGCACACCAGCTTCCTTTAACTTTTCCTTGTAATTCAGATACTGCCTGGCATTCCGGAAGAAGCGGCTGAATGCATAGACGATGACGAGATCGATGCGGTTGGCCGGATCGCAGGCAAATTCGAGCATGCGCTTGAGTTCGGGCCGCCGATCTACACGTGCGGTGAGGCCAGGCTCGATAAAGGTCTCGACAAGATCGGCGTCTCGCAGCACGCAAGTGGCGTCGATCTTCTTGTCCTGCTCTTCGAGCGAAATCTGATGGTCGGCCTGGCGCTTGGTGCTGACACGGCAATAGCCAATAGCCCGAAGCCGTCCTGCGGAGGACTGCGGCTTGATCTGTCTAGCAACCACCATCGTCATCATCCTTTGCTGGGGCGAGCAGGTCGCTGGCCCAATGCAGATAGAGGTCGGCTTCGGCAATGGACACATCTGGCCCGATGTCGAAGGAGAGAATGACCGTCATGTCGGTGACGGCCTGCAATTTTGCGCCGGTGCACAGGCGCGCTTCTTTCTTTGCCGGCCTTTGCGTGCAATCCGCACATGGCGCCGGCGAGCCGGAGGGGTTCGACGCCATGAAGACCGTGGTGTCCCGCGCCAACCGGTGGCCTACGCATCAGGGATCGGCCACCGGCCGGCACGGGGAGTTTTCGGCACCTGCCCCTGAGCGGCATCCGGCGGATTGAGGCGATCAATTCGTGGATGCAGCTATAGGCTTGTGTGTTCCATACCAACCGGGATGGCGGACGCGGCGGGCGAGACGATGGGAGAGCCCGATCCGCTGGGAACCTTGGAAACCGGTCCGCCGGCGCCATCGGGATCCGGCTGGGGATCGGCCCGGCGGACCAGTGTATGGGCGTCCAGCACGCCGCACACCTCCAGCACCAGAATGTTGAGGCCGACCATGACCATGACGGCGCCGATCGGATCGGGGTGATCCGGCAATTCGGCAGTGATATCGCCAATGGTGGCACTGCCGGTTTCGTCGATGATGCTAAGAATCTGGATCTGGATGGAAGGCGAAACCAGCGCGTGCTGCACCAGCCCGTCAATCAGCGACGGCGCTTCGGTCTGGAAAGAATGCGGATAAGACTTGCCCGGCGCACCTGCGCCGGTAGAAGAAGAGTTAGCCATGTAAGCCTCGCTGTTATAGCAGTGAGATGCATGGTCAGGCTGGCGGAAGTTGGAGTGGACCCCGTTTCGCCGGACAGGCGGCGGTTGGGTTTAGGCACTGAGGCGCAGGAACTCGCGTGGTGAGCGATACTTGAGCCCGGAGTGCGGGTGGACCTCACAGTAATCGTCGATCCATTCGGGCAGCAAGGCCAGGATAGTCTCGGCGTCTGGGAGGATAACGGTTGAGGCGTAGTCCCTTTTCAGGGTTTTGACGAAGGCCTCAGACATGCCGTTGCTCTGTGGGCTTCGAACCGGGGTGAAGAGCAGGTCAATGCCCAGCGCCGCGGCCACTTGTGCGGTCTGCCTGGCGATATAGGCACTGCCATTGTCCGAGAGCCACTCTAGCCGGTGTGGGACCTTTAGGGCCTGGAAGCGGCGCTCGACGGCGGCGATCATCAGATCACAGACCATCTCGCCGGAGATGCCGGCATTGGCGACGGCCGACCAGGCGATGATCTCTCGGTCACAGGCGTCGATGACGAAGACGATGCGCACCACCTCGTTATTGCGGGCATGGATCTCCAGATGATCGGAGCACCAGCGGATATTAGAGCGCAGGGCAACGACGACGCCGTCGTGGGTGCGGGTGGGCCGCAGGGCAGTATGCTTTTGAAGGGTGAGCCCGTTCTGCTGCATGATCCTGAGGACCCGCTTGGTGTTGACGGTGGGCTTGCCCTCCTTGCGCCGCTGCCTGTTGAGCAATGCTGTCACACGGCGATAGCCATAAGTGGGTCGCTGGTCGATGATCGGGCGTAGCTCGGCAAGAAGGGCAACATCGTCCGGCTTGCGATAAGGTCCGCGCGGCTTGGATGGCTTGCTGGCGCGCTCGATCAGGTTGGACCTCGAGACGCCCAGAGTGCGGGCAATGACGCTCATTGGGTATCGTCCTCGGGATTGCTCCACGACAGCAAGGGCGAAGTCCGTTTTTTTGGGCGCGCGAGATCCAGGGCCTCCCTCAAGATCTCCGCTTCCATGGTCTTCTTGCCCAGCATGCGCTCGAGGTCACGCACGCGCTTTTCCAGATCGCGGACCTGGGAAGCGCCAACGACATCTTCATCGGCCTGAACGGCTGCGTGGCCGCCTTCAAGCATGCGGCGCTTCCAGGCGAAGAGCTGGGAAGGGGAAATGCCGGCGCGTCGTGCCACGTAGGAAACGCTCATGCCCGGCTGCATGGCTTCCTCCACCAACCGAACCTTCTCGGCCACTGACCAGCGCCGGCGGCGTTGCACGGAGGTGATGACTTCGACCCGTCGAAACGGCTCGTCGGAACTCTTGGACATAGTCGTACTCATAGGCGCATGCCTATGCCTTATCGGCTATGCCGCCTGTCCGGTCAAAATGGGGTGCGCTCCAGAAGTGTTGGAAGCGCTTCCGTCGGCCGCCTTTTGGAAGAAGGCGGTGCCGACCATATCGAGCCGTTTGGCACCGACGCTTTCGAAGATCAGGAACCGGTTCAAAAAAATCAAGTCGCCCGGCGATCGCATGGTTAACCGTCTGCAGGACCCTTGGATTCAACGCCCCAACCTATGAGCCCCGAACCGCCTCAAAGTCCGGTTTGCCACTGATTTTTGCCGATAAGCGGCCGCTGGTGACGACGCACCTGCGCAGCCATGCTTTTGAATTGTTCCTCAATCGCTGCCTGGATCTGGTCGTTTCGACCATCCTTATCGTGCTGCTCTCGCCTCTTTTGTTGGCGATAGCCGTGGCTGTCAAACTCGATTCGCCAGGGCCGGCGCTGTTTCGGCAGGAACGCGAAGGCTTTCTGCTGAACCGGTTTCGTATCCTGAAATTTCGCTCCTTGCACATCGATGCCGAGGACCGCTCGGGCATTGCTCAGGTCGAAGTCGGCGATGCGCGCGTGACCAAGGTGGGGCGCATCCTGCGGCGGACCTCGCTCGACGAATTACCGCAACTGATCAATATCTTTCTCGGGCAGATGAGCCTGGTGGGACCGCGTCCCCATGTGCCCGGGATGTGGGCGGCTAATCACCCTTATACGGTGCTGGTGTGTAAGCGCTGTCCCGATCACACGTCGGTGGCGTAGTTCCAAGGGAGCAGTTCACTGATCAGGCTCTGCTTGTGGTCGGCGACGATGGCGCCGAGGGTCACTGCCAGCCAAGCGTGTGGGTCGACGCCGTTCAGCTTGCAGGTTTCGATCAGCGAGGCGATGACGGCCCAGTTCTCTGCACCGGCGTCGTGGCCGGCAAAGAGCGCGTTCTTCCGGTTCAGCGCAATAGGACGGATGGTCCGCTCGACGGCATTGTTGTCGAGCTCGATGCGGCCATCATTCAGGAACAGCTCGAGCCCGGCCCAGTATTTGGCGACGTAGCTCAAGGCTTCCCCCAGCGGCGCTTTCGCTGAGACGCGGCCGCGATGGTGATCAAGCCATTCTCTTATCCGCGCCACGGCCGGTGCTGACCGCTCCTGGCGCACGGCGAGGCGGTCATCCGGACCCAGGCCTCGGATGTCGGCTTCAATGGCATAGAGCTTGCCGATGAGCCGCACACCCTCTTCCGCAATCGGGGCTATAGCGCGGCAATCTGGATGAGACGCCGTATTGCCTCATTTGGTGATGCTCCCGAATGGTGTTGCCGTTGCCTCATCAGAATATTCCCGGCAAAGGAGCTGCGGGCACTTCATTGTTCGGCGTGCCGGCGGGCTGCGCAGCGGAGCCTACAGGGTCAGTTGAGCGAAGCAGTGGCTGTGCCGAAGAGCCGAAGATCATTCCGTGGGCCTGCTCGGAACGCCAGGTCTTCAGCCGACGCCGCACGGTTCGCAGCAACGCATTCGGATACTCTCCCGGGCGTTCGGACTGCAGCCGGTCGAGCAATTCACGCCCTGTACGCCACGGCTCCTGCTCGAACCATTCCCGAAGATCCTCGGTCACGGTAATGAGCGGATCGGGCCGCCGGCGCTCTCGTTTCTGTTTTGGTTTCGGCGCCGATGTTGGGCGCACGTCACCCTGCTTCCAGATGATCTTGAGGCTTTCCAGGAAGCCGTCGAGATCCGGCCGGATCTTTTCCTCGGTCGCAGCTGCAGTCATGCCATCGGTCAGCGACACCAAACGTGACTGCGCCTCCCGCATATCTCGCAGCAGCCGAACAGGGTCGAGACTGGCATAGGTTTCCTGCAACCCAAGCTTCGTCTCTTCGGATATCCTCGGGTCGTCCAGCAGACGCTGGTAGGGTGTCGCCGGCGGGTGATAGCGCTTGTGGACCTTTGCTCCGTCGCGATGCTTCTCCGCCAGCTTGAACGAGGGCTGGAAGAAGTTCACGAACAGTCTTGACGAAGCGTAGAGCTCCGCCAGCACTCTCGCTGCCTCGATCCCCTCGAACCTTCTATATCCGACCAGCCGACGAACCACGGCCCCGTTCTTCTGTTCCACGAACGCTTGGTCGTTCTTGCGATAGGGGCGGCAGCGCGTGAACGTAATCTGCGACGTCGCGCAGTAATCACGCACGGTTTCGTTGATGAACACACTGTCATTATCGGTATCAAAGCCGAGGAGAGGAAAAGGCAGACGGACGCGTAATTCGCTCAGCACCGCCGTCAAAAGCGTCTGCTCCCGCACCAGCAAGGGTGCACATTCGGTCCAGCCGGTCGCGATGTCGGTCAGCACGAAAGTCCAGGCAAAGCTGCCCCTTGCAACAGGTCCGCTGTGCGACACAAGGTCGGCTTCGACATGTCCAGGCGCTGGATCACCCCAGTCCGAGAAGGTTCGGATCGGAATGCTTCGCCGCAAGGCAGTTGATGCCGTTCCGCGGCGATACGGGCTGCGTGTTCCCGCCTTCGCTTCCCTCAATGCCCGATCGATGGTTGCCGCGCTCATCGTGATCAAGCCGGCTCGGACTTCTGGAACCAGATCAAGGTGCCCATGCCGTTCCATCGCTTCGAGCAGGAGCGGAATGAGAGGACGAAGGCGCTTGCCGCAAACCCGATCGGAGGCTTCCCAAAGCACGATCAAGGCCGCTCGGACCCCCTCACCATAAATCCGGTGCCGGTTTGAGGGCTGGGCCTTCAAAGGAGCAGCCGAACGCAGTAGCCGAGCCGCATGTTTGCGGTGATAGCCGCTGACGGCAACGAACTCATCCAAAATGCGCTGCTTCTCATCCCGCTCACTTCGCCGATACCGCTCCACCAACACCGTCAAAAGCTCGTTGCGTGTCACCATACTTACGTTCCTCATTCCCTGCTCCCGCCAGCCCGTGCCGGGAGCATTTTAAATGAGGCAACACCAAATCTACCGGGTACATTTCAGGCGAGGCAATGCGGCAACACCGGCTTCGCCGTCTGATTGACGCGGAGCGTCAGTGGCGGATGTGTTCTTGATTGTCGCAAAGGACGCCGGCCTTCCCCGTTGCCGCTTGGCCTCGATGGCCGAACGTCGCCGGTAGCTTTCGACGTTCATCTCGAAGATGGTCGCGTGATGGACCAGCCTGTCGACAGCGGCCAGCGTCATGGCTGGATCTGGGAAGACCCTGTTCCATTCTCCAAAGGGCTGGTTGGCGGTAATCATGACCGAGCGTCGCTCGTATCTCGCCGAGATGAGCTCGAACAGAACGCTGGTTTCGGCCTGGTCCTTGGTGACGTAGGCGAGATCATCCAGGATCAGCAGATCGAACTTGTCGAGCTTGGCAATGGCCGCCTCGAGCTGCAGTTCGTGCCGGGCGATCTGTAGCTTCTGGACGAGATCGGTGGTCCTGGTGAAGTGCACGCGCCAGCCATTTTCGATCAATGCCAGGCCGATCGCTGCGGCAAGATGGCTTTTGCCGCCGCCCGGCGGGCCGAACATCAACACATTGGCGCCCTTGGCAAGCCAGCTGTCACCGGCCGCCATGGCGAGGGTCTGCGCCTTCGAGATCATGGGCACGGCTTCAAAGTCGAAGCTGTCGAGCGTCTTGCCAGGTGGCAGGTGGGCTTCGGCCAGATGCCGTTCGATCCGACGGTGCGCTCGCTCGGCAAGTTCATGTTCAGCAATGGCCGCCAGGAAGCGTGCGGCGGGCCAGCCTTCGCGATCGGATTGCTCGGCGAACCTGGGCCAGAGGGTCTTGATGGTGGGCAATCTTAGCTCGTTGAGCATGATGCCCAGGCGGGCTTCATCGACGGGATGGGTATTGGCTTTCATGCGCGTTCTCCCGCCATGTCCTGGGTTCCGACCAGAACCTGGTAGCTGTCCAGACAGACGGGCTGCACAAAGACCTGGGGCAAGGCGGCGGGATCTGGAGAGAACCTTCTCCGCAACGCCGCCAGATCAGGCAGGCTACCGGAACGGAGCACCTGACCCAACTCGCTGGCCAGTTCTCCTTCACAGTTGCGATCATGTGCGAGAGGCGCTGGGGCCGTCTTCAAGCTCGAAGGTGCAGCTCTGAACGCGCCGCAACGCCCCGGAAGGACTACGCCGTGAAGTCGATCCAGATGCCTTCATTTATGACCTGACCCACCAAAGCGACGTTCTCGTCGCTTTCAGAAAAGTCTGCGAGCACAGACGCGCTGTCCCTCCGGCCACTTTCGATCTCGTCCACCCAGAAAGCTACTCCAGTCGCCTCGCCTTCGCGGCCAAGAATGTTGCTGTACAGGCGCGCCACGAATTCGGTTGGGCTGACATTGGCGCCGTAGATATCTCGGAATTCAGAGGAATTGATGAAGTGCCGGCTTAGATTATGGAGGTTCATCCCCCCGTCGACCTCTCCTATCCAGTAGGATAGGCCGCGGTCGTCGGGCGTCCGGTCAAAGGCCGCCTGATATAGTCGATAAGTTTGAGCAGCGTTTGCATCGAACGCCACCAGACCATCCGAAAAGGCTACCCGCTCTACGGAATAGAGCAGGTCATCAGACCCATTGCCCGTGATGTTCAGACCGTCTGAATACCGCTTCAGGTCATAATTTGACGAGGCGAGTTCATAGACCACGGTATCGATACCGTCCTGGCCGTGGATGTCCTTGGCTCCGCGGTAACTGTAAATGACGTCATTTCCCGCTCCTGCGAATACGACGTCGTCGGTGGCTCCCAAGAGCATTAATGTATCATCGCCAGCCAAGAGCTCGCCAAGAGAGTACAGCCAGTCTTTCTGAAATATCTCGGCGGGCGCAGCGAAATCTTTGATCTCCAGCATTGTGCGGCCGGACCGATCATACTCTGCATAGAAGGTCGCTGTGCCTTGCCACCACTCGTTCGCCTCGACCCATGCGAAGCCAAAGCCCCGGAAGGTCGAGTAGCCGCCCGGGTACGTGATGTCGATTTGCTCGCTCGACCAATCCTGAACTTCGCTAACGCGGCCATGGTCAAAGAAATTGGTATAGCCGTAGGTGGTGATGGTCGCCATTCTGATCTCCTGCGGTGAGGCTAAAAACGCGAAAGGTGCGGAACCTGCAAACGAGAGTGCTGGACTGCTCTGGAGAAGCAATTGGAGCACTCCCCGTTTACTGGGAACGCAGATAGGACGCTCTAGGGAGCTCAAATATTGGTCGAGCAAGAAAAAAAGCCGAAGCCGGGGCTATCGGGGTTTGAAGTTCCGAGACTTTCGGCGGGAGACCGCCAACGCGACCTAGGTCCTGTTGACAAACTGGATTCCCAAATCGGGTTTGCCGTGATTCAAGACTGCTTTTTAGGAGGCGGTTTTGGCGCGTGGGGATTTGTCGGACGCAGAGTGGCGGCTCATTGGGGAGCTCTTGCCGGCTGAGCGAGGGCGCAAGTCCCGACCAGCGCAAGATAACCGTCGATATCTGAACGGCATGCTCCATGTTCTGCGAGTTGGCTGCCCCTGGCGCGACATGCATGAGCGCTATGGCAAGTGGAACTCAGTCTATGTGCGCTTCCGTCGCTGGGCCGAGCAAGGGGTGTGGGATGCCTTGCTTGAGACCCTGGTCGAACTCGGGCTCACCGATGACTGGCAGCACATGATCGACAGCACCACGGTGCGCGGCCACTCTCAGGCAGCGGGCGCTAAAGGGGGACTTATAAGGAGGCTTTTGGTCGATCACGCGGCGGCTTTACGTGCAAAATCCACGCCCGCACAGACGGTCAAGGACGCCCTCTTGGCTTTGTCCTCACAGGCGGAGAAACATCCGACTATGCAGCCGTTCCTGCCTTGATGGCCATGCCGGTTGGCAAGCCGCGATTGCTCCTGGCCGACAAGGGCTATGATGGTGACGCCGTGCGCCAGGATCTACTCCTGAGCGGCATCGTTCCGGTGATCCCACCAAAAACCAACCGCAAGAACCCGCCACCATGCGACTTCAAGGCCTACAAAGACCGCAACCGCATCGAGCGCATGTTCAACAGGCTCAAGCAGTTCAGGCGCATCGCCACACGCTTCGACAAAACAGCAACGTCCTTCGCGGCCTTCCTCGCCCTAGCCGCCGCAAGGATATGGATGCCACACTTTGTCAACAGAGCCTAGGGCGAGCTTACTGCTGCAGCTCCGAGGCAAAAGAATGGAATGATCTGCTTCGCGCTGGTGCCGGAAAATGCACTCGGGCCGTTTATCTGACGGTGTGACTTCGACCACTTCCCTGGGGCGGCGCATCTGCACGAAGCCGAATTGTCGGCTTTGGTGGCTTGCCCTGCCAGCTCTGGCAGCAGTCTCAACGGCAGGTGTCGTTCGGGCGAAGATAGAAAAGCGCGGCATCGCCTATAATTTCGGTGCCTCAGTACTCGCGTAAAGCACGCTTCCAGCCTCGGACAGCCTTCAGCTTTCGATTTTGCTCCAGCACCATGGCAGTCAACAGTGCTCTCACTGTTTCCTTGGCCCCTGCGGGACCAATTGGTGAGAGATAGGTCTTCCCGTTGATCACCGCATGAATAACGTCCTGCTCCACAAAGTAGGTCGCCGTGTGGGTAATGCCATCTATGAGCACTTCGACATCACTGACGATATTTCCCTGTTCCACTCACGCCTCCTCTTGAGATCTGAGTTTGCTCCACGTCATCCTGTCGCATCGACTACTGAATGACCCATCGAAGTGATCTCGGCTTCAACCTGTGAGGCCGAGGCCGACAGGAGCTTGTCACGGGTGTCGACGGTGGCAAGGTAGGTCCAGTCGTCTTTCATATCGGTAGGGATGGTCGCATCGGGCGAGATCGGCAACGAGCAGCTTTTTGCTCTGATAGCCCTCGCCACCCACAACGAAAACGTTCACCTGCATTCCCCGAGCCCTCCCAAGCGGTAGCCATTGAGCCACGCCTTGATGCGGCTTGCAATTCACATCATAGGAGGCTGTCATGGCCCTGAAGCCTGCGTTCTTCGACGCGGTGCACTCGTCGCTGTTCGGCGGCACGCTGAGCCAGCGGCAAGTCAATATCTTCGGCGCCTTTGCTGTCATCTTGCGCTGATCGACAGCTTCGACCTCGGCGTTTTGTTCAGGGCCAATGCCGCTTTTGGCCATTGCGTTTGGGATGCCGGGCTGTGGTGGTTTACCCGGCTGCTAGTGGTGTCGACGGCAGGGTTTTGGTTCTTCTGGTTCGGGCCGAAGCGGGCCCAGGATACCAAATAGCCCCGCCGGGGCGAACCGGCAGGGCTATCGCTAGACGACGAAGCTTTGGGGGTCCATCTCCAGCAAACTGCATGCTAGCCAAAGCAATTGGCGCTTGGAAGGGGATAATCGCGAATAAAAAGCCCTGACTGATTGGGCAGTCAGGGCTCACTTCATCCCCCCGGTGGAAGTGTGCCCCATAGTTGCGCCTAAGTACTTACGAAACCGCTAATTCTCTTAGGGCTCAAAAAGCAGCCCCAGCGCACCAATTGCCGGGACTGCTAGCGAGCCGGGCAAGCCTGCACGATCACTATACCCGCCCGACTGCCCGCACTCGGTTCAAATCTCTTCGCATATTCAGGAGGCTTTCATGGCCAAACACAACTTCGCTGGCGCGTTGGCGGCGTGCTCGTCCATGAGGGCTGCTGGGCAGATCACACGAACGACCCTGGCGGCGCGACCATGAAGGGCGTCACGCTGGCCACCTATCGCCAGTATCGGCCGGCGCCACCAAGGCCCAGCTGCGCAACATTTCCGACGCCGAGCTCGAGCGCATTTATCGGGGCGGCTATTGGGGCAAGGTTCGCGGCGATGATCTGCCCGCTGGCGGCGATCTGGCAGAGTTCGACTTCGCCGTAACAGCGGCACGGATCGGGCGGCGATCTATCTCCAGAACATTGCCGGTACCGCGCCAGATGGGACGATCGGCCCGCTGACCATCACGGCAGTCAACGCCTACTGCGCCAAGTTCGGCGCCGCACAGTTGGTAAATGAACTCTGCGCTCCGCGCCTCGCGTTCCTTGAGCGCCTGTCCATCTGGGCAACCTTCGGCAAGGGCTGGTCCCGCCGCGTAGCCGAGGTGCGCAAGCAATTGCTCGCCATGGCCGCAGCGCAGTCCGCTGGCGGCGTTTCGCCCGCTCCTGCGCCGAAGCCCTCAGCATCCCCACAAGCGGCCTCCCTGAGCCCGCCAAGCCCGGCGGCTCGCAGCGGTCTTTTTCTTTGTCCGGTTCTAGGAGGCCGGCACCATGATCACCAGCATTGCAGCCGCTATCGCACAGAACGTCGTCATACGGTGGCTCTGGCACCGCGCCCAGGAGCTTGCTGCATGGGCCTTCGCGCTCGTACCGATCCACCTCGCTATGTCACCGGCCATGCAGCAAGACGTGCAAGCGATCTTTGCGGGGCAGGGCGGGGGTCTCAGCGTCTCCGGACTTGGCTGGTATCTTTGGGCCCAGTGGCAATCTTATCGCGTAACCGTTGTGCTGCAGGTCGTGACGGCCGATGGCAAGAGGACGAGCTTCCGAAGGGCTCGACAGTCGCGCGCCAAGCTGATGCCGTCGCTGCCGCAGCGCCGAAGCCCCGCATGCTCTGGGAGCGACTGACCCAGCATTAGGCGTCCTCGCGCCTCTTCTCCACCCCCAGCGGCAAAGGGCCGGCTTATGGAAGATCAAGACCTGCCGGCAATCGTCCGCCGGCTCGATGCCATGGAACGCAACCAGAGCCAGCTTGCGTCCAGCCACGCTATTTTGGTGGACAATATCGGCAAGGGTTTCACAGAGCAACAGCTCGGCCAGATCCGGCATGCTTTCCGTGACGAACTGGCAGATGCTGGCCTCCGCCTCGACGACGCCGGCCATCAGGACGAGGCCCGCGAGGACTTCCGGTTCCTGCGCGGACTGCGGCCCATGCGGGACAGCATGTCGGCGAAGATCGGGAACGCGGTCATCACGGACTTTATCGTGATCTGCTTCGACATCATCGGTACCGGCTCCTGACAATGGAACAACAGCGGCGGGAAGTGAGCCGACTGGCCAAGAGCTGCGAAAGATGAGTGTGCACAACCAAAAAGCCCGCCAGAATACCGGCGGGCTATAGCGTCATACAAAGAAGGTCGTAGAAACGTTTAGACCCTAAGCCACCCGCAGCGGCCGAGGGTATGCTACTTTGGTACCATGACCACGACCATCTCCACCATCCAAGACCTGATCGGCAACCAGATGGGCGTCAGCGTCCATTGCAATGCCGTTGGATGCGGGCATGGGGCCGATCTTGACCTTCATGCTCTGGGCAACCGGTTGGGCTTTGGCTTTGTCACCGTGGGCGATCCCCACCCGCTCGTGGCCAAGCGCTCCGGTGCGGTAAGTGCGGATCGAAAGACCTCGGCCTAATCCTCCTCGCGGTCTGGCTACGCCGGGCCCTCTGCACCTATTGCTGCAGTCATTACCCGATTTTTGCCCGAGCGCTTGGCCTCGTACAACTCCGCGTCTGCACGTTTTACTGCGTCCCACAAATGCTCCTCAGGTCGATGGACTGCCACGCCGAAGCTTGCGGTAACGGGCAGCAAACCGCATGTCGTTTCGATCGGGCTGCTGAAAAGCGCATCGCGAAGAAGTTCTGCCCGTAATCGGCCGGCCTCCATATCCCCCCATATTACGCACACAAATTCCTCGCCGCCGACGCGGGCGATCAGGTCACCCGGTGGCATAAGCTTCCGCAATCTCTGAGCAACAGCCTTCAGCACCTGATCACCTGCATCGTGCCCAAAGTTGTCGTTGATGGCTTTGAATTCATCGAGATCGGCGATGATCGCCACCCCTTCCACGCGCCCTTTACGCGCTGCCGAAACAGCCGCCTCCAGTCCGCGGCGGTTCAATATCCCCGTTAAAACGTCAGTATCCCGCTCACGCGTAATGGTCGCAAAAATATCGGCGCCGGCTACCCCGAGAAGAGCGGTCGCGCCAGCGTTTGTAATGACCAGCAGGCTATATTGAAGGGCAGTCCAGAAGGGGGTCGCGTTCTGCGCGGTGAAACCACCGACGGTGAGCAGTGTTCGAGGGAAAAAATGAAACCCTATTAAGGCTATGGTCCAAAACAGAAGGCGATCAGCGACGCTGCCGAGGATCAGCTCTTTTCGCCTCCATATGGCGGCGAGCAGCACGAGCCCAAAACCACAGTTCAGATGGACCGTACGAGCGACGAGATTTCTGTCCACGAACAGGAAATATGCGGTGATAAAGATGGACGAAATCAGGACAATGGCGTGGAAGCCCAATCCCAATGTTTCCCCGGACCGTCGCTGGACCGCCTCCGCCACACAAAGCGCCCCCGTGAAATAGAGAGCCGTCGAAATGATGGAATTGACTGATGCGTCTGGCGGGAAGCCCGAGATCTGGGTGGTGAAGCCGACACCGCATGCGAGAATGCCGTACGACAGGTAGCGGAAGTAGGTCAGGCGCGCCGGGTATCTGGATAGGACCGCAAAAGCGATTGCAGCAACGCCAAATGCGGATACGACCACATAGCCCATTACGCCCTCGGTAAAACGCTCTAAAAGTCTGTCCGCTCTATCCCTATGGGATTAACAGTTCATCAAATAGGTCGCACGGAAAGTGCTTATGCATGATGTATCAGGGCAGGCGTCCGCGCCGCGAGACACGGCATTGCGATCGAGGGCTTCTGGTAGGCCCAGAGGGCGTATGCGGCTCGTAGAGGCCGCGAGACTGCTTTTCAGCCTTGTTATCTGAAACTCGTCAGTCCGCAACCCACCCCATAATTTCATCGGCTGGTCATTGCAAAGCCGGCAGACCAGCGAGGGCGTCCTGCAGGCGCTTCACATAGCGGTCTGGCGCCGCAAGCCACAGAACACGATGCTGGTCCATTCCGATCAGGGCTCACAGTTCACCAGCATGGATTGGGCCAGCTTCCTGCGGCACCACAATCTGGTTCACTCCATGAGCCGGCGCGGCAACTGCCACGACAATGCCGTGGCGAGAGCTTCTTCAACCTCCTCAAGCGCGAGCGGATCAGGCGCCGGACCTATCGAACGCGAGACGAAGCCCGCCAGGATGTATTCGATTACATTGAGATGTTCTATAACCCGACCCGCAAGCATGTCCGCAACAACATGCTATCGCCGGTCGAGTTCGAGAAACGACACCAAATCTGACCCCGACGGTGTCTACAGAACACGGGGCTATTCAGTCACCATCCCCGGTGATTTCAAAGGGGATCGCGCTTTGGAGGACGTTCACCATGGTGAACGTATTGTCTGAGATTTCGCCACCAGGCGGGGCGTCCATGTCGCTGTCAACGGAGAAACGCCGCGTCTGCGGCGCGGACCCGGTCGGCCAGTGGCCACCGGCGCGGCTTCGAAGATGCTGATGTGCAAGTCGTCCGCCTTTTGCAGCAGATCCTTGACCGCATAAACAGCGCTGGGCCCGCCGACAATGGCGATCATCTTGGTCCGGGACTTCCTTAATATTTGATACTCCGGGCGCCAAGGAAGCTGGCGCGATGCTCATGCAAGACTATCAGACTGAACATGCAACCCACTTTGCGCGTTCCGGAGTCCTCAGTGCGGTCGCATTCAGGAAGGCATTGCCTATAGGCAGGCCGTGACGAAGAGAACGGGAAGATAGGTGAGGATGGCCGCTGCCAAGGCGGCGCGATTGGCCCAGAGAGCCGCTCTCAGCAGTCCCGATGAAGACTCGTTCCGAGCCGTCCGTGGCTGGAATGCCAACGCCGCCAGCGGCAGAAGGCAAATCACGAAAGCACCGATCATGATGGGCCGATGCGCCTCACCCCAGTTCAGGGCGCAGCCCAGTGCCTGGAGGGTATAGAGCAGCACGAAGCTGCCGGACCAGATCGTAAAGCCGGCGACCAGTCGCACCAAGGGGTTGCTGAGAACTTCACGCATCACGTGCCCCCAACGCGGCTCAGCATAAAGCTCAGCCCCATCGCGGGAAGAACGATTGCCGCGGCGTAGCCGCCCCAGAGCCATGCAATGATCAACTCGGTCTGTCGGCGGGCGGACAAATATCCGCGGTGAATGCGCCAAAGCGCGTGAAATGAGAGCAATGCCGCAAGGCCGGTGTGGATTGCCGCAAAGCCGAGCAGGGCGACGATCATGGCGTGACGAGCGTGGGCAGTGGGATCGGGGACCCAGATCAGGGCGAGGAGGAGAGCCAGCGCCGCAAGGGTCTGCGCAATGCCGGAACCGATGGCAGCAAGGCTTGCGGTGTTGCCGTGGGCATTACGCTGGCGCGCCCACCACGCCAGAGCCGCGCCCGCCGCCGAGGCCGTGATCGCGACCAGCCCCGGCCAGAGCGGCAGGTCAAGCGCGGTCACGCCATCCCAGTTGGGCGCGACGACCAAGAGAAAGAGGCCGCCGAACAAGAGCGAGGAGAACAGCGTGCCGTCGGTCACGAGAGCCGTGCGATTGGCAAGAATGCTCACATTATTCGGGCTTTCGATATCAAGCGGCGCCTGCTCGCCCATGCCGATGTCGACAGGACCGGTGTCGGTTTGGCGGCCAAGAGTGGCGGGCCAGACCAGAAACAGTGCCAATGTGACGAGTGCGGCGAAAGCAGCGAGCCAGTACTGCCCGAAAAGGAAGGAGAGGAAAAAGCTTCCCGTGGCCAGCGCCGTCCAGAGCGGGAGGAAAGTGCGGCGGGGCAGGATAATGACGTGCTCGGCCGCGCCGGTAAGCATGTCGACGCCCATGGTTTCCTGGTCGTCATTGCGGGCAAAACCGAGATAGCCATTGCCGCCGGCAAGTGCGGGCCCGATCAGCGCCGGCTCCAGAGCGTCCGCACGTTTTTCGATCCGCGGGATGGCGGCAAAATTATAGCTTGGCGGTGGGGTCGGCGTGGCCCATTCGAGCGTCTGCGCCTGCCAGGGATCGCGGCGGAACCAGCGGCCGAAGCGAAACTGCAGGATGATGTCGGCGAGAACGAGACAGAAGCCCATGGTGAGAATGAAGCCCCCGATGGAGGAGAGCAGGTTCAGCCAGTCCCAGCCCCAGTTGGACGGATAGGTGGAGATGCGCCGCGGCATGCCCATAAGGCCGGTCAGGTGCATCAGGAAGAAGGTGAGATTGAACCCAACGAAGATGAGCCAGAAGGAGGGGATGGAAAGCCGATAGAGGCTTTGGCGTCCGGAGATGTGGGGCAGCCAGTGATAAATGCCGGCGAGCATGGGAAAAACGAAACCGCCGACGAGGACATAGTGGAGATGGGCGACCACGAAGTGGGTGTCGTGGACCTGCGTGTTGAACGGCACCATTGCCAGCATGACGCCCGTGAGCCCGCCAATGACGAAGATGAAAAAGAACCCGAAGACATAGAGCATGGGCACATCCCAGCGGGAACGGCCGGACGCCAGCGTGCCGAGCCAGGCGAAGATCTGGACCGCTGTCGGGATCGCCACCAAGGCGCTGGCGGCTGAGAAGAAGGCAAGCGCCAGATGGGGAATGCCCACCGTAAACATGTGATGCACCCAGAGCCCGAAGCTGAGGAAGCCCATGGCGACGATGGCGGCGATGATCGCGCGATAGCCCAGGATCTGGCGCTGCGCAAAAACTGGGATGATGGTCGAAAGCGCCCCGGCCGCGGGCAGGAAGATGATGTAGACCTCCGGATGCCCGAAGAGCCAGAAGAGGTGCTGCCAGAGCAGTGGATCGCCGCCTCGTGTGGGGTCGAAGAAGGGCAGATCGAACGCGCGTTCAAGCTCGAGCAGGATGGAGCCGAGAATGAGTGGCGGGAAGCCGACGATCATCATTCCCGAGGTGACGAGCATGTACCAGCCCATGAGCGGCATCCGCGTGAGGGACATGCCGGGCGCGCGCATCTTGAGGATGGAGACGAAGATCTCGACCGCAGCCGTGACTGCCGAAATCTCGACAAAGGTGATGCCCAGGAGCCAGACGTCGGCGTTGATGCCCGGCGTATAAGGACGCGAACTCAGCGGGGTATACATGAACCAGCCGCTATCGGGCGCCATGCCTGCCAACATGGCGATGATCAGGATGCTGCCGCCGAAGAGATAGCACCAGAACCCGTAGGCGGTCAGGCGCGGAAAGGCCATGTCGCGCGCGCCCAGCATTTTGGGCAGCATGTAGATGACGAAGCCTTCGAACATGGGAATGGCGAAGAGGAACATCATCACCGTGCCATGCATGGTGAAGATCTGATTGTAGATTTCCGGTCCGATGAAGGCGCTGTGTGGCGTGGCCAGCTGCGCGCGGATCAGCATGGACAGGAAGCCGCCAATGGCAAAGAACGTGAGCGCCACGACCATGAAGCGCTTGCCCAGTACGGTGTGATTGACGCTGGAGAGCGCGCCAATGCCCTTGGGCGTCATCCAGATGCGCTCAAGCTCCTTGTGGAGGCGGATGGGCGAGGCGGGCTTTTCGGTCACTGGCCTTCTCCCATCAACGCGGCAAACGCCGTAGGCTCAACGGCTTCGACGCGGAAGAACATGGTGTCATGCCCTTCACCGCAATATTCGGCGCATTGCCCCCAGTAGATGCCGGGACGGTCGGCTTCGAGCCGGATGGTATTGAGATGGCCCGGAACAGCGTCGATCTTGCCGCCCAGCCGCGGGACCCAGAAGGCATGGATGACATCCTCGGCCGATAAGACGAAGTCGACCGGCTCGCCGGCGGGAATTTGCACGAGTGCGCCCTCGCTCACCGTTCCGTTGGGATAGGTAAACTGCCAGGTCCAGCGCTCGGCATGGGCCCCGATGCGCAGGACAGAGTTACCGTGGGGCAGCAATTGCTCGCCCAGCACCAGCGCCGTTCCGGTGAGCACGACCAGCACGGGAATGGGCAGGATCAGCCCGCCACCGACGATCCAATGTTTCGGCTCGAGTTTTGCGAGCCATGACGTGCGCAGATAGGCGAGGGTGAAAAGCGTGATGACAAGCAGGAACAACACCGCAGCGCCCCAAAACATCACCCACCAGAGGAGGGCCAGATTTTCGGCACGCGGCCCGGCAGGATCGAGCGCAGACAGCTCGCCGCTGCAACCGGCGAGGACGATGGGCGTTGCGCTCACAGCGAGTATTTTGCGGAGGGAGAAATTGCGATGAGCATTGCGCCGGATCAGGAAACCGAAATGACGCTGGAGGAAGGCCAGGAAATCGACGCAGCTCACCCTAATCCGCATATCCGGCAGGTCGCCGAAAAGGACATCAGCTCCGCTATTGCCCTTGCCGGTCATCCCATCCACGCCATGCTGGTGCACTTCCCCATTGCCTTCGTTATTGCCACCCTTGGCGTCGATATCTTCTACTGGTTCACCGGCGACCCATTCTGGCTGCAGGTGAGCATCTGGTCGGCCGGCGCCGCCTTTGTGTTCGGGGTGCTGGCCGCACTGGTTGGCACGGCCGAACTGCTGGCTGTGCCGGGTATTCGCGTGCGCGTTGCCAGCTGGAACCACGCTATCGCCGCCATGGTCATGCTGGCGATCGTGGGCGCCAATGCCGGTCTGCGCCTCGTCTGGCCGGAGCAGGTGCTGCCCAATGGCATCATGCTCTCTGGCCTCGGCAGCCTGGCGGCGGCTTTTGCTGGCTGGCATGGCGGGAAGCTGATTTTCGATCATGGTGTCGGCCTCCTCATCTCATCCAAGGGATAAAGGGGCCCAGAATTTCGCCGAGCCGCCCCGGCACAAAAAGGTCAGCAATTAATGCTGGCCATTCCAGTCGCGGCTTGGCGAGTACGAGGAACAAGATCGTGCTGACCGCGAGGAGCGTCAGAGGTACCACAATGGCGAAGCGCCACAGTGGATAATTTCGGCCGGGTTCAAACAGTCTCAGGATCATCAGACCCGAAAAGATATGGATGCCGGTTAGGGCGGATACGGCAAGCAGCTTGGCCGAAAACCAGGCCTCATAAGTGCCCATGAGAAAAATCAGCACCGTGCCAGAGGCCACCGCGACGAAGGCCGCGGGCGAAACCATCCCGACATATAGGAAGCGGGCAAAGGCATGCAGGCGATGGAGCGCGTCGTCCTCAAGCCCCTTGCGCTGAAGATAGAGGAAGGGGAGGCCAAAAAGGCCGGCACTCCAGAGCGCGATGCTTGCGACGTGGAACAGTTTAAACCACGTAATGATCACGACGCGGCCTCGCGATCCGGTCCGAGAACATTGCCGAGGCGCCAGAGCATCAGGGCGAGAAGCGGCAGATTGGCGGGCACCCACATGATCAGACCACCTAAGTGCTGATCATCCTGAGGAGAGAGGCCAAAGGCCTGCGTGGTCGCAAAATGCGGCAGATAAAGCGGATCACCCGCAAAAACCAGAAGTGCGCCCAGCATGCCCATCTGGACTGCGCTCAACAGCGCGGCGAGGCCGGCGTGGAACGGCGCATCTGCATGGATCAGCGCCAGCCAGAGCAGCGTAAACGTGCCGAGCAGGCTCAGTTGCATGGCCCAATAGATCGCGGGGGCGAGGAAGGCCCCGGTATAGAGATTGGGACTGTGCCAGAGCCACAGCGCCGCCGTGGACAGGGCGAGGGCAGGCAGAAGGGATGCTCGTCGGGCCCACTGGCGGGGGATCGAGATGGCCAGGAGCGGCGCGACAAACATTGTCAGCACGACGTGATGGCCAACTCGCGCGGAAAAGAGGCTGACCGTCAGAGCGCAGAGTGGAGACACATAGAGGGCCGCTGCGGCCAGCCAGGCCGTTGCAAAAGCCAGACGGCGATGGGGGCCGGCCTGTCTCGTGAGGATAAATCCGAGCCCGGCAATCACCAGGAGGGCGACGAGCAGGGTGAGATCGAAATTCCACCGCGACCATAGCGCCGCCGGCAGGACCGGCGGGCCGCAATAGCTCATGTCGAAGGAAAAGGCTGACGCTTGGTCCATTTCCGTTCCGTTTATTGAGTGACGCTTAATCTCAGGCGCTAGTTCCCCTCACTCTCCCCCTGCATCGCGGAGACGGCCTCGGCCGTCTGCGGCAGCGCATAGGCGAGGAAATAGTCGCCGACCGGGGTTTCCATGAAGGTGTGTCCGCCGGCGTTGATGACGAGGAATTGCTGGCCGTTGACCTCGTACATGGCCGGGCCCGCCTGTCCGCCTGCCGGCAGTTCGACTTCCCAAAGCACCTCGCCGGTGCCGATATCCATGGCGCGCAGCAAGTCATCGGTAGCGGCCGCGATGAAGATCAGGCCGGATGCTGTGACCACGGCCCCGGCATTGTTCGGCGTGCCGATATCGAGGGGCAGCATGGATGGGATGCCGAAGGGGCCATTCTTGCGGGCGGTGCCGAAAGGCTTGTCCCAGAGCACTTCTCGCGTGGTGAGGTCGATGGCGGTGATGCCGCCATAGGGAGGCTGGGTGCAGAGCATGTCGGTAAAAGGCACACGCCATCCGGCATTGACCCTGATGCCCCAAGGCGTGTCGCCCTGCGGGTTGATATTGTCGGGTGCGCCGTCCTCGGAACCACCCTGATCGATGGGACGCACGCCAAGAGCGTCGACTTCGTCGCGCGGGATCAGGCGGTTGAGATTGGCGGTGTTGTTGTAATTGGCGACCATGATGTTGCGCACCGGGTCGATGGCGACGCCGCCCCAGTCCGAGCCACCATTATAGCCGGGCCACTGGATCCAATCCTGATCAGCAGAGGGTGGGGTGTAGATGCCCTCGTAATAGGCCTGCCGATACTGGATCCGGCACCAGAGCTGGTCCAGCGGGGTCATGCCCCACATGTGCTTTTCTTCGAGATCGGGCTGCAGAAGGTTGGGGAAGTCGACCACGAAAGGCTGGGTGGGCGAGAGGCGCTCGGGCTCGACGCCCCCCTTTGGGACCGGACGTTCCTCAACCTCGACCAGAAGGTCACCGGTGCGTCGGTCGAAAATCCAGAACATGGCCTGCTTGGTGGGCAGGATCAGCGCTGGGACCGGACCATTTTCGGTCGGGAAATCGATCAGGGATCCCTGCGAACCGAGGTCATAATCCCAGATGTCGTAATGGACTGTCTGATAGTGCCAGACGACGTCTCCGGTCGTGACATCGAGGGCGACGAGCGCGGTGGAATAGGTGTTTTCCTCTTCCGAGCGCATCCCACCCCAATAGTCGACGGCAGAATTGCCCAAGGGCAGATAGACGTGACCAAGCTCATTGTCGCCCGATGCAATGGTCCAGACATTGGGCGTGCCCCGCGTATAGGTCTCGCCTTCGGCCGGCAGCCCCTTTTCGCCCGGACGACCCATATCCCAGGCCCAGAGCATTTCGCCGGTTTCGGCATTATAGCCGCGCACAACGCCCGATGGAGCGTCGCGGCGCTGGTTGTCGCGCACCTGCGAATGGACCACGGCGACATTGCGCACAATAGTCGGTGGGGAGGTGGGCGCGTACCAGCCCGGAACGGTGTGACCCAGGCCCTCTTCGAGGTCCACAATCCCGCCGTTGCCGAAATCGGTGCAGAGTTGGCCGGTCTGGACATCGACGGCGATGAGACGCGCGTCGAGCGTGTTCATCATGACGCGTTCGGCGCAAAAGTCTTCGGCGCTGAGCGTAGGGGCAGCGTAGTAGGCCAGGCCCCGGCAGGTGGCGTTATAGGGAATGGCGTCGGGCGAGACCTGCGGATCATAGCGCCAGCGCTCGAGCCCGGTCTGCGCATCGAGGGCAATGACCGTGTTCATGGCTGAGCACAGCAGCAGCTGGTTGCCGATTTTCAGCGGCGTGTTCTGGTTGGAGTAGCGCTCGTCCTCCTCAGGCATGTCGCCGGTGCGGTATTCCCAGACCAACTCAAGGGAACCGACATTATCCTTGGTGATCTGCTGGAGGGGCGAATAGCGCGTCGCGTGGTGGGTGCCGCCATAGGCAGGCCAGTCGGCACCCGCCTCAGGCATGTCGTAAGCCAGCAAGCTTGCGTCCTCGCTGGTCGGGTCTGTTGCCTCGGTCGGCTCATCCGTCGCCAGAGGGTCAACAGCATCTGGCTGGCTCACAGCGGATGGGGCAGGGGTGACTTCGGGCGCGGCAACCTCCGTCGGAGGCGTTGGCACTTCCTGAGCGAAGCTGACTTCGACCCCGTTATTTGCCACGCCCACCGCGCTGATCAAACCAGCCATCGTCACACCGATCGCGGCCAATCTCGTCCCCATAGCTCGACTGCTGCGTCGCAGCGACGGCCAGGTCGACAGCACGATCAGCAGGATCACGGTAGGGGCCACAAGCCGCGGCACTTGCGCCCAGGCGTCCAGACCAGCTTCCCAGAATGCCCAGAGAAGCGTACCGCCATAGGTCACTGCATAGGCCAAAATGGCGTTGCGCTCGCCCCGGAAGAGGAAATAGGCAGTCGCCAGCAGGCCCAAGCCAGCGGGGAGGTAGTACCAGGAGCCTCCCAGGGTGATGAGGTAGAGACCGCCAGCCGCAATGGGGATACCAAAAATGACCAGAAGTATTGCTACGGCCAGTCTCCACCACTGAGCAGGGCCCCCGGAAACTGTCTGCTGCTTGGCCACGTCTGTCATCAGGATCCCCCATTACCACAATAGGCGAACGCGGACTCGGGGCCATGGTTCCGACAAAATCCCGCCGTTTTTCCCGTTGTCCGTAATATTTGCGGTGGGCAATACGTCGATCTCGGGGTGGATTTTACCGAACAGGAGCAGGGTCTAGGACCACTTGGCGTTGACGTCGTCGATGACGGTGCGCAGGCGTTCCAGGTACTCGGACGTGTCGTCGCGGCGGTAGCTGAGAATGATGGGACTGGTGACACTCTCGGAAAGGTCGCGATAAACGACGTCGCCACGTTCCATCAGCCGAACGGAGGCAGGGACCACGCAGACCCGACGGTCGATGCCACCAGCCCGATCGCGGTCTGCAGTTCGCGCACTTCGTGGATTTGTGCCGGCTCCAGTCCGCGGTCGCGGAAGATGGACAGGACCTGGTCCGCATAGCTCGGGCGCGGTTCGCGGAGATAGATGATGAGAGCCTACCGGGCCAGATCCGCGAGCGATACCGGCCTTTCCCCCGCCAGGGGGTGGCCCAGGGGCAGGGCGGCCACAAGCCTTTCCTCGCGCACCACTTCCCTGCGCAGCGCTGGATCGTCGAACCGCACACGTCCGAAGCCGACATCGATCCGCCCCTCCTTGAGAGCGGAGATCTGCTCGAGACTCACCATTTCGATCAGGGATAGCTCAACCTCGGGAGCAAGCTCCCGGAAGCCTCGAATGACGCGCGGCAGCTTGGCATATATGACCGACGGAACGAAGCCGATGGCGAAACGCGGCCGTTCGGACGCGGCAAACGGCTTCATCGTGCCATTCATCTCATCCATGCGCTGCATGACGCCGAGGGCCTGCTCCCGAAACATGCCGCCGCCGCGGGTAAGGCTCAGCGGGCGGCTCTCGCGGTTGAACAGCTGTACGCCAAGTTCAGCCTCCAGTTGCTGAATCTGTCGGCTCAGCGGTGGCTGCGCCATGTTCAGTTTTTCGGCCGCCCGGGAGAAATTGAGCTCCAAGCTTCCCCTTCAAACACCTGGCGCATCTCTTCATAGATGTCGTTGAGCCAGGAGGTCGGGATGATCCTACAATCGATGCTGCTGCGCGTCTCTGGTCGCCATTGGCGTCGTCGTCCTGACGGGCGTTGGTGGTATGACGTCCTTCGGCCAGGCGGCATCAATGGGCGTTGGCGCTTATACGACTGCCATTCTTTGCCTGCATCTGGGGTGGTCGGCGTGGTTTGCCTTGCCCGTTGCGCTGTTGGCAACAGCCGTGGTCTCGCTGGTACTCGGATTGCTGACGATCCGTCTTTTAGGTCACTTTCTTCCCCTTGGGACGATCGCCTGGGGCCTGGCGCTGTTCTACTTTTTTGGCGCCTCCCCGATGCTCGGTGGCTATGGCGGATTGTCCGGCATTCCGCCTGTTCCCCGTCAGCGCCCATGGCAGATTCAGGGTTGAGCTTTAAGGAGTGTTTTGGTCTCGTCGTCTGACGAAGGAACCAAGATGACTGCTAAATCCCCGAGCACCAAAAAGCCTGCCGAGCAGGTGGTGAAGGACATTCGCCGGGCGACCCGACGGCACTTTTCAGCTGAAGACAAGATCCGGATCGTTCTCGATGGTCTGCGCGGCGAAGACAGCATTGCCGAACTGTGCCGCAAGGAAGGCATCGCGCAGAGCCTGTATTACACTTGGTCGAAAGAGTTCATGAAAGCCGGCAAGCGCCGACTGGCGGGCGATACTGCTCGTGCTGCGACCAGTGATGAGGTCAAGGATCTGCGCCGAGAGGCTGGTGCGCTCAAGGAATGCGTTGCCGACCTGACGCTGGAAAACCGTCTGCTTAAAAAAAGCATGATCGCGGATGGGGACGAGCCAGAATGAGATATCCCGCATCCGAAAAGCTCGAGATCATCAATCTGGTTGAGCAGTCGCACCTGCCCACAAAACGCACGCTGGACCGGCTGGGCATCCCGCGCCGGACCTTCTATCGCTGGTATGACCGCTACCTCGGTGGCGGTCCTGAAGCACTAGAAGATCGGTCTTCGGCACCCAGTCGGGTGTGGAACCGGATCCCGACTGCCGTCCATGATCAGCTCATCGAGATGGCGTTGGAAGAGTCCGAACTCTCGCCTCGGGAGCTGGCTGTGAGCTTCACCGACCAGAGGGGTACTTCGTGTCCGAAGCCAGCGTTTACCGGCTTCTCAAGGCCCACGACCTGATCACCAGCCCGGCCTATGTGGTGATCAAGGCGGCAGATGCGTTCCACACCAAAACGGTGCGGCCCAACGAGATGTGGCAGACCGATTTCACCTACTTCAAGATCATCGGCTGGGGCTGGATGTATCTGTCCACGGTGCTCGACGATTACTCGCGCTACATCATCGCCTGGAAGCTGTGCAACACAATGCGGGCCGAGGACGTCACTGACACGCTGGACATGGCCCTCGCGGCCTCAGGCTGCGACCAGGTGCATGTGCATCACAAGCCCCGGCTGCTCAGCGATAATGGCCCCTGCTATATCGCCAGTGAACTGGCCGATTATATCCAGACCAATCGCATGAGCCACGTCCGCGGCGCCCCGATGCATCCCCAGACCCAGGGCAAGATCGAGCGCTGGCACCAAACCATGAAGAACCGCATCCTGCTGGAGAACTACTTCCTGCCCGGCGACCTGGAGGCCCAGATCGGCGCCTTCGTCGAACACTACAATCACAGGCGCTATCATGAGAGCCTCGACAACGTGACCCCGGCAGACGCCTACTTCGGCAGGGCCGCAGCCATCATAAAACAGCGCGAAAGGATCAAACGACAAACCATCCAGCATCGGCGCTTGCAGCACCGCAAGCTCGCCGCATAACATCAACCCAAAGACGAGGCCGATACTCCGCTAATCCAAGACCCAAACTGCGCCAAATGATCTGACGACGGACAATCTGGAACCGGACGGTCAGCAGCCACATGATCAAGTCCTGTCCAAGAGGAACTCCAGACCATCGCTGATGCGCCCACTTCAGTCATTGCCGCGGACTCAGCAATTGCCTGAAAGCGGACGCGGAATACCAAGGGATTCGGAGTCTCATCACGTCAGGGAGTAGACCCAGCAAGCCGACCCAAGGCGGCTCGAGCTGGCGGGGCCCATGTTGTCTTTCCGCCCTTTCGTCCGAGCGCTCCATTGTCACCAATGATTAGGCAGGTGAGCGCTTTGCCGACGGCCCAACCGCGAGCGCGGCGCATAGTGGCTTCATCTAGATCGGACGAATAGCACTTGAGGAAATGGTTCACTGCTCCGTCCGGCAACAGTAGCCATGCTGAGCCCAAGTCGCACGCCGGATCACCAGCACACATGTCCCCGAAATGTAAGCGGTGTTCTGCGGCCACGTAGGTTCAGGGTCGCGGGAACTGCACGACGTTGTTGCCGCGCATAAAGGCGATGGCTCCCTCGCTTTTCAGTGTGGCCAAGGCAGCATCACGCGCCTCGCTGTCGGTCTGGAACTGATTGTCCCAGACGTGGCTGTCGTTCTGGTGATCCACAACCTCAAGGGTCCAGGTCTCATCCGTTTCGAGCCGATGGATATTGATCAAGAAGGCATAACCATCGACCACTACCCGCTGGCTTTTTCCTGATGTGACCAGGTTGGGGTCGTCTTGATCGTTCATGGGGGCCTCGTTGCTGGTGGTTTTCTGACTATGCCGCCAGAGCCAACAGCGTCAATCACCCAGGCTTGCAGGATAGTTCCACGGGAGCAGTTCGTTGATCAGGCTCTGCCTATGTCCGGTGACGATGGCATGGAGTGTCGCGGCCAGCCAAGCGTGAGGATCCACGCCGTTCAGCTTGCAGGTTTCGATCAGCGAGGCGATGACGGCCCAGTTCTCGGCACCGGCGTCGTGACCGGCAAAGAGCGCGTTCTTCCGGTTCAGCGCAATCGGACGGATGGTCCGCTCGACAGCATTGTTGTCGAGCTCGATGCGGCCATCGGTCAGGAACAACTCGAGCCCGGCCCAGTATTTGGCGATGTAGCTGAGTGCCTCCCCGAGCGGCGCTTTTGCGGAGACGCGGGCGCGATGATAGTCGAGCCATTCTCTTATTCGTGCGGCGCCCGGTGCTGATCGCTGCTGGCGAGCGGCGAGGCGGTCATCCGGACACAAGCCTCGGATATCGGCTTCAATGGCATAGAGCTCGCCGATGAGCCGCACACCCTCTTCTGCAATCGGGGCAGTGCCGGCGCGTGTGATCTCAACCAGCTTGCGCCGAGCATGGGCCCAACAATAGGCGAGCTGGATACCCGGGCCGACGCGGCCGGGCGCGATCAGCCGATTGTAGCCGGCATAACCGTCGACCTGCAGAATGCCGCCAAAGCCCTGCAATATCCGTTCGGCATGAAGGCCACCTCGGCCCGGAGCATAGGTGAAGGCCACACCGGGTGGTGCGGTGCCATTCCAGGGACGATCATCGCGGGCCAAAGCCCAGAAATATCCGGTCTTGGTTTTTCGCGCCCCAGGATCGAGCACCGGCGCGCGGGTTTCGTCCATGAATAGCTTCGATGACCGTTTCAGGTCCGCCATCAGGGCATCGTAGACCGGACGCAGCTCGAATGCGGCCCGACCGACCCAGTCGGCCAGCGTTGATCTATCCAGATCAACACCCTGACGGCTGTAGATCTGCGCCTGGCGATAGAGCGGGAGGTGATCGGCATATTTGCTGACCAGGACATGGGCGACCATGGCCTCGGTCGGCAGCCCGCCCGGGACCAGCCGAGCCGGCGCCGGCGCCTGCACCACCCCGTCGGTGCATGAGCGGCAGGCATATTTGGGGCGGCGGGTGACGATCACCCGGAACTGGGCCGGGATCACGTCGAGCCGCTCGGACACGTCCTCGCCAATGCAATGCAGACCGCCGCCGCAGCCACAGACCAGGCTTTCGGGTTCAATGATCTCCTCGATCCGCGGTAAGTGCTTGGGGAGCGAACCACGATTGGCGCTGCGCCGCTTGGCCGGCCGGCGGGCGGCGCGATCCTCGGCTTCGTCCTCGGCGTGGACGGCCGCGATGGCCGTTTCCAGATCTTCCAGCGCCAGCTCGAATTGGTCCGGATCGCTCTTTTCCGATCGGCGCCCGAAGGCCGCTTGCTTGAACGCGGCAACCAGCTTTTCCAACTGGGCGATCCGCTCGTCCTTGCGCTGATCGCGCAACGCCGCAGCGACAAGCATCGCCTTGAGGGCGGCAATGTCGTCGGGGAGTTCGGCGGTATCGAGCATGACCGGAATCTACCAGATCAGGCGCCGCCACTCCCGCAAAAAGAGAAGCCCTGAGTCATCCTGCCGCAGTCATTCGACGGCTTCTGGAGCCCGCGCTTCCACGGCCCGAACCCGCCGCCAGTCGAGCCCGGAGAACAGGGCCTCGAACTGCGCGTGGCTAAGCGTCATCAGCCCGTCCTTCACTGCAGGCCAGGTGAACTCATGCTCTTCGAGCCGCTTGTAGGCCATCACCAACCCGGTGCCATCCCAGTAGAGCAGCTTCAGCCGGTCGGTCTTCTTGGCGCGGAACACAAAGACCGTGCCGGTGAACGGGTCCTTGTGCAGCTCGTTCTTCACCAACGCCGCCAGGCTGTCGTGGCCCTTGCGGAAGTCGATCGGCTTGGTCGCCACCATGATCCGCACTCGGTTGGAGGGTAAGATCATGAGGCCGCCATCAGCGCGTGGACCACCGAGGCAATCCGGGCCGCCGAAGCGCCTGGCTCCAGCCGGATGGTCACTGAACCCACAACGACCTCCGGCCCAGCCGATACCGCCGGCTCCGCCGCCGCAAGTGCCTCATCAACGGGATCGACCATCAGCGTCGCAAACTCCACCGCATCCTCTGGTGCCGGCAGCACCAGTTTCCCGTTCCGCGCAAGGGTTCGCCAAGAGGAGACATGGTTGGCCTTCAGCCCATGCCGATCCGCAACTTCACTGACGGTCGCCCCCGGTCGCAACGTCTCGGCGACAATCCGCGCCTTCACCTCATCAGGCCACTGCCGATTGCGACGCCGCCTCCCGCCACTTGTGAGAAGCTCCATTGGAGCGTCCATGGAGAAACTCCCGCACTGACATCAATCAGTGCGCAATCTCATGGCTCACAGCATGGCAGAAGATGGGGGTGGGACAGCGCTTACCCCGAAATCTATGATGCCGGAGAAGTTGCCGTCTTTGGTCAGGACATTTGCTGGGTGCAAGTCCGCATGCAGCCAAACTGGTCGACCGTCCCACACTGGAGCAGCGACAGCGTCCTCCCAGATCCGAAGCAGTTTATCCACACTTGGGATCAGGTCGCGCCCCGCTGCCTCGTTGAGGGAGTTCTGGAAGCCTGCCTCGATTGAGGCAAGGGGTCCACCTCGCCCATCACGGCTGATAGGCGCATCCTCTGGGGCCGGATGGTGGAGGGCCGCCAAGAACCGCGCCAAGGTGGTCGCGGCTTCGTCACCGAGCCACGCAGGCTCTCTGTCGGCGGGTTCTCCATGGATCCAGGTGGTAACCATCCACGAGCGCGAAAAAAGCTCAGATGGCCTACCGAGCCGCTGCGGGACCGGGATGGGCAGAGGAAGGCGGGTCGCGAGGGAGGGCAGCAGCGCATATTCCTTGAGAAGCACCTCTTCCGCGCTGTCGGTACACCACGGTAGCCTTACAGCGAGATCTTCCCCAAGCCTCCACATCTGATTGTCCCAGCCCAGTGCACCAAATGCCACTGGCAGTTCGGCTAGGTCAGGATGCTGCTCCTGCAGCAGTGCCACGATCAGCTTGCAATCAATTTCTGGTGTCACGGCAGACATCACCTTTGTTTCGCGAAGCTCGCCGTGAGTGCCCGGCGGCCGGACCAGATCAATAAATGAAGCTTGAAATATGGCTCGCCAACTGCGTGGTAGCGGCGGCGGCATGCAATCGCTGCTTCATCTCGCAGCCGAGCGATGGGCCAATCAGCTTTGCGCCCAATTGCGGTCATTCGACCGGCCTTCGCCAATCCCAGAAGCGGACATCGGGTCAGAAAGTGGGTGCGGTAAGGCGTGATGGTGGTCACAAAAGCTGATCAAGCTCCTTTTGAACTTGGTCACTCGTCAATGAGGTCCGGGTTTTCCGATAAGCGCTCCAGCCATTTCAACCTTTCCCAAGTGATCCTCAGATGGCAGTCGAGAAAGGCCCCCATTCGAAAAGCTGCCTGAGCCAGCAGCGGCAGCTTCCGCCTGGCATGTGCTGGCGCGGTATGCAGCCCATTCTTCATGGGCGACATGGAGCTTGGTTTCCAATTCAGAATTGACGGATGGTAACAGCTTATCCTGCAAAATCTCTAAGGCCGCGTCTGCCTCGTCGACTGCAACGGCCAGGCAGTCGAGCATGGCAACGGTGACACCGTCGGTTGCTGCCATGCAGCGATCATGTTGATCTTGGAGAGCCAAGACTGTTGCTGACTGCGTAAGCCACCAGGCCACGATAAACACTGATACTGTTCGTTTTAGCATTTTGGCCCTCGTCACAGTGTTCTGTCTCGCTGTCACTCCGGACAGCGACCGTAGATTTCGACGCGCTGCGGTTCTGCCATCGCAAGAAGATCAGGCGTGATGCGGTAGAGGTTGACGAGACTGCTCATGCCATCAAGTGTGCGGGCACGCATTTCCAGGCCTCTTTCCCCCTCGATTGTATCTAATTTGAAGGCAGCAAAAACGGCTGCTGGATCGAAGCTGCGGTGAAATTGCGCCCCGCCGATCCAGTCGAACCTGTAAACAATTTCTCCGCCTGAATTCGCAGCGACCATCTCTAAACTGGCTTCGTCTAGTTTGGTGAGTGTGGCCCCTCGGACTGTGTCATTGCCGCAAAACCGCTCGATGTAGCTGCCGATAAGGCCCGGATCTGGCTGCGCCCCATTCAGGTTTGAAAGAGTGGTGAGTGGCAACCATTCTCCTTCAATGTCATCAACAACGTTGAGAGGGCTTACCTGACCAAAAATCCGGTTGGCCTCGGCGAAGTCTACGTCAATCTGAGCGTGGGCCGGGCCAGCAATGACAATGGCCAATGTTAAGACGAGCGTGAAGCGCATAAACGATCCTCTAGCGTGTTTGAAAGTGGGACGCCTGCCAGCGAGAAGAGCTTGGTCGAAACGGGCCAGTTATTTTGATTTTCAGTCCACTACGGGCGGATGCGCGAATCTCATCAAGGAGCGCGCAGCGAACCTGAGACGTTCATTGTCGTCATCCAGGAACCTGGAAACAGCCTCATAAATTTCAGGAAAGCCGCCGGCTTCGGCGAAAGGCGCTATAGTATGGAGTGCCTGATAACGAACATCCACACTGGGATCATCAAACATGGCGATGATGACCGGGATGAAGGCCGGGTCTTCGCTGCGGCGAAAGACCTCCAGCGCTTCCTTGCGAACCGGAATAGTTGGTGACGCGAGACCGGCATGCGCGGTTTGGAGGATTATCGCCCGATGTTCGCCGCTGTGAGGCAGAAGGTGGGCGAGGAGTACGAGCACGTCATCCTGAATTTCCGGATTGGCTCGAGCGAAGGCGTCAACCAATGCCGGGATTGCGGTGATATCGGCATCATCAGGCGCGTGTTGAAGCAGTCTCAGCCGCTGCGCGTTGACATCACCTGCAAAATTTTTGGCATCGACGGACGGGCTGGTCGCCGTAGCCGCCAGCGATGTCAAAGATTGTTCACCGGCAGACGGCGCCGAAACTGCCAGAGTAAAAATCAGTGCGATCAGAGCAATTGTGTGGGTTTTTGGCATTTGAGACCTCCTTGGATTCAACGCAGTGATTAGGGCGTGCTCCAGGCGCCAAAAGGCGCGGGGTGAGTTGGGCTGGTCAGGCAGGGCGTGCCAAAATAGCCCACGATGTATCGGGTCGGACCGGCATCGAAGCCGGAATCGAGGGAATAGGTATTGCCGGTGATGGGCTCAATTGCCGCGATATTGACGCCGCCATTTTCAAGGTCGCGATCCCGGGTGATCCTCCAGTTGCTGGCCGCCCAATGCGTGCGAAGAGCGGATAGAGTTTTGCCTGCATTCTCGGCTCTCGCCACACCACGCCAGCCGACGCGGACGTAATAGATTGCGCAGAAAACTCGCCGGCCTTGCCCTGGCAGCGATTGATGCGAACCGAGAATGCTTCCGTTTCGACATCCAGTTCAGCGACAAATCTGCTTACGGCCGATGAAAAGGCGCTTGCGGCCTCATTGGGAGCAGCGACTTGCAGGGCCTGCGCTGGTGACACGGCTTGCAGAATGGCGGTCGACAAAAGCATGCTGACTATGGTTGGTTTCCGCATCGTGCCGCCTCACTGATCCAACTGGCCTCCGATGATGAGACGCGTGAGGTCGGCCAAACCTTGGTCGATAAAAAGCGTTGGCCACGCCGAGGTTTTTAATCCTGCTGGCGTCAAAAGGAGGTGTTGCGCTTCCTTTGGAATGGTTGAGGAAATCCAGCGGACATGGGTTAGCTCGCTGACAGCTGCAAATATTCCTGGAGCTGGACGAAGGCATAGGCCATCGCGCCTGCAAAAAGCACCAGACTGACCCAGATCAGTTGAAGAAAGACGCGTTGCAGGGTCCAGCGGCGCCAGCGACAGATACCCCAGGCAATGATGAGAAGCTGGTAGCTCGCCGGATAGAGAAATAGCGCCGCGAGGCCGATTGTATAGCCGTGCGATCCGGCATCGCCCTGGATTGCCGATGCGCCCATGATCCACGGCAGCAAAAACAGTGCAGCCGCGATAGCGATGATCAGAGGAATGCCGTGAACAATCAAACCACGCCAGATCATACTGCACCTACCAGCATCGAACGCTCTGTTGTCACCGCTCCGCTTTGCGTGATCAACGCTCCACCTGAATAATTCTGATATTTAGACGCCGGAGGCATCGCAAGGTTTGGTCTGGCGGTGCAACATATGTTCGTCAGGGAGCCCTACGACCGGCAAGGAAAGGAAAGGAATTTCGTCATTCTGCCAAGGTCGGCTCCGTCAGCATCGTCTCATCTTCAGAAACATGATTATGCTGAGGAGAATACGATGCGCACCCAACGGAACGTCCAAGCCACAGGTGGCGCCTTTTTGGCAACGATGCTGCTCATGTCGTCCTCGGCGATGGCAAATGAAAATTCTACGGCAGAATTGACCCGGAATTTGCGGGCGGTGGAGAGCCTCTCGGCTCTTGGGGAACAGCTTAAAGGCCTGGTCCTGGCAGAATTCGGGTTTAGCGCCGACGATATCCGTTATTGGTCGGACGCCGTCGATGATGCATTTGACCCGGCATTGCTGGAGGCTGATTTCACTGAGGCGCTGGACGAGCGCCTTCCCGAGGCTATTGCTGAAGCCGCATTGACCTTTGACCAATCTCCTCTCGGGCAGAGGGCTTATGAACTGGTCGCCAAGTCTCATCCCCTCGAAGAGGAAGCTGCCATTGCGGGCGGGCGGGATTACCTGGAAAATGCGCCGGAAGACGGTCTGGCCCTCGTGACCGGCATTTACGAGTCACAGTTCGGCTCGGCGCGAGCCAACCTCACCATGGACATCTACTACCGCGCGATGGCGATTGCGGCGGAGCCGGTCATCGGGGAAGCTGGGGCGGAAGAATGGGTCGCCAGCGCCCAGTATTTACGAGACGTATATGTCGAAAACTATTTCAGCGTAACAGCGGGTATTTTCGGCGCATTGGAAAACGACGAATTGACCGAGCTGGCAGCCGCGCTCGACACCCCTGAAATGATCGCCTATGGCGAATTGTCCACCGAGGTAATGGGCGAGACCATGCATGCTGCCATTGATCGTCTGGAGGTCACTTATGCCGATGTGCGGGCGGGCAATTGACCCCAATTATCGGTGCTTGCCTGATGTTGGTGGGCATGACCGCGCCAGCCTTGCCCATAACGACGCATGCGGACGATCGATCAAACTACGCCTCTGCACGGAGTGAACCGAAAATGTTCAATGGCCTGTTTTCCAAGTTTGGCAAAAGTCAGCCGCTTCCAGACCTCATCGCCCTCCAAAGCGATGCCGTGCGCAGTATCGTCGGCGACATCACCGATTTGCAGGAGGGCGAATGGGAGGACCGGGATTGGGTTTATCTTGCGATCAATCATGAAGTGCTGATCGAAGATGGACGCCGTTCCAGCAGTCAGGCGTCGGTATTGGCACATAGGCCCGGGGCTGATCTGGAAGATCTCGACTTTCGGCTGAGCTGGGAGAGTAAAGGGAAATTGCTGGCCCTGCGCGATGCCATGGCTAAACCCGGCGAAGATCCCTGGACCATACTTGATCTGACGGTGGAGCGCAGTGGGCAGTTCAACTTCACGTTCGGTTACGGACCGCCGCCGCGCATCAATGGCAATCTGTTGCACAGTCCATTGAGCGGGCTGCTCGAACGCTATCTCGCTGAGAAGGAAGCCAAGCAATAGTCGAGCCGGACATGAACTCACCGCAAGCTGAGAGCGACGCTTTGGCCAGCGGCCTCAAGCGCGCCGAAATCGAAGAATTGTTGCGCCATACCGAACCCATGCGGCTGGCAGCTCTTACAGCCAGCCTCAATCTGAGTGCCGGAGCGGCACTGACAATCCTTGGATCGATCCTGTCGGGTGGCAGTATTCTTTTCAGTTTTGTTGCCGCCATTGCAGCCGGCTCAATCTGGCAGGTCTCCAACCGGCTTTGGCGCGATCAGGCCATTGCGGCTGTCGCTCCGGCCATCGGCGGGCCTTGGGGGCAAAGCAGCTTTGCCAGTGGCTGGGATGCGGTGGAGATCGAAACCCGGATCGGCGAAATATTCGACAATGAGGGTGCACGCTTCACCGCATGGCAGAGCCATGGCCGTTATCGCGACATCGGCTACCGTCTGAACGAGGCGACGATCTGGCGCCGGCGGCGCAATAATCAACCGCGGGAAGTCGTGCACCTCATGCGGGTGGAAATAGAAGTGCCGCATTCCTTTGCAGGCAGTGTCGAGCTGCTCCCCCAATCTGGCTTCATGGGCAAGATCGACGATGTTGTACGGCAATTCTCAGGAGAAACCGGCCGGCGGCAAGCGATTGACCCTGCGTTCGATGCGGTGTTCGACACACATGTTGACGGCGGTGCGCCAGTGCAGGAATTGCTGACGCCGAATTTTCGTCGCGCCATGCTGGCTTTGGCAGCTCGGCATCCGCGCATGTATCTGACGGCACGTTTCGAGCGCGGCTGGTTCAGCCTTCGCCTGCCCATTCCTCATCTGGTGTTTGCCTCGGCGGGCCTACTCAAGCCCATGCCGGATATGGCGGACGACACGGACTCCCTCTGGTGGGATTTGACCGTACCGCATCGACTGATCGACGGGCTCAAGGGCGACCATGATGGTCCACTGCGCTGAGGCGCAGTGGGTTCACTTTGCGTCGAGGCGTCGCTCAACCTCAGCTCTGTCTGCGGCATCGGACACCAGAGTAGAAAGCTCCGGATCGCGACCATATACGCCGTCCGTCTGGGCATAAATCCGCCAGAACCGAACATCTCCCACCCTGAAGTGAATAGCGATCAGTTCGCCTTCCAATTGAGTGGCGGCCAGAATTTCAATCTGTTCGCCGGGCATGACGTTCTGGGCGTCAAGCATCCTATCGCCGGAAATGTCCGGCAGATAAATCTCCAGCGCCTCGGCGTCGAGCCGCAATTCCAGAAGGATATGGTCGCCTTGATAGCTTGAGACGACCTGAGGCAAAGCTTCACTGATCGGCTGCTCGCCGCCCTGAGGCAGTGTCATGCCCATGCGGCTGCCTGCATTGTTGTCGGGCGGCGTTTCGGCCAGTTGTTCATCCCCGCGTGAAAATGTCGGCGCCTCGTCCGACATTGGCGGCTGGGCGATTGGCCGGTCAGCGACAAGCTCCCGGTCTGCCGTGCCGACCGAAGGGCCAAGGCCAGGGACAATTGCGACGACCACAGCAGCGGCGAGGGCCACGGCGCCCACCGGCGCCAGCCAGTTTCTGGATTGTCTTGCCCAGTCGAGAAATGATGCCGGACCTGCACGTTCGGTCCGGTCTTTGCGATTGGCAAAGGCCTCGCGGCTCTGCGCGATGGTTGCGTTCATGATCGCCGGATCAGGCTCCGGGTCCACGAAGCGAGGTAGCAGCTCGAAGGGGTCTCGGTCCTGGGTCATAGCAAGTCCTTCAACGACTTGCGCGCATTATGGATATGCCAGGATACGGTCACTTCCTTGCAGCCCATGATCACGGCGGCTTCCGCCTGAGAAAGTTGCTCGCCAAAGACGAGCAGCACGGCGTCGCGCTGCTTTTCCGGCAATTGACGCACTATACGCCAGATATCATTGACGCGCAGTTGGTCTTCCTGATCCGGGGCGGTCTCATCTTGCGCCACCATCGCCACGGCATGGATATGCTTGCCTTGCCTCGTGTGGCTGCGTTGCAGATCACGAACGGCGTTGAGCGTTATGCTGTAGAGCCAACTGGTAAATTTCGAGCGCCCGTCAAATCGGGTGATGGCATCGGCTAGACGCATGCAGACTGACTGGGTGACATCTTCCGCATCGCTCTTGTGACCGAGCCAGCGGAACGCAGTCTTGTAGATGAAGCGATAATGCTCCGAAATTAGCCGCTCGAAAGCGCGCGCGTCGCCCGCTTTGACCCGTCCAATAAGGCGTTCGGTCGTATTGGATGGTTCGGAATGGTCCCCGTCAACAAGTCTCACCCTGCCAAAGTCTCCCCATTCACCCAGAGCCAGAATGCCTGAAAAGCGAAATGGTTGTGGCAAAAATGAGATTTTGTTGTGCGGTGCGAGATATTTGGCGGCGGCAAGCAGCATTATTGCACCTGCGGACTGATTACGAATTTATCGATCAGGACATTCCCATTGCTCTTCCGAATGTTGAAAATGGCCGCATTATCCCATGACCAGGCGGCGTTGGACGAAATTGCGTAATCGAGCGAAGCTGTCACCGAAGCGATTTCTGCGCCGGTCAGGCCATCCCAAATCCTGAAGCCGTCGCCGACCACTTTTCGTCCCGGAAAGCTGGACATGAGCGCCACGCGCGACTGGTCCGGAGAGATCACAAGACGCGGTGCGAAAACATCGCTTCGTTCTTCTCTTGTCGCCAGTGTCACGACACGGCCGTCATCGGGTTCAATCAGTACAAGGTTTTGCGCGTCGTCTTGCTCGATCACGGTGCGCCCCTGAGACGCCACCATTGCAAACGGCGTGAAGGTGACATCGGGCCTCGGATCACCGGGAAAGATTCTTGGAAACGCCTCCCACTCATCCACAAGGCCGAGTTGTGTGCCGTCGACGGTAGAGATGATCGCTGCTGCCGAGCCGCCCTCGGCACAGTCCCGTTTGGTCGTGCAGCTCAAAAGCGCTCTCTGACCATCTGCGGAGAAGACCGCATGGTCGAACTCCTGTGCCATGGGCAGCGGGAAACGTTCGATTTCGCGTCGGCTGTCGAGATCGATCCGGACGAGCACAGGGCCGCTCCAACCTTCATTTTGCTCCAGCTGCCATCCGATCAGGCTCGCCTGTCCGTCGGCTCCAACTGGGCTCATCGTGTCGCGAAACAAAGGGGAGAAATTGGCGACTTCGAGCGTGTCGACACAGCCCGATGCTCCCCAGAGGCGGTCGAGCGGTTGACATGTATTGGTCGCCCAGGATGTGAACCAGTATGAGCCGCCTGCGAGAACAGCGAGGGCGAGCGCGGCGGTGATCATGTGCCTCATTGGTCATCCTTTCGCAGCCAATGGACCTGACCGTTGATAATGATCTCCTCCGGCTGGTTGGAATCCTGTCCTTCGATCAGCGCAACAAAGCGCCGCTCCTCACCGTCCGGGCCATCAATCAGCAGCGTGTAGCCGTCAAAGGCATAGCGCGAGCTGGCCACGTCGCTATCGCCGGTGACAATGATGTAGGAGGTGCCGAAATTGCCTGCCACGAAGCCGCCGCGCGTATGCACCAACTGACCGTCTGACGAGAAGGTGTAGTCGCGGTCGCGGCGGCGTCCGCCCATTCCGACATTAAGATAGTAATAGGCGCCATCGAGTCGCTGACCCTGTGGCACCGGCATCAGTCGGCTGGCATTTGAGAGGTCGATCTCGTCGCCCGCATCGAGTCCCCCGGTCTGGGTAAGGGTCACATTTCCCCAGCTTTCGCGCCAGGAGAACCAGTGATCAGGCTCCCGCTGGCGGGATAGATCGACGTCGAGATCGGTGAAGGCAAAGTTCCACTCGTGACGATAGGCCGTGCCATCGCGCAGCAGGACATAAATGTCCTCATCGCGATCAGTGTAACCATTGCCGAAGCCATCGATGCGGTTGTTGAACTCCGCCGCGTACAGCACGCGGTCGATGTCGCTCATGGCGATACCTTGGCCCGGACCGGCAAAGGCTTCCTCATATTCGGGTGGGCGCAGCATCAGCCCGGCGCTGTCATCAGATAGACTGGCCAGTTCGGTCTCATCGGGATCATGAGTAAAGACGCGGCAGTCGTTAAGACTGATGACGCCGCCCTCGCGGTTGTCATTGAGCCAGCGGACATCCCCGACAATGATCCTTTCTTCACCAATGGCGTGGGCCATCTGGGCTTCGTTGTCGTCATCAGCGAAAGACCGGCAAGTCGCGTGAAATGACGATTGCTGGTCGCCGCGCCATTCGCGCAGCGTGTCGTCGTCGGTGACGCGACCATAAATGGCAAAGACCAGACGTTGCGACAGCCATTTCTCGGCGTGCTTTTCGCGCGCCGCACGCAGATCACGATCTGTGACGGCACCGGCCTTTGAGCCGATCTCATCCATTTTTTCAGCGAGTTGTGCCGAGAGCGAAGCCAAGGGGACGACTTGGATCTCGTCGCTGACTGGCTCGACCGGAATTTCGGCCAAGGTGATGCCGAAATCGTCTGCATTGCGCAGGAGGTAGCTAATCGGGCGTTCGATATCGAAAATCTCTGCACCCAGTTCATCCTTGAAATCCGTGCAGGTCGAGCGGTCTTCGCGAACATCTTTATCCACCTCCTCGCCTACGGTTTCAGCATGTTGCTCCAGATCCGCGACCACACCCGGCAGCGGCTCCGCCGCGCCAGCCAGCAGCCGCTTATAGCCAGCCAGATCAACCCGATGCGCCCACCCGGCAAAAGCGTCGCGCCGCGACTGCGTACTGTCCAGGTCATGTGCGTCGCACGCCGTCATATAAGCCTCGGCCAGCGTAGCGCCTGAAGCTGCCTTGCTGAAAGCCTCCGAAAACGCGGTCGCATCATCGGCCGCAGCATAGCTCAGCGGCAGCGTACTTGCCGCGAGGATAAGGCCGAGCCGACGCATCAGGCGCATTCTCCGATGATGCGGTCCACGATCAGGGTCGAGCCGTTCAGAGCGCCCTCGACTTCAAGGCAATTATTGGCGTTCCAGCTCTCGCTGATCCTGACGACATCCTCAGGGAGGGCGTCGAGGCGGGGGAGATGTTGGGCAGACCAGATCAGATCAACCGGGCCCAATCGGGCGGAGTCGGCCTTAGCGATACCGCGCCATGGGCATGGGGCCACGACGCAGAAAATATTGGTTGTGCCGACACGCAGGCGTTCGCTGCGAGCCGGATCGGCGGCCTGAACCGGCAGCGCTGTTACGGCAAGGAGAGCTGGAATAAGGAGCCTGAGGAGGGAATGCATGTTCACATCCTCAGCGGTTTTCGAGGCCATTGGCCTCACGTTCTTTTGGGATGGTTTCGCGATTGTCCTCGACATTGGCAATCAGGCTTTCAAGGCCGGACCTGACGCTTTCGAGAGCGTCGGCATGCTCTGTTTTGGAGGTGATGTTGTTGTCATTGGCCGCATCCCATTCCAGCGCCCAGTTCATCGCTGCAAGCCATTCGTCGACGTCGCCGGCAATATATTCATTGACCGGGCGGCCGACCTGCTCGCTCAACGCACTGAACAGGACATTTTCATTGCTGGCCGCATCGTTCTCTGCGGTGATCATGAAGCGCCAGCGCAACTGGCCAGCATACATCCAATTGGCGGCATCCTGGCCCTTGCCTTCTGCGAGCAGCCGCGAGGCCAGCAGGTACAAGGCGGCCGGATGCAGGTCGGTGGCCTGCGCCTCGATCTCGTTATTGCTCAGGGTGTCGAGGCTGTGGACGTCCTGCGCGGGCGCGGCAGAAACCATCGCCGTGGCTATAAGCAGAGAAAGCAGCAGTCGTTTCATGATCCTGATCCTTTCGTTTGTGCTGATAGGACGTGCGGCGCCAGGCAAACCTTGGTCACGGGATGACATTTGTGGAAAGAAAATAGCGGCAGCTGACCAAGGTCGAAATCCTACGAGACGTCAGATCAATGAACTTGAATAAGGAGACGTCCATGCGCCATGCCATCATCGCCGCCAGCCTGCTGCTCAGCACGTCAGGTGCCGCGCTTGCCCAAAACCTCGATGCCCTGCGCGACAGCCTGGATCATCTGCCCGCCACCGTGCTGATGCAGGAATATGGCGACCTCGCCTATTTCGTCGACGTGAAGGTTGCCGCTGGTCTTGCAGGTGACGATGCCGAAGTACGGCCATTTTCCCGTGTGCTGACGGGGGCAGACATGCTTGCCCTTCAGTCCCTCGCCAGCAGCGAGGCAGCGGAATGGGAATCGAAGGCCGGGACGACAATCGATCGAGTGCAATATTTTGCCGGATATGGCCGCCCGCCCAATGTTCACAGCTTCTGGGGACTTAGTGATGAGACGGCTGCGGCTGATCTGATAGCGGCGCTGGAAACCGTGGGCTTTGAAAGCGCCGGCGCGCCGGGCGTAATCGGCAATGGCGAGCCTCAGCGGATGGACCCGTCAAAACGAGACCCGTCCGATCCATGGCGGACGAATATCGGCGCTGCACAGTTCGCCGCTGCCAGCGGCACCAATGTCGTGCAGGCGCAAACGCCGCAGGCAGCAATGATCGCTGCCTCTCAACAGCCACGCCTTGGCGAAAACCCGATCATGCATACGGCGCTTTCGGGCCTTGAACAGTCGGTCGGCGACAGCCAGCTGGTGCAGGCCGTCGTCATTTCCCCGCTGTTCGGCATGACCGGGCTGGATCCCAGCGCGTTCTTGTCGCCTTCGGCAGACATGGATGAAACCAAAAAGAAGATTGAAGAGCAGATGGCCGCGCTCGGCTCCGGCATCCCGCCCTATCTTGGCGGCATTGTTGTCGATGTGCAGCACGAAAGTCAGGGTGTCGGGATTGCCCTGGCCTATCCCGACTGTGAAATCGCCCAACAGGCCGCAGACAGCATCGCGGCCCGATGGGTGGACCTTGCCGGCGATGCCGCGCAAGGCGAGATCACCGCTCATACAGCAGAAGGCGAAGGCGGCCTCTGCGCTGCCACCGTCAGCGTCTATCTCAATGAGGACAATGCGGCGCAGAATCCGGCCTATCGTGCCGTGGTCGAGACCTATATGCGCGGTCAGCCCGGCGTGTTGCAGATCGGCCAAAGCTGAGGCCTAGAGACAGACCCGGATCGAGTATCACGCCCGATCCGGGATACGGCTTCAGGATGCCGAGTAATTCAGGTTACAAAAGCCTGCATCAGGTGAGTTGGTAAACCGGACAATGTCGCCATTATCTTCCCAGTTGTAGATTTCGGTCGTGCCGAAGCCAGTCGGCTCGGCCGACCCGTATCGCTCCAAAAGCGCGTCTCCAAGCGCATCGCATTGGGCCGTGTCGTCCGGGTTGAAGACCACGAATTTCAGGCTGTCATCGGCGTCGAACAAGAGTGTAACTTCCCCTGCCACGCCCTCGATGGATCGGGATTGCTTGACCAATGGGGAATATCTGCTCCCGTCATAGTCGTATTGTTCGGCTTCGGTAGGGATGTGGCTGGTAGCGCCCTCTAGCGCAGCCAGTGCCGCTGTGGGCGACATGCCCCATTCTGTTCCCTCCCAGTTTGCCAGTGCCGGAGCGGTGGCGGCAAGCAGGATTGCGATGCTGGCGACAAGGCCGTTACGGGGTGAAAGCATTGTGTGCTCCTCTGGAATTTTTTGTGAACGCCCAGATGGCCTCAGTCCAGCTCAGGCAAGTCTGCTTTGGTCAGGTCAAGGGTACGCTGAGCCTTGAATTCGCGCAGATTGCCCAAAAAAGCTTCCGAAGCCTCATTACCATAGGCCCGTTCGCTGATAGCAAACAGTATTGAACCACGCTGGCCGTCGAACTCGGCTTCGGCGTAGCGATAGCCGTTCCACTCCAGGATGAATTCACCATTCTCATCCTTGGCAGACAGCAGGAAATCGAGCACAAACTCACCTGTCTCGTCATTTTGGAGTAAGGCCGCGTTGGCGACCGGATCGGTGTCCTTACGCGCGTTGATCATCTGCATCTGCGCCGAAATAACATCGGTCAGGGGCATGTCGGAGGCGAGGAACTCGACCATGACCATGCTTTCATAGCTTTCGGGCACAGCGCCCTCTGGCAGATATTCTTGCTTGAAATATCCCTCACTGGGATTGGACGACCAAGACAGCACATAGTCTGTGTCGCCCACGGTAATGGGGCCCGGCACGCCGAGATAGTCGGTTACTTCCTGCGCCATCGCCGGCAGGGCGGAAAGCATGGTCAACATGGCTGTGGCGGCAATTGTCCGGCGAAACATGGCGCATCTCCTGAATTGAGGATTTCTGGTCATTTGACGAATGCTTTTCGCGCGACCTTGGTTCGCACCCACTTTTATTTCGGCCAAAGTTATCGCCGCGAGGGTCGTCAAATGAGGGAGCACCAAAGGAGATCGGTATGCGCCCCCATTTGATCCTTGCCGTAACAATCTTGTTCGTCCCGCCCAGCGCGGCCAGCGAAGCTGAATGGCAAGCAGATGCTATCGCTCGCGCTATCGAATATCACGCTGCCAATGTTCCCGAACTCTGTCTGAAACCAGACGGCTCGGATATTGCCTGCCTCGACAAAAATCCTGACCCGGTCCTGCAAGCGTCGTATTGCCGCCAGTGCGGCAAGCGGATTTTCCAGCAACTCATCACGCTCGACCCCACCACGCAGGGCCATGGCAACGGGCACGGTTAAGGCCGTAGCAATGTCCATGGAAAAGGTCGTGCCGAGGGCTGCCTCCAGCCGATAGCCTTCGGGCGGCACCAGGGCCTCACCGAAATCGACGCGCTGCGAAGGCGCAAGGGTTCTTTCGCCCTTCATGCTGGTGTGGCCTCTGCAATGTCCTGCAGGTAGCGGTGAACCCGTCCCCAACGGAAGGTCAGTTGTCCTGCGCCTGAGCTGCCGCTCCAACGATAGTCGCCATTGATCTGCAACCGAGCGCGGCCGGGCTTGGTCCACTTTTCGCGAGCAATGATCAGGTCGCGGGCCTCTTTGCCTGTCGGCGCGTGCATGACACGCAACCAGGCATCAATAAAATCCATGGTCCGGGCGTTTGGGGAAAAACCAACATCGCTCCCTGCATCCAGCAGCGGAACGATCAGGCTCCGCGCGTCCTTTGCCGACTCGACTTCGCTTGCCTGCCAGTCCGACAACTGCCGCTGCCAGTGGTCGACATTGTCGGGGGCAAACAGTTCAGCCAGCATGAGGTTGTAAAGCAGCGCCGCGCCAAACATGGTATCGGCGAAGGCAAGAGCGTGATTAAGCTGGTATTTGAGGTCATTGGGCAGGTCGAGCTGGGCTACCTCGGACAGTTCGTTGATATGGGCCACATCGCGGGCTCTGGACATCAGATTGCCCAGCAGGGTCCGGCCTTCGCGCAAAGAGACGCAGCGATCAACGATCCAGTCTGCTTCGTCCTGCTTCAGATTGAAGCCACGCATATCGTCTTGCGGGATGCGGGGCGGATCGGCCCAACATGTTTCACCCCTCGCCATCCGCTCGAGCACTTCACCGATGCGCCAGCGAGCATCCTGCCGGATACCCCAGATCCCAAGCCCGCTCCAATAGACAGCACTGGGCATCCGCTTCAGCTTTGCGCCTGCATCGATCCCGATCAGCTGATCCCTGTCTGTTCCGTCGGGTAGCGCGAGAAGCCGGGCAATCAGCCCGGCCTCAGCTGCCCGCAGCGCCGTCTGATGGTCGCGCGAACGCAGATCGAGATCTTGAAAAACCTGCGGGATCATCAGAAAATAGCGCAGCCGGGTTTGCACCGTGCTGGTGCCCGGAAACAGCAGGTCCGAAAAACCATCCCGAATGGCGCCGATCCCCAACTCGTCCCGGGCCTCGCTGTCGGTCAATGCGCCGATCAAGGCGTTTACGGCTTCGGCTTCGGCACTGCCGAAAGACACCCATCCCAATTCGGACATTGTCACCTTCTTGCTATAAGGGCAGCGTCCGGCGATCCGTCGGCAGACTGGGGCCCGGCCTGCTCTAGCCGCCCGTGGTCGACCCAGAACACCGCCACCCCTTTCAGCGGGTGGTGCGGGAACAGCTTTGTCACCAGTGCCGCATAGCTTGACAGCTGTGGCCAGTAGGAACCGAAGCCCTGGCCCTCCCCACCAGATTTGTGGTCGATAAGTAGGCACCCCTCTGATCCAACGGCCAGAAGGTCGATGGTGCCAGGAATTTCGGCCCCTTCCGGCGAGAACCCAAGGACCGGGATTTCGGCACGCAGGTCGGTATACCCCTCGGCCGCCAGCCAGTTTCTCAACGTCTCGGCGCGCTCGGAAACCAGCGTGATCGTGGTTTCCTCGAGCCCGGTGGCAGCGGCCAGTGCCGGGATGAGTTCAGGCCTGGTCAGGCAGGTACGCAAGGCCAGATGGAGTGCCGTGCCGCGTGTGGCGTCGTTAAGCGTCTTGGGCCATGGCGCACCAATGTCTATACTGCGGGTTTCCGGCGCAGCACCCGCACTGCGGGTTTGTGACGGTTGCAGTCGCCAGGGCGTTAGGGGGGCTGCGGGCAAAGCCGTCGCCGGACCGAAGCGGGAAGCCACAGTGGTGGCCCCATTCGCATATTCGGTAAAGCCCGCCTGGTCCGGCAGATGCGTGATGACCGCAGGGCAATCCACGCCACCGATCCGCAGGCAGCCGGCCGCGATCTGCGGGGCGCAACTGTCCTCAAGAACGTGGAACAGGTTTTTTGCCTCGAGCGCGTCTTCCTCGCGATCCTTGAGAAAACCCGGCCATTCCAGCACCAGCCGGTCACGGGCACGGGTCAGCGCGACATAAAGGAGATTTTTGGCATTGGCCTCAAAATCCGGGCGGCGGTCTTCGATGAAGCGCCGCGCGGCCTCGGGGGCCGCAAAACTGGGCGTGTGGATCAGCGCGGCAGAGCCAAGTACAACGGCCATATCGTCGATGCGGTCGTCCGCCTCGTCGAAGATCAACATTGCACCATCTGCACGGGCATCGGCAAAGGCGCGCGCGATATTCTGCTCGCTCTCACCCAGCCATTTCGAGATCAGATCTGATGCGCGCTTTTCGATCACCGGCATGCCGATAGTGCGGGCCAGTTGCCGCGCCCAGGCACTTTTGCCGGTGCCGGCCGGACCGTCGAGACAGAAGCTGACCCGCCGCGGTGCGTCGGGTGCCGCCAGCCGCGTCTCGATCAGGCGCAGGTCGAGATCGGCATTGGCGAGTTCGGGGCTCCACGGCGCCTCGGAATGGTGGCGCGGTGCCGGGTCGGCACCGCCCCTTGCCAGCCGTGTCGCCGCATCGAGCACCCGTGTGACCATCTGATCGCCGCCATAGCAAAGCCGGGCGACGCGCATCGCATCCGAGACCAGCGCAGGTGCCTGATCATGTCGCTCGGCGAGGTCCGGCAGGCTGGCCATGGGGATACCGACCGCGTGGCGGGTTTCCAGCCGCTGCCAGATCCGCGCCCGCACTCGTCCGGAAGGTGGACGCATCAGCGCGGAATAGCTCATCCTGCGCAGGAAGGCTGGATCGCAGGCTTCCACCGAGTTCGTGGTCCAGATCACAGGGATCGGGTTGGTCTCCAGCATCCGGTTGGCATGGACTTTGGATGGGCGGTCATTGCCGTAGAAGGGGTTGGCGCCCCCGAACAGATCCTCCATCTCATCGAAAAGCAGGATCGTGTCAGACCGCTCGCCCAGCATCCGGCAGGCCATGCCCATCTCGGCCAAACGTTCTCGGCGGGAGGGTTCACCACCTTCATCATCGGCTTCCCCCACGGCACGAAGCTCGGCACCGATCTGGCTGGCCAGCACCTTGGCGAATTCGGTCTTGCCTGTGCCGGGCGGACCATAGAGCAGGATGTTCACACCCCGAGCCCGGCTGGCCAGAGCCCGGACGGTCAGGTCGCGCATGATTTCGGCTTGATGCCCCAGCCCCTCGAAATCCTGCCATTCTGCTTGCGGAGGTTGCGCAGTCGGGAACATGATGCCGATCAGGTCGCCAACACCGCTCACATCCGCCATGAGCGCCGTCAGCAGCCTTTCCGACAGATCGAATGGCATGCGATTGTAGCGCCCACCACGATTGCGCTGCACCAGCCCCGACGCAACGAGTCTCCCCGATGGCCGCAGTGCCGCCCGGATTTCGGGCTCCACCGCCCCGCAGAACCAAGACAGCAGAAGCGGGAGGGTAACCTCCTTCGTGTCCAGCGCGCCATCGACGACATGCTCAAATCCGTCGAACACCTTGTAGTGCGCGGCGAAGGTCAGAATTCCGACATCAACCTGCGACAGGCCGAAATGTGCGCCCAGTGCGGCGCAGTTTCGGTTCAGGATTTCTCCATCACCGCCACCGGCCTTCGGCACCAGATTGCGGCTGATCTGGCGGATCTTCGTCCACCAGATCGCACCGGGGCGTGAGCGGGGGCGTTCAGGGCAGTCGACCTCGGTCAGATATTCGAGCCAGCCGGGCAGTTCCTTCGCAACGCGGCTTGTCGGGCCGAAGCGCCCCGCCAGACGGGCGACCAGGTCGAGGGTCAGATATTGTTCGTGGCTCATGCGGCTCTCCATCGGTCCAGAGAGAGATAGAAGAGCAATGCGACAGATATGGACGTATCAGTTAGCGCGGCGGGGTCGCGACGACGCCAAAATGCTGCGCAAGCTCCACGAAAGGAACCAACCAATCCATCACGTGCGTGGCCGGATCTAAAGATGTTCGGAACATGGAGGCGTTCTTACGGCTTGCGCCGAACACGATGGCGATGTCTCGCCAAAGCCGCATGTCCTCCGTCAGCAGGCTAGGTCACATACCCATTAACGGGATTCCCAAAGTGCTGCTGTTGTGATTCCTTCCCTTTGGTGGACAGGAGGTGATGATGGCGCGTTTTGATCTTACGGATTTTGAGTGGTCTGTGATCCAGCCGCTGCTTCCGACGAAGGTGCGCGGCGTTCCGCGCGCCGATGACCGGCGTGTTCTGAACGGCATCTTCTGGCGGCTTCGCACGGGCGCGCCCTGGGCCGACATCCCGACGCGGTATGGCCCGCACACGACCTGCGTGAACCGCTTCAACCGGTGGCGCAGGGCCGGCCACTGGGCGCGCATTCTTGACGCTGTATCAGCCGCTTACAATGGCGACGTGCAGATGATCGACTCGTCCTCGATCCGGGTTCACCAGCACGCCGCCAACGGTCAAAAAAAGACGAGCGATCCCGTTGCATGGGTCGTTCGCGCGGCGGCCTGACCACCAAGATCCATGCGCTGGTCGATGCCCAGGGGCGGCCGATCCAGCTCAAACTGACCGAAGGCCAGGCCCATGATGGGCGATCAGCAGCGGACATGTTTGCCACCCTGTCCGCTGGAAATATCCTGCTCGCAGACCGAGCCTACGACAGTGATGCCCTGCGCAGCACCATGGCCGAGCGCGGTGCATGGGCCAATATCCGCGCCATGCCCAACCGCGTGCAAACCTTCCCATTCAGCCACTGGGTCTATCGCCAGCGCAACGCTGTCGAACGTTACTTCAACAAACTCAAACACTTCAGGGCAATCGCAACCCGATACGACAAGCGAGACGACAATTTCCTGGCATCAGTCCAACTCGCTTCAATCCGTATCTGGTTGCGAAGTTATGAGTCGGTCACCTAGGCGGCAAGCTGCTGCTCTCCTACTTTCAGCGCATCTTCCTCAGCAGCCTTACTGAGGAATTGCGCGAGCGCGGCCTTCCGAGAATCTCGATCAAGCGCATAGGCGGTCTGCCTGAACTTGACCCCGTCGAGCAGCCCTTGGATATAACCGGCGATCGTGTCAGCGGCCATGATGAGGGCCGTGTCGAGCGTGTGAATGTACTTGCTCGTGACCGTGCCCTTGGAGTGGCCGACCAGCGCGGCGATCGTGCCTTCGGTGAAACCAAGATCATTGGCGATGCTCGCGAAGCTATGGCGCAGGACATGCGGCGTCACATCAGACAGCGGGGAGTCTCTGAAAATTTGTCTCCAATGGTTGGGGAAGCCGCCGAAGGCGTTGTCCTCTCCCTGGCCGGGAAAGACATACGTACCCGTCGCGGTCTTGCGGCGTTCTTCCAGATACTCGACCACAGCAAGCCCGATGGGACGAACCGAGGCACCTTCCTTGCTGTCCACGAGACGCATGCAACTCGCGTCGGTGTCTGCTTCGGTCCACATGAGACCGATTATCTCGCTGCGGCGGCAGCCAGTAAGCGCGATCTGGCGAATGATTTCGACCGTCATTTCAAATTTCGAGGTCGCAGCCGCTTCGCGAAGAATCTCGCCCAGCATTCGGTACTCGGCTTCGGTGAGACGACGATCGCGCACATTGTCCTTGGGCTTGCGGACACCGTGTGCCGGATTGGTGGTAATGATCCCGGCTTCCATTGCATAGGTGAAGATGCCACCAAGAAGTCCAATCGTTCGTGTAGCCGTGCCGGCGCCGCCTGTTACAACGGCCTTGCCGCGTAGCTTCTTCGTCTTCACCGACACCGCCGTCTTGCCAGCCATGATGTCCTTCAAAACCTTGGCAATGTCGGCTTTCGCCAGGTCCTTAACCCGACGGCTGCCGATGAGCGGGATGATGTGTCGATGAATCCGGCCGGTGTCGGTGATAATGGTGGTTGCCTTCTTCGGTCGACCACCTTTCCCGAGGATGAGACCGGCTTCGAGATCTTTGAGATACATCGCGCACAGCTCTTTGACAGTGACTGCCTGATGATCGAGCAGGCGTTCCTCCGAAGGGTTGTCACCCTGCGCAACGCGGCCGAGCTGCACCTTCGCCTCTTGCCGCGCCGTCTCCGCCGTCCAGATGCCATGGAAGCCGATCGTGTAGCGACGGGTTCGACCTGCGGCTCGATATTGGATAAGGTAGCTGCGTTTTCCGGACGCGAAAACGCGAAGGCCGAAGCCTGGCAGCTCGTCGTCCCAGATGAAGTAGTCCTTCTCACGGACCGCGGCTGCGTCCACGACGCGCTTCGTCAGCTTGGCCATTACGCGTTTCCTCCTTGGAGAGCCGGTTGCCTCCACGGAAGCACCACGGAAGCAGGCGAATGAAAGTCGGAGCGAAGTTCCGGATACAGATTTCGGCGGGAGAAACCGAATTGTCCATGGATTTCAAGGCAGTGTAGTATCATAGCGTGTCCTAGCGTGCATTTCGGATAGCCAGGACAAATTGCTCCGAAGGCAGAGGCCACACGTTCGAATCGTGTCGGGTGCGCCATTTTTCTCTCCGCCATTTCAAAGACTTCGAGACGGGCATGAGCTGTTCATATGCCTCCTGTTTCGCGGCCGTTCACACTTGGCCACGCCAACGGGGCCGTGCTTTGGCGACCCTTCGCATGCGAAATGAGAGATGGCGGCGCGAGTGCGCCTTACCGGGCATGCACCCCGCGCAAGGAGCTTCTTGGCTGGAGCGGTGCTCCGCGATGAATCCGGCAGACCGAGCTTGAATTCGATCGAGCGGCTTTGGGCGTCGTCATCGCGTGCAATTCCAGCGTTGGCCTCGCTTTTACGGCCATCCAGAGCCGAGAGGATGGTTTCCCATCATTTTGCCATGCGTCCCCCGGGAATATCCTGGGGGACCGTGATCGGGGTGAACGCTTGAGGTTGCTTTCTGCAGTCTCGGCCAGGGCAGGGCTCACCTCACGGCCCAGGTCGCGATGGGCGGAAAGAAGAGGATGATGGCCAGCACCGTCAGTTGCAGCGCGATGAAGGGCAGCAGCGCCGTATAGATGTGCTTGAGCGTTATGTCCTTGGGCGCCACGCTTTTGAGGTAGAAGGCCGCGGGGCCAAAGGGCGGGGTGAGATAGGAGACCTGCATGTTGACCGCAAACAGGATGCCGAACCAGATCGGGTCATAGCCAAGCTGGATCACGATGGGCACAAAGATCGGGAGGGTCAGCAGGGCGATGCCGATCCAGTCGAGGAACATTCCCAGCACCAGCAGGATCAGCATCATCACCATGATGATGACAACTGGCGGCGCATCAATGGCCAGAATGGCGCTCGATACGAACCGATTGCCGCCCATCAGATTGTAGACGCCGACCAGCACGGCCGCGGCGATGCCGATCCAGATGATCATGCCGCAGGTTTCAAGCGTGTGGACCAGGCTGGCCTGCAACATCTTCACGTTGAGCTCCCGCCGCAATAGCGAGATCAACAGGACTGCGGATACACCAAGGGCCGCGGCCTCGGTGATGGAGGCAATGCCCCCATAGATCGAGCCCAGCACCACGAGAACGATGAAAAGCGGCGCGGCCATTGAGCGAAGGGCGCTGCCCAGGGATTCCTCGGCGAGTTCCTCCTCTGACATCGGCGGGCCCATGGCCGGATTGCGCAGACAGATGAACAGGACGTAGGCGACGTAAAACGCCAGCAGCAGCAGCGCGGGCGTGACTGCGGCGACGAAGAGATCGGCGATGGAGACGCTGGCGACTAGGCCATAGATGATCAGCACGATCGAGGGCGGCATCATGGTGCCGAGCGAGCCACCAGCGACGACAACGCCGATGGAGAGGTTTCGGTCGTAGCCCAATCGCAGCATCTGCGGCAGAGCGAGAATGCCCAGCAGCACGATTTCACCGCCGATGACGCCCGACATCGCGGCCATCAGAATGGCGACAATAAGTGTTTGTACAGCGACACCGCCCGGCAGGCGTCCGGCGAGGATGCGCATGCCCTTGAAGAGATCGCGCGCAATGCCGGAGCGGTCGAGCAGCGCCGCCATGAGAATAAACATGGGAATGGCGACCAGCGAATATTCGGTGATGAAACCGAAAATGCGCGAAGTCACCAGAGGCAGGGCAGAACCACCGAACCAGCCAAAGGTGAAAATCAGCGCGACGAGGCCGGTGACCCAGGCAAGGGGCAGGCCGGTCAGCAGAAGAAGGAAAATGCCCCCGACAAGGACATAGGAGCCGAGTTCAATACCAAGTGCGTTCAGACCCACTTCACTGCTCCCCGGACGCGTCGACGGTTGCGGCCGGCTTGCGCCTGATGGCCTCAACGAGATGGAGCACTGTCTGGACGAACATGACGCCGCAGCAGATCAGCACCAGAATTTTCAGAAGAGCCGGCGTAGGCGGGTTCCAGGCCGTGCCTGTTCCCTCGAGCCGGAATTCGCCGCTAGGGGTGAAAGTGGCCTTGGACGACATAATCCAGGCCGCGTAGGAGAGGCCGCCGAAGAAGGCCAGGGCCAGGATGGAATTGATGATATCGAACCAGCGGCGCTTCTGGGGCGAGACGCTGTCGTAAAATATGCGCACCCGGATGTGCTTGTCGCGTGCCAAGGCGATGGGGCCGCCAATCAGGAAGATGGCGGCAATCAGGAAGGTGGTGGTCTCGTGCGCCCAAAATGTGGGACGGCCGAAGACGTAGCGCGCAACGACCTCGATCACCGAAACGGCGAATGCCAGGAAGATCGCCCAGGCAAAAAACTTCGTTGATCCGGCGACAATGCGGTCGAGGCCGCTTCTGATTTCATTATCGTCGTCCAGGGTCTGGGCGACCAGTTCGGGGTCCTCGGACATTGGGCACTTTCCTCTTGCGCAATAAAGTGTCCGGCGGGTGACCCGCCGGAGTGTTCGCGTTGAGAAGGCAGTTGCCTGCTAAAGCAGATTGCGCCCTTCGAGATAGGCAGTGACGGCCTCGTAATAGCGCTGGGTCATTTCGCTGCGGCCGGCCCAGTTCTGCCACTCCTCCTGAGCGATACGACGGAATTTGGCGCGCTCATCGCCGGACCAGTTGATGATCTCGATCTTGGGATTGGCGCGGGCTTCAGCCACAGCTGCAGCATCGAGCATGCGCACCGAATAGACGTGATCGAAGATGAACTGATCCACCGAAGCATCGAGGATCGCCTGCAGGTCTTCGGGCAGCCCGTCCCAGATTTCCTTATTGATAGAAATGTCGATCAGCGGCAGCGAGTGGAAGCCGGGATAGAGCGGGTAGGGCGCCACATCGTTCATGCCCAGGGCCTGATTGGTGGCAAAGACGGTATTGTCCGCAGCGTCGACGACGCCCTTGTCGAGCGCCGAGAAAATTTCCGAGCCTGGCAGGGCGACAGGTGCGGCGCCGGCCTTGGAGAAAATCTCGAACACCATGCCTTCGGGAGCGCGCAGCTTGACCCCTTCCAGATCCTCGACAGTGCGGATGGGAACGCCGGCAACCAGCGCCTCTGGCTCGGTGGCGGCGGCGCCAATGAAGTGCACGCCATAGGGCTCGACCAGTTCGGCGTAGAGCTCATGGCCGCCACCGGACTGCATGAAGCCGAGCAGCTCGAAGGGATCGCTCCAGGCCCCGACAAGGTTGCCCATCATGGCGAAGGCCGGATCGCGGCCAGAAAAATAGCTCGGATCCGTCAGGTGACCTTGCAGGATGCCGGTGCCGACGGCTTCAAGCGTGTCGGTGTGCGGCACGACTGCGCCGATGGGCAGGATTTCGATCTCGATCCGGCCGCCAGAAAGGACGCCGACATTCTTGGCCCATTTGGTCTTGTTTACGAAACCGGGCTCTCCAGCCGTTTCCGATGTCTGGAAGGTCCAGTTGTAGTCAGCGGCCATGGCAGCTGCTGACATGGCCATCAATGACCCGGCCAGCATGGCAATTCTTGAGATCGTGCCCAAACCAATCATATTCTCTCTCCCCAGGGATGATGCAAAGCCAATTGTTGTTTGTGCTCAGGAGTGCATCCGCCCCCCGCACCCCTCTAAGGTGTGCATGTATGGAAGCCGCAGGCAACGCTTAATTGCCTCGGCTGGTCCAAGTTTTCTATGGAATGATTGATGACGGGAAGATGCCCGGCGGGAAATTCGGGCGAGAACTGGGACGTGCCCGATTTTGAAAATAACCGGGCTTGAGCGGACGCGCGACGAGCAATTGTTATTGCTGGCTAAGTGATCGTCAGATGGTGACGTCTTGGGGTAATGCTGAGCGGCGGAACGGTTCAGCCCGCCGATGGCTGCAGACCCCATTTGAGACGTTGGAGCAACAATTGGAATGCGGCTCCAGAGTAAACCGCCGCCACCATGCCGCAGCACAGTCGCACAAGGCCGCTGCATGACGTGATCGTCATCCGCATACCCGGCAGAACTCTGCAGTTGTGGCTGGACTTTTTCTCATTGGATCAGACGATTGTCGAAAATTGCCTGCTGATCTGCTCGGCAGCCTGGACGAGGAGGCCGGCGATATGGGCGTGGCGTTGTGGATCGAGCCGGTACACAGGAACACTGATGCTGATGGCGCCGACGGGCTCGCCGGACCTGTTGTAAATGGGGCTGCCGACGCAGCGGATGTGTGGCTCATTCTCCTCGTTGTCCTCGGCATAGCCCCGCTTGCGGGACTTCATGAGCTCTTCGCGCAGCGTTGCTGGATCGGTGAACGTGTGCTCCGTATGTCGCTTGAGCGTCAGCTCGGATAGAACCTGGTCGAGGCGATCCGGGGTGAGCCCGGAGAGCCATGCCTTGCCCACCGAGGTCGAGTGAACCTCAACCTGCCCCCCGATGCTGGTCTTCATCTGGACCGTGTTCGAGCCCTCTATCTTGTCGATGTAGACCATCCTGTTCGAGCTCGGCACGGCAAGGTGCACAACCTCGTCCGTGGCATCGCGCAGGGACTCGAGGAAGTCGCGCGCCACGGTGCGAAGGTCCGAATTTTCCCAGGTCTTTGACGCCAGCTGGATCAGGCGCGGCCCCAGCCGATAGGTGCCGTCTTCTCGCCTCTGCACCACGAGACCTTCGGCGACGAGCGCCGCCACAAGACGATAGACCGTCCCGCGCGGATAGGGGGTGGCCTTGGTCAGTTGGGCGATGTCAATGCCGCGCGGCGCGTCCGCGATGGTCTGCAGGACCATCATGAACTTCGAGAACGCTGCAGCGCCCTGAACCTGGTTACTGCCGCGACCGGCATCTCCGTCCAGAACGATATTGTCAGCCATTTGAAACTCCGTTGCGGACCTTGACAGCACCCCACCCTACAGCCAGTCATTTTGTGGACAGAGTGTCCACACTGTAGGCAATTATTGTCTGCGTCCTGGGGAGGACGACGCATTCTCTATATCAACCGCCAACCGCTGTAACCATCCGGGCATACGGTCGCGGAGGCGCACCTGGGGGGTGGTGATGTGTAGAGCGCGCAGTGAGACCGGCACTTGCATTGGGAGGATTGAGCATGACGAAGAAGGGTTATTGGGTCGCAATGGTCGATATTGCCGACCAGGAAGGCTACAAAGAGTACATTGCCCTGAACAAGGCGGCCTTCGATAAATACGGCGCCAAATTCGTCGTCCGCGCGGGCAAAAGCGAAATCATGGAAGGCCCGGCTGCCAATCGTCTGGCAGTGATCGAGTTCGCAGACTTCGACACTGCGATGGCCTGCTACAGTTCCCCTGAATATCAAAAGGCCCTTGAGGTCCGGAAGAAATACTCCAAGGCGCATTTTGCAGTCGTGGAAGGTGTCTGATGCACCCCTTCGGCACCAAGGCCTCTGAGCCCATCGCCGAAATCGATCCAGCGATGAGCCGCCAGATGCCCAAACCACTTCGGATGGTCATGAAGCTGTTTGACGTCCTCGTCGTCATCGGCATGACCGTGATGAGCGTCATGGTCTTTCTCAATGTGGTGCTGCGCTACGGCTTCAATTCCGGCATCCCGATTTCGGTCGAACTCTCCCGCATCATCTTTGTCTGGATCATCATGCTCGGCTCGATCGCGGCGCTCGCGCAGGGCGCGCATCTGGCGGTGGATTCCTTTGTCGCCAAGCTGCCCCGGACCGGCCGCGTCGTGTGCTTCCTGGTCGCCCATGGGCTGATGCACTGGTGCTGCCTGATGCTCTGGCAGGGCAGCTGGGTGCAGACCGCGCTCAACTGGAACAATCATGCAGCCCTGTCGGGTATTTCGGTCGGCCTTGTCTACGCCTCCGGCCTCGTCGCGGCTCTTTTCATGGCGGTCTGTCTTCTCTTCAACCTCTATCGCTTCATGCGCGGTGAGCTTCCGCCCACCTGGGCAGGAGAGCGCCAGGCCCCGAGCGTGCCACTGCCCGCAGCGGCGACGCGTGAGGACGGCCGCTGATGACCATTCTGGTATTTCTCGGCTCCCTCCTTGGTGCCATTGGCATCGGCATTCCGATCAGCTTCGCACTGATGCTGTCGGGCGTGTCCTTGATGCTGCTGTTCGGCAATCTGGATGCGCAGATCCTGGCGCAAAAGCTCATCGACGGAGCCGATAGCTATCGGCTCATGGCGATCCCGTTCTTTCTGATCGCCGGCGAATTGATGAACGCTGGTGGCCTGTCGCGGCGCATCGTCAATTTCGCCCTGGCGCTCTTTGGTCACCTGCGGGGCGGGCTCGGCTACGTGGTCATCGGGACGGGTCTGATCTTTGCCAGTCTCTCCGGTTCCGCGATTGCCGATACGGCAACCCTTGCGGTCATGCTCATCCCACTGATGCGTCAGGCCGGCTATGATATCCCGCGGGCCAGCGGTCTCATGGCAGCGACCGGGATTATCGCCCCGATCATTCCGCCATCGGTCGGCTTCGTCATCCTTGGGGTGACCGCCAATATCTCGATCGTCAGCCTGTTTCTCGCCGGTATCGTACCCGGCCTGATGATGGCAGCGAGCCTGACCGTCACCTGGTGGCTTCTGGCGCGCAAGGAAAACGCCGCGGTTCTGCCCCGTCAGCCGTTTGCGGTGGTGTTGAAGAGCCTCGGTTCGGCCGTGTGGGCCTTGTTCCTGCCCATCATCATCATTGTCGGGCTGCGGTTCGGTGTCTTCACGCCCACCGAAGCCGGTGTCGTGGCGGCCGCCTACGCCTTGTTCGTCAGTGTCGTCGTTTACCGCGAACTGACTTTGGCAAAGCTCTACGAGGCAATCCTGGCGGCCGGTCGGATGACCGCTGTGATCATGTTGCTCGTCGCCGCTTCGATGGTGACCGCGTTCATGATCGCCATCGCCAACCTGCCGGGGACGCTTATCGGTATCCTGCAGCCGTTCATCGATAACCCGACCGCTGTCATGGCCCTGATCGTTCTGATGGTGTTCGTGATCGGCATGGTGCTCGATTTCGCCCCGGTCATCGCGATCCTCGTGCCGGTCTTCATGCCAGTCGTCAAAGCCGCTGGTATCGACCCGGTCTACTTCGGCGTCGTGTTCTTGATGACGGCGGCTGTCGGCATGATCACGCCACCGGTGGGGGCGGTGCTCAACACCGTCTGCGGGGTCAGCAGGGTCTCGATGGCAGCGTCGTCAAGGGTGTCTGGCCGTTCCTTTTTGCGGAAGTGCTGATCGTGGTGCTTCTCGTCATTTTCCCGGATCTGGTTCTCGTTCCAGCGTCCTGGTTTAGCTGATCTCATATGGAGGAGAGATGAGATGAAGAAACTTCTACCCCTGCTAGCGCTGGCCGGTGCCCTGGCCATGTCACTGCCTGCCATGGCGCAGACTGCCCGCCTTGGTTACGTCCCCACCGAAGATCACCCGGTCGGCAAGGCCTCGGTCTTCTTCGCTGAAAAGGTCAAGGAAAAGACCGGTGGTCGTATCACCATCGAAACCTTCGGCAACGGCGTTCTGGGCAGTGAGCCGCAGCTGCAGTCGTCCATCCAGGGTGGCTTTCTCGACGTGATGGTCGGACCGACGTCGAACCTTGTCGGTTCCGTGCCGGGCTATCTGATCTTCGATCTGCCGTTCTTTTATAAGGACTTTGCCGCTGTCGACGCGGTGATGGATGGCGACGTCGGCAAGGAGCTGTTCGACCGCCTCGATTCCGAGCTCGGTATCGTGGGGCTCGCCTATATGGACAATGGCTTCCGCCACATCACCAACGCGGTTCGCCCGATCAACACCATCGACGATCTCAATGGTCTGAAGATCCGCGTGATCCCCAACCCGCTGTTCCTGGCGACCTTTGAAACGCTGGGCACCAACCCCGTTCCGCTTCCTTACCCTGAGCTTTTCAACGCTCTTGAAAGCGGCGCCGTCGAGGCCCAGGAAACCCCGGTGGGGCTGATCCACGCCAGCCGCTTCTACGAGGTTCAGGACCATCTTGCCCTGACCGGTCACGTCTATACCCCGTTCGTCTTGCTCGCGAGCAAGAAGTGGTTCGGTGCTCTCAGCGCCGAAGACCAGGCTCTGGTCCTCGAAGCTGCCCAGGAAACGGCGGTATACCAGCGGGATCTATCCCGAAATGACGCCGACCGCCTCACTGGCCTGCTTGAAGAAGAGGGCATGGAGGTCACCCGGCCGTCCGAGGAAGCCATGAACGCGCTGCGCGAACGTGTGGCCCCGGTGGTCGATCAGTTCACCGACCAGATCGGCGCTGACCTTATCGAGCGCGCCCGTGCTGCAATGGACGCAGTGGCCAACTAAATCCGAACCGCCGGAGCCAGCACGCTGGTTCCGGCATTTCTATTGAGTGAGATTATGCGACTAATCCAGTTTGTCGAACCCCAAGGCTCCCGCGCAATCGGGGTTGTCGACGGTACCGCAGTGCGTCAGGTCAATGGCGCTGCCAGCATCCGTGAACTGGCGTTGAAAGCTATCGCCGCAGGTCGTCCGATCGCAGAAGAGGTCCGTCAAAGTGGTCTGGGCGCGTCGCATGACTATGACCAGTTGATTGCGCAGGGCAAAGTCCTGCCGCCGCTTGATCATCCGGACGCAGCCCATATGATGATTGCCGGAACGGGGCTGACCCACATCGGCAGCGCAGCGTCGCGCTCCAAAATGCATGACAAGGCCTCCACCGGGGACGAGGCCGACATGAACGACACCATGCGCATGTTCAAATGGGGGCTTGAGGGCGGTAAGCCTGCCAGTGGGACCCAAGGCGTGCAGCCGGAATGGTTTTACAAGGGCGACGGCTCAATGGTGGTTTCGCCCGGTGCCGCGCTCGACGTGCCCGATTTCGCCGATGATGTGGGCGAAGAGCCGGAAATCGTCGGCCTTTACGTTATCGGTGACGACAATCGGCCCTATCGGGTCGGCTTTGCCATCGGCAATGAAGTCACCGACCATGTGATGGAAAAGAAGAATTACCTGTATCTGGCCCACGCCAAGTTGCGCCAGTGCGCTTTTGGCCCAGAGCTCTTTGTTGGCGATCTGCCCGAGAGCATCGAGGGTACGGCGCGTATCCTGCGCGATGGCGAAACGATCTGGGAGAAACCTTTCCCCACAGGCGAAGCCAACATGTCCCACTCGATCGAGAACATCGAGTTTCATCACTTCAAATACAATCAGCTGCTGCGCGCCGGCGACGTCCACGCCATTTTCATGGGCACGGCGGTCGCGTCCTTTGGCGACGGCATTGAAGCGAAGGTCGGCGATACATTCGAGATCGACATCCCGCTGTTCGGGCGCCCGCTGATCAATTCGACCCGCGCCAGCAAGACCGAGGTCGGGCCCGGCGCGATCAGGTCACTCTGAGCGCCCGCGCGTACATGTAAGAGACTAGGGGGGCTCACAGCCCCCCTGAAACCGTCGTGATCGTGGCGGTGACAAACCCCGAACCGGGGGACGCCAGCCACAGCGCTGCGCGGGCAATGTCGATCGGTTCGGCAATGCGCCCCATTGGCGTGATGGCCGCGATCCGTGCTGGCCGTTCGGGATTGCCGCCTTCGGAATGGATGCGCGTATTGGTGGTGCCGACGCGAATGGCGTTCACCCGGATGCCTTCAGGCGCCAGCTCCTTGCCCGAGCCATAGGTTATGGACTCCACCGCGCCCTTGGTCGCCGCGTACTGGATGTATTCGTTCGGACTGCCGAGATAGGCTGCCAGTGAAGACATGTTGACGATCGCCCCACCGGCGCCGCCCCGCTTGGTCGACATGCGCCTGGTGGCTTCCTGGATACAATACACAAGCCCGAAAACGTTGATCTCGAAGGTGCGCTCCAGGGCTTCGGGCTCAAGATCGACAAGCTTTCCGGCCTTGCCGATAATGCCCGCATTGTTGATGAGGCACGAGACCCGCCCAAGCCGGGCATCGCATTGTTCAAAGAGTTCGAGCACATCCGCCCGGTTGCCGACATTGCCGCGAACGGCGATGGCGCGGGCGCCTTCGGCTTCACAGGCGGCCACTACCTCTGCAGCGGCTGCGTCGTCCGAAAGATAGCTGATGCAGATATCGTATCCCTCTGACGCAAAGAGCTTTGCCGTGGCCGCACCAATGCCATGGCTCGCGCCAGTGATGATGGAGATGGGTCTCACCTCAATCCCTCCCGGTAATTGGTCTCTTGATCGCAGCAGCGGTATGCCGCCGGCGCTAATAGACCGCTTCGATGATCTGGGCGTAGTCAGTGGCGCTCAGGGGACGGGGGTTGGTTGCGTGGCTATGGTCGGCCAGCGCGCGCTCGCAGATCCATCCAATGATTTCACGCGAAACGCCAAGCTCGGAAAGCCTTGCGGAGGTGCCGAGCGACTGGTTGAGCCGTTCCAGCTCTTCGGCCAGGGTGCCCTCGGTTATGCCCGCCAGACGCTCAAGAGTGTTCAGCTTCTCGGCCGCCTCTGGCACTTCACGGTTCCAACGGATGACTTCCGGCATCAGAATGGCATTGAGCAGGCCGTGGTGAAGCTTGAGATCCTTGAGGCCGCCGAGCGCGTGGCTCAGGGAATGGACGGCGCCCAAGCCCTTCTGAAAGGTCATGCCGCCCTCGAGTGCGCCCATCATCAGGTCTGACCGCGCCGCCACGTTTGTGGGCTCGCGAACCGCGACGGGAAGGGCCTTCCAGATGCGCTCGAAGCCATCACGGGCGATAGCCTCAGCTGGTGGATTGAAGCGCGGCGAGAGATAGGTCTCGATGCAATGGGAGAGAGCATCGAGAGCGGTTGCGGCCGTCAGGCCCGCCGGAAGTCCAAGGGTCAGGAGCGGGTCGCAAATGGCGCGCTTGGGAATAAGGTGACCGCTGATGAAGCCGAGCTTGCGGCCATCGTCGAGCGTGATCAGGGCCGCGCGGCCGACCTCGGACCCCGTGCCCGCGGTGGTGGGAATGGCGATGAGGGGGGCGACATTTGGCGTGATCCGCGCGATGCCGCCGAGAATGGCCGCATATTGTTCGAGCGGGCCATCATGGGTGGCCAACAGGGCAATGCCCTTTGCCAGGTCAATCGGGGATCCGCCGCCAATGGCGATCACGCCGTCGCAGCCTGCGCCGCGATAGGCATCAAGCCCGGCGAACACTGCACTTTCGGTCGGATTTGCGGGAACGTCCAAAAACCGCGGCAGGCCCGAAAGCGCGCCAAATTCGGGACGGTCCAGAAGCCCGGCAGCAACAATGCCGGGGTCGCTGACGATCAGCGGTCTCGACAGACCAAGCTCCGACATGATCTGGGGCAGGGAGGTTGCCGCGCCTGCGCCAAAATTTACTGTCGTCAAATAGCTGATGACGTCCAAAATTGTTCCTCCCGTAAGTGCCGCTGCTGCATCGTCCATATAGTGGGCGAGGTGTCCACGTTATAGAGGAATCGCAAGAGACCGCTGGTTTGTCAAGCTCGACAATGCGCTCTCGCCTTCAGTGTCCATGATCGAACTGAGGACTACGCCTTCGATATTGCCATGGTGCGCCACATGGCGGAGCGGATGGGCGCCAAAGTCACCGAGGTGGCCGCCAGCCATGCGGTGTTTATGACCCAGCCCCAAATCGTGGCCCAGACGATCGAAATGGCCGCCCAGACGGCAAGAGTCGCCGCCAATTGAAGTTGGCAGGCAGCCACCGAAGGCCAGGCGCTTGCTGACCGACATGCGCGAGCCCTCAAGGCCCCGGTATCTGCCGGGGCTTTTTTGTCTAGGGCTGGCTCAAGAACCAGGCGATGAGTTCGGCGGAATTGGCGACACCGACTGACCGCGCCAGGCGCAGGCGGTGGGCTTCGACCGTGCGTTGCGACAGACCCAGTTCGGCTGCAATGGCGGCGTTGGTCTTTCCTTGCGCCACCAAAGTCAGAACCTGGCGCTGGCGGCCTGTCAGCTTGAGCGTGACGTCGGTGACAGGACGGTTGATGGGTTCGAAACAATAGAGCGCGGCAGCAAAGGGATCGGTCGCGTCCTGGGCCCGGCCATTGACCCTGCACCAGAACCTGCGCCCGTCGGCGCTGGCCATGATCCGCTCGTCATAATAGAGGGCGCCGCCGGCCAGATTGCTGCGCCACATTTCTCCCGTGCGCACGAAGTCCGCAATGGCCGGGTAGAGCCGGAAAAAGCTCGCATCGACGAGCTCAGGCCGTTGAAAGCCAAAGAGATCGGCAAAGGCGTCATTGCAGTCGCGGATGATGCGATGCGTGGCAAAGACCAGCGGCACCGGCAGCTCGGACAGGGCGAATTTGGGTGGTGAAGTCATGTCGTAGAAATACGACTAACCCGGCCGCTTCAACAAGCTCTAGCGTCCGTGAAAACAAGCCTGCGGAGGACCAGAATTTTAATGCGCAAGACCCGCTCCACCGTCGCTGACGCCCTTGAGGGCCTGCTGGCCGACGGTATGACCATCATGTCTGGCGGCTTCGGCCTTTGTGGTATCCCCGAAGCCCTGATCGAAGGCATCGAACGCTCCGGCGCGCGCGACCTCACGATCATTTCCAACAATGCGGGCGTTGACGGAATTGGCCTGGGCCGCCTGCTCGCGACCCGCCAGGTCAAGAAGATGATCTCGTCCTATGTGGGAGAAAACAAGCTTTTCGCCGAGCAATTTCTCTCCGGTGCGCTGGAGCTCGAGTTCAATCCCCAGGGCACGCTCGCCGAGCGCATTCGGGCGGGGGGCGCAGGCATTCCGGCGTTCTACACCAGGACCGGTGTGGGCACGATCATCGCTGACGGCAAGGAAGTGCGGTCGTTCAATGGCGAGGATTATGTGATGGAGACCGCTCTTGTGGCCGATCTGTCCGTTGTCCATGCCCATACGGGCGATGGCGAGGGAAACCTCGTCTATCGAATGACCGCCCGCAATTTCAATCCGATGATGGCGACAGCGGGCAAGGTGACGGTGGCCGAGGTGGAGCATCTTGTGCCGACCGGCTCGATCAACCCCGATCAGATCCATACCCCCGGCATCTTCGTCGACCGCATCGTTCATGTGCCGGCGCCGACCAAGCATATCGAACAGCGCACTGTCCGCACCCGCATCGAGGAGAACGCATAATGGCCTGGACCCGCGAGCAGATGGCCGCCCGCGCCGCGCGCGAGTTGGAGGACGGTTTCTACGTCAATCTCGGCATCGGCATCCCGACCCTTGTGGCCGGCTATATCCCCGAGGGGATGGATGTGCGCCTCCAGAGTGAAAACGGCATGCTTGGCATGGGCCCATTCCCGTTTGAAGGCGAAGAGGACGCCGACCTTATCAATGCCGGCAAGCAGACGATCACGGCGCTTCCGGAAACCAGCTTCTTCTCCAGTGCCGACAGCTTCGGCATGATCCGGGGCGGCCATATCGACCTGTCCATCCTCGGCGCCATGCAGGTTGCCGAGAACGGTGATCTTGCCAACTGGATGATCCCGGGCAAGATGGTGAAAGGCATGGGTGGCGCCATGGACCTCGTCGCGGGCGTCAAGCGCGTGGTTGTGGTCATGGAGCATGAAGCCAAGGGGCAGCCTAAACTGTTGCGCGAGTGCACCCTGCCGCTGACCGGCAAACGCGTCGCCGGTCGTGTCATCACGGACCTCGGCGTTTTTTCCATTTCCCGTCGCGGCGACGTGGACATGCGCCTTATCGAACTGGCAAATGGCGTGTCGCTGGATGAAATCGCTGCCAAGACCGAAGCCCGGTTCACGGTCGCGATCGGAGAAGAAGCATAATGAGTGATATCGTCATCGTGTCGGCGACCAGAACCGCTGTCGGTTCCTTCCTTGGCGCTTTCGCCAACACCCCCGCACATGAACTTGGAGGGGCGGTCATCACGGCAGCGCTCGAGAGGGCAGGGGTGAGCCCCGACGCGGTGGATGAGGTCATTCTCGGCCAGATCCTCACCGCCGGTGCCGGGCAAAATCCGGCTCGCCAAGCGGCGATCAGGGCTGGCATTCCTGACACGGCCACGGCCCTCGGCATCAACCAGCTCTGTGGCTCCGGTCTGCGGGCCGTTGCCCTTGGCATGCAGCAGATCGCCTCTGGCGATGCGCGCATCATCGTCGCCGGCGGGCAGGAATCCATGTCGCTGGCGCCGCACTGCCAGAACCTGCGGTCTGGCGCCAAGATGGGCGCGGTGACGCTGGTCGATACCATGCTTTCAGATGGACTCACGGACGCTTTTGGCGGCTACCACATGGGCGTCACGGCTGAGAACGTGGCGAAGGAATTCGGCATTTCGCGCGAGGCGCAGGACGCCTTTGCGCTCGCCAGCCAGCAAAAGGCTGCATCGGCCCAGGCGGCGGGTCGGTTCGATGCGGAAATCACTCCGTTCACCGTGCGGACGCGCAAGGGCGACATCATCGTCAGTCGCGACGAATATATCCGTGCCGACGCCAGTGAAGAGGGTCTCGCCAAGCTCCGCCCGGCCTTTGACAAGAACGGCACGGTGACCGCGGGCAATGCTTCCGGTCTCAATGATGGCGCTGCCGCCCTCGTGCTGATGCATGCCGACGAAGCCAGGGCGCGCGGCCTCACCCCGCTGGCTCGCATCGCCAGCTGGGCGACAGCGGGTGTCGACCCGGCACTGATGGGCACGGGCCCGATACCGGCATCCAGGAAGGCGCTGGAAAAGGCCGGATGGACGGTCGATGACCTCGACCTGATCGAGGCCAATGAGGCCTTTGCGGCTCAGGCCTGTGGCGTCAATGCAGGCATGTGCTGGGACACCGCCAAGGTCAATGTCAATGGCGGCGCCATTGCCATCGGACACCCCATCGGCGCGTCAGGCGCGCGCATTCTCGTGACCCTGCTCCATGAAATGGGGCGTTCCAACGCAGAACGCGGACTGGCGACCCTCTGCATCGGCGGCGGCATGGGCGTTGCGATGTGCCTCGAACGATAGTGGGCGCATAGCACCGGCGCCCATGGCTTGTCAGCCAAGACAGATCTGTACTCGCGGCTGCCTTGCCTGCGAGTGCGCCGCCTCGTCAGAGCGAGTCCTGGATGTAGGTGGCGCGGAGGTAGAACTCCTTGGGGCGGGTGATGTGGCTGTGAATGAGCTCACCCAGCCGCTGGCCCTCGCCGCGGGTAATAGCATCGATCATGGCGAAATGCTCGGTGATGGCGATCTCGCGCAGTTCTTCATTGGGGAAGGCGCGGGTGCGTATCGGATGGGTCGCGAAGGTGTAGTGCAATATCGCGTCCGCCAGTTGCTGGTTGCCTGCTGACCGATAGAGCACTTCATGGAAATCGTTGTTGAGCGAAAAAACCTCACCAAAGCGCTGGGCGCGTGAGGCGTCGCGATGTTGGCTGGCGATTTCGGTCAACTGGTCTACCAGCGCCTGGTCTGCAGGTCGGGAGAATCGAGCGGCGGCGCGCAACTCGAGGCATTCGCGGATCTCGTAGAGTTCCTCGATCTCGGTGATCGAATAGTCCCGCACCTGCACGCCCTTGTTGGGCTGGCGGACAACAAGCCCCATGCGCTCAAGCTCGTCAAACGCCTTGCGGACTGCATGCCGCGTGGCCTCGGTGCGCGCCATGATCTCGTCTTCGACCAGCCTTTCGCGCGGCCGCAGCTGCCCGGCGATGATCTGCCGCTGGAGTTCGCGGTAGACGAAATCCCAGCTTTTCGACTGGTCCGGCGCAAGTTTTGCGAGGGAATTCAATGCACGGCTCCGTGGCTTCTGCGCCGCCAAGATAGCCCAAGCATGACGCACAGACAATAATCGTTGACATTATCGATAATGGTAACGATGATCCTGCCGATCACGGAGGGGTCTAATTGTTTCGTATCGGTTGTGGCGCTGGTTTTTCGGGTGATCGTGTCGACGCGCCGCGGTCGGTCGTTGCGGCAATTGCCGCCGCCGGTTCGGGTGGCGCGCTCATTTTCGAGACCCTTGGAGAACGCACGCTGGCCCTCGGCCACATCGCTCGTCGACAGGATCCCTCGAAGGGCTATGAGCCTCTTCTGGAAGAATTCCTCGAACCCATCCTCGCCCAGTGCGTCACCGCCGGGATCACCATTGTCGGCAATTTCGGCCAGGCCAATCCGCCCGCTGCCGCGAAGGCGATCCAGTCCATAGCCGACCGGCTCGGGCTCGGAGCCCTGCGCATTGCGATCGTCTGCGGCGATGATTTGACCGGCAAGATCGACCTCGACGCGACCGAGCGGTGGGAAGGCGACAGCCGCCTGCCCGAGATCGACGGCGAGATCATCGCCATCAACGCCTATATCGGGGCCGCGCCAATTGCCGAGGCGATCAAGGCAGGCGCCCAGATCGTCGTGACGGGTCGTGTCGCTGACCCCGCTTTGGCCCTGGGGCCATTGGTTGCCCATTTCGGCTGGGACTGGGCCGATCTCGATCGCATGGCAGCCGGCACGCTTGTGGGGCACCTGCTCGAATGCGGTTCTCAAGTGACAGGCGGGTTCTTCGCCGATCCCGGCCGCAAGGATGTGCCCGACACGGCCAATATCGGGTTCCCGATTGCTGAAGTGGAAGCAGATGGCAGCTTTGTCATCACCAAGGCTGAAGGGACGGGCGGTCTTGTCGACCTGCGCACGGTCAAGGAACAGCTTCTCTATGAGATCCACGACCCCGCCAGCTATCTGACGCCGGACGTTACGCTCGATATCACCGGCGTCCAGCTCTCGCAGCTCGGGCCCGACCGGGTGCAGGTCAGCGGGGCCCGCGGCCATGCTGCGCCGGAATGCCTCAAGGCCACTGTCGGCTTTTACGGCGACTGGCTCGGCGAAGCGGAGATTTCCTACGCCGGCCCCAATGCACTGGCCCGGGCGCGTCTGGCGGTGACCACGATCAATGAGCGCATTCTGCGCCGCGGGCTCGCCCTGCGCCATCGCGCCGACATCATCGGCACGGTCAGCGCTTTCGACAGCGATGAGGGTGACCTGCTGTTCGATTACTCCGACACCGGCGCCGGGGATTATCGCGTTCGTTTCGCCTTCGCTTCGGCCAACCAGCGTGATGTCGAACGTGCTGCCCAAGAGGTGAACGCGCTGTATTGCTGCGGTCCAGCCGGGGGCGGCGGCGTGAGACAGAGCGTGCGTCCACGTGTTCGCACGCTGTCCCATCTCGTGCCGCGCCACCTGGTTCATCCCAGCTTTTCTTTCGCCGGTGGAACACCATGAACGCGACGGTGCAGGTGACAAAACTTCACACCATCGCGCATGGCCGATCCGGCGACAAGGGCAACAGGCTCAACGTCAACATCATCGCCTTCGATGAGAAGCACTGGCCGGTCCTTCGGGACCAGGTGACGGCCGAGCGGGTTGCCGAACTGTTCGCCCATCGCGGCGTGACAGAGGTTCGACGTTATGAGCTGGCCCAGCTCCATGCGCTCAATTTCGTCATCGAGGACGCTCTCGAAGGCGGTGTGAATTCCAGCCTTGCGATCGATACGCACGGCAAGTGCCTGAGCTATCTGGTGCTCGGGATGGATGTCCAGGTGCAGGACGAGATGGTCACGGGCACGCCGCCTGGGGCTGAAATGCAAAAGGTCCCATAAGGGACAGGGAGGAAGAGAAATGTTGAGGAAGACAAAAATGCGCAATCTGCTGCTGACAGGCGCGTCGCTTACAGTCATCGCAGCACAGCCGGCCCTGGCGCAGGAGCTGGAGCGCGGCGGAACGCTGCGCGTCGGTATCTCCCAGATGGCTCCGTCGCCTGATCCGGTCGTGACCACCTTCGGTGTCAACTGGATGACCGCGGGCATCGCCTGTGAATCGCTGTTCGCCACCGACGAAAGCTGGACGCCGCAGCCGATGCTGGCCGACAGCGTGGCCTATAGTGATGACGGCAAGACCCTCACCATCGCAATTCGTCAGGGCCTCAAGTTCCACTCCGGCGCAGAGTTGAGCTCGGCAGACGTTGTGGCTTCGCTCGAACGCTTCCGCGAGTCCGCCGGTATTGGCGCGGCGTTCAAGAACATCGTGACCGCCATCACGGCGCCCGATGCGAACACCGTCGTGCTCGAGCTGGCGACCGCGTCGCCGATCGTTCCGGGTCTTCTGGCCGGCGCGCAGGCCGTGATCATGTCGAGTGCTTCGCTCGAAGGTGCCTCGCCCACCGAAGCCACCCGTGGCCTCGATTGCACCGGTCCCTATGTGCTGTCCGAATATCGTCCCGACCAGGGCGCTGTTCTCACCCGTTGGGATGACTACCAGAGCGTGAGCGCCCCGACTTCCGCGTTTTCGGGCGCCAAGCATGCCTATGCCGACGTGATCAATCTGCGTCTGATGCCCGAAGCCTCGGTGCGTCGCGACAGCCTGATCACCGGCGAGATCGACATCGCCATGGAGCTGCCGACCGACTTCTACGACGCGCTGCAGAACGATCCGAACACCGAAGCCGTCGTTGTGCCCAACAACCAGTCCCTGGCTGTGGTGCTCAACACCAAGGAAGGCGTGATGGCTGACGTCAATCTGCGCCGGGCCATCTACTACGCGCTCGAGATGGAGCCGATCATGCTCGCCTCGGTGGGCAATCCGGACTTCTACACGCTCGACCCGAGCTGGATCCCGGACAACAACTCCTTCTGGTACACCACGGCAGGCGTTCCTGAAGGCTTTGGCACACCCAACCCCGACAAGGTGAAGGAATATCTCGCTGCGTCGAACTACAATGGCGAGCCGATCCGCTGGCTGGTGGCCTCCGAGCAGTACCAGAAGCACTTCCTGCCCGCGATCACTGCATCCCAGCAGCTCGAAGAATATGGGATCAATGTCGAGATCGTTGAATCGCCGATGGCCAATTACATCCAGGCCCGTGCCGACGCTGCCCAGATGGACGCCTTCTCGAGCTTCCTGCCGACCTATGTCGATCCGACCTCGATCGCTTTCCTCAACGCCACCTATCCCGGCTTCTGGACGGATCCGGAAAAGATGGAGCTGATGGACAAGCTCGCCTCGACCATTGATGCGGACGAGCGCAAGGCCCTGTTCGAAAAGGTCCATGCACTGGCCTATGACCAGTTCCCTTGGATCAAATACGGCACGGAATCCAACATGTATGGCATTCGTGCGGGTGTCGGTAATCCGGCCCGCGTGCCCTCGCGCGGCTACGACCTCTACAATGTCGCTCCGCCGGCCCAGAACTGACAGATGAGCATGACGCAGGCGACAGATAACGAGCGCCTGACCGATGGTGGCGGAGAGACCTTCGCCACCACCAATAAATCGGTCTGGCAGAGGCTTCTGGCCAATCGGACGGCAATGATCTCCATTGCTATCCTGGTCATCATTTCCCTTTCCGCGGTTCTGGCGCCTCTTCTGGCACCGGGCAATCCGCTCAAGGTCAGCCCTGCCGACCGGTTCATTCCGCCCGGCGCCGAGCATATTTTCGGCACGGACAATCTGGGCCGCGACATGTTCAAGATGGTCGTGCACGGTGCACGCACATCCCTGCTTGTCGGGCTCATCGTCACGGTCATTTCCATGTCCGTGGCTGTCATTCTTGGCGCGATTTCCGGTTTTTATCGTCAGGTCGACGTGGTGCTGATGCGCTTTGTTGACGGTCTGATGGCTTTTCCAGGCATCGTTCTGGCGACTGCAGCCGCAGGCATTATGGGACCGTCGATGACCACGGTGATCACCTCGCTCTCGATCGTGCTGATCGCCCCGTCGCTGCGCGTCGTGCGCGGACAGGTGCTGGTCGTGCGCGAGTTGCAGATGATCGAGGCTGCACGCTCAGTCGGCGTGCCGACGCTGCGCCTTTTCACCCGCTATATTCTTCCCGCCGTCAGCTCGCCCATCCTGGTGCAGGCCTCCTTCATCTTTTCGGCGGCCGTTCTGGGGGAAGCGGGTCTGAGCTTTATCGGCGTGGGTATCGGGCCCAAGGAGCTGAGCTGGGGCAACGCCCTGACCGAGGCTCGCAATTATATCTCCCAGGCGCCCTGGATCGTGCTGTTTCCGGGTCTCGCCCTGATGTTCACCATTCTTGCCCTCAATCTGTTGGGCGACAGCCTGCGCGACATTCTTGATCCGCGCCTGGCCCGGAGGCGCTGACATGCTGCGCTATCTTTTCAAGCGTTTCCTTCTGATCCTGCCCACGATCTTCGTGCCGCTGATCCTCGTGTTCCTGCTGCTGCGCCTGTCGCCGGGTGATCCGGCCGGCATGATGCTGGGCGACCAGGCGACGCCCGAACAGATCGAGGCGCTGCGCACGCAGCTTGGCCTCAATGAGCCGATCTGGGCCCAGTTCCTGATCTGGCTCAAGGGCATTGTAACCCTCGATCTGGGCAACTCGATCTTCTTCCGCGAACCGGTGATGCAGGTCATCCCGCGCTATGTCAGCGTGACCTTGTTGCTGACACTTGTGGCGCTTGCGCTCGCCGTTGCCATCGGCGTCTCGATGGGTCTGATCTCGGCAATGAACCGCAACAAGCCGATCGACCGGGGTGTTGTGACCACGGCGGTGCTTGGAATTTCGCTGCCGGAGTTCTGGTTCGCGCTGCTGCTGATCTTCGTCTTTGCCGTGACGCTGCGCTGGTTTCCCGTCGCCGGATACAACCCGCCCGACGCCGGCATCATCGCCTTTGGTGCGACCATTTTCCTGCCAGCGCTCGCCCTGGGGGTGCGCCAGTCAGCGCTGATGACGCGCATGATGCGCTCATCCATGCTCGACGTGCTCAACGAGCCCTATATCACCACGGCCCGTGCTCAGGGCCTGCCCGAAAGCAAGGTGATCGGCAGCTATGCCATGCGCACTGCGGCCATGCCTGTGGTGACGGTGGCCGGACTTTCGGCGGGCTATATGCTCGGTGGTGCCGTTGCCATCGAGATCATCTTCGCGCTGCCGGGCCTGGGCCGCATGCTGGTCGAAGCCGTCGGCCGGCGGGACTACCCACTGGTTGAAGGTGGGGTGCTCACCATCTCGCTGATCCTGGCGGTGCTCAACCTTATCATCGACCTCATCTACGCCCTGCTCGATCCCCGGATTCGTTACCAATGACCGCGCAATCAGCTTCACTGCCGACACCTCCGGTCCAGCCGGCAACCGCGCGTGATATCGTGCTAGAAGTCAAGGATCTCAGCCTTGGTTTCCGCAATGCCGATGGCCTCTTGCCCATCGTCACCGATGTGTCCTTTTCCATCGCCAAGGGCGAAGCCGTCGCGCTGGTGGGAGAGAGCGGCTGCGGCAAGTCGATTACCGCCAGTGCCATCATGGGCATCGCACCGGACAATGCCGAGATCGGCGGGACCATCATCCTCAATGGCACGCCTATTTCCGGCCTGCCACCGAAGGAACGCCGCAAACTCTGCGGCCGCCATATGGGGTTCATCTTCCAGGAGCCGATGACGGCGCTCCACCCGACGCTCAGCATCGGCCGGCAGATGACAGATACGCTGCGGCATAATCTTGGCCTCAGCCACGCAGCCGCAACTGATCGTGCTGCCGGGTTGCTCGACCGCGTCGGCATTCCGCGCGCGCGCGATATTCTCAAGGGCTATGTGCACGAGCTTTCGGGCGGCATGCGCCAGCGCGTGATGATCGCCCTCGCCATTTCCTGCGGGCCGTCCCTGATCATCGCAGACGAGCCGACGACCGCCCTCGACGTGACCATCCAGGCCCAGGTCCTGGACCTGCTCGACGACATGCGGCGCGAGCTGAACCTGGCCATGCTGTTCATCACGCATGACCTCGAAGTCGTGGGCGATTTCTGCGACCGCGCCGTCGTCATGTACGCCGGTGACGTGGTGGAGCGCGGCCTCAGTGCCGATGTCGTGCGCAGCCCGGCCCACCCTTATGCACGCGGGCTGATCGACGCCGTGCCCGGCCATGATGATAACCGTACGCGTTTGACCCCGATCCTCGGGACGGTGCCGCCGGTGGGGCAGTGGCCTCAGGGCTGTCGCTTTGCGCCCCGCTGCAGCCGCGCCGATGCGAAGTGCCAGACGCGGCCTGCCCTGGAAGCACATATCCGTTCCGATGTGCGCTGCTGGTACCCGCTGGAGGCCGCCCAATGACCGCCGAAACCATGCTCAGCGTTGCTGGCCTCTCGAAAACCTTCAAGCTGGTCAAGGCCGTGCGGGATGTCAGCTTTTCGATCCAGCGTGGCAAGACCTTTGGCCTCGTCGGCGAATCCGGTTCGGGCAAGTCGACCACTGCCCGGCTGGTGCTGCGTCTCGTCGAGCCGACAGCCGGATCCATCCGCTTCCGCGGCAAGGATCTGGCCAATCTCTCCTCCGGCGATCTGCGTGCCGAACGGCGGCATATGCAGATGATCTTCCAGGATCCTTTTGGATCGCTCAACCCGCGCATGAGCGTCAGGGACACGCTGGTCGAACCGCAGCTGGTGCATGGCATCGGCAGCCCCGATGAACAGCTCCGGACTGCCGAGCGGCTCCTGGCCGAGGTCAGTCTGCCCCGGACGGCGCTCGACCGATATCCGCATGAATTCTCCGGTGGCCAGCGGCAGCGTATCGCCATTGCCCGGGCGCTTTCCACAAATCCGGAGCTGATCGTCGCCGACGAACCGGTGAGCGCCCTCGACGTCTCGGTACAGGCGCAGGTGCTCAACCTGATGCGCGATCTGCAGGACCGGCATGGCACCACCATGTTGTTCATTTCGCACGATCTGCGCGTCGTCCAGTTCATGTGCGATGAGATCGCTGTCATGTATCTGGGCGAGATCGTCGAACAGGGACCGCGCGATGCCATCTATGGTGGCGCCGCCCACCCCTATACGAAGGCGCTTATGGCGTCCGCGCCCGGCAAGGGTGACGGCAAACGCGCCAAGCTCAAGGGCGAAATCCCATCCGCTCATGCCGTGCCCAGCGGCTGCGCTTTCCGCACGCGCTGTCCCCACGCCTTTGACCGTTGCGCCGCCGAAAAGCCGGCGATGCGGGACCTCGGTTCAGGCCAGAAGGCGGCCTGTCACCTCCTCGATGGACCAGTCGCGGCATGACTTCCTTTATCGACATCGCCAGCGAAAATGCCATTTATCGCGGGCTGCGGACGCCCGAGGGTGATCGCTTCCTTGGCATATCCTATGCAGAACCACCCATCGGTTCCCGGCGCTTCAAGCCGCCTGTGCCCCTTGCACATGCAGGCCTTGTGGACGCCACCAAGGTCGGTTTTGCGCCGCCGCAGCTGCGTCGTGCCATGCCCGATTGGGCGCCCAAAGGCGACGGTTTCGACACAGGCGAGGACTGCCTCAATCTCAACATCTATACGCCCGCTGCAGACGACAAACGGCGGCCCGTGATTGTGCATGCCTTTGGCGGCGGATTTCAGACCGGCTCCGCCCATGGGACATTCCACGACGAGCCGGGGTTTACGGGCCAGGGCGACGTCGTTCTGGTGCGTCCGAATATGCGCGTCGGCGCCTTGGGCTTTCTCCATCTCGGGGAAAAGTTCGGCGCAGAATATGCTGCGGCCAATCGGGGCATGCTGGATTTTATTGCAGCACTTCGCTGGGTTCACGACAACATCGCGGCGTTCGGGGGCGATCCTGATAATGTCACTCTCGTTGGCATGTCGTCCGGGTCCTTCACCATTGCCGCCCTCTTCGGCGTCGACGGTGTGAAACATCTTTTCCGCCGTGCCTGGCTGATGAGCGGGCCGGCAAGTCGCATCATCGCGCCCGACACTGCGAGTGCGCTTGCAGGCGATTTTCTCGAGCGCGCTGGGGTGTCTGCAGGCGATGTGGCAGCGCTGGAAGCTTTGCCGATCGAGACGATCCTTGCCGTCCAGGACCAGGTTCTCGCGACCCATCTAGGCGAAAGAAACGCTCCGGGCGGGCGCACATTCGGCATTGTCCATGACGGGGCAAGCCTGCAGCGTCACCCGCTGGATGGACTGGCCGCAGGCACATTTGCCGAGCACCAGATCGTCGTCGGCTGGACCCGCGACGAGGCGCGCATGTGGTACGCCTTCGGCATGATGCCGGAAGTGACCACGCGTGAGGCACTCCTGGCTTCGATTGCGCGCTTTCATCCCGACGACGCCGAGGCTGAACTTGCGGCGCTCGAAGCGGAGCTCCCCTTGCTCACGCTGACAGGTCTGGAGGAAGTTTTCCTCTCGCGGGCGATCTATCGCAACCCCTCCATCCGAACGGCGCAAACCCAGATTGCTGCAGGGGGGCAGGCTTATGCCTACCAGTTCGAATGGGTCCCCGCATTTGAGGGTGGCCGCCTTGGCGCCGCTCACGGCTTCGATGAGCCCTTTGTGTTCAATAGCTTGAGCCGCGTGCCATTGGCGGTCGAAACGCCCGGCGCTCCTCTCCTGGCCAAGGAAATGTCCGAAGCACTTGTCACTTTCGCATCCACAGGCACGGCACCGCATTGGCCCACATCCTGGCGCATCTTTGGGTAAATTGTCCGAGTGGGGCGGTATGCCAGTGTTGATGTCTCGCGGGAGTGGCCTTGGAGGTGATGATAAAGGTGGCGCTTGAGCAGGTACCTGCCGCGCGCCAGATTTTCTCTTTACATGTGATCTAGAATACAGCGAGAGTTCGTCGAGTGGCGCGTGTGCAACGCGCGCCGCGCGTCGTGACGATTTCTCCTGCAGAGGGTCGCTTGGGCAAGATGAGGGTAGAGAGCGCCGTCAATACGGACGATATCGCGGCTCTTGCGCGCCGATATCTGCCGAGAATTGCGTATGATTTTATCGACGGTGGCGTGGACGGCGAGGGCGGGTTGGACCGTAACCGGCGGGCGTTCGAGCGCTATCAGCTGGTGCCGCGCTATCTCGTGGATGTCGAAAAGCGGACGCAGACGACACGCCTTTTCGGGCGCAGCTATGCCTCCCCGTTCGGAGTGTCGCCGATGTCGATCGCCGGTTTTTTCCGGCCGGGGGCAGATGTGATGATCGCTCGAGCGGCGGCAGCCCTTAATGTGCCCTATGTTATGTCGAGCGCCAGCTGCAGTTCCATCGAGGCGGCTGTTGCGGAAGCGCCTGAGAACACCTGGTTTCAGGTCTATGGCACGCGCAATCCGAAGATCACCCTCGATCTGGTTAAGCGCGCCACCCGCCTCAACGTTCCGGTGCTGGTCCTCACAGTGGATACGCCGGTGATCGGCAAGCGCGAGCGCAATATCCGCAATGGCTTCCGTCGACCCATGAAGATGACGCCAGGTGTGATCATGCAGGGTTTGAGCCGCCCGGGCTGGACCTGGCGTTATCTCAGGGCGCGGGGCATTCCGATGATGGAGAACTGGGCGCCCTATGCCGCGCCGGGCGCGGACGCCAATGCGGTGGCCGACCTTTATGGATCGCAGACGCCGGCACCGGGCCAGACCTGGGACGTGCTGCGGCTGGTGCGCAAGGCGTGGGCGGGGCCGCTTGTGGTCAAGGGCATTCTCCACCACGAGGACGCCCAGATGTGTGTCGACCTCGGTGCGGACGGAATGCTGATTTCCAACCATGGCGGGCGGCAACTCGATGCTGCACCGGCGCCGATCGATGTGCTGCCGCGGATTGCTGACGCGGTAGGTCACAAGGCCGAACTGCTGATCGACAGCGGCTTTCGACGGGGCAGTGATATCGCGAAGGCGCTTTGCCTCGGCGCGAAGGCGGCATTCATCGGCAGGCCGGTCATGTTTGCCGCCGCCGCGGCGGGCGAAACGGGCGTCCGAAAAGTTCTCGATATCTACCGGCAGGAGCTCGGCCTGCTTATGGGGCAGATGGGCTGGGCCGACGTCGATTGCGCCGGCCCGTCGAACATTGTCGAGACGCGCGGCCGGGGCTGAGCCGACTGGCGCCGATCAGTGGATGTCCTGCACGCGGGACAAGGCCTCGCGCATATGGGCACTGGTAAACCCGGGTGCCCGCGCCATATCGAGGATGATCTTCTCGCGTCGTGTGACCAGATCGATGGCGTCGGGCAGTCGTCTGACTGCCTCTGCGGGAATGACGACCGCGCCATGGTAGTCGGCGTGGATGACACCATCGTGCCCGACCAGCATGCCGAACACATTCACATCGCCGCCCATGGCGACCATGTGCACATGGGCATGGCTGGGAACAACGCGCCCGCCGATGATCTGGAACCCCGGCGCCAGCATGTCGCAATCGCGATAGGATCCGTTGGTGACGCAGCCCAATACGCCGAGGCCCTTGTGAACCGTGGTCTGAACTTCGCCCCAGAAGGCGCCATAGCCCGGCTTGTCGTCGATATCCTGGAGCAGGGCGATTGTCGGCAGGTCTCCTGCCTCGACATAGTCGTACCATTCCTGGCGGGAAGGGATGGGGCCGCGCGGTGGTTCCTTGGACCGGATCAGTCCGGTGCGTGCCAGGCCGACAATGGGCGCCAGCGTCCGATCGGCTGCTACCATCTGTTCGACGGTGAAGCCGATGGCCCGCCGCTCGGGGACGATCAGCTCCAGCCCGTTGCATATGGTGGGCGTATCCCAGGCCCTCAGGGCGTCGAGATCAGCGGCGGAGAACGGATAATCGGACATTAACTGGCTCCTTGTGAAGGGAATAGCGACGGGTCGTGGTGGCGGTCAGGGGCAGGCCCAACTGGACACGATCTTCAATGGCGTGGATGATCGGCGTCGTGGCGCGGTCGTTGGGGAGGCAACATGGCCTATCTCGTGCAGCGTGATAGGACTTCCAGGCCCGGCCTTGTCCTGCCGAAGCTGGCATGTGACTGCCATGCGCATATCTTCGGGCCGGCAGATGCCTATCCGTTTGACCCGGAGCGAGCCTACTCGCCGCCTCCAGCGACGGTTTCGCAATATCTCGATATGCTGGCGACGGTCGGGATTGAACGGGCGGTGATCGTGCAGCCGAGCGTCTATGGGCGAGACAATCGCTGCACTCTCGACGCCGTAGCAGAGATCGGTCTCGACCGGGCTCGCGCCGTTGTTGCGGTCGCGTCGGAGACGGGCAAGGCCGAGCTCGCCCAGCTCCGTGTGCAAGGCGCACGTGGGGTGCGGCTCATGCGCGGTGGCAGCGACCCTCTGTTCCTCGACCAGTTGAAGGTGCTTGGAGGCGTGCTCGCCGATCTTGGCATGCACATCCAGCTCTATGTCAGGCCGGACGTGTGGCTCGCATTGCTGCCGGTTCTCGAGGCGAGTGGGGTTGAGGTGGTGCTGGATCACCTGGCGCATCTGACTGCGGATCATGCCGCCGAAGCCGACCATATCGATGCCTTGTGCGCAGCTCTCGACCGCGGTCGCATCTGGGTCAAGCTCAGTCAGTACAAGGCATCGCTCACCAATTATCCATTTCTTGACGCGACGCCTCTGGTTGCGCGGATCGCCGCCCATGCGCCCGATCGCTGCGTCTGGGGGACTGACTGGCCTCACCCCAATCTGACCGGCCATATGCCCGATGATGGCGAACTGGTGGATCTGATTGCCGGGTGGGCGCCTGATCCGACGATGCGGCAGCGTATCCTCGTGGATAATCCAGCGCGGCTCTATTGCTTCGATTGAAGCCGCTCTCCGTCCGCAGGGGCCACGCCACAGCGTGCTGAGGGGCGGCGGTCCCCGGCACTCTCCATTGCTGCTCGACATATTGCGCATCAGGCCCTCGTCATCCTGCCGCTTCGTTCCAATAGGAGGCCGCCATGCGGGCGTTGCGGCTGAGCATGGTCGACATCGCCGCGCGCGCTGCCGGGCCATCGCGGCCGGCGATTGCTTCCGCCACCTTCAGGTGTCCGGCACGCGACACCGGATCATGGGCCGGGCGCATGACGCCGTACTCGTAGGAGACCCGAAGCGTCGTCAGGATCAGCTGGCGCATCTGCTGCATGACCTGGTTTTGCGTGGCCTCCAGGATGGTCACGTGGAAGGCGCAGTCGGCACGGAAAAGGGCGGCGACATCCCCGGTTTCCGGGTGCATGGTCCGCGCTGCATCGAGGATGACAGCGCGCTGCGCCTCGGTCGCGCGATGGGCCGCAAGCTCAGCCGCAGCGGGCTCGAGGATTGTCCGGACCTCCGTCGTCTCAGCAAAGATGCGCCGCATCCGCGGATGGTCGGCCTGGTGCCAGGCGACGACATCCCCGTCGAGCAGGTTCCACTCATCGACCGGCGTCACGCGCGTGCCATAGCGCCGTGCCGTGCGGAGCAATCCCTTGCCGGAGAGGACTTTGATCGCATCGCGCAAGGTTGTGCGGCTCACGCCGAGGGTTTCGACGAGCTGCGGCTCGGTGGGAATGACGCCGCCGGGGGGGAAGCGGTCGTTGGCAATCCAGCGTCCCAGAGTGTCCACGGTTTCGCGCGCCACCCCCGTGGGGAGCGGTGAGGCCACGTCAAACGGCGTCGTCAAATCGATTAGAGAAGGGGTGTTCTTCATTGTGACCTGGCTGAGAGAACCGCATCTTTACATCGTATCTAGAAGCGGTACAGTACTCTGGCAAAAGAATAGCGGTGCGCGACAAAGCAGCACCAACGGAGGAGAGAGATATGCGTATTCTACGTAGTCTAGTCTGCCTTGCATTCGCCTTGCTCTACACTGGCCCCGTCTTGGCGCAGAGTGCGTCGGCCATTCCCCGCAATGAGACCCTGATCGTCGAAAACCCGGAGGGGACGATCAAGAATGCCGGCTGGTTCAATATCTGGGCCACCAATGCGGGTGGCCAGTCCACCGGCCTGCACCAGTTGGCAATGGACACGTTCTGGTACATCGATCCCGATCACGGCCTTGATGGCGTGTGGGACAATTCGTTGGCTTCCGAGCCGCCGATCTACAATGACGATTTCACGGAAATGACGGTCAAACTGCGGCCGGGCATCTTCTGGAGCGACGGTGTCGAGTTCACGTCGGACGACGTCGTCTTCACCACTGATACGCATCTGGCGACCAATGGCCTCGTGCGCAGCGCCCAGCATCAGCTCAACGTCGAAGGCATCGAGGCGCCCGACAAATACACCGTCATCTACAAGCTCAAGGCGCCGAACTCGCGCTTCCACTCGCTGTTCACTGTGCGCTGGAATGCTGCGTGGATCATGCCCAAGCACATCTTCGAGGGTAAGGATCCCCTGACCTTCGATTTCAATCCACCGGTTTCCCTGGGCGCCTATACGCTGCACAGCTACGACCCCAACGGACAGTGGTTCACCTGGCAGAAGCGCGAAGACTGGGAGCGCACCACGCTGGCCCGTTTTGGCGAGCCCGGGCCGAAATATGTCACTTATCTTGATCCGGGGCCGCCGGATAAGCGCGTGATTGCCCAACTCAATCACGACCTAGACGTCATTCACGACACTTCGCCCGAGGGTGTGTTCTCGCTGGTCAAGGACTCGCCGACATCTAAGGGCTGGTTCCCGGGCTTCCCGTATGGCCACCCCGACCCGACACTGCCGCAGGTGATTTTCAATCACCAGAACACCAAGTTCCAGGATCGCGACGTCCGCTGGGCTCTCGCTCTGGCTCTCGATATCAAAGCGATCTCGATGGCGTCCTATCGTGGCGCTGCGACCCTGTCGGCCATCGCAGTGCCACCCACCGGCACAGCCCCTGAGTATTATCACAAGCCAATGCTGGAATGGCTGAACGCCTTCGAGCTGGACACCGGCAAGCAAACCATCAAGCCGTATGATGCCACGATCGGCACGCAGATCGCCGAGATGCTGCGCCCTTCGGTCGGTGACCAGATCCCCAGCGAGCCCGATGCCATCACCGCGGCCTTCGGCACTGGCTGGTGGAAGCAGGACCAGCAGGCGGCAGCAGAACTGCTCGAGCGGGCCGGCTATACCCGCCAGGGCAATGACTGGTACATGCCCGACGGTCAGCGGTTCTCGATCAGTGTAATGGTCGAGGGCGAGGCCCGTCCGGTGATGACCCGCGCGGGGTCGATGATCGCCGAACAATGGCGGCGCTTCGGGATCGACGCGACGACCGACTCTGCGCAGGCAGCGTTCCTGACCCGCCGGAACGGTGGTGACTTCGAGACAGCGATATCCTGGAGCGTCGAGACCTGGGGCGGTCATCCCGACCTCAGCTTCTTCCTCGATAGCTGGCACTCGCAGTTCGTCAAACCGGCCGGCGAGGTCCAGACCCCGCGCAACTGGTCGCGTTGGTCGAACCCGGACCTCGACAAAATCATCGAGCAGATCCGTGCGATCTCGTTCGACGATCCGCAGGGGGTCGAGCTGGGCAAAGAATTCGTCAAGCTCGCCGTCGAGGAAATGCCGATTATCCCGTTGATGTCCTACAACGTCTTCACGATGACGGACGACACCTACTGGACGGGCTATCCGACGGCGGAAGATCCCTACACCAATCCTGTGCCGAACTGGGCAAACTCCCGGTACATGATGGTGCGCTTGCAAGCCGCTGAGTAATCGATACCCACGGAGCCGGCCAGTGCGGAACTATGGTATTTACGTCGTCAAACGTTTCGGCCTGTTCGTGCTGGTCGTTTTCGTGGGTATTTCGCTTACCTTTCTGATCACGCATCTGACGCCCATCGATCCGGTCGAACAGATGATCGCTTCAATGACAGCCTTCGGGGATACCAGCCCCGAGGCCGTCGAGATGATGCGCGCGGCGCTGCGCGAACTCTACGGCGTCGAGGGCAATCTCTTCGAGCAGTACCTGAACTACTGGCGGCGCATGCTGGTCCTCGACTTCGGACCGTCGCTGTCGGCGTTTCCAACCCCGGTATCGGTGTTGATCGGTCGGGCTCTTCCCTGGACGATCGGGCTTCTGGTCAGCTGTACGCTGATTTCCTGGACGCTCGGAAATCTGCTGGGCGGGCTGTCCGGCTACTACCGCGATAACCGCGCCCTGGGTGCGCTGGGCGTGGTGGCCATGGCGTTCCATCCGGTCCCTTACTACATCATCGCCTTCATCCTGCTCCTGCTATTCGGATTTCTCTGGCCGATCCTGCCGATCAGTGGTGGGGCAGGGCAGAACGTGGCGCCGGGTTTGACCTTTGAGTATCTCAGCGGCGTTTTCCGGCACGCGATCCTTCCCGCACTGTCGATCATCCTGGTCGGCGTCGGCGGCTGGTTTCTGGGGATGCGCGCGCTGGTTTCGAACATCGTCACCGAGGATTATGTGGCCTATGCCGAGCTTGCCGGAGTCTCGCGGCGGCGCATTCTGGTCTCCTATGTCATGCGCAATGCGCTGGTGCCGCAGGTGACGGGCCTCGCCATGTCGCTGGGCGGTATTTTCACCGGCGCAATCATCGTCGAGCAGGTCTTTGGCTATCCCGGCCTTGGTCGGCTGCTGGTTGGGGCCGTCTATTCTGCGGACTACAGCCTCGTCCTTGGCGTCACCGCGATATCGATCATCGCCGTGGCTGGGGCAGTGTTCCTGATCGACATTCTTTATCCGCTGTTCGACCCACGGATGCAGCTGTCATGAGCTTCTTGACCACACTTCGCGACCTGCTGCGGTACAATTTGCAGTTTTCGATCGGCGCCACGCTGACCCTGGTGATCGTGATCCTGGCAGGGATGTCGTTCTTCTCGCCCTATGATCCGCTCGATACCTATCTTGTGCCGCTCGATATGCCGCCATCATGGCAATATCCGTTTGGCACAACTTCGCGTGGCCAGGATGCCTTCTGGCTGCTGACCTTCGCACTGCGCAACACGCTGTTGTTCGGGATTACCGTCGCGGTCCTTTCCCGGGTGTTCTCGCTGACCGTGGGACTACTCGCCGGCTATGTCGGGGGTCGAACCGATCGCGTGCTGATGGCGCTCAACGACACATTTATCGTCATCCCGCTGTTTCCGATCCTTGTGCTCTTTTACTTCGTGCTGCGCGACCACATGAACTGGGCTCTGCTGGCGCTGGCCATGGCCAGTCTCGGCTGGGCCTATGACGCACGGTTGATCCGGTCGGTCATGATGAGCCTCAAGACCCGGGAATTCACCCGCACAGCGATGTTCTCGGGGATGAACGGGCCCGAGATCATGGTCAAGCAACACCTGCCTTTCGTGCTGCCGATCGTGTTCTCGACCGCGCTCAACAATATCAACTGGTCGATCGGCCTTGAGGTGACATTGTCGGTGCTGGGCTTCACCAATATCGATACGCCCACCGTGGGCACCATGCTGTTCTGGGCCAATCAGCACTCGGCGCTGATCTCGGGGGTATGGTGGTGGTATACCATCCCGACGGTCTTCATCATGCTGACCTTCATCGGCCTGTTCCTGCTGGCGGTATCGCTTAATGACTACATCGATCCACGCAGCCGCATTGCGCGAATGGGTGGAGGATCTGCGTGATGGCACCGCCTGTCCTCCAGGTGCGCAACCTGCGCGCCTACTATCAGATGGGGATCTTCGGCATTACCCGCGAGGTTCGCGCTGTCGACGATGTCACGCTCGACATCAACAGCAACGAAATCTACGGCCTGGCCGGGGAGTCCAGTTCGGGCAAGACCTCGTTCATCAAGACCATCGCCGCTGCGAACCGGCCGCCGCTCAACGTGGTGGGAGGATCGGTAAAATACAGCTTCCTTGATCGCGATATCCACGCTCTTGATCGCAGGGGGCTCGAAGCGGTGCGCTGGAAGAATATTTCCTACGTCATGCAGGGGTCGATGAGCGTCCTCAACCCGGTGCGCAGGGTCATCCATACCTTCACCGATTTTGCCTATCGGCACGTCGGCAAGCCCATGCCGGAGTTCCTCGCGCTGGTGGAGGGGCACCTTGAGCGGCTCCTGCTCAAGCCGTCCGTGTTGAACGCCTTTCCGCACGAGCTTTCGGGCGGCATGCGACAGCGCGTGGCCATCGCTCTGGCGACGATATGCCGGCCCGAGTTCATCATCGCCGACGAGCCCACCACGGCGCTCGATGTTGTGGTGCAGAAGGAGGTCCTGGCGCTCATGCGCGAGATCCAGCAGGAAATGGGGTCGTCGATCCTCTTCGTCACCCACGATATGTCGGTGCATGCCCACATCGCCGACCGACTGGGGATCATGTACGCCGGGCGGCTGGTCGAGGAGGCACCCACCGAGGAGATCTTCTCGCGGCCTCTCCACCCCTACACCCAGCATCTGATCCAGAGCCTGCCACAGATCGGCGATGCCACGACGCGCAAGGGCCTCGGCGGCTCTCCGCCGAGCCTTGCCGCGCCCCCTCCCGGGTGCCGGTTTCATCCCCGCTGCCCCATAGCGATGGAACGGTGCCGGACGCAGCGGCCGGCGTTGACGACGCTTGGTCCCGGCCACCGGGTCGCCTGCTTTGCAGCGGCGCCTGAAGTCCAGCCTGTTCCCGATAATGTCGAGGTGCTGCCGGCATGAGTGACACCCTTCTTTCCGTCGAGAATGTCACCCGCAGCTACGCCCTGGGCGGCCTGTTCGGGCGCGGCCACTTCAACGCCGTCGAGGATGTGAGTTTCGCGATTCCCGACGGCAAACCCGAGATTTTTACCATTGTCGGGGAGTCAGGCAGCGGCAAGTCAACGCTGGCAAAGATGATTCTCAACCTGGCCGAACCGACCAAGGGTCGCATCAGCCTGCGCGGAAGCGACGTCACTACCGCCCGCAACCGCCGCGGCAGGCTTGCGTTCATGGCCGCGGTTCAGCCGATCTTCCAGAATCCATTCGAGGCCTTCAGTCCGCTCAAGCGGGTCGATGCCTATCTGCTCAAGACCGCCCGCAGCTTTGCGGGAGCACGCAGTGATGCAGAGGCTGCGGCCGCCGCCGACGAGGCTTTGCGCAATGTCGGCCTCACTTATGCCGAGATCGAGCGACGGTTTCCCCATGAGCTGTCGGGTGGCCAGATCCAGCGCGTGGCAATCGCCAGGGCGCTGATCCCCAAACCCGCGCTGATTGTCGCTGACGAGCCGGTTTCCATGGTCGATGCTTCCCTGCGCATGTCGATCGTCAATCTGTTCAAGACGCTGCGAGACGAGCTGGGGGTGACCATCATCTACATCACCCATGATCTGGCGACGGCCTATTACATAAGCGATCGCATCATCGTCATGCAGACCGGCCGCGTTGTCGAGAGCGGCGACGCACGGCAGGTGCTCGACGCGCCGCAGCATCCTTATACCCAACGCCTCAAGGCGTCGGTTCTGGCGGTCAAGCGGCCGCACCAATCCAATACATTCTCGGCCTAACCCGGCCACTGAGCGCCATTTTGAGATCGAGGGACGAAAAATGCTTGAGGCACAACTGACATTCGACCGGTCCGACTTGATCGGCGCCACTGACCGTCGCCTGTTCGGCGCGTTTGTCGAACATCTGGGGCGGTGCGTCTATGGGGGGCTCTACGAGCCCGGACATCCGACCGCGACCAAGGAAGGGTTTCGTGGCGACGTTCTGGAGCTGGTGCGCGAACTCGGCACCACCATTATCCGCTACCCGGGCGGCAATTTCGTTTCCGGCTACGACTGGGAAGACGGCGTCGGACCGGTGGAGGATCGTCCCAAGCGGCTGGAGTTGGCCTGGCTGTCGATCGAGCCCAATACATTTGGCACCAATGAATTCATCGACTGGTGCCGACAGGCCGAACTCGAGCCCATGCTGGCGGTGAACCTCGGTACGCGCGGACCCGACGATGCCCGCAAGCTATTGGAATATTGCAATTTTCCATCCGGTACCAAGTATTCGGACCTGCGACGGGAGCATGGCTGGGAGCAGCCCCATAACGTGAAATTCTGGTGCCTCGGAAATGAGATGGACGGCCCATGGCAGATGGGTTCGAAGACCGCGACAGAGTATGGCCGGATCGCCGTCGAGGCGGCCAAGATGATGCGGACAATCGATCCCACTATCGAGCTGGCCGCCGTCGGATCTTCTGGGCGCAACATGCCGACCTTTGGCGCCTGGGAGCGCGAGGTACTGCGGCACAGCTTTGACCAAGTCGAGTTCATCTCGCTCCACACCTATCTCAACGACTATGCCAAGGACACGCCGGCCTTCCTCGCCAGCTCCGACCTGATGGATGGGTTCATTGACGAAGTGGTCGGCATTGCCGACGAGATTGCCGCCGAGCGTGGCTCATCCAAGCGTATCGATCTCAGTTTCGATGAATGGAACGTCTGGTATCGCACGCGGCGCGGTGACGATCGCAAGCTTCCCGGCTGGCCGATCGCGCCGCCGATCCTGGAAGAACTCTATACGATGAAGGATGCGCTGGCCTTTGGTGGCGCCTGTATTTCGCTGCTGAACCACGCCGACCGGGTGAAGTCGGCGTGCCTGGCGCAGCTCGTCAATGCCATCGCTCCGATCCTCACCGAAACCGGCGGTCCGGCCTGGCGGCAGCCAATTTTCTGGCCCTTTGCCGATTTTGCCAATCTTGGGCGTGGGGAGGTGCTGCGCGCGCAGGTTCAGTCCCCCACTTATGCCACGACCTATTACGATCCTCGCGGAACGACGGACCTCGACTTTCCGATGCCGGAGGTGCCCTTCCTCAAGGCGTCTGTGGTTCACGGAGCGGATGACGGGATGACAACGCTGTTCCTCCTCAACCGCAGCCTCGATCAGGAGATGAGTGTGGCAGTGGAGGGGAGCGGTTTCTCCTCGCTTTCGCCCGAGAGTGCGACAGTGCTCCGCAATGACGACCTCGAAGCGACCAATACGCGTGACCATCAGGCCGTAGCGCCCACCGCATTCTCGGCAATGGAAGCCAGTGGTAACCACTGCCGCCTCGTCTTGCCGCCCGCTTCGTGGACGGTCGTTCGCATGAAGGGGACGTGATCGCCCCTGTCGGTATCTGATCGTCGTCGTGGCCGTATCGTTGCGGGCCGCCAAAAATAGTCCTGTTCCCCTGCTGTCCGGGGAGCGCTGTAATCCTCGTGGCACATGCAGGAGGCGGATGAGGGCGTAGCTCTACATCGTCGGACCGCAGCACATAAGCCGAAGGAGGGAAGGGCGACAGGCGCGCCTGCTGTACACTCGTGACCTCTCGGCGTGTGTTGCTGATGGCGTGAGGTGACGAGAGTGGGTGCTATGGTCAGCAGGTTCGAAAGTGCTGCATACAAGCTGCGTTGGGGGCTGCGTGTTGCTGGGCCCCTGGCGACGTTGCTGGGGGCGTTCAGGACAGCGGCGATATTGATTTCGCGTCGGCCTCAAGGGGAGGTACATCTTCGCTCGGGGCCGGTGCTCGAATTTGCCTTTCCCGAGCAATTTCCCCCGACGCTGACCATGTTCGGGGATTTGATCGACCCCGAATTTGCATTTCTAAAGCGGGTGGCTCGCCCGAACTGGCGTGTAATCGACGTCGGCGCCGCAATCGGTCAGTTCACCCTGTTTGCCACCATGTGCCTGCCCGCATCGCGTGTGGATGCGTTCGAGCCGAGCAGCGCCAATATCGCGACGTTGAAGCGCAACCTCGAACGAAACGGCGTCGTTGACAAGGTCACTGTTCATCAGGCCGCACTCTCTGACCGCAAGGAGACGGCGCATTTTGCCACGGCGTCCAAGAACTGGATGAGCCAGCTGGTGACTGCGGGCAGTCCCTCTGAAGGCACTGAAGAGGTCGCGGTCGACACGCTCGATACGGTTCTCGCTGATCTCGGGATCGGGCATGTCAATGTGCTCAAGATCAATGTCGCCGGGTTCGAGCCGGCCGTGATCAACGGAGCCATGGCAAAATTGCGGGCGCAGGAGGTCGATGTAATGGTGCTGTTGTTGGGTTTACCCTCGCTGCCGCACTACGCGGCCATAGCGCAGCTTGGCTACCGATTTTTCTATTATCATCCGTTCAAGCGGACGCTGCACGAGGTGGAGAGTTTCGATGCCGATGCGGTGCTCAACCACCGCCCATGGCCTGCGCGGCACATCATTGCGATCCGCGATGCTGCGCTTGAGCCCTTGATCTCGGGCCGCGTGAGCGTTGTATCGAAACTGAACAAAATGGATTGAGCGGGGCCGTCAGGCCCCGCTTTGAGAGTGTGTTTGGCCTAGAGAATGAAATCGCCGGCACTGAGCTGGACCAGACCGGTCAGCTGGATTTCGAAGTCATGCACGCCATCGCCGTTGGTGTCGGCCTGGATCAGGGTGCGGTTGTTGGCGTCGTCGGTGTGGAAGGCGAGTTCGCCAGCATTCTTGCCGAAGATCTGGTCGTCCTTGGCGAGGAAGGTGAACGCCTGATTGCCGCTCGACTTGGTATTGGCATCGATCTCTGAGAGGTCGATCTTGTCCTCGCCCTTGGTGAAGTCCGTGATGATGTCACGGGTGCTGGCAAAGCGTCCGGTCTCCGCAGCGGATTTGAACAGGAAGATGTCGTTGCCGGCACCGCCTGTCATCGTGTCCCGACCCGTGCCACCATAGAGCGTGTCATTGCCGGCGCCGCCGTTAAGCGTGTCGTTGCCGGCATTGCCATCGAGGAAGTTGGCGCCGGCATCACCGGTCAGGCGGTCAGCCGAACGGGTGCCCGAGATGGTCGTCTGAGTGGGTGCAGTCGGGGGCGTCGGCGGAGTGGTCGGGGTGGTGGGCGCCTCGACGTTATTGGACGAGGTCAGGCCGACGAAGTCGCTGGCCTTCAGAGACACGAGGCCCTTGAGTTCGATCTCGAAATCGTGCCTGCCGTCGCCATTGGTGTCGCCCTGAATAATCGTCCGATTATTGGCGGCGTCCGTGTGCCAGGCCAGTTCACCAGCCGTCTTGCTGAACACCTGGTTGTCCCTGGCGAGGAACGTGAAGTCCTGAACGCCGCTCAGGCTCGCATTGGCGTCAACTGAGGACAGATCAATCTTGTCCTGGCCGCTCACGAAGTCGGTTATGATGTCACGGGTGCTGGCATAGCGGCCCATTTCCGATACCGACTTGAACAGGAACACGTCGTTTCCGGCGCCACCAGTCATCGTGTCGCGACCGGCGCCGCCATAAAGCGTGTCGTTGCCGCCGACACCGTCGAGGATGTCGTTGCCGCCCTTGCCATCAAGGAAGTTGGCGCTGGAGTTGCCGACGAGACGATCGGCATTGTTCGTGCCGGTGAAACCCGTCTCATTGCCCGGCTGGGTCGGGGTGGTGGGGTTTGTGGGCTCGGTCACCGGCGGGGGCGTGGTGGTGCCGTTGTCGGTGTCGTTATCCTGGCCGGAACCGGTTTCATTGCCGTTGCCGTTCAGCGTCGCAGCGATCGCCGCTCCATCCTTGGAGTTGCCGGTGTAAACGGGGGACGAATTGTTGATATTCAGATCACCCCAGCGACCGCCACCAATGTGGTTGTTGGTAATCTCGATGCCGGACATGGAGCCGCCACTGAACTGGCCGTCGGAATAGACGGTGTAACCGCCGCCAACCAACAGATTGTCCGTTACGAGCACATTCTTGATCGGACCAAAGTAGTTATCGATCATCACCGCGGCCGTCTGGCCGTGGTTTAGAATAATGGAATTGCCGCGAATAATCGTATCGGTCTGGCCACCATCCATCTGGATGCCGTCATAATGCGGGGAGCCAGAGGCCTTGAAGCTATGGATGTAGTTTCCTTCGATCACCGTGCCGCGCGTGCCGGAGAGCGAAATGCCGTTTTCAACATTGTAGATTTCGTTGCGCAGGAAGGTGCCGCCGCCATAAATCCCGTGGCTGCCCGAGTTATTCGTGCCTACGCCATTGATTTCACAGTCCTTGACCACCACGCCGTCCGAGCCGGCCTTGATGTAAACAACGGCGAAGGATGCCGCTGTAATCTTGCAGTTCTGCAGGGTCACATTGTCGGCGTCGATATAGACAGTTCCGGTAATGTTGAGGCCCGAGATAACCGTGCCGGGCTTGGTTACGATGATGTCGCCCGAGGGAAGCAGTTTAACGCCATCTGGAACGCCAGTGTTTGTTGAATCCGGCCAGGAAGCCATCAGGTTCATCCTTTTATTGTTTCTGATGACTGAGTGATTAACCCTAAATGGGGCCCTCGAACGGCCCGTTCTCGGCTGATGTGACCCAGCTACGCCCTAGTTTCGCCACGACTTCTGGACTCAAAATTATGGGGTTGACGGCAACTGACTGGGAACTCCGAAAAATTGAGGAGCGATTCGTTGCGGAACAATATGATTAATGAGGCGCGGTACCTCAGAAATTTTTAAGAAATGCGGGAACTGTGACCAATCGGACACAGTTTTAGGCGGAATTTTGCCAGAATAGGCCAAAAGTATTATGCCGGCGCGTGTGGGATAGTCCTTCTGGTATAAGCTACTTACAACTCCGTTTTTTCTCGGCCGGCGCTGCGGTCAAGGTCTTGTTTTTACAGGCTTCTGCGTCAATTTGCCCACGGGTGATTTGGAGGGTTCAGCACAACTGTCAGCGCCGTTTTGGGGCTTCGAAACGCACATCTCTCAGCACGGTTGCGCCTTGTAAGGTGATAATTGTCAGTATGCGGGCAAGGCCCCATGTCTGGCCGGCGATAGCGGGGGGATTGCAGCTAAAAGTTGCGATGTGCGCTCCGCTGAAAGCCCAGCCGCGGGGGCGACGGAAACAAAGTTAGCGTCTTGGCCCAAGCCTTTTGGAACTGGGGGCGTCACATGGTCATGGAAACCTTTTTCGGATTTTTGCCATGACGCGAAACTCGGGCGTTTTGATCGCAGGAGTGCTGGTCATCTCGGGGGTGATCAGCTTTTCTGCCTTCCAGCCGGCGATGGCGGAGGAGAGGAAATTGAAGGGCGATGCGGATCTAGTCGAACTCCAGGTCGGTCGCACCGCTATCCAGTGCTATCTCGAGCCATGTCCCTGGAACGGCATTTCGCTTGCCCAACAGGTTACCCGTCCGCATTCGATGTTGTGGAGCGGAAACCGGCTGCCGCGCATGCGGGGTTCGGCTGAAGATCAGGCGTATCTCCGCGCCAATTATGCGGATAGGTGCACACTGGTCAGCGGCACTTATGCCGATGGTGTGCTGGAGGTGGCGGAAATCCTGGGCCCCTGCTGAGGCCTTCGAATATCTATTGGGGACGGGAGTTCTGGTCATGCGCAAAGTGGCAATAGCACTCGTGATCGGCGGCGCAATCGTGATGGTCCTGCTCAGCCAATTTGGCTTGAGCGAGGAAAATTTAGCGCGCGGAGAGCTTTACGAGGCGCTTGTGGCAAGCCCGGAGGACGCAAATGCCCTCACCGCGGTTTTTTCGCGCTTCGTGCCAACCCAAGCCGATCTGGAAGAGCAGGCGCCTGTGCTTGAGGCCAACGGGTTTCGCTGTGACATCGTGCCCGCCAGTGTGGCGGGAAGCCGGTATCTGACCTGCGTGCGCCCGATCGAGGGCAGCCGATTTTGCCGCGGATTGCAGTTCTATAGTTACCAGTCCGGAGCGGGCGATATCATCGAAGTGCTGGGATCGGCCTATAATTCCGAGCGAGACAGGGGCTTCCTGGGCAGTTGCGACGACAGTCGCCGGCGGTTTTACGCGACCGGCGAAGTCTCCTCCGAGGACTGATCTGACATGAACCGCAGGGTCAGTCGTATTCCGGCAGCACGAGGCCAGGGTTGGCGCTGCGGTGAAGGCCGGTGCCGTCCCAGGACAGGTGCTTGTTGGGGGCAATGGAGAGCGGCACCGTCTGGCCGTCAAAGGCGATCGTACCCCTTACCGTGCGGCTGGTGAGGCCGAGGACGCCAGAGAGCGCGCCGCTGCGATCGAGGATAACGCGGGTTCCCGCAGGGAAGCGGCAGAGAAGGTGACCGTCGCGATAGATTTCGCCGCCGTCGGCCGTATTGATCAGCTCAAATACTGCGCCGTCGATGGTGCGGGCGTAGCCGGTGTTCCAGGTTTCGTGCTTGTGCGTGACGGGCTTGGGCAGGAGGCTGGTGAACCACACGGTTCCGTCGGGGCGCGGCAGAATCCCTGAGAGACGCTCGATGAAGTCGAGCATGCAGAGAATGGACGGGGAGTATTTTTCGGTGAACCCGGCCGCTCCGGTAAAGGGATTGAGCGTCTGCGGGAAGCCGTCGGCCTCGAAAAGCGCGGCGAGCGTGGGTTGGGTGATCCAGCTCAGTTCGACGTGGTGGCCATGGTGCTCGAAAGCGTGCGCCGTGCGGATGAGGGTGAGGAAATTGGTCGGCCCGGCCCAGCTGTTCTGCGCGAAACTGGGGTCGAAGCGCGGATCATCGAGGGCTATCGAGGTCAGCGGAAACTTGGCGAAGAATTTGCGGGTATTGAGCAGGTAGCGGGCGAGTGCCTGCCGGAACAGGTCTCCGTCGCCGATCTCGCAGGCGAGGACGCGGAGCAGGACGTCTGACTGGAGCCGGACAGGCCGGCCATGTCGGTCTCGATCGTAGAAGAAGGCGTCCTCGGCATCGAAGCATTGGGCAAACAGCGCCTCGGTGCTCGCCTCTGCCTTGTCGGTCCAGCCGGCAGCGTCTTTGCCCAGGGCATCGGCGATGCGGGCGAGATAATGCCGCTGGCAGGCGATGTTCGCCGTCAGGTCGGGGGCGATGAAGGGCAGGATGGGATTGTCGGGATCGCAGCGCGTAGGGTCATTGCCGAAGGGGCTGTCCGGCACATGCCAGAAGCGCGAGGAGAGGTCGTGGCCGGTGTCGTAGGTCGAGAAGGCCTCGACGGCGCCGGTGCCCAATGTGTCGCGGTGTCGCGCGATCCAGGCGTCGTAGCGTGGCATGGCGTCGTATTGGGTGCGCAGCCAGGCCGTGTCGCGCCCGTTGAGGCAAAAATGGTTCCAGACGGAGCGGGCGAGGGGGCTCACCAGCTGGATCTGGCTGAAGCCGGGGCCGCCGGCCGTCATCTTATAGGGGAAGAGACCGTCGTCGCGCTGGTGTCTGGCGAAGGCGGCAAAGGTGGCGCCGCTGATAGAGGGGAGGAAACGGCTCAAGAGTTCGGCATTGATGGTGCCGGTGCTCTCGAGCCAGCAGCCGTGATAAATGCCGCCTTCGTGCAGGATCGGCGTGTCGTCGGCGGCGGGGGCGATACAGTCGAACAGTTCGCGCACAGCCTGGTAGTAGCGGGCCGTCAGTTTCGGCGCGTTGGACACGAAGCGCACGCCGGAACGCTGCCACTCGTCAAGGAGGGCGGCGTCGGCGGGCTTGCCGAGGGGGCCGATGGCTGCGGCGACGTCGGTGGCGCGCAGGGCGGCGAGAAGGTCCTCGGTCACTGGGCGGCCTCGATGCGAAGGCCATCGGCGTCGAAGAGGTGGGTGTCTTCGGCGCGGAAACTCACGCTGACTTTTTCCCCGCGCTGGTGGCGGACATTGCCGGGCGCCTGGGCGAGAAGGGTCTGCCCATCGGGCAGGGCGACATAGATAAACACCTCGCTGCCGAGATATTCGATGAGGGTGATGGTGCCTTCGACCGAGATGTCGCCAGGGGCGCCGATGGCCAGATGCTCGGGACGGACGCCGAGTGTGACAGGGCCGGCGCCGGCTGCGCGTGGTAAAGTCCCGAGGCCAGGAAGATCGATGGCGGTGCCGCTCGAATTGCCCTTGATGAGGTTCATCTTCGGCGAGCCGATGAAGCTGGCGACGAAGAGGTTCTTGGGGGCGTTATAGAGCTCGTAGGGGGTGCCGACCTGCTCGAGCCGACCCTTGTTGAGCACGGCGATGCGGGTGGCCATGGTCATGGCCTCGATCTGGTCGTGGGTGACGTAGATCATGGTGGTGCCGAGGCGATTGTAGAGCCCGGCGAGTTCGACGCGCATTTGCACGCGGAGTTCCGCGTCGAGGTTGGACAGCGGTTCGTCAAAGAGGAAAAGCTGGGGCTCGCGCACGATGGCGCGGCCGATGGCGACGCGCTGCTTCTGACCCCCCGAAAGCTGGCGGGGCTTCCGCTCAAGCAGCTCTTCGATCTGGAGGATCTTTGCGGCTTCGGCGACGCGGCGGGCGATCTCGTCCTTGGGCATGCGCAGATTACCGAGGCCGAAGGCCAGGTTCTTGCGCACCGACATGTGCGGGTAGAGCGCGTAGGACTGGAACACCATGGAGAGGTTGCGCTGGCTGGCCGGGAGGTCGTTGACCACGCGGTCGCCAATGGAAATCGTGCCGTCGGTGATCTCCTCGAGCCCGGCGATCATGCGCAGGAGCGTGGATTTTCCGCAGCCTGACGGGCCGACCAGCACCAGGAATTCGCCGGACTGCACTTCGAGATCGATGCCGTGGACGACTTCGAAGCCGGAATAGGCCTTGCGGACTTCTGAAAGGGTAACGGATGCCATGGGTTCGTCCTTACTTTAGTCCGCTCATGGCGATGCCGCGGATGATGAGGCGCTGGAAGATGATGAAAAAGAGGAAGATGGGCAGGATCGAGAGGATCGACATGGCGAACATGGGCCCGTACTGGCTGGCGCCATCCTGGCTGAGGAACATGCGCAGAGCGAGCGGCACGGTGTAGTCCTCGACCTTGTTGAGATAGACCAGCGGACCGAGAAAATCCTGCCAGGTCCAGATGAAGCTGAAGATGGCGGCGGTTGCCATGGCCGGCAGGCTCAAAGGCAGGATGATGGCCCAATAGATCTTGAACGGCGAACAGCCGTCGATCATGGCCGCCTCGTCGAGTTCGCGGGGCAGCTGGCGGAAAAACTGCACCATCAGGAAGATGAAGAAGGCGTCGCCGGCGAGGAACTGCGGCACGATCAGGGGCAGATAGGTGTTCACCCAGCCGAGCTGCAGGAACAGCAGGTACTGGGGGATGAGGACGACGTGATAGGGGATCATCAGCGTCATCATCATCAGGGCGAACCAGATGTTCTTGCCGGTAAATTCGAGCCGGGCAAAGGCATAGGCGGCAAAGGAACAGGACAGCACATTGCCGATGACCGAGAGCACGGTGACGACGGTGGAGTTCCAGAAAAAGCGCCCGAAATCCACCGAGAGCGCGTTCCAGCCTTGCCAGTAGTTGAGCCAGTCGGATTGGGTCGGCCAGAGTGAGAGCGAACCGAAGATCTGGTTGTCGGGCTTGAACGAGGCCGCCAGCATCCAGATCAGCGGATAGGTCATGATCAGCGAGGTGATGATGAGGAAGATGTGCTTGAGCAGGCCCGCGCGCCGGGCGCGTTTGGCCTTGAGTTCGCGATAGTCCCTGGCGGTCATGGGGGTGGTGGGCAAAGTGGCGTCGGTCATGGTTCAACCCCGCTCATTTTCGTAGTGGACCCAATATTTGGAGGTCCAGAAGGCGATTGCGGTGAAGGCCGCGATGATCACGAGGAGCACCCAGGCGAGCGCCGAGGCATAGCCCATGCGCAGATAGCTGAAGGCTTCTTCGTAAAGGTACACGGTAAAGAACAGCAGGCTATCGAGCGGGGCACCGCTGCCGCCGGAGATGATGAAGGCGCCGGAAAAGCTCTTGAAGGCCTCGATCATCTGCAGGACGAGATTGAAGAAGATGACGGGCGCGAGCAGGGGCACTGTAATGGCGAAGAATTTACGCACGGGGCCGGCGGCGTCGATCTCGGCGGCCTCGTAGAGCTCCTGGGGAATGGCGCGCAGACCCGCCAGAAAGGTCAGCATGGGCGAGCCGAACTGCCAGACGGCGAGGACGATCAGCGTCCAGAGCGAGTATTTGGGATCGGCCAGCCAATAGGGGCCGTCGCCACCGAAGAGGCGCAGTATGCCGTTGATAACGCCATCATAATTGAACAGCTGGCGCCAGAGGATGGCGACGGCGATGGAGCCGCCGAGGATCGAGGGCAGGTAAAAAAGCGCGCGATACCAACCGATGGCCCGGATCCCCTTGTCCAGCGCCATGGCGACGCCGAGGGCGAAGATCAGCTTGGCGGGCACGGAGATGACCACGAAGGTGAAAGTGACCTGCAGGGCCTTCTTAAAGCGGTCGTCGAACTCGAACATGTAGACAAAATTGTCGAGCCCTATCCACTGCGGCGGGCGCACGATGTTGTACTTGGTGAAGCTGAGGTAGAGCGAGGCCAGGATCGGGCCGATGGCCAAGAGGAAAAAACCGATCAGCCACGGCGAGAGAAACGCATAGCCGGCGAAATTGCGTCGGAAGAATTTTTCCATGGCGGTGGTCCTACTCGGTCATGGGGTGGCGGGCGACGGTCAAGGCCAGGTGCCGAACCGCCACCCCCTCCCAACCTCCCCCTTCGAGGGGGAGGTGCCGTTCGTGAATGTGGCGCCGTTGTCGCGACGCCCGGAGATCAGGCGCGGGCCAGGATGGCTTTGGCCTGTGCGAGGAAGTCTTTAGCGACTTCGGGGATCGACTTTTCGCCGAGGAGGACCGAGACCGCCACGCGTTCGAAGGTCTGTTCGACCTCGTTGGAGCCCGAGGGCGGCGGCGGCGCGAGCGCTGCGGTCTTGCCCTGAATGGCATCGAAGAAGGCGACCGACACGGCTTCTGCGGCCGAGAGCGTGGGCTCGAGGGCGGCGCGAACGTCCGAATTTGAGGGGATGCCGCGCTCAAGGCCCAGGACGCCGGTCATGTCGAGGTCGTTGATGAAGGCGCTCATATAGGCGGTGGCGGCTTCCGGATCGACACTGTCGCGGGTGAGGCAGACGAACTGGCTGGGCTGGATGATCGAGCCGGGGATCATTTCGGGAGTGTTCGGATACATGGCCGCGCCGAGCGGGTCCTCGACGAGACCCTGTGCGCCGACAAGCTGATTGCTCCAGACATAGGAGGTGGCGGCCTTGCCGGTGACGACGCCGAGCTGGCTGAGGTCGGACACGCCGGCCAGACCCGCCGATTCCGGACCTGCAGGGGTGGCGCCGGCCTCACGGGTTTTCTGCCAGGTTGACCAGTATTCCTCGACGATTTCCTGGGTCGCGCCGTAGGTGCCATCTTCGTTGAACATGGCGACGCCCTTCTGGGCGATGAAGTCGGAGAAGTTCTGGTAGTCGGCGGTGTTGTCCTCGGTGCCGGCGACGCCGGTGGCTTCCTTGATCTGCGCGCCGATGCGGGCGAGATCGTCATAGGTGTAGCCATAGGGATCGAAATCGGCGCCTTCGCCGATTGTGATGCCGGCCTCTTCGTAGAGGCGGGTGTTGTAGATCGCCATGTGCGAATTGGCGCCGATGGAGAGGGCGTAGAACTTGCCGTCCACGGTGCCGGCATCGATGGCGCTCTGGTCGATCCGCGAGATATCGAGGCTCTTGCCGACATAGTCATCGAGCGGGACGACGGCGCCATTGGCGATATATTCGAACAGCACGCCATAGCCCTGCTGGATCACGTCGGGCATGTTGCCGCCGGCGATCTGGGTGGTGAGCTTGGTGAAATAGTCAGCAAAGCCAAGCGTTTCACCGCTGACCGTGATGTTGGGGTTCTTCTGGTTGAAGATGTCGATGACGGCGAAAGTGCGCCGGTCGCGCTCCGGGTTGCCCCACCAGAAATGGCGGATCTGCGTACCCTGGGCGAAGGCCGGGCGGCCCAGGGCCGACAGGGCAACGACGGAGCCGGCGGCCCCCAAAAACAGGCGTCTATTGAGTTTGCTCATCTGTTCCTCCCTTGAGCAGTCTACGTTCCCCGGCATCACTCCCTGATGAGGCGGGGCCTATTCCTCGGCCGACTTACGTACCTCTAGGTGGCGCGGGTCAGTCCTGCGTGCGGTTCGCCGTCAGCCATTGGCGGCTGCCGGCAATTTGTGCGGCATGATGATCCGGCGGCGCTCGGGCGTCAGCCGGGCCAGGAGTTCCGGGCTCGGCACATAGGCGTGCCGGAAATAGCCCCAGCTCGGGCCGTAGCGGTAGACGGTCATGCGGCGCTGGCCGGGATTGGTGCGGCGGGCGGCGCCATGCATGATGGCGTCGACGAACATCAGGGCGTCGCCGGCCTTGAGATGGACCTCTACCGCGCCGGCCACGCCATCGACCGAGGATGGCTCGTCGCGCTTGTCGAGGGCGACGGTTTGGGGATGGCGCAGATTGGACTTGTGGCTGCCCGGAATGACCATGGTGGCGCCATCGCCAGGACCGATATCATTGAGCGCAATCAGTACGTTAACTTGGCCGCAGTGGAATTTTCCGGCATGGAAGCGGTATTGGGTGCGGATGGTGCCGACATGGCCGCCGGAGTGGAGACGCAGCGCTTGGCCGGGGCCGCGCACCGAGGCGAAACATTCGTCGATGAAGGCCGGGCCGTGGTGGCCGTCGAAATTTTCGGGGTCGTCCGAGCCGATGAAGTGGACTGCCTTGCGGAACCAGGACGGGTGGTCGATGAGGCTCTCCCAGGTCGGCCCGCCTTCATAGACCTGCTGGAGGACGAGGCCCTCCTGCCGGCTGGTGTCATTGTAGAGCTTGACCTTGCCATGCCAGCCGTCGCCGACGAAGCCGTCGACCTCGTCGAGCAGCTCATTGCAAGCGGCGACCTCCGCGCACGACAAGGCGTTGCGCAGCACGAGAAAGCCATTAAGATCAAACATATAGCGTTCGAGATCGGTGCAGGGTGCACCCTCGGCGAGGCCGTTCTCCATCCCAAATCCCGCGCCCCTTTTCGGGGTCATCAGGCGGCGCTGCTGGGGAGAATTTCTCGTCCCGCCAACCGCGACCGCACGGTTGTGTTCATTTTGCGGGCAACTCAGAAGGTCGATACGAGCAGCTGTCCGGGGTTTAGTCGGTCAGACAGCAGACATACCGCGTAGCTCACGCTTAACCACATACCCTGGCTGGGCTTTGCCCATGACGTGTCTCCGGCCGTTCCTGAGAGGTTGACCCCACTCAGACCCCGGGAAGATTGCAACGTCTTCCATACAAGTCAAGAGGGTGTTTTAGGGCTACATTGAGAGCTCGGATTCCGGCGCTTGAGCAAGGGCAATATGCTCGTATTGGTGGTGGTTTTGCTAACAGACTGTGAGCGTTGAGCGCGATTTCCGAGGGATTTGGTGCCAATCAGCTGACGAGAGCATGCAGACACTGACATTGGGGTTTGTCGTTGGCGCTAAGGTGCAGGATCGTGGCGAATCTGAAATGAGTTTACGAAATGGCATTGCGCGCTGCCGCCTCTCGCTTGAGGCGCAGAGCAAGGCTGCAAGAATTTCTCAAGGAGGATAACAGTAATGACCCGCAAACTCCGCGTCGGCGTAATTGGTGCCGGCATCGCGCAGGCGCATCTCGAGGGCTATGCCGACAATAGTGACCTGTTCGAGGTCCCGGTGTTGACCTCGCTGGACGAAGCGCGGGGCCGAGAGGCCGTCGCCAAACACGGGGTGGGGGAGTTTACGAGTGATCTCGACTCGCTGTTTGCTCGCGGCGATATCGATGTGATCGATATCTGCACCCCGCCGGTGCCGCATTTCGAGCTGTGCAAGCGGGCCATCGAGGCGGGCAAGCATGTGATCTGCGAAAAGCCGCTGTTCGGTTCGATCGCCGAAGTGGATGCGATGGCCGAGATCCTCGCCAAATCCGACCGCAAGTTCATGCCCATTTTCCAGTACCGCTATGGCAGCGGGCTGCAGAAGATGAAAATGCTGGTCGACAAGGGGCTGACCGGTAAGCCCTATCTCTCGACCATCGAGACCCATTGGTGGCGCGGGCCAGAATATTATGACGTCGAATGGCGCGGCAAGTGGAAGAGTGAACTGGGCGGGAGCTTCCTCGGCCACGCCATCCATATCCATGACATGCTCTGCTACATCCAGGGGCCTGTGGCCGCCGTGTCGGCACATGGCGCGACGCTGATGCATAAGATCGAGGTCGAGGACACGATGGTGGCCTCGTTGACGATGCAGAACGGATCTGTGGCGGCCCTGTCGGTGACGCTTGGCTCGCATAAGGAACTGTCGCGGCTGCGCTTCTGCTTCTCGGACATGACCGCCGAGAGCGTGCATGCGCCCTACACCTTTGGCGAAGATCCCTGGACTTTTACTTCGCGTGATCCGGCCCATCAGGCCAAGATCGATGCCGCGCTGGCCGAATATGTCGACAAGGACGTCAGCTATCCGCGCCAGTTCCAGCTGTTCCATGAAGCCGTGATGACGGACGGGGAAGTGCCGGTGACGCTCGAGCAGGCGCGCATGACCATTGAGCTGGTAACAGCGGCCTATCATTCCCAGCGCACGGGCCAGGTTTCAAAGCTGCCGGTGACCCCGGACCATCCTTATTACCATTCCTGGCTGCCCTGAGGCTCTGCCGGAAGCCAGGAGAGGCCATGGGGGCCATATACCGCATCTGATCGGGGGCAGCGACTGTATCAGGTCGTTGCCCGCCGGATCGCCATTCGATCGTCGCGGCGCTGCGCCTGCGCAATCCGGATGCGGCCTATAAGGCGATGTCGCGCCATATCCGCAATGTGATCAATGAGCTTCTCGAAGCGGACGAGCGTGGACGGTTTTCCGAGGGCAGCTGAGCGCAACGCGGGCGGGTACAAGAGCTGGTGCTTCACCCAGGCCGTCAGTCGTCGGGCATTACGCCGAATCGCACTGCAGCAGCTTTATCGACGCGGGACAGTTGAGGTGTCCCGCGTCGTTTTTTTTGGAGATAGGGGCTCATTATTCTGGGTCGCCAATTGCTATCCGTAAAGTACTCATTGCGATTTTTTGTTGTCTGTTCGCGAGATGGCTCGATTTTTTGTCGTTTCGACTTTTCGCGATAGCAAACGCTTTATCCGGATAACATACTTGAGTTGAGTTATTCCTCCTCCCATAGTCCCAGACAGGCGCCATGCGGCTGTCTGAGGGGGCGGGGTCCATGGCGGACAAGGAGAGGAATAGTTTCATGACACGATTGACCCGGCGTACTTTCATCGCTTCCGTGCCCCCGCTTCTGGCGGCGACGCAGATCCCGGCCTGGGCGGCGCCAGCGTCCAATCTCGAACTGATTGCGGCGCAGAAGGGTGAGCCGGCCATCGTCAAACTCTATCGTCAGCTCGAGCGACTGACCTCGACGATGACGCTGATGACGACGGGTGCGCACCCCGATGACGAGCCCAGCGGCATGCTGGCCGCCTTGCGCCATGTCTATGGCATCCATCCGGTGCTCTATTGCATCACGCGCGGCGAGGGCGGGCAGAACGCCATCGGCCCGGAGCGCGGTTCGGTGCTGGGTGTGCTGCGCACGCGTGAGATGACAGAGGCTTCGCGCGCGCTCGACGCCTCGTTGGCCTTTGGCAGCCAGGGGCACCACGACCACATGCATGACTTCGGCTTTTCCAAGGATCCCAATGCGACGATCGATCGCTGGGGCCGGGATCGCGTTGTCGAGCGCATGACCTGGGCGGTGCGCCAGTACAAGCCCGACGCCATCATGAATTGCTTCCTCGATGTGGGTGGTCAGCACGGCCACCACCGGGCTGCCAATGTGGCGACCTTCATCGTGGCCGATCTTTCCGGCGACGAGACGCAATTCCCCGAGCAGATCGCGGCCGGGCTCAAGCCCTGGACCGTGCCCAAGATCTACCAGCCGGCATGGGGTGGCGGTGGCGGCGTTTATGACGACGAAACCCCGCCGCCGCCGACCACGCTGGTGGTGAAGGCGCCCGAGCGCGACCCGATTTCCGGAGCAACGTTCCCGCAGATGGGCGAATGGTCCCGTTCCTGCCATCTGACGCAGGGCATGGGCAATTGGCGCCCCGATCCGCAGACTGAATGGCCGATCAACCTCAGCTGGGCCAGCATTGGCGAGGCGGGTGCAGCGGAGAATGATATTCGCGAAGGCATTCTGGCGACGCTTGGCCAGATCGCCGAGGTTGATGGCATGCCCGCCGGCGCAGCGGATGCCTTGCGCAATGCGCAGGGACTGATCGACGACGCGCTCGATGATTACGGCGATCCGGTGGGTGTGACCGAAAAGCTGGTCGAGATCGCCAAGGCACTGGCCGAGGCCCGCAAGACGCTGCCCGTGGAGCTCGAGGACAATATCGCCCATCGCCTCGATCGCAAGATCAAGGAAACCGATCTCGCGCTCGCAACCGCTGCGGGCATGCATATCCGCGCCTATAGCGATGGCGGGGATCTGCACCCCGGCGACGAGATCGTGGTCAAGACCATTGTCGATGCGCCCGATGCGGTGAGCATTTCCAAGGTGGAAGTGATTGCGCGCGAGGGGATCAGCGGCGCCGAAGCCACGGCCGATGGCGTTACCGTCACCGTGGCTGATGATGCGGCGCTGACCAATCCGCTCAACGAGCAGTTCGATCCGCTCGGCGGCAACGGTGATGCCTTTGTGCGGCTGACGGCGGAGATCGATGGCCATGAGGCAGTGATCGACGTCGATCTCGAGGATGCGCTGCGGGTGTTGCCCCAGGCTTCGCTGGAGCTGACGCCAGACGCGGTGGTGTTCAACACGCAGGCGGAAATCGCGCCGGTGGAGATGACTGCCGTGGTTGCAGGCGGCACGATCGCCGACCTCGACTTCGACCTGCCCGCGGGCTGGACGATGAGCGCCAATGGCGACACCGGGATCGAGGCGGGCACGTTTGACCTGACCCCGCCGACCGATCTGGGCACGACGCGGATCACCATTGCGCCAAAGCTCCTGGGCTCGCAGGCCTATGCGATCAATGTCTTCACCTATCCCCATATCGGGCGATCGGTGGTGCCGACCGAAGTGGCCGTGCCGGTTCAGTCGGTCGAGGCGATCATTCCGGAAGGCAAGATCGGCTATATTGGCGGTGGCAACGACAATGTCGCGGTCTGGCTCAAGCGGCTCGGGGTGGACCTCAAGGAGCTGACCCCGGCCGATATGGAAGCGGGCGCCTATCGCGATCTCGATACGCTGGTGGTCGGCATCTTCTCGTTCGGGCGCCGTCAGGATCTCGTTGCGGCGCTGCGGGGCGTGCATGAGTGGGTGAACAAGGGCGGGCATCTGGTGACGCTCTACCACCGCCCGTCGGACGGCTGGGACAGCGAGACGGTGCCGCTGGCCTATCTCAAGATCGGCACGCCCTCGATCCGCTATCGCGTGACCGACGCCGAAGCCAAGGTGGAGGCGCTGGTGCCGGACCATCCGCTGCTGACCTATCCCAACACCATTGGTGAAGAGGATTGGGCCGGCTGGGACAAGGAACGCGGGCTCTATTTCGCTTCGGAATGGGGCGAGGCCTATGTGCCGCTGCTGGCAATGAGCGATCCCGGCGAAGAGCCGCTGACCGGCTCGCTGCTGTCGGCGGAAATTGGTGAGGGTCGCCACACCCACACCAGCCTTGTGCTGCATCACCAGCTCGACAAGCTGACCCCGGGCGCTTTCCGCATCATGGCCAATCTGATCCAGCCGGCCAAACGTAAGGACTGAGGTCAGTCACCCATACCGGTTCGCGCCCTCCTCCCTGGCGCGGACCACCAAGGCCGCGACCTCCAGCGGCAAAAAGCCCCCGGTCGTATCGGCCGGGGGTTTTTCTATTCGGGCTTTGTCTGGCTGCGCCGGTCGAGCCGGGTAGTGATGACGAGCGCGGCGATGATGATGGCGATGCCGGCAAAAGTGGTGGGGGCCGGGACTTCGCCGAAAGCGAGGAAGCCGGCGAGGCTGGCCAGCACGATTGAAAGATAGTGGAAGGGTGCGAGGCGATTGGCCGGGCTCGACTGGTAGGCGCGCAGATAACAATATTGGCCGATCTGGGCGAGAACGCCGATGGCCAGCAGCAGCGGCCAATCGGAATTTGCAACCGGCTGCCAGGCCCAGAGGGCAGGAAGGGCGGTAAAGACGGTGAGCCCGACCGTGTAGAAGACCATGAGGACTGTGGTGTTTTCGCCGGCGAGGGCGCGGGTCTGGACGGTGGCAAGCGAGCCGAAGACCACCATGGCAAGGGCGGCGAGGAGCCCGAGATTCCACGAGATTTCGCTGGGGCCGACCATGACCAGCACGCCGCCAAAGCCGATAAGGGCGCCGATCCAGCGCCAGGGGCCGGAGCGTTCGCCCAGCATGAAGGTGGCCAGCGCGAGGACAACCAGCGGGCGCATGAAGCCGATGGCATTGACGAGGGCCAGCGGCAGGGCGGTCAGGGCGGCGAAATTGGCATTGAGGGCAAGCGTGTTACAGAGGACGCGAAAGCTGTGACGGCCCCATTGGCGCGTCTGCCGCAGGGCGTGGCGATGGCGCCAGGCGAGGGGCAGGACGCTGACGAGGCCGATCAGCGAGCGGATGAAGACCATCTGCACCGCCGGATAGCTGGCCCCGCCGAGCTTGACCAGCACCGTCATGATGGTGACGAGCACCATGTCGCTGAGGAGCCAGGCAACAGCGATGCGGGGCGGGCCGGACACTTGCGATCAGGCCGCCTGGAGAAGATTGGCCATGAGGCGAAAGGCGCCGGGCACGAGCTTGTCCATCTGGTGGTGGAGGACGAGGCTGGTGTGGGTGTGGCGGCCCTCGCCGTTTTTCGCCGAGAGCAGGGACCCGGTGAGGGGGCTCTCTCCGGCGTCACTCATGGACAAAAGCGGGGTGTAGGCGCTGTCCCAGCTGGAGGTGAAATAGAGGCCGCGCTCCTTGTCCCAGCCGTCGAAATCGGCGGTGGTGATGCGATTGGGGCCGGTGAAGAGCGGGTGGGTGGCGTCAAGCAGGGTGACGGGGGCGGCCGGATTGGTGACGCGCCAGCGGAGCGATGGGCTGCCGATGGTGAGGGGCAGGGGCGGCGTCACGTCCGGGCGCCAGTTGTCGCCGGGGCGGTGGTAAAGCGTGACGAGGTGGCCGCCGGCGCGGACGAAATCGTGGATCTTTGCGATGGCCGCGGCGAGATCGGGACGGGTGCCGAAGGCGAAGAGGCCGACGACTATTGTATCGTATCGGGTGAGATAGCCCGAGAGGGCATCGGCGTCGAGCGGGGTGACGTCAGCGCCGAGACGCTCGAGCCAGAGGCCGACATTATCGGCACCGCCGCCGATATAGCCGATGCGAGTCTGTGGCAGGAAAAGATCGAGGGCGAGGATGTCGAGGGTTTGCGGGCGCACGAAACGGGTCTGGCCGATATGGGGATAGGCGATTGGCGTGACCGCGTAGGCGGGCTGGCCATTGACGCTGATGGGGAGGCTGTGGCGGCCGGGCGCGAGATCTGCTGACGGGGTGAGCGTGAGGCCGGCGTCGGTTGTGCCGATGGCGAGGCCGGGCAGAGCGGGGAGGGCCAGCGACCGGGGAGACGCGCCCTTGATGGCGATGGTCTGCGGGGCGGTGGTGCCGGTGGGGATGATGAGGGCATCCGGGGAGATCGAAACGGCGTGGGCCGGGTCGATGACGAGGGGCTCTTCGGTGTCGAGGGCGAAGCTAATGGTTTCGCCGGCTACGATGGCGGTCACCTCGAGAGAGAGCAGGCCATTGCCGCCGAGGCTGTGCCAGTCGGGGTGGAAGGGATTGCCGATTGGGGCCTCCGGGCTGGCAGAGATGGTGAGCTCGGTGCGGCCGGTGTCGAGGGAGGCTGCGGCGGGGGCGGTTATGGCGGGGTGGGCGCGCGGGGTGATGGTGAGGGCGCTGGCGCGGCCGGGATCGGCTTCGATGATGAGGTCGATGGAGGCGCCGAGGATGAGGCTCGCGGCGGAAAGCGCGGCTGAGATATCGATGCCGGCGGCGAGGGCCAGGGCGGCGTCGATCTCGCGCAGTTTTCGCGTGAGGCGGTGGGCGTGTTCGGGGGCGATGCCGGGAGTGGCAGCGAGGATGGCGCGGCGGGCGGTGAGGAGAGCCGTAGTCAGCTTGTCCGCATCGGGGAAGGCGGCGACGGCGGCTTCGATGGCCGCGTCGGCCTCGGCCAGGTCGGGAGTGTCGCCGATATCGGTGAGGCGGGTGGGGAGTTGGTCGAAGATGCTGGTTTCGGCGGTGCCGCCGACAAAATGGAGCTGCCAGCTGGTGTGGGGCGGGTGGCGCCAGAAGCCCATGTTCTGGCTGGCGTGATAGGCGCGGGACACTTCGCCGAGGCGGTCAAAGCTCATGCCGGTGGCGGCGTCGGGGCCGTTGGCGGTGATAGTGGTGGTGGCCGGGGGCGGGGGAAGCTCGTCATCATAGGTGTCGCCGCCGCCGGACCAGGCAGGGAGGTAATATTTGGCGACGCGCCAGGGGGTGAGGCCTTCGGTGACATAGGCGGGGTCGGCGGCGAGCGCGAGGGCGCGTTCGGCCGCTTCAGTCATGGCGCGGTGGTGGCCATGCTGGCCGGGCACGTCGAGGAAGGTGGGGATGACGATGTCGGGGCGGAACTGGCGATAGGCGCGGACGAGGCGATCAATGGTGCGGTCCTCGCCCCAGCGGCCGAGGGTGTCGGGGCCGGATTTGGAGAAGCCGAAATCGTGGACGGGATCGTCGGGTCCGTGGCCGAGCCAGGCGATGTCGGCGTCGATGACACGGGCGGCCTTTTCCATCTCGCGGCTGCGCAGGACGCCGAGTGGCCCGAGGCGTTCCGGGCCGAGCGTGTTCTGGCCGCCTTCGCCGCGGGTGGAGCAGGCCACAATGATGCGGGCACCATGCTGGTGGCGGAGGGTCGCGAGCATGTCATTGTGCTCGTCATCGGGATGCGCGCCGGTGTTCATGACGGTGACGGTGGAACGCAGGCGCCCCAATGCGCGGTGTAGTGCCACGGAGCGGGGCTGGGTGGCGCGGCGGCGCAGGCGATCACGATCTGGCAGCATGGAAAGCTCCATTCGGCAAAAAATCAGGTGGCGGGGCCGGCAGTGCTGAGGTGCGGCGAAACAGTGTCGAGCAGCGGCAGGGCGGCCGCGCCGAGGGCAGCGGTGAGGCGGCCGGTCTGGCCGCGAATGACGCGGGGCATGGTGCGCTTCTGGCGGGTGGCGACGGAGACCGGCAGGGGATCAAGCGCCGCGATGACCGCTTCGAGCACGGAATCGGGGAGGCCGCCGCCAAAAATGACGGTTTCGGGGTCGAAGATATTTTCCAGCATGGCGACCGTGGGCGCGAGATAGTCGGCAGCCATGGCGATCCAGTCGAGGAGGGTCTTGTCGCCCTCGTCGTGGAGGCGCTGGATGTCCTCGACATTGGCCGCGTAGATGCCCGCCATGGCAAGGCGTTCGCGCAGGGCGAAGACGGAAACGAACCGTTCGAGCGCGCCCGCCGGGCCATAGCGGGTGGCGCCATTGCGCGGCACGAGGCCGACATGGCCGATTTCACCGGCATTGCCGAAGGCGCCGCGCAGGGGACGGCCGTCCTGGATGACACCGAGGCCGAGACCGACCCCGAAATAGAGGTAGCAGAAGGAGCCCAGCTGGCGGCCGGCGCCATATAGGCGTTCGCCCACGACAGCGGCGGTGGCGTCGTTCTCGACCACGACATGCTGGCCGGTGGCTTTTGCAAAGAGCGCGACGGGATCGGTGCCGGTCCAGCCGGGGAGGGTGGCCGGGCCGACCGAGCTCATGCCCTCAACTTCAAACGGGCCGGGCATGACGACGCCGAGGCCGAGGAGCTTGTTGTGGTCGGCGCCGAGCGAGGCCTCGAGGCGGGCGACCTCCTTGGCGACGAGGCCGGGAACGACGTCCGGCCCGGCGTCGGGAAGGGGAATGATGGACTGGCCGCGAATGCCGCCCGAGAGGTCGAGGAGGGCGGTGACCATGTGGTCGGCGGCGATTTCGACGCCGGCGGTCAGCGGGCCATCGGGATTGACGGCGAACTGGATCGGCGGCTGGCCGCGACCGGAGCGCAGGCGCCCAAGCTCGATGAGCAGGCCCTCTTCAAGCAGTTCCTCGACAATATTGGCAACGGCCTGCGGGGTGAGCTGGGCCCGCCGGGCAATCTCCGTACGCCCCAGATGCTCGTGCATACGGATGACTTCGAGGACGACGCGGCGATTATGCGCGCGGTTCCGCTCGGGGTTCGACCCGATAGCCACGCGCTGGCGCAGTTCCGATTTCGTGCGTCCGCTCAATACCCTAGTCCTCCCCACGATACTGGCACCACGGTATGCCGTGATCGATGGTCACGATAGATCGCGAACAAAATAACTCAAGTAGATTATTTTATTGACAGGCGCGCCTGATCTGTTCGACGCTAAGGCCAGCTAGGCGGGAGTCCGCCTCAGGCTCGGAGAGAGGGCTGTCGCAGGGTTCGGCGGCCATACGGAGGAAAAGAATGCTCACCAAGGCAAAATTGGCCGGGCTCGTCGCCGGCGTCAGCTTCCTGGCAATGGGCGCGGCTCAGGCCGTCGAGATTGAATATTGGCAGTATGTTTTCGACAGCCGCATCCAGGCCATGGACAAGCTGATCGAGAATTTCGAGGCAGCCAATCCGGACATCACCGTCAAGCACACGACCTTCCCCTATGCGGACTACCAGACCCGCGTCGTCGCGGCCAAGGTTGCCGGCCAGGGTCCGGACGTGGTGCAGCTGTTCTACGGCTGGACCGATCAGTTCGTGAACGGCGGGCTGATCCAGCCGCTGGATCCGGCTGTGTTCCCGCACGCCGAGATCGAAGCCGACTTTTTCCCCATCGTCTCGGCGATGAAGCGCGGCGATGACTATTATGGTCTGCCGACCGCAGTGCGTTCGCTCGCCCTGTTCTACAACAAGGCGCTGTTTGCCGAAGCCGGTATCGAGCCGCCGACCAATCTCGAGGAGCTGCTCGCGGCTGCCGAGGCGACCACCAAGCGCGATGGCGGCGGCAATATCACCACCGCAGGCATCACGCTCGACATGGCCGGCCAGGACCACCACTGGTGGCGCGAGGCTCTCGTGCGCCAGAATGGCGGCGTGCCTTATGATGCCGAAGGCAATGTGGCCTACAATGATGCGGCCGGTGCCGCAGCGCTGAAGTTCTACACGGACCTCCAGACCGAGCAGAAGGTTGGTCTCGTCGGCTTCATGGATGAGGGTCAGGCAGCGTTCCGCGCCGGTCTTGCCGCCATGACCATCGACGGCACGTTCCGTCTCGGCGCCTTTGCCGGCAACCCGTTTGAATGGGGTGTGGTCGAGCTGCCGGCTGATGCCGATGGCATGCGTTCGAACTATTCGAGCTATTTCGCCAATGGTATCGGCGCGACCGCGGAGGGCGAAGAGCTCGAAGCGGCACAGAAGTTCCTCAAGTACATTTCCTCGCCCGAGGCGATGGAAATCTGGCTCGAGACTGTTGGCGAGCTTCCGGCCCGCCGCGACGTTGCGCTGACCGACGCCAATCTGGCCGACCCGATCCTCGGGCCGTTCCTCAAGGGTCTCGAATACGCCCACACCACGCGTTTCTATGATGAAGCTGGGCAGCGCCAGACGTCGATCGACATGGTCAATCGCGTCCTGCTCGAAGGTCAGTCCATCGAAGATTCCCTCGCCCAGGCCGCTCAGGCCGAGCAGGCAATCATCGACGCCGGCCGCCAGTAACAGAGAGCGCCCCGATATTGGTTGCTCCGGCTTCGGCCGGGGCGACTAGCGGGATCAATCGCCAGGGCTCCCACTGGAGCCCCGGCTAAACGTGCAGGAGCGAAAATGGCGTCGGTGAACGCAACTCCACAAGCAGGCCCTGTTCGCTTCTGGGACCGGCTGAATATTGGCACCAAGCGTGTCATCTGGGCCTGGACCTTCCTTGCCCTGCCCATTCTTTTTTACGCGGTGATCCGGTTTTATCCGACGTTCCAGGCGTTCTGGCTGTCGCTGACCAACTGGGACCTGCTGCGCCCCGCCCAATTCATCGGCTTTGCGAACTACCAGAAAATGTTCGCCGACCCGGTGTTCTGGAAAGTGTTCAACAACACCTTCCTCTATCTCATCATCGGTACGCCGCTGAGCCTCGTCATTTCGTTCGTGATCGCCTTCTATCTCGATCGCGTCCGCTTCATGCACGGCTTTATCCGCGCCCTCTATTTCCTGCCTTTCCTGACCACGGCCGCGGCCATGGGCTGGGTGTGGCGCTGGTTCTACCAGCCGGTTCCGATCGGGGTGATCAATGGGGTGCTGAGCTCGGTCGGTATCGCCCAGCAGCCGTTCCTCCGCTCGGTGGACCAGGCGCTGATCTCGATCCTGATCCCGGCAATCTGGGCGGGCCTGGGGTTCCAGATCATCATTTTCATGGCCGGCCTGCGCGCCATCCCCGGCACCTTCTATGAGGCGGCGCGGATCGACGGGCTCGGCGAAAGCGCCATCCTGCGCAAGATCACCATTCCGCTTCTGAAGCCGACGACGGTCTTCCTCGTGGTGTTCTCGTCCATCGGGTTCCTCCGCATTTTCGACCAGGTCTACAACATGACCACCAATGATCCGGGTGGGCCGCTCAATGCGACCAAGCCGCTGGTGCTCATGATCTATCAGACTGCGTTCTCGTCCTATCAGATGGGCTATGCCGCCGCGCAGACCGTGGTGCTGTTCACCATCCTGCTCATCGTGTCCCTGCTCCAGCTCTATGTGTTGAGGGAAAAGAAATGACCGCGACCACCTCAACTCCGGAGCTGGCAGCCAATCGCCGTGACATTCGCCCGGGGCGGATCATCACCTGGACGCTGCTGCTGATCGGCGGGCTCATCATGATCACGCCGCTCCTGTTCATGTTCTCGACCTCGCTGAAAACCTCGGCGCAGGTCTATGACCTCAAGCTGATCCCCGCCGCGCCGACGCTTGATAACTACTTCAAGGTGTTGGGGGACGGCCGCTTCATGCAGTGGTTCTTCAACTCGACCTTCATCGCGCTGACGGTGACGGCGTCGAACGTGTTTTTCGACAGTATCGTCGGCTATACGCTGGCCAAGTTCGAATTCCGCGGCCGCTATTTCATCTTCCTCGCCATTCTCTCGACGCTGATGATCCCCACCGAAATGCTGGTGATCCCGTGGTATCTGATGAGCAGCCAGCTCGGTTGGCTGGACAGCTATTGGGGCATCATGTTCCCCGGCATGATGACCGCCTTCGGGACGTTCCTGATGAAGCAGTTCTTCGAGGGTGTGCCGAACGACTTCCTCGAGGCGGCGCGCGTCGATGGGCTGAACGAATTCACCATATGGTGGAAGATCGCCATGCCCATGGTGGTGCCGGCGATCTCGGCGCTGGCGATTTTCACCTTCCTCGGCAATTGGACGGCGTTCTTCTGGCCGCTGATCGTGACCACCTCCAAGGAGCTTTATACGCTGCCGGTGGGCATCTCCTCTTTCTCGGCGGAAGCGTCGATCCAGTGGGAGCTGATCATGACCGGTGCGGCGATCGGCACGATCCCGACGCTCCTCGTCTTCCTCGTGCTGCAGCGCTACATCGTTCGCGGTGTGATGCTGGCCGGTCTGAAGGGCTAAGCGATGAGTGATCCACGCCTAACCGACGCTTCGGTCTTCCCCGATCCGGTCTACAAAGAAACCGTTCTGGCGCCGCTGTTTGATGGCGCCAAGGACCACCATGTCGCGGGTTTTCGGGCCATCGACCGGGCGCATCTGGTGATGCTGGCGGAAACCGGCATTCTCGATGGCGAACAGTCCCGCGATATCGCCAAGGCGCTCGACAGCATTGATGCCGAGATTGACCCGACAACGCTCGTCTATACCGGTGAGGTGGAGGACTTCTTCTTCCTCATCGAGAAGGAGCTGAAAAAGCGCGTCGGGCCGGACCTCGGCGGGCGGCTGCACACCTCGCGGTCGCGCAATGATATCGACCACACGCTGTTCAAGCTCGGACTGCGCGAGCGGATGAATGTGCTGCTCGAAAAGGCGCTGGCGCTGCATGGCGCGCTAATCGCGGCGGCGGAGCGGGAAAAGGCGACGTTGATCGTGGCCTACACCCATGGCCAACCGGCCCAGCCGACGACGTTCGGGCATTATCTCTCGGCGGTGGTGGAATTTGTCGGACGGGATATCGAACGGCTGTTTGAAGCCTATGGCATTCTCGATCTGTCGCCGATGGGCGCGGCTGCGATCACCACGTCGGGGTTCCCGATTGATCGGCAGCGCGTGGCAGATCTGCTCGGCTTTGCCGCGCCGCTGCAGAATTCCTATTCCTGCATTGCCGGGGTGGACTACATCACCTCGACCTATTCGGCGATCGAATTGATGTTCCTCCACCTGGGGCGGGTCATTCAGGATTTCCAGGTGTGGACGAGCTTTGAGGTGGGGCAGATCTATGTGCCCAACAGCCTCGTGCAGATCTCCTCGATCATGCCGCAAAAGCGCAATCCGGTGCCGATCGAGCATTTGCGGCATCTGTCGAGCCAGACCGTCGGGCGGGCGCAGGCCATGCTGACGGTGATACACAACACGCCGTTCACCGACATGAACGACAGCGAGGGCGAGACGCAGGCCATGGGCTATGGAGCCTTTGCCAGCGCCTATCGCGTGCTCGATCTGCTGGCGGCGCTGGTGGCGCAGATCCGGATCAATCCGGACCGGGTGCGGGAAAATATCTCGCGGTCGTGCATCACCATCACCGAGCTGGCCGATAGCCTGGTGCGGCGGGAAGGGTTGTCCTTCCGCGAAGGGCACGAGATTGCTGCGGCCGTCGCCAAGGCCGTGGTGGCCAAACAGGGCGATCTGGCGCGCGACGGTTTTGAGACGTTCAAGGCAGCGTTCCAGCACGCAACCGGGCGCGAGACCAAGCTCGATGCGGCAGCCTTTGCCGAGATCGTGTCGCCGGAATATTTCGTTGCCGTCCGCAGCCGCTATGGCGGGCCGGCACCGGAGCCGCTGAACGCGGCGATCGCCGGCTACAAGGCACAGGCAGAAGAGCTTTCCGCCAGACACCAGACATTTTTGCGCCGCCAGGCTGAGGCCGCGCGCACGCTCAACGAGCGCTTCAACGCATTGAAGGGAGCCGCATAATGGCCTCGATCGAACTCAAGGGACTGGTCAAGGAATACGGCAAGACCCGCGCCGTGCATGGCATTGACCTCAAGATTGAAGATGGCGAATTCGTCGTGTTCGTGGGCCCTTCGGGCTGCGGCAAGTCGACCACGCTGCGCATGATTGCTGGCCTAGAGGATATCTCGGGCGGGCAGCTGCTGATCGGCGACGAAGTGGTGAACCAGCGCGAGCCCAAGCAGCGCAACATCGCCATGGTGTTCCAGAACTACGCCATCTACCCGCACATGACCGTGGGGCAGAACATCGGCTTCGGGCTCTATACGTCCAAGCTGACCAAGGAAGAAAAGCAGAAGCGTATTGCCGAGACGGGCAAGATCCTTGGGCTCGAAAAGCTGCTCGATCGTCGTCCGGCGGCGCTTTCCGGCGGCCAGCGCCAGCGCGTTGCCATTGGCCGCGCCATGGTGCGCGACCCGGTGGCGTTCCTGTTTGACGAGCCGCTGTCCAACCTCGACGCACAGCTGCGCAGCCAGATGCGCATGGAGATCAAGAGCCTCCATCGCCGGCTGGGCACTACGATCGTCTATGTGACCCATGATCAGGTGGAAGCCATGACCATGGCCGACAAGATCGTGGTGATGAAGGATGGGCACATCCTGCAGGTCGGCACGCCGACCGATCTCTACGAAAATCCGCAGGATGTGTTCACCGCGCGCTTCATCGGCAGCCCGTCGATGAACATGGTGGCCGGGACGGTGGCCTCGGGCGTCCTCAATGTCGAGGGTGCCACGGTTTCGGGGCTGACCCTGCCGTCACAGGCGAACAAGGTGCTGGTCGGCATTCGTCCGCATGACCTGGTGGTGACCGAGGACGTTGGCGGCTCGGGTCTGAGTGCGCGCGGCGAGGTTGAGGCGGTCGAGCCGCTGGGCTCGGAAACGCTGGTGCACGTCAAGCTGGGCGACAGCCTGATCATTGCGACCGCGCCGGGCCGCGTGGTGCCGGCGGTCGGCAGCACGGTGTCGATCAAGGCAGAGGCCGGTTCGCTTTATCTCTTTGATGCCGCCACCGAAAAGGCCCTGGGCCGCGCATGACTTTCTCCCCTAAAGCCGGGGCTGTTCTCAGCCTCGGACGGATTTATTGCGACCTCGTGTTCCGCGGGCTCGACGGCCTGCCGCAAATGGGCCGCGAGGTATTTTCCGAGGAGTTCGAGGTCACTCCGGGCGGCGGGGCGCTGATCACGGCGGCCCATCTCGTCGGGATCGGCCGAGCGGCGGCACCTGTCGCGTGCTTTGGCACGGATGGGCTGTCGCGCAGCGTTGAGGAGACGATCGAGACGCTGGGGCTCGATCTGCGGTTTCTCGACAAGCACGAGACGGCCGGGCCGCAGCTGACCGTGGTCATGGTGGGCGAGAGTGACAGGGCGTTTCTATCGAAGCGCGCCGGACATGCGCGTCCGGCCAGTTTTGAGGAAAGTCTTGCCTGGAGCGAGGCGGGGCACCTCCATATCGCCGAATATGCGACGCTCCACGAAATGCCTGATGCCATTGCCGCGGCAAAGCGGCACGGGCTGAGCGTCTCCATCGATCCCAGCTGGGACGACCAGCTGATCCGCGATCCGCAGTTCTTCGAGCGCTGCGCTGGAGCCGATATTTTCCTGCCCAATCAGGAGGAAGCGCATGCGCTGACCGGCGAGAGCGATCCGGCGCGGGCCCTGGCGGTGCTGGCCAGGCACTTCCCTATCGTGGCCGTGAAGTGCGGTGGCGATGGCGCCCATTTGGCGGTGGACGGCGAGACCCTTTATTTGCCTTCTCCGGCAGTAACGGTCATAGACACCACCGGCGCGGGTGACGCATTCAATGCCGGGTTCTTGAACGCCTGGCTCAATGGCGCGGACGGCAGGGAATGCCTCGCAGCGGCCATTGCGGTTGGTAGCAAGTCCGTCCAGGCGTCGGGCGGCACAGGAAGTTTACGGATCTCAGCATGAACACTCCAGAGTTTCGGGTATTCGGCTCGGCGCAGGCCGTGGCCAGCGCAGTCGCACAGCATATCGCCGACACGGTGAAGGCCAATCCCTCGGTGACGCTTGGTCTGGCCACCGGCAAGACCTTCATCTCCATCTATGCCGAGCTGATCGCGCTTTATCGCCAGGGCGGACTCTCGTTCGCCGCGGTGGAGAGCTTCAATCTCGACGAATATATCGGCCTGCCAGCGGGGCATCCGGCTTCGTTCCGTAGCTATATGGAAGAGCATCTGTTCAGCCAGATCGATCTGCCGGCACATAGCGGCCACCTGCCGGGTGTCGAAGGCGACATCGAACAAGCTTGTCGCGACTATGAAGCCGCCATTGCGGCGCGCGGCGGTATCGACCTGCAGCTGCTCGGGATCGGCCAGAACGGCCATATCGGTTTTAACGAGCCGGGTTCGCCCTTCGACAGCCACACGCGGATCGTCGACCTGACTCCATCGACCATTGCGGCCAACACATCGGACTTCCCGGAAGGCGAAGTGCCGCCGCCGCAGGCTGTGACCATGGGCGTCGGCACGATCATGCAGGCCAAGGAAATCGTCCTCGTGGCGATCGGCGCCAACAAGGCTGAGGCGCTGGACAAGGCGTTCCGCGCCGAACCGAGCCTTGATTGCCCGGCGTCCGCCCTGCACAACCATGCCCATGTCATCGTTTATTGCGATGAAGCGGCGATGGGCGGGAAGTAAGTCTTTTTCGATCCTGGTTGTGGCCCCCTGGGGCCACGACCATCTCCGCTTGGCGCGCGGTCACATCCCGGTCACTTTGGCCCCTGAGGGTAGGGGCGACAGGGAGATCCAGCCGATGCGATTGCTGCCAATAATCTTTGCCATGATGAGTGTCGCTCCCGCTATCGGGCAGCAGCCGGCCCTGGAGCAGGGGCAGGCGGCGGCGGAGGCGTTTGTCTCGGGCGCATTGCCCGAGCTTTGGGACGACATGTCCGCCTCCATGCAGGAGGTGTTCGGTGGGCTGGCCGGGCTCGAGCAGTTTCAGATCGGGGTGACCACCAGCTTCGGGGAAGAGCTGGAGGTGCTGAGCGAAAATGTGGCGCCCAGTGGCGCGCTCTCGGTCTATACGCGGGTGTCCCGCTGGTCGCTGTCGGAGACGCCGCTGATCATCCAGCTCGCCATTGCGCCGGAGGGCGAGATAGACGGCTTTCTCGTCCAGCCAGAGCCCCAGCTGGCCGAGAGCGAGTATCTCGACTACGAGACCAAGGCCGAGCTTTCCCTGCCGTTCAAAGGCGAGTGGTTCGTCGTCTGGGGCGGACGAACGCTCGAAGCCAATTATCATGCTGCCAACCGCGAACAGCGTTTCGCCATGGACGCGCTGATCATGCGGGATGGCAAGACGCACGCGGGCGAGGCGAGCGTACTCGAAAACTATTATTGCTGGGACGAACCGATCCTGTCGCCGGGAAAAGGAACACTTGTCGCGGTGGTGTCTGACCTGCCTGACAATCCGATCGGGGAGACCGATGCGGCCAATCCGGCCGGAAACCACGTGGTCATCGACCTTGGGAACAGCGAGTTTGCCTTCCTCGGGCACATGCGGGAGGGCAGCATTTCGCTTGAGGTCGGCGATGAGGTGACGACCGGGCAGGAACTGGGACGGTGCGGCAATAGCGGCAATACCTCCGAGCCGCATCTGCACCTTCATCTGCAGACGACGACAGACCTCACCGATGGCGAGGGGCTTCCTGCATTCTTCGTCAATTACACGGCCGACGGAAAACCCGTCGAACGCGGCGAGCCGCAGGCGGGGCAATTCGTCTCAGGGGCGTTCGACAGGCCATGAAGCTGTAGATTGGTCGCCTTGGCCGCAGCCAATCTACTATCAAATCCAGTCCATTGTGATACCACTCTCGACAAGGCTGGGAGAAGCCTCCTAAGCTCGGCTCAATGGCCGGGTGGTTTTCTCCGGCTGCGCCAGGACAATCGAGGTGCACGCTGGCGCACAGAGATCGCACCTCAAAGGGAGATGACATGACTTTCAAGTTTTCCCGGACTGTGCTCGCCGGTCTGACCGCTGCCCTCGTGGCCAGTGTCGGCGTCGTGCTGCCGGCACAGGCCGCAAATCTGCGGATGGCCTGGGCGCAGGACGCCGCTGGTCTTGACCCGCACACCCAGCCGGCCTTTTCGTCGCTGCGCCTGCTCGAGCTCATCTATGAGCCGCTGGTTCGCCACGATGCCGCGCTGGACGTGGTTCCGGCCATTGCCGAGAGCTGGACGTTCTCCGACGACGGCCTGACGCTGACCTTCAAGCTCGATCCGAACGCCAAGTTCAGCGACGGCGCACAGGTGACTGCCGAGGACGTGAAGGCCTCGTTCGAGCGCCTGCTCGACGAAGCGACTGCCGCTGTCGCCCGCTCGAACTTCCTCTCGATCTCCTCGATCGAAGTGACCGATCCGGCAACCGTGGTGTTTACCCTGTCGCAGCCGGACGCGCCGATCCTGGTGGCTATGGCTTCGATCAACGCTGCCATCCTGCCGGCCAAGGCAATTGCCGAAGGCTCGATTGCGACCACGACGCTGGGCTCGGGCCCGTTCGTGCTCGACAGCTGGGAGCCAAACTCCCGCGAAGTGCTGAGCGTCAACCCGAACTGGGCTGGCGGCGAGATCGCCTATGACGGCATCACCATCTCGGTCCTGCCCGACGAGACCGCAATCCTGGCTTCGCTGCGCGCTGGCCAGACCGATTTCGCGCTGATCAATGATCCGCTGGTGGCAACGCTGGTTCCGAACGAAGCGAACCTGCAGCTCAACGCCGTTCCGGGCCTTGCCTATAACGTGCTGCAGCTCAACCCGGCCCGCGCGCCGATGGACAACCTCAAGGTTCGTCAGGCGATTTCCTGCGCCGTTGACCGCCAGGACGTGCTCGACACCGCTCTCGTCGGTGAAGGCAAGGTGACGGGCCCGCTGACCATGCCGGCCTATGCCGTCGATCCCTCGACGCTGTTCTGCTACGAGCAGGACATCGAAAAGGCCAAGGCCCTGATGGCTGAATCCGGCGTTGACGGCTTCACCGCCAAGGTGATCGCCGCCACCGGCGAGCCCCCGGTTGCTTCGGCTGAAGCCCAGGTGCTGCAGAGCCAGCTGGCTGAGATCGGCGTCAAGCTCGAGATCGAACTGATGGAATTGTCCGTCTATGTCGACCGCTGGCTGGCTGGCGATTTCGACATGGCAGTTGCCCAGAACGGTGGTCGCGCGGATCCGTACCCGATGTACAACCGCTACTTCACCAAGGAAGGCAACCTTCAGAAGGTTTCCAACTTTGCTGACGACGAGATCGATAGCCTGCTCCAGCAGGGCCGTGTCGAGACCGACCTCGCCAAGCGCAAGGAAATCTTCGCCAAGTTCGAACAGCGCATCACCGAGCTTGCTCCGTGGGTGTGGCTCTCGACCTCCAACACCTACACCGCTCAGCTCAAGACCCTGTCGGGCTTCGAGCCGTCGGCAACCGGCACGCTGTTTGGCCTCACCAAGGTGACGCTCGGTCAGTAATTTCCGATCTTGGGGCGGGCCTTGCGGCCCGCCTCCTCCTGCCCGAGGTCGGCCTTTTCACTTCTTTCATCCAGGGACCTTAGGCCATGAACTATCTGGCGCGACGGCTGCTGACATTTCCGCTGATCCTGATCGGCGTGTCGCTGCTGGTGTTCTTTTCCATCCGCATGATCCCCGGCGACGCCATTACCGCGATGCTGGGCACCGAGTCCGGTCTGCTGACGCCGGCCCAGCGCCAGGCGCTGGCGGTGTATTTCGGTATCGATCAGCCGGTTATCGTCCAGTATGGCCGCTGGCTGGCGGGTGTGGTGCAGGGTGATCTCGGCATATCGGTGACGCATGGCCGTTCGGTCATGACCATTATTCTCGAGCGCTTTCCGCTGACGCTGCAGATGGCGCTGATGTCCATGGTGATCGCGCTGGCGATCGGCATTCCGGCCGGTGTGCTGGCCGCGACGCGGGCCGAAAAATCCACCGACGTGGTGGTGCGCATCTTTGCCATGCTGGGCCAGTCGACGCCGGGCTTTGTCGTCGGCCTCGTCATCATCTATGTGCTCTCGGTCTATTTTGGCTACATCCCGACCATGGGCAGCTTCGTGCCCTTCTGGGTCGATCCAATGGCCAATCTGGCGCAGCTGATTTTCCCCGCCGTTACGCTGGGCTTTGCCTTTGCCGCCTCGGTGACGCGCATTTCGCGCTCGGCCATGCTCGATGTCCTGAGCGACGACTATATCCGCACGGCGCGCGCCAAGGGCGTGCCCAAGCGGAATGTGATCTGGCGCCATGCGCTGCCCAATGCGCTTATTCCCGTGGTGACGCTGAGCGGCGTCGAATTCGGCTATCTCCTTGGTGGCGCTGTCATCGTCGAGCAGATCTTTGCCCTGCCGGGGCTGGGGCGCCTCACGCTCGAAGCCATCGGCCAGCGTGACTATGCGCTGGTGCAGGGGTGCGTGCTCTTTATCGCCTTCAACTTCCTTGTGGTGAACCTCTTGGTCGACCTTGCCTATGCGGCGCTCGATCCCCGTATTCGTCTGGGAGCCCGCTGATGCGCATTCTCAAGGCCATCGCGGCCCATCCGACCGGCCGTATCGGCGCGGCTATTATCCTCGTCTATCTCATCCTGGCGGTCTGCGGTTCTTTCGGCTTCACGCCGCATGATCCGATCCAGCAATTTCGCGTCGATCGGCTGAAGCCGCCCAATGAGACCTATCTCATGGGCACCGACCTCTTTGGGCGCGATACGGCGAGCCGTCTCATGGCCGGTATCGGGCAGTCCTTCGTCATCGCCTTTGCCTCGGTGGGGCTGGCGACGCTGCTTGGGACCATCATTGGCCTTCTCGCCGGATGGTGGGGCGGGTGGCTCGATGGCGTCTTCATGCGCTCGATGGACGTGCTGCTGGCGTTTCCGGCAATCCTCCTGGCGCTGCTGATCATCGCCATTGTCGGGCCGGGGACCATGACCAGTGTGGTTGCCATTGCCTCGGTCTATACGCCGATCTTTGCGCGCGTGGTGCGGGGGCCGACGCTGTCGCTCAAGCGCCGTGATTTTGTTGACGCGGCGCGCACTTTTGGCAGCTCGCAGCGCTACATCATGAGCCGGCATCTGCTGCTCAATCTCGTCGCGCCGCTAACCGTGCAAGTGACCTTGGCGCTGGCCTGGGCCCTTCTTACCGAAGCGGGCCTGAGCTTCCTTGGCCTCGGCACGCAGCCCCCGGCACCCTCGCTGGGACTGATGATGAGCGAGGCACGCAATCTGATGCAGCAGGCGCCGTGGCTCCTGGCCTTCCCGGGCCTCACCATCATGCTCGGTATTCTGGGCTTCAACCTCTTCGGAGACGCCTTGCGCGATATTCTCGATCCCAAGAGCCAGGGGAGAGCATCATGACTTCGCTTCTCTCTGTACGGGACCTTAAGGTCGGCTTCGGTAAATCGGCGGCCGAAAACCCGGTGGTCAAGGGTGTTAGTTTCGAGCTCAAGGCGGGTGAAACCCTTGCCATTGTGGGCGAGAGCGGTTCGGGCAAATCGGTGACGTCGCTGTCGATCAACCGGCTTGTCGATTTCGGCGGTGGCCGGATTGTTGGCGGGTCGATGGATCTGCAACGCGCGGATGGGTCGGTGCTCGACCTCATCGCTGCGGGCGAAGATGTGCTCACGGGCATTCGCGGTAGCGAGATCGCCATGATCTTCCAGGAGCCGATGACCTCGCTCAATCCGGTGCACACCATCGGGCAGCAGATCGAGGAAGCCTTCCGGCTCAACCGCGGGCTCGAAGGTGCGGCGGCCAAGAAGGCGGCGCAGGAAGCGCTGGAGCGCGTGCGTATTCCCGACGCGGCGGAGCGCTTGAAATATTATCCGCACCAGCTTTCGGGCGGCATGCGCCAACGCGTGATGATCGCCATGGCGCTGGCCGGAAATCCGCGTCTGCTGATCGCTGACGAGCCGACCACGGCGCTCGATGTGACGGTGCAGGCCCAGATCATGGCGCTGCTGGCCGAGCTCAAGACCGAACTCAACATGGCGATGATCTTCATCACCCATGACATGGGGCTCGTCGCCGGCATCGCGGACCAGATCATGGTGATGCAGCATGGGCTGGCCGTGGAGCAGGGGCCTACGGACGAAGTACTCGACAATCCGCAGCATGAGTACACCAGGCATCTGCTCAACGCAGTGCCGCATTTTGATGGCGGCACCTCAATCCGGCGGGACCAGCCGGCAGGCGAGCGCAAGCCGGTAGTGGCGGTCGAGAATTTGACCGTGCGCTTCCCAACGGGCAGCGGGTTTTTCGCCAAGAACAAGGGCGCGATCCACGCCGTTGAAGGGGTGGATTTCGATCTGGTGGCCGGGGAAACCCTTGCCATTGTTGGCGAAAGCGGCTCGGGGAAATCGACGACCGCGCGGGCTATTCTCGGGCTGGTCGAGGCGACCCGCGGCAAGATTGAAACCGCGCCTGGCAAGTCCAACCGGCCGGTGCAGATGGTGTTCCAGGACCCGTTTGCTTCGCTCAACCCGCGGCTCAATGTCGAAAGCCTGATGGCCGAGCCGGCGATCGCGGCGGGGCAGCGCGTGGACGACAAATTGCGCGAACGCATGGTGTTCCTGCTCGAGCGCGTGGGGCTTTCGGCCGATGTGCTGGAGCGCTACCCGCACCAGTTTTCGGGCGGGCAGCGGCAGCGCCTCTGCATTGCGCGGGCGCTGATGCTGAACCCGGATGTGGTGGTGCTGGACGAGGCGGTGTCGGCGCTGGACGTGTCGGTGCAGGCGCGTGTGCTCGATCTTCTGATTGATCTGCAACACGAATTTGGTCTCGCCTATCTCTTCATCTCGCACGACATGGCCGTGGTGGAGCGCATCGCGCACCGCGTGGCGGTGATGTATGCCGGGCAGGTGGTGGAGATCGGGGCAGCCGAGGCAGTGCTAGCGCGGCCGCACCATTCCTATACCAAGCGGCTGATCGCAGCCGTGCCGGGCATGGAGCGGCGGCGGCAGCGCTATGATGTCGACACCACGGCCGTGCCCTCGCTGATCCGTCCGAAGGGATACGAGCCAAAGCTCGCCAGCTGGGTCGAGGTGGGTGAGGATCATCTGGCAAGGGCGGAAAGCTGATGCACGACAAGTTTGACAGGGCCTTTAGCCTTCTGGCCGATGCCGTCGCTGCCGGAAAAATCCCCGGCGGCGTGCTCGGCCATGTCGATGGCGCGGGCAATCGGATGGTGCGCGCCATTGGCGAGGCGCAGAAAGTGCCGGCGTCGCGCCCGATCAGCGAAGACATTTGGTTTGACCTCGCCTCGCTGACCAAGGTGCTGTTCACGACGCCGAAAATTCTCGAGCTGGCCAATGCGGGCACGATTGATCTTGATGCGCCGCTGACTTCGGTCATTCCGGACTTTGCGCAGTACAATGCTGACAATTGGCAGCGCAAAATCACCTTCCGGCAGTGCCTCGGGCACCAGACGCCGTTTCCGGGGGTGTTTCCGCTCTATACCTATGGGAGCGACCCCAACCTCTTGCGGCATTTCGTGCTGCAGCGGGACTGGCCGGCGGGGCCATCGGTCTATTCGGATATCAATTATATCCTGCTCGGCATTGCCATTGAGCGGCTGGCGGGCACGAGCATCCGCAATATCGCGCCACGGGATGGCTTTGCCTGGGGCGCGGCGCCTGACACGGCCGCGGCCACCGAATATTGCGCCTGGCGGGGTCGAGTGCTCTGCGGGGAAGTGCATGACGAGAACTGCTCGGCGCTGCAGGGGGCTGGCCATGCCGGGCTCTTCGGTACCGTTTCGGCTGTGCTCGATTTCGGCCATGACGCGCTGACCGCCACCGGAGACTTTGCCAAGGCGGTCGAGCTGATGCGCACGCCGGTGTTTGGCCGCCGGACGCATGGCTGGGAGCGGCCCTATGAGGGGTGGTCGGGGGGCGAGCTCGCTTCCAAAGCAACAATCGGCCACACCGGCTTTACCGGGACCGGGCTCTGGATCGATTTCGAGCGCGGCCACTCGTGGACGCTGCTCACCAATCGCGTTCACCCCACCCGCCATTTCGATAGCGGCATCTTTGCCCTGCGTCGCGCTGTCAGCGACTGCATCAACGCCAAATAAGGATTTCTGCCATGGAACCGATCTGGACCATCGGCCTGATGACCGGCACCGTGCTCGACGGCAATATCGACATTGCCATGCTCAAGACCGATGGCGAGACCATCGCCGAGTTCGGGCCCTATACGCTGGCCCCCTACAATGCCGAGGTGCGCGCGCTGCTCGAAGAGACGCTGGCGGCGGCGCGGGCGTGGAATTTCGAGGGGCCGGAGCCGGAGATTTTTGCGCGGGCAGAAGCGGCACTGACCAAGGCACAGTCGCAGGCGGTGCTGGATTTCGTGGCGGCATCGGGCATGACGATGGCCGATATCGGCGTGGTCGGGTTCCACGGCCAGACGGTGTTGCACCGCGCGCCGCAGCCGGGGCGGATCGGCGATACGCGCCAGCTGGGCGACGGGGCGCTGATGGCCGAGATGCTGGGCACCAAGGTGGTCTATGATTTCCGCAGCGCCGATGTGAAATCGGGCGGGCAGGGCGCGCCGCTGGCCGCCACCTATCACCGGGCGCTGCTGCGAAAACTGGGCGTGGCCAAGGACACGGCCGTGCTCAATCTCGGTGGCGTGGCCAATGTGACCTATTGGGATGGCGAGGATGTGCTGGTGGCATTTGACACCGGTCCGGCCAATGCCCCGATCAACGACTTCATGAAGGCGCGCGGGCTTGGGGAAATGGACCGGGATGGCGCATTGGCGGCGACCGGATCGGTGGATGAGGAGCGGCTGGCAAAGCTGCTTGAGCACAAATATCTCGCGGCGGCCTATCCAAAGTCACTCGACCGGTTCGATTTCCCGGCCAGCATGGCTGACGGGCTCGATGATGCGACCGGGGCGGCAACGTTGACGGCGTTCACCGCCGGGGCCGTGGGCAAGGCGCTGGACCTGTTGCCGAGCCGGCCGACGCGGCTGATCGTGTCGGGTGGCGGGCGGCACAATCCGACGCTGATGAAGATGCTTGGCGAACGCGCCGGGGTCGAGGCGGTGAATGCCGACAGTGTGGGTTGGCGCGGCGATGCGGTGGAAGCGGAGTGCTTCGGGCTGCTGGCCGCGCGGGTTGTGCGCGGGCTGCCGATCAGTTTCCCAACCACGACAGGTGTGGCCCAGCCGATGCTGGGCGGGAAGGTCGTGGGGTAGGGTTTTTAGACGTTAGATCGGGGCGTTCGGGCCCCAATGCACTGCTTGACCCCACCTAGCCTCCCCCTGGTAAGGGGAGGGACTGGGCTGGTGGGTGTGGCTTGAGCGTGCCACGTACACGATGTGGCTCCTCCCCCTTCTTCAGGGGGAGGTTGGGTGGGGGGGCGGTCATCCTTCCCCAACGCTTGATAGCTCTAACGGCTATGGGGTTTTGGCCGGACGGTCGATTTCTTGTCTTGATCGCTGATGGTCCCATGCAGGCTCGTGCTGTGTGGGAGGTCGGTTGTGAAGGGCATCATCCTGGCGGGGGGGAGCGGGACGCGGCTTTATCCGCTGACGTTGGCGATCTCGAAACAGATCCTGCCGATCTACGACAAGCCCATGGTCTATTATCCGCTCAGCGTGCTGATGCGGGCGGGGATCCGGGAAATCCTCATCATATCGACGCCGCGGGATCTGCCCTGTTTTGAGGCGCTGCTGGGCGATGGCAGCGCGTTCGGGATCACACTTTCCTATGCCGAACAGGCCCAGCCCAATGGGTTGGCGGAGGCGTTTATCATCGGGCGGGAGTTTATCGGCGACGATCCCGTGGCGATGATCCTGGGGGACAATCTTTATTTCGGTGACGGGCTGGCCGATCTCACAAAGACGGCGGCGGCGCGGCAGGATGGCGCCACGATCTTTGCCTATCAGGTGGATGATCCGCAGCGCTATGGCGTGGTGACCTTTGACCAGTGCACCGGCAAGGCCGCGCGCATTGTCGAGAAGCCGGAGTTTCCGGAGTCGGACTGGGCGGTCACCGGGCTCTATTTCTATCCCAATGACGTGGTGGAAGTGGCGGCGGCGACAAAGCCCTCGGCGCGCGGGGAGCTCGAGATTACCTCGGTCAATAATGACTATCTGCAAAGGGGCCTGCTCAATGTCGCGCGGCTCGGGCGGGGCTATGCCTGGCTCGATACGGGGACGCATGAGAGCCTCCATGACGCGGCGTCGTTCGTGCGCACGATCGAGCAGCGGCAGGGGATGCAGATCGCCTGTCTTGAGGAGATCGGGCTCGAACTCGGCTGGCTTGATGCCGACCGGGCGATGGAACGGGCGCGGCAGCTGGGAGGATCGCGCTACGCCACCTATCTCAAGCGGCGGATCGGGGAGCTGGCGCTGTGAGTATTTCGGTACGACAGACCGGGCTGGCCGGTGTGCTGGAAATCCAGCCGCAAAAGCATGGCGATGAACGGGGCAGTTTTTGCGAGGTGTTCAATGCCGAGGATTTTGCCCGGCATGGGATTACGACCACATTCGTGCAGGACAATCATTCGGTGTCGCGCCAGCGCGGGGTGATGCGGGGGCTGCACTATCAATTGCGGCCGTTTGCGCAGGCCAAGCTGGTTCGGGTGGTGCGCGGGTCGATCTTCGATGTGGCCGCTGACATTCATCCGGCGTCGCCGACGTTCGGGCGTTGGGTGGGTGTGGAGCTTTCGGCGGAACGGTGGAACCAGCTGCTGGTGCCGGCGGGCTATGCCCATGGTTTCGTGACGCTCGAGCCGGACACAGAGGTGATCTACAAGGTGTCGCGGCCCTATAGCCGCGAGCATGAGCGGGCGGTGCGGTTCGATGATCCGCGCCTCGCCATCGACTGGCCGGTCGATGCGTCCGAGATGCAGCTTTCCGAAAAAGACCGATTGGCGCCGACGCTGGATGCGTCCGATCTCACGCAGGTGCTGGAGGAAGAGGCATGAGGGTTTTGGTGACCGGCGGCGCCGGCTTTATCGGTTCGGCCGTGTGCCGGCATCTGATGGAGGATCCGGACAATGTCGTGGTCGTGCTCGACAAGCTGACCTATGCCGGCAATCTGGCGTCGTTGGCTGGGCTCGAGGGGCGGCGCAATTTCACCTTTGTGCGCGGCGATATCTGCGATGGGGCACTGGTGAGCGGGCTGCTCGCCGAGCACGACATCGACCATGTCATGCATCTGGCGGCGGAAACCCATGTAGACCGCTCGATCGATGGGCCGGGGACATTCGTCGAGACCAATGTGGTGGGCACCTATGTGCTGCTGCACGCGGCGCTGACCTATTGGCAGGGGCTTTCGCCGGAGGGGCAGAAGGAATTCCGCTTCCACCATATCTCGACCGACGAGGTTTTTGGTGACCTGCCGTTTGACGGGAGCCTGTTTTCGGAAACGACGCCCTATGCGCCGTCCTCGCCCTATTCGGCATCGAAGGCCGCATCGGACCATCTGGCGCGGGCCTGGCATCACACCTATGGCCTGCCGGTGGTGCTGACCAATTGCTCGAACAATTACGGGCCCTATCATTTCCCCGAAAAGCTCATCCCGCTGATGATCCTCAGTGCGCTCGCCGAGAAGCCGCTGCCGGTCTATGGCACGGGCAGCAATGTGCGTGACTGGCTCTATGTCGAGGATCATGCGCGGGCACTGGCGCTGGTGAGCGCGCGGGGCACGGTGGGCGAGAGCTACAATATCGGGGGCAGGGCGGAATGCTCCAATCTCGAGATGGTGGAGGCCATTTGCGCACTGCTCGATGCGCGCGTGCCGCGAGCGCAGGGCGCGCTTTACGGCGATCTCATCAGTTTTGTAGCCGATCGGCCCGGGCATGACCGGCGCTATGCCATGGATATATCCAAGATCGAGCGGGAGCTGGGCTGGACACCGGTGGAGACGCTGGAGAGCGGTCTTGGCAAGACTGTGGACTGGTATCTGGCCAATGCCAGCTGGTGGCGGGAGCTTCAGCACTCCGGGGAGGCCACGGCGCGGCGGGGCAAGGCTTTGGCCTCATGAGAATATTGGTGAGCGGCAGGAGCGGGCAGCTGGCGCGCTGCCTGATGGAAAAGGCTGCGCTGCGCGGGGATATCGAGCTGATCGCCATCGGGCGACCGGAGCTGGACCTAATGCGGACCGAGACCCTGCTGCCGGTGCTCGAAGAGGTGCGGCCCGAGATGGTGATCTCGGCGGCGGCCTACACGGCGGTCGACAAGGCCGAGAGCGAGCCCACGGAGGCCTTTGCGATCAATTGTGACGGCGCGGGCGCGCTGGCGGCGGCAGCCGAGCGGGTCGGGGCCAGCGTGGTCCATATTTCGAGCGACTATGTCTTTGCCGGGGACAAGACCAAACCCTATGACGAGGGCGATCCGGCGTCGCCGCTGAGCGCCTATGGCCTTTCCAAATATGCAGGCGAGCTGGCGGTGAGCGCGGCCAATCCGAACAGCGTCATCCTGCGGACGGCCTGGGCGCACAGTCCCTATGGCGGCAATTTCATCCGCACCATGCTCAACCTCGCCACGACAAAGAAGACGGTCAATGTGGTTGGCGACCGCTATGGCTCGCCAACCTCGATGCTCGATGTGGCCGAGGCCATCCTCCACATCGCCGGTCGGATCGATGAGCGCAATTACGGGCTCTATCACCTGACCTGCCGGGGGAGCACCAGCTGGGCCGGGCTGGCGCGACATGTGTTTGCGGCGAGCCGGGCGGTGGGCGGTCCCTGGGCGGACGTGGCCGAGATTTCGGGCGATGACTACAAGGCGGCGGCGCAACGGCCCGTGGCCTCGCCGCTGGTTTCTGCCCTCTTTGAGCGCCGCTTCAGCTGGGCCATGCCCTCCTGGCAGCAAAGCGCTACGGAAGTGGCCCAGAGGATTGCCAGCGAAATGGTGTTGCTCAAGGCGCATTGACGCCGGCCGGCGACTGCCGGAGTCTTGGGACAAGCGGTTCGTTTGAGGACGCAGACATGCATTACGATCTCTGTGTCATCGGCGGTGGCATTGTCGGGTTGGCAACGGCCCGGGCGCTGCTCATGGCATGGCCGGGCGCGAAGCTCATCGTGCTGGAAAAGGAAGATCAGCTTGGCCTCCACCAGACCGGGCGCAATTCCGGTGTGATCCATTCTGGGATCTACTATGCGCCGGGAAGCCTCAAGGCGAAGCTCTGTCGGGCCGGAATGGCGCGGACCAAGGAATATTGCCAGGCCAAGGGCATTGCCTTTGAAGATCGCGGCAAGCTGATCGTCGCGACCTCGCCGCTCGAGGTGGAGCGGCTGCGGGCGCTCGAGGGAAGGGCGCAGGTCCACGGCATTGCGGTGGAGGCGCTGACGGGGGCAGAGATTTCGCGGAGGGAGCCGGCCATTGAAGGGCTGGCGGGCCTGCATGTGCCGTCCTCGGCGATCGTGAATTATGGGGCGGTGCTGGCGGCGATGGCCGAGGACGTGCGTGTTCTGGGCGGGGAGATCGCCATGGGCACGGCGCCGGTGGCGATCCGCGAGCGCATGGCGACGGTGGAACTCGACCTTGGTGATCTCAGCATGACCACCTCGGCGCTGATCGCCTGTGCGGGGTTACAATCGGACAGGGTGGCGCGCATGGCCGGGATGGATGTCGATTTCGCCATCGTTCCGTTCCGGGGCGAATATTACCGGCTGCCGCCGCATCGGAAGGGGCTTGTCCATGCCATGATCTATCCGGTGCCCGATCCGGACCTGCCATTTCTGGGCATTCACCTGACGCCGATGATCGACGGCAGTATCAGTCTCGGGCCCAATGCAGTGCTGGGCTTGGCGCGGGAAGGCTATGCCAAGGGGGCGGTGTCGCTGCGCGACATGGCCGACGAACTGCGGTTCCCCGGGCTCTGGAGGCTGATCCGCAAGAATCTCAAATCCGGACTGGATGAGATGGGCAATAGTCTGCTCGCCAGCCGCTATCTTGCTGCCTGTCGCAAATATTGCCCCCAGCTGGAGATCGCCGACCTCATGCCGATGCGGGCCGGCATACGGGCCCAGGCAGTGCGCCGCGACGGCGCAATGGTGCAGGATTTTCTCGTCCTCGAGACGGCGCGCATGCTGCATGTGTGCAATGCGCCCTCGCCCGCGGCGACCTCCTCGCTTCCCATTGCGGACTATATCGCCGAGCGTCTGCTGAGCCGGCTGCGGGATTGATTAAACCGCAGAGGCTCTGCTCAACAGGCTCTTGTAGAAGGCGACCGTTTCAGCGGTCGGGTTTACGCCCAGCTCGCGATTGAGCAGGCTGCTGCACTGTTCGTAGACATGGCGCAGCAGCGTGAAATCGCCATTGAGGGCCGCCTCATACATGAGCGCGCGATGCGCGCCCTCGTGGAAGGGGTCCTCATCCAGGAGGCGCGTCGCACAGAAGTGACGCTCCTGATGGGTGAGCAGGCTGGTGGGCAGGACGGCCTGCGAGATGGCGTTTATGAAGTCAAAACGCAGTGCGGTCCGGTGATGATCGAGCCATTCCTCGAACCCCTGGCCGGCCGGTTTATGGGCCCCCAGAAGGTCGCCGCCGTAAATCTCGCAGAGGCGGACCCAAGCCTTGGGCCCGGGCGTCGCAATGAGACTACGGAACTCGATCAGGTCTGTGTAGACGTCATCCTGCTCCGTGAGCCAGACCATATTGGCATCGCTGGTCAGCAGCTGAAAGCCATGCTCCTGCTGAAAGCGCCGAATCCTGGCCACGGTCTGGCGCACATCCGCACTGACTTGCTCCGACGCTCCCTCGGACCAAATCAGATTTGCTATGCGTCTGCGAGAGATTGGCTGCCCTCGGCCCTCGATGATGAGATAAGAAAGTATTCGCAGAAAGTGGAAAGTGGGGTAGACAATTTTCCCTGAAGCGAAGACGTTGCAGTCACCGAGTAGTCTTATAGTTACATTTGTAGTGTTATTGTTGATATCGCGCATAACCTAACGACCCGCGTTTAGATTATTAAAGAAGGGGTTTGATCCGATACGCCCCCCGGCGCGTGATCAATTCTGTCAATATTTCTGTCACATATGTCCTCGCCACTTCATCTTTCTAATGTACCACACTTACGCAGAGGTGCGAATCGAAGGGGTGTCGTAGAGCGGACGGCGGTCGAGCGAGCGGAACACTGCTGCGGCCTGGGTCCGGTTGTGCACCTTCAACTTGCGGATAATGTTGTGAACGTGGACTTTGACCGTGTGCTCGGACAAGGCCATCTTCGAGGCGATGATCTTGTTCTGCAGCCCGTCGGACATCAGTTCGAGAACTTCTGCCTCACGAGAGGACAGTACGCCTGCCGAGTCCGCGTGCGGATCGGATGCGTTGCTTGGACCGCGACGGGACAGGAAGCCCCGAGCAGCAGAGCGCGGCGAGACCACATGCGGGAAATATTCGCCGCCATTCAAAAGCAACCAGATCGTGGCAAGCCAGACATTGATCGGCAGATTGAACGGGACGAGGCCCTGGATGGCGCGTTCTGCTACAACAGCGCGCAAGGCAGGATCATCATTCCAGCCACCCTCGACCATGAGGGCAATCTGGGCATTCGGGTAATTTTCGCGGCATTCGCCCATCAGTGTGGAGACACTGCGGAAGGCGAAGGCGTCGATAAGAATGAGGCGCGGTTCAAATTCTGCGCTGTCATCATCTGGTATCTGACTGGACAGGACGATTTTGACCGACGGGAAACATTTCTGCATTGAGCTGAGAAGGCTCTGGAATGCTACGCCCGTGTCGCCGAGAATAAGTATTCCCGACTTTCCTGTACTTTGCATTGTTGTGTTCTGCCAAAAAGCGTATGCACCTGACTCTTCGACGCTGGATGGTTCGACCATCTTATCCCTCATTTGAACGGTAGATTTACTTACCGGACGACCTGATCACAGTTGGCGTGACACGTGCGTGACTCGCATCAAGTTTTCATAAAATAGTTCAAAAGGTTGGCTGCGTTCGATTTAGAGAACGCCGTCAAGAGGGGTGACCGCAGACCATATGGGTTACACCCTAAGGGCGCGGTCGGCCGGTGCCTTTCCGCGGCAATGCGCGGAAAAGTCCCAGCTGGCACGGGTTTGGCCAAGGGCCGGACGAGGCGCTTAGCCAGGACGATGTAGAATCGCATCGAAAGGCCACGGCTTGGTTGATTGCCCCCATCGAACGGCTCCGCAACATTGTGACCAGACCAGTATCGGAGCGATCGCATGGGTGCCGCAGGGGACGAACAGAGGGAGGAGAGCCGGCGCTACGGCGACATCATCAAGTCGATGTCGGTTATCGGGCTCTCGCAAATGATCAGCATTGCGCTGTCGATTTTGCGGATAAAAGTCCTGGCGGTGTTGCTTGGTCCAACCGGCGTTGGTCTGTTCGGTCTTTATAATGTCATCCTCGATCTGGGTGCCGGCATCGCCGGCATGGGTGTGCAGTCTAGTGGAGTCAGGCAGGTAGCGATCGCCGTGGCCGAGGCCGATACGGCGCGCATCGCCTTGGTGGCGCAGACAATTTCTCGACTTTCGATCCTGCTCGGGGTCATCGGAGCGGTGCTCCTCTTTCTCCTGGCAGGCCCCGTCTCGGTGCTGACCTTCGGCACGGAGGCCAATGCGCCCGCGATCGGGCTGCTTGGTGCCGCCCTGTTCCTGCGCATCATTGCCGGATCTCCCTTCGCCCTTATTCAGGGCAGCCGGCGCATGGGAGATCTGGCGCGCATGACGGTCCTGGGCGCCGTTCTCAATACTGTGGTGGCGATTGTCCTTGTCTATTTCCTCGGTGAGGCCGGGGTCGTGTTATCGCTGGTCGCGATGGCCTTCACCTCTTGGCTGGCGGCGATCTGGTATGCTCGCCAGATCAAATTGCCGCGAGCGAAGCTGCGGTGGTCGTCTTTCAGTGCCGAGACGCGTGTTTTGCTCGGTCTGGGGTTTGCTTTCATGGCGAGCGGCATACTGACGGTCGGCGCCGCCCTGGCGATTCGCGTTCTGGTGACGCAGCACGACGGATTGGAGGCTGCCGGCAATTACCAGGCCGCGTGGGCGCTGGGCGGCATCTACGTCGGCTTTATCCTCCAGGCGATGGGGACCGATTTCTATCCGCGCCTGTCGAGGCTCGCCAATGACCATGCAGCTGCCAATAGGCTGGTCAACGAGCAGGCGCGCGTCAGCATGCTGCTGGCCGGTCCGGGGCTGCTGGCGACCATCGCGCTCTCGCCGCTGGTGATCATTGCCTTTTACTCGAGCGCTTTCGCAGACGCCGTTCCGGTCCTGCGCTGGCTGTGTCTGGGCATGCTGCTTCGGGTGATGGCCTGGCCGATGGGGTATCTGATCCTCGCCAAGGGCAAGCAGGCGATGTTCTTCTGGACCGAGGTCGCCGCCACGACGGTTCATGTCGGGCTGGCCTATATCCTGATAGACACGCTGGGCCTTCAAGGGGCCGGCATTGCTTTTGCTGGTCTCTATATTTGGCATGGCGTGTTAATCAATATCCTCGTCGGGCGGCTGACCGGCTTTGTCTGGTCTTCCGAGAATGTTCAACTCGCCAGTTTGTTCCTTTTGCAGGTCGTCGTTGCGCTCGGCGCCGCTGAATATCTGCCGGGATTGGAAGGTGTTCTGATCGGATTGGGCGTGACAGCGGTGGCCTGCTGGATGTCGCTCTCCCAACTTGTCCGCATCTTTCCGGAAAAGTGGATCCCCTCGCCAGTGCGGCCGCTGATTTATCGCGTTGTCGGCTATCGACCGGAAACTGCATAAGAAAAGGCCGCCGTTCGGGGGGAACGGCGGCCCGCCTGGGCGCGGAGTCCAGGCTCAGGCGGCGAGGGTTGCCGCCAGCTCGTCGACGACGTAGTGCACGTCGTCATCGCTCATCTGCACATAGAGCGGCAGGATGATCGTATTGTTTTGCGCTTTTTCGGAGCGCGTGAGGTCACCGGCGGTGCGGAACAGGCCCGGCGCTGCATAGGCCGGCTCGAGATGGGTGTTCATGACGCCGCGACGGGTGGAGATGTTGCGATCGAGCAGGGCCTGCATGATGCGGACCTGATCGGCGCCCTCCGGAAGGGTCACGCAATAGCTCTGCCAATTGCTGCGGGCCCAGTCGGGTTCGACGGGCGGCTGGACATCGAGGGCCGAGAGGCGGGTGGTGTAGAGCGCGGCGAGAAAGCGGCGGCGGGAGAGGATTTCAGGCAGGCGCGAAAGCTGGACGCGGCCGATGGCGGCCTGCACGTCGGTCATGCGGTAATTATAGCCGAGGGTTTCGTAGCTCTCGAAGATCACTTTCGCCGCGCCGTGGCGGACGGTGTCCGGCACGCTCATGGCGTGTTGGCGCAGGAGCCGGAAGTGCCGGTCGTATTCGGGATTGCGTGTGGTCAGCATGCCGCCGTCGCCGGTGGTGATGACTTTGCGCGGGTGGAAGGAGAAGCAGGCGATGTCGGCATGCGAGCGGCCGATGCGCTGCCAGTTCCCGTCGACCAAGATCTCGCTGCCTGAAGCGCAGGCGGCGTCCTCGATGACCTTCAAACCACGTTCGGCGGCGATGGCCATGATGGCGGCGAGATCGCAGGGCATGCCGAGTTGGTGGACGCAGAGGATCGCTTTGGTGCGCGGGGTGATGGCGGCGGCGATCTTTTCGGGGTCAATGTTGAAGCTATTTTCGGCAATGTCGACAAAGACCGGCACGGCACCGCAATAGCGGATGGCATTGGCCGTGGCGATGAAGGAATGGCTGACAGTGATCACCTCATCGCCCGGCTGGATGCCGATGGCGATCAGCGCCATGTGCAGCGCCGTCGTGCAATTGGAGACGGCGCAGGCATGTGGGGCGCCGACATAGGTGGCGAATTCTTCCTCGAACCGGGCGACTTCCGGTCCCTGGGTGACCCAGCCGGAGAGGATGACGCGGCGCGTGGCCACGGCCTCTTCCTCGCCGAGGACCGGCCGGGCGACGGGGAGCTGGCGCATGGGCTTGTTCATGCCACTTCACTCCGTTGCGTCATGCGGCTGGCCTGCCACCAGGAGACGAGATCGGCCATGCCGGCCTCGAGCGAGATCTGGGTGCTAAAACCGATATCGCGCGCGGCTTTCACCGTGGAGGCCAGGCGACGGGGCACGGGGTTCACCTTGCGGGCGGGCTCGTGGATGGGCGTCAGGGAGGAGCCCATTACGTCAAGCAGGAGCTGTGCGAGGTCGCGCAGGCTGATCTCGCTGCCGCTGGCGACGTTAAAAACCTCGTCGCTGATATCGGATTGGGCCGCCAGCATATTGGCGCGGGCAATATCCCGGACATGGACGAAATCCATGGTCTGGGTGCCATCGCCCATGATGATGGGGGGCAGGCCCGCGGCGATGCGCTCCATCCAGCGGATCAGCACTTCGGTATAGGCGCCGTGCACATCCATGCGCGGGCCATAGACGTTGAAATAGCGCAGGGCGACGTATTTGAGGCCGTACATCTCGTTGAAACTGCGCAAGAGGGCTTCGTTATAGACCTTGGCGGCGCCGTAGATGGTGCGGTTGTTGTAGGAATGGTGCTCTTCGGTGGTGGGGTAAATGTCGGCGGCGCCCAGCACCGAGGCGGAGGAGGCGGCGACGACTTTTTGAACGCCGGCGTTCACTGCGGCTTCGAGCACGTTGAAGGTGCCGGTGGCGAGAACGTCATGGGCAAGACGCGGTTCTTCGGCGCATTGGGTGATGCGGATTGCGGCCTGGTGGAAGAGAATGTCGATGCCGGCCATGGTCTCGGCGACTTTGGCAGTGTCGCGGATGTCGCCCTCGACAATGGTGACATTGGCCAGGCGCCGGGCGGTTTCGAGGTTATCGAGGCGCCCGCGCACGAAATTGTCGAGGATGACGATCTCGGCCGGCGCCTCGAGCGCGACCAGGTCGGCGATGTGGGAGCCGATCAGTCCGGCGCCGCCAGTGATCAGAATGCGCTTGCCTCTCATGACTGAAAAATCCTTCTGGTTCAGCGCTGGCGCAGCACGCGGGCGGGGACGCCGGCGGCTACGGTAAAAGGGGGGATATCGGTGTTGACGACGGCGCCGGCTCCGATGATGGCGCCTTCGCCAATGGTGACGCCGGGCAGGATGGTGGCATTGGTGCCGATATCGGCGCCCGCGCCGATGCGGACCGGCTTGATTTCGAGATCGGTGGCGATAACCGGGACATCGGTGGGCAGGCCGGTGTGCTGGGAGCCCAGCACTTTGGCGCCGGGCCCCCAGCCGACGTGATCGCCAAGCTCGAGATTGCGGGCGTCGAAATAGGCCTGCGGGCCAATCCAGACCTGATTGCCGATCTTGCAATGGCCATCAAAGCGGCCCTGGATATAGGCGCCGGCGCCGATGAAGACATTGGTGCCGATTTCGAAGGTTTCGAGATGCTTGAAGCCAACCTGGCTGCCGACTTGCAGGCCTGACCCGCAGGCGCGGGCGCCAGCCTTGAAGATCAGTTTTCGCATCAGCGCATCTAGCCGGCCGTCGCCGGTGGCAAAGCGCGCATAGGCGTCCAGCAGGTGCCCGTCGTAATTTTCGGCCAGCCATTCGGCAAAGCCGGCCTCGAAGGCAGGGTCGCTAGCGGACGTGTTCCGGCCGTGAATGGCCTTGACCGTGCGGGCGATGGCGGGTTCGTCAAGCAGCGTAGACATCTTGCCTCACCGCATCGGCGATGTAGGCGACATCGCGTTCGGACAGTTCCGGATAAAGGGGGAGGGAGAGCACGCTGTCGGCGGCGGCCTCAGCCTCAGGAAAATCGCCGCGCTGTTGGCCGAGATCAGCATAGGCGGGCTGGAGGTGCACCGGCACCGGATAATGAAGACCAGTTTCGATGCCCTCGTGCAGGAGGCGGGCGCGCAGGCCGTCGCGATCCGTGCTGCGGACGGCAAAGACGTGCCAGACGTGGCGATTGCCCTCCATTTCGGCGGGGGTGATCACATCGGACCCGGCGAGCAGTTTTGTGTAGAGGCGGGCGCGGGCGCGGCGGGCCTCGGTCCACTCTTCGAGCTGACGGAGCTTGACCCGCAAGATGGCGCCCTGAATGGCGTCCATGCGGTAATTATAGCCTTCCATGACGTGGTGGTAACGGCGCTCCTGGCCCCAGTCGCGGAGCATGCGGATTTTTCGCGCCTGTTCGTCATTGCTGGTGACGACGATGCCGCCTTCGCCATAGGCGCCAAGGTTTTTGCCGGGATAGAAGCTGAAACAGCCCGAGACCCCGATACTGCCGGCGCGCTGGCGATCATATTCGGCGCCATGGGCCTGGCAGGCATCTTCGATGACCGCGAGGCCGTGGCGGGCGGCGATGATGAGGATGTCGTTCATCGGCGCCATTTGCCCGTAAAGATGCACTGGCAGGATGGCCTTGGTGCGCGGAGTGATGGCCGCTTCGATCTTGTTGGGATCGATGTTGAACGTTGTAGGATCGATGTCCACGAAAACCGGGCGGGCACCGATATAGCGGATGGCGGCGGCCGAGGCGATGAAGGTGAAGGGGGAAGTGATGACCTCGTCGCCCGCCTTGATGCCGGCGGCAATGAGCGCGAGATGGAGCGCGCTGGTGCCGGTATTGACGGCAATGGCGTGGCGCGTGCCGCAATAGTACGCGAACTCTTCCTCGAAGGCTTTCACTTCATCGCCCAGCACGTAATGGCCGGAGCGCAGGACATTGGTGACCGCGCTTTCGATCTGCTGCTGGATGAGGGCGTATTGCGCCCGAAGGTCTAGGAACGGGATCATGAGAACACCTTTTCGCGGGCGAGTTCGACAACGGAACCGCCCTGGGCCATCGACTGGGTCGCGGCTTCGAGAATCTTGACGACGCGCAGGCCTGCAGCGCCGTCGGCGATGGGTTTGGTGCCGCGTTCAACGCAGGACACGAATTCGGCGAGCTCGGAGCCGAGGGCTTCGGTGATGTCGAGCTGGGGCGCCGACATGTCGCCGGCGCGGTAGCCGATGCGCATCTGATTGCGACGTTCGCCGGCCTTGGGGGCCATGGGGTCAATGGTCAGCCCGCGATCGTAGATCTTGATTTTTTCGCTGGGCTCGAGGTCGTCATAGACCACCATCTTGCGGCTGCCGCCGACGAGGGTGCGGCGCACCTTGAGCGGGGCCAGCCAGTTGACGTGGATATGGGCCATCAACTTGCAGTCGTAATGCAGGTTGAGGTAGGCGATGTTTTCCGGCGAGCCTTCAATGTGGGACATGCCGAGCGCCGAGACGGCGACGGGCTGGGCGCCGATGACATAGTCCATGATGGACAGGTCATGGACGGCAAGGTCCCACATGACGCTGACGTCGTGCTGGAAGATGCCCAAATTTACCCGGACGGAGTCGTAGTAGTAGAGCTCGCCGAGGTCGTTGCGGATGATGTCGCGCAGTTTCTTGACCGCGCCGGTGTGGATGAAGGTGTGATCCACGGCGACGACCAGACCGCGCCGGTCGGCTTCATCGATGAGGCGGCGGGCCTCTTCGGCGGTGGCGGTGATGGGCTTTTCGACAAAGACGGACTTGCCCGCCTTGAGGCACTTCATCGCCAGCTCGAAATGGCTCGAGACCGGGGTGGCGATAGCGACTGCGTCGACCTTGGGGTCGTTGAGGACGTCATTCATGTCCTCGGTGATCTGGACCGCCGGATAGCGCGAGCGCAACCGGGCGAGGCGCTCGGTCTGCAGATCGCACACCCAGCGCAAATCGACCGTGGGAATATCGGAGAAATTGCGGACCAGATTGGGCCCCCAATATCCATAGCCAATGACACCGATGCCGATCATGACTGAAGCTCTTTCTGGTGAGGCTGGGGGGCGGCCGGCGCCTGGTGGCGCATCGGCCGCGCGGGAACGCCGGCGACGGTTTGTCCGGGCGCAACGTCGCGGGTGACGACGGAGCCGGCGCCGATGAGGGCGCCTTCGCCAATGGTGATGCCGGCAAGGATGGTGGCATTGGAGCCGATGGAGGCATTGCGGCAGACGCGCGTGGGAACCACGGACCAGTCGGCCGCCCCCTGCAGTTCACCACTCTCGGTGGTGGCGCGCGGGTAGAGGTCGTTGGTGAACATCACGCCGTGGCCGATGAACACGCCGTCCTCGATAACGACGCCTTCGCAGATGAAGGAATGGCTCGATATCTTGCAGTTCTCGCCAACACTGGCGTTCTTCTGGATTTCCACGAAGCTGCCGACGCGACTGTTCCTGCCGATCGAGCAGCCGTAGAGATTGACGAGGTCGGGCTGGAAGATCACCACGCCCTCACCCATCGTCACCTGCTGCATCATGGTCTTGCCCTCTTGCCGGCAGCGGTTCGCCGGTGTTGGACAAAAATCTAGCGACGCCCCGGTTGGCAGCAATTTTCCAATGTATCTAGGCAAGTAACCCGGCCAGCAGGGACGGCGGCCGATAAGCGGCTTTCTGCTTAGCTTGGTGCGCTGGTATAAGTAGATAGAGCTAGCGAGGCGGGGCGCGCCCGCTTGCTATCGGTAAGGGCCTGTCGGTGGCGCCTTGTCACGACACGGTTGTTCGCGAGGAGGCCGTCTTGTCGATGATGGTTGCCAGCGCTGCCCCCAATTCGCTCGGCGACGTGGTGCGCCAGGCGCGTGGGCATTTGATTGTGCTGTTTCTGCTCAGCGTCACCTCCAACATATTGATGCTGACCGGCTCGGTTTTCATGCTGCAGGTCTATGACCTCGTCATTCCGAGCCGCTCGCCGGAAACGCTGGTGGCGCTGACGGCGCTGGTGGTGGTGCTGTTCGGCTTTTACGCTGTCATCGAGTGGATCCGGGCGCGTATGGCAGGGCGCATCGGGGGACTTCTGCACGACCGGCTGAGCCAGCGCCTGTTTCCGCTGACCATGCGGATGAAGCTTAACCAGAGCCATCTGCGGCTGAGCAATCCGGTGCAGGATCTCGACCAGGTGCGCATGTTTGTCTCCGGGCCGGGGGCGATTTCGCTGCTCGATGTGCCCTGGGTGCCGATCTATCTGGCGCTGGCGTTTTACCTGCATCCCTGGCTGGGCATGCTGGCGCTGGCGGGTGGGCTCATGATGACGCTGTTGCTGGTGCTCAACGAGCTGAATTCGCATCGGCCTGCCATGGCGACGACTGCCGCAGCGGCGGAACGGGCCGCGCTGTCGCGCGACGCCGACACAAATGCGGAATCTATCTTTGCCATGGGCATGCAGGACGCGGTGACCCATCGCTGGGGCCGCGCCGCCGAACAATTGGTGCGCACCCAGACGCGTTCGTTCGACCGCATGGCGTTTTACGGGTCACTCACCAAGGGGTTTCGCTATCTGCTGCAGTCTGCCGTGCTGGCACTGGGGGCGTATCTCGTCATTCAGAACCAGGCGACGGGCGGGGTGATGATCGCGGCCTCGATCCTCACGTCGCGGGCGCTGGCGCCGATCGAGCAGGTGGTGGCGCACTGGCGCAATTTCGTCAGCGCACGGCAGGCGGGAGGCAGGGTCAATCGCATGCTGCAGGTTTCGCTCGAGCCAGTGCGGCCGACGCGGCTCCCGATCCTGCGCCAGAGCGTCAGCGTTGAAAATCTCTCAACCGGGATCGACCGTGATCATGCTCCAGTGGCACGCGGCGTGAATTTTACGCTCAATGCCGGCGACGGCCTCGGGATCATCGGGCCCTCGGGCGCCGGAAAATCCTCGGTGGCCCGGGCGCTGGTGGGTGTCTGGCCGGTGCTGGCCGGGGCGATCCGGCTGGATGGGTCGGAGCTGGCGCATTTCGACGCCAAGGAACTGGGCGCGGCCACCGGATATCTGCCGCAGGCGGTGGAACTGCTCGACGGCACGATTGCCGAAATTATCGGCCGGTTCGACGAGAACCACGATACCGAGGCTATCCTCGAGGCGGCCTGGGCCGCAGGGGTGCATGGGCTCATCTCATCCCTGCCCAATGGCTACGAAACCCGGCTGGGTCCGCACGGCTCCAACCTTTCGGCAGGGCAGCGCCAGCGTGTCGGACTTGCACGGGCCCTTTATGGAAACCCTTTTCTGATTGTGCTCGACGAGCCCAATTCCAATCTGGACATGGAGGGGGACGAGGCGTTGACCGGGGCGATCCTGAACGCGCGCAGGCGGGGGGCGATCGTCGTGGTCGTGGCCCATAGACCAAGCGCGGTCGCGGCGGTGGACAAGCTGTTGTTCATGCGCGATGGCCGACAGGCGGCGTTCGGCAACAAGGGTGAGGTGCTCGAACAGGTGGCGCTGCCGCCCGCGCGGGGCCGCGATGCGTGATCCCCTGCGCCTTGGCGGGCCGAGAATAAAGCCGCTCCGGCCGCAGGACCATTTCCTTGGGAGCCTGCACCGCCATGCCGTGCTCGGGCTGATCGTTGTCGCGGTACTGGTGCTGGGGCTCGGCGGCTGGGTCGCTCTGGCTCAGGTCGAGAGCGCGGTGATCGCCCAGGGGATCGTGGTGGTGGAGGGTGGTTCGCGAAAAGTCCAGCATCCGGAAGGTGGTATCGTTCGCGAGATCCTCGTGGCGGACAATGATGAAGTCACCACGGGACAATTGCTGGTGCGGCTCGACGATGTGTTCGCGCAGGCCGAACTGGGCGTGATGAAGACCCAACTGCGTGAAGCGCTTGGGACCAGTGCCCGGCTTTCTGCCGAGAGCGTTGGGAGTACGTCCATGACCATGCTCAAGGTGGCGGGTGTGCTCGAAGGCGACCCGCTGCTCGAGCAGGTGCTGGTCGAGCAGCTTCGCCTGTTGATGACGCGAAAACAGTCACTCGACAGCTCGGTGTCCCGGATCAAGGAATTGATGACCGAGAAAGAAGCGCTGATCGCCGGGCAGGAGGCCCAGATCACCGCTTATTCCAGCCAGCTCGATATTGTCACTGAGGAACTGGGGCAGCTCGAAACCCTGACCGGGCAGGCGCTGGTGTCGAACCAGCGCGTCAATGATGTCCGGCTCAGCAAGGCGGAGATCGAGGGGCAATTGGCGGGCGTGCGTTCCGCCATTGCCTCGACGCAAAGCTCAATCGCGGAGTTGCGGCTGCAGTCCGAGCAGACGGTGAGCGATTTTCGGAGCCAGGCGCTGGTGGAGTTGCAGCGGGTCTCGCAGACGATAGCGGAGGTGAGCGAGAAGATCATCGCGGCTGAAGCCCGGCTCGCGCGGCTGGAAATTCGCGCGCCCGTCGACGGGATTGTGCACGAATCGAGCGTGCATACAGTGGGTGGAGTGGTGTCGCCCGCCGATGTACTGATGCTGATCGTGCCGCGCGCGGTCCACCTGGTGGTTGATCTGCGGGTGCGGCCCACGGACGTGACCCGGCTTCATGTGGGCCAGCCGGCCGATGTGCGCCTGTTGAGCTTTGACACGCGCAGCACGCCGCTGTTGGTTGGCAAGGTCGACGCGATTGCGCCTGATCTGCTGCGCGATCCGGTGACGGGGATGGACTATTTCTCGGTGCGGGTCGATGTGGCCGATGAGGAATTGATCAATCTTCCGGCCGACGCGCAGCTGACGCCGGGCATGCCGGCCGAGGGCTTTTTCCAGACGGGCGCGCGGTCCGTCTGGTCTTATCTGATGGGGCCGATCGAAGAGCGGTTTCTCCGGACATTCCGGGAAGGCTGATCAGACCTGGTAATTGCTGTTCTTTCCGGTTTCGTAGCGGCATTTGTTGAGCACGACGCCGAGGAGACGGGTCCGCTCGCTCAGCTGACGTTCGGCTACGTCGATATCGGCGACCGTGCTTTCTTCAGCGGCGACGACAAGCAGGCTGGCCTCGACCCGAGGAAGGAGGCCCAGGCACTCGTCGCCTTCGACGAGGGCCGGCAGATTGTAGACGATGATGTCGGCACCAAGCTCGGTCTTGAGCCGGTTCAACACCGCCGTCGCCGTGGCGCCGTGGAGCAGTTCGGCGACGTGATTGGTTGAGGGGGCGCTGGTGCCGACGACGAGATTGTCGCCGAAGCGGACGAGAAAATCCTCGCTCCGGCATTTGCCGCGCAGGAAATCCTCGGTCGAGTAGCGTCCCGAGTGCCCGAAGATGCGGGAAAGGTTGTGGCCGCGCAATTCGAGGTCGATCAGCGCCACCTTGAAATTCTCAAGCCGGGCGAGACTGATGGCCAAATTTGCTGCCACGGTGGCCCTGCCGCAATCGGCCGTCGGAGCGGAAATGCCCAGTGTGTTCCAGCCGTGCTCTCTGGCGTCGCGCAGCACTTTGGTGCGCAGGACATCAAAGGCCTCGGCGCCGGGATCGCGACGGTTGAGCGCGATAACCCGCTGGCGCTCAAGCCGCCAGATGTCGAGCTCGAGGGGGGCGAGGGCCGACCAGGCCAGTTCTAGATTGGGATTGGCCATGAGTGGGCCGAGATCTCCGTTGAGTGTGTCCATGATCTAGCGGCTCGCTGTGGTTTTGCGGGAGGCGGAAAAGGCGGGGGCAGGAACGGGGGCGGGGCCGCGGCGCGCGCCGAGGCCAAGTTTGGTGCCCACGCGCTTGATGAGGCGGGGTAGCCAGCTGTAGCCGGCGGCCGGACGCTCGATATAGGGCACGGTGATGTAAGGGGTGATCTGGAGCCGCGAGACCAGCTCGGCTGGCCGGCGGATACGCCGGTTGAAGAATTCGGGCACGACCAGCGTGGCCAGCGCGATGCCCAGCGCCGCAAGCCCGCCGCCGAGAATCAGCAGGCGCTGACCCGGGCCCTGCGGCCTTTGCGGGGGAACGGCGCTTTCGATCAGCGACAGACGTTCGCCCTTGAGCAGGAGTTCGATCTGCTGGCCAGTCGAGGCTTCGGCGAGGCGCGAGACAGTCACATCATATTGCGCCTGCAGGTTCTGACGATTGCGCTGGAGGGAATTGAGGGCGGTTTCGATACCGGGCGTCGCTTCGATGGATGCGGTCAGGGTGGCCAGCGATTTTTCGAGCTGGGCGCGTTCGTCGGCAATCTCCTCAAGGCGCTCGCGGATATCGAACATTTCCGAGCTCTGGATGGCGGTGTCGTCATCCGCAACCGTGTCGCCGGATGCACCATTGGCGTCGGCTTCGCCGCTGGTCGTGGCTGGAGCGGGAGCCATCAAGCTCTTTTCAAGCGCGTCGATGCGGCCGCGCAGGGCAACGAGGGTGGGGCTGTCGTCGCTGAAGGCGGCGCTCTGCTGCACGAGCAGCTGGCGGAGCGAGGCCAGGGTCTGTTCGTCCGGAGTGACCGGATTGGTCATGAGGCTGAGCGGGCGAGATTGAAGCGACAGACGTCGACGGTTAAGCCCGGCCTCTTCCTGCGCCAGCACCAGCAGACGCCCCTGCTGAGTGGTCTGCTGGTTGCGACGGAAGTCGATACTGTCGGGCAGGGCGCTGAAATTCTCGTTCTTGAAGGAGAGGATCTGCTCCTCGATGAGGCGTAGCGAGGCGTTCAGACGGGCAGTTTCTGCGTTGAAGAAGGTCACGGTTTCGCGGGCGCGCTCGGTACGCAGCTCAACGTCTTTCTTGAGGATCATGGCGACGAGTTCGTTGACCACTGTGGCAGCGGTTCCGGGGCGGTCGGCCTTAAAGGAAATCTGGAACACGGTGGCTGTGGCGCCGCTGCCTGTACCGACCGGGATCGGGTCGATGGCAAAGCGGGACTCCATATCGGTGACGATGTCGGTTTCGCTCATCCGCGGCCGGCTGGCGTAGAGTTTGAAGCGATCGGCCAGGGCGAGAAGGCTCTCGCGGGAGAGCACGTCCTCCTGGATGATCTGGAACTGTTCGGCGGCACCGGTGGGCACGGTCGACTTGGCCAGATCGGTTGGGATCTGCGGTGATTCGACGAGGATGCGCGCGGACGCCCGATAGGACACCGGCCAGAGGGAAATGGCGACGAACAAGGCAGCGCCGGCCAGGATCAGGACCGTCAGGAAGGTGGGCAGCCGGCGCCGAAACAGGGCGAAGTAGAAACCGAAATCAAAATTCGACAATGCCGTCTCCCTGCATCTGCCACACCGAGTTTGCATCCGGATGATGCATGCGCGGTCAATGATGGGTGACGATACGGGAGCGCCCGGCCTTGAATATTGCCAACTTGGGTAGTCGTTTGCGGCCGCTACGTCGCTTGGGCTAAGCCGCAGTGGTCGGTTCTGGTCGGGGCTGTCGCGGGATAGGATGCCCTACCATAGCTTTGAGAGGGCGGGTCGAACCATGCCGATTTTGCAAAAGCGAGCCAGATCGCAAAAACACGTCCTGTTCTGGGCTGTCCTGATGGCTTCAGTCGCGGCATCGCCCATGGCGGCCCAGGCCGAGGCGCTCGTGCCGATGACGCGGCTCAAGCTGACCGTGGTGCAATTTGTCACCTCACTCGGTGAGTATCGCAACTGGGACGCGCTCGGCGGGGAATTCGACGTGGCTGCAGATGGGTCGATCAATGTGCCATCGTTGGGCCCGATATCCATCGCAAACATGTCGGCCGACCAACTGGGCAGCGAAATCGCCACGCGGCTTCAGACAAAGCTCGGCCTGCTCGAAAAGCCGGATGCCACGGTGCAGGTGGTGCAATATCCGCCTGTATATGTGGCAGGTGATGTCACGACGCCGGGAGAGTTTGCGTATCGCCCGGGCATGAGCGTTATCCAGGCATTGGCCATGGCCGGCGGCGAGCGCCGCATGGATATGGAACGCGGCCTCAGCGAGACCATCAGGCTCGAAACCGACCTGTTGGGCTATGAGAGCGATATCGTTCGTCTTCAGGCCCGGCTGGCGCGGCTCAAGGCAGAATTTACTCATGAGAGCGCGATCGAGTTTCCGATCGTGCTCGACCCGCTCGATCCTGTGATTGCCGAAATCCTCGAGCAGGAAAAGCGCATTTTCGCCGCCCATGGTAATGAGATGGCGCGACAGAAAACCGGCCTGATCGACCTCGATGCGCTCTACGAGGCTGAGATTGATGCGCTGGGACAAAAGCTGGCGGCGGTGGACGAGCAGATTACGCGTACCGAGCAGCAGGTTGCGTCGATCCGTGAACTGGTCGCCAAAGGCTCTGCCACGGCGTCGCGGTTGAGCGACATCGAACGCGAACTCGCCAATCTGCGGTCCGAGCGGCTCGATATCGTCATTTCTACCATGACGGCGCGGGAAAACCTCAACCACTCCCAGCGCGAACTGGCCAAGATCGAAGACGAGCAACAGTCCGAGACGGCGCGGTCTCTGCAGGAGGAGCAGGGCAAGCTGGAAAAGATCCTGCAGCAGCAGGCGGCGACGCGGCGCATGTTGGTGAAGTCGGTCGAAACCGACAACAACATGGTCCTTGCCGGGCAGATCCAGAGGACCCTGGCCTATGCGATCGTGCGGCAGAAGGGCGAGGAGGTCATCACCCTCGCCGCAACGGAAACCAGCCAGCTGCAGCCAGGTGATCTGATCAAGGTGACATTGGTGGAAGCGCCGGCTCGCCCTTCAGATACGGCAATGGCACCGGCTCAATAGCCGGTGCCAGGGGCAATTCGTGGGGGCTGGCACCAGGCTCAGTAGCCGGTGCCGCCCAAGACCACACCGACTGTCCGGAAGATGGTGCGGATGTCCGTGGCCGCCGAGATGGTGCCCCAATAAAGCTCGTCATAACGCGCCCGTTCGGCAAAACTGCAATTGTTGCGTTCGCTGATCTGCCAGAGGCCGGTGAGGCCAGGGCGCAGGTCGTAATAGGCAAAACCCTCATAGAGCAGACGCTGCTGCGGCATCATCGGGCGTGGCCCGACAATGCTCATGTCGCCGATGAGCACGTTCCACAGCTGGGGCAGTTCATCGAGCGAATAGCGGCGGAGGAACGGACCGATAGCGGTGAGCCGCGGATCACGGCGCAGCTTCTGGTGCTTGTCCCATTCGGCCTTTTCGGCCGGGTTGGCGTCGAGATAGGCCTCGAGTGCCTTATCGGCGTCCGGCACCATGGAGCGCAGTTTCCAAAGGAGAAACACGTGGCCATGGCGGCCGATGCGCGGCTGCCGGTAAAAGGCCGGGCCGCCATCCATCCGGACGAGGAGCGCCATGACCAGTATCAGTGGCAGGGTCAGCGGCGCGCTCAGCAGCACGAGGGTGATGTCGATCAGGCGCTTGACCACTCTATATCCCTGACGCCGCCCGGTACGTGGTATCCAGGCTGAGCGCGCGCGCGCGCCCATGACAGCCTGGCCTTCAACGAAGTGTTCGAGCATTTGTCGTCCCCAAAAATCTGTTAGCGCGACGTTAACGGCGTTCAGCAGCTACAGAATTCCGCCGTGTGAGCTATGGGGTGGGCGAGAGGGCGGGGTTTTGGTCCTCCGGGCTAATCATCCGCTAAACAACATAGTGTTTCGGGCACTCGTCGGCGGATGAGGACTAGGCTCAACGGCGTATTTGCCGGGTGAGCGATGGCCGGATGGGGCACGACCATACACTTTTGGGCGGCGTGCTAGTCGACATGGCTTAGTGGCACGAAATCTTGGGCTCAAACCCCTGCGCCAGGTTAAGAATATGTAGGTATTTGGGCCGCACGCCAGCGCGCCTAGCGTCTGCGCACTGCCTTATCCAGGCAGAGGAGGCGGGAGCATGCGCAAAATACTAATCGTGTACGGAACACGGCCGGAGGCGATCAAGATGGCCCCGCTGATCACCGCTATGGAGGCGTCAGAACACCTCGAGCCCATTGTGGTGGTGACTGGCCAGCACCGGCAGATGCTGGACCAGGTCAATTCCATTTTCGGCATAAAGCCGCGCTACGACCTCAACATCATCGCCGACCGGCAGCGCCTCGAAGGCATTACTGCGCGGGCGCTGGAAGGCATAGCCGACGTGCTCGAGATCGAGCATCCCGACGCAGTCATGGTGCAGGGCGATACGACGACCTGTTTTGCCGGCGCGCTGGCGGCCTTCTATTCCAAGGCGCCGGTGATCCATGTGGAGGCGGGCCTGCGCACCTATAATGCGTTCGATCCCTTCCCCGAGGAAATGAACCGCAGCATGGTTTCGCGCCTTGCGGCACTGCACCTTGCGCCCACCGAGACGGCCCGGCAGAACCTCCTCGCCGAGGCGATCGATCCGCGCCGTGTGGTCGTCACGGGCAATACGGTGATCGACGCCCTGCTCGACGTTGCCGCGCGCCAGATACCGCCGGTAAATCCGGACCTGCTGCGCCTTGACGGTCGCCGTACGATCCTCGTGACGGCGCATCGCCGCGAGAGCTGGGGCGAACCAATGGCGCGCGCCGCGCGGGCTATGGCAAGGCTGGCCAATGCCTTCCCCGACATCCAACTGCTGCTCCCGGCCCATCTCAATCCGGCCGTGCGGGAAATCCTCCTGCCCGAGCTCGACGGGATCGAGAACATCATCATCACCGATCCGCTCGGCTACAGCGACTTCATCTATGCGATGAACAAGTCTGACATCGTGCTGACTGACAGTGGTGGTGTGCAGGAGGAGGCGCCGAGCCTGGGCAAGCCGGTGCTGGTCATGCGCGAAACGACAGAACGTCCCGAAGCCGTATTGGCCGGGACGGTGTCGCTGGTGGGAACGGATGAGAACCTGATCTTTGAACAGGCGAGCCGGCTGCTTACGAACCAACTCGCCTATGATGCGATGGCCAAGACCGTCAATCCCTACGGCGACGGCCTTGCCTCCGAGCGCAGCATCCAGTCAATCGAGCACTTTTTCGGCTATGCCGAGCGCCCGATCGACTTCGTGCCCAGTGAGCGTGTTGCTCACGCCCATGCCCCGCGGGTGTCGTAGACCACCTTGCCATTGTGTCGAGTATGGCGCAGCGCCTTGAAGGCGTCGTGCTCGACAAGCAGAACAATGATGTCGGCCCGGTCGACCGCCTCTCCGGCATTGGTGAGGCGGAGATTGGCGTTGCCGACCAATTCCTTGGGCAGCTCATTGACATAAGGATCAGCGACCATGATCTCGACCTCGGGCAGGGCGCTGGCGATGAGGCCGACGACCTCCACGGCCGGGCTTTCGCGGATGTCGTCAACATTGGCCTTGAAGGTGAGGCCCAGGCAGGCAACCGATGGGCTGACAAAGCGCTTGGCCTTGGCCACGACGCGATTGGCGACATGGTGCGGCTTGTGGTCGTTGACCTCGCGAGCGGTGCGGATCAGCTTGGCAAGATCGGGCGCCGCGGCGACGATAAACCAAGGATCGACCGGAATGCAGTGGCCGCCGACGCCTGGGCCGGGCGAGAGCACGTTGACGCGCGGATGTTGGTTAGCGAGGCGGATCACTTCCCACACATCGAGACGCAGGGATTCAGTGATGAGTGAGAGTTCATTGGCAAAGGCGATGTTGACGTCGCGATAGGCATTTTCCACCAGCTTGGCCATTTCGGCGCTGGCAGCGTCGGTGAGCAGGATCTCGCCCTGGGCGAAGACGCGGTAAATGCTGGCGGCCTTGATGGCACAGGTGCTGGTCAGCCCGCCGACCACGCGACTGTTGGTGATCATCTCGATCATGATCTTGCCGGGCAGCACACGCTCCGGGCAGTGGGCAATGAAGACGTCTGCATTGCCGCCGACATCATGGGGCATGTTGAGGTCCGGCCGCACGGCACCGATCCAGCGGCTGACCAGTTCGGTCGTGCCGGGAGGGCTGGTGGATTCAAGGACCACGATATTGCCCGGGCGCAGTTTGGCCGCGACCTGTTCGGCAGCGGTCTTCACATAGGAGAGGTCCGCCGTGTGATCCTCGTTGAAGGGCGTCGGGACCGCGATGATGAAGGCATCGGCCTCCGGGATTTCGCGGGACATTGATAGCCGGCCCATTGCGACGGCGCCGCTGACCGCAACGGCGAGGTCGGGCTCGATAAAGGGCGCTTCGCCGCGCGAGATGGTCTCGACTATGCGGGGATTGACGTCGACGCCCGTAACCTGGACGCCGCGTGTGGCGAGGACGGTCGCCGTGGGCAGGCCGATATAGCCCATTCCGACGACGACAAGATTGCCGCTGAAGACTTCGTTCAACATGAAAGTTCCTATGGTGAGAGGGGTTGGCCCGAAGGGCCTGTCCGATCGGATGTCGGCATGCGTTGCAGCTCGGCGCTGGGTCGGAAGACCTCGCGCAGGGTCAGGGTGACAAAGGCGGTATTGGTGGTGAGATAGCGCTTCCACAGGCGCCGGGGCTCCTGCAGCAGGCGATAGGCCCATTCGAGGCCCATCCGTTGCCAGAGGACCGGCGCGCGCCGGGTGAGACCGGCAAGGACATCGAAAGAGCCGCCGACGCCGTGAAGGATCGGAACGCCCAGATGATCCTGAAAGCGGCGGAGGAAGATTTCCTTTTTGGGTGAGGGCATGCCGAGAAACAGCATGTCCGGGCGCGCATTGCGGATGCGCTCGGCCACAGCCTCGGCCTGATCCTCGGTGTAGTAGCCGTCCTGACTGCCGACAATTTCTGCGCCGGGCCAGCGCCGGCTGATTTCAACGAGCAGACTGTCGAGGACGTGCGGCGTTGCGCCGAGCAGGTAGATGCGCCGGTGATCGCGATCGGCGAGCCCAAGCAGTTCCTGGAAGAGATCAATGCCGGCGACGCGTTCAGGCAATTTGTGACCGAGGACGCGGCTTGCCCAGACCACAGCCTGCCCATCGGCGAGCAGCATGTTGCAGTCGAGGATGGCATTGCGCAGTTCGCCGTTCTTCTGGAGGCTGACGATCTTGGCGGCGTTGAGAACACCAACGAGCAGGGTGCGCCTGGTTTCGAGGGCCTGGCGACAGCGCTCCAGCGCCTCGGCCATGCAGATTGCATCGACACGCAACCCGAACAGCAGACCGGCCCCCCGAGAAGGCTGGCCGAACTGGGCTCCTCCCGAAATGAATGACATTGAATCCTCCTAGAGCGTGGAGGTGACGCTATGCGGCGTCGCGCAGACCCAACAATCAGTCGGATAGGTGCCGTGGAGGTATCTTATGAGTGCCCGCGCGCCGGAGGTTGTCCAATTGGGGCGCAATTGTGACTAGGGAAATAAGCACAACGACGCGACGGTAGATCAAATCGCTAGTGTACCGCTCGCGTCCCAAAAGCTGATGTGACCTCTTGATATTCGGAGGCGCAGATGGCCGCAGAAATTCCGGGCCAGCCCGGCGGAACAGGGGTGAAACAGCGCAAGCTGGCGGTGCTCATCGTCACCTGTAACAGCGCGGATACGCTAGGGGGGCTGCTCGACACGCTGGGCCCAGGCCTTGTGGGTATCGGGCAGACAGAGATTGTCGTAGTCGACAATGCCTCGTCGGACGCGTCGGTTGCGATGGCGCGCCAGCATCCGATCGGAGCGCGAGTGATCCAGACCGGTCGTAATGGGGGCTATGCTGCGGGGATCAATGCCGGTGCGGCAACGATCTCGCCCGATGCCGATCTCCTGATCCTCAATCCCGATATTCGCGTGGCGCCAGGATCGGTCGCCCAGCTGATGCGCAGACTTTCATCCAATATCGGAATTACTGTACCGCGCATCCTGCATGAGGACGGAACGCTGTTCCATTCGCTGCGGCGGGAGCCTTCGCTGCAGACGGCCTGGGCAGATGCACTGCTTGGGACGCGGCTCGGCTTCGGCCTCGACCGGGGAGAATGCGTCTGCAACGACGGCCGCTATGAACGGACGGGACTGGTAGATTGGGCGAGCGGCTCGGCCTTGCTCGTTTCCGCCGCCGCCCGGGCGGTGAACGGGCCCTGGGACGAGAGCTTTTTTCTCTACAGCGAGGAAGTGGATTATCAGCGGCGCGTCCGGGAGGCAGGGCTGAAGATCGCCTTCGTTCCTGAAGCCGTCTTCGTCCATATCGGTGGCGAGTACAGCCGGAACGCCCGGCTCTACGCCCTGCTGACCGCCAATCGTATCATCGACTACGAGCGTCATCACGGGCCCGTCGCCAGCACCATATTCCGCCTTGCCGTAATGAGTGGCGAGCTCCTGCGCAGCTTCCGCGGTTCGGCCGTCCATCGCGCAGGGGTGCAGGCGGCGTGGCAGAGTTTTTCCGTCCAGCGCCGATCCCCCCAGCAGCCGTCCACGCGGGGGGCGTAAACACTTCACTAGATCGGACAGGGGCAAAGCCTAATCCCATAAGGCGATAAGCGCCTATAGCGAAGTCCGATCAGATCAATCCAGAGGCGCAGGACCAAAGTCACCTGCGCCCTGTTGCAGGGCAACATAAGCGCCAATCCAGCGGTGTTCGTGGCACTGGGGTCAAGGCGATGCCACTGCGGTCACTGAGCGTCGGGCCGGGCTTTGAGGATAGCTCGCCCGACGCTGGTTCGTATCCTCAGTCTGCGTCGTCGCCGACGGCTAAAGGGCCAAGGTGGCCACGATTTTCGGTTGATTTCTGGCTTCCCGGGCACACGGAAAGTCTGGGAGAGGAGCAAAGACAATGCCCGTGGAACGCTACAGCATTGCCGAGGCGCAACGTACCAACCAGTCCACGTTGAGCTGGGTGGGTGTGTCGTCCCTTTCCCGCGGAGCGCGCGACGGACGAACGCAGAAATTCCGCCGGAGCAGCGACCAGGCCCGTTTTGCGGTGTCGAGGGAGAACGGCAAGCCAGCTGCGGCATTGCGCGAGCGACATGCGCTGGCGCGTACGGACTGGCTGGCGAGCGAGAAAAGCCTGTCGGCCAACGCCCTCATTTCCGCTGGGGCTGCGGCTCCCGTAACCTATTTTTCCGGCGCCTCCGACGCTGGCGCCGTGCCCGCTTTCACCGCACGGGCGCTGGAGCCGGTGGTGCCGCCGTCGCTTGCCCCCGCGGCATCGTTCGATGCGGGGGCAGCGGCCGGAGGGATGGTGCAAAGCGCGGCAGCAGCCACGCTACTTCCCGGTACGGCCGGCGCCATTGTTTCGGGCGCAAATCTGGAGGCCATGCCGACGCCAAGTGCGAGTCAGAGCCCGTCGCCGGTGGCTGAGCCCCCGGCCAAAATACTGCAGACGTCTGCCAGCCAGACCAGCGTCTCCGCTTCGGAAGGGGACCCGGCGCAAGCCGCGTCGATGCTCGACTGGCGTACCAGCTGGCTGAATGCGGCCGCGCTGACCCCTTGCGGATCCTGCACCGGCCGGGCCTGCACCATGTGCTCGGTACGCACAGGCGGTCCAACTGCAAGCAACGGCCAGCCGACCGGATACTCCGCGCGCGTGCTCGATCTCTACAAGCCCGAAGAGAATGTGACCAGCGACGCGAGTATGGGTCTGGCCCGCGCGACGACTGCCTCACTGATGAACCCCGATGCCGCGCCAAACGCCATCGTGCTCGAGAACATGAAGCAGGGCACGCCCGAGAGCGTGTGGCTGATTAATGCGCATGATCCGACCATCGAAGGGTTTGCCGACCAGTTCTCCCTCAATCGCGGTGAGACGGTCGACTTCAAGATTAATACCAACTCCACCGACTACACCGTCGATATCTATCGCATCGGCTACTACAATGGTGATGGCGCCAGGTTGATCGATACGATCGAGCGCGACCTCACCACGGCCCAATCCCAGCCGCTGCCGATTTTCGACCCGGAAACCAAGCTGGTCGATGCCGGCAACTGGTCGGTCACCACCTCATGGGCGGTTCCGGAAGATGCAGTTTCGGGCATTTATTTCGCCAAGCTGACGCGCCATGACGGCTCCATGGGGGAGAACATGATCCCCTTCATCGTCCGCAATGACGATGAGCCCAGCGACATCACCTTCCAGACCGCGGACACCACCTGGCAGGCCTACAATTGGTGGGGCGGCTATAATTTCTACGGCGGCGTGGACGGCGGCCTGCGCACCGGGCGCGCCAGCAAGGTGAGCTATAACCGGCCTATCATCACCCGCGACGGCGGCTTTGCCGCTGGACCCCAGGACTATATCTTCGGCGCCGAATATCCAGCCATCCGCTTCCTTGAGCAGAATGGCTATGACATCAACTATATCTCGGGCATCGACTCCGCTGCCGATGCCGCGCAGCTGCTAAACAGCAAGATCTTCCTCTCCGTCGGTCATGACGAATACTGGTCGGGCGAGCAGCGCGACAATGTGGAAGCGGCGCGCGACGCGGGGGTCAATCTCTCGTTCTGGAGCGGCAACGAGGTCTATTGGCAGACGCGCTGGGAGACCAGCATCGACGGAACGGGGACCCCATACAAGACACTGGTTTCCTATAAGGAACGTTGGGACAACCGCGACAGCGACCCCGATGGCACCACCTCGACCTGGCGCGATCCGGTGCTCGGATCCGGGCGGCCCGAAAACGCGCTGACCGGCACGATGTTCACGGTGGATTCGTACCGGCTCGACGCTATCGACGTGCCCTATGACATGTCCAACCTGCGGTTCTGGCGGAATACGGATGTCGCAAATATCAATCCCGGCGAGGTCTATACGCTGACCAAGAATCTGCTCGGCTATGAGTGGGATTCCGACGTCGACAACGGCTTCCGCCCAGCGGGCCTCGTGCCGTTGTCGTCGACTACTGTCGACGTCAATACGCTGCTGCTCGACTATGGCACGTCCACGGGTCCGGGCACGGCAGACCACAGCCTGACGCTTTATCGTGCCCCGAGCGGGGCGCTCGTCTTCGGGGCAGGCACGGTCTACTGGTCGTGGGGGCTCGACAGCAACCACGATCTCGAGCGGACGCCGACCGACCCCAATGTCCAGCAGGCGATGATCAATCTGTTCGCTGACATGGGCGTGCAGCCGGCGACGCTGATGCAGAGCCTCGTCGCAGCCAGCCAGACCACCGACAATGTCGCGCCGACGACGACGATCAATGCACTGAGCGAACCTCTCGAAGCGGCCAAGACCGTCACCATCACCGGTACGGCCACGGATACTGGCGGCGGTCTCGTATCGGTGGTGGAAGTGTCTACCAATGGCGGCCAATCCTGGCATCGCGCCACCGGGGGCGACACATGGAGCTATAGCTGGACGCCGCTCGTCGCGGGCGACTACACCATCATGTCCCGCGCCGTCGACGACAGCATCAACCTCGAAACGCCGGGTGCCGGCCGTACGGTCACGGTTGAGCAGGGCGGTTCGGGCACGTTGTTCGCTCCTGGGGAAACGCCCAGCACGCCGTTTGTCCTCGACAACAGGGCGGTCAACCTGGGCGTGACATTCTCGTCAAACCAGGCGGGCAGCATCATGGGGGTGCGCTATTTCAAGGGCACCGGAAATAGCGGCGAACATATCGGTTCGCTGTGGACGTCAACCGGCGAGTTGCTGGCGCGCGCGACGTTCCGCAACGAAACGCCGAGCGGCTGGCAGACAGTTATTTTCGACAATCCTGTTTCCATCACAGCTGGAACCACCTATGTGGCGAGCAGCTATGGCATCGGCTATGCCGCCTCCACAGACTACTTCACATCGCCCCAACCCCGTGGCCCGCTGACGTCGACCGGTGGCCTTTACAGCTATGGCGGGGCCAGCGCCCTGCCCACCACCAGCAGCACGTCCAATTACTGGGTGGATGTGGTGTTCAGCGGCGTGCCGACCCCGAATGCGCCGCCTGTCGGTAATAATGACGACGGCTATCTGGTGCAGCGCGACACGCCCATTACCTTTGCGATGTCGACATTGCTGGCCAATGACACTGATCCGAACAATGACGAACTGACGGTTATTGGTGCAGGATCGGCGTCGAACGGTACGGTTACCTTCAATGCTGCCGCGCAAACACTGACCTTTACGCCGAGCGCCGGCTATACGGGCCCGGCCTCATTTGGCTATTCGATCTCGGATGGCCGGGGCGGTACAGGCGCCGCCATGGTCAACATGACGGTGTCCTCAGCGGTCAGCACCAGCAGTCTGTTCCAGCCGAGCGACACGCCAACCAATCTCAGCAACAGCGACCCGGCCCAGGTCAACCTGGGGGTGAAGTTCGTGGCCTCGGCCGGTGGGCTGATCAACGGCATCAAATATTACAAGAGCGCCCTCGACACCGGTACACATACCGGCTCGCTGTGGAGCAGCACGGGGACCCTGCTGGCGACAGCCACTTTCGTCAACGAAACCGCCAGCGGCTGGCAGACGGTGATGTTCAGCAACCCGGTGCCGATTGCGGCCGGGCAAACCTATGTGGCGAGCTATCACAGCAATGGCCGCTACGCGACGACCAGCAATTATTTCAATACCAGCCACACCAGCGGGCTGCTGACGGCACCCGCGGGGGCCAATGGCGTCTTCAGCTACGGCCTCGCCAATGCGATGCCAACGGATTCGTTCGGCTCCACCAATTACTGGGTCGACGTGATCATGACGTCGACAGAGACATCTGCCAACCGAGCGCCGGTCGCTACCAATGACACCGGGTTTACGACATCGCAGAATACAGCGCTGACGCTGAGTGCGACGACGTTGCTGGCCAACGACAATGACCCGGACAGCGATCCCCTTTCGATCACCGGTGTCAGCAATCCGGTCAATGGCACGGCGGTCTATAATGCGCAGACCAATTCTGTGGTGTTCACCCCGACGGCCGGCTATTCGGGCGCTGCATCGTTCAGCTATGCCATCAGTGACGGCAGGGGCGGCACGGCCAGTGCGACGGTTGGCCTGACGGTGGCGGCGGGAGCCAATCGGCCGCCGGTCGCAACAAATGACACCGGCCTTTCGGTGCGCCGGAACGAGGCCACCCAGATCAGCGCAGCAACGCTCCTGGCCAATGACACTGACCCCGACGGCGATCCGCTGACCATTACCGGGGTCAGTGGGGCCACCAATGGCACGGTCGCCTTCAATGCGGCGACCAATGTCATCACCTTTACGCCGACCACCGGCTACACAGGGGCGGCGAGCTTTACCTACGCAGTGGCGGACGGACGGGGCGGGACGGCCTCGGCCAATGTCGGTCTGACCGTTGCAGCCGGGGTAACCGGGACCAATCTCTTTGCGGCCAATGCGACGCCTGCGACGACGACGGTCAACGAGAACCTCCCCGTCGAGCTGGGCATGCGCTTTTCCGTCGCCAATGCCGGCGTGATCAATGGCATCCGTTTCTACAAGGGGCCACAGAACACAGGGACCCACACTGGGTCGCTGTGGACCAGCACCGGCACCCGGCTTGGGACGGTGACCTTCACCAATGAGACGGCCAGCGGCTGGCAATCGGCCAGCTTTGCCAGCCCGATCGCGGTGACTGCCGGCACCAGCTATGTCGTCTCGTATCACACGACGAGTGGATATTATTCGGCCAGCGGCGGCGCCTTTACCGCGCCGATCAGCAATGGCGGGATCACCGCGCCCCAGAGCGCCAGCGGCACGGGCAATGGGAATGGTTTGTTTGCCTATGGTGCCGGCGGCGTGATGCCGACCAACGCTTGGAATGCGACCAATTACTTCGTTGATGTCTACTATGAGCCCAGCGCCAATAGCGCGCCGGTCGCCACCGCAGATACCGGCCTTTCCGTACAGCCCAATACGCCGCTGCAGATCCAGGCGGCGACGCTGCTCGCCAATGACACCGACGCCAATGGCGATACCCTGACCATAACCGGCGTCAGCGGGGCCACCAATGGCATCGTGGCCTATAATGCGCAGACGCAGGTCGTGACCTTTACCCCGACCACGGGATATTCGGGCGCAGCCAGTTTCACCTATGCCATCACCGACGGGCGGGGTGGCGTCGCGTCGGCAAATGTCGGCCTGACCGTGGCGGCGGCCGCCAATCGAGTGCCGATCGCTACCAATGACACGGGCTATACCACCGCGCAGAACACGGCGCTGACGCTGGCCGCCGCGACGCTGTTGGCCAATGATACGGACCCGGACAGCGATCCCCTTTCGATCACCGGTGTCAGCAATGCGGTCAATGGCACGGCGGTCTATAATGCGCAGACCAATTCTGTGGTGTTCACCCCGACGGCCGGCTATTCGGGCGCGGCATCGTTCAGCTATGCCATCAGTGACGGCAGGGGCGGCACGGCCAGCGCGACGGTCGGCCTGACGGTGGCAGCGGGGGCCAATCGGCCGCCGGTCGCAACAAATGACACCGGCCTTTCGGTGCGCCGGAACGAGGCCACCCAGATCAGCGCAGCAACGCTCCTGGCCAATGACACTGACCCCGACGGCGATCCGCTGACCATTACCGGGGTCAGTGGGGCCACCAATGGCACGGTCGCCTTCAATGCGGCGACCAATGTCATCACCTTTACGCCGACCACCGGCTACACAGGGGCGGCGAGCTTTACCTACGCAGTGGCGGACGGACGGGGCGGGACGGCCTCGGCCAATGTCGGTCTGACCGTTGCAGCCGGGGTAACCGGGACCAATCTCTTTGCGGCCAATGCGACGCCTGCGACGACGACGGTCAACGAGAACCTCCCCGTCGAGCTGGGCATGCGCTTTTCCGTCGCCAATGCCGGCGTGATCAATGGCATCCGTTTCTACAAGGGGCCACAGAACACAGGGACCCACACTGGGTCGCTGTGGACCAGCACCGGCACCCGGCTTGGGACGGTGACCTTCACCAATGAGACGGCCAGCGGCTGGCAATCGGCCAGCTTTGCCAGCCCGATCGCGGTGACTGCCGGCACCAGCTATGTCGTCTCGTATCACACGACGAGTGGATATTATTCGGCCAGCGGCGGCGCCTTTACCGCGCCGATCAGCAATGGCGGGATCACCGCGCCCCAGAGCGCCAGCGGCACGGGCAATGGGAATGGTTTGTTTGCCTATGGTGCCGGCGGCGTGATGCCGACCAACGCATGGAATGCGACCAATTACTTCGTTGATGTCTACTACGAGCCCAGCGCCAATAGCGCGCCGGTCGCCACCGCAGATACCGGCCTTTCCGTACAGCCCAATACGCCGCTGCAGATCCAGGCGGCGACGCTGCTCGCCAATGACACCGACGCCAATGGCGATACCCTTGTTATCACCGGCGTCAGCGGGGCCACCAATGGCATCGTGGCCTATAATGCGCAGACGCAGGTCGTGACCTTTACCCCGACCACGGGATATTCGGGCGCAGCCAGTTTCACCTATGCCATCACCGACGGGCGGGGTGGCGTCGCGTCGGCAAATGTCGGCCTGACCGTGGCGGCGGCCGCCAATCGAGTGCCGATCGCTACCAATGACACGGGCTATACCACCGCGCAGAACACGGCGCTGACGCTGGCCGCCGCGACGCTGTTGGCCAATGATACGGACCCGGACAGCGATCCCCTTTCGATCACCGGTGTCAGCAATGCGGTCAATGGCACGGCGGTCTATAATGCGCAGACCAATTCTGTGGTGTTCACCCCGACGGCCGGCTATTCGGGCGCGGCATCGTTCAGCTATGCCATCAGTGACGGCAGGGGCGGCACGGCCAGCGCGACGGTCGGCCTGACGGTGGCAGCGGGGGCCAATCGGCCGCCGGTCGCAACAAATGACACCGGCCTTTCGGTGCGCCGGAACGAGGCCACCCAGATCAGCGCAGCAACGCTCCTGGCCAATGACACTGACCCCGACGGCGATCCGCTGACCATTACCGGGGTCAGTGGGGCCACCAATGGCACGGTCGCCTTCAATGCGGCGACCAATGTCATCACCTTTACGCCGACCACCGGCTACACAGGGGCGGCGAGCTTTACCTACGCAGTGGCGGACGGACGGGGCGGGACGGCCTCGGCCAATGTCGGTCTGACCGTTGCAGCCGGGGTAACCGGGACCAATCTCTTTGCGGCCAATGCGACGCCTGCGACGACGACGGTCAACGAGAACCTCCCCGTCGAGCTGGGCATGCGCTTTTCCGTCGCCAATGCCGGCGTGATCAATGGCATCCGTTTCTACAAGGGGCCACAGAACACAGGGACCCACACTGGGTCGCTGTGGACCAGCACCGGCACCCGGCTTGGGACGGTGACCTTCACCAATGAGACGGCCAGCGGCTGGCAATCGGCCAGCTTTGCCAGCCCGATCGCGGTGACTGCCGGCACCAGCTATGTCGTCTCGTATCACACGACGAGTGGATATTATTCGGCCAGCGGCGGCGCCTTTACCGCGCCGATCAGCAATGGCGGGATCACCGCGCCCCAGAGCGCCAGCGGCACGGGCAATGGGAATGGTTTGTTTGCCTATGGTGCCGGCGGCGTGATGCCGACCAACGCTTGGAATGCGACCAATTACTTCGTTGATGTCTACTATGAGCCCAGCGCCAATAGCGCGCCGGTCGCCACCGCAGATACCGGCATCGCTGTGCAGCCCAATACGCCGCTGCAGATCCAGGCGGCAACGCTGCTCGCCAATGACACCGACGCCAATGGCGATACCCTGACCATAACCGGCGTGAGCGGGGCCACTAATGGCACCGTGGCCTATAATGCGCAGACGCGGGTCGTGACCTTTACCCCGACCACGGGATATTCGGGCGCAGCCAGTTTCACCTATGCCATCAGCGATGGCCGGGGTGGCGTCGCGTCGGCAAATGTCGGCCTCACCGTGGCGGCAGCACCGGTTGTGCCCAGCGGCATCTCGATCTTTGCGGCCAATTCGACGCCCGCGACCGTCTCGGTCAATGATCCCAACGGGGTCAATCTCGGGATGAAGTTCACCAGTTCGGAGAACGGCTTCATCACAGGGGCAAAATTCTACAAGGGCCCCACCAATACCGGGCCGCATGAGGCAACGCTGTGGAGCGCGACCGGGACCAATCTGGGGCAGGTGGCGTTCACCAACGAAACCGCCAGCGGCTGGCAGACGGCTAGCTTTGCCACCCCGATCGCCATTACCGCCGGCACGACCTACGTGATTTCCTACCACACCAACGGGAATTACTCGGTGACTGGCCGAGGCATCGTGGAGTCGGTCACATCCGGTCCGCTGACTGCACCCTCGAGCACATCGAGCGGCGGCAACGGGCTCTATGGCTATGGCACCGCCAGCGCCTTCCCGACAAGCAGCTACAATTCCGCAAACTACCATGTCGACGTCGTCTTCAACGCCCAGCTCGCGTCCTGAGCCTAATCATAACCGGAGTAACGATATGCAGTCCGAAATCTATGCCGACGCCATTGGCGAAATCACAGTCACCGGTACGGTGATGCGGCTCGACCTGGTGAGCCTCTCGCACACCATGCGCGACGACAGGGGGCAGCCCGTGCCCGAGCACCGGATGCGGATCGTCATGTCGCTCGAGGGCTTTGCCAATAGTTTCGAGGTTTTGCAGAACGCCATGAACGGGCTGATCGAGGCGGGTGCCATCCGTCGCAATGAGCCCGACCAGATGCCGACCAATCCGGCGGGCGCCTCGGGCGGCGCCACTTCACCCAACTTCATGTAAGCGCAGCTGTCGAAATGAGTGTTCAGACCGGACCCGTATGCCTCTCAGCCATCCTTCGGCACCATGGACTAGACGTCAGTGCCGAACGGCTGGTCGCCGAATATGCTATCGGTGACGAGGGGGTCGGGGCCGATCTGGTTCTGCGCATGGCCCGCAATGGGGGCCTAAAGGCGCGCAAGACCCGGCTCTCGGCCCGCTCGCTCTTGCGGCTGGGACAGGCCTATCCGGCGCTGGTCCGGCTCAATAACGGCAATTGGGTCGTGCTCGTGGGGGCCGAGAAAGACGAGGCGGGGGATGGCGTCCTGCGGATCTTTGATCCGTTGGCGGAAGCTTCGGGCGGGATGATCGTCCTCCGGCTCGACCAGTTTTCCAAGCACTGGAACGGCGAAGTGCTGCTGGCCAAGCGCAGTTTCGGCATGAGCGACCCCGAACAGCCGTTCGGCTTTCGCTGGTTCATCCCGGAAATCCTGCAGCAGCGTCGGCTGTTCATCGATGTGGCGGTGGCGGCGCTGTTCCTCTACGCGCTCGGACTGGCGACGCCGATCTTCTTCCAGCTGGTCATCGACAAGGTGCTGGTGCACGAGAGCTATTCAACCCTGGTGGTGCTGGCGATCGGCATCGGCGTAGCGCTGATGTTCGAGGCGTTGTTCGTGTTCCTCAGGCGATACCTGCTGGTTTACGCCACCAACCGGATCGATATCCGGGTGGCGACGCGCACCTTCAAGCACCTCTTGAACCTGCCCATTACGTTTTTCGAGCATTCGTCGGCTGGGGTGCTGGTCAAGCACATGCAGCAGGCGAGCCGGATCCGCGAATTTCTTACCGGCCGGCTGTTCCTGACGCTGCTCGACGCCATGTCGCTGTTCGTTTTCATTCCAGTGCTGTTTCTTTACAGCACGCCGCTGGCGCTGATTGTGCTCGGTTGCAGTGCGGTGATCGGCCTTGTCGTCGCGCTCCTGGTCGCGCCGTTTCGCAGGCGTCTCGCTGACCTCTACGCCGCCGAGGGCGAGCGGCAGGGGCTGCTTGTCGAAACCATGCATGGCGTGCGGACGCTGAAATCGCTGGCAATGGAGCCACTGCAGCGCCGCAACTGGGATGACCGCTCGGCGCAGACCATCAACAGCCGTTTCAAGGTGGAAGTCATTTCGGTCACGGCCCAGGCGGTGACGGGGCTCATCGAGAAATTGATGTCGGTGGCGATCATCGTTTTTGGCGCCATGCAGGTGTTCGATGGTGTGCTCACCGTGGGTGCGCTTATCGCTTTCAACATGCTGGCCGGACGCGTTTCCGGGCCGCTGGTCCAGATCGTCACCATGGTCCACGAATATCAGGAAGTCGCCCTTTCGGTGCGTATGCTTGGCCAGGTGATGAACGAGAAGGTCGAGCATGCCGGCCGCAGCGAGGGCCTTCGCCCGGAGCTGACCGGCGGGGTTGAATTTTCCAATGTGGCCTTCCGCTACGGACAGGACGGCGCCTTCGCGCTCAATGATGTTAGCTTCACTGTTCCCGGTGGCAGCGTGATGGGCGTCGTCGGGCGCAGTGGCTCGGGCAAGAGCACGATGACGCGGCTGATCCAGGGTCTCTATCCGATCCAGCAGGGACTGATCCGCATCAGCGGCCACGACGTGCGCGAGCTGGACCTCGGGCATTTGCGGCGCAGTATCGGGGTGGTGCTGCAGGACAGTTTTCTGTTTCGCGGGACGGTGCGCGACAACATCGCCGCGGCCAAGCCGGACGCGACTTTTGAAGAAGTGGTGGAGGCGGCCCGTCTTGCGGGCGCGACCGAATTCATCGAGCAATTGCCGCGCGGCTTTGACACGATGATCGAGGAGGGGGCCGAGAACCTCTCCGGCGGCCAGCGTCAGCGGCTGTCGATCGCCCGGGCACTGGTGACCAATCCCAAAATCCTCATTCTCGACGAGGCCACGAGCGCGCTCGATCCCGAGAGCGAGGCCATCGTCAAGCGCTCGATCAAGGGCATAGCCGCCGGACGCACGGTGATCATTGTTTCCCACCGCCTGTCGATGTTGACTGATGCCGACGCCATTCTGGTGCTCGATCGGGGTCATCTCGTCGATGTGGGGCCCCATAGCCAGCTCGTGTCGCGCTGCACGACCTACCGTCACCTCTGGAACCAGCAGATGAAGCTTGCAGGATGAGTGTCGCTGAAAAGACAAAGCCGCGGCTGGTCAAGCCGCCTAAGGCCAAGCCGGAAAAGGTGGAGAAGCACGTCGCCGACAATGCGGTGATGGATTTCCAGACTGACGCCATCGCACTCGAGGAGCGCAAGCCGCCGATCGCGGCGCGGCTGACGCTTTACCTCGTCGCGACGGCGATCTGCACAGGGGTGGCCTGGGCCAGCGTTTCCAAAATCGACGAGATCGTGGTGGCGCCTGGCAAGCTGTCGACCAGCCAGCCTATGCTGGTGGTGCAGCCGCTCGAAACCTCCATCATCCGGGATATTTCGGTTCGGCCGGGGGACATTGTCGAAAAAGGGCAGTTGCTGGCAACGCTCGACCCGACGTTCAGCTCGTCCGATGAGGGGCAGCTGAAGTCTCGGCTGGCCAATCTCGGTGCGCAGGTGGCGCGGCTGCGGGCGGAAGTCGAGGGACGGGACTATGCCCCGAATGCGACAGCCTCGGCCGAGGAGTTGATGCAGGGGCAGCTGTTCCTGCAGCGGCGTCTCGCCTATGACGCCCGTCTCTCCGACTACGACGCGCAGATTGCCCAGAGCCAGGCTGTCATCGACGCCTCGCGGTCCCAGCAGGAGGCGCTCGACCTGCGCCTTGCGGGAATAAGGGAGATCGAGACCATGCGGTCCGATCTCGCGCAGACCGGCAACGGCTCGCGTTTGGCGCTGCTGGAGAGCCGTGATCTCGGCCTCGACCTGCAGGTGTCGGTGAGCCAGATCGCCGGGCAACTTGCCCAGGCTATTGAGCAGCTGAACAAGAGTGCGGCCGAGCGGCGCAATTTCATCGAAGACTATCGACGTCTCACGCTGGAGCAGCTGGTTGAGCTTGAGGACCGGCATGCCGAGGCGCGCGAGGAATTCCGCAAGGTCGAGCTGCTCGCTACCATGTCGAAGCTTTATGCGCCGGCCGACGGTGCGGTGCTCGAGGTGGCTGAGCGTTCGATTGCTTCCGTCGTGCAGCCGGCCGAGCCGCTGATCACGCTGGTGCCGATCAATGTACCGCTTGATGTGGAAGTGATGGTGGCGAGCGATGACATCGGCCATCTGGCGCTGGGGGATCTGGCGCGGATCAAGTTCGACGCTTTTCCGTTCCCGGTGCATGGCACCATGGAAGGCACGGTGACGACAATCAGCGGTAGCTCGTTCTCGCCTACCAATGGCACCGAACAGGCCAAGGGCCCGGCTTTCTACAAGGTCGGGATCAAGCTGGGCGAGGAAAAGCTTACCGACCTGCCCGAGGATTTCGTGTTGCTGCCGGGGATGACCGTTTCGGCCGAGATTCATGCCGGGGAACGCACGGTGATCTCCTACTTCCTCCATCCGCTGATCCGCGGCCTCGACGAGGCGTTGCGGGAGCCCTGAAGCGATTTCACCGTTTCAATGAAACGGTGAAATGCGCGATATCCGGATTTTTTGCAGCAGAGCTATGCCTGGCGCAGCTGGTCGATGACGCCGCGCGAACGCCAGGCGTAGAGCATCCAGCCGAACTCATAAGGTCGGCATTCCCGGTCGATCCTGTCGGCGGGCAGGACGGCATCGAGATAGGGCAGGTGCAGGCCGGGCTTCATCGCCGTGGTCACGGCGCCGACCTTGCGGGCCAGCTTGTTTGGCTCGCTGCGACCAACCTTGCGCCAGATGACGTTGTCTGCCTCGGAGACGATGGGCTCATTGGTTTCGGGACGACTGTCGATCCAGCGCAGGCCCAGGGCGAGGGCCCCGCGATAATCGGCGCCGCCGGCGTCGAGTAGGTCGAGCAATGCCATTGGCGCCATGGCGTGCTGGTGGACGCTATAGACCGGATAGCCTTCGACCACTTCGCCATTGCGCGTATCGTAGTGCCACCACCATTGTCCGGCAGAACCCTGCAGCTGCACGATACGGGCAGCGCATGCATCCGCCGCGCGCAAGGCACCCTGATCGCCGGTTGCGGCGCTGAGGCGGGACAATGCCTGGATAGGATAGACCTGATCAGCGAAGCTGCCGACATGGCGCCGGAGCCAGCTTGACGAGGTCGAGGGCAGGACATGAGGGAAGAGCCCCGAGGCTGACTGGGCTTGCCGCAGTTTCTGTGTCGCCATGGCCTGAACCTGGCTGGTATCGCCGAGATGACGGGCGGCAATTGCGGCCGTCAGGGCCCAGGCGCAGGGGACGGTGTGGATGGGCGTGCTGCTCGAGAGGGCGAGTTCGAGGATAGCGAAGAGCTCGGGGGTAAAGATGCCTGCCGTTTCAGCGGCCGCCCAGGCCGCCAGCGCTACCGCGCCGGGCTCGCCGGACCGGTTGGCGCGCTCGATGCAGTTGATGGCAAGGTCGATGGCGGTCCAGCCGCCCAGGACATCTTGCTGTACCTCTTCGTCCAGCCAGCCGAGCCCCTGGGCCACATTGGCCGCATAGCGCAGATTATCGCCCTCGGCGCTGGTTCCGGAGCCGTTTACAGTGCCGATGCCCCGCATGGTGTGGGCGACACGAAGGTCGGGAAAGACCATGCGGCGCAGACCTTCAGTCGCAAGGTCGCAAAGCTCCGGGAGCCGTTTCGCGCTTTTGCTCATCTCCAGGCCCATCGCCGCTATGCGATCGTGTCTGCTCGTATTTGCGATGCCCATCTGACTGTGCCCATCGATACCGTTCAGCATCGGTTTTCCTCGTACTAGTGTTGCAGTGAAACTGGCATGGGGCCGAAGGGGCGCACATCGCCTTTGCGATGGAGCCGGGGACGGCGCGGGCACAATCCGGGGGAATGATCTAGTCCGATGGATTGGGTCAGCTAACGCTTTTCGCGGTTCCAGAGGTCAACCATTGAAGCGGCATTATCCCGCCAGACCAGCCCGGCCATGCGCTGGGCCCGGTAGAGCCGTACCTGCGCCAGGCAGGTGAAGCACAGGCGGCGTTCGCGTCCGGTCTCCAGCCGGTTGCTCCGCAGAATCGTCGGGATTTCGCCCAGAGGCGAAAGCGCCATGACAGCGCTTTTGGCCAGCCAGCGCGCCGTGCTGAGCCTCGACTTGTCGATCGAGCGGAACTCGTGGGCGACGTGGCGATCCCAGCGTTTGGCCAGTTCCGCGAATGACCGACACGAGGGGGTCTTCACGCAGGCGCCCTCGACGAAGGCGATGCGATGACCCAAGGCGGTAGCGCGCTGGCCCCAGGCGGTGTCCTCCATGGTGCCGATGCCGCCGAAAGGGCCGACCTTGCGGAACACATCGGCGCGCACGGCCATGTTGCCGGTGGCCGCAAACCCATAACGTTCCACATAATTTCGGGCGCGATAGCTGTAGACACTCTCATAGGCCTCGACAGCGGTGAGGTCCGAGGCCTTGGCAGGCTGGATGCGGATGTCGCCGCCGACCACGTCCACATCGGGGTGCTCGTCAAAATAGTTGACGATGCGCGACAGCCAGCCGGGCATGGCGATGCAGTCTGCGTCGATGAAGAGCAGGAGATCGCCCTTTGCCTCTTCGGCTCCGAGATTGCGGGCGGGACCGGGACCGGGAATGGGTTGGCTGAGCAGGCGCGCTCCCGGCACCAGAGAAACGGTGCCCTCGGGAAGGACGGTCGAGCCGTTGTCGACGACCAGGATTTCGAACGGAATGCCGTCGGCGCGTTGACAATCAAGGGATCGCAAACAGGTCAGCAGGTCCGGTTCATTCAGATGCGGCAGAATGATGCTGACACGCGGCGTTTCGACCATTCCCTGCGCTCCCTGACTTTTGCTCAGAGTGCTGTGGCGGGCAAAGGCGGGCAATAACCCGTCAATGATAGTGTCCTTAGCTCGAAAGGCGAAATCCCCCCGCCGTACTGATCATCCGACGACATCTGCGGTCGCGCTAGAGTTTCAGGGCTTGGGGAGAAAGACCGATGACGATACGCGATCTCCGTACCGGCAGCGCCGCGCTGCCTACCAGTGCTGCTCACTGCATCGTGGGTGGTGGCATTGCCGGCCTTTTGCTGGCAGCCCGGCTCGCACGGCACCACAGGAAGGTGGTGGTGCTTGAAAGCGGCGGGATCGAGTTCGACGAAGAAATCCACGACCTGAATGGCATCGATGACCCCGAAGGACGATATGGTCGGGAAAAAACCGGGCGATACCGGGGACTGGGTGGATCCTCCTCGCGCTGGGGTGGTCGCATCATTCCGATCAGTCGCCAGGAGCACGGCAAACGCGAGCATGTGGGGCAAGAGGAATGGCCGTTCGCGCTCGAAACGCTCGATTGCTACCATGAGGAGCTGGAGACGCTCTTTGGTATTGGCCATGACTCGTTCGAGGATATAGACGCGAGCAGACCGGGGGCTTCCGGTCTGCTGCTTCCGGATATCGAAAATTTTCGGGCACGCTGGGCCAAATGCCCGACATTTGCGCGCTGCAATATCGTGACGGTGCTCGGCAAGGAAATCCTCAACAACCCAAATCTGACAGTGGTGCTCCATGCCACCGTCGTCGGGTTCGATCTTGACCGGGAGCGGGGGCGGCTGCGCTCGGTAACGGCCCGCGGCCTCTCGGGTGCCAGCGTGACAGTGGCCGCCGAAGAATTCACGATTGCTGCCGGTACAATCGAAACAACGCGCCTTTTACTGGCGCTCGATGCAGACAATGACCAGCGGACTTTCGCCGGCACCAACGCATTGGGGCGATATTTCCAGGATCATCTCAAGGCCGAAGTGGCCACTGTGGATCGACAGCGCGCCGAATTGACCAACCACATGCTCGGCATTCGCTTCATCAATGGGACGCGTCGTGACCTGCACCTGGAGCTGACGCATAGCGCGCAAGTTGCGGACGGCGTGTCCAGCGGCTTCGTCTATGTGTCCATGGATCTGGCGCGGAGTGGGCTCTCGGTCTTCAAGTCTTTCGCACATGGCCTTCAGGAGAGACGGGTCGAGCGTGGACAGTTTCGCCAGGCGCTCGGCCAGGTCGGGCTGCTCTCCACGGCGGCATATTGGCGGTTGCGCTACCGCCAGCTCTATGTGCCGCGCGATGTTCCCTTTCGCCTGATGGCCTGTGTCGAGCAGCTTCCCGATCCGCAAAATCGGATCAGCCTGTCCGCCAAGACGGATCGGCTAGGCATGAAAATTGCCCGATTTGACTGGAAGCCGCGTGATGCGGACGAGCGGACGTTTCGCGCAACGGTTAAGCGCCTTGCCAGCTATTGGAAGGGTTCCGGCTTCGACACACTATGCAGGCTCGACTGGGACGCTTCGGTCCTTGATCCGGCGGGGCGCATCAGTGATCGCGCAGTGGCATGTGCCCACCCTTCGGGATCGACGAGGATGGGTACCAATCCAGCGACCTCTGTCGTGGGGCCGGACTTGCGGTGCCACGCCATCCCAAATCTCGCCGTGGCCAGCGCCTCGGTGTTCCCCACGGCGGGAAGCGCCAATCCGACCTTCACCATCATGAAGCTGTCCATGTGGCTGGCTGATTCTTATCTGGGACGAACGGCGGGCGTGGCAATGAGCGCGCTTGCGGGCAAGGCGGCAACCAGCGGCGCCCATGCGATGAGCGCCTTCGGCCAGCCGGTTGGATCAGTAACGGGGCCTATGATGTCGCGTTATTCATCTACAGCCGGGCCGCCCGGTACGGCTGTCGAAGGGGAGGCGAACCCCCTTGTCCAGTAGCGATGAACTTCGGCCCACAAGCCGAATGAGACCGGTCGCCATACGCACGGGGCGAGCGGATCAGGCCCGCTCGCGTCGGGTCCGAGACACTGTGGCGCCGGTGCTGAAAGCGGAGCCGGAACCGAAGCCCAGGCGCGCAAGACTGGCCTGGCCAGTGGTGCTTCTTTGCTGGTCGCTTGTCTTGCCCTGGATCATTCCGCTGGGTTCGCTCTCCATTCAGCCGTATCGGCTGGTGCTGCTCGTGACGATCTTCCCAGCGTTTTTTCGCGTCGTCAGCGGGAAGGGTGGACGCATCGGCGTTCCCGAGATCTCCATTCTTCTATTTGCGGGCTGGATTTCGCTCGCGCTGTTCATTGCGCATGGGGTCGGCGCCGTAGAACAGGCTGGCAGTCAGGTGATCGAGGCCTTCGGGACCTTTCTCGTAGCGCGGGCCTACATCCGTTCGGCTGAGGATTTCGAGGCCCTGGCGCGGCTGCTGTTCATCATCGTTGGCGTGGTGCTGTTCCCGCTTGCAGTGCTGGAGGCGGCGACCGGGCGAAACGTCGTTCTCGAGCTGGCCTCGACGATCATGCCGACGCACATAATCAACCACCAGCCCCCGCGGCTGGGCGTGCGCCGCGTGCAGTCCGTGTTCGAGCACCCCATCCTCTTTGGGGTCTTCACTTCTGGGGTGTTCGCCTTGACCTTCGTCGTGCGGGGCCATGGCCGCTCCGCCCTCCAGCGGATGACCAGTGCCACCGTTATTGCCCTGACCGTATTCCTGTCGCTGTCGTCCGGTCCGATCTCGACCCTGATGGTGCAGGTGATGCTGCTGGTCTGGGACAAAGTGCTGCGAAATTTCAGGCAGCGGTGGTGGCTGCTCATCGTCGGCGTCGGCTCCATCGTCCTCTTGGTGGATATCGTCTCCAGCCGGCCGCTGCCGGCGATCCTGTTCTCCTACTTTGCCCTGGATGAGGCCTCGGCCTATTTCCGGCTGCTGATCTGGGAGTTCGGCTCCCAGTCCGTGCTCAACCATCCGGTATTCGGGGTGGGGGTGGGGGAATGGGACAGGCCCGCCTGGATGCCAGCCAGCGTCGATATTTTCTGGCTAAACAATGCCATTATCGGGGGGATACCGGCAGGGCTGTTCATGGTCGTTGCATTCTTCTCCTCAACCTTTTCCGTCGCTTTCGCAAAGGGGCTGGGTGCGCGAGAAGAGCGCTGCAGGCTGGCTTATCTCGTGTGCATGTGTGGGTTCTTCCTCGCCGGCTGGATGGTGCATTTTTGGGGGGCGACCTACGTGCTGTTCATCTTTCTGCTCGGGAGCGGGCGGTGGATGGCCGACAGCCCAAAGATCTCGGGTCAGACGCGGAGACACGTTGTCAGCAACCAACTGCGCTAGTCCGTTGTGTTGATACCCGCCAACGCCTTCTCTTCCTAAGTTTGATCGCAATGCTCAGGGCCGAAAAGACATGAAGATTATCGTTGCGCCGCATGAGTTGATAATTGGCGGGAGTCAGATCAACGCCATTGATCTGGCCGCTGCTGTTGCCGCCAAAGGCAATGAGGTCATCATCTACGGCACGGATGGCCCGCTGGTGCCGTATATTCGGGAGCGTGGGCTCAGATATGTGAAAGCGCGGCCGTTCCGCTATCGGCCCGCGCCGCCAAAGGTGGCGCAGCTCATGTCGCTGGCGCGGCGGGAGAAGGCCGATCTCATTCACACCTATGAATGGCCGCCTTGCCTTGACGCCTATCTGGGGGCGGGGCTTTTTGGTCGGGTGCCGGTGCTGGCGACCATTCTGGACATGACCCTTTCGCCCTTCGTGCCGCCATCGCTGCCGCTGATCATGGGCACGGCCGAACTGGCCGAAGCGGGGCGCAAGGCCCGGCCCGGGCCAGTCTGGGCGATTGAGCCACCGATCGATATCGAGCGGGACAATCCAGGAATCGACGGCTCGGCGTTCCGACAGCGGCTGGCGCTCGGGGCGGGAGAATTGCTGGCTGTGATCGTGTCTCGGCTGGCCGTCGATCTCAAGCTCGATTCCCTCGTGCGCGCCATCGACGCAATTGATGCTGTGGCCGGCCGTTATCCGGTTCGTTTGGCCTTTGTGGGTGGTGGGCCGGCGCATGAGGCGCTGCTCAAGCGGGCGCGATCGGTAAATGCGCGGCATGGGCGAGAGGTGGTGTGCCTTCTCGGGGAAGATAGCGATCCACGCTCTGCATATGCGGCGGCCGATATCGTGCTGGGGATGGGAAGTTCAGCGTTGCGCGCCCTGTCCATCGGGCGGTCGCTGATCGTCCAGGGGGAGGGAGGATTTTCCCGGGTGTTTGACGAGACCTCTGCCCCGCTGTTCCTTTATCAAGGGTTTTACGGCATCGGCGATGGACGGGGGGATCCGCTTTCCGACCAGATCATGCGCCTGCTTGACGATGCCCAGTTGCGTGTCGCTCTGGGGCGGATGGGGCGAAGGATCGTGGAAGAAAAGTTCAGCCTCGAGCACCTCAGCGGACGGCTTTTGGACGTTTATGAAACGGTGGTCCGTCAGGGGCATGTGTCACGGCTGACGGAGGTGGCCGGTGTTCTCGGCAAGGCGTTCGGCCGCGAGTTCGACAATCATGTGCCGCGAAACAAGCAGCACAAGCACCGCGTCGAGACGGCAAAGCTCTCTGCGGCTGCCGGCGGCGCGTGGCCGCCGACCGATGTAGAAATGATGACGCAATGACCGAGGGGCAGGAATTTGCGGTGTCGTCGGGGGCGGTGCCGAGCGTGTCGGTCATCATCCCGACCTACAACCGCTCGAAGACGCTGGGCGACGCCATGGCGAGCGTTCTGTCGCAATCCGTCGCCGACCTTGAACTCATTGTTGTCGATGATGGATCGCAGGAAGACGTCGAGCCGATTGTGATGGGTTTTGGCGATCCGCGGGTACGGTTTTTCAGGCGCAGCAAGAATGGTGGCGCGGGTGCGGCGCGGAACTCGGGCCTTGCGCTAGCGCAGGGGCGGTTCATCGCCTTTCATGACAGTGACGACCTGTGGCTGCCCGGAAAGCTCGCGCGGCAGATGGAGTTGCTGAATTCTCTGGGCCCGGCCTATGGCGCCGTGACCGCCCCAAAAATTCTCTACGGTCGAGACGAGAATTATGTCTTTGGGCCGGGGAAGTCGGCGGTCGCGCCAGATCCGGCGAGCAAGCTGATGCCGGGTGGCGATACCGTCCGGCATCTCTTCGCCGAGAACCGCGTCAGCCTGCAGAACACCCTGTTTCGCCGCGACTGCTATCCCGGGAACGTCTGGTTCGATCCGCTGGCGCGGGCCAATGAGGACTGGGAATTCGCGGTGCGCTTTGCCCAGCATGCCGATATCCATGAGGACACGGTGCCGGTGGTGCTGGGGTTCATGTCCGCGGACAGCATTTCGCGCAACAAGCGGCGGGAATGCACGGGACTGATCCGCATTCTCAAGAAGAACAGGGCCGTGTTGGCGAACTATCCCCGACAGCACGCTGGCTTGAGGCTCGACCTTGCCCGACACATGTTCAAATTCGGCAAGAGGCGGCTGGCAATGGCGTTTCTCGCTAGTGCCGTGCGGCTTTATCCAGGCATCGCCGCAAGTCTGGTGGCGATGATGGGGCGCTGGGGGAAGAGGCGCCTGTCAAAGACTTGGCAGGCGGTGGCTTCACCGCGCCGTCGCCAGGCCTAGAGTTGCTTTTGCAGGAAACTGCGGGTGCGGCCCTTGGGGAAGTCGTGCAGTTCGCCAAAAATGGTATAGCCGGCGCGTTGGTAAGTCTTGAGGGCGATGGGGCTGAAGGTGTCGATATGGGCGCCGTGGCAGCCGCGGGTTCGAGCTTCGGCCTCGGCCGCTTCAAGGAGGCGCGGGGCCCAGCCTTGACCGCGAAGCCCCTCTGAGACGAACAGCCACTGGATATAGAGCCAGCCCCAGGCGGTGAAGCCCGAGAGGCCGCCGGCAAAGGCACCCGTTTCGTCGGTCAGGGTAATGACCAGCGGACGGCGATCCGCTTCGCCGGCATCAGCCGCGTTAAAAGCGGCAAGACTATCGCCGATGGCCGCCAGCTCGTCGCTGGTCGGCGTTTCGGTTAGGTTGAGGGTAACAGTCATTGTCATGCTTCGGGCATTGGCCGGATGAAGTGATTTTCCGACACCTGCCGAATTTCTGATTGGGGCAGGGCGGAGCGATGGCGGATCATTTCCACCTGGCCCAGTTCCTCCGATGTTTCGGAGAAGCGGCGGTCGGGATCGGGCACCGCCGAGAGCAGAAGACGCGTGTAGGGGTGCTGCGGGTTTTCGAGCACCCTGTCTGTAGCGCCCCATTCAACGATCTGACCGGCATACATGACCATGATGTCTTCGGCCACATAGCGGGCCGTGGCGATGTCATGGGTAATGTAAAGGAGGGCGAGGCCAAGCTCGGCCTTCATGTCGTTGAGCAGGTTGAGGATGCCGAGACGCACCGAGACGTCGAGCATGGACGTCGGTTCGTCGGCGACGATGACCTGCGGATTGACTGCGAGGGCACGGGCAATCGAGATGCGCTGGCGCTGGCCGCCCGAGAGCTCATGGGGGTATTTCGGCATGACGATGGCTGGATCGAGCTTGACCCGGGTCAAGAGCTCTTCGATCGCAGCCTGGCGCTGGTCGGCGGAAAGGCCCTTCTGATGCAGACGCAGGGGCCGCTCGAGGTGATAGCGGATGGTGTGCGTCGGATTAAGCGAGGCGAAGGGGTCCTGGAACACCATCTGCACTGAGGACCGATAGGCCTTCACAGCTTTCGCGTCAGCTTTTCCGAGGGGCGCGCCCTTGAACATCAGCTGACCGTGATCGGGCACATATTCGCGCATGATGAGCCGCGCGGCGGTGGTTTTGCCCGAGCCGCTTTCGCCGACGAGCGCAAGCGTGCGGCCGGAGTGGAGCGCGAAGGACACGTCGCGGGCGGCATAGACGAGCTTGTCCTTGCCACCGAAAATCTTCGAGACATTGTCGAGGGCGAGGATGGGCGCAGACTGGCTCATGAATTGGCCTCGCGGGAAATCTGGGTGCCGTGCAGCTTGGGCATGGAGGCCCAGAGGCGGCGCGTATAATCGTGCTGAGGCGACCGGTAAATGGTCTGGGCGTCGTTGACCTCCACCAGATTGCCTTCGAGCATGATGCCGATACGGTCGGACACCTGCACCATGAGCGAGAGGTCGTGGGTGATGAACAGCACGGCGAAGCCGAGCTGCTTGCGCAGTATGTCGATGCGCTGGAGAATCTCGCGCTGCACCACGACGTCGAGCGCGGTGGTGGGCTCGTCCATGATCAAGAGCTTGGGATTGAGCGCCAGGCAAATGGCGATGACGATGCGCTGGCGCATGCCGCCCGAGCACTGGTGGGGGTAGGCGGAGAGACGGTCGGGGGAAATGTCGACGAGCTTGAGCAGCTCGGCAGCGCGTTCCTGGGCCTTGGCTCGGGTGATGTCGGTGTGGGTGCGCAGCACGTCGTAGAACTGCTCTTCGATGGTCAGCACCGGATTGAGCGAGTTCATGGCGCTCTGGAACACCATGGCAACTTCGCGCCAGCGGAATTTTCGCAGTTCCTGATCGTCGAGGGTGAGCACGTCGCGGCCGTCCACGAGGATTTCACTACCCTTGCGGATGAGGGCGGGCGGGCGGTGGAGGCGCGAAACGGCGAAGGCGATGGTCGACTTGCCGCAACCGGATTCGCCGGCGAGGCCGAAGAGTTCACCCGGCTGGATGTCGAAACTGACGTTCTTGACGGCCGAAAAATCCTTTTCGGCGCCGATGTAGTCAATGGTCAGATTGCGGACGGAGAGGACAGGAGTGGTCATAGCTTGCCTTCTCCGGCGTGTACCATGCGCGTCCAGCGATTGAGCATGCCGCCGGTACGCAGGCGCGGGTTGGCGATTTCGTCGATGGCAAAGTTCACCAGCGCCAGACCGAGGCCAAGGAAGGCCAGGGCAAAGCAGGGCGAGAGCAGATCCCACCAGGCGCCGACCGAGAGGGCCGAGGCGTTCTGGGCGTTATAGAGCATGATGCCCCAGGAGACGGTGTTCGGATCGCCGAGGCCGAGGAATTCAAGGGTGGCTTCAGCGATGACGGCGAAGATGACGCTGCCGATGAAATTGATGCCGACGATGGAAATCAGGTTCGGGAAAATCTCGAAGGCCATGATGCGCCAGCTCGGCTCGCCCAGCATTTCAGCGGACTTCACATAGTCGCGCTGGCGGATGGAGAGGGTTTCCGAGCGGGTGACGCGCACGCCCCAGGCCCAGGAGGTAAGGCCGAGAATGATGGCAATGACCATCGGGCTGGCCTGGCCAATGAAGGCGGCAAGCACCAGCAGCAGGGGCAAATTGGGGATGACCAGCACCATATTGGTGAAGAAGTTGATGACCTCGTCGATCACGCCGCCCTTGTAGCCGGCGATGATGCCGAGGATGGTGCCGATGATGGTGATGAGGAGGCCAGCGCCAAAGCCGACGGCAAGCGACACGCGCGCGCCGTGGATCAGGCGGGAGAAGACGTCGTGGCCAAGGCGGGTGGTGCCGAGCCAATGATCCCAGGATGGGGCCTGATGCGGACGGCCGACGCGCTTGGTCGGGCTATATTCAGTGAGGAAGGGCGCAAAGATCGCAACAAGCAGGATCAGCGTAATGATGGTCAGACCGACCACCGCCTTTTTGTTGTGCATGAGCTGGCGGAGCAGGGGCATGGCTCAGGCCTTCTTGAGGCGCGGATCGAGCAGGACATAGCTCAGATCGACGACGAAATTGGAGATGAGCATGGCGGCGGTCATGATCAGGAGCTGGCCCTGGATCACGGGATAGTCGCGCGCGAGGATGGCCTGGTAGAGCGTATTGCCGAGGCCCGGATAGTTGAACACCACCTCGATGATCAGCGAGCCCGACAGGATCGTACCGATGGCGATGGCAAGGCTCGAGACCGTCGGCAGCAGCGCGTTACGGGCGGCATACCAGAGCATGACGTTCTTGTCGGAAAGGCCCTTTGCACGGCCCATGACGATATAGTCCTCGCCGAGGAGATTGATCATGTTGTTGCGCATGGTGACGGCAAAGCCGCCCGAGAGCGCGATGACCAAGGTCACCATTGGCAGGGTGCCGTGGTAGATGACGCTCGAGATATATTCCCAGCTGAAGGCGGGATCGAGCATCGGGTCTGCTGCATAGCCATTGGGGAACCAGCGCAGGGTATAGCCGAACAGGAACAGCATGATCAGCGAGATGACCACGGCCGGCACCGAGCTGCAGAAGATCGCCAGGAGGGAAACAACCGAGTCAAAGCGCGAGCCACGGCGCCAGGCTGCCATGACACCCATGAAGGTGCCGAGCGTGAAGCTGATCAGCGTGGCAATGCCGACGAGGCCAAGCGTCCAGATCAGCGCGCGGCCGAGCAGTTCGGTGACGGGCAGGGGGAAATATTTGATCGAGCGGCCGAGATCGCCGGTGAAGACGCTCTTGAGATAGGAGAAATATTGCTCGTGGACCGGCGCGTCGATGAAGCCGAAGGTGAGCTTCAGAGCGTTGAGGTTTTCGAGGCTTAGTTCCGAGCCGGCGCTGGCGAACATGATCTGGATGGGATCACCCGGCATCAGGCGTGGCAGGAAGAAATTGATTGTGGCGGCGGCGAGGAAGGCCGCGAGGTAGAACGCCAGGCGTCGCAGCAGGAAGCCCATGTTTTTTCCTTCTCTCGTGGCTGCCTGACTGAATTCCCGGAAAGGTCCCGAAAATAGCGCGTGAAGGCAGTTGGGAGGCGCGCCGAAGCGTGCCTCCCGGGATGATTATTGAGCGGCAGGCTCGAGGTCGAGCAGCTGCAGCAGGCGCGCCGGATTGGCGTTGGACACGACCGGCGAGTACTTCGGATTTTCAGCATCCGCCCAGCCGGTGAAGCGGGTGGTGTTGTACTCGTAGAAGGACGGGCTGTTGTAGAGCGGCACGACCGGCAGGGCTTCAGCCACGATCAGCTGGATCTTGTCCATGGCCGACTTGCGGGCCTCCGGATCCTTGCTCTGCTTGTATTCGCTGAGCAGGGCCGAGACTTCCTCGCTCGACCAGTGCGGCGCGGTGAAGCGCGACTTGCCGAAGTCATCCGGGTTGTAGGAACGGATGTAGGGGAAGTAAGGGTCAGCAGCCGAAGCCAGGGCATTCAGCGTCATCGAGTATTCACCCGAGATGAGCGCAGAGGTCCACACGGCGGCTTCCGGGGTCGACATCTTCACGTTCAGGCCGGCTTCCTGCATGGTCTCCATGGAGATCTGCACGGCGTCGATCCAGTCGGTCCAGCCATTGGGAACCATGAAGTCGATGGCGATCGGAGTGCCATCGGGATTGTCGCGGAAACCGTCATTGTCTGCGTCGACATAACCGGCTTCGTCGAGGAGGGCGATACCAGCGTCGAGGTCGAACTTGGCGTACTTGCCGAACTGGGTCTCGACTTCGGGGTTGGCGAAGGCGGAGTAGAGTTCGCCGAGGCCCGAGGGATCCTCGTTAACGAGCGGGTAGCCGTAGCCGGCGATGTCAACGATGGTCTGGCGGTCGATCAGCATCGAGAGCGCGCGACGGAAGTTGACGTCGTTATAGGCCTTGCGGGCGTTCTCGTCGGGCGAGACCTGGCTCATCTGCAGCGAAACGAGGCTGGAGGGGGTGAACCAGTACTTGTGGTGCTCCGGATCCTTGGCAACGAATGTGTTGTCGATGTCCGGAATGAAGCTGGTTGCCCAGTCGAGCGTGCCTTCGGCCAGGGCAGCCAGAACCTGGGGATTGTCAGCCAGCTGCGGCATGCGCAGGCAGTCGACGGAGAGGTTGGCAGCGTCCCAATAGTGCGGGTTGGCGCACTGTTCGTAGACCTGGGGCGTGAAGCGGGTGATCTCGGTCATCGGACCGGACGCAACCGGGTTCTCGTTGGCAAAGGTCACCGGATCTTCGATCGAGGCCCAGATGTGCTCGGGCACGATCGGCATGTCGACGATGGTGTTGGCGATCAGCGAGTTGGCTTCGGTAAGGTTGAAGCGCACGGTGCGGTCGTCGACCTTTTCCACCGAGGTCAGCTGCTGGGAAACCGAGATGAAGTCCAGCGCCGGGAACTTCTTGATGTAGTCATAGGTGAAGATGATGTCGTCGGCGTCCAGCGTTTCGCCGTCGCTCCACTTGAGACCTTCACGCAGGGTGAAGGTGATCGACATCAAATCGTCGGCCAGCTCGAAGCTTTCAGCGAGGCGGTAGTGGGGTTCATTGCCCCTGAGGCGGTTGAACACGACCAGCGGCTCGTACATGAAGTGGAGCGTGGTGTAGCGGGCAGAAGTCTGACCGAACGGGTTGAAGTTGCGCACGAACGTGGTGGTCTGCTCCGAGCTTAGCGTCAGCACGTTCTGGGCAAAGGCGGGGGCCGCCATTGCCAGCACTGCGGCGGACGTTGCCGCCAGAAGTGTGAGTTTCCTCATTTCAGTCTCCTTGCTTGGTGGTTCGCCTCAGGCGACGCCACTCTCCCTGAAAATCTGTTCCACCTCGGCATGGAGTGCTTGCACGTCCACGCGGTGTGTTCCCAGCCTGCCCTCTGCGCGTGCAATGCGCTCGAGGCTTTTCTCGCTCAAGGGCCGGGCTGCTTTGCAGGCCGCCAGACTTTGAGAAAGGTCGCCCTGGCTATGAAGGGCTATATCGTAGCCGGCGTCGAGGGCTGCGGTGACCCGCTCATCCCAGCTGCCGGAAAGGGCGTCCATGGTGAGGCAATCGGTGATCAGTACGCCATCGTAGTCCAGCGTATCGCGGATCAGCTCGCAGACGCGCGGCGAGATGGAGGCCGGCAGGTCTGGATCGATCTGGGTAAAGATCAGATGGGCTACCATTGCCCAAGGCGTGTCCTTGAGACGGATGAAGGGCAGGAAGTCGGTGTCCATCATCTCCTCGACCGAGGCGCGGACAACCGGCAGGTCGTGATGCGGGTCGACGTCGACGCGGCCATAACCGGGGATGTGCTTCATGATCGGCATGGAGCCGACCTCGAGCAGGGCCTCGATCGCCACGCGACCAAATTCAGCGACGAGCTCGGGATCTGAACCCAGCGAGCGCGACGAGATGATGTCGTGGGTGCCGGAACGGGCCAGATCAACCACGGGGGTCGTGCCCGAGCCGATGTTGAGCTCACTCATCATCGAACCCATGGCCAGATGGCTCTGGCGCAGGGCGTGTTTGGCCAGTTCGCGGTCGGTCTTGGCCAGCGCGGCAAAATGGCCGAGCGGACGGAAGAGGGGCCAATTGCCATTGTCGAGGCGCTGCACGCGGCCGCCTTCCTGGTCGATATAGACCGGGGCGTCGTCGCGGCCGACGGCTTCCTTGAACTGGCTGACCAGGCGATGGATCTGGTCGTGGTTGTCCAGATTGCGCTTGAAGAGAAAAAGGCCAAACGGACTGGTCTCGCGGAAGAAAGCGATCTCGTCAGCGGAGAGCTCGTAGCCCGGCATGCCGACGAAAAGGGCGAGAGGGGTGGTCGAGGCCATGATCAGTGTTCCGCTTCGGGCTTGGGCTTGATGCGCAGCAGGCCCTGATAAATGTCTTCATTGTCCGACGGGATCGGCATGGCGCCAGCGGCTTTGACGTAGAAGTCGACAGGACCGGCCGAGCCGATAATGGCATAGGCATAGCCCTGGGCCTTCATCGCCACGAGAGTGTGATAAAAGAGCGCGAGGCCTATTCCCTTGCCGCGCTGGTCTTCGGAGACGCCGGTGGGGCCGAAGAAGCCGCGTGCCGTGGCGTCGTGGCAGGCAAAGCCGACCAGTTGCCCATCAACGGTTGCGATGAGGCATCCGGGCGGCTGGTGGGCCATGGCGGAAGAGACTTCGCTGACCCAATATTCGGAAAAGTGCTGGCGCACCCAATCCTTGATGATGTGCTGCTCGGGCGGCAGGGCGACGCGGATCGTCGCCTCAACGGCCTCGGCCTTCTGGCGCAGCTCATCCATCTTGCGGGAGTAGAGATTGACCAGGAGGTCCATGGTCAGCTCGCGATGCGCGGATGATCGGCGGCGGCGCGGCGCAGGAAGCCGTCGGCGCCGTCGAGGGCGGCACGGGCATCGGTCGCGTTCATGCCGGTGAGGGCCATGAGGATCGCCAGCTTCACATTATTGCCGGCCTCGGCGAGGTATTTTTCCGCATCCTCGGTGGAGCAGCCAGCAACGTCGGCCAGCATGCGCGTAGCGCGGGCGGCGAGCTTGGCGTTGGAGACCGAGAGGTCGACCATGAGGTTTTCATAGCTCTTTCCGATCCGGATCATGGAGGCGGTGGTGAGCATGTTCAGCACCAGCTTCTGGGCGGTACCGGATTTGAGGCGGGTCGAGCCGGTGAGGGCTTCTGGGCCGACGACGGGCGAGATGGCGATCTTTGCAATATCAGCGATTGCCGAGACGGGATTACAGGAGAGGGCGACAGTGGTCGCGCCGATCTCGTTGGCATAGTCCAGCGCGCCAATGACATATGGGGTGCGGCCGCTGACGGCGATGCCCACCAGCACGTCGCGCGCTTCGAGCTTGATGTTTTCGAGATCGCGGCGGCCCTCGGCGCGATCATCTTCTGCGCCTTCGATCGGGTGGCGCAAGGCGTGATCGCCGCCGGCGATGATGCCAACAACCATGGTGGGCGGAACGCCGAACGTGGGGGGACATTCAGAGGCGTCCAGCACGCCCAGTCGACCGCTGGTGCCCGCGCCGGTGTAGATCAGGCGACCGCCGGCCTTGAAGGCTTCGACGATGCAGTCCACTGCTTCTGCGATCTGCGGCAGCACCGCGTTGACAGCGCCGGCGACCTTGGCGTCTTCGGCATTCATTGCGGCCAGAATTTCGCTGGTCGACATGAGATCGATCTGCAGCGTGTCTGGATTGCGCGACTCGGAGACCAGGTGTTCCAGTTCCGCGATCAGGGTGCTTTTTGCCATCGTGCCATCACTCTTGGGGTAGGGTGATGCTATGAACGAATATTCCGCCTGTCAACGAAACTTGGAATATTGTATTCCGGATTGAACAGGGATGTGTGTAGAGTGGTGGAAAACCGGCGCATGTCCGGTGGCGCACTTTGCGGCGCGGGGGAGGTCGCCCCAGTAGTCGTCCGTGTGGGCTTTCGAGTCTTCTGACCGGACTATGGCGCCCGGGGTAACGGCGTGCTGCGCCGCATCAGTGATGGAAACTACTATGTCGGTTCTCAAACTGCTCGAGGCGCAGAAGGCGTCGATGACCCTGGCGGATCGGGAGATCGCCGAGTTTATCCTCGCGGACCCCGGCCGGATGCTGGACCTGTCTTCGGCTGCGCTGGCGGAGGCGACCGGACGCAGCCAGTCGAGCGTTGTCAAATTCAGCCAGAAGCTGGGCTATTCCGGCTACCAGCAGCTCAAGATGGCCGTCACCACGGCCCGCGCCCGGGAGTGGCACGCGCCCAGTGGGGTGATCCACGGATCGATCGACAGCAGCGACAGCCAGATGACCGTGGTGCAGAAGCTGGTGAGCAGCAAGCTGCAGTCGATGCGCGAAACAGCGGCGGCCAATAGCGAAGACACGATCAACGCTGCGCTCGAAAAGCTGGTCGGAGCCCGCAAGCTGTTGCTGGCCGGGGTGGGCGCGTCTTCGCTCGTGGCCGAGGATTTTTCCTACAAGCTGCTCAAGCTGGGGCGGATGGTTCTGCTCAACAGCGACAATCACATCCAGATCTCCAATGCGTCGGCCTTGACGGAAGGCGACGCGCTGATGGCCCTGTCCTATTCAGGACGGAGCGTGGAAACACTGCGCATTGCCGAATTGGCCAAGGCGCGGGGCGCCACGGTGATCTCGGTCACGGGGTTGCAGTCCAATCCGCTCGCCGATGTCGCCGACATCAAGCTTTTTACGGTAGCCGACGAGGACCGGGTGCGCTCTTCGGCGATCACTGCGCGGGACGCGCAGCTGATGCTGATGGACATGCTGTTCATCCTGCTGCTGCGCCATCAGGCCGACGCCAACGATTTTATTCACAACAGCGAAACGGCCGTGACGGTGCTCAAGGCCTGAGCGGGCAGTACAATTTCTCCACGGCGTGAATTTGTAATATTCTATTCTTGACACTTCCGCAGTTTGGAATTCAATATTCCTAAGCTGTGGGCTCTCGCGTGGAGAGGCCCGGACTGGAGCGCCTGCTCTCGAGCGGGTGCCCTAAGGAGGTATCTTGGCTCAACTGTCACTGCGCGGCATCAAGAAGCGTTTCAAGGACACGGCCGTGCTGCACGGGATCGATCTCGAGATCGGTGATCGTGAGTTCGTGGTGTTTGTCGGCCCGTCCGGCTGTGGCAAGTCGACCCTTTTGCGTCTGATCGCCGGGCTCGATCCGATCACCGATGGCGAATTCGTCCTCAACGGACAGCGCATGAACGACGTGCCACCGTCGCGTCGCGGCATTGCCATGGTGTTTCAGTCCTATGCGCTCTACCCGCATATGGACGTCTACGAGAACATGGCCTTCGGTGCCCGTCTGATGGGGCTCACCAAGGATGAGGTGGAGGCACGTATCGCCGAGGCGGCGCGGATGCTGCGGCTTGAGCCGCTGCTCAAGCGCAAGCCGCGCGAATTGTCTGGTGGGCAGCGGCAGCGCGTGGCCATCGGTCGGGCGCTGGTGCGCAAGCCGGCAGTGTTTCTGCTCGACGAACCGCTTTCCAACCTCGACGCGGCGCTCCGTTCGGAAGTGCGCCTCGAGATCGCCAAGCTGCACCGCGATATCGGCGGTACCATGATCTATGTGACCCATGATCAGGTCGAGGCCATGACGCTGGCCGACAAGATCGTGGTGATGAATGCAGGCCGGATCGAGCAGGTCGGCAGCCCGCGCGAACTTTACGAGACGCCGGCCAATACCTTTGTCGCGACCTTCATCGGTTCGCCGCGTATGACGCTGGTCGATGTCGAGCGCCGGGGCGAACGGCTGACCTTGGGCCAGGACGGCGGCAGCGTCGCGCTGGGCAATGTGCCCGCCGATGGCAAGCTCAAGCTTGGTATCCGCTCCGACGCGGTGAAGCTTTCCCGTGCAGCCGGCGAGGGGTTTGCCGGCCAGGTGGTCTACACCGAGTATCTCGGTGACAACGCCTATGTCTACGTACGCCTTGCCGATGGCACGCTCTTGGCGGCGCGCACGACCCCCAATGATCTTTATGCACCCGACGAGATTGTGACGATCGGCGTCGACCCGGCCGGCGTGCATTATTTTTCCGCCGAGGATGGCCGGCGGTTGGCGCAGTAGCGCCAGGCAAATGCCACCAGAGTTTTGAAGGGAAGGGAAATCTGATGAAGAAGACCATGATCCGCGCCGGTGCCGCTCTTGGTGCCGTGCTCGTCGCGGCCCCGGCATTCGCCCAGGACATCACGTTCTGGAGCTGGCGCCAGGAAGACCGCGCTGCCTATGAGCAGTTCATCGATACGTTCGAAGCCGCCAACCCCGGCATCACGGTCAAGTTCGAGGCCTTTGAGGCGGCAAATTACAACACGATCCTGTCGACCGCGCTTGCTGGTGGCACGGGCCCGGACGTGATGATGGTGCGCGCCTATGGCGGCCTTGAGAACGTTGCTGCTGCCGGCTATCTCGAAGCGCTTTCGGCCGACAATGTGCCGGAACTGGCAGATTTCGCGGAGCCGGCTCTGGCTGCCGAGACCCTGCGTTCCGACGGCAAGGTCTACGCCGTCCCGTTCGCCAGCCAGACCCAGCTCGTGATCTATAACAAGGCCATTTTCGATGCCAATGGCCTCGAAGAGCCCCAGAGCTGGGACGAGCTGGTCGCGCTGAGCCAGAAGCTCAAGGACGCCGGCGTTATCCCCTTTGCCAATGGCACTGCAACTGCCTGGCAGAATGAAACCGTGACCTTTGGCCTTGGCTCCTCGCTGATGGGCAAGGACTTCCATGAAGAGCTGATGGCTGGCACTGCCGACTTCACCGATGCGCGCTTCACCGGCGCCTTGGGTGAGATCGCGGCTGTCGCTACCGAATACTTCCCCGACGGCTTTATCGGCCTCGACTATCCGTCCGCCCAGCAGCTGTTTGCATCGGGCATGGCCGGCATGTTCATCGGCGGCTCCTATGAAGTGGCAACGTTCAAGGGCCTCAACCCCGAGATCGAAGTCGGCGTGTTCGCAGCTCCCGGCAAGACCGCTGAAGACGACAAGCTCGTCGGCCTCTATTTCGACGGTGGCTATGCAGCCAATGCGACCGGCGCCAACAAGGAAGCTTCGCTCAAGTTCCTGAGCTACCTGGCCAGCGTCGAGTTCGGCCAGGCCTTTGCCGACTCGCTGAGCAATATCTCGACCGTTCCGGGCGTTAACTTCAACGACCCGCTGCTGGCCGAAGTCAACGAGCTCAACCAGTCGTCCATCCCCTATCTGATGCTGGCGCACTTCCGTTATGGCGAACCCTCCGGTTCGGTGCTGATTCAGGGCGAAATGCAGAAGCTGTTCGCCGGTGAAACCACGCCGGAAGCCATCGGCGAAGCTCTGACCACCGGCCTGGCTGCCTGGTACGAACCGTTCAAGAAGTAAGTCCAACCTTCGAAACACCCCCACCTAGCCTCCCCCTGTTAAGGGGGAGGGACAGTGCGGCGGGTGTGGCGAGGATCTGCAAAGCACACAGAACTACCCCTCCCCCTGACAAGGGGGAGGTCGGGTGGGGGTGGCAGGCGCCGGCCCCGAAACCAAGCGAGCCCAAGACAATGCCCCAACTTCGGATGACTGGCCGCGGCCTTTGGATTACCGCGCTGATCGTGCCGCCACTGGCTTTTGTGGCGCTGTTCATCGTCTATCCGATCATTTCCGCCTTCGCTTATGCCTTCTTCGACTGGCAGGGCCTGCGGCGGGGCGATTTTGTCGGTCTCGAAAATTTCCATACGGTGTTGTTCGTCGAGCCTTATCGGAGCTGGACGCTCAATGCGTTCAAGAACAACGTCATCGTCTTTTTCGCGCTGATGGTGCTGCAGAACGGGCTGGGGTTCATCCTGGCCTATGCGCTCTGGCGCGAACTTCCGGGGGCCCGGTTCCACCGTATCGCGGTGTTCCTGCCGGTAGTGCTTTCGACCATCATCGTCGCCTATCTCTTCAAGCTCTTCTATCACCCGCTGTTTGGCGTGGTGAACATATCGCTCAAGTCCGTTGGGCTCGGCTGGCTGGCACAGCCGTGGCTGGGGCAGGGCGGCACGGCGCTCTGGAGCATCATCATCGCCCAGGCGTGGCATATGGTGGGCTTTCCGACCCTCGTTTTCCTGGCCGGCATGCAGCGTATTCCGGGCGAAATTCTCGATGCCGTGCGCATGGAGACCGAGAGCGAGTGGGTGAAGATCACCAAGATCGTCTGGCCGCTGGTTGCGCCGAGCGCGACCATCGTGTTCACCCTGCTGTTCGTGGGCGCCTTCAACTGGTTTGAACTGCCCTACATCATGGGTGGCCTCGATGGTTCGCCCTTCGGTTCCACTGACGTTCTGGGCCTTTATTTCTATCGTACCGCCTTCGGCAATGTGTCGTCGGGGCAGCAGGATTTCGGGCTTGGCAGCGCGCTGGCGGTGCTGATCTTCATCTTCATCGCAGCGGTTGCCGGCGTGATCACGACACGGCTGCGCGCCCGGGAGATCCAGCTATGAGTGCGGCTTCGAGCATGAACTATTATGACCGCAAGGGTATTCTGGGCACGCTGGGCCGGGATGGGCTGCTGCAGATCATCCTGATCGCCAACACGGTCATCATGCTGGCGCCGATCGTCATCATGGTCTTCTCGGCCTTCAAGACGACGCCGCAGATCTTCCAGTCGCCGTTCTCGATCCCAGATTTCACCCAGGTATCGAACTTCGCCAAGATCTGGACGCAGACCAATTTCCTGCGCTACCTGATGAACTCCTTCATCGTAACCGGCGCCTCCATGGTGTTGATCCTGACGCTGGGGACCATGGCCGCCTATGCGATCGGGCGCTATCAGTTCAAGGGCTCGACCTTTATTCTGATGTTCTTCCTTGCCGGGCTGACGCTGCCGCTCAAGCTCGCCATCATCCCGCTCTTCATGCTGATGCGGGACCTGTCGATCCTCAACAACCAGCTCAGCCTGATCTTCGTCTATACGGCCATGGGCCTGCCCTCGACCGTCTTCATCATGACCGGTTTTATCCGCAGCCTGCCCAACGAATTGGAGGACGCGGCGCGCATGGATGGAGCCAGCGAGGCCCGGATCATGTGGGCGATCATGCTGCCGCTGGTGAAGCCGGCCATGGTGATTGCAGCCATCCAGAACGTGGTGCCGATCTGGAACGACTTCTTCTTCCCGCTGGTGTTCATCCAGAACGATGATCTCAAAACCCTGCCGCAGGGGCTGACCACTTTCATGGGCGAATATACGACCGACTGGGGCGTGCTGTTCTCCGGGCTGACGCTGTCGGCAGCGCCGATCATCATCATCTATATCCTGCTCTCCAAGCAGTTCATCGCCGGCATGACCTCGGGAGCGGTCAAATGATGTTGCCGCGAGGGCTTGTCGTCTCCTGCCAGGCACGGGCAGACAATCCGCTGCACGGTCCCCAGTTCATGGGCGCCATGGCTCTGGCCGCCCGCGACGGCGGCGCAGTAGCGATCCGCGCCAATGGGCCTGAGGACATTGCTGCGGTGAAGGCTGCGGGCCTGCCGGTGATCGGCATCCACAAAGTGTTTTCGGACGCCTATCCGGTTTATATCACCCCCGATTTCGCGGCGGCTGAAGCGATCGTGGCGGCAGGGGCCGAGATTGTCGCGCTCGACTGCACGATGCGCGGGAGAGACGGGGAAAACCCTGATATTCTCGTGCGGCGCATTCGCGAGGAACTGGGCGCAGAGGTGTTTGCGGACATTTCGACGCTCGAGGAAGGGCTTGCCGCCGCGGACTGGGGCGCGACCTATGTCGCCACCACGCTCTCGGGCTATACCGAGGCAACCCAGCCCAAGCCGGAAACGCCCGACCTGAAACTGGTCGAGCAATTGGTTGCGCGCCTCTCCATCCCGGTGGTCGCCGAAGGGCGATACAATTCGCCTGATCTCGTGCGGCAGGGGTTTGAGGCCGGGGCCCATGCCATTGTGGTGGGCACGATGATTACGAACCCGCGCGAGATTACGAAAGCCTTTGTGCGCCAGGGCGTGCCGCAGTGACCGAAGTCCATCTCGGCCTTGATATAGGCGGCACTGCCAGTCGCTGGGTGCTATGTGACGCTGGTGGCGCGGAAGTGGCGCGCGGCAAGGCCAGCGGCGCCACCGGACATGTGTTCAATCCGGCGGAGAACGCACGGCTCAAGGCTGCGCTGGCGTCCATCCGCGCCGAGATCGACCGGACGAAGTTCGCCATTTCGAGCATAACGCTGGGCATGACCGGCTTTGGCAATGGCGTGGCCGACGAGGTCAAGGCCATGCTGGCCGAGGCGTTCGGCGTGGACACAGGCCGGATGATCGTCATCGACGATGTGGTGCTCGCCTATATGGCCAACTTTGCGCCGGGCGAGGGTCATCTGGTTTCGGCGGGGACGGGCTCGATTGCCGTCCATATCGCGGCGGATGGGCAATTCACCCGGGTCGGTGGCCGCGGCATTCTGATCGATGATGCGGGGGCAGGCAGCTGGATTGCGCTGCGAGCGCTCGACCGGATCTATCGCACGCTTGACCATACCGGGTCATTTGCCGACGTCCAGCTTTTGGCGGACAGTCTCTTCAAGGAAATTGGCGGCAATGACTGGGGCGATGTGCGCCAGTTCGTCTATGCCGGCGACCGTGGCCGGATCGGCACTCTTGCCGTTGGTGTTGCCGCGGCGGCGGAGGCCGGGGATGCGACGGCGCTGGACATCCTGCGGGAGGCGGGAAATGAACTGGCACTGCTGATCGAGGCGCTGACGGCGCGGATTGGTCCGCGCCCGGCGGGCTTTATCGGCGGCGTGCTGAGCCTCCACCGGATTATCGAAGAGACCATTCGGGCGCGGCTCGTCGGCCAGGATGTGCGGCGTCTCAGCGCCGATGCGAGCTTGGCTGCGGCGCAGCTGCAGGTCACTGACCCGCAAGGCTGGCGCCGCGTTCTCGAAGCCATGGCTTAAGCGCGATCACTCCTCGGGCAGGGCGTAGGCGATAACTGCGTCGCTGATGGCCGTTTCCATGAAGTGATGCCCGCCCGGCGCGATGACGATATATTGGCGGCCATTGACCTCATAGCTGATCGGCGTCGTCTGCCCGCCGCCGGGGAGGATGTCGGTCCAGACGGTTTCTCCAGTCTCGATATCAATGGCGTGGATGAGATCATCGGTGGTGGCGGCAATGAAGATGAGGCCGCCAGCCGTGATGATCGGGCCGCCATTATTGGGCGTGCCGATATCGAGCGGGAGGAAGGTCGGGATGCCGAACGGGCCGTTGTTCCGGGCCTGACCGAAGGGGCGATCCCAGACAGTTTCACCGGTCGCCAGGTCAATGGCGCGAATGCCGCCATAGGGGGGCTGGGTGCAGAGCAGGCCCGTGGGCATGCGCCAGCCGGCATTGACGTCGATGGCATAGGGCGCACCGATCTGCGGGCCGGCCTCACCGAGCGCAGTCTCACCCTGACCGTCGGCTGCATAGATGGGCGCGAGGCCTGCCGCGTCGGCTTCCTCGCGGGGAACAAGCCGGTTGTGGTTGGGCATGTTGTTATAATTGGCGATGAGCAGGCCACGTTCGAGATCGATGGCGACGCTCCCCCAGTCATTACCGCCATTATAGCCGGGATACTGGATCCAGTGCTGGTCGGTCGTGGGCGGGGTGTAGATGCCCTCGTAGTGGGACTGGCGGAACTGGATGCGGCACCAGAGCTGGTCGAGCGGGGTCATGCCCCACATGTCGGCCTCGGTCAGGTCCGGGAAGGCCAGGGTGTGGTAAGCCGAAAAGGGCTGGGTGGGCGAGAGATAGTCGGGCTCCACGCCGCCCTGAGGGACTTCGCGCTCCTCTACGGCGAAGAGAGATTCACCGGTGGCGCGATCAAGGATGTAGATGTCGCCCTGCTTTGAGGCGAGCACCAGAGCGGGCACCGGTCCGTCTGCTGTCGGGAAATCGATCAGTGAGGGCTGGGAGCCCAGATCATAATCCCAGACGTCATTGCGCACGGTCTGGAAGTGCCAGACGTCGTCGCCGCTCGTGGCATCCACGGCGACAAGTGCTGTCGCGTATTCGTTTTCAAGTGCGCTGCGGTTGGAGCCGTAATAGTCGACCGAGGAATTGCCGAGCGGCAGGTAGACGAGGCCGAGCTCCTCGTCGGCGGCTGCGATGGTCCACATATTTGGGGTGCCGCGGGTATAGACTTCGCCTTCTGGCGGGGCGCCGCGATTGGACGGGTTGCCGAGATCCCAAGCCCAGGCGAGTTCGCCGGTGACGGCATCATAGCCACGTACGACGCCCGACGGTGCGTCCTCGTCCTGCCCGTCCTTGACCTGCGCGCCCAGAACAGCAACGCCGCGAACAATGGTGGGGGGCGAGGTGACGGCATACCAGCCAGGGACCGTGTCGCCGATGCCTTCTTCGAGATTGACCTGACCCTGCACGCCGAAATCGGCGCAAGGCTGGCCCGTCTGTGCGTCCACAGCGATGAGACGGGCGTCCAGCGTGCCGACGAGGATACGGGTGGCACAAGCCTCATCGGGCGTGGCGTCGGGGACCTCGTAAAAGGCGACCCCGCGGCAGGTTGCGCCATAGGGGATGGCGTCGGTGGAGACGCCGGGGTCATAGCGCCACTCTTCGAGACCGCTGGCGGCGTCGATGGCGATGAGGATGTTCATGGCCGTGCAGAGGTAAAGGTTATTGCCCACCTTGAGAGGCGTGTTTTCTGGCGAGTATTTGCCCTCTGCGGCTTCGGATGGCATGTCGCCGGTGTTGAATTCCCAGATGCGTTCCAGTCGATCAATATTGTCCGGCGTGATCTGGGCGAGGGGCGAGAAGCGTACGGCTTCGTAGGTGCCACCATAGGCTGGCCAGTCCGCGCCGACTTCTGCCACAATGCCGGGGGCGCGGGCGGCCGGTGTTTCGGGCACTTGCGCCACCGAAGTTTCAGATGAAGCTGCTTCGGGCGCAGGCGCTGTGACGGGTGCTGCTGGCTCCGTCTCGGGCGCAGGCGTCTCCTGGGCGACGAGTTCTGTCTGCTGGACAGAGGTGAGAATACCGCCAGACAGGCCCAGCGCGCCCAGACCCATAATCGAGGCGGCAAAGGCCGCGCGGCCGCCGCCGAAGGAGCGCTTGAGCGCGGGTATGGAGATCAGCACGAGAATGAGAATGATGGTGGGGGCGAAGAGGCGTGGCAATTGTGCCCAGCCGTCCATGCCCCGTTCCCAAAGCGCCCAGACGAGGGTGCCGGCGAAGGTGAGGAGATAGATCCAGACCCCCAGCATCTCGTGCCGCCAGAGGAAGATGCCAGAGGCGATGAGGCCAATGCCGGCAAGAAGGTAATACCAAGAGCCGCCGAGCGTGATCAGCCATGCGCCGCCCGCTGCTATCGGGAGGCCGAAGAGGATCATGACCACAGCGAGTATTCGGACTGCCCAAAATCCAAAACCATGTCTCGCTTGCGGCATGTTTTCCGTCTCCCTCTGAAAATTAGGCCTATGGTCCGCAACGACAGTGTGGCCTGAGGGTTCCCTGACCGTCCTCGATCAAGGTCTAGCGGCCGAAATAGGCGGCGAGGGCCTCGATATCGTCCTCGGAGAGCTCTCGGGTGACCTCGGCCATGATGTGCGCATTGGGGCCACCACGCGCGGCGCCGTGCTCGGAAAAGAGTTTGAGCTGGGTGCGGAGATAATGGATTTCCTGTCCGGCAAGGCGCGGATAGTCGGCACGTGCTGCCGGGGAGTGGCAGGAGGCGCAGGCGGGAATGTCGCGATCCGGAATGCCGGATTGGGCGATGGCCGCGCCGGTGGTCTCATTGCCCGGGGGCAGGTTCTGGCTGCGCCCGAAATGAGCCGCGAGTTCGGTGATCTCGGCGTCGGTGAGATCACGGGCGGCGGCGATCATCGTGCCGCTCTGGCGGGTGCCGTTACGGTAGGATTTGAGGGCCATTTCGAGATAGGCCGGAGGCTGGATGTCGAGCCGGGGGACGCCGGGCAGGCGTCCTTCGCCATTGTCGCCATGGCAGCGGGCGCAATCATTGCGGTCTGCGCCCGTGGCGAGGGCGGCATAGTCCTCCGGCGAGGTTTGGGGCAGGGCCTCGATGAAGGCGACCATGTCCCAGACCTCATCGTCGCGCATCTGGCTGGCCCAGCCTGGCATGGCCGTGCGGCGAATGCCGTGCTTGACGGTAAAAAACAAACGTTGGGACGGGTGCCATTGCTGCATGCGATCGGTTAGCAGGGGCGGTGGCGGGCTAAGCTCGTCGGCAATGCGATTGGCCGGCCTAGTTGGGCTGCCATGGCAGTCGGCACAGACCATTTCATAATGGCCGGCGCCGCGCGCGATCATTTCGGGATCGTCGAGGTCAGGGACGGCGATTTCGAGGGACCGTAGGGCAATCGATTGCTGGGCGGCCATATTGAGATACCAGTCGACCAGCGCCGGCGGTCCGGGGATTGCGGTGATCGGCAGGATGCCGCTGAGGGGCAAGAGGAGCAGGCCGAAAATGCCGCCGGCGGCGCCGATGATGAAGGGTTTCAGCCGCTTCATGTGACCGGCTCCCGGCGCAGGACGCGCGCCATCAGGATCAGCCCGCCGAGGAGATATATAACCCCGCCGATGGCCAGCATGATGACGCCGCCCAATTGCTGTTCGACCACGGGAGACATGGTGGTGCCGTGATGGAGGTGGTCGCCATAGATCGAGCGGGGGGCAAGGCTGATCAGAGCGCCAAGCAGGGTCATGTGCATGGAGGTGAAAAAGAGGGAGAGGGCACCGGCGAGGGCCGCGCTGCGGCGGGTTTCGGTCGTGCTGGCGAGGGCCAGAACCCAGACGGCCAGCGACACGACAGCAAAGCTGATCTGCTCGAAGGCGAGAGCCCAGGGATCGGTGCGCGAGGCATGGTGAAGGGCAGGGGTGTGCCAGCCCCAGACCACCACGAAATCGAGGAGGCTGATGGCGACGGGCAGCGCCAGCTGCGAGCGCATGAAGGGATGCCCCGCGACCGCCGGGGCGAGCCCTGCCGCGAGGACCGGCACGCCTATCCCGACCACGGCCATGTGAAGGCTCATATGGGCGACGAAACTGCCCGGCACCATGCCCGGTAGGGGACCCGCCCAGGCAAGGGCGAGCATGGCCAGACCGGTAAAGGTGAGGACGCGCGGGCTCATCGGCAGGTCGAGAGATAGAGGACGGGAATGAAGACGTAGAGCACCGCGATGGCCGAGAGCACGCAGAGCATCAGCGCCACATGGCTGAGGAAACGGTGGCGCTCCTCGGGCGTGTTGTGTTCGTACTCGAAATCATTGTCGGTGACGCTGCGGGCGCGGACCCGCCAAAGCGTGATGGTGCAGGCGGCAATGCCGGCGAGTGCGGCCACAGTGACGACGATCAGCCAGATGCGGATGTCTTCTAGGGAGGCGCCGCGCCCGGCCTTTTCACAATAGATTGCCGCCAGCACATAGCAGACGAGGAAATGGACGGCCCAGATGATGGGGGCGGCGATGACCTTCCAGAGGTCAGTGCCGTGTCCGGTTTCGTGTTCGATTTCATTGTTGGCGCGGTTCGCATTCATTGGAGTAGCGGAAAGCCTCCTATGATTGCTGAGGTCAGGACGACGCTGAAGCCGAGGAAGTGCCAGTAGAGCGAAACGTTCCAGATATCGGCGTCATATTTCGGGGTCATCAGGCCGAAGATGGAGCGGGCGAGACAATAGGCCTGCATGATCATGCCCACGGCCAGATGCAGGACGACCCAGACGACCAACGCCCAGACGATGGCCGGATAGGCGTGCAGCGTCGGGTCGAGGCCGGTGGTCCAGGGACCGGCCATCATGGCGAGGCCACAGCTGGCGGCGGCGATCAGCCCAAGGACGAGCAGGCCCCGCGCCAGCCCGACAGCGCCCGAGCCATTGGCCAGGCGGGCGCCGAAGGTGGCGCCCCAGGCGACAAGCCCGAGGAGGAAGGCCACCAGCGGCCACTGCCAGCCCGGCCCGGTTTCGCCGGCAGGGGGGAAATCGGTGTGGATGGTCCAGAAAAAGAAGTAGCCGAAGACGACGGAGAGATAGGCGGTGAGATCGCCGGTCATGGTGATGAACATCGCCCACCAGCCGGTCGATTTCGGCCCCGAGACATAAAGGGGCAAATGGCGGCCATCGCCGATGTCCTTGGTGTCCTTTTCGGGGTGAACACCAGTGCCCGTCCACAGCCAGTAGAGCAGCACGGCGAGGAAAAAGACGCCGGAGAGAGCGGTGATCAACCACCATTTGAAAACGGAGAAAATAAACACGCCGCCGAGGCCGAAGGCCGCCAGCATGGGCAGGAAAGTGGGCTGGCCAACGCGCAGGACCTGGATCGGCTCGGCGTCGAGGACCGAGGTGACGAGGGTTTCGCGCTTGCCCTCTTCTGCGCTGGGCAGCAGGCCACGGCCCTCATCGATGGTGGAGAGCAGGGTCTTGTCGTCCCAGAGCGGGTAGCGGCTGTTGATGGTGGGGATGGAGCGCAGGCCCCAATTGTCGGCGGGAACACGGCCGGCCCATTCGAGTGTGCCGGCATTCCAGACATTGCGGGGCACATCGGGCTCCTTGCGCTTGGGACGTACGCAATCCCAGACAAAGAGCATGAAGCCGGCCGCAAAGATGAAGGCCCCGACGGTCGAGGTCATGTTGAGCGCGTCCCAGCCGCGCTCGGCGCCATAGGTGTAGACGCGGCGCGGCATGCCCAGAAGGCCGGTGAAGTGCATGGGCAGGAAGGCGATGTGGAAGCCCACGAAGATCAGCCAGAACGACCATATGCCCATGGCGCGCGACAGCGCCTTGCCGCGGGCGAAGGGGTAATAATAGCGGATACCGGCGAGGACCGGGAACAGCATGCCGCCGATGAGCGTGTAGTGCAGGTGGGCGACGACGAAATAGGTGTCGTGGGCCTGGAAGTCGAAGGGGGCGACGGCGACCATGACGCCAGTGAGGCCACCAATGATGAAGGTGGCAAGCGCCCCCAGGCAGAAGAGCATTGGCACGGTGCGCACCACAGTGCCCAGCATGACGGTAGCGATGAAGGCAAAAAGCTGGATGCCAGTGGGGATGGCCACCGATTCCGACGCAGCGGCGAAAAAGCCGAGCGAAATCGACGGCAGGCCCGTCGTGAACATATGGTGGACCCAGAGCCCGAACGACAGGAAGCCGGTGCCAATGGCTGACAGCACGATCCAGGAATAGCCGGCGATGGGGCGCTGGGCGAAGGTCGGCACAATCATGGCGAGGAGTGCGATTGCCGGCAGGAAGATGATGTAGACTTCCGGGTGGCCGAAAATCCAGAACAGGTGCTGCCAGAGGATGGGATCGCCGCCGCGGCGGACGTCAAAAAAGGGCCAGTCGAAGGCGCGCTCGAGCTCGAAGAGAAAGTCGCCGGCAATGAGCGGCGGGAAGGCAAAGAGGATCATCGCTCCCACGACCAGCACGTACCAGCCATAGAGCGGGGTGAGGTTGATATGCATGCCGGGGGCACGGCACTTGAGGACGCCGACGATCAGCTCGACCGCTGCGGCGATGGATGCAACCTCGATAAAGCTCAGGCCCAGAAGCCAGATGTCGGCGCCGATCCCGGCCTGTTCGGTGGAGAGCGGCGGATACATGAACCAGCCGGAATCCGGGGCTGCGTCAAAGAAAATAGAGCCGCAGACAAAGACGCCGCCAATGAGAAAACACCAGTAGCCGAAGGCCGAAAGGCGAGGAAATGGCAGGTCGCGCGCGCCCAGCATGGCGGGCAGGATAAGGATCGCCACGGCCTCGAAAATCGGCACTGCGAAAAGGAACATCATCACCGTGCCATGGAGGGTGAAGATCTGGTTGTAGGTGTCGGCGCTAACCAGGGTGTTGTCCGGCACGGCCAGCTGCAGCCGGATGATCAGGGCGAGAGCGCCGGCAAAGATCATGAAGGCAAAGGCAGTGGCGATATACCAAAGGCCGACAACGGAGTTGTTGACGTCGGAGAAGGCGCGCCAACCGGTTGGGCGGGCCCAGACCTTGGCCAATTGCTGTTCTTCGGCGCTTCTGTCGGTCATCTGAGGTCCATGAGAAAATCGACGATGGCCGCACGATCGGCATCGGGCAGGGTGGCGAAGGAGGGCATGCGCGCGCCCGGCTTGATATGGGTCGGCGCAACGATCCAGTCGTCGAGCGCCTCACGGGTGAGGGGCAGGGAGGCCGCGCCAATAGTCCGGCGGCTGGCGAGATGGGTAAGGTCAGGCCCGACAGAGCCCGCTTCGCTCACGCCGCGCACGATGTGGCAGGCCCCGCACCCGGCAGCAAGGAAGGCGTCGGCATTGGTGGCGGTCGCCGGCAGGGCCTGGGCTGCCAGCCAGGCGTCGTATTCGGCCTGTTCGCTGACAATGACGGGGAAGGCCATGAAGGTGTGGGAGGGGCCGCAGAATTCGGCACAGACGCCGCGATAGACGCCGGGTGTCGTCGGCCGGAGGCGAAGGAGATTGGTGCGGCCCGGAATGGCGTCGAGCTTGCCGCCCAGGGCCGGGATCCAGAACGAATGAATCACATCGGTGCTGGTCAGCACAAACTCGACGGTGGAGCCGGCGGGGAGATGGATTTCGTTGGCGGTGTCGACGCGTCCGCCATCGGCCGTCTCGTAGGAGAACCGCCACCAATATTGCTCGGCTGCGACATGGATCCTCACATCAGGCGGGTCCTCCTCGCGCCAGCTGGGCAGCAGCGCCAGACCCACCAGAAGCAGGATGGCGAGGCCCACAGTGGGAAAAATGACGCCGCCAAAGAAGATAAACCGGTCCGCGAATTGCTCACTGCGCGGACGCTTCTTGCCGAGGACGGCATAGACGGTCGCGCCCATGATGATGCACCAGACGAGGGCGCCACCAAAGGTCATGAACCAGAAGAGATCGGAGAGTTCGGCGGCATCCTGGCCGGCGGGATGAAGCGCGCTCTGCTCGGGATTACAGGCGGTCAGGAACAGGGAAATAGCGCCCAGAAGCGCCAGACGGACGGTACATTGAAAAAGATGTGCCGATTTGCGTCGCATCTGCCCCCACAGGATGATCCGTGAATGGAACGCGGACCCGGCCAATGAGTTCCCTAATTAGAGCTGGCAAAATGGGGGCGCTGATGGCCGCGGTGAAAGGATATTCCAATGTGCAGATCGTCCTGCATTGGGCGATTGCCGCACTGGTGGTGTTCCAGCTGTTCGTCAATGAAGGGATGCAGATCGCCTTCAACGAGCGCCTCGAGGGCAAGGACGCGAGCCAGACTCTCGGGATGATGTTGCACATGATCCTGGGGCTGACCGTACTTGTCCTGGCAGCACTGCGCCTTCTCATTCGGTTCCGCCGAGGCGTGCCGGCGCCCCATCATGACAATCCGGCCATCCTCAACTGGCTCGGGCAGATCACGCACTTCCTGCTTTATGGCTTTATCTTCCTGATGCCGGTGACCGGGGCGGTGGCGTGGTTTCTGGGGGTGGAGCCGGCGGCCGAGGTGCATGAAATCGGCCGGCTGATATTGATCCCGGCTATCGCCTTCCACGTGGTTGGCGCGCTGGTCGAGCATTTCGTGTTGCGTCGAGATTCGCTCAAGCGAATGCTTAAGGCGACGGCGGACGGCTAGACCTTGTAGATGCGCTCGGCATTGCGATGGAGGAGGCGCGCCTTCTCGTCAGGGCTAGCGCCGGCAATGATATCCATGGTCGCCTCCACCCAGCGCGTTAGCGAACCAGTCTGGGTCACCACAGGGTGGTCGGAGCCCCAGACGATGCGGTCCCAGCCGAAACACTCGATGATGTGTTCGACATAGGGGCGGATGGTGTCGACGGTCCAGTCTCTGCCGGAATAGGCGACAATGCCCGAAATCTTGGCGTTGAGATTGGGGAGGCGGGCGATGGCGCGGATGTGGTCGCGCCAGGGATTTAGGCCTGTCCCGGTAACATCAGGCACGCCGCAATGGTCGAGAATGAAGGTCACGTCCGGCGCGCGTTCGACAAGCTGCTGGCCAATGGGCAATTGGTCTGCCCGGACGCAGAGGTCAAAGCTCAGGTCATAGTCCGGCAAATGGCGGATATTCTCGATAAAGAGATCGGACTGGCTGAGATCGTCTGCGACTTCATGAAGGATGCGCCGGACGCCCTTGACGTGGGCGTGGTAACTGAGGCGTTCGATCTCGGCAACGAAGTTGGGATGTTCGGGACGGCAGGCCGCGATGGCGCCGACAATCCGCGGCAGTCCCAGGACGAATTCGGTTTCGGCGAGCATGTCGGGCTCGGCGACATCCACTTCCATATGGAGGGCCGTTTCGATGCCCAGGGGGAGCGCTTCGGCGAAATAGGCTTCGAGCGTCCACTGGCGATTGAGCGCCGGTGCGTTGGCGAGCCAGGGATAGGTAAAACGGTCCTGGTAGACGAGATGGAGATGGGTATCGAGAATGCGCATTATCCTGAACTCCTCACGGCGCGAAGGGTAGCTCAACCATCCAGTAGGGCGATGCATTCCTCGTCATAGGTCACGCCAAGATCGGCGAGGCCGTGGCCTTCAGCGCTGGAGCTTCCGCCCATCTGGGCCATCAGTGTATCGCGCTTGCGCATGAGGTCGAGGTCGCGCTCGCCCGAGAGCACCTTCGCCTCATCAAGCGCGCTATTGGCGCGCTCGTCGTACTGCGTGCCGGTTTCGCCATCGCCGTCAGCGGTGAGATAGCGGGCCGTCAGGGCATAATAGGCGGCGCATTCGATGTATTTGTCGGCAACGCCATCGATAACGTCGGGTGCAGCCGGGGCGTTGGGGGCCTGGGGGCGTGTCGTCGCGAGTACCATCCAGACGAGCAGGACAAGCACGACTATGGGCGCAATAATCTTTCCCACCATGGCATTCTCCTCCCCTTTTCCCTCGCCTTGTCATCAAGTGTGCGAACGGTTTCGTCAAGCGGCGGCTTGAACTGGCGACGCCAAACGGCCAGAGTTCGGGAAAGACCTCGAGGTCTATGAGGGGGATGGGATGAGGGGTCGGCATATTGCCCTGGTGACGGGGTCGACCAGCGGGATCGGTCTGGCGATAGCTTTGAAATTCGCTTCCAGTGATTTCGATGTCGCCGTGCATGGTGTCGAGCCCGAGGAGGAGGTCGCGGAGATCCTGCAGTTCTTGCGGCAGGCCGGTCGAGGGCGCGTCTGGTATGCCCGCGCCGATCTCGCCGATGCAAAAGCCAGCATGGGCCTCGTGCAGAGCGTGGTCGATGCGCTCGGTGGGCTGGATGTGCTGGTCAACAATGCCGGCATCCAGAAGGTCGCTGCGGTATCCGATTTTGCCGAGGAAGACTGGCAGAGGCTGATGTCGGTCAATCTGGATGCCGCCTTTCACACCATGCGCAGCGCGATGCCGCATATGCTTGCCGGTGGGTGGGGGCGGGTGATCAATATCGCCTCGGCTCATGGCCTGCGCGCCTCGCCCTACAAATCGGCCTATGTGGCCGCCAAGCACGCGCTGGTGGGCCTGACCAAGACGGCGGCGCTGGAAGTGGCCGAGAGCAATGTCACGGTCAATGCCATCTGTCCGGGCTATGTCTGGACTCCGCTGGTTGCCAAGCAGGTGCAAGACCAGGCGCGGGTGCATGGCATCAGCGAGGATGAGGTGATCAGCAAGATCATCCTCGCGCCGCAGCCCAGCAAGAAATTCGTTCAGCCGGAAGAAGTGGCGGAATTGGCCGCCTATCTTTGTTCGGACTGGGCGAGATCGATTACCGGCTCTGCCATCTCGATTGATGGCGGTTGGACGGCCAAGTGATTGCAGAAGAGCCATTTAGATGAACGATATTCTTTTTCAGCCCGGCCCGGAGCGCATTGCCGCCGCGGCTCTGGCCGGTTTCGCGAAACAGCAGGGTTTTACTCCAACCGACTATGCGAGTTTGCATCGCTGGTCGGTCGAGCAGCCTGACGCCTACCATTCAGCCCTGTGGGCGCAGTTTGATATTGTCGGAGAGCGGGGGGCGCGGGTCTATCTGCCCGGGTCGTCGATCCGGGACATGCGGTTTTTCCCTGATGCCCGGCTGAACTATGCCGAAAACCTGCTGCGACAGCCCGATGGCCGCATGGCCATCATCGCACATCGCGAAGACGGAACGCGCCGGACCCTGACGCGCGCGGAGCTTTTTGGGCTGGTGTCGCGCCTCGTTCAGGCGATGCGGGCCGAGGGCGTGGGCATGAGAGATCGTGTGGCGGGGATCGTCACCAATGATATCGAGGCCATCGCGCTTTATCTGGCCACCTCCGCAATCGGCGCGATCTGGGCATCGTGCTCGCCCGATTTCGGCCCGGCTGCTGCGGCTGACCGCCTGGGGCAGGTGGAGCCGGCGCTTCTCGTGGCGGTACCTCGCTATGACTACGGCGGCAAGCAGTTCGACACGACCGCGTCCATCAATGCCGTCTGCGCCGCCGGGATGCCCCGACGTCTCGTCCTGCTCGGCGAAGCCTCGGATCTGTCTGGCTATCATGGGCCGGCGGTTACGCTCGATGATTGGATCGCGCCGTACGCGGAGGACGAAATCGACTTCGTGCGGCAGGGCTTTGATGCGCCCCACGCCGTGCTGTTTTCCTCGGGCACGACGGGCAAGCCCAAGGGCATCGTGCATGGCGCTGGTCGTCTGCTGCTGCAGCACCTCAAGGAGCAACAGCTCCACTGTGACCTGCGGGCGGGCGACCGGTTCTTCTATTACACGACCTGCGGGTGGATGATGTGGAACTGGCTGGTCTCCGGCCTCGCGTCGGGAGCCACGCTCGTCACCTTTGACGGCAATCCGGCCTATCCGCACATGGGGCGGCTGGCGGACATCATTGACGAGGACGAGATCGATATTTTCGGGACTTCGGCGAAATATATCGACGCCTGCAACAAGGCGCGCCTTCGTCCCAAGGATACCCATCGCCTGTCACGGCTGCGGACCATTCTGTCGACCGGCTCGCCGCTGCTTCCCGATGGGTATGATCACATCTACCGGGACTGGAAGAGCGATGTGCATCTCGCGTCCATTTCGGGTGGCACGGATATTTGCGCCTGCTTCCTCGGCGGCGTCCCGACCTTGCCGGTCCGACGCGGCGAGATGCAGGGCGCAATGCTGGGCATGGACGTGCACGGGTTTGACCAGAACGGGGCGCCAGTTTCGGAGGGGGCCGGCGAGCTGGTATGCCGCAATGCGCACCTCTCCATGCCGGTCGGGTTCTGGAATGATGCAAGTGGCGCGCGCTATCGCGCGGCCTATTTCGAGCGTTTCGAGGGCGTCTGGACCCACGGCGACTTCGTCGAACGGCGTCCATCAGGCGGCTATGTGATCCACGGCCGGTCGGATGCGACGCTCAATCCCGGTGGCATCCGGATCGGGACGGCCGAGATCTATCGGCAGGTCGAGCCTATTCCGCAAATCCTTGAAGCCATTGCGGTGGGGCAGGAGTGGCAGGGCGATCAGCGCATCATCCTTTTCGTTCGTCTGGAAGACGGCGCCGTGCTCGATGATGCACTCGTGTCGGAAATCAGGAAGCGTATCCGCTCGGGGGCGACGCCGCGTCACGTACCTGCCAAGATTTTGGCAGTGCCCGATATTCCGCGCACCCGCTCGAACAAGATCGCCGAATTGTCGGTGCGCGATGCGGTCAACGGCAAGGCGATGGAAGACAATCCTGGCCTCGCCAATCCCGAAGCGCTGTCGCACTTCCGGGATCGGCAAGAATTACTGGACTGAGAAGTGATGCCAGTGCGGTCGCGGTTGAATGCCGCGAACGCCATTTTGTGAGACGGGCCTAGTTCTTGCTGATGCGGCGGCCGCTCTGGCCGTCGAAGACATAGGTGCGTTCGACAGGCGCGGTCACGGACAGGTGCGCGCCAGTGTCGATGTCTTCTTCGCTCGATACCAGCACCATGGTCGGCTGGCCCGAGAGATCGAGGGTGACAAAGGTCTGCCCACCTGTGGGCTCGACGAAAGTCACTTCGCCGCTCAGAGGGCCGCTGCCGGCCTGGAAATGCTCCGGCCGGACGCCGATGGTCACTTTCTGGCCATCGCTGACGGGCTCAGAAGCATTGAAGTCGAAGCTGAGGCCGCTGGCTGTGCGGGCAATATTTCCGTCGATGGTGGCGTCAAAGAAATTCATCGCTGGCGAGCCGATAAAACCGGCGACGAAGAGATTGGAAGGACGGCGATAGAGCTCCATTGGGGAGCCCTCCTGCTGGATGACGCCATGATTGAGCACCACGACGCGATCGGACAGTGTCATGGCCTCGACCTGGTCGTGGGTCACATAGATCGAGGTGACGCCGACCTTCCGGTGCAGGGCCTTGATTTCGGACCGCATCTGGACGCGCAGCTTGGCGTCGAGATTGGACAGCGGTTCGTCGAAGAGGAACACAGCGGGATCGCGCACCACGGCACGGCCCATGGCGACGCGCTGGCGCTGGCCGCCGGAGAGCTGGCTGGGCTTGCGGTCCAGCAGCGGCTCGAGCTCGAGCATGCGGGCCGCCTGGCGGACACGCTGGTCGATCTCGGCCTTTGGCTTGCCGGACAGCTCGAGATTGAACGCCATGTTCTTGTAGACGGTCATATGCGGGTAGAGCGCATAGGACTGGAACACCATGGCGATGTTGCGCTCGCGTGGGGTGAGGTCATTGACCACGCGGTCACCAATGACGATGTCGCCGCCGGTGATGTCCTCAAGACCGGCGACCATGCGCAATATGGTCGACTTGCCACAACCGGAGGGGCCGACGAGGGCGACAAACTCGCCGTCCTCGACCGAGAGGTTAACGCCTTCGATGACCGAGACGGTACCGTAGCTCTTGGAGATGTTTCTTAACTCGAGACCGGCCATTTTCTGCACTCCGAGGCTATTTGACGGCGCCGGCGGTCAGACCGGCAATGATGTGTTTTTGCGCCGCGAAGAAGACGATCACGGTCGGCATGATGGTGAGGGTGATGAAGGCCAGGATCAGCTGCCAATCGGTCGAGAACTCCCCGCGGTAGACCATGATGCCCAGGGGCCACGGATACTTGCTCTCGGAATTGAGCATGATCAGCGGCAGGATGTAGCTGTTCCAGGAGCCGACGAAGGAGATGATCCCGACCGTTGCAATGATGGGCCGGGATAGCGGCAGAGTGATGCTCCAGAAAAAGCGCAGATAACCCGCGCCATCAACAAATGCAGCGTCGAAGAGTTCGCTCGGCAGATTGCGGAAGAAATTGCGGAACAAAAGGATCGACATGCCCAGGCCGAACGCCACCTGCGGGAGCACCACGCCCCAATAGGTGTCGAGCAGCCCCAGATCGCGGATGCGGATAAAGAGCGGCAGGATGGCCGTGGCGGCAGGGAACATCAGGCCAATGAGGAAGTAGTTGAGCAAAAAGCCCGAGCCGAAGAATTTGACATGGGCGAAGGTAAAGGCCGCCATCGCGGAGAGCGACAGGGTCAGAAAGACGGTAAGCGCGGCGATAAGCAGGGAATTGCCCATCTGCAGCCAGTAACGCTGGCTGAAGAGAATATTGCCGTAATTGCTCCACTGCCATTCCGAAGGCAGGCCGAAAGGATTGCCCCGCAGCTCGCCCAAAGTCTTGAAGCCACCCAGCGCTGTTGTCAGCAAGGGAATGACGATGATCGCCGCCAGTATGGTGAGGCTCGCGTAGAGATAGACCTTGGTGGGCAGGCGCTCGCTCCGCCCGCCTGCGGCCGTTGCGGCGTCGATAGGTGCGGTTGTCTCAGTCATTTTTCATGAAGATCCGCTTGTAGCTGAAGGCGAGGACGACGCAGATGACGAAGAGCACGACACCGACGGCCGAGCCAAAGCCGACCTGCATGCGCATGACGCCGAAGCTGTAAAGGAAGGTAACAAGGGTCTGGGTGGAGTTGGACGGACCACCGCCGGTAAGCGGCATGATCATGTCAAAAAGCTGCAGCGAGCCAATGACGGCAAAGAACACTGACAGGCGCACGGTCGAGCCCAGCATGGGCAAAGTAACTCGATAGAATTTCTGCCAGCCGGTCGCGCCGTCGATGTCGGCGGCTTCGAGCACGCTTTTATCGATCGACTGCAGCCCCGCCACAAACAGCATCATGTGGAAGCCGAAATACTTCCAGACGATGACGCCAAGCACGGCGTAGAAGGCGACCTGACGGTCTGCCAGCCAGAACGGCGCTTCCATGCCGAAGGTGTTGAAAATACCGGCGACGAGACCGAACTGGCCATCGTAGACGAAGCGCCAGATCATGCCTGCGGCGACGTCCGCCAGCACGTATGGCAGGAAGAACAAAAGCCGGAACATCACCGCGCCCTTGATCCGATGGGTCACCATGGTGGCAATCCACAGGGCGAGGGGGATCTGGATTATGATCGAGACGACGATGATCAGCCCATTGTTGATCAGGGCCTGGCGGAAGGCGCCATTGTTGAAGATCAGCTCGTAATTCTTGGTGCCGACCCATTGGGTTGGCAGGCCGTAGCCATTCCAGTTGTAAAAGGAATACCAGGCCGCTTCGCCCATGGGCAGGATGACGAAGACGGTGAAAAGCAGGAGTGCAGGCGGCAGGAACAGCACAAGCACGGGCAGGGTGCCGCGGACATGGCGTTTGCTGCGGCGGGCGACCGCGGGCGCGCGAGATGCGAGCGTCGGCGCGGCAGGCAGCGAACTGGTTTGGCTCATGGATCAGTCTCCCGGGACGGGTCAGGCGCGAGAGGCGGCCCCGCCGGAGCAGGGCCGCCCTTGAACTACATCTCGAGCGAGAAGGCGTCCTGGATCTGCTGGACGGCGTCTTCCGCAGAGATCTGACCAGCGGCCAGTTCAGCGGACATGTCGTTGACGACGCGACCAACATTGGGGCCGAGATCCTGATCCAGATAGTTCTGGTGCCAGGTTGCCTTGGCCTTCTGGGCTGCAGCTTCGGCCATGGACGGGTCCTTGACCCCGACTTCTGCACCGATCGTGGTGGGAAGAATGGCGTTGCGTTCCGCTACGATGGCCTGGTTTTCAGCATTGGTGAAGAACTTGAGGAACTCTTCGGTCTCGGGAGGTGCATTGGCCGTCACTACCCAGCCGTTGATGCCGCCGAAGTCGTCGGTGATCAGGCCCGGAGCGCCTTCAATGACCGGGAAGGGGAAGCGGCCGATATTGCTCTGCTCGAGGCCCTTGCCGTCCGTCGCCGCGCCGCCCTGGATCGTCGGGGTTGCGGTATTTTCGAAGCCGAGGAGGATGGCAGCGCGACCGTCTGCGAAGGCGGCTGTGGCATCTGGCCAGGTGGCGCCGAGATAGCCGGGCTGGAAGGGCTCGAGAGCGCCGAGTTCAATCAGCCTTTCGCTGGCGCGAACAAAGCCTTCGCCAGCAAAGCCTTCTCCACCCTTGGCCGCCGCAAAGCCGTCCTGGCCGACTTCACGCATGGCCAGATAGGACCAGTAGAAGTGCAACGGCCATTTATCGCCGCCGCCGCCTGCGATGGGGTTGATGCCGGCTGCCTTGAGCGTCTTGACGGCCTCAAGGAACTCGTCCCAGGTCCCGATGGCAGTGCCATCGACGCCAGCCTGATCAAAGAGCTCCTTGTTGTAGAAGAAGGAAACGACGCCGGACTGGACCGGAGCGGCCCAGACCTTGCCGTCAAAGGTCATGCCGTCGACAGCAGCCTTGTTGATGGAATTGCGCCAGGCGCCATTGTCGGCATCCATTGCCGGGGTGATGTCGCGAAGGGCACCGGTGGCGATCTGCGCTTCCAGCACGCCGCCAGCCCAGGTGTAGAACATGGACGGCGCTTCGTTGGACTGCAGCAGGGTGGGGAGCTTGGCTTTGTAGGCTTCGTTCTCGAGGAACTGGAACTCGATCTTGACGTCCGGGTTCTGGGCTTCGTACGCGGCGGCGATTTCCTGCCAGGTCCCGAGCCGGTCGGCGTTCGTCTCGAGATGCAGCCATTTGATGACCGATTGTGCCGATGCCGAAGATACTCCGGCCATCAAGGCAACAGCGCTGAGGGCAATAGCAAGCCGATGCCGCGCAAGGCGGCCAAAAGAAATGTTCATGTAGTCCTCCCACCGGACATTTTTGTCCTGATTGCAAATTAATTAGTGCGCTTTGCTGGGAAACTGTCAAGGGGGTGGCTCGTTGCGGCTGGTTTTACTCAGTCTGCCTCTTGTGCGGTGCTGTCGGAATGTGCCAAGAAGCCAGTAATTAATCCGCCATGCTGAAAAAATGAGCGGTGGGGAGGTACGGGGCTTTGGCATGAAGACAGCCGATCCCGAGTTGATGCGTGCAATCAATCGGTTCCATGTGCTTGATACGATCCGGCGGGCCGGTTCAATCTCCCGTGTGGAGATCGGCGAACGCACGCAGCTGTCGGCCACGACCATCTCGGCCATCACCGCGTCGCTGCTGGATGATGCGCTGATCACGCCGCGCCACGAGGGTGATCTGCGCGATGGCGCCGGTCGCGGGCGACCGCGCGTCATGCTAACGCTCAATGCTTCGGCTGCACGTGTCGTTGGCGCCAAGATCGCGCCGAATGGCCTCGTTTTCGTGGTCACCGATTTTCAGGGCGATATCCTTGCAAGCCTTACGCTTCCGGTCCGTGTTGACCGGCTACCGCTGCCGGTTTTCGCCGATCTGGTCGAAGACGGGGTGCGGCGCTGCGTCCTCGATGCAGGGCTGGGCCTTGCCGATGTGACCTCGGTCGCTCTGGCCGTGCCCGGTATTGTCGAACATGGCTCGGGCCGGGTGCGCTCGAGCTCGATCTTTCGCGACCGTGATGTGCCGTTGGCGAGCTTTCTGGCCGAGCGGCTGGGCGTTGCCACCATTGCCGAGAGCGACGCCAATGCGATCACCATGGGTCAGCACTGGTTCGGACGGGCGCGCGATTGCGATGATTTCGTGCTGGTTTCCGTAGAGGATGCGCTGGGGCTCGGCGTGATGCACAACGGGCAATTGTTCCGGGGTGCGCGGGAATTGAGCCTCGATCTCGGGCACATGATGATGGGCGTTTCCACGGCCCAGTCCGAGCAACTGGCCGATATTGCCAGTGAAAAAGCCATTTTGTCCGGCGAACATGCTGATCTGCGGCTGCGAGAAGCGATGCGCGTCGGGCGTGGCATGAGTCATGTCCGTCGACTGCTTGCAGATGGTGACGACATGTTTGCGGCCGCCGCAAGCCGTGCCGGCGAAGCCCTGGGCATCGCCATTGCCAATCTCGCCGGGCTGTTTGCGCCGCCGCGGGTCATCCTCGTTGGCTCCAGTCTGGCGCTTGGCCGCGGGCTGATCGAGCCTTTGCAGGCATCCTTTGCGCGCTCCCTGGCGGAGCCGCTGCGTGAGGTCACCCAGATCGTCATCGACGAGGCGGGGGACGAGGTCTGGGCGCGCGGCGCGGCCGCCGTGGCGCTGAGCGAACTTTATGGATCACCCTGGAGCACGACCGGTCCGGCGCTCCGGAATAATCCGTAAGACTGAGGAATTTGGTGAGGAGATTTTGATGCGCAAGGTTGGCATCGGTATAATTGGACTAGGCAATATTTCAGCCGCCTATCTCAAGGCGGCACAGAATTTTCCCATCCTCGACATTCGTGGCGTAGCTGACCTCAATCCGGCCGCTGCGGAAGCGCGCGCAGCGGAATTTGGCGTCAAGGCCGTGTCGATGGATGCGATCTTTGCGGACCCGGAAATCGAGATCATTCTCAATCTGACCATTCCCAAGGCCCACGTCGAAGTTGGCCTCCGCGCCATCGAAGCGGGCAAGCATGTCTATTCCGAAAAACCGCTCGGCATTGTCTTCGCTGAGGGCAAGAAGCTGGTCGAAGCCGCGCGTGCCAAGGGTTTGCGCGTCGGTTCGGCTCCCGACACCTTCCTCGGCGGTTCGCACCAGAGCGCCCGGCATATCGTGGACAGCGGCAAGCTTGGTCAGGTGGTCGGCGGGACGGCCTATTTCATGTGTCCGGGCCACGAGCGCTGGCATCCCAATCCCGGCTTCTACTATGAAGTCGGTGGCGGGCCGATGCTCGACATGGGCCCCTACTACATAACCGATCTGGTCAATCTGCTCGGACCTGTCGCGCGCGTTTCGGGCTTTGGCTCAATGCTGCGCACGACCCGCACCATCACCGCCAAGGAACGCAATGGCGAAGTGATCCCCGTCCATGTGCCGACCCATGTTTCGGGCACGCTGCAGTTTGCCAATGGCGCGCTGGTTCAGGTCACCATGAGCTTTGACGTTGCCGGCCACAAGCATGTGCCGCTCGAGATTTACGGCACGGATGGCACGCTGCTCGTGCCGGATCCCAACCATTTCGGCGGGCAGATCCAGTTCCTCGAAAAGGGCGGCGAATGGGCTGATGTCGACACCGACCAGCCTTACGCGGACGGCAATTATCGCTCGATCGGGCTGGCCGACATGGCCCATGCCGTTGCCGAGAACCGGCCGCATCGCTGCAATGGCGATCTGGCCCTGCACGTGCTGGAGGTCATGGAGGCGTTCCAGCGTTCGGCCGAGAGTGGTCAGGTGGTCGAAATCACCACGCCTGTCGATCGGCCGGCGCCACTGTCTCAATCGCTGCGCGAGGGGCGGCTGCAATAGTTATGGTAGAGGAGAAAAAGATGCGTGAGGCGCTGATCGTCTGGGGTGGCTGGAGTGGGCATGAGCCCGAGCAGTGCGCTGCCATCATAAAGTCGATGCTCGAGGAAGACGGCTTCAAGGTCTATGTCGAGAACACGACCGAGGCCTTTGCCGACCCGACCATCCACGATCTCAGCCTGATCGTGCCGATCTTCACCATGAGCAAGATCGAGAAGGAAGAGCTCTCGAACCTCACCGCGGCCGTGGCCGGGGGCGTGGGTCTTGGTGGCTATCACGGCGGCATGGGCGATGCCTTCCGCGACGCGGTGGACTATCAGTTCATGGTTGGCGGCCAGTGGGTGGCCCATCCGGGCAATATCATCGACTACCGTGTCGACGTGACCCGTTCGGACGACCCGATCATGGAGGGGATCGAAAGCTTCCCCTATACGTCCGAGCAATATTACATGCATGTCGACCCCTCCAACGAGGTGCTGGCGACCACAATGTTCACTGGCGATCATGCCTATTGGATCGACGGCGTCACCATGCCGGTGGTGTGGAAGCGCAAGCATGGCAAGGGCCGGGTTTTCTACTCGTCGCTCGGCCATGTCTCGAAGGAATTCGAAGTGCCGCAGATGCGCACGATCCTTCGGCGCGGGCTCAACTGGGCCGCGCGCTGACAGCATTTGTCAAAAGCAAGCAACACCAGCGGGCGGTCCTTCGGGGCCGCCCTTTGCATTGTATCGCAACCTTGCGATTACCCCGTTGACAATCACCGCTACCAAGATCAAAAATTTGATCGACTGGTCAAATTTATGGCCGCAGGGGGAGAGCGGGGGAACAATGGAATTCGGCATCACCTTCAAAGGGTTCATCGAGGCAGATCGCGCCCGTTATCTGGTCCGCGCGGCCGAATACGCCGGCTTTTCCTATTGCTGGTTCTATGACAGCCATATCTTGTGGCGCGATTGCTATGCGGCGATTGCCATGTGCATGGAACATACGACCGACATGCGTTTCGGCCCGCTGGTGACCAACCCGGACGTGCGCGACTGGTCGGTTGCCGCTTCGATCTTTGGGTCGCTCTCCAAGCAGAGCGGTGGGCGATTTGATCTCGCGGTGGGCCGTGGCGACAGCTCGATGCGCGTCATGGGCAAGAAGCCGGCGACGCTGGCCCGGGTGGCCGATTTCATCGACAAGACCAAGGCCATGGTCCGAGGCGAGGAAGTCAGCTACGGAGAAATCCCGGCTGCGGTGAAATTCCCCTGGGCTGTCGGACACGAAATGCCAAGCTGGATCGCCGCCTATGGCCCGCTGGCGCTGAAGACGGCGGGCGAGCATGCCGATGGCGTGGTGTTGCAGATTGCCGATCCCGGGCTTTGCAAATGGTTCACTGACCAGTGCGTCGATGCCGGCAAGGCCGCAGGCAAGGACATGTCGGGCTTCCGCTCCATGGCCGCTGCGCCGGCCTATTTTGGCGACAAGAAGCGGGCCATCGAGAAGGTGAAATGGTTCCCGGCCATGGTGGGCAATCACGTCGCCGATATCGTCGAAAAATACGGTTCGGACAGCGATAAGGTGCCGGCGAGCCTCACCAGCTACATCGAAAAGCGGCGCGGATACGACTATTCCAAGCACGGCCAGGCCGATAATCCCTATCTCGATTTCATCACTGACGACGTGGTGGAAAGCTTCTGTGTGCTGGGCGAGCCGGAGGAGCATGTCTCCAAGGTGCGCGAGCTCGAGGCGGCAGGGGTGACCCAGTTCAACATCTATCTCGATAGTGGCGACGAGGAGGAAATCATCGCCAACTACGGACGGTACGTGATCCCGGCGTTCCGCTAGGGGCAGCGCGATCTGATCCCTACCTAGCCTCCTGCCGGGAGGGGAAAGGATCTGCCGATGGCTCACGATGGCCGCGGCAAACTGGATGTGTCCCTCCCCCTCGATAGGGGGAGGTTAGGTGGGGGTGGATCCCACCGGCTTCGGAGGAGACCTTAGAAAATGCGCTTCGGGTACAAGGCTTCGGCCGAGCAATTCGCCCCGGGCAAGCTGATGCAGTTTGCCGTGGAGGCAGAAGAGGCGGGTTTTGACTCGGTCTTCGTGTCGGACCATTTCCAACCCTGGAAACACACTGACGGCCACGCCCCCTTCGCCCCTGCCTGGATGGCAGCCGTGCTGGCGCGGACGGAGCGGATCGTGCTGGGTACATCGGTGCTGACGCCCACGTTCCGCTTGCATCCTTCCGTGGTCGCACACGCTTTCGGCACGCTGGGCGCCATGTTCCCCGGCCGCGTCATTTTGGGCGTCGGGACGGGCGAGTCTCTCAATGAGGTGCCGGCAACCGGCATGGAATGGCCCGAACTCAAGGAGCGTTCGGCGCGCCTGCGCGAGGCCGTCAAACTCATTCGCCAGCTGTGGACCGAGGACCGTGTCAGCTTCGAGGGTCAATATTACAAGACCGTCAATGCCACGATCTATGACAAGCCCCATGCGCCCGTGCCGATCTATATCGCCGCCGGCGGGCCGCTCAACGCGAAGTACGCGGGGCGGGAAGGGGATGGGTTCATCTGCACTTCCGGCAAGGGCGCCGAGCTCTACGTCGATCAATTGCTACCGAATGTTGCCACCGGCCGCAGCGAATCCGGACGGGAGAGCAAGCCATTCGAACGGATGATCGAGGTGAAAGTGTCCTTCGACCCCGATGCCGACCGCGCGCTCAATGACACGCGCCACTGGGCTGCACTCTCGCTCTCGGCGGAGGAAAAGCATTCCGTGCAGGACCCGGAGGAAATGGAGCGGCTGGCCGAGGCTTTGCCGATCGAGCGGGTGGCCAAGCGCTGGATCGTGTCGAGCGATCCCGATGAGCATGTCGCCGATATCAAGACCTATATCGACTACGGCTTTGACCATCTTGTCTTTCATGCGCCGGGCCCGGATCAAAGCCGGTTCCTCTCGCTCTACGCAGAGGATATTCTCCCCAGACTGCGGAAACTCACGGGGGCATGATGACGCCTCGATTGACTGTCTGGGGCCTAGAAGGCATTCCCGAAATCGTGGCCGGGGACGACCTCGTCGTGCGGATCGGCGAAGCAGTTGACGCGGCGGCCCACAACGACCCTGACGCGGCCCTGCGCGACGGCGACATACTGGTCGTCACGAGCAAGATCGTCTCCAAGTCCGAGGGCATGCAGGTGCCGGCCAGCGAGCGCGAGAAGGCAATTGCCGACGATACGGTGCGCATCGTGGCGGAGCGCGTCCATCCGGGCGGGGTGATGAAGATCGTCGAGACGCGGCAGGGCCTTATCATGGCGGCCGCCGGGATCGATATGTCCAATGTTCCTGAAGGTGTCGCGCTGCGTCTCCCCGAGGATCCGGACCGCTCCGCGCGGGCACTCTGTGCCGGGCTGCGGCAGCGGCTGGGTGTCGATATCGGCGTGATCATCACCGACACGATCGGGCGCGCCTGGCGCGTTGGCCAGACCGACCAGGCTATTGGCGCCGCTGGGCTGCAATTGACCGACGATCTGCGTGGCGCCAATGATGCCAATGGCCGGCCTCTGCATGTCACGGTCGCGGTCGTGGCGGACGAGATTGCGGGTGCCGCCGATCTCGTCAAGGGCAAGACGAGCGGGATTCCGGTGGCCGTGGTGCGTGGGCTCGGGCGGCTGGTGCGCGATCTCGATGGCCCCGGAGCCCGCACATTGGCGCGCGTCGGCGATGACGACATGTTCCGCTTCGGTTCAGCAGAGGCGTTTCGGCTGGGCTATGAAGCGGCGATGGCTGAACTGGGCGAAGGGCGCATCGCCGCGTCGACCAAGCAGCGGCAGGACTGAGGTCATGCGTGTCCAATTCGCCATTCTGGCGGCTCTTGCATTGAGCTGCCCCGCTGTCGCGGCGACAGACGACCCGCTGGTGATCGACAATTGCGGCGTGATGGTTCAGTTCGAGGCTCCCCCGCAGCGCGTTGTTACCATCAAGTCAACCGCGACCGAGCTGCTACTGGCGCTGGGAGTGGGTGATCGCATCGTCGGAGTGGGGTTTCTGGATGGCTCGCTGCCCGCAGAATTTTCCGGTACCAATCTCCCTATGCTCTCGGAAAAACTGCCATCGCAGGAAGTTGTGCTCGAAGCCGAGCCGGATCTGATCTACGGCGGCTGGGAGAGCAATTTTGCCGCCGACGGCGCCGGTGAGCGCGCGACGCTCGCACAGCTGGGCGTCGACACCTACGTCGCGCCGGCAGCTTGTCGCACGGTCCGACCACCCAGGCTCGACTTCAACGTGCTGTTCGACGAAATGGCCGAGATGGGTGAGATTTTCGACGTTTCAGACGCCGCCACGGCGCTGGTGGAGAGCCAAAAGGCCATGCTGGCCGGTACACCCGCCGATGATCGTGGGTTGAGCGCGCTTTGGTACTCTTCCGGCACCAAGACCCCCTATGTCGGCGCGGGCACTAATGCGCCGGCCATGATCATGGACGCCCTTGGGCTCACCAATATTTTCGCTGAAGTGGACGACGGCTGGGTATCGGCCAGCTGGGAAGTCATTGTCGATGCCAATCCCGATGTGATCGTCCTCGTCGACGCGGCGTGGAATTCTGCCGAGCAAAAACGCAAACTCCTCGCCGAAAACCCGATCACGCGAGAACTTGATGCGGTGATCCATCAGCGTTATCTCGTCGTTCCATTCCCTGCGGGGGAGGCGGGCGTGCGCAATGTGCCCGCGGTCGTCGATATGGCGGCCCAGCTGCGCGCGCTGGATTTTGCGCGGTGACCCTTGGGTCTTTTCCACTCCGCACTGATCGATCCCGGTGATGATGGCGACGCCTCTGCGACTGTCGGTGTTTTTCGCTCTCTGCGTCGTCCTCGTTTGCAGCGCACTGATCGCGGTGACGCTTGGTCCGGCCGAGATTTCGCCGGGCGAGGTGTGGACGATCGTGCTGCATCATCTCGGCATCCTGCCCGAAAGCCCGGTCAGTCGTTTGCGCGACGCGATCGTCTGGGAGTTGCGGCTGCCTCGTGTGCTTGTCGCCTGCGGCATCGGCGCGGGTCTGGCGCTCGCAGGCGCGGTCATGCAGGCGCTGACGCGCAATCCCCTCGCTGACCCCTATCTACTTGGGCTGTCCTCCGGTGCTGCCCTCGGCGCGGTGACAATATTGCTGATGGGCGCGGCGCTGCTTATGCCGATCGGCGCTTTCTTGGGGGCGCTCGCTGCTCTGGGCCTGGCACTGGGCATTGCGCATCTTCTCGGCGGAGCCACACCATCGCGCGCCATTCTGGCCGGAATCTGCATATCGGCGCTGGCATCCGCTGGCACGTCCTTCCTCATCTTCTGGTCAGCCACCGGCGATAGTTATCGGGAAATCCTGTCCTGGCTCATGGGCTCGCTCAGCGGGTCGCTCTGGAGCGATGTGGGGCTGGTGGGGGCGGGGCTAGTGCTCTGTGCGCCGGTCATCCTCTTTTCAGCACGGGCGCTCGATGGTTTTGTGTTCGGTGACGTCTCGGCTGCGAGCCTCGGCATTGACGTCAACCGGCTGCGCTGGATCCTGCTCATCGCCACGGCTCTCCTGACTGGCATCATGGTGGCTATTGGCGGGGCGATCGGCTTTGTCGGCCTCGTCGTTCCACACGCGGTGCGGCTGGTCACTGGCGCGCGACACTGGAGGCTTTTGCCATGGTCCATGGTGGTCGGGGCCCTCGTCATGCTTTGGGCTGATACGGCGGCACGGACGCTGTTTGACCCCCGTGAATTGCCTGTAGGCATTGTCACGGCGCTCATTGGCGCACCGGCATTCTTCTTCGTCCTCATGCGCTACAGGCGCGTCACATGAGTGGTCTTGTGGTGTCCAACCTGACCATGGTGGCTGGTGGGCTGGCCATTGTGGCCGGTGCCGGTCTGTCGGCCCATGCCGGGGAAATTACCGGGCTGGTGGGGCCAAATGGCGCCGGAAAGTCTACCCTGTTGTCAGGGGCCCTGGGCCTTCGGCCGATTGCCAGCGGGGCGGTGCGCTTCCGCGGCTCTGACCTGCTCGCCATGCCACGGCGCCAACGTGCGCAGATCGCGGCCTATGTGGAGCAAGCGGCCAATACCGAGGACCGCCTGACCGTTGCGGATGTGGTCGGGCTTGGGCGGATGCCCTTCCAGAGTGTGTGGCAGGACGCGGGCGCGCAGGCCACCGACGCGGACATCATCGCTCAGGCACTTGATGATGTCGGACTGGGTGCGCTCGCTCAGCGGCTCTACACCAGTCTTTCCGGCGGAGAGCGGCAGAGGGTGCACCTCGCGCGGGCGCTTGCCCAGCAGCCGCAGCTTTTGGTTCTCGATGAACCGACCAGCCATCTCGACATTCACGCGCAGATCGAGGTGCTGGATCTGCTGAAGCGCTCGGCGAACGCCGGGGCCACAGTTCTTATTGCCCTTCATGATCTCAACCTTGCAATGCGCTATTGCGACCGGCTGGCGGTGATGCAATCGGGAAAGGTGGTCGCCGAAGGGACGCCTGATGCCGTGCTGACGGCCGACCTGCTTGACAGGGTCTATGGGGTTGCCGCACGGCGGATCGAGGATCCGCAGACAGGGGCGCCGGTCATCGTCTATGACGGGGTTGCACGAGGCTAACCTGCCGTGCGCATCCCCGCGGTGGTCTGGTCGGTCGGGGATCTGGCTTCAAGCCCGATGCGGCGCTCGAAGTCGGTCAGTTGCATCGGCCTGCCGTAGAGATAGCCCTGGAACTGCACGCACCCGGCACGGGCGAGGAAATCATGCTGTTGCTCGGTTTCGACGCCTTCGGCGAGGACATGCTGGCCAAGGTCGTGACCGAGCCGGATGACGTTTTCGGCCAGTGATGCGCTGCGGGCAGACTTGACGGCGTCCTGGACAAATCCGCGATCGATCTTGAGCTGCTGCACTGGCAGGCGCCGCAGATAGGACAGCGAAGAATAGCCCGTTCCGAAATCGTCCAGCGCAATAGTGATGCCCAGCTCGTGCAGCGCCTTGAGCTTGCCGACGACCACGTCCATCTCGGTGACCAGCACGCTCTCGGTCAGCTCCAGTGTGAGCTTTCGCGGGTCGGCGCCGGTGGATGCCAGTACCTTGCGAACGAGTGGCTCGAAATCCTTGTTGAGCAGCTGCCGGACGCTGACGTTGACCGAAAGTGTCAGGTGTTGGAACTCGGGGTGATTGTTCCATTCGGCCAGAGTTCGGCAGCCTTCTTCCAGCACCCAGCCGCCGATGCGGACCATCAGGCCGCTGCGCTCGGCTTCGGGAATAAACTCTGCCGGGGGAAGCGCCCCGCGCTGGGGGCTGGTCCAGCGCAAGAGAGCTTCCGCGCCGATAGTGGAGCGCTCTCGATCGACCTGAGGCTGGTAGACGAGATGGAATTCCTCGTTCCAGAGTGCCGCCATCAGGTCTCGGCTCAATGCACCCCGGCTGGTGAATTCGGCCTGCATGGCATAGGCGCAGCCGCAGAGCATGCCGACGGCGACAATGGTGTTCACCCAGCTGCCGGCAATTCGAACGGAGTCCGGAACTGGCATGGCCAGCGGCGTGGACAGGGTGGAACTGGCCAATGCCACGAAGCTGGCGAGGCAAATGACGACAAGACCGATCTGCACACCCGATGGCTGCCGCCGGTAATTGAGGTAACCCAACGCCGCAATCACCAGCAAATAGAGATGTGAGACGCGGGGCGCATCGGCGCTCGGCACGTCGAACATCAGGCAGATCGCGCCGACGAGCAGGATCAGTGCGGTTTGAGACAGGAGAAGGCCAATATTGAGTTGGCCCTGCGAATGAGCAGATAGCTTGCAACCCCGACGACGATGAGCAGCAGGTCCAGGCCAACCACACGCCACCAGCCAATAGAGGCGAAGAAGCCGGCCCAGCCGAGCCCGAGCACCACCAGGATCAGGGAAGCATATTCGTAGGCAACAACCAGCCTCGTCGAATGTTCGGCGCCGTGTCCGTCATGAAAGCTCCGGCCTGACGATGTACCAGTCACGAATGAAACTATAGGCGATGCCGTCCTAAAGATGCGTATTCATACATGGCCTGTTGGGCCTGAATTCTCGTTTCCGGGGATTTGGTTTCAGATTTGTAAATGTCCCCGGGGTGGTTGATGTTGTAGTATATCCGCTATCTGGTCGAGAGTGTTTATTTGCTTTTCCTATTGTGCGCCTGTCGTCGGGGAAAATGACGCTGCCATGTGAGCGTTGGCAGAGGACTGGCGTATCGAAGAAAATGCCTCGCTCAAAAGTGACTGCGCAACCAGATCACGTTTTCCGGCGTTTAGTTCAGGTCCGGCGATCGGGCCGGTTCCACCCAACGGGGGTTATCATGGACGAAACAGGCATTGGTTGGCTCGCTGCCATCATCATCGGCGGTATCGCCGGGTGGCTCGCCTCCAGCATCATGAAGACCAATACTGGTATTTTCCTCAATATCATTCTGGGCATTGTCGGCGCCGCCATCGCCAGCCTGCTGTTTGGCATGCTGGGCGTCTCGTTCGGCGGCTGGCTCGGCTATCTGATCGCGGGCCTCGTTGGCGCGTGTATCCTCATTGCCATTGTCAGAGCGGTTCGAAGGTAGAAATACTCAAATGCTTCAAGCATTCACGGTCGACAGCGGTGACGCTGCCGGCCGTTTTTTTATAGGCTGATCAAGCCTTGAGGCGCTTTTCACCGGCCTCGATGCGGATCGGCAGGACGTTCTCGGCCGGCGGCAGCGGGCAGACGGCATGCTCGGTGAAGGCGCAGGGCGGATTGATCGCCTTGTTGAAGTCGAGGACGATGGTGTTCTCGGTGACGTTTTCGCCGAAGACGAAGCGCGAGGCGGGATAGGTGCTGTCGCGCGAGGTGGCATCGCGGATGACGAATTGCGGGGCTTCCGGCGTGCCGTGCGTGGCCAGCAGTTCATAGGTGACACCATCGCGGGTGAAGACGGCCTTGTGGGTGGCCTCCACATCGGTCGGGATCGACTTTGAGGTGTCGACGGTCAGGCCCTTGGGGGCTTCCAGCTTCACCCAGTCGGCGGTGATGCGCCAGCTCTCGTCGAGCGGAAAATAGTCAATCGGCGCCAAATGGTTAGGGGCGTCCGAGGTGGTGTCGCGGATGCGCACGGCGTTTTCGCTATTGAGCGTCGTCACTTCCAGCAGCAGGTTTTCGGCCATAAAGCGGGGCGGCTTGTACTTGGCCAGCTCGAGCTTCTGCGGCGCGCCGCCAGAGGGCGTCCAGGTGACATTGTCCTCGGCGTCCTGGGTGAGGCTGCCGGCATAATCGGGGCCGGCGGAGAGGACGACATCGTTGTCGCCGGCCTTGCCCAGGGTGACTGTGCCTTCGGCCAGCCAGGCGCGGGCGATGATGTTGAGCCAGCCTTCGGCAGCCTTGAGGGCGGCGAGGCGGCGGGCCTGCCAATCGGCATATTCGGTGGCGTAGTCGGTCATGATTGGGCCTCGTTCAAAGTCAGGCGCGGCACGCTGGCGAGCAGGCGCTGCGTATAGGGATGTTGCGGGGATTTCAGGATGTTAGCCGTCTCGCCAGCCTCGACGATACGGCCTTTCTCGAGGATGACCATGCGCTTGCAGAGGGCGGCGACGACGGCGATGTCGTGGGAGACAAAGAGCAGGCTCATCGAGGCGCTAAGCCGTTCCAGCAGCTCGACAATTCGCACCTTAGTGGTGAGGTCGAGAGCGCTGACGGCTTCATCAGCGAGGAGGAGCCGCGGGCCGGGGACGATGGCCCGGGCGATGGCGATGCGCTGGCGCTGGCCGCCCGAGAACTGGTGCGGATAGCGGTCGGCGGCGTCGGCGGGCAGGCCGACCTGTTCCAATGCCTCGGCGACCATCTTTGCGTGGTCGCCCGAAATCTTCAGGGATTTCAAGGGCTCAGCGATGATCGAGAAGACCGTCTGGCGGGGGTCGAGTGAGGAATAGGGGTCCTGGAAGACCACCTGCGCCTGCCGCCGGTAGTGCCGCATGAAACCGGCATTGCGCGGGTCGAGGGGGGCGCCGTCGAAGGTGATCTCGCCGCTGTCGGGGCGGGCGAGACCGAGGAGAAGGCGCAGGATTGTGGTCTTGCCTGAACCGGATTCGCCAACAAGACCAATGGTTTCGCCGGGCTCGATGGAGAAGGAGACCTTGTCGAGGATGGGTCGGTTGGCGGTGTAGGCGAAGCTGACATTGTCTACGGAAACGAGGCTCATGGCTGGCCCTCCAGAGCGGCGTCGAACTGGCGGGCGGCGGAGAGGAGGCTCCTGGTGTAGTCGTGTTGCGGCTGGGTGAAAACGGTGTCCACCGGGCCGGCTTCGACGGCTTCGCCCTGGCGCAAGACTATGATTTTGTTGACAGTATTGGCGACGACGGGGAGATCGTGGCTGATAAAAAGCAGGGCCATGTTGCGCTCGCGGACGAGGCGATCGAGCAGGGCGAGGATTTCGGCCTGGGTGGTGACATCCAGCGCGGTGGTCGGTTCGTCGGCGATGAGAAGGTTTGAACGACAGGCCAGAGCCATGGCGATGGCGACGCGCTGGCGCTGTCCACCGGAGAGCTCATGGGGGTAGGAACGCGCTATGCGTTCGGGTTCACCAAGTGCCACTTCGGTTAGCAGACTGTTAACGTTGACGGAGAGTGCCTGTGAATCGAGCGGCTGGCCATCGCGGCGGGCGCGACGCGCCAATGGTTCTGCAATCTGCTTGCCGACACGCATGAGAGGGTCGAGCGCGGTGAGCGGTTCCTGGAAGACGATGGCGGCGGCGGTGCCGCGCAGGCGATCGAGCTGGCGGTCGGGCGTGCCGATGACTTGCTTGCCGGCGAGCTCGACCGAGCCGGTGGCGACAAGACCGCTTGGCAGGAGGCCGGTGATGGCGAGCGAGCTCAGGGATTTGCCCGAGCCGGATTCGCCGATGAGGCCGAGCCGTTCGCCCTTCTCCAGCGTGAAGGAAAGATCGGACACCAGCGTCTTGCTGCCGGCGTGGACGGAGAGGTTTTTGACCTTGAGCAGGCTCATCGGGCGCGCCTCGTCGGATCGATGGTTTCGCGTAGGCCGTCGGCGAGGAGATTGACGCCGATGGCGAGCGAGACGAGGGCAAGGCCGGGCACGATGGCGCCGAGCGGGGCGGTGTAGACCGTGCCCTGGGCTTCCTGCAGCATCCGGCCCCATGAGGCATTGGGCGGCGGGGCGCCGAGGCCGAGATAGGAGAGCGAGGCCTCGGCAATGACAGCGAGGCCGAACTGCAGGGCAAAATTGACCGAGAGGGTCGGCCAGATATTGGGCAGAATGTGGATGGCGACGATCTTTGGCCAGGAACTGCCCGAGGTGCGCGCGGCGGTGATGTAGTCCATCACCAACACCCGCTTGGCGAGAATGCGGGTGAGGCGGGCGACAATGGCCGAAAGGGCGATGCCGAGCGCGAGGATAGCCGACCAGAGGCTGGCTGTGTCGCTGGCGGCGACCACCAGCATGGCAATCAACAGGGTGGGGAAGGCGATGAGGATGTCGAGCGCGGCGGCCAGGGCGTCGTCGAGCCATTTGGTGGCAAAGGCTGCGAGAATGCCCAGGGTGACGCCGATGATGGCGCCGATGGCAACGGCGCCAAGCCCGACGATGAGGGCAATGCGGCTGCCGATCATCAACTGGGTGAAGAGATCGCGGCCGAGACGGTCAGTGCCGATCCAATGCAGCCAGCTTGGACCTTCAAGGCGCATGCCGACCATGCCGGTCGGCTCATAGGGAAGCCAGACGAGCGAAAGAAGGCCGGTGAAGACGTGGACGCCGACCAGGATGAGCCCGGCCCAGAGGGTGAGCGAGAACCGGCGCGGTGCTTTGGCGGTAACAGCGATGGTCATGATGCGGCCCTCGTGCGGCCGCGCAGGCGCGGATCGACCAGGCGCTGGGCAATATCGGCGGCAAAGCCGATGAGGAGGACCAGCAGTGTGGAGACAAAGAGCACGCCCTGCACATTGGGATAATCGCGCTGCTGAATGGCGAGCAGCAGCATGGAGCCAAGGCCGGGCAGCGAGAAGACGCGCTCGATGACGACGGCGCCGAGGAAGGTGCTGGCGAGCTCGATGCCGAGGATGGAAATGACCGGGACGGCGCCATTGCGCAGCCCATGACGCATCAGGGCTTCGGGGAAGCTGTCGCCGAGGGCGCGGGCGGTGCGCAGATAATCGCTGCCGAGGACATCAAGCGTGGCGGCGCGGACATAGCGCAGGAGCGAGGCGCCCATGACGAGGCCGATGGTGAGGGACGGCAGGATCATGCCGGTCGCCGCCTCGCCAAAATTGTACCAGCCGCGCAGCGGAAAGCCGCCCGAGGGCAGCCAGCGCAGATTGATGGCAAAGAGGGTGACGAGGAGAATGCCGACCCAGAAGACGGGGATGGCGATGCCGAGCTGGGAGACGATGGAGATGGCGTTGCCATACCATTTGTCGGACCGCACGGCGGCAAGAATGCCGAGCGGAATGGCAAGGATCAGCGCCAGCACAAAGCCGAAAAAGGTCAGCGGCAGAGTGACCGACATACGGTTGCCGATCTCTTCGAGCACCGAGGCGCGGCTGACAAAGGAGGTGCCGAGATCAAGCCGGGCAAGATTGCCGAGAAAATTGACGAACTGGATATAGAGCGGCTGATCGGAGCCGACCTGGGCGCGGGCGGCGGCAATCTGCTGCTCGGTGGCACCAACGCCGAGGAGGGCATTGGCGGGGTCGCCGGGCAGCAGGCGCAGCAGCACAAAGAGCACCACGGCCGCGAGAAACAGCGAGGCGATCAGGATCAGCGTGCGTCGGATGAGGTAGGCGAGAATGGCGTCGTTTCCTTGCGCGATTGATGGCGCAGAATAGCGGGGGGCGGAGCGCAAAGCCACCGGGGTCGGGCGGTGGAGCACAGGGTTTGTTGGTGGTTTGGGGGGCGCGAGATTAGCGCAAGTGGCTCACCCCACCCTCAATCCCTCCCCATCAAGGGGAGGGATTGAGGGTGGGGGTGCTCTGTCCCCACTATGGTCTGGCTAAGAAGAGAACCCCCACCTAGCCTCCCCCTGAGGAGGGGGAGGGATCGGCCGGTGGCTTACAGGCTTCTCAGCTTACTCGATGGGTTCCTCCCCCTGGAGAGGGGGAGGTTAGGGGGGTAGCCCAGACTACTCAGCCTTCTGAATGTCGTAGGCGAAGAACTGGGAGTTGAGGCCGTTGACCGGGTAGCCGGTGACGTTGGCGGCCGAGACGACGATCTGGGGGTAGAGGTAGAGCCAGTTGCTGGCAGCGTCCTCGGCGATGATCTTGTTGGCCTCGGTGAGCTTTTCGACCTGTTCGGCTTCCGAATTGGCGGCTTCGCTGTCGGCGATCAGCTGGACGACTTCGGGGTTGTTGTAGCCCCAGTAGAAGTCCGGATTGCCGTAGAAGACGATGTCGCGGTGGTTGACGTGCTCCTGCAGCGTCGCCTCGAAATTCTTCTCCTGGTAGATCTTGGTGTACCACTCGTTGGCGGTGATGATGTTGATGTTCACCTTGACGCCGATCTTGGCGTATTCGGCCTGGAGGAACTGCGCCACGAGCGGGTGCGGATCGTAGTCGGGCGTGTCGAGGGTGAACTCGAAACCATCGGGATAGCCGGCTTCGGCGAGCAGCGCCTTGGCGCTTTCAACGTCATAGGCATCGACGCCGGTGAGGTCGACATACCAGGGGTCGGTCGGCGGCACGAAGGAGCCGATCAGCGTGCCATAGTCACCCCAGATGGAGTTGAGAAGGCGTGCCTTGTCGGTGGCGCGGGCGAGAGCCTTGCGAACCTTGACGTTGTCGAAGGGGGCGACGCGGTCGTTATAGGCCAGCAGTTCCTTGGTGGTGGAAGCGCCTTCGGTGACAGTGAAGGACGAGTTGCCGGCGAACTGGGCCAGCGAGTCCGGGCTTTGGACCGAGGTGATGATGTCGACGGCGTTGGTCAGAAGCGCGTTGTTGAGGGCGGTCGCGTCAGTGAAATAGGTGTAGATCACTTCGGCATTGGTCGGGGCTTCACCCCAGTAATTGGCATTGCGCTCGAGGGCCAGGGCCGAGCCGCGACGCCATTCGCCCAGCATATAGGGGCCGGTGCCGTCTGCCGAAGCGGTGATGTCGGTGGCCGCGTCGTTGACGATCCAGACATAGGAGAGATTGTAGGGCAGCGACACCGAACGGGCCGAGAGCGTGATGACCACGGTCTGGTCGTCGGGCGTCTCGATCGAGGTGATGGTCGAGAGGCTGCGCTTGCGCGAGCTCTTGGATTCCTCGGCGGTGACGCGCTCGATCGACCGCTTGACGTCGACCGCGGTCAGCGGGTCGCCGGAGTGGAAGCTTACGCCGGATTTGAGGGTGAAGGTGTAGGTGAGGCCATCTTCGCTGACCTCATAGCCTTCCACCAGACGGGGCTCGACATTGCCTTCGTCGGCGAGCTGGAACAGGGCCTCATAGACATTGCCATTGAAGGCTTCGTTGATGCCCTGGCCGGCGCCAGCGGTGTTGTCGAGGTTCTGCGGCTCGTAGAGCGAGCCGATGCGGATGGTAGCATCGGGGTTGAAATCCTGCGCGAGGGTCGCGGCGGGCAGGGAAACGCCGGCCAGCAGAGCTGCTGCAAGGAGAAGGGTCTTGGTGGTCATGTGACGCTCCAGATGTTCGATTGCGGCGATTTTAGAAGCAGGCGGAATAAATCACTACTGGCTGGATCGACATTGTTGTGCCCGATACAGGGTGCCGATGGCATTTCGTCCTCAGGCTGTGCCCGGTGGTGGAAAGCCATTCTATTGTCATCGCCACATTCGGGCGGATTTAGGATGAGGATGGCGGCGGGGCACGGTGGCCGCCGGAAGGTGGCTGCGGGTGCCGTCGACGCATTCATTCTGCGCGGGGCTTTTCCCGTGGCAGAATTTTCCGCTGCGCCGGGTGCAATTGTTGGCGGGACGTCTTGTTAATCTCGACTTGGACGATAGGGTCTAGGCACTTCCGGCGGGAGAGCTCCGTCGGCCGAAACACCAATGCAATCGAGTGGCCGCATGGATGTCAGCGTACAAAATGTTCGCAAGGAATTTGACCGGTTTCCGGCGCTGCACGATGTGTCGCTGGATATCCAGTCCGGAGAACTGATTGCGCTGCTTGGTCCGTCCGGCTCGGGCAAGACCACGTTGCTGCGGCTGATTGCGGGGCTCGAAGCGCCGACGGCGGGCAAGATTTTCTTTGGTCAGGAAGACGCTTCGGACAAGAGCGTGCAGGAGCGCAATATCGGCTTCGTGTTCCAGCACTATGCGCTGTTCCGGCACATGACGATTCTGGAAAATGTGTCCTTCGGGCTGAAGGTGCGGCCCAAGGCGCTACGGCCGGCTGCGGGTGAAATAAGGCGCCGGGCGCTGGAATTGCTCGACCTGGTGCAGCTGTCGGGGCTGGAGAAGCGCTACCCCAACCAGCTTTCGGGCGGGCAGCGGCAGCGCGTGGCGCTGGCACGGGCGCTGGCCATCGAGCCGCGCGTCTTGCTGCTCGACGAGCCCTTCGGGGCGCTCGACGCGCAGGTGCGGCGGGATCTGCGCAAATGGCTTCGGGAGATCCATGACCGCACCGGGCATACGACGGTGTTCGTGACGCATGACCAGGAAGAGGCGCTGGAATTGTCGGACCGGCTCTGCGTGATGAGCCAGGGGCGGATCGAGCAGGTGGGCACGCCGGACGATGTCTATGACAATCCGCAATCGCCGTTCGTGTTCGGATTCATTGGGGAATCGAGCGCGCTGCCGGTGCGGGTGAGTAATGGCGAATTCTGGCTCGATGACCGGCCGATCGGGGTTGCGGCAACGGGCCAGGAGGATGGGCCAGCCCAGCTCTATTTCCGGCCGCATGATGTGGAACTGATCGAGGGCGGGCCGGGGCTTGCGGGCGTGGTGGCGACGAGCCGCCGCGTCGGTGGCACGCGCCGGGTGGAGCTTGACGTGGGTGGCGGCAAGCACCGCGTCGAGATCGACCTGCCGTTCGATCACCCGGCCGGCGAGCGCAGCCAGATCGCGTTCAGGCCGCGGCGCTGGCGGGTCTTTCCGGCGGCCTGACTTCTCGTTCGTGACCTGGGCGAGGGGTGGCCTCCCGGGAGGAATAGGCGTACAATAAATGTTCTATCTGCTTCGGTAGGAGAACATGCATTCCACAATTCAGCTGATTGACCTGCTTGGTGCCGCAGCGCTTCTGCTCTGGGGCCTGCGGCTGATCAAAACCGGGGTGATGCGGGCCTTCGGGGCTTCGCTGCGCCATTGGATTGCCAAGGGCACGGGCAATCGCGTGTGGGCGGCGCTGAGCGGGTTCATGGCGACCCTGGCGCTGCAATCGAGCACGGCGACGGCTGTCATCACTGCGTCCTTTGCCGCCAATGGCTCGATCCAGCCGCGCATGGCGCAGGCGGTGATGCTGGGCGCCAATGTGGGCACGGCCATCGCGGCGGTAATCCTCTCGCTCGATGTGCACTGGTTTTCCTCGGTGATGATGCTGGCCGGGGTGACGCTGTTCTCCCTGAGCCCGGATGCGCGCGGCAAGGGGCTGGGGCGGGCCTTTCTGGGGCTCGGGCTGATGCTGCTGGCGCTGCAGCTGGTGGGCAATATCACCGGGCCGCTGCGCGAGTCCGAGGTGATGATCGCTGTGCTGACCGGGCTCGGCGAGGCGCCGGTATTTGCGCTGATCCTGGCGGCGGGGCTGGCGTTCCTTGCGACTTCGAGCCTGGCGGTGGTGCTGTTCGTCGCCATGCTGGGGCAGGCGGGCATTTTGCCGGCGGCGCTCGGAATTGTGCTGGTGGCGGGGGCAAATCTGGGCGGGGCGATCCCGCCGTTTCTGGCGGTGCTGCGGGAGGGATATGAAGGGCGGCGCCTTACGCTGGCGAACCTTGCTGTGCGGGCGATCGGTGCCTTGGCGTTGACGGCGCTGTCGGTGCCGCTGGCGCGCTTGCTCTCGGGAATTTTTACCGATGTCGGCACGCTGGCGATTGCTACCCATGTAGGGTTCAGCGTCGTGCTGCTCATTGTGTTCCTGCCGTTGATCGGGCCGGTGGGCAAGCTTGCGGCATTGGCCATTCCGGCGCCAGAGCAGCCCGAGCGCGGGGTGCGCTATCTCGATGAATCGGCGCTCGATACGCCCACGATTGCCCTGGCGGCGGCGGCGCGCGAGGCGCTGCGGGTCAGCGATATCGTGCTCAATATGCTGAACGCCAGCCTTGCCAATCTGCGCAAGCCAGCGCCGGCGGCGCGGCGGACCATTGCCGGGCTCGACGACGACGTCGACCGCCTTCAGCACGCGATCAAACTCTATCTCAGCCGGCTCGACAATGGCGATCTCGACGCAGAAGAGTCCGAGCGGGCCACCGAGATCATCAGCTACGCCATCAATCTCGAGCATGTGGGCGACATGGTCGAGGGCGGGCTTAACGAGGGGATCGCCAAGCTGGCCAAGCGGCAGGTGAAATTCTCCGCCGAAGGTTTTGCCGAAATCGTTGCGCTTTACGAAAAGACCATCGCCAATATGCAGCTCAGCCAGACGGTGTTCATGACCAGGGACCCGGTGCTGGCCCGGCAATTGGTGGCAGCAAAGGTCGAGGTGCGGCGGCTGGAATCCCTGTCGGCCAAGGCGCATCTCCTGAGGGTACGTCAGCGTGTGCCGGCGGCGATGGAGACCAGCTCGGTGCATCTCGACATGCTGCGCGACCTCAAGCGTATCAACGCGCATCTGGCCTCGGTGGCCTATCCCATTCTCGAAACCAAGGGCGAGCTCGACGAGAGTCGGCTGCGCGATGCGCCGGACCTCGAGCCGCACCGGGTAGAAAAATAAGCGGAGATTTTTGTGATGGATTACCAGCCGGTACTGGCGGACATGGTTGCAGTCGCGCGCGAGGCCGGGGCGCTGACGCAGGGCTATTTCGAGAAGTTTCGGGACATCGAGATCGGCATCAAGGGACCGGCCGATTTCGTCTCCGATGCGGACAAGAACAGCGAGCTGCTCATTCGCAAATATCTCTTCGAGCGCTATCCCGGCTGGAGTTTTACCGGTGAGGAATTCGATCCGGTGGAGAAAGACAGCGAGCACCGCTGGCTGGTCGACCCGATCGATGGCACCACCAATTTCATCAATGGGATGGAGTACACGATCTCGATCGCGCTGCGGCGCGGCAATGAGACGGTGTGCGGGGCGCTGTTCAATCCGGTGAACGGGGAAATGTTCACGGCCATCAAGGGGCAGGGCGCGTTCTGCAATGGCGAAAAACTCTCGGTGAGCAAACGCACAGATGTGGGGCTCTTCAATATCGGCACGGGACTGGCGACGCCGGGGCTGTTCACTCATGAAGGGTTTTACGCGCGGCTCGATGCGCTGCGGGCGAAGGTGGGGGCGGTGCGGATTGTGGGGAGCTCGGCCAATAGCTGCGCCTTCGTGGCGCTGGGCCGGCTGACCGGGTATTTTGAAGAAAGCGGCATCGTCGACTGGGCGGTGGGCGTCTTGCTGGTCGAGGAGGCAGGCGGCGTGGTGAGTGATTGGTGGGGGCGCGGGCCGGAATTTTATGAGCGCACGGGGTGCGTGATCGCGGCCAATCCGGCGACGCACGCGTTTCTCATCGAGATGCTGAAGGATGCGCCGCGGAAGGATCCGAGGTAGTTTTTGTGGGGCAGAAGAGCCCCTCACCCTAACCGGCCATTGGAGCATAGCTCTCATGGCTTTCTCGGCCAGCTGATGGGCTTGCACCCCTCACCCTAACCCTCTCCCCAAAGGGGCGAGGGGATCAGATCGAGTGTGTCTCGGGCTCCACTCGAAAGACCAAGTCTGTCTGTGCCACACCCCCAACCTCTCGGCTCCTTCGTCCCCTCTCCCATCTGGGGAGAGGGTTAGGGTGAGGGGTCTTCTTCTGTCCTACCTACTCCCCATCATCTCAAGAACGCCCTCGGGGTCGTCGGTGGTGATTTGATCGACGCGGAGGTCCAGAAGCCTGTCGATGGCGGGTTTTGTGGTGTCGTCGGCGGTTTTGATGGTCCAGGCGTCGACGCGGCGGTGGTCGGCGTGGAGGGCGGCGATGATGTCGAAACCGGCGCGGTCGGCTTCGAGGATCAGACCGTAGTGCAGGTAGATCATTTCGGCGTCCGCGGCGGCGGTGAGCGCGTCGGCGGTGAAGGTCGCGAAATCGCCAGTGGCCTGCAGGCGGGCGAGGGAGGCGCCGTAGCAGGGGTCGTAGCCGGTGCGGAGGCCGGGGGTGTTTGCGGCGAGCAGGGCGATGGCGTCTGCATCGCCGCCCGAGAGGATGAGGGATTTGGCGATCGGGGCCACGGCGCTGGCAAAATTGGCGACCGCGATGGGGTCGAGCGCGGAAAGATCTTCCTTGAAATCGAGCTGGAGCAGCGCCTCGGGATGAGGCTGGTGCTCGGCCAGAAGCGCAGAGAGATCTTCCAGCAGCATGACGTGGTCGGGGATGGGCGTGCCGTCTTCAGCGCGGAGGTGCAGGGTGCGCAGCTGGGAGGCGTGGGTATCGACGACCCGTCCGCTGCCGGTGGTTTCGCGTTCGAGCGTCTTGTCGTGGAGCACGGCAAAACCGCGGTCGGCATGAATGACGAGGTCGATCTCGACACTGGCGCCGAGCTGCATGGCTTCCAGAATGCGGGCGCCGGTGAAGACTGGATCGGAGGCGCGGCGACGGCCGCGATGCCATTTGAGCCAAGTGCGGTGGGCGTTGCGGGTGAGGTAGAGCGGGGCGGACATGGGCGGCTCGGGGTGGAATGAATTGGTTCTATCGCGCGCTTTGCCCTTAGGGGAGAGGGGGCGTAGAGGAGAGAAAATACCCCCGCCCGAGCTGCGCTAAGGCCCTTTGGGCCTAAGCTGCGCTTGCCCCCCCCTCAAGGGGGGGGGTGAAGGGGCGGTGGAGAGAGTCTTCACCAAGGCTGAACTCCTCGTCTCAACCGACATTCGCTTGGCGAGCTCGGCGTGCCCATTGGGGTCGACTGAAGACCCCCACCCTCATTCCCTCCCCACAAGGGGGAGGGAGGCGCAGGAGCCGCTGGCTTGGTAGGCTAGCGCCGCGGCTCATCCCTGCGCTAGCGCAGGAGATTTGCTGTCCTGGGCGCTCCGAAAGATCTGTTGGTCGTGGCGGTAGACGGCGACGGCGCGGGGGGTGAGAGTGACGCCTTGGCCGGTGGCGAAGAGGTCGGGGTGGGAGACCATGGTCTTGAGGCGGGTGCCGTCGGGCAGGGCGAGGTCGACAAGGCCGTGGGTGCCGAAATCGGTCACGCGGTGGATTTTGGCCTGGCCCGGTTCGGCGGCGACGAGGTCGAGCGCTTCGGGGCGGATTGCGAGCGTGGCCGGTCCGTCGGGCAGGGCGAGGAGCGTGGTAAAACTGTCGCGGGTGAACATGCCATTGGCGACCACGCCTTCGATGAGGTTCATGGTGCCGATGAAACCTGCGACGAACGGGGTCTGCGGATCGCGATAGACGACGTCCGGGCGGTCGATCTGTTCGGTGCGGCCATCGCGCATGACCACGATGCGGTCGGCCATGGAGAGAGCCTCATCCTGGCCGTGGGTGACAAAGAGCGTGGTAATTTTCAGGCGCTGCTGGATGTCGCGGACTTCCTCGCGAAGACGCTCACGCAGGTGCTGGTCAAGGCTGGCAAAGGGCTCGTCGAGCAGTAGGATTTTGGGCTCGAGCACGAGCGAGCGGGCGAGGGCGACGCGCTGCTGCTGGCCACCGGACAGCTGAGTGACGCGGCGGCTGCCGTAGCCCGCAAGACCCACGAGTTCGAGGACCGCTTCCACCCTTTGCTTGATTTCGGCGGCGGGGAGACGGCGGAGTTTCAAGCCAAAGGCGAGGTTCTTGAATACATCCATATGGGTCCAGAGCGCGTGGCTCTGGAACACCATGCCGGTGGGGCGCTTTTCCGGCGGCAGGTGGGTGATGTCCTCGCCATCGATGGTGATTTCGCCCGAAGAGGGGCGCTCAAAGCCGCCGACCATGCGCAGCAGGGTGGATTTGCCCGAGCCGGATGGGCCGAGCAGGCAGACAAGCTCGCCATCGGCTACGTCGAGGGAGAAGGTGTCGACCGCCCGGACGGCGCCGTTGGCGAAGATTTTGGTGACGTCTTTGATCTTCAGTACGGACATATTTCTTCAGTTCCTGGGGCCGGTTCCCACCTCTCCCCTTGGGGGAGAGGTCGGCGCCTCGCGCCGGGTGAGGGGGGCTTTAATGGGAGCACCGCGCACGATGGGGTCGGCGGGTAGGGACGAGGCCCCCTCACCCGAATTGCTGCGCAATCCGACCTCTCCCCCAAAGGGAGAGGTGGGGAGCAAGCCCTGGCGCCGGAGGGCCATCATGCCCCGAACCCCTTGGCAAACGAGCCGGAGTTGACGACGCGGCGGGCGAAGAGGAGGGCGATGAAGCTGGGGATCCAGAGGAGGACGGAGAGCACCGCGCCATATTGAATAACGGGCTGATTGTTGATGAAGGAAATCATCAGCACCGGCAGGGTGCGGATCTGCGGGGCCCCGATGAGCCAGGCGCCTTCGGTTTCGTAAAAGGTGCCGACGAAGCTGAGCAGGAGGGCCGCGGCAATGGTCGGGCCGGCCTGCGGCAGGGTGATCGACCAGAAGACGCGGAACGGGGAGGCGCCGACATCGCGGGCGGCTTCCTCCATGCGGCGATCGACGCCCTGGAAGGCGGCGACGGGGATCCAGATCATGAACAGCAGCGTGCCGACGAGCTGGATGAGGACCACGCCCCAAAACGTGCCGATGAGATTGAGCTGGAGGAATATGCCGGCGATGGCGACCAGAAGGCCGAATTTGGGGAAAGCGTGCCCGGCAAGGAACGAGAAGAACAGGATATCGCGGCCGGGGAAATCGAGCCGAGCGAAGGCATAGGCGGCGGGCAGGCAGATCAGCGCCGAGAGGGCCGTCACCACCGTGGCCAGCGATAGGCTCATGGTGATGGAGCTCCACACGTCGGCGCGGGCGAGGGTCTGGCTCCAGAAGCGGAGGCCGAATTCCTGCGGGATGACGGACGGATAGCGCCAGACATTGGTGAAGGCCCAGGTGCCGACGACGACCAGCGGGACAATGATGACGATGGTGAGGGTGACGGCAAAGAAAATGCCCACCCAGTCGATTTGACGTCTTGCGAGGGTTGCGGCCATGTCAGGGCGTCCTGTTCTTGGCGACGGAGCGCACATAGAAGAGGCCAAAGATGATGCAGAAGCCGAAGGTGACCACGGCCTGGGTGATGGCATTGGTCGGATCGTAGAGATCGCGGAAGGTGCGCTGCATGAAGGGGCCCATCATTTCGGGCGCGGCCGGGCCGAGGATGTAGGGCAGGGTGAAGGCCGAGAAAATGCCGAGCACGGCAAATGAGACGGCCACCAGCATGGAATTGGAAATGCGCGGCAGGATGATGTGCCAGAAGAGCGCCAGGCGCCCGGCGCCGACATCGCGCGCTGCCTCGATCGCCTGATTGGACACATTGCCCAAGCCCGAGAGCAGGATCAGCACGGTGAGCGGGATATTGTCCCAGACGAGGCCGATCACCGGACCCCAGGGGGTGAGGTAGGGCGATTTGATCTTGGGCAGGCCGACGGAATTAAGGAGGAGATCGGTGGTGCCGTTTGGTCCCAGCACGCGAATGAACGCGAAGGCCAGGATGATCGAGGGCACGAACATGGGGAAGATGGCGAGGCCCTGGACATAGGCGGCCAGCTTGCTGTCGGAGAAGCGCAGATACAGCGCGATGGGTACGCAGATGACCAGCAGCAGGACAGCGCAGACGCCGGTGGTCCAGAGCGTTATCGACAGATTGGAGAGGCTGTAGCTGTCGGAAAAGAAGAACTGGTAGGTGCCGGTGGAGAAGGTGCGACCGCCCTCGGGCGTTGGCAGCCACAGCGTCTGGATGACGGCGGAAACGATCGGCCAGATCACCAGCCAAACGACGAGAATTACCGGAGCCGCCACGAGCAGGAGGCCGAACGGCCTCCCGCGTTGGATGTGCTCAACTCCGGGGGAGCTGAGGGCGGAGTTGGTCACGCGTCCGGATCCACATTGGGGGCCACGGTGCGGTACCAGCCATCATTGATGAGGCGTTCCCAATTGCCGCTCGGGAAGACCGGGATGGAATTGGGGATGACATCGGCAAAGCGCTCGCGCAGGGCAGGGTCGACATGGTCCCAGGAGACGCCCGGGAAGCCGCCCAGCTCGGTGAGCACGGCCGACTGGATTTCCTCGGAGAGGACGAAATCGGCCAGCTTGAGCGAGAGGTCCTTGTTGCTGCCATTGGAGAGGATGGTGATGCGCGAGAAGCCGCCGGGCAGGCCCAGATCCTGGAGCTGAACGAGGCCGGTGGTTTCGGGCAGCACCCCCTGCTCGATGGCTGACAGGGCCTGATCGGACCAGGCGGGGATCATGGTGACGGCGGATTGGCCGAGCAGCTGCAGCGACTGGGTATTGCCCGAAGTATAGGCGCCGCCGTCGAAGAGGGAGGGGCCGATATCGTTGAGGATGTCCCATGCGCCGGGGAGCATGGCATCGCCATTTTCCGGGGTGGCGTTGTCGACGGTGAACTTGGACACATCCTGGCCATTGGCCTCGAGCACGGCGCGTCGCACGAAATTGAGGCCCGAGCCGCCCTTGTTGGGACGGTTATAGATGAACTGGCCCGGATTGGCCTTGATCCAGGCCATGAGATCGGCCCAGGTTTTGGGCACATTGGCCGGATCGAGCTTGGTGGTGTCGTAGGCGAGCAGGACCTGGGACCCGCGATAGGGCAGGTTTTGCGGAATGTCCCGGGCCAGCGGATTGATCTTGGAATAGTTGGAGAGCCCGGCTTCCTCGAAATTGACCCAAAGGCCCTGGTCGATGGCGCCGACCGGCTGACGGGCATCAAAACCCTCGAAGAAGTCGGCCTGCGGATCGGCATTGGAGCCCATGGCGGCGAGGCCGCGCTCGGCAATGGCCTGAAGACCGGCGTTGTCGCCGCCATCCACCAGATTGATGGTGACGCCGGGATTGGCGGCCTCGAATTTGGGCGCCACCACATTGGTCCAGAAATCGAGAATGTTCTGGTCCGAGCTGGTGTACCAGTCGATACGGCCCGCTTCAGCGAAGGCGGAGCGGGGCAACAGAGCAACGCCGGCGGCGGCACCGGCGGCGAGCATGAAATCACGCCGTTTCATCAAACTTCTCCCTTTTCGAACGGACATTCCAGTTTGTGTCACAATGCACTCTGGATTTCATCGCGCTGACGTCGACTTTTCCTTTGGCAAGAGGTTAAGCCTCGCTTGAATTTGAAAGCAAGCGGAAAGCGCCATTTGCGCCGGGAAAGCAAGTCGCGGTCAGAACTAAGCGCTTTGAGATGACGTGTTGATGACGCCAAGATGACGTCTCAATGAAGCTGTGCTGTATGCCTAATATATTGAAGGCTATGGGTAATTAGTAATAATGTGAGAGTGGAGGGCGAGCTTGGGGTAGCCGGTGCTGGTGCGAGAGGCAGCAAGGGTTTGCTGCCGAGGTGAGTGACGGCGAATGCACGAGCGATGCCTCTATAACAAGTATAGGTTTGTGCGCCGGCCGGTGCCGTGCTGCCGGAAATGGTGTGGAACGAAGCTTTTCTAGTTCTGATCAAAAAGACCGTTCATTCCATTTATGAAATGGAATTGCGCTCCTCGAGATAGATCGGATTGCTCAGCGCGCGGCGGATGGGCTGGGTGTCGAGGTCAACGTTCTGCAACTGCCAAGGCAAGGCGCGGCCATCGAGTGCGGCCCTGAACTGGGCGACGAGATTTCCTCGGCTGGCCTTGGCGATGATTTCGGCGCGAAGAAATTTCTGGGGCGCGATGGGGAAGGTGGCCTGCCAGTCCTCGGAGGCGATGAGGATATCAGCGATGGGGCCGGTGGCGTCGATGAGGCTGAGCCGGTCGCCGGCTGCGCCCCGGATGATGGCGGTGACCTCTGTGAGGCCTTTGACCGTGCCCCCCATGGGGGTGTCGCCGGCGCGGAGCTCCAGATGGGGGCCGGTGGGGCTTTCTGTAACGTAGCCATGGCCCGATTTCATCGCGGCCAGAATGGCGTCTTCGCTAAGCTCGGGGAGCCAGAAGACGGTCGTTGGGCGGGCAAGGACAAGCGGGCCCTCTGGCATGAGCCGGTCGGGCTGATGGTAGTCGGAGCCGCCGATGGCCGAGAGTTTTAGTCCTGACGCCAGGCGCCGCTGATAGCGATCAAGGGAAACCCAGTTCCAGGCGAGCCAGGTGGATTGCCATACTTCCTGGCAATCGGCGGCGGGAAAATCATAGTCCCACGGAATAGTCGGCTTGTCGTGGTTGATGGAGAGAAGGCCACCCTTCTTATGCACCAGATCAGCGAGGACATGGGCGTCGGAGGGTTTGGTCATGCGGAAGTCGATCCACGCGTCGACGCCAAAGACATTGGCATGGCCGACGGCGGTGGTGACTTCCATTGCCCGCACGAAGACGAGGTCCGGGCTAGAGTGCGGATGGAAATAGCGGCGCTGGGTGATGGTGTTGTGATCGGCGATGGCGAGGAAATCGAGCCCGGCCTGTTTGGCGGCGGCGTGCAGGAGTTCGGGTGCGCCGCGGGCGTCGGAGTGGAACGTGTGGCAGTGGAGGTCGCCTTTGTACCAGCCGGGTTTGGATCGCACGGGGAGGGTGCGGGCGGGCTGGGGTACTAGTGCGCGCGGGGCGGCGTCGAGGGTGATCGTGACTGTTGCCTCGGTGCCGGCCTCGGGGATCTTGTAGAGGCCGAGAATGACATTCCAGATGCCGGGCTGGATCTCGCCATGGATATAGCCGGGGGTGGCGTCGTCAGTGGCAATGAAGAATCTCTCGCGCGCGCCGCCGCTCCAGCCGCGAAACCCTTCGGCGGTGGGGTAGCCTGTGTCGCGGGGATCGAAGGCGCCGAGATCGATGATGCAGTCCTCGGCCTTGGAATAGGCGAGGGTAACGTCGATCCGTGTGGTGCCGACCGGGACATCGAAGGGGATGTAGAAATAGGGGTTTTGCGACTGGTCGGCGCGGGTCAGGGGCGTGGTGATGGTGATCATTTTTGGGTGCCTTGATGGGGCGAAATTACGGACTTCGGGGGTAGGAAAGGGCCCCTCTCCCTAGCCCTCCCCTCGAGGGGGAGGGTGGCATCGCGTTTGAGGCACCGTTTCGCCAAGTGAACCGGCTTCACCCTCCCCCTTGAGGGGAGGGAGGCGATGGGGCGGTGGGAATGGTGTAGAGGTGGTCATCTCAACGCTTCGCTTTTGCCTTCTTCCTTCTCCCCTCGAGGGAGAAGGTGCCCCGCAGGGGCGGATGAGGGGGCTTCTCGACAGGGGGAGGGGGGGGAGAGAACCCCTCACCCTGGATTCTGCTGAACGCAGAAATCCTGTCCCTCTCCCTCAAGGGGAGAGGGGAAGAGCGGATGCTATTCGCCCGCGCCGGGGATGCGGTTGCCGTGGTGGTCGAAGAGGTGGATGTGCTCGGCGCTGAAGGAGAGGGTGACGATGTCGGCGATGTCGAGGTGGTCGTCGGTGAAGATGCGGGCGGTGAGGCGGATGCTGTCGCCGCGATCGATGGTGACGAGGCTTTCGGGGCCCATGTTCTCATTGGCGAAAAGCGGCGCGGTGATGGTGTTGGGGGCGCCGGGGGCGGCAATGCCCAGATGCTCGGGGCGGATGCCGAGGGTGAGGTTTTCGCTTGTGGCGAGCGCCTTGCCGATGGAATCGGTCATGGGCAGGGGAGCGATGGTGAGGCCATCGGCCTTGAGCTGGAGTTTTCCATCGCCTTGGGTGCCGGTGACGGTGACAAGATTCATCGGCGGGTTGCCGACGAAATTGGCGACGAAAGTGGTGGCCGGGCGGCGATAGATTTCGATGGGCGAGGCGAACTGGACGATCTTGCCCTGGTCCATGACGGCGATGCGGGTGGCGAGCGCCATGGCCTCGGCCTGATCGTGGGTGACGTAGACGGCCGTCATGCCCATGTCGCGCTGGAGATGATTGAGAAAGCCGCGGGCCTCGAGGCGCAGTTTTGCATCCAGATTGGAGAGCGGCTCGTCAAAGAGATAAACTTTTGCCGGGTAAACCAGCGCGCGGGCGAGTGAGGTGCGCTGCTGCTGGCCGCCGGAAATCTGGCTGGGGAGCCGGTCCATCAGATGGCCGATCTTGAGCACCTCGGCGACTTCCTTGGCGCGGCCGTGGCGCTTTTCGACGCTCTCGCCGCGCACCTTGAGCGGATAGGCGATGTTATCGGCCAGATTCATGTGCGGGTAGAGCGCGTAATCCTGAAAGACCATGGCGATGTTGCGGTCCTTGGGGTGGAGGTGGGTGACCTCCTCGCCGCCGATAAAGATCTGGCCGGATGTGGGTGTTTCAAGGCCCGCCATCATGCGCAGGGAGGTGGTCTTGCCGCAGCCTGAGGGGCCGAGCAGGCACACGAACTCACCATCGCCGATGGAGAAGCTGACGTCGGTGACGGCCTTGAACTCGCCAAAGCTCTTGGAAACGTTCCTGAATTCAACAGATGCCATGAGGGATCAAGCCTTGATGCCGCCGAAGAACCGGAAGCCGAACTTCCAGCTGACGAAGAGATAGAGAGCGATGACGGGCAGCGAATAGATCAGCGAATAGGCTGCCAGCAGCGTGACGACCGGGGTGCCGGCCTCTGAATAGAAGGAGTAGATGGCAACCGCCGCCGGCATGTTTTTGTCACTGCGGAGGAGAATGAAGGGGATGAGGAAGCTGCCCCAGATATTGACGAAGCTCCACACCACCACGACGACAATGCCGGGACGAATGACCGGCAGGGCGACATCGAAAAAGGCCTGAACCGGTGAGGCGCCGGTGACCATGGCGCTTTCTTCGTAGGATTTCGGAATGCTGTCGATGAAGTCGCGGAGGATAAACATAGCGGTGGGGAGGAGCCCACCGGCAAAGGTGAGAATGACAGCGAGGTGCGTATCCATCAGCCCCGCGGCCGAGATAATGAGGAAGATCGGCACCATGGCGGCCGAGCCGGACACCACTGAGGAAAAGAGCAGCAGAATATAGGTGACCGCGCCCTTGCCGGGGATGGAGGAGCGGGAGAGCGCGTAGGCCGCAAGGGTTGCCGCAGCACCGACGAGAATGACGCCGCCGACAGCCTGGATGAAGGAGTTCCAGAGCGCCTGCACGGCAAAGGAATTGCCGAAGACGGTGACGAAATTACTGAGGGTCCAGGGGTCAGGCAGGGCGAGGCCGAGTTCGGCGCGGGCATTGAAAGGCGCGAACAGGAACCAGAGCAGCGGCAGGGCAAAGATGGCGCCGATCAGCGCTGCGAGGGCCGAAAAGGCTATGCGGCCAATGAAAGCGGGGAGCGTCAGCTTCATGGTTCAGGCCCTCTTCTTGCGGCCAAGACTGAGATAGACCAGCGCAAAGGCGAGGTTGATGAGCATCATGATAACGCCCACGGCCGCGCCCTTGCCGAACTGGAAATCCTGGAAGGCGACGCGGTAATTGTAGATCGACACCAGCTCTGTCCGGTAGCTCGGCCCGCCATTAGTAAGGAGGAAGGGCGTAAACGTGTTGAAGGTCCACATGGTGATGAGGATGAGATCGGTGACGATATGGCCGCGGATGAGCGGCAGGCCGATGTCGCGGAATTTCTGCCAGGAGGATGCGCCGGCCACGTCCGCCGCCTGGAAATAGCTCGGCGGAATGGAGGAGAAGGCCGAGTTGAACAGCATCATGGAGAAGGCAGCGCCGCGCCAGGTGTTGAAGACGACGATGACCCAGAAGGGGGAGTCGAGGAGGAAATCGCCCGGCGGCAGGCCGACGCTTTCGAGCAGCATGTTGAGCGTGCCCTGGTCGCGATCGAGGAAGGCGAACCAGGCAAAGCCGATGACCACCTCCGGCAGGATCCAGGCGGCAATGACGAAGGTTTCGGTGATGCGCTTGACCCATGGCGGCACGGTCTGGATGAGCCAGGCCAGAAGCAGGCCGAGGAGGGCCTGCCCGATCAAGGCCGAGGCCAGGACGAACTGGGTGGTGAGGATCAACGAGAAGCCGAACTGGCCGCGCTGGAAGAAGGTCGCGGGGTCAAACAGCGCCAGATAATTGGCGAGGCCGACGAATTCGGGATTGAGCGCTGTGCGGCCGAGCAGCGTGCGGTTGGTGAAGGAAACGAAGATCACCCAGAAGAAGGGGACGATCACGAAGACCGAAACCAGAATGCCTGCGGGGGTGAGAAAGGCCGCGCCGGCCCGGGCCGAGAGCAGTGCGAAGTTTCTGGGTTTTCGCCTGGCGGGGGCAGTGTTGAGGTCGGTGGTCATGGATGGCTCTGTCCTCTTCCCCGCCTCCAGAAGGGAGGGGGACGGGTGGGCCCTGATTGACGTCAGGCCCGATGGTGCGAGCATGGGGACAAGGCGTACCCCCACCCTCAATCCCTCGCCGCAAGGGGAGGGAGGCGATGGCGCCGAGGCGTTTGATAAGAGCCTCCGGCGCGCCGCAACGCGCCGGAGGGTGCCAGGGAGGGCTAGAGCAGGCTGACGGTGTTTTCCTCGCCGACAATGGCGATGACAGCCGATTTGTACTGGGCCATGGCCTCTTCGGGCGAGAGCTCGCCGGAGACGACGGCTTCAGTCATGCGCTGGATTTCCGAGGAGACCGCATTGTAGTTCGGGTCATTCGGGCGCGCCGTGGTGAGCGGGAGCAGGGTCTGGCTGGTCTCGGTCAGGAAGGGATTGTTGGGAATGGCCACGTCGGTGCGCGCGGTGATACGCGGCTGGATGGCCTGGAAGGCTTCGAGCTGGGCCGGCTCGTTCATGAAGGAGAGGAAGGCCCAGGCTTCCTTGGGCGTATCGGTCGCCGGATTGATGACAAAGCCGGTGCCGCCGGAGATGGTGACGAAATCCTGGCCGCGGATGCCGGCGCCGGGTTCCTTGGCCGGCATTTTGGCCCAGCCCTGGACCTCATCGCGATTGGCCACGGCAAATTCGGAGCCTTCTGGGGTGACGGAGCGGTAGAAATAATCTCCCTCGACCAGAAGCGCCGTCACGCCGTCGCGAAAATTGGCGAAGGACCGGTTGCGGCCATCGGCGAGGAGCTGGGCGCGCTGGTCGCCGAGCTTTTCGTCGACATAGATGGTCTTGTAGAGGTTGAGCGTATCGAGAATGCCCTGGCTCGAGACGATGAACTTGCCGTTCTCGTCGGTAACGGCTTCGCCCGTGCCGAGCAGAACCATCCAATAGCCCTGCATGGTGGTGGCTTCGCCCATGGCGACGCCGGCATTGATCTGGAGCGGGAAGCTGTCGGGCTTGGCCTTCTTGATGGCGCGGGCGGCGTCGAGCAGTTCTTCCCAGGAGTTGGGCTGCCAGGTGTCGGCGTCGATGCCGGCTTCGGCCAGAATATCCTTGCGCGTATTGATCATGCGCACGTCGGTGCCGAGCGGAATGCCGTAATATTTATCCTGGTAGAGCATGAGGGCGCGCGAGCCTTCGGAAAGCGCTGCCCAGCCGGACCAGTCATTGACTTCGGGGCCGGCGACTTCATCGAGCGATTTCAGGAGCCCGCCTTCGACGAAGGAGGGGATGAGGAAGCCGTCGAATGCTGTGACATCGGGGCCGGCGCCGGTGGAGAAGTCGAGCGCCAGCTGCTGGGTGAGCTGGGCGTCTTCGCCGCCGAACTGGTTGAGCACCACGTTGACGTCGGGATTGGCGGCCTCGAAAGCGGGGATGACGCTTTCCTCGATCCACTGCGCGGTGCCGCTGTTGACGCCGCCGATGACACAGCGGCAGGTGACGTTGAGATCGACGGCAAATGCCGGCAGCGCCACAGCGGTGGCGCCGACAAGTCCAAGCGCGAGACTGCGCAGACGATTGGTCATCGCAAAAATCCTCCCAAATGGTGGCTCCGAATTCTCCGGTAGCCGGCTATTGGCCCGTCGGTGGAATAAATCTTCCGGGCGCAGGCCAAAGTAGAATGAACACGTTTTCACTAAGCGTCAATGCGGAGAATTCGCCTGGGGTGACGGCAGGGATTGCGTGCGGCGGTTGAATGGCAGGGTTTTGCGACGTGGTGGTGACATCGCGGTGAAATTCGAGGGCGGAGGTGTTGGCGCGCGTGCTTGACAGAGTGGGGGCGAAACGTCAGAGAAATGAACACGTTTTCAATATTGCCGCTGTTTTGGGGAGGCCTGGCTTGGGCGAAGCGATGGGGGAAGTGCGCGGGCGGGCGACAGCAGAAATGGTGGCCGAACGGGCCAATGTGTCCCGCGTTGCGGTGTCGCGCGCCTTCAACCCGCACGCCTCGCTCAAGGCCGAAAAACGCGAACTGATCCTCAAAATTGCGCAGGAGCTGAACTATACGCCGGACCGCGCAGCGCGGGCGCTTGTGAGCGGGCGCTCGCATCTCGTGGGCGTCATCGTGCCCGATGTGTGCAGCTATTGGGAGAGCCAGGAGATTGATGCGCTGACCACGGCGCTGCAGGCGGAAGGCTTTGCCACGCTACTGTTCAAGACGCGCACCGATTATTCGATGGACGAGCAGTTGCTCGCCTATATGCGCGGCTTCAATCCGGACTCGGTGATTGCCTTCGTCGAGAACGTAAAACCACGGACGCTGGCGCGGTTTCTCGACCGCGCAGTGCCGATCTATGTGCATTACCCAATGGACGGGGAGGCGGAGCCCAAGGGCGAGCCGCTGCATGATCGACTCAATGTGCTGCAGCGCGACGGGATCGAGCAGGCGGTGGCATTGCTGCAGGGGTATGGTGTGCGGCGGGTCGCCTATGTGTCCGGCGAGGAAAAGGCGCGGGCCAATACCTCGCGCGAGCAGGTTTTGCGACAGGTCATGGCGGCGCGTGGGTTGGAGCCGCCGACTGTAGTGCGCGGCGATTTTTCCTATGACGCGGCCTATCAGGCGACCATCGATCTCTTTCGGGTGGGCGCGGGGGCGGATGCGATTTTCGCCGCCAATGACGTCGGAGCATTCGGGGCGATGGATGCCTTGCGGCACGAGCTGAAGCTACGGGTGCCGGAGGATGTGAAGGTGGTTGGCTTTGACGACATCGCCCAGTCGCACTGGAAAAGCTACAATCTCACCACCGTGAAATTCGATCTCGAGGAGCGGGTGCGGGCGCTGGTCAGGCTGATCTTGCGGCGGCTCAATAATCCCGATGCACCGGGCTTTCAGGAAACTCTCAACACACGGCTCGTCGTGCGCGGCACGGTCGGCTGACGGCGCTTTTCATGACCGACACGCTCATTCACCTTGTCTTCAAGACCCACCTTGATATCGGTTTTACCGACCACGCGGCCAAGGTCCGGCGGCAATATCATGAGCAGTTCATCCCGCAGGCGATCGCCACGGGCGAGCACTTTTATGCCGAGAACCCGGACGCGCCTGAATTTATCTGGACGACGGGCGCCTGGCTGATCTGGGACCATCTCAACTCGCAGGATGGAGAGAAGGTAAAGCGGCTGCAAAGGGCGATTGAGCGTGGGCTGATCGCCTGGCACGGATTGCCGTTCACCACCCACACCGAGCTGATGACGCCGGCGCTGTTCCGGGCGGGGCTTTCCTATGCGCAGGAGCTGGATCGGCGTTTTGGGCGGCAGACGATTGCCGCGAAGATGACCGACGTGCCGGGCCATACGCTGGGCATGGTGCCGCTGATGGCCGGGGCGGGGCTGAAATTCCTGCACCTCGGAGTGAACACGGCGAGCCCCGTGCCCGATGTGCCGCCGATCTTCCGTTGGCAAGCGCCGGGCGGGGACGAAATCGTGGTCATGTATCAGGCCTCCTATGGGGCGACGGATTTTCCGGCCGGGCCGGACATTGGCCTCAGCTTTGCGCACACCAATGACAATATCGGCCCGCAAAGCGTGGGGCAGACGGTGGAGGCGCTGCGGCATCTGCGTTTGGAGCATCCGCAGGCTCGGGTGATGGCTTCGACGCTGGATGCCTTCGGGGCCGAGATGTGGGCACGGCGCGAAAATTTTCCGGTGGTGACACAGGAAATCGGCGACAGCTGGATCCATGGCGTTGGCACCGATCCGGAAAAGCTGCGACATTTTAAAGCGCTGGGGCGGCTCTATGATGAATTCGATGCCGAGGGACTGACGCCGGAACGGCTGGCCTTTGGGCGCGGGCTGACGCAAATCGCCGAGCACACCTGGGGCGTCGACATAAAGACTTTTCTACGGGACGAGACGGCCTGGGACCGGGAAAAGTTCGAGGCGGCGCGGAGAAACGACTATCGCTTCCACTATACCGAGGCAAGCTGGGCCGAGCAGCGCGCCTATCTCGATGCGGCGATTGATCAATTGTCCGATGCGGATCGGGCGCTGGCTGAGGCGGCGCGGAACGAGGCGTCGGTGCCGGCTGAGGCGGTGATTGGTGCTGGCGACCGGCTGGAGAGCAATGGTTGGGTCGCCGAGATCGATGCGGCGACGGGCGATCTTTCCGCGCTCATTGCGCCGAACGGGCGGCGGCTGGCGGGGCAGAATGGGTGCCTCTTCGGCTATCGGCACGAAAGCTATGACTGGGCCGAGCTGCAGAGCCATCTCGACAGCTATCTCATGCACCGCGAGGTCTGGGCTATTCTGGACCATGACAAACCGGGATTGCGGACGGCGAAGACGGCGCGGAATGGTCGCTTTGTGCCCAAGGGAAAAGGTGTTTCAGAGGACGGGGCGCGGGTGCTGGGGCGCATGCCGGAGGAGGCGCGGATAGCGCTGGGGGCGCCGGATCGACACGAGATTATCCTGCGCGGGATCAGCGATGACGAGGCCGAAATCATCTTGGTGCTGCGAGCGAAACCTGCCAATCGCATGCCCGAGGCGGGGTTCTTCCTCCTGACGCCCGAACCGTGCTCTTGGGCGCTGGAGAAGCTGGGGCTCTGGCACGAGGCACACGACATAGTGCGCCGCGGGGGTGGGCAATTGCAGGCGGTTTCGGCGCTGCGCTGCGGTGGAACGGAATTCACACTGCTCGACAGCGCGCTGGTAGCGCCGGCGGGAGCCCCCTTCATCCCGTTCCAACCGGAGGTGCCGGACTTTTCAGCGGGGGCACGGATCAATCTCTACAACAACAAATGGGGGACGAATTTTCCCATGTGGTGGGAGGGCGATCTCGTCAGCCGGGTGCGGGTGCGGCTGGGGTAGGGTAAAGCCCCGCCGATTGCTGTGACAAAGTTCGGGCTGTGCTGGATATAATGGCGGAGTGGGTGCAGATTTGTTGGCAAGTTTGCCAGCTCCAGATTGGATCCGCGCCGTGCCCTTTCCCGACATGACCCATCCCGCCATCGACGCTTATGAGAGCGCGGTGACCGTGCCTGCCGATTTCTCCGATTTTTGGGGCAAGACCATTGCCGAGGCCCGCGCGGCGGGTGGTGACGTCAGCATCGTGCCGGCGGATACCACACTGAAACTCGTGGAAGCCTTTGACGTAACCTTCCCGGGGTTTGGCGGGCAGCCGGTCAAGGGTTGGCTGGTGCTGCCCAAGGAGCGGACCGAAAAACTGCCACTTGTGGTGCAGTTCATCGGTTATGGCGGCGGGCGCGGCTTTCCGCATGAGACGCTGCATTGGGCCGCCTCGGGCTTTGCCTATTTCCGCATGGATACGCGCGGGCAGGGCTCGAGTGGGCATATGGGCGCGACCTCGGACCCGCAGGGCACGACACCATCCGTGCCGGGGATGATGACCAAGGGCATTCTCGATAAGAACGACTATTACTACCGGCGCCTGTTCACCGACGGGGTGCGCGCCATCGACATGCTGCTCGGCCAGGATTTTGTCGATGCCGAGCGGATCGCGGTTTGTGGCGTCAGTCAGGGTGGTGGGATCGCGCTGGCCGTGGCGGGGATCGACAATCGCGTCAAGGCAGTGATGCCGGACGTGCCCTATCTCTGTGATTTCCCGCGCGCCGTTCGTGTCGCCGGGCGCGATCCCTATCTGGAAATCGTCCGTTTCCTTGCCGTGCACCGGGACAAGAAAGACCAGGTGTTCGACACCCTGCGCTATTTCGACGGCGTCAATTTTGCCCGCCACAGCAAGGCTGCGACGTTGTTCTCGGTGGCGCTGATGGACGACATCTGCCCACCCTCGACCGTCTATGGCGCCTACAAGGCCTTTGCGGGCACCGACAAGACCATCGTGGAATATGAGTTTAACAACCACGAAGGCGGCGCGGCATTCCAGGACCGCGAGCAGATGAAGTGGCTGACGCGGCAGTTTGGGGTCTGAGGGCCAGAACGGCCTTAGCCGCGCTCAACCATCAGCGGACAATATGCCCCCATCCCCGATCCCTCCCCACAAGGGGGAGGGGCGCAGGCGGCGCGCTCGGGGGGCGTGGAACGATAATTCGCGATCTCCTCTTGATCTGCTCAAAAAACGCAAATATTGCGTAGGGGAGTGAGGAGATCGCTGAAATGGCCACCAAGCGTGCAAACCAGGCCGATATTGCCGAGAAGCTTGGGGTGTCGGTGTCGACGGTTTCCCGGGCACTGGCCAATGAGATCGGCATCAGCGAGGCGGTGCGGCGCGACGTCCAGCGCGTTGCGCGCATGCTGGGCTACAAGAGCAAACACACGCCCGCGACGGGCAATCCCGACAAGCGCGCCGTGGCCCTGGTGCCGCTGAGTGGAGCCATCGGAAGCCTTGCCAGTTTTTACCACGGGATCGTCGAGGGGATGCGCGCGCAGGCCGCAGAGGCCGGCATCGCCCTTGATGTGCGTCTCATCAACGAAGAAATGGTGACGCTCGATTTTGTCCATAAGCAGGTGCGCAAATCGGATGCGTCAGGGGTCATCCTCGCCGGGATCGACCCCAGTGCCGAGCTGGTCAACTGGGCGGCCGAGGAGGATATTGCCGTCGTCCTCGCCAACGGCTTTGACCCGCTGATGCGGCTTAACTCCGTGTCGCCAGCCAATTTTCACGGCGCGTACATGGCCACGCAGCATCTGATCGATGCTGGGCATCGCCGGATACTGCACTATACATTCCGGCACCGCCCGACCATTCGCCAGCGCCAGCGCGGCTTTGAAGCGGCGATCGCCGACCATGTCGGCACCGAGGGGGTGGTGGTGTTTTCCAATGAGGTGGGGACCAAGGCGCTGCTTGAGAATTTCCTCGGTGGCGTCTATGACGTGACGGCGATGTTCTGCTGGAATGATGGCGTGGCCGTGTCGATGGTCGAGACGCTTCTTGGGCCCGATAGCTCTCTGCCGCCCAATTTCTCCATCATGGGTTTTGACGATCTGCCGATCGCCGGCATGGCCAATCCGCGGCTGAGCACGGTGCGGGTTGATCGTGAGGCGATTGGGCGTGGCGCCATTCGCCTCCTGGCTCAGCGCATGGACGGGGAAATGGCCGTGCAACATTTGCAAATCGGCCTGTCTCTCGTCGCCGGTGAGACAGTTTTTCCTGCCTGAGGCAGAATATTTCTCAAATTTTTCTGCGCGCTTTGGCTGGAAGCAGGGCATTTCGCGCATTTTGCAGAGCGCAGGACGCTGATTCCCAATTGCAAATTACGCAATATTGCGGAAATTGCGTGAAATACGCAAATTGCTTGAGTTTGCGCAAATTCCGACCTAGCTTTCTCCGGCGTGCAAACAGCGCCGGGCCGGAAATGCCGGCCGCAAAGGGAGGAAGACATGACCATGACTCATCCCCTCCAGGGGAAGCGTCCGGCAGGTATTGCCATAGGTGCAATCACCGCCGCTCTTATGCTGAACGGGAGTGCCCTGGCTCAATACCAGCAGGCTCCGGAACTCGACGCCCTTGTTTCAAGTGGCGCGTTGCCGCCCGTCGCGGAGCGCCTGCCGGCCAATCCGCTGGTGATCGAGCCAGTCGACAGCGTCGGCACCTATGGCGGCACCTGGCGCAGCGCCCTGCGCGGTGGCCTCGACAATGCCTGGATCGCCCGCACCGTGGCCTATGACGGCCTCGTTCGCTATGACCGCGAATGGAAGGAAATCATCCCCAATCTGGCGGAAAGCTGGGAGGTCAGCGCAGACGCCCGCACCTATACGTTCAAGCTGCGCGAGGGGCTGAAGTGGAATAACGGCACGCCGTTCACCAGCGCCGATATCGCCTTTGCGGTCGAGCTCTTCGCCGAGCCAAGCTATGGCGGCGGCACCTTCATGAAGAACCCCAACAATCCTGTGACGGTAGAGGTCATCGACGACACGATGTTCAGCTTCGTCTTCGAGCACCCGAACGGGCTGATCATGGATGATCTGGCCAGCGTCAACGGCCTGACCGTGGTGTCGCTCAGCAAGGATTACTGCAGCCAGTTTTACCCGAAATACAACCCGGACGCGGCTGCCAATGCCAAGGCGGCAGGCTTCGAGACCTGGGAACTGCAAATGACGGACCGTTGCTCCTGGGCGACGGAGACCATCCGCTGGGCCAATCCCGACCTGCCGATGATGAATGCCTGGATGATCGACGATCCGCTGACCGGTGACGCCACGCGCGCCAGCTTCAAGCGCAATCCCTATTACTGGAAGGTCGATACCGAAGGAAACCAGCTGCCCTATATTGACCGGCTCGACATGCGCGTGTCCGACTCGCTCGAAGAAATCACGCTGATGGCGCTCAATGGCGAGATCGACTTCCAGGACCGCCATATCGCGACCGTCGCCAACCAGCCTCTGTTCTTTGACGGACAGGAGGGCGGTGATTACCGGCTGGGCGCCAATGTGCCCTCGTCGATGAACACGCTGGTCCTGCAGTTCAACCTCAACCATGTCGACGAGAAGCGCCGCGAGCTCTTCGCCAACAAGGATTTCCGCATCGGGGTCAGCCATCTGCTCGACCGCGAGGAAATCATCGACGTGGTCTTTACCGGCCAGGGCGAGCCCTTCCAGGCGGCGCCGCGCCCGGAAAGCCCGTTCTATGACGAGGAAATGGCCAAGCAATATACCGAGTTCGATCCGGATGCGGCGGCCGCGGCCTTCGAACGGGCGGGCCTGAGCAAGGGTGGCGACGGGGTCTATACCTTTGGCGATGGGTCCCCACTCAAGGTCACCATCGACCTCATCTCCTCGTTCCGTTCGGAATGGGTGGACATGATGGAGCTGATGCAGCTCCAGCTCGAGGCCGGTGGGCTGGATATCGAGCTCAACAACATTGACCGCACGCTCTATTACGACAAGCGACCGCTCGGCGATTTCGACGCGCAGGTGTGGCAGGGCGACGGTGGCCTAGATGTGGTGCAGGAGCCGCGCTATTACATGGCTTCGGGTGGGGAGTCCGTCTGGGCTTTCCGCTGGCAGGCCTGGTACAATGGCTCGACGCCGGAAATTGCCGAGGAGCCCGCAGAATGGGCCGCCGAGCAGATGAAGCTCTACAGCCAGCTGCGCGAAGAGGGTGATCCGGCCAAGCGTTCCGAACTGATGACCCAGATCCTGGCGCTCGCCAAGGAGAACTTCCCGGTCATCGGCATCAGCCTGCCGGGCGAGGGCTACTACATCGCCAAGAACAATATGCGCAACATCGCCGAGCCGATGCTGCATGCCTATCTCTACCCCACGCCTGCTCCCTACGACCCATTCCAGTGGTACTTCGCCCAGGAATAGGTCCTCCCCGGCTCCCGCGACCCCTCCCATGGGCCGCGGGGTGCTGGAGATTATGAAGGGCGGCTCGTGAGTTACCCCCTCCTAGCCTCCCCCTGAAAATGGGGAGGGACCGGCCGGTGGGTGGACACCGAACTTGCCCGGAATGCTGAAGTGCTCCTCCCCCGATCAGGGGGAGGTTGGGTGGGGGCTGACGCCTCCATGCTCCCAACCTTTTCTGCTTCTTCAAGGAGAGCCCAATGCTCCGCTTCATTGCCAATCGACTGCTGGCCATGGTGCTCACCTTGTGGGCGGTCAGTTTCGTTGCCTTTGCCATCATCCAGCTGCCGCCGGGCGACTATCTGACCACTTATGTGGCCACGCTCTCGGCCAATGGCGACCGGGTGGATCCGGCGACCATCGAGGCGCTGCGCCGGCAATATGGTTTTGGCGAGCCTTATCTCGTCCAATATTGGAAATGGATCTCCGGCATTCTGACGCGCGGAGATTTTGGCCAGAGCTTTGAGTGGAAGGCGCCGGTGACGACCCTGATCTGGGGGCGGCTGGGCAATTCCATCCTCGTCGAGGGGCTGGCCGTGCTGGTGATGTGGTTCATCGCCCTGCCCATCGGCATCTATGTGGCGGTGAAGAAATATTCGCTGGGCGATTACCTCGCCACGGTGGGCGGTTTCATTGGCCTCGCCATCCCAAATTTCCTCCTCGCCCTGCTGCTGATGTATCTCAGCTTTGTCTGGTTCGGCACGACCATCGGCGGGCTGTTCTCGCCCGAATATGAAAGCGCGCATTGGTCGATCCCGCGGGTGATGGATTTCCTCTCCCGGGCCTGGGCGCCGGTGCTGGTGCTGGCCACCGCAGGCACGGCGGAGCTGATCCGTATCCTGCGCGCCAATCTGCTCGATGAGCTCAAAAAACCCTATGTCACCACCGCCCGGGCCAAGGGCCTGCCGGAATGGAAGGTGATCCTCAAATATCCCGTGCGCGTGGCGCTGAACCCGCTGGTCTCGACCATTGGCTGGCTGCTGCCGGCGCTGGTCTCGAGCTCGGTGATTGTCTCTGTTGTGCTCAATCTCCCGACGGCGGGGCCGCTTCTGCTGCGCTCGCTGACCAGCCAGGACATGTATCTGGCCGGCGCCATCATCATGCTCCTGGGCGTGCTCACCGTGATCGGCACGCTGATCTCGGACCTGTTGCTGGCCTGGATCGATCCGCGCATCCGTTTCGGAGGAAAGTAAGATGGCCGTCGAAACGCTCTCGCCCGTTGCAGAAGTGGTGCCGCCGCGCCGCGCCCGCGAGTCCCAGCTTGGCCTGATGTGGCGCCGGTTCAAGCGGCATCAGCTGGCCGTGGTCAGCCTCTGGATCGTGATGGCCTTCTATCTCGTGGCGGCGCTGGCCGAATTTCTGGCTCCGGCCGATCCGTCCGCCTATAGCGCCCGCTATACCTATGCGCCGCCGCAGGGGCTGCACTTCATCCTGCGCGACGAGAATGGCGGCTGGTCGTTCCAGCCCCATGTCAATGGCTACAAGTCCGAGGTGGACCCCAAGGCCATGCGCCGCACCTTTGTGGTGGATCCCGATGTGGTGATCCCGGTGCAGTTCTTTGCCCCCGCCGAGCCCTATCGGCTGTTTGGCGTCATCCCCATGTCGGTCAAGCTGATGGGGGTCGAGAACAAGCGCGATCCGTTCTATGTGCTGGGGGCGGACCGGCTGGGCCGCGATCTCCTCAGCCGGTTGATCCACGGCACGCGCATTTCGCTCTCCATCGGGCTGGCCGGTGTGACCCTCAGCCTCTTTTTCGGCATCATTATCGGCGGTTTTGCCGGTTATTATGGCGGCTGGTTCGACGGCGCGGTGATGCGGGTGATCGAGTTCATCCGCTCCATGCCCACCATTCCGCTCTGGCTGGGGCTGGCGGCCGCAATGCCCAAGAACTGGAATGCGCTCCAGACCTATTTCGCCATCACCATCATTCTCTCGCTGATCGGATGGACCGAGCTGGCGCGTGTGGTGCGCGGGCGGTTCCTCAGTCTGCGCACCGAGGATTTTGTGACGGCGGCGCAGCTTGATGGCGCCAGCGACTGGCGCATCATCACGCGGCATATGGTGCCCAGTTTCACCAGCCACATCATTGCGGCGGCAACGCTCGCCATTCCGGGCATGATCCTCGCCGAAACAGCGCTGAGCTTCCTCGGGCTGGGGCTGCAGGCGCCGATCGTGAGCTGGGGCACGCTGCTCCAGGAAGCCCAGAACATCCGCACCCTGGCGACGGCGCCGTGGCTGCTGACGCCGGGCATCTGCGTGGTGGTGGTGATCCTGGCGCTCAACTTCTTCGGCGACGGCCTGCGCGACGCGGCTGATCCTCATGGGCGGTGAGATGATGGTTTTGTGGATGTTTAACCCCTCATCCGCTCTTCGGGCACCTTCTCCCTCAAGGGGAGAAGGAAGGCAGGGTGCCTCCCCTAACACAGGCCTCCCCCTCGCCCCTCCTGGGAGAGGGTGGATCGCGCGTAGCGCGAGACGGGTGAGGGGGCTTTCGACGGCAAATAGCGAGTGTCCGGCATGACCAAACCCCTCCTGACCATCAACAATATGTCCCTCATTTTCACCTCGCCCGACGAGCCCGACATCGAGGCGGTGCGGCAGGTGGATCTGACGCTGACGCCGGGCAAGACACTGGCGCTGGTGGGGGAAAGCGGCTGCGGGAAATCGGTGACGGCGCGGGCAATTCTGCGGCTTTTGGAAAAGAACGCCGATATCCGCACCGGCGAAATCCTCTTTGAGGGCGCGGGCGGGCCGGTCGATATTGCCCGGCTCAAGCCCGACAGCCAGGCCATGCGCGCCATTCGCGGGGCGCAGATTTCGATGATCTTTCAGGAGCCGATGAGTTCGCTGTCGCCGGTTCATACGATCGGTGACCAGATCGACGAGATCATCGTGCTCCATGAGGGATTAAAACCCAAGGCGGCGCGGGAGCGGACGGTGGCGCTGCTCGATCAGGTGGGCGTGCCCGGTGCGCGCGAGCGGGCCAATGCCTATCCGTTCGAGCTGTCGGGTGGGCTGCGCCAGCGCGCCATGATCGCCATGGCGCTGGCCTGTACGCCAAAACTGCTGATCGCCGACGAGCCGACCACGGCGCTCGATGTGACGACGCAGGCGCAGATCCTTGATCTCCTGCGCCAGCTGCAGGCTGATTATGGCATGGCCATGCTGTTCATCACCCATGATCTCGGGGTGGTGGCGGAAATCGCCGATGAGGTGGCGGTGATGTATCTGGGCGATGTGGTGGAGCAGGGGGACGTCTATGAGGTGTTCCGCGCGCCGCAGCACCCCTATACGCAGGCGCTGATGGCGTCGGTGCCACGGCTGACGCGGAAAGCCGAGCGACAGCGGCTGTCGCCGATCAAGGGCACGGTGCCTTCGCCCAAGGATCGGCCGGTCGGCTGCGCCTTTACCAGCCGGTGCCCGCATGCCTTTGCGCCCTGCGCGGGCGAGCGGCCGGAACGGACCCAGGTCTCTGAAGGCCATGTGGCGCGGTGCCATCTTCTCACTCATCAGAAGGCGGAGGCGCTGGCATGAGCACGCTTCTTACCGTCGAAAACCTCTCCAAGATCTATACGCTGGGTGGCGGGCTCTTCGGTGCTGGCCGGGAGCTTGTAGCGCTCAATGACATCAACCTCACCGTCGAGGCGGGGGAAACCCTCGCCATTGTCGGGGAGAGCGGCTGTGGCAAGACCACGCTGGGGCGCTGCATCATCAAGGCGCAGCCGGTCAGCTCGGGCAAGGTGTTTTATCACCCACAAGAGGGGCAGCGCGTTGAGCTGAGTGCGCTCGACAAGCGCGCCATAAAACCCTGGCGGCGCGATATCCGCATGATCTTCCAGGACCCGATGAGCTCGCTCAACCCCAACATGCGGGTCTTCGATATCGTCGCCGAGCCGCTGCGGGTGCATCGCATCGCCAAGGGGCGCGAGCTTGAGGACAAGGTCATCGACACCCTCGCCAAGGTGGGCATTCCCGCCGATGCGGTGGGCCGCTATCCCCATGCCTTTTCGGGAGGGCAGCGGCAGCGCATCGGCATTGCAAGAGCGCTGGTGCTCGACCCGAAACTGGTGATCGCGGACGAGGCGGTGTCGGCGCTCGATGTGTCGATCCAGGCGCAGGTCTTGAACCTGCTGGAGGACCTCAAGGCCGATTTCGGGCTGACCTATATCTTCATCAGCCATGATCTGGGCGTGGTGAACTACATCGCCGACCGGGTGGTGGTGATGTATCTGGGCCATGTGGTGGAAAATGCGCCGACCGAGGCGCTGTTCGAGCGGCCCCGCCACCCCTATTCGGAAATGCTGCTCGAAGCCCTGCCGATTGCCGACCCAAGCCGGCGCAAGGGGCGGAGCACCGAGCTCAAGGGCGAAATCCCCTATCTCGGCAACCGCCCGCAGGGGTGCCCGTTCCACACGCGCTGCAAATATGCCCAGGACATCTGCCGGAGCGAAAAGCCGGCGCTGCGCCCGATCAACGGCTCGGCCCAGCTGGCGGCATGCCACTTTGCCGAAAGTCTGGAGCTGAAGGGGGCCTATGGGCCGGCGCCTGTCACGCCGCGCACGCTGCAGTCCGCCGATGGATTGCCCGGACATGCCGGGCAATGACGATGGAGGGGAGGATGGGTTCGATTGTCCAAGAATTTACCGCCGTCACCGGCCTACACCTCCCCCTTGAGGGGGGAGGGTGGGAGGGGGTGAGGGGAGCCTGATCATTGCGGCTCGCGCCCCCGACCTTTGTGCCCTCCCAAAAACCACTGACATTCCGGTTCACAACAGAGATGCCGAGCTGACATGACCTACGATCCCGTTTCCGCCAATCCGCTGGCCGGTAATCCGCTCAAAAGCCGTAACGATGTCGAAAAGGGGCTGCGCGATCTGTTTGCGCCGCTGCTGCCCTATTTCTCCGAAGGTGGGGCGCGGGTGCGGCTCGACGCGGTGGGCGCCCATTTTGATCGGGCGGCGGCCGACCTTGAAGGCTTTGCCCGGCCGCTGTGGGGGCTGACGCCGCTGGCCGCAGGCGGCGGTGATTTCGACCATTGGGCGCTTTATCGTCAAGGTCTGGCCAATGGCACCGATCCCGAGCACCCCGAATATTGGGGGACGGTCAACGGCATTGACCAGCGGCAGGTGGAGCTGGCGGCCATCGGCTTTACCATGAAGATGCTGCCGCACCTCGTCTGGGAGCCGCTGCCGCAAAAGGCCAAGGACAATCTGGCCGCCTATCTCAAGCATGCGCGCCAGTTCGATTATGCGCCCAATAACTGGAAGTTCTTCCGTATCCTCGTTGATCTCGGGCTCGAGGAATGTGGGGTCGAATTCGACCGCTCCTATACGGACACATATCTGGCCGAGCTCGAGGATTTCTATATCGACGATGGCTGGTATCGCGACGGCAATATCCGTCGGATCGACCACTACATCCCCTTCGCCATGCATTTTTATGGGCTGATCTACGCCAAGCTGGCGCGGGGCGACGGGGACCGCGTGGCCGTCTACAAAGAGCGCGCGCGGCTCTTTGCGCGGGATATCCAGCACTGGTTTGACGATGAGGGCGGCACGCTGGCCTTCGGGCGTTCTCTGACCTATCGCTTTGCCTGTGGCGGCTTCTGGGGCGCGCTGGCCTTTGCCGATGTCGAAGCGCTGCCCTGGGGCGTCATCAAGGGCCAGTTCCTCCGGCACCTGCGCTGGTGGAGCAAGCTGCCGATTGCAACGCGCGATGGCGTGCTCTCGGTGGGCTATGGCTATCCCAACCTCTTCATGTCGGAGAGCTATAATTCCTCGGGCTCGCCCTATTGGGCGCTCAAAGCCTTCCTGCCGCTGGCGCTGCCGGCCGACCATCCCTTCTGGACGGCGGAAGAGGTCGAGGCCAATTTCGACGATGCGCCGGTGCCCTTAAAGCATCCGGGCATGGTGATGATGCATACGCCGGGCAATGTGGTGGCGCTGTCGAGCGGCCAGCAGAACTGGCAGATGCGCCACGGCACCGAGAAATACGCCAAGTTTGTCTATTCCTCGCGCTATGGCTTTTCCGTTGAGGCCGATGAGCGGGCCTATCCGCAGGGCGCGTTTGACGGGGCGCTCGCCTTTTCCGATGACGGTCGCCATTATCGCGTGCGCGAGACCAATGAGAGCGCCAGAATTGCCGGCGACAAGCTCCACGCCGTGTGGAAGCCCTGGGCGGATGTGACGGTCGAGACCTGGCTGATCCCGGCCAATCCCTGGCATATCCGCGTGCACAAGATCACGACGCCGCGGGCGCTGCATGCCACCGAGGGCGGCTTTGCCATTGGTCGTGCCGACCAGAACGCCGACACCTATATCGACGAGCCCGGTCGCGGTGTGGCCAAAAGCGTGACCGATGTCAGCGCCATTGTGGATTTGTCGCCGGACGGCCAGCGCGAGGGGCGGGCTTTCCGGGCGCTGCCCAACACCAATCTCATCGTCTCGAAAACCATCGTGCCGCAATTGCGGGGCGAGATCCCGGCCGGGACCACTGTTCTGGTCACGGCGGCGATGGCGCTTCCGGCTGGTGCCGCGGCCGAAACGGCCCTCGCCCAGCCGCCCAAGGCGCCCGACCTTGCCGCGCTCGAAGCGCTTTTTGCCCGCGAGGGCGTTGATGTCAGCGCCATTATGGTGCCGGAGACTTTCTGATGCGCCCAAAACTTGCTTTTGCCATGGCGCCAGACAAGACGCGGCATGTGTTCGACACCGCCACGGTCGATCGCCTTGACGAGAGCTGCGAAATTCTCTCGCGCCAGCCGTTTGAGGATCTGACCACTGACGTGGCCAGGGCCGCGATGGCTGAGGCGGAAATATTGGTGACCGGCTGGGGCTGTCCGATGATCACTCCGGCGCTTTTGCGCCAGATGCCGCAGCTGAAACTCATCGCCCATGCGGCGGGGACGGTGAAATTCACCGTCGACCCGCTCGCCTATGAGGCAGGCATCAGGGTGACGCATGCGGCGGAGGCCAACGCCGTGCCGGTGGCCGAATATACGCTGGCGGCGATCCTCTTTGCCAATAAGGCCGTGTTCGAGTTGCGCGACCGCTATCGCGCTGATCCCAGCCGGATGACCAGCTATGCCCTGATGGATCAGCCCATCGGCAATTTCCGTCGCGTGGTGGGCATTGTCGGGGCGTCCCGCATCGGGCGGCGCGTGATCAAGCTGCTGAAGCCATTCGATATCGAAGTGCTGCTCTTTGATCCCTTCGCGCGGGCAGATGATCCGGAGCTTTCCGGGGTGGAACTGGTCGATCTCGAGAGGCTGATGTCGCGGTCCGATGTGGTGTCCATCCACGCGCCTCTCTTGCCCGCAACGCGGGGCATGATCCGCGCGCTGCATTTGCGGCTGATGCGGGACGGGACGACCTTCATCAATACGGCACGCGGGGGATTGGTGGACGAGGCGGCGCTGGTCGAAGAGCTGGAAACAGGACGGATAAACGGCATTATCGATGTGACCGAGCCGGAAATTCCTGCGCCAGACTCCCCGCTTTACCATCTGGCCAATGTCTTCCTCACCCCGCATCTCGCCGGGGCGGTGGGCACGGAGCGGCTGCGATTGGGGTTGATGGTGGCTGATGAAATCGAGCGCTATGTGCGCGGCGAACCCCTGCACTACGAGGTGGTGCCTGAATTGCTGGAACGGCTGGCATGACTGTGTCCAATGCCTCTGATGAGGGGGACTGGCACGAGGCCCGCCTGCAGTTTCTGACCTGGGACCGCACGCCGGACGATATCGAAAGCGTCGAGCATCGGGCGCGGCAGGCGCTGCTGGTCGAGCGGGCAGGGGCCAGTTTTGCCCCCGATGCCTATGTGGCCGCAGACGCCGCGATTTTTACGACGCGGCTGGTGCTCGGCGCGAAAAGCTGGATTGCCGGCCATGCGCTGGTGCGGGGCAATGTGACCTTTGGCAGCCACTGCACGGTCAATCCCTATGCGATGATCTCGGGCAAGGTGCGCTGCGGCGATGGCGTGCGGATCGCCAGCCATGTGTCCCTTGTCGGCTTCAACCACGGTTTTGACGACCCCGATGTGCCCATCCACCAGCAAAAGCATGAGAGCCTCGGGATCATCATCGAGGATGATGTGTGGATCGGCGCCAATGCGGTGGTAGTCGACGGGGTGACTGTGGGTCGGGGCGCCGTGATTGCGGCCGGGGCTGTCGTCAGCAAGGATGTGCCGCCCATGGCGGTCGTCGGCGGCGTGCCGGCCAAAGTGCTGCGCTTTCGCGGGCAGGGGCGGAGCGACGCCGTGCGCGAGCAATTGCAGGCGCTGGGCGCGCGGGCGCAAGAACAATGGCGCGATGTGTTGGCTCAGAACCGGGACGGGGACGAATATGTCTCGCGCGAGAATGATGGCAGCGTGCGAAAATCCAACCGCCATCTCTGCGACGCCATCGAGATTGCGGCCGGGTTCGGGGAACTGCCGCCGGGCCTTGATGTTGCGGCTGCGATCGCGCGGCTGCAGGCGGTGCAGGACCCGGCGAGTGGGCTCTTCCCCGATCCCTTCCAGCCGCCGCCGCCGGGCGGCGCCATGCGCGATGACGGGCTGGCGCTCTACAATGTGCTCTCGGCCGGTTATGCGCTCGAAGTGCTCGGCAGCCGTCCGCTCCACCCGATTTCGGCGGTGGAACTTGCTGGCCCGGAGCTCTGCGACTGGCTCGAAAGTCTCCCCTGGCGGTCACGCGCCTGGGGCGCAGGGGCCAGCGTGGATGCGATCAGCACGGCGCTTTATTTCAACGCCCGTTATTTTGCCAGCGGGCGGGCGCGGGAAACGCTTTTTGGCTGGCTGGCGCTGAAACAGGACCGGGGCACGGGTCTTTGGGGCAGTGCCACGCCAGAGCAGGGCCTGTTGCAGCCGGTCAACGGGTTTTACCGGCTGACGCGCGGCACTTATGCCCAGTTCGGCGTCGCCGTGCCGCGACCGGAAGCGGCGATCGACAGCGTACTGCTCAACTATCGCAATTTTGGCGGTTTTTCTGCCGCCACCTACACGGCCTGCAATCTGCTCGATACCATCCATCCGCTTTTGCTGTGCCTGATGCAGACTGATCACCGGCGGCGGGAGGCCGAGGAAATTGCGCGGGCCATCATTGCGCAGGCGGGTGAGCGCTGGGTGGAAGGCCGGGGTTTCGCCTTTGCCGACGGGCAGACGCCGGGCCTGCAGGGCACGGAAATGTGGCTCTCGGTGGTGCATCTGGCGGCCAAGCTGCTGGGCATGGACGAGGCGTTTTCCTTCGTGCCCAAGGGTGTGCACCGGACCGAGGCAGTGGGGCTGGGGCTCTAGGAAAGGAACGTGAGATGACGGGGAAGAAGGCGCTGGTCGTCTGGGGCGGGATGGAATTGCACACGCCCGAACGGGGCGCGCATGTGGTGCAGGCGCTGCTGGAGGAAGAGGGTTTCGCCGTCACCGTTACTCCCGACTATGAGGCGCTGGGTGCCGAAGATGTCGGCGAGAACGATCTCATCGTGCCGGTCATCACCGATGGGACGCTGGCGCCAGAGAAGATGAAGAACCTCATCGGCGCCATTCGCGCCGGCACGGGGCTCGCCGGCTACCACATGGGCCTTGCGACCACGTTCCGGGCCAGCGTGCCCTTCCGATATGCCGCCAGCGTCTATTGGGTGCAGCATCCGGGCAATATCATCACTTACCAAGTCCACGTGACCCGCTCCGACCACCCGATCATGGCCGGGATCGAGAGTTTCAGCCACACATCCGAGCAATATTATCTCAATTATGATCCGGCCGTTGAGGTGCTGGCGACGACGACTTTTTCGGGCGAATTCCACCCGTGGCGCAAGGATGTGGTGATGCCGGTGGTGTTTACCACGACCCATGACAACGGTCGGGTGTTTTATTCCTCACTCGGCCACACGGCCGATGAGCTGGAGATCCCGCAGGTGCGGACAATTTTGAAGCGCGGGCTGCTCTGGGCGGCGCGGTAGTGCGGGGTAAAATACCCCCACCTAGCCTCCCCCTGAAAAGGGGGAGGGATGCGCCTGTGGCTCACATAGCGCGTGGCAAACTCGATAGGCTCCTCCCCCTGTCAGGGGGAGGCTAGGTGGGGGTATCCGCCACTCACTCCGCCGCTTCTTCCGCCCGCCGCCGCAGCACTTCTGATTCCGGTAGGGCGTTGGCATAAGCCAGTTCGCGGTTGGCGCGGGCCCAGAAGGCGGGGTGGACGCGGTCGAGCAGGTCCGGGTCTTCCGGCACGAGGCCAAGTCCCGATGCGGTGGCGTCATCGAGATAGAGGATGATGTTCTGGCGGTACCAGGCCGGGATGGCCTCGTCGGCCCAGAGTTTTGGGCGCAGCACATCATAGGGCTTGCGGCCATGGGCGGCGAAGAGGTCTGCCCAAAAGCTCTGCCACTGCTCGTTGATATGGCCGACGCCGCCCTGGCCGGGAATGGCAGCACTGAAGAGGGTCGCCGGACCCATGGCGACGAGATCGGTCACAAAGCCTTCCGCGCGCTCCGGCGTCAGGTGTTCGGCCACTTCGAGTGACATGGCGAGATCGACCTGCGCGCCGGAAAAACCGTGTTCGAGATCCTGATTGGTAAAATGGATCCGTGGATCATCAAGCATGTCCGGGCGGACCCAGGCGCCTTCTATGCCGTAGACGGCGGACGCGCCCGCCTCCAGCGCCGCCGCCAGAAAAGTGCCCGTGCCGCAGCCGATGTCGGCAACGCTGTCGCGCTTCAGTCCAGCCGGAAGTGCAGCGAGAATATTGGCTGCCGCATGAGCGGTGTGGCTCCGTCGATCGGCGTAGAAATCGGCGGGGTAGAGGCTGGTGGACATGGGCACAATCACTCCTTGCGACCACACTAGCAAAATCGGGTTCCGGGGACAGTCGATTTGTTATGCGGAGGAACCGTTGCCGCACCCGGTTCGTTTGTGGAGCAGCGTCACTACCCCATCAAATTCTGGAGACGACAACATGGCTGACAAGCAACTGGACGATCTCTTTCTCGACACCCTCAAGGACATCTACTACGCCGAACGGCAGATCCTGAAGGCACTGCCGAAGATGGCCAAGGCTGCCACGTCCGAAGAGCTTCGTGCCGGCTTCGAACAGCACCGCCAGGAAACCGAAGTGCAGGTGGAACGGCTTGAGCGCGTGTTCGAAATCCTGGGCAAGAGCCCGCGCGGCAAGACCTGCGACGCCATCCTTGGCATCCTCGATGAGGGCAAGGAAATCATGGAAGAATACAAGGGCACTCAGGCGCTGGACGCCGGGTTGGCCGCTGCCGCACAGGCTGTCGAGCACTATGAGATTGCCCGCTATGGCACACTGCGCGCCTGGGCCCAGCAGCTCGGCCACAAGGAAGCCGCCGATCTCTTCGCTCAGACTCTTGCCGAAGAAGAAGCGACCGACAAGAAGCTGACCCAGCTGGCGACCGCCGTCGCCAACAAGAAAGCTGCCTGATTGGCAGACGGGTGGGCATTGCGCCCACCCTTCCGGGTCTAGCGGCACATGCGCAAGAACACAGCCCTGGCCGAACGCGTCCGCGACACGGCCTATTTCCTGTGGGAGCAGGATGGACGCCCCGAGGGGCGTGCAATGGAATATTGGCTTCGGGCCAAGGCGATGTATCTCCGGCAGCTGGCCTATGATCGCTGGCTTGCGGATGGAACGCCCTCGGACCGGTCGGATCTGCACTGGTATCAGGCGGAAGCCGAGATCGATCAGAAGTTTGACGACAAATGAGAACGGGCCCCGCGGGGCCCGTTTTTTATATCGCGTGCTTGGAGAGGCTGGGCCCTGCGAGCGTAGCTCTTCGGGCCTGATCGCCTAAAACGCTCCACCGGAGCGTTTTCGCCGCGCGGAGCGCGGCCGGCGATCAGTCCTTCGCGCGTTCTACGTAGGAGTTGTCTTCGGTCAGGATGACGATGCGGGTGCCGGCGCCGATATGGGGCGGGACCATGACGCGCAGGCCATTGTTGAGCGTGGCAGGCTTGTAGGACGACGACGCTGTCTGGCCCTTTACCACCGGCTCGGTCTCGGTGACTTCGAAGGTCATGCGCTGCGGCAGTTCCATCGAGAGCGCAATGCCCTCGAACGTCATCAGGTGAACCTTCATGCCATCGGACAGATAGGCCGCCTGGTCGCCGATCACGTCGTCGGGAACAGTGATCTGTTCGTAGGTGGCGGGCTCCATGAAGTGATGGCCTTCGCCATCGGAGTAGAGATAGTCGTAGACGCGGTCATCGACGTCGGCCTTCTCGACCATTTCAACCGTACGCCAGCGGCCGATGACCTTCACGCCGTCGGAGATGCGGCGCATGTTGACGTTGGTGATGGAGTTGCCCTTGCCCGGGTGGACGTTTTCAGCGGTGAGGACGACGTGCAGATTGCCGTCCTGCTCGACCACATTGCCTTTGCGCAGGGACGAGGCGATGACCTTGACCATATTTCTTCCTTGTTCGTAGCTCTGGCGCGTACTAGAGGCTGGGCCATCCCGCGCGCCGATAAACGTATCATCGAGCGCCCGATACATTATTCCGCGCCAAACCGCCAGACCGGAGCGCCAGAAACCCGTATGTCCGCACCCAAAGCCTCCCCCTGGTGGGCGCCCGAGCGCCATGCCGACCGCCGTCCGATCCTGCTCGCCCGCAACCGCATCGATGCGGCGGTGCGCGCATGGCTGGCCCAAAACGACTTCCTCGTGGTCGATCCGCCGGGGTTACAGCGCTCCCCGGGCAATGAGGCGCATCTGCACGCATTCGGCACCAATATGATCGGCAATGACGGGGAGGGGCAGGCCATGTATCTGCACACCTCGCCCGAATTCACCATGAAAAAACTGCTGGCCGCGGGGGAGCAGCGCATCGCCAGCCTCCAGCATGTCTGGCGCAATCGCGAGCGCAGCGCGCTGCACCATCCCGAGTTCACCATGCTCGAATGGTATCGTGTCGGCGAGCCCTATGACGTCATCATTGCCGATACGCTGGCGCTGATCCGCCTTGCGGCCATAACCACAGGGATCACCCAGTTCGAGTTCCGCGGCCGCCTCTGCGATCCGCTGGCCGAGGCGGAGCGGATCAGCGTTGCGAATGCGTTTTCGCAGCACGCCGGCATCGATCTGCTAGCCACCATGGACGAGGCGGGCGTGCCTGATGGGGAGGCCCTGGCAGCGCAGATGGAAGACCGGGGCATGGATGTGCCCGAGGATCGCAGCTGGAGCTATCTTTTCAGCCTTATTCTGGTCGAGAAGGTGGAGCCGCAGCTGGGCAATGGACGCGTGACCGTGCTCGACCGCTATCCCGCCTGCGAGGCGGCGCTGGCGCGGCGTGTGCCGGATGATGCGCGGGTGTCCGAGCGGTTTGAGGTCTATGCCTGCGGGGTCGAGCTGGCCAATGGGTTTGGAGAGCTCACAGACGCGGATGAACAGCGCCGGCGTTTTGAGGGCGAAATGGCGGAAAAGCAGCGCATCTATGGCGAGCACTATCCGATCGATGAGGATTTTCTGGCGGCACTGGATGTGATGCCGGAAGCCAGCGGCGTCGCGCTGGGCTTTGACCGGCTGGTGATGCTGGCGACGGGCGCGCCGCGCATCGAGGCTGTGCTGTGGGCACCGGTGGCGGAATGAGTGGCGCGGCAAAGCAACCCCTCACCCGCCCCGTCCTGCGGACGGTCCACCCTCTCCCCCAGGGGGAGAGGGGCAGCTCCACTCCTGTGACGGGCACTGAGCCCCCTTCTCCCCTCGAGGGAGAAGGTGCCCGAAGGGTCGCCGAATTAGCTTCCGACTTCGGCTGGGATGAGGGGGGACGATCCATCAAGTCGATAGAAAGCTTGAAAGCCGCCGGCCTCAGCGATTCGATTGGCCTCGACGCCGTCGCGGAAAAATACGCCATCGGCATCACTCCGGCCGTGCATGCGCTGATTGATCCAAACGACCCCGATGACCCGATGGCGCGGCAATTCGTGCCGCGGCTCGACGAGCTGGTGTCGACGCCAGAAGAACGCGAGGACCCGATCGGGGATCTGGCGCACTCGCCGGTGGAAGGCATTGTCCATCGCTATCCCGATCGCGTGCTGCTCAAGGCGGTGCATGTCTGTCCGGTCTATTGTCGCTTCTGCTTCCGGCGCGAAATGGTAGGGCCGCAGGGGCTGGGCACGCTGACCCCGGCCGAGCTCGATGCAGCCATGGCCTATATCGCAGCGCACAGCGAAATCTGGGAAGTGATCCTCACCGGTGGCGATCCGCTGGTGCTGTCGCCGCGCCGGTTGCGGGCGCTGATGGAGCGGCTGGCGGCGATCCCCCATGTCAAAATCGTGCGCTTTCATACCCGCGTGCCCGTGGTCGAGCCGGACCGGGTGGACGACGAGATGGTGGCGGCGCTGACAGCGAGCGGCAAGACCACCTATCTGGCGGTCCACGCCAATCACCCGCGCGAATTTACCCCGGCAGCGCAGCAGGCATTCCGCAACCTCATCGCCGGTGGTGTGGCGCTGGTCAGCCAGTCCGTGCTGCTGCGTGGGGTCAATGACACTGTCGAGACGCTCGCAGCGCTGATGCGCGGCTTCGTCGAGAACCGGATCAAGCCGTACTATCTCCATCACCCCGACCTCGCGCCGGGCACCAGCCATTTCCGGCTGTCGATTGAGGAGGGCCAGGCGCTGGTGGGCGCACTGCGCGGGCGGATTTCAGGCCTCTGCCAGCCCGTCTATGTGCTTGATATTCCCGGCGGACACGGCAAGGCCGAATTGGCGCAGAGCCGCGTATCAGGCGGCGATGGCTGCATGAGCATCCGCGACTGGCAGGGCAATGAGCACGCCTATCCGCCTTCCGGCAGTGACTAGGTCAGGCACATGAGGATGGGGCACGCTAAGTGCCCCATCAAAATTACACACATTCAACGCACCACTGGCTGCGCTGACATGGCTCCTACTTTTCTCGGTAGATGTCGAAGGGGCCGATGGCCTGGGTTGTCGCCATCATCTGGATCTTGTTGATGTTGACGTGCTCGGGCAGGGATGTGGCCCAGAAGATGCTCTCGGCGATATCCTCGGCGGTCATGGCCTTGGTGCCCGAATAGGGGGCGGCGGCCTTGCCTTCGTCGCCCTTGAAGCGGACCAGCGAGAATTCGGTCTCGGTGAGGCCGGGTTCGATATCGGTCACGCGCACATTCTTGCCCTGCAGGTCCGAGCGCAGATTGAGGGCAAAGTGCTTCACGAAGGCCTTGGTCGCGCCATAGACCGAGCCGCCGGGATAGGCATATTCGCCGGCCACCGAGCCGAGCGTCACCACATGGCCACCGCCACGAGCGATGAGGCCGGGCAGCAGCAGGCGGACGGTATAGACGAGGCCGGAAATATTGGTGTCGATCATCGTCTGCCAATCATCGAGATCGGCCTCGGCGGCAGGCTGGAGGCCGAGCGCGAGCCCTGCATTGGCGAGCACGATATTGATGGCGTCAAAGGGCGCGGGAATATCGGCGATGGCCTTTTCGAGGGCAGCGCGATCCCGCACGTCGAGCGCGATGATGTGGCAGTTGTCCTTGCCCAGTTCTGCCTGCAGCTCTTCGAGGCGATCCTCGCGCCGGCCGGTCGCGATGACCTTGCCACCGGCTGCCACATAGCGCCGCGCTGCGGCCGCGCCGAATCCGGAGGTGGCGCCGGTGATGAAGACGACGAAGCGGCTGGGATCGAGCAGCTGATACATGACAGTCCTGAGCGTAGTCGGAAGGATGAAAGGGAGGGTGGACCGGGCCGAGGGGCGACGTCAACCATGTGGCGGCGTTGCGCATCGGTCACGCTCGCCGGCAATGACGGCGAAAGTGACCGCACGCACTTGTTCCTGCCGGTCCCAGCGCCCTAAACTCGCCATGAAAGGGCCGCCTCTTTGGCCGGTGCAGGAAGATTTGCACAGCCTGGGGGGGGCCTTAACGGAATCTTTCCCCGTGGGAAGGCATTGTCGGCTTTAACCGTAAGTAGTTGAAGCGTAACGGTCGGGAACTGGTCCACTGCAAAGCGCGCGTTTGGTAACGAGTATTGGCGCCCTGTGCATCGCCATGGCATGTGCTGCCGTGACGGTTCCGGCTGCCCATGGGTTTGAGCTCTTTGGGTTCAAGTTTTTCGAGAACCCCGAAGAGGTTAATGCGGACGACGTCATTGTCGATCCACAGCCCTATGTTGTCACATTTTCCGCCAGCGAAACCGGCGCTGCCGAGGCCGCGGCGCGCAATGCCTCGGCGCTGATTGCCGACGAGGCCCAGCCGGCTTCCGGCGCTGCCGGGCTGATCGCCAAGGCGCGCGGCGACTACCGCCGCATTCTGGGTGCCCTTTACAATGAGGGGCATTACGGCGGCGCAGTCAGCATTCGCATTGGCGGAGCCGAGGCGGCCACGCTGGCGCCTGACGTCAATCTGCCCGATCCGGTGGACGTGACCATCGCGATCACCACCGGCCCGCTTTTTACCTTCAACGATGTCGCGGTAGTCAATCAGGCGCCGCAGACCGATGATCCCGAGGATCAGGTCGATTTGCCGGTGATGCGTGGCTTTGCAGCCGGGCAGGTGGCCAAGTCCTCCGTAATTCTCGCTGCCGAGCGTCTCGCGCTGGCCGCCTGGCAGGAGCAGGGCTACGCCAAGGCCGAGATCGTCGGGCGCGAAGTCGTCGCCGACCACGCCTCGCGCACCGTCGATGCCAAGATCATCGTCAATCCTGGGCGGCTCGCTGCCTTCGGCGATGTGACGGTGACCGGCACGACCAATATGAACCCCGATTTCGTGCGCCAGCAGACGGGGCTCGTCGTGGGCCAGGAATATGACCCCGACGAAATCCAGCGGGCGCAGAAGCGTCTCGACCGTCTCGAAGTGTTCCGCGCCGCGCGGTTCGAGGCAGCCGACGCCATCGGCTCGGACGGGCTGCTGCCCTATCAGCTGATCGTCGATGAAATGTCGGGCCGCCGCTTTGGCGTTGGCGCGACCTATTCCACCGTCGATGGCCTGGGCCTTGAGGGGTATCACCTCTGGCGTAATCTCTTCGGCCAGGCCGAGCGGCTGCGCCTCGACGCGCGCGTCGCCAGCATTGCCTGGCCGGTGGATACGGCCGAATTCGACTATTTTGTCGGCGGTACCTTCACCAAGCCCGGCTTCCTCACCCCCGACACAGACCTTGTGGCGGTGGTGTCGGCTGAGCGCACCATCTACCCGACCTATACCGAAACCTCGGCGGCGGGACGGCTGGGCCTCACGCACTTCTTCTCCGACGAAATCACCTTTGAAGGCGGGATGAGCTTCAAGCAGGCTCGCTTCGACGACAGCTTCGGTACGCGCGACTTCTCGACCGTGGGGCTCTATGGCGGCGCGACCTATGACGGGCGCGACAGCAGTGTGAACCCGACCGAAGGCTTTTATGCCTCGGGCATGCTCGAGCCCTTCTATGATCTGCGCGTTGGCAAGGCCGGCGCCCGCATCACAATCGAAGGCCGCACCTATTTCGGCTTCTCCGAGGATGACGCCTTCATCCTGGCTGGTCGCATCAAGGCGGGCGCCCTGGTGGGCCCCGATCTCAGCGAAATTCCGCCCGATAAACTGTTCTTTGCCGGCGGTGGCGGCTCGGTGCGTGGTTATGGCTTCAAGTCGCTTGGCGTCGACAATGGCGCGGGCGGGGTGACCGGCGGGCGCTATCTGCTCGAAGGCTCGCTCGAAGCGCGCGTCAAGGTCACCGAGGATATCGGTGTGGTTGGCTTCGTCGATGGTGGCTATGTGGCCGCCGATACTTTCCCCGGTCTCGATGACCTGCGCCTCGGCGCCGGCATTGGTGCCCGCTATTACACCGGTCTCGGCCCGCTGCGGCTGGATCTGGCCGTGCCGCTCAACAAGCGGCCGGGCGATCCGGACTACGCCATCTATGCCGGTATCGGACAGGCTTTCTGATGATTACCCTGCCCAAGATGTCCCGCCGCTTCACCTATGTCGCGGCCCTGCTCGTGCCGGTTATCGCCGTGCCGGTGGCGCTGGTGGCGCAGGACGTATTGTCCATGCCCGAAGATGAGCAGAAGGACTGGCTGACGAGCTTCGTCGAAGGGCAGCTTTCGACGCCCGAACGCCAGATCCGCCTCTCCAATATCGACGGCATTCTGGGCTCGGACGTTTCGGTGCGCGAGATCACCATCTCGGACCAGGAGGGCGTCTGGCTGCGCGTCAACAACGCGAGCCTCAACTGGAACCAGGGCGCGCTCTTTACCGGCAAGCTCGAGGTGCGTTCGCTGCGCGCCGAGAGCATCGACTATATCCGCAATGCCGTACCGGCAGAGGGTGTGGATCTACCTCCGCCAGAAGCCGGTTCGCTTGAAATCCCCGAATTCCCCGTTGCCATCCAGCTTGGTGAGCTGGAGGTCCCACGCGTCACCTTTGGGGAAGGTGTCTTCGGTCTGGGCTCGGAAATCTCGCTCGCCGGGTCGCTCACGCTCGAAGGCGGCAATCTCGACACGGCGCTCGACATCACCCGCCTCGATGGTCCGGGCGGTACGCTCGGGCTCGATGTCGCCTATCTTCGCGCCGACAATTCCATCGATCTTTCGGTCGATCTCAATGAGCCGGCCAATGGCGTGATCGCCAACCTCCTCAATATCGAGGGGCGCCCGGCCATGCAGCTGACCCTCGCTGGGGCAGGGCCGGTCGAAGATCTCACCGCCGAACTCAATCTTCTCGCGGATGGCCAGCCGGCGCTGGCCGGCACCGCGCGGATCGAGCAGGCTGCCGATGGCCTGGCCGTTGTCGCCGATGTCGGCGGGCCGCTGTCGCGCCTTGTGGCCGAGCCCTATCGTCCGTTCTTTGGTGCTGAAACCCGCCTCACCGGCAATGCCCTGCTGCGGTCTGCCGGCGGGCTGGACCTGACGGCCGTGACGCTGAGCGGCGGGCAGCTGTCGCTGACCGCGAGCGGCGCCACCACGGCCGACAATTTCCTGTCGCGCCTCGATCTTGAGGCGCGCATTGCCGATCCGGCCGGTGGTCCTGTGACCCTGCCGGTCGCCGGCAATGCCACCCGAGTCGGCGACGCCCGCTTCTCCATCGACTTCGGCGATGACGAGGGTGGCAACTGGTCTGCCGATCTCGACATCGAGCGGTTCGAAACCGACGGCTTTGCCGCCGAGCAGTTTGCGCTTGGTGTGTCCGGCGTTGCCTCCAATCTTTCCGATCCGACCAATCGCATGGTCACCTTCAACGGTGACGGCGAACTCTCGGGCATTGCCGCCGATCCGACTGTGAAGGCCGCGCTGGGTGATAGCGTCGGTCTCGGTCTTGCCGGCATGTGGCAGGGCGGCCAGCCGATCCAGCTGGCGCAGCTGCGCGTGGTGGGCGAGGCGCTGACCGCCAGCCTTGCGGGCGTGATTGATGGCACGGACTTCAAGGGGCGCATCGGCCTTCAGACCGACAGCATCGCGCCGTTCTCCGGCCTTGCCGACCGCCAGCTGACCGGCGGGCTGATGCTCGACGCGGAAGGCGAAATCCAGGCTGTGGGCGGGGCGTTCGACCTCACCTTTGACGGCATGGGCACCAATCTCAGCATTGACGACGAGACGGCCGACAAGTTGCTCGCCGGGCAGGTGGAGCTCGCCGGGCGCCTGGCGCGCACCGAAAACGGGCTGGTTGCCGAGAATTTCTCGGTCACTAATCCGCAGGTGCAGTTCACCGCCGATGGCACCTATGCCAGCGACACCGCCGACTTTGCCATTGGGCTCGATCTCGCCGATCTGGCGCTTCTCACCGAAGAGGCCAGCGGGGCGCTCCGCGTTCGCGGCACTGCAAAATCGGCCGCGCCGGAAGAGCCCATTGCCCTGGTGCTCGACGCCAATGTGCCAAGCGGCACACTGGTCGGCCGGACCCTGCGCGATGCGCAGGTTGGGCTCGATCTCGATCTTCTCGGCAGCAAGCTCTCCGGCACCGTCGATGGCTCGGCCATGCTCGACGGACACCGCGCCACCCTCGCTAGCCAGGTCGCGGTCGACGAAGTGCGTCAGGCCCTTACCGGTCTTGGCTTTGAAATTGCCGGCACGCGCATTTCGGGTGAAGTTGCCCGCGCGGTTGAAACAGAACTTCTTACCGGGCAGATCGAAGTCACCGCGCCCGACGTCTCGCTCGCGGCGGCCCTGCTGCTGCAGGAAGCCTCCGGCGCGGTCAACGCCCGGATCGAGCTGGCGCCCAACAATGGCGAACAGGGCGCGTCGGTATTGGCCAATGCCGCCAATCTGCGGGTCAGCGACATTGCCATCGGCCGCGCTGATATCGCCGCAACTGTCGGTGATCTCTTCGGCGTGCCGGCAATCGACGGCACCGTCAAGGCCGGTGCCATTTCCGTCGCGGGAACGACGGTCAATGTTCTCGATGCCCGCGCCAGCCAGAATGGCGACACTACGAGCTTTGACGCCACCGCCGCGCTCTCGACCGGAACCGGCGTTGCTGTCGGCGGATCGCTGAGCCCGGTTGCCGGTGGCTATCGCCTCGGTCTCGACCACGCCAATCTCGTCCAGGGCCAGCTTTCGGCGCGTCTCGCCAACCCGACCGCTCTGATGGTCAGCGGCGACAGCGTTGCGCTCGATGCCGTGCGCTTCGATGTCGGCACTGGCCGCATCACCGCGAGCGGCACCGCCGGCAATGCGCTCGATCTCAGCGTCGATATTTCCGCGCTGCCGCTCTCCATTGCCAATGCCGTTGTGCCGGGCCTCGGCCTCGCCGGTACGCTCGAGGGCAATGCCCGGGTCACCGGCTCGGCCAGCGATCCGCGCGTGACCTTTGACGCGCGCGGCAATGGCATCAATGCCACGGCAATCGCGCCCTTTGGCATTGCTCCGGTCAACGCCTCGGCGCGCGGCAGCTTTGCCGCCAACACCGTTTCCATCGATGCGCTCAGCGCCAATGGCTCGGGCGGGCTTTCGGTGACGGGCTCCGGCCGCGTGCCGCTGTCCGGTTCGGGTCTCTCGGTGACGGCCAATGGTTCGGCGCCTCTGGTGCTCGCCAACCGCTTCCTTATCGACCGGGGCGGTCAGTTGTCCGGCACGGCGAATTTCGATGCCCAGGTCAGCGGCAGTATCGCCAACCCGCAGTTCGGCGGCTCGGTGTCCACGAGTGGCGCCGGCTATGTCGATCCAGAGCTCAATTTGCGCCTCGCTGACATCACCGGTCGCGCCCGCCTCGACGGCACGGTTGCGACCATCGAAGGTCTCAGCGCCAATCTCTCGACCGGCGGCAGTGCCTCGATCTCGGGCACGGTCGGGATCACCGGAAACTTCCCGGCCAATCTGGCGCTCAACGTCAATTCGGCGCGCTATGCCGATGGCGATCTCTTCGTTGCCACCGTCTCCGGCAATCTCGGGCTCACAGGCAATCTTACCGGCACGCCGCTGCTCGCGGGCAATGTGCTGGTCGAGCAGGCCAATATCACCGTGCCGGAGGGTTTTGGGGGCGGCGCCGAGCTGATCGATGTCCAGCACCGCGGCACGCCGGCCGATGTGGCCCGGACCCTCGATCGCGCCAAGATCACCACCAATGGTGCGCCGGTGCCGCAGAGCCGCTCGCCCGGCATGCTGCTCGACATCAACGTCAACGCGCCCAACCAGATCTTTATCCAGGGTCGCGGGCTCGACGCGGAAGTGGGTGGTTCGGTCCGTCTCACCGGCCCGCTCAACAATATCCAGCCCGTGGGCGCCTTTTCCCTCAACCGCGGTCGCCTCTCCATCCTCGGCCAGCGCATCACCTTCGAGCGCGGCACGGTTACGCTGGTCGGCGATCTCGATCCCCAGCTTGATTTCGTCGCGCTCACCGAAGCCGATGGCATCGAGGTGGTGGTGACGGTGTCGGGCCGCGTCTCCGCGCTCGAAATCGGTTTCGGCTCCAGCCCGCAATTGCCGCAGGATGAAGTCCTGGCGCGCCTCTTGTTCAAGCGCTCCATGGGCGAGCTGTCGCCATTGCAGCTGGCACAGCTGGCAGCCGCAGCCGGGGAACTGGTGGGAGCAGGGGGCGGCGGTGGCGGTCTTCTTGGCGGCCTTCGCGGTGCCGCAGGCCTCGCCGACCTTGACGTCGTCACCGACGCGCAGGGCAATGTCGGCGTCGAAGCCGGCACCTATCTGCAGGACAATATCTATCTCGGCGTCACGGCGGGTGCCAACGGCCAGAGCAAGGTGACGATCAACCTCGACGTCACCGAAGACCTCACGGTCAAGGGCGCGGCCGGCCAGGATGGCAATTCCAGCCTCGGCGTCTTCTACGAGCGCGATTACTAAGGTTTTAGGGCCTCAGCCCGACGTTTCACACCCTCCCATCCTCCCTCCTAAAAGGGTGAGGTGTCGATCGCGTTTTTGGGCACGTCGTTGTCACGGGGCCAGGCCTGCACGCTCCTCAGGGGAGAGGTGCTCCTGACCAGCGGCGTTCCCCACGCCACTCCCCACCGTCATTGCCCGACTTGTCCGGGCAATCCACCCCGCCCCAAAAATACATCACCCGGACAAGCCGGGTGATGACAATTGCCTACGGTTGGAACGCACTGGCTACTGACCAGCGCCGCCCGTCTTTGCGGCCTTGGCTTCGTCCCACCACCAGATCGTCGGGAACCCGTTGGAGAATTCCGGCAGGGTTTCGGGGCGGCTGAAGCGGTCCCAGCGGGCGGTGCGGGAGTAGAGCAGCGCATAGCCGGGGGTGACATAGTCATGCGCCAACAGCACCCGGTCGAGCGCCTCGACAATGGCAAGCTGGGTGTCGCGGTCGCCGGCGGCGACGAGCTGGTCGATCAGCGCGTCGATACCCGCATCGGCAATGCCGGCGTAGTTGCGCGAGCCCTGTTCGTCGACGCTTCCCGAGCCGAAGAAATAGCGCTGCTCATTGCCCGGCGAGAACGACTGGGCCCAGCTGGCATAGATCATGTCGTAGTCGAAGCTGCGCAGGCGGTTGATATATTGGGGCGTGTCGACCATGCGGATCTGCACATCGACGCCGATCTGGGCGAGGTTGCGCTGCAGATTGGCTGCGATGGGTTCGAGCGTGGGCTGGTGCATCAGGAGCTCAATGGAGAGCTGGGTGCCGTTGGCGTCAACCAGTTGGGTGCCATTGAGTGTGTAGCCGGCTTCGGTCAGGAGATTGAGCGCGGTGCGCAGGTTTTCGCGCAGTTTTGTCGGGTCGCCATTGACCGGGTTGGTGTAGGCCTCTGTGAAGACGCTTTCGGGGACAAGGTCCTTCACGCCTTCCAGAATTTCGAGCGTCTTGCCTTCCGGCAGGCCCTTGGCGGCAAAGGGCAGGCCGAAGAAATAGCTGTCGATGCGGGCGTACTGATTGAAGAAAACGGTGGCGTTCAACTCTTCGAAATCGAAGGCATGGTTGATCGCCCGCCGGACGCGCTGATCGTCAAACTTGTCGCGGCGCAGGTTGGGAATGAAGCCGGTCATTTCGCCCCGGCCATTGTAGTCCTCGTGGAATTCTTCGCGGACGACGCGGCCATCGGCGACGGCCGGGAAATCAAAGCCGGTGGCCCAGCGGCGGGCGGTATATTCGCTCCACCAGTCGAACTGGTCGCCCTTGAAGGCCTCGAACCACACCGCCTCATCCAGGAAATACTCGTAGGCAAGCTTGTCGAAATTATTGGTGCCGATCTGGGTCGGGTGATCGGCACCCCAATAATCCTCTACCCGCTCATAGGTGATCGTGCGGCCTGCATCGAAACTGACGAGGCGATAGGGGCCCGAGCCCAGCGGAGCCTCGAGCGTCGATTCCCCGATATTGCGCTGCTTGCCGGATGCGTCGGTGCCCTCCCACCAATGCTGGGGCAAGACGATCATCTGGCCCAGAATATGGGGTAACTCGCGATTGCCGGTCATGTCGAAGGTGAAGGTCACCTCGCCGGGGGCGGTGACTTCGGCATCCGTCACATTGGCGTAATATTGCGTATAGGTGGGGCTGAGCTCGATCAGCTTGTCGAAGGACCAGACCACATCCTCGGCCTTGACTGGCTCGCCATCATGCCAGCGTGCATCGGGGTCCATGCGGAAGGTCACCGCGCCATAGTCGTCGGCGACCTTCATGGCTTCAGCGAGGAGCCCATAGGAGGTGTTCACCTCGTCCATCGACGCTGTCATCAGGGTTTCATAGATCAGCCCGAGCCCGGAGGCCGCGTTGCCCTTGGGCAATATGGGGTTGAACGTATCAAAGCCGCCGCGCGTGCCCAGCCGCACCGTGCCGCCCTTGGGGGCGTCGGGGTTCACATAGTCGAAATGGGCAAAGCCCTCGGCATATTTGGGCGCTTCGGTGAGGGAGTCTGCGTGGACCCACACACCGGTCGGGGTCTGCGCCAGAACAGGCACGGCAAGGCCGAGCGTCAGCAGGCCGGATGCGACAAGGGCGGCGAACTTCATTCCTGGGCTCCGTTGGTTTGGTCGGAAGATTAGTCCGAATTTGGGGCGATGTCGAAGGCTGCGGCCATGAGCTGGCGGGTGTAATCCTCGCGCGGTGCCGCAAAGATCTCAGCCGCTGCGCCCGCCTCCACCACAAGGCCGTGACGCATGACAATGAGGCGATGGGCAAGCGCCCTGACGACGCGCAGATCGTGGCTGATGAAGAGATAGGTGAGGCCGCGCCGCTGCTGGATATCGCGCAGCAGATCGATCACCTGGGCCTGGATGGACACGTCGAGCGCCGAGGTTGGCTCGTCGAGCACGAGGAAGGCCGGTTCCAGAATGAGCGCGCGGGCAATGGCGATGCGCTGGCGCTGGCCGCCGGAAAACTCATGCGGATAGCGATCGGCGCTGTCGGGGTCGAGCCCGACCTCGCGCAGCACGTCGACGACCTTGCTTTGACGTTCGTCGTGCGAAAGGCTCGGCATGTGCACGGACAGGCCTTCGGCGACGATTTCGCGTACCGACATGCGCGGGCTGAGCGAGCCGAAGGGATCCTGAAAGACGATCTGCATGTGCTTTCGCATCGGGCGCAGGGCGCGGCCGGAGCGGCCGGCGACGTTCTCGCCCAGCACCACGATCCGCCCCTCGGACGAGATGAGGCGCAAGAGCGCATAGCCCAGCGTCGACTTTCCCGAGCCGCTCTCGCCGACGACGCCCAGTGTCTCGCCGCGATAAATGTCGAGATCGACTCCGTCGACCGCTTTGATATGGCCGATGGTGCGGCGCATGAGTCCCCGCTTGATCGGGAACCAGACTTTGACGTCCCGCGCCTCCACGATCTTTTCGGCATTAGGCTCGGGCAGGTTTGGCGAACCACTCGGCGCGGCGGCGAGGAGTTTCTTGGTATAGGCGTGCTGCGGGTTCTCGAAAATCTCGCTGACCGGGCCAGTCTCGACGATCTTGCCCTCGGTCATCACTGCCACGCGGTCAGCAATTTTGCGCACGATCGTGAGGTCGTGGGTGATGAACAGCATGGCCATGCCATTCCTGCGCTGCAGGCGCTTCAGGAGATCAAGAATCTGCGCCTGCACCGTCACGTCGAGCGCCGTGGTCGGTTCGTCAGCGATCAGCAGTTTGGGATCATTCGCCAGCGCCATGGCGATCATGACGCGCTGGCGCTGCCCGCCTGAAAGCTGGTGAGGGTATGACTCCAGCCGGCTTTCCGGATCGGGAATGCCGACATCGGTGAGGAGCTCGATCGTACGCTTGCGGGCCGCCGTCTGGCGCAGGCCCTGATGGATCGCCAGCACCTCGCCGATCTGCTTGCCGATCGTGTGCACAGGATTGAGCGAGCTCATCGGCTCCTGAAAAATCATGCCGACCCGATTGCCGCGCAGGCCGCGCAAGATCTGCTCATCGACACTGGCAAGGTTTTGCCCTTCAAAGCTGATCTCGCCGGAAATGCTGGCGCTGGGCGGCAGGAGCCGCAGCACGGACAGAGCCGAAACCGATTTGCCCGACCCGCTCTCGCCAACCAGCGCCAGCGTCTCCCCCGGCGCGATGTCAAAGGCGATGTTCCGCACCGCCTCGGAAGTGCCGAAGCGGATGGTGAGATCCCGTACGGAAAGCAGCGGCCCGGTCATGCAAAGGTCTTTCGCGGGTCGAAGGCGTCGCGGACGGCTTCGCCGATGAAGACGAGCAGAGTCATCATGGCGGCGATGGTGAAAAAGCCGGTCAGCGCCAGCCAGGGGGCCTGCAGATTGTTCTTGCCCTGCGCCAGCAATTCCCCAAGCGAGGGCGAGCCCGGCGGCAGGCCGAGGCCGAGGAAATCGAGCGAGGTGAGGGTCGCCACCGACCCCGAGAGAATGAAAGGCATGAAGGTCAGTGTTGCGACCATGGCGTTTGGCAGGAGGTGCCGCCACATGATGGTGCGGTTGGAAACGCCCAGCGCGCGGGCGGCGGTGACATATTCAAAATTGCGCGCCCGCAGAAATTCGGCGCGGACAATGCCCACCAGCGACACCCAGGAAAACAGCAGCAAGATGCCGAGCAGCACCCAGAAGCTGGGCGCGATCACCCGCGAGATGATCAGCAGCAGATAAAGCGCCGGGATCGAGGTCCAGATTTCGATGAGGCGCTGGGCGATGAGGTCGGTCCAGCCGCCGAAATAGCCCTGCACGGCCCCTGCCACGATACCGACGCCCGAAGAGATGACCGTGAGGATCAGCCCGAAGAGGATCGACAGCCGGAACCCATAGACCAGCCGCGCAAAAACATCGCGGCCGCGATCGTCGGTGCCCAGCCAGTGATAATTGCCGATATGGCAATTGGGGTCGTCAACGCCCATGGGATAGCGGGCGCAGAACTCTTCCCGGCTCATCAGCCAGCTGGGCGGATTGGCGCCAGAATAGGGCAGATAGCCATCAATCGTCGTGTAGTCGAAGCGCACCGGCGGCCAGAGCGCCCAGCCATTGGCCTCGATTTCGTCTGATATATAGGGCTGGCGGTAATTGGTGGTGGCCAGAAACCCGCCGAACTTGCTCTCGGGATAGGTGACCAGCGCCGGCACCAGCAATTCGCCCTTGTAGGAGACGAGGATCGGGCGCTCATTGGCAATGAACTCGGCCCCCAGCGTGACGATGAAGAGGGCGAGGAAAATCCAGAGCGACCACCAGCCGCGCCGGTTGGCCTTGAAATTGGCGAGGCGCCGGCGATTGAGCGGGGAGAGGGCAATGCTCATGCGTCGCGGCTTTCAAAGTCGAGGCGCGGATCCACCCACATATAGGCTAGATCCGAGATCAGCCCGATCACCAGCCCCAGAAGCGAGAAGATATAGAGCGTGGCAAAGACCACCGGATAATCGCGATTGGCGATGGCCTCAAAACCGAGGAGGCCAAGCCCGTCGAGCGAGAAGATGGTTTCGATCAGCAGCGAGCCACCGAAGAAGGCGCCTATGAACGCGCCCGGAAACCCGGCAATGATCAGCATCATGGCGTTGCGGAAGACATGGCCATAAAGCACCTGCCGGTCGTTCAGGCCCTTGGCCCGCGCCGTCACCACATATTGCTTGCCGATCTCGTCGAGGAAGGAATTTTTGGTGAGCAGCGTCGCCGTGGCAAAGGCCCCGAGCCCCATGGCCGTGATGGGCAGGACGAGGTGCCAGGCATAATCGAGCACCTGCCGCCACCAGGGGAAAGATGAAAACCCCGGCGAGGTCAGCCCGCGCAGCGGGAAGATCGACCAGAAACTGCCCCCGGCAAAAAGCACGATCAGCGCAATGGCAACGAGAAAACCGGGCACGGCATAGCCGACGATGATGAGGCTCGAGGTCCAGACGTCGAAGCGGGAGCCATCGCGGCGCGCCTTGGCGATGCCGAGCGGAATGGAGACGCCATAGGCGATCAGCGTCATCCACAGGCCCAGCGAAATCGAGACCGGCATCTTCTCCTTGATCAGATCGATGACGGAGATGTCGCGATAATAGCTCTCGCCGAAATCGAAGCGGAGATAGTTCCAGATCATGGTGACGAAGCGTTCGAGCGGCGGCTTGTCGAAGCCGAACTGCTTTTCGATCCGCTCGACAAGTTCAGGCGGCAGGCCGTCGCTGCCGCGATAGCCGCTCCTGCCGGGCTGGTTCTGGGCATTGGGCTGGGAGACAACGTCACCCCCGCCACCGGTGACGCGTTCGGTCAGCGCCACGTTCTGGCCGGAGAGATTGGCCAGGGCCTGTTCCACCGGCCCGCCCGGCGCAAACTGGGTGATGAGAAAGGAAATAGCCATGATGCCGAAAACGGTCGGGATCATCAGCAATAGTCGGCGGATGATATAGGCGCCCATCTCGTCTCCAACCCTTGGCTCGCCATGGTTCACTTTGTCGAGCCACCCGCAAATCACCTTGCGGTGAGAGGGGTTTGTCCCGAATGCACCATTTGGCGACAGCTTTTGCAACTGCCGCTTTCATTGGGAGCTTCTGTCTCGCCAAACACCCCCACCTAACCTCCCCCTTTGAGGGGGAGGGATGTTTCTGTGGCTCACCGGCCGCTCAGCAAAACTCGATCGGTCCCTCCCCCTTCACAGGGGGAGGCCAGGTGGGGGTAGCCTCATCTCCGCTTGCCTCATCCCCTCGCCACCGTCACAATCGGCCCACGGGAGTGCCCATGAACTACAAGACGATTGCCCAGGTGCGGGATGCCGGTATCGCCCGTGTCCTTATCGTTGCCCTCCGGGCCCACGGATTTCATCCGCTCGACCCGCGCGATGGTGGCCTGCCGGGGGTGCCGAATATTTTCGGGGCCGATGGCGTCGGCATTGAGGTGCCGGAAAACGAGATGGGCGATGCAACGCTTCTGGTCGAGGACCTGTTGAAGGACATGACAGAGCCTCGTCCCGCAAAACCGCCATATTGACAAAACACCATTGGTTTGCGGTCGGGCGTTGAACGGAGTGGTTGCTTTGGTTTATAAGCCGCCACAAGTGTTAATTTCCCTTAAGCCCTCGGGCAGGAGTCACTCATGAAGCTTTGGAAACGCGGAGCTGGTTCCGTATTGGGTGTGGCCGCTGCTGCGCTGCTGCTTGCAGCCTGCTCGCCGTCCACACGATCCAATACGGCCGGGCTCAACGTCGTGAGCGCGCCCCAGCAGTTGCAGCCGATCCAGCCCTCGACTGTTCAGCAGGGCACTTTGCCTTCGATCGGCGCCACCGGTACGCCGGCACCGGGCTTGTCGGGTACCCCCGTTCTGGGTGGGGCGCCTGCTGCGCCGCAGCCGGGCTTCGGCACCACCACAACAGTTGGCAGCGCCGGATCGATCACCACGATCGGCCAGCCAGCCGGCAGCTTCAGCGCTGGTCCGGAAGGCGTGTGGACCGTCACTGCTGGTGCACAGACCTGCCAGCTCAACCTGCCGATGACCGCCAAGACCGGCACCAATTACTTCCGCGCCTCCTCGCCCGGCTGCACCGTGCCGCAGATCGCCTCGGTGACCGGCTGGCAGCAGGTCGGCAGCCAGCTGCAGCTCTATGATGAGAACGGCAATATCGCGGCTTTCCTCGCCCCCTCGAGCGGCCGCTACATCGGCACCATGGGCGGTGGCCAGGCCATCGCGATGTCGCGCTAAGTCTTTTAGGCCGGCCCGCGCAGGGCCGGCTTTTTGTTTCCAGGCGTTGCACCGCATCGAGGCATCGTGTCACCCCCGCGAAAGCGGGGGCTCTGTTTTCGGTTGCGGTTCAATAGGGGTCTCGCTGTGGCGGGACCGTCCGGTGGTATTTCCTGATGTCTGCTTCCTCAAGCACCCCCGTTCGCGCCGCCTATGAAGCGCTCGCCGCCCGTGGCGCGCTGACCCTTGACCCCGCACAGCTCGAGGCGGCCAGCCATTTTGATCGCATCATTGCCGAACTGGCCGCGGCCCGCCCGAGGCGCATGTTCGGTTTTCGCGAAAAGCCCCGTCCGGTGCGCGGGCTTTACCTTCATGGCGAGGTCGGGCGCGGCAAGACCATGCTGATGGACCTGTTCTTCGCCGCCGTTCCGAACAAGGAGAAGCGGCGCGTCCATTTCCATGAATTCATGGATGAAGTGCACCAGGGGGTGGCGGCCTTCCGCAAGACGACCCGCGGCAGCAATGACAATGCCGACCCCATCGAAGCGGTGGTGCGCCCGATGCTGAAGGCGGGGCTGCGCGTGCTCTGCCTCGATGAATTCCATGTCCATGACATTACCAATGCCATGTTGCTCGACCGGCTGTTCGACAAGCTCTTTGCCGGCGGGGTGGTGCTGGTCTCGACGTCCAATGTGGTGCCGGACGGGCTCTACAAGGACGGTCTCAACCGCCAGCTGTTCCTGCCGTTCATCGAGCGCCTCAAGCGCGAGACCGAAGTGGTGGGCCTGCCTTCGGAGCAGGACTATCGGCGGCTCAAATTTGCCGGGCAGCAGGTCTATGTGTTCGGGACGGGGCCGCAGGTGGCGGCGGAGATGGACGCACTCTGGCTGCGTCTTACTGGTGGTGAAGAGGGCGCGCCCGGCGTCATCGAAAGCATCGGTCGTGAAATTGCCGTGCCGCGCATTGCCATGGGGGCCGCCCGTTTCGGTTTTGCCGATCTCTGCGACAAGCCGCTGGGTACGCGCGACTTCGTGCGCATCGCCCATTCCTTCGATACGCTGATGCTCGAGGATGTGCCGCAGATGGACCGCACCCGCTCGGACGCGGCCAAGCGCTTTATCCTCCTCATCGACAGCCTTTATGATCGCGGCGTCAAGCTTGCGGCCAGCTTTGCGGTGCCGCTCGATCAGCTTGGCAAGGATGACAGGACTGCCTTCGAGTTTCAGCGCACCATCTCGCGCCTGACGGAAATGCAGTCCGAGGAATATCTGGGCAAGGGGCTGCGCGAAGTGGCGTCCGAGGTCGGTGCCTAGTCACAAGCCTTCAGTGCCAGATGACAAGGCCCAGCGTGCCGCCGGCGGCAGCGCCGAGCAGGGCGCCGATGGCTGCGCCTGTCAGATTGACATTGAACCCTGCCATGGCGCCGAGCACGGCGCCAAGAACCAGTCCGGCCAGCATGGTGGCGCCCTGGAGCGGGCCCAGCCTCACGCGCGCCGCCCTGGGCGGTTTGGGAACAGGCGGGGGCAGGTTGGGGTCCGGTGTCATCGTCTCAAGCTTGTCACGCTACTGCCAAAAGCGCGACCTCATCTTGCCCATTTGGCATTCCCCCATCGCCCATGAGCAAGGGCGAAACCGGGGTCTAGACGAAGGGTTCACTTGCCCCTCAGGCCGCGGAAGGTTAAGAGGTGCGCCAAATCAACGCAGTCGGGGAACATGGCAAATGGCGCGCAAGAAAATAGCCCTTATCGGTGCTGGACAGATCGGCGGAACGCTGGCCCTGCTCGCAGCGCAGAAGGAACTGGGCGATATCGTCCTGTTCGACGTGGTCGATGGTGTCGGTCCGGGCAAGGCGCTTGATATCGCCCAGTCCGCTCCCTCGCAGGGCTTTGACGCCGTCATGAAGGGTACGTCCGAATATAAGGACATCGAAGGCGCAGACGTGGTGATCGTCACCGCCGGTGTGCCGCGCAAGCCCGGCATGAGCCGCGATGACCTGCTCGAAATCAACCTCAAGGTGATGGAGCAGGTGGGTGCGGGCATTGCCAAGTACGCTCCCGACGCATTCGTGGTGTGCATCACCAACCCGCTCGACGCCATGGTCTGGGCGCTGCAGAAGTTCTCCGGCCTGCCCACCAACAAGGTGATCGGCATGGCTGGCGTGCTCGACAGCTCGCGCTTTGTCCACTTCATCGCCGATGAGCTCAAGGTTTCGGTCGAAGACGTCAACGCCTTCGTGCTTGGCGGCCACGGCGACACCATGGTGCCGCTGGCGCGCTACTCTACCGTTGCCGGCATCCCGCTCACCGACATCGTCAAGATGGGCTGGATGAGCAAGGAAAAGCTCGAAGAGATCATCCAGCGCACCCGTGATGGCGGCGCCGAAATCGTGGGTCTCCTCAAGACCGGTTCGGCCTTCTACGCTCCTGCCGCTTCCGCCATCGCCATGGCCGAGAGCTATCTCAAGGACAAGAAGCGCGTTCTGCCCTCCGCCGCCTATCTCAACGGCGAATATGGCATCAAGGACACCTATGTCGGCGTTCCGGTTGTCATCGGTGCCGGTGGCGTTGAAAAGGTCGTCGAGATCGCGCTCAACTCCGCCGAGCAGAAGGCCTTCGAAAAGTCGGTCGGCGCCGTTGAAGGCCTCATCGAAGCCTGCAAGAAAATCGCGCCGAAGCTGGCGTAACCGAACAAGTGTCATCCCCGCGCAAGCGGGGATCTCCCTTTCAGGGGAGAGAAACCGAGATTGCCGCTTTGAGGCGGGAATGACGCGGTAGGGGTCTTGGAGCCCCGTGATCGCAAGCGATTGACCCACCAAGGGGAACACGATGAACATCCACGAACATCAGGCCAAGGCTCTGCTCAAGGAATATGGTGCACCGGTTGCTGCGGGCGTCGCCATCTATTCCGTTGATGAGGCGGAAGCTGCCGCCAAGTCGCTGCCCGGCCCGCTTTATGTGGTCAAGAGCCAGATCCATGCCGGCGGTCGCGGCAAGGGCAAGTTCAAGGAACTCGGTCCCGACGCCAAGGGCGGCGTGCGCCTGGCCAAGACCATCGATGACGTCGTTGCCTTCTCGCGCGAAATGCTCGGCAATACGCTGGTGACCGCCCAGACTGGCGACGCCGGCAAGCAGGTCAATCGCCTCTATATCGAAGACGGCGCCGACATCGCCCGCGAACTCTATTGCTCGCTGCTGGTCGATCGTTCCGTTGGTCGCGTGGCTTTCGTGGTCTCGACCGAAGGCGGCATGGACATCGAGGCTGTCGCCCATGACACGCCCGAAAAGATCCACACCATCGCCATCGACCCGGAAGCCGGCGTGACCGCCGCCGACGTGGCGACCATTTCCAAGGCCCTCGAGCTCGACGGCGCTGCTGCCGAAGACGCCAAGAGCCTCTTCCCGATCCTCTACAAGGCGTTTGTCGAAAAGGACATGGCGCTGCTTGAGATCAACCCGCTGATCGTCATGCAGGACGGCCATCTGCGCGTCCTCGACGCCAAGGTGTCGTTCGACGGCAATGCGCTCTTCCGCCACGACGACATCAAGGCGCTGCGCGACGAAACCGAAGAAGACGCCAAGGAAATCGAGGCCTCCAAGTGGGACCTCGCCTATGTGGCGCTCGACGGCAATATCGGCTGCATGGTGAACGGCGCGGGCCTCGCCATGGCGACCATGGACATCATCAAGCTCTACGGCAAGGAGCCGGCGAACTTCTGTGACGTCGGCGGTGGCGCCGGCAAGGAGAAGGTCGCGGCTGCGTTCAAGATCATCACCGCCGATCCGAAGGTCGAGGGCATCCTCGTCAACATCTTCGGCGGCATCATGAAGTGCGACGTCATCGCCGAAGGCGTTGTCGCTGCGGTTCAGGAAGTGGGCCTCAAGGTTCCGCTGGTGGTGCGCCTCGAAGGCACCAATGTCGAGTTGGGCAAGAAGATCCTCAACGAATCCGGTCTCGCCATCACGGCGGCAGACGATCTCGACGATGCGGCGAAGAAGATCGTCGCTGCGGTCAACGGCTAATTCAGGGGACTGGAAAGCATGTCTATTCTCGTCAACAAAGACACCAAGATCCTCGTTCAGGGCCTGACCGGCAAGACCGGCACGTTCCACACCGAACAGGCGCTGGCCTATTACGGCACCCAGATGGTTGCCGGCATTCACCCCAAGAAGGGTGGCGAAACCTGGACTGGCGCTGCCGGCAAAAGCCTGCCGATCTATGCTACGGTTGCCGAAGCCCGCGACGCTACCGGTGCTGACGCATCGGTGATCTATGTGCCGCCTGCCGGTGCTGCCGACGCGATCATCGAAGCCATTGAAGCCGAGATCCCGTTCATCACCTGCATCACCGAAGGCATTCCGGTGGCCGACATGGTGCGCGTCAAGGCCCGCCTCGAACGCTCCAATTCGCGCCTCCTCGGCCCGAACTGCCCCGGTATCCTCACCCCGGAAGAGTGCAAGATCGGCATCATGCCGGGCTCGATCTTCCGCAAGGGTTCGGTCGGTATCGTCTCGCGCTCGGGCACGCTGACCTATGAGGCCGTGTTCCAGACCACCAATGAGGGCCTTGGCCAGACCACGGCTGTTGGCATCGGCGGCGATCCGGTGAAGGGCACCGAGTTCATCGACGTGCTCGAGATGTTCCTCGCCGACGACGCGACCGAGTCGATCATCATGATCGGCGAAATCGGTGGCGCGGCTGAAGAAGAAGCGGCGCAGTTCCTGATCGACGAAGCCAAGAAGGGCCGCAAGAAGCCCATGGCCGGCTTTATCGCCGGGCGCACCGCACCCAAGGGGCGCACCATGGGCCATGCCGGCGCTGTCGTTTCCGGCGGCAAGGGCGATGCGGAATCCAAGATCGCGGCCATGGAAGCGGCCGGGATCACGGTGTCGCCGTCGCCCGCACGACTCGGCAAGACCCTCGTGGACGTGCTCAAGGGTTAACCGACCAGCGCTTTTGTCTGAAAGTATACATCTCGACCAATAAGGTCAGTAGAGTTGTCTTTTACCGCCGACGGAAGTGCACGACTTATATAACGGATCCCTTCACGGGATCGTCACTGGGCGCGGCGAAATTCGCCGCGCTAACTGCCCAGAGGGATGCTAGCCAAGATTAGGCCAAGGTCTCTCGATATCTGAGCCACGACCCTGCTCAGGGGTCGTTCACTTAACAGGATACTAAGGATAAGCGGTCAGTATCCGATCGTAATCAAGGGACCGCATTGAGGCCGGCTCGCCGGCTCGTTTCAAAGGATGGCGGGGCGGCGCCTCGCACAAAAAGCGATGACACGACAGGAAAAGAACGACGCGTTCTTGCTGACCTCGTTCCTCTATGGGGGGAACGCTGACTACATCGAACAACTTTACTCCCGTTACAAGTCTGACCCGAGCAGTGTCGACGAGACCTGGTCGAGCTTCTTTTCCCGTCTGGACGACAGCCAGGACGTCGCCGTCCGGAATGCTGAAGGTCCCAGCTGGGGTCGCAAGGATTGGCCGCAGGCGGCCGGCGGCGACCTGATAGCTGCGCTTGACGGCAATTGGGGCGAGATCGCGGTCAAGGCCGAAAAGGCCACGACCAAGAAGGCCGTCGCCGAAGGCAAGCCTTCCGCCAGCGCCGAAGACGTGCTGCAGGCGACCCGGGATTCGATCCGTGCCATCATGATGATCCGCGCCTATCGCATGCGCGGCCATCTGCATGCCGATCTTGATCCGCTCAAGCTCAAGGCCGACGAACCGGCCCCCGAGCTTGATCCACTCAGCTACGGCTTCACCGAGGCCGACTACAGCCGCAAGATCTTCATCGACAATTATCTGGGCCTCGAATACGCCACCATCCCAGAGATGCTGGCCATCCTGCAGCGCACCTATTGCGGCACGCTCGGGATCGAATTCATGCATATCTCCGATCCGGAAGAGAAGCAGTGGATTCAGGAGCGCATCGAGGGTCCGGACAAGGAAATCACCTTCACCGCCGAAGGCAAGAAGGCGATCCTCAACAAGCTGATCGAGGCCGAAGGCTTCGAAAAGTTCCTCGACGTCAAGTATACCGGCACCAAGCGCTTCGGCCTTGATGGCGGCGAAGCCACTATTCCGGCGCTCGAGCAGATCATCAAGCGCGGCGGTGCCCTTGGCATCAAGGATATCGTGCTGGGCATGGCCCACCGCGGCCGTCTCAACGTTCTGACCCAGGTCATGGCCAAGCCGCATCGCGCGCTGTTCCATGAATTCAAGGGCGGCGCCTTCTACCCCGACGACGTCGAGGGTTCGGGCGACGTGAAGTACCATCTTGGCGCGTCGTCGGACCGCGAGTTCGACAACAACAAGGTGCACCTGTCGCTGACGGCCAATCCGTCTCACCTCGAAATCGTTGATCCCGTGGTGCTCGGCAAGTCGCGCGCCAAGCAGGACCAGCACATCGCTCCCGATGGCAAGCTCGTCAACATCGCCCAGGATGGCAAGCCGGACCGGTCCATGGTCCTGCCCCTGATGATCCATGGCGACGCGGCCTTTGCCGGCCAGGGTGTGATTGCCGAATGTCTGGGGCTCTCCGGCCTCAAGGGTCACCGCACGGGTGGGTCGATCCACTTCGTCATCAACAACCAGATCGGCTTTACCACTTCGCCGATCTATTCGCGCTCCTCGCCATATCCGACCGACGTCGCCAAGATGATCGAGGCGCCGGTTCTGCATGTGAATGGCGATGATCCGGAAGCTGTCGTGTTCGCGGCGAAGGTGGCTGTCGAATACCGCCAGAAGTTCGGCAAGCCTGTCGTCATCGACATGTTCTGCTATCGCCGCTTCGGTCACAACGAAGGCGACGAGCCCAGCTTCACCCAGCCGCTGATGTACTCCAAGATCCGGTCGCACAAGACGACCCTGGAGATCTATTCGCAAAAGCTGATCGCTGAAGGCGTGCTCTCCGAGAACGACGTCGAGCAGATGCGCGCCAATTGGAAGGCCAAGCTCGAGGCCGAATTCGAAGCCGGCCAGGACTATCGCCCGAACAAAGCCGACTGGCTCGACGGCGCCTGGAAGAGCTTCAAGCCGGCCGCCGATGAAGGCCCGCGCCGCGGTGACACCGGTGTCGATCTCGACCGTCTGGTCGCTATCGGAACCCAGCTCACCAAGGTTCCGGCCGAGTTCAACGTCCACAAGACGGTCAAGCGCTTCCTCGACAACCGCCTCAAGGCAATTGAGAGCGGCGAGGGCATCGACTGGGCGACGGCCGAGGCGCTGGCCTTTGGTACGCTTGTTACCGAAGGGCACCCTGTGCGCCTTTCCGGCCAGGATTCGGAACGCGGCACGTTCAGCCAGCGCCACTCGGTGCTGAATGACCAGCAGGTGGAAAACAAGACCTTCACCCCGCTGAACAATCTCACGCCCGATCAGGCCCGCTACGAGGTCATCAACTCGATGCTCTCCGAAGAGGCGGTGCTCGGTTTCGAATACGGCTATTCGCTCGCCGATCCGCGGGCGCTGACGCTGTGGGAAGCCCAGTTCGGCGACTTCGTGAACGGTGCGCAGGTCGTCATCGACCAGTTCATCTCTTCGGGCGAGCGCAAGTGGTTCCGCATGTCGGGCCTCGTGATGCTCCTGCCGCACGGCTATGAAGGGCAGGGGCCGGAGCACTCCTCCGCGCGTCCCGAGCGCTTCCTCCAGCTCTGCGCCGAAGACAATATGCAGGTCGCCAACTGCACGACGCCGGCCAACTACTTCCACGTGCTGCGCCGGCAGCTCAAGCGCGACTTCCGCAAGCCGCTGATCCTGATGACGCCCAAGAGCCTCTTGCGCCACAAGCGTGCGGTCTCCGGCCTCGTCGAGCTTGGTCCGGACAGTGTCTTCCATCGCCTCCTCTGGGACGATGCCGAGGCCCCCGGTCTGCCCAAGACCACTATCCGCCTCCAGCCGGACGAAAAGATCCGTCGCGTCGTCCTCTGCACCGGCAAGGTCTATTACGACCTCCTCGAAGATCGCGAGAAGAAGGGCATCGACGATGTCTATCTCCTGCGCATCGAGCAGCTCTATCCGTTCCCGGCCAAGGCGCTGCTTGACGAGCTGAGCCGCTTCCCCAATGCGGAAGTGATCTGGTGCCAGGAAGAGCCCCGCAACATGGGTGCCTGGGCCTTCATCCAGCCCTATGTGGAATGGGTGTTCGACCAGATGGGCCGTGGCCACCAGCGCGTGCGCTACTCCGGCCGTCCGGCGGCCGCTTCGCCCGCTACGGGCCGCATGAGCGTTCACCTGGAGCAGCTCCAGGCGTTCCTCGACGATGCCTTGGGCTCCTGAGCCTTGTGACAAGTCATATTGAGCGCCACATTCGTCCTTAGGACGGTGGCGCTCTGGCCCGAAATAGAAGGACAACATTCCATGTCGACAGAAATCCGGGTGCCTACCCTGGGCGAAAGCGTCACCGAGGCCACCATCGGCCAGTGGTACAAGCAGGTCGGGGACGCCGTCTCTGCCGACGAGCCCATCGTCGAGCTCGAAACCGACAAGGTCACCATCGAAGTGCCGGCACCGGCCTCCGGCGTGCTCGAAGCGATCGCCGCCCAGCCGGGTGACACGGTCGACGTCGGCGCGCTGCTCGGCGCCATTGCTGCCGGTGCTGGTGCTGCCGTTGCGCCCAAGGCCGCCCCCAAGGCCGAAGCGCCTGCTGCTGCTCCCGCTGCACCGGCTGCCGCACCGCAGGCTGCCGCCGCCACCGATCGTGCTCCGGCCCCCTCGGCCCAGAAGCTGATCAATGAAAAGGGTCTTGATGCCGGCGCCATCGCCGGTTCGGGCAAGGCCGGTCAGGTGCTCAAGGAAGACGTGCTTGCCGCCCTGGCCAAGACCACGGCTCCCGCCGCTGCCGCTCCGGCCCCTGCTGCAAAGCCCGCAGCCCCGCGCGCTCCGAGCTCTGCCGATGATGCGGTTCGCGAAGAGCGCGTGAAGATGACGCGCCTGCGCCAGACTATCGCCCGCCGCCTCAAGGATGCGCAGAACACTGCCGCCATGCTCACCACCTTCAACGAGGTGGACATGAAGCCGGTGATGGACCTGCGCAACCAGTACAAGGAGCTCTTTGAGAAGAAGCACGGCGTCAAGCTCGGCTTCATGGGCTTCTTCACCAAGGCTGTGGTCCACGCCCTCAAGGAAATCCCGGCGGTCAATGCAGAGATCGACGGCGATGACCTGATCTACAAGCAGTACGCCCATATCGGCGTGGCTGTCGGCACCGACAAGGGCCTCGTCGTGCCGGTGGTGCGCGATGCCGACCAGATGTCGATCGCCGAGATCGAGAAGGAAATCGGCAATCTCGGCCGCAAGGCGCGCGATGGCCAGCTGTCCATGGCTGACATGCAGGGCGGCACCTTCACCATCTCCAATGGTGGCGTCTACGGCTCGCTGATGTCGACCCCGATCCTCAATGCTCCCCAGTCGGGCATTCTGGGCATGCACAAGATCCAGGAGCGTCCGGTTGTCGTCGGCGGCCAGATCGTCATCCGCCCGATGATGTATCTCGCCCTCAGCTATGATCACCGCATCGTCGACGGCAAGGAGGCCGTGACCTTCCTCGTGCGCGTCAAGGAAAGCCTCGAGGCGCCCGAACGCCTCGTGCTTGACCTGTGATCGCCGCATTTTGCTGATTGAAAAAGGGTCCGGTTCGCCGGACCCTTTTTTGTTCACCGATTGGTGTTTAACGTCACGGCAAACGTTAGCAGTCTGTTAGCAGATTGTGACGCTAAGGCTGTGTCTGGATTATTTTTCGAGGTGTGGTTTGCGACGTTTTGTGGTTCTGGCAGCCCTGTGTTTTGGCGCAATTTCTCCCGCGTCGGCGCAGGAGGACGTCGCCGCAAATACCCAGCTGGTGGGGGAGCTCATGGCCTTCCATGGCTCGCAGGCCATCGTCGAGGTCATGACCACCCATTGCTACGAGAACACCGGTCTCGATGGTGCCTACAAGACCGCTGCCGAGAACTGGTACCTCAGAAACATAGGGTTTCTGGACCTTGCAGACCGGGTGATCGCCCGGCTGGGCGGGGGTGCCGAGGGGCAGCAGGCAGCCGCCGAGACCTATGGCGGCAGCCAGATCATGTCCGCCTATAACCAGGCCGACAACAAGAACAGCTTTTGCCGGACCTTCCTCGAACAGGTGGAAACCGGCGCGCTCGACATCGACCAGCAATTGCCCGATCCCCTGAAACGCGCTCAGGAAATCTCGGCCTCCTCCTGATTTATCCTCCCCCTCCGAACTCCGGTATAGACTGGCGGTCGGAAGAGGCTCGCCCAAATGGGGGTTGAAACCTTTGGTGTCCCGCCCGCGTATAAGGGGGATAGTGGGGATAAATCCAATGAGCCTTGAGCTGACACTTCTCGTCTGGAGCGCTGCGCTCGCCTTTGCCTATCTGGCGGTGCAATCGACCGTCTATCGCCTTGATTATGGTGTGAAATTTGCCAATGGCCAGCGTGATGGCGAACGTCCGCCGGGCAAATGGGCGGCGCGTGGCGAAAAGGCCCTGCGCAATTTCCTCGAAACCTACGGCATCTTCATCACCCTCGCCGTCGCCACCGAACTCTCGGGTCGATCGGACGGGTTCACCCAATGGGGCAGCCAGATCTGGTTCTGGAGCCGCTGGGTCTATCTGCCGGCCTATTTCATCGAGGCGCCCTATATTCGCTCGCTGATCTGGACCATCTCCCTGATTGGTCTCGTCCTGCTCTTTGTCGGCGTCGCCTTCTGATACCGGGGCGGGGTCTTGCCCAATCGGCACGCCCCCAAGCCCTGGTGCGCGTTGCTGGCTTGTGCCCGGTGGTGTAACGCAATGGTATAGTGCGCGGATGGTGGTTTATTGGCGCAATCCACATTACATCTGTGCTGCTGGCCTTTAGGCGACATGCAGAAACACCAGCGCTAATCTTCTGAGGCAAAGAGAAACATGGCAGATCAATTCGACCTCACCATCATCGGTTCGGGCCCTGGCGGCTATGTCTGCGCAATTCGCGCGGCGCAGCTTGGGATGAAAGTGGCCGTGGTCGAGAAGTGGCCGACGCTGGGCGGGACCTGCCTCAATATCGGCTGCATTCCCTCCAAGGCGCTGCTGCATGTTTCCGAGCTGTTTGAAGAGGCCGGCCATGGGTTCAAGGCCCTCGGTATCGACATTCCTGCGCCGCAGCTCAACCTGCCGCAGATGATGAACCACAAGACCGACACGGTGAATTCCAACGTTGGCGGCGTCGATTATCTGTTCAAGAAGAACAAGATCACTGTTTTCCGCGGCATTGGCTCGATCCCGGCCGCAGGCAAGGTTCTGGTGACGCCGCAGACCGGCGCCCAGCAGGAAATCGCCACCAAGAATATCGTCATTGCCACTGGTTCGGTCTCGGCCAATCTGCCGGGCATCGAAATCGACGAAAAGACCGTCGTCACCTCCACAGGTGCACTGGCGCTGGACAAGGTTCCCGGTCGCCTCCTCGTCATCGGGGCCGGCGTGATCGGGCTGGAGCTGGGCTCGGTCTGGGCGCGCCTTGGCGCCAAGGTCACCGTTGTCGAGTATCTCGATCGCATCCTGCCGGGCATGGACAGCGAAGTGGCGCGTCAGTTCCAGCGCATGCTGCAGAAGCAGGGCATGGAATTCCGCCTGTCCAGCAAGGTCGACGGCATCGACAAGCAGGAAGACGGCTCGCTCAAGGTGCGGGTGGAGCCGGCAGCAGGCGGAGACGTCGAGCTGCTCGACGCCGATGTGGCGCTGGTCGCCATTGGCCGCAAGCCGTTCACCGAAGGCCTGGGGCTCGACATTGTCGGCGTGGCGCTCGACGAGCGCGGCCGTGTTCGCGTTGATGCCCATTACAAGTCGTCGGTCGACGGCATCTACGCTATTGGTGACGTGGTCGCCGGCCCGATGCTGGCCCACAAGGCCGAGGACGAAGGCATTGCCATTGCCGAAATTCTCTCGGGCCAGGCGGGTCACGTCAATTACGCCGCCATTCCCTCGGTGGTCTACACCAATCCGGAAGTCGCCTCCGTCGGCAAGACCGAGGACGAACTCAAGGCCGATGGCGTCAACTACAAGATCGGCAAGTTCCCGTTTACGGCCAATGGTCGGGCCAAGGCCATGGTGGCGACCCAGGGTTTTGTAAAAATCCTCGCCGACGTCGAGACAGACCGCGTGCTGGGCGCGCATATCGTGGGCAAGAATGCCGGCGAGATGATCCATGAGCTGGTGACGCTGATGGAATTTTCGGGTGCTTCCGAAGATCTGGCTCGCACCACCCACGCACACCCGACCATGTCGGAAGCCATCCGCGAGGCCGCGCTGGCTTTGGGTGATGGTGCCATCCACATCTAGCCAGCTGCCAGCAAGACGCTGAAGTTGTTGTTCAATAATGCAAAGGGGCGGTGTTGATCCGCCCCTTTGCTTATTCAGTAAAGTCATCATACAAGTTGCGGTTGATTGTATGTTGACTTGTATTTTCCTTCCATACTAGTTTTCCTGCAGATCGGCGCCGCGAGCTGCCGACTGACGCCGGCGCCTCGGGGAGACGTGCCGGACGTGTGAGAATTTGGGAGGATTCGAATGTTGTATCTGCCGAAAATGGCGGCCGGCCTTGCCGTGGCTGCGACCTTAATGGTGTCCGGGGCCAGCGCCCAGACGGTGCTGCGCTCATCGGACACCCATCCTGACGGCTATCCCACCGTGGAAGCGGTCAAGAAGTTCGGTGAGCTGCTCAGCGAAAAGACCGACGGCGCCTATAGCGTCGAAGTGTTCCACTCCGCCCAGCTGGGGCAGGAGGCCGACACCATCGAGCAGACCCAGTTCGGTGTGCTTGATCTCAACCGTATCTCGATCGGTGCTTTCAATACCCAGGTGCCGGAAGCCACCGTCACCCAGCTGCCTTTTATCTTCCGCTCCGCCGAACACTTCCACAATGTGCTCGATGGCCCGATCGGCGAAGAAATCCTGGCGGCTTTCGAGAAGGTCGATGTGATCGCGCTGGCCTTCTACGATGGCGGTGCCCGCTCGTTCTACAACAGCTCCAAGCCGATCAACTCGCCTGCCGACATGGATGGGCTCAAATTCCGCGTCATGCAGTCGGACATTTTCGTGGACATGGTCGGTGCCCTCGGCGCCAACGCCACGCCAATGCCCTATGGCGAAGTGTACTCTGGCATCCAGACCGGCGTTATCGACGGCGCTGAAAACAACTACCCGAGCTATGACACGGCCGGCCACGCTGAGGTCGCCAAGTTCTATTCGCTCGACGAGCATCTGATGGTGCCCGAAGTGCTGGTTGTCTCCAAGGTCGTCTGGGATGGCCTGTCGCCTGAAGTCCAGACCGCGATGCGCGAAGCCGCCAAGGAATCCGTGCCCTATCAGCGTGATCTCTGGTCCGCCAAGGAAGTTGAATCCAAGGCCGCCGTCGAAGCTCTCGGCGCGACGATCAACGAAGTCGACAAGGCTCCGTTCATTGAAGCGATGAAGCCGGTCTACGAGAAGTATGTCACCGATCCGCAGCTGCAGGATCTGGTCGCCCGCATCCAGGCTACTGAAGGCTGACTTTAAAGCCAAAGCACCGGGTCGGGGCTGCTTGCCCCGGCTCGGCTCTTTCCTGGAGGACCAGACGTGAAAGAAAGCCTCGTGCCTGTCAGTCGCGTGTTGCGGGCAATTTCCAACTTCATTCTCCTGCTCGCCGGCGTGGGGCTGGTCGTGATGACAGCCATCGTCGCCTACCAGGTGTTCATGCGCTATGTGATCAACGCCTCTCCGTCCTGGACCGAGGGCGCGGCGATCATGCTGATGAGCTGGTTCATCTTTCTCGGCGCCGCCGTCGGCGTGCGCGAGAATTTCCATATGGGCTTTGACGTCCTGCTCTACGCGCTGCCGCCCAGCGGCAAGAAGTATCTCCGTTCGATCAGCGACATAGCGATTTTCGGCTTTGCTTTCGGGATGGTCTATTTCGGGGGTGAACTGGCCCTGCGCGGCTGGACCGTGCGCATTCCCGTGCTTGGTATCCCGCAGACCTTCACCTACCTGCCGGTGGTCATTTCCGGTGCTCTGATGATGCTGTTCTCGCTTGAGCGCCTGCTGGCGCGCGCTGCCGGGGAGCCGGTCGATGAACCGCCAGCCGAACTCGTGACCGAGGCTTGATCACTATGGAATACTGGATTCTCTTCGGTGTCTTCGCAGCTCTGATGCTGGTCGGAACGCCTATCGCCTTCTGCCTCGGCATCGCCAGCTTTGCCACCATCGTCTATCTTGGGCGCCCGGCGATCGTGGTGTTCCAGCAGCTCAATTCCGGCGTCGCCGGGTTCACGCTCCTTGCCATTCCGTTCTTCATCTTCGCCGGCGACCTGATGATGCGCGGGGGTATTGCGGCGCGGATCATCCAATTTGCCGGGGCGCTGATCGGCCATGTCCGTGGCGGCCTGGGGCAGGTCAATGTCGCTGCCTCGACGCTCTTCGGCGGCATCTCCGGCTCTGCAGTGGCAGAGGCTGCTGCCGTGGGCGGCATCATGATCCCGCAGATGAAGGCCCGCGGCTATGGCGCGGACTATGCGGTCAATGTCACCTCGATGGCAGCGCTCATCGCCTTGCTGCTGCCGCCCAGCCACAACATGATCATCTATTCGCTCTCGGGTGGAGGGCGCATTTCCATCGCCGACCTCTTCACCGCCGGGATCATTCCTGGGCTGCTCCTCGCACTGGCCCTGGGGATCACCGCCTATATCGTGGCGGTCAAGCGTGGGTACCCCACCGAGCCCTTTCCGGGCTTTGCCAAGGCATTCCAGTATTTCCTTGTGTCCATTCCGGGGCTGATGCTGATCGTCATCATCTTCGGCGGCGTCCGATCGGGTATTTTTACCGCCACGGAAAGCTCCTGTATCGCCGTGATCTACGCGTTGCTGGTGACCTTGCTCGTCTACCGCTCGCTGAGCTGGAGCGAGTTTGTTCACTCGGTGAAAGGCGCGGTGCGGACCACCTCCATGGTGCTGTTCATCATCGGCGCCGCCGCCTCCTTCGGCTGGCTGATGGCCTATCTGCGGGTCGCGCCGATCCTTACCGACGCGATCTCAAACCTCACCACCGATCCGCTGATGGTGCTGCTGCTCATCAACGTGCTGCTGCTCTTGCTGGGTACGTTCATGGACATGGGGCCGCTGATCATCATCACCACCCCGATCTTCCTGCCGATGGTGCAGAAGTTCGGCGTCGATCCCGTCCATTTCGGGGTGATCATGATCCTCAATCTCGGTATCGGGCTGAACACCCCGCCGTTAGGACCCGTCCAATTCGTGGCGGCGGCGGTCGGCAAGATCTCGATCTGGGCCGCCATGAGGAGCGTCTGGCCCTTCTATCTGGCGGGTCTGATCGTTCTCGGCCTCGTCACCTACATCCCGGCGCTGTCGTTGTGGCTGCCGAGCCTGTTCCACTAGCGCCATGTCAGTAGCCCAGATCATTCCGCCGCCAACGCGAAAACCCAAGCTTGCCGAGCTGGTCATCAATACGCTGCGTCAGCGTATTGTGACCGGGGAGCTGGTGCCGGGCATGAAGCTGCCCACAGAGAGTCAGCTGACGGTACAGTTCGGGGTCAGCCGAACGGTGATCCGCGAGGCGATAGCGGCGCTGGCGGCCGAGGGCAGCGTTCAGTCCCGGCAGGGGGCAGGGGTCTTTGTGCTGGCGAGTTTTGCCAGCACATTCAACAATATGATGGGAGAGGCATCGAACAAGATTTCGGTCGCTCTCAATGTGCTCGAAGTGCGCATGGGCATCGAGATCGAGTCGGCTGGCCTGGCCGCAATGCGACGGAGCACCAGCCAGGAAGCCGCGATCCATGAAGCCTGGAACGAGTTCGGCCGCCTGCTCAAGGCGGGAAACCCGACCGGCAAGACCGACTTCGCCTTCCATCGCGCCATCGCGGCGGCCACCAATAATCCGTTCTACATGGAAGTGCTCGATGCCTTGGGGAGCCGTACCATCCCCTGCGATGTCGCATCGCCCTGGGGGACCGAGAGCGTGCTTACCTATGACTATCAGGCGGGGCTGCACGAAGAGCATAGACATATCCTCGCGGCGATTTCAGCGCAGGACGGTGACGCGGCGCGCGAGGCGATGCGGGACCACCTGTCCCGCAGCCAGGAGCGCTATCGCGTCCGCCTGGCCGAGCAAGCGCTAAGCCACTGATCGCCCCGACATTCCGGCCAAGAGATTTTCAGGAGCCAAAATGAGTACCGAATACGACATCCGATTTGCCATTGATCCGGCTGGGGCTGCGGGCATGGGCACGGCCGAGCTGCGCGAGAATTTCCTCATCGACGATCTCTTCGCCGACGGCGCAGTGCGCTGGACCTATTCGCATTATGACCGGATGGCCGTCGGTGGAGCGGTGCCGGGTGGCGGGGAACTCGTGCTCGAAACCATCAAGCCGACGGGGACCAAGGCTTTTCTCGACCGGCGCGAGATGATCGCGGTCAATATCGGGGAAGCGGGGCGCATCATCGTTGACGGGACCACGCACGACGTTGGTCCGCGCGACATGCTCTATGTCGGCATGGGAGCGCAGGATGTCCGTTTTGCCGGCGCCGGTGCGAAGTTCTATCTCCTCAGTGCGCCGGCCCACGCCAGCTATCCGGCAAAACTCCTGCGTCAGTCGGGCGCAAAGCGGCTCGACATGGGCGCACGCGAAACCGCCAATGAGCGCTCGATCTACCAATATGTGAATGCGGACAGCGTCCAGACCTGCCAGCTGGTGGTCGGGCTGACTGAATTCGCACCGGGCTCGCTGTGGAACACCATGCCCGCGCATGTCCATGACCGGCGCATGGAAGCCTATCTCTATTTCGACCTGCAGCCCGACGCTTTCGTGGTGCATCTGATGGGCGAGCCGGACGAAACGCGCCATCTCATCGTGCGCAATGAGCAGGCGATCCTGTCGCCGCCCTGGTCTATCCATTGCGGGGCCGGCACCGGTTCCTACACCTTCATATGGGCAATGGCTGGCGACAATGTCGACTATACCGACGTCGAAAAGGTCGCCATGGAGGATCTGCGGTGACCGACCTCACGGCTTTCAGCCTTGCCGGCAAGACCATCATGGTCACCGGCGCCAACACCGGCATCGGGCAGGGCATCGCGCTCTCGATTGGCCGGGCAGGGGGCAGGGTTGTCGGCGTGGGGCGGTCGAGCATGGAAGTGACCGCCTCGCTAATGGCCGGGCAAGGTGCCGATTTTGCCGAAATGCGGGCAGATCTCGGCTCGGCGTTGGATGCCCAGGCGATGTTCGAAACGGCCTGGGAAGAGCATGGCCCCATCGATGGTCTCGTCAACAACGCCGGGATCATCAAGCGTGTCGATGCGGTCGATTTCACCGAGGCGGATTGGGACGCGGTGATGGATATCAACCTCAAGACGATGTTCTTTCTCAGCCAGTCGCTCGGCAAGAAGGCCATCTCGGCGGGACGCGGTGCGCGGATCGTCAACATCGCCTCGATGCTCAGTTTTCAGGGTGGCATCCGCGTGGCGAGCTATACGGCGTCAAAGAGCGGTGTGCTGGGGATCACGCGGCTGCTCGCCAATGAATGGGCGGCCAAGGGCATCAATGTGAACGCCATCGCCCCGGGATATATCGAAACCAATAATACCGAGGCCCTGCGCAATGATCCCGAGCGGTCTTCGGCCATTCTCGGTCGCATTCCGGCTGGTCGCTGGGGCGTTCCATCCGATATCGGCGATGCGGCGGTTTTCCTTCTCGCCCCCGCATCCAATTACATGCATGGCGCTGTCATCCCCGTGGATGGCGGCTGGCTCGCGAGGTAGACATCATGACTGAACCAAAACTCTTCGCCCAGGCCGAGGACAGCGCATGGATCGAACTGGCGCCCGGCAATACCCGTCGCGTGTTGATCCATCTGCCTGAGTTGATGCAGGTCGAGTTTGGCTTCGAGAAGGGTGCTGTCGGCGCGCTTCACAGCCATCCGCATGTACAGGTGAGCTATGTTGCCGAGGGCAGCTTTGAGGTAACGATCGGTGACCAGACCCAGATAGTCGGGCAGGGCGGCAGCTTCATCGTGCCCTCGGGGGTCACCCACGGCGTTGTCGCGCTGGAAAAAGGCAGGCTCGTCGACGCGTTCACGCCGCACCGTGCCGATTTCCTGTAGCAGGCCACAGACAAAGCGCTCCCCGCCGCCTTATCTCTAGGCTTTGGGGCGGCGCCTATGGTGGAATGGGCCCTTGCGATCCAGATTCTACCGCGCTTGAGGGCATTTCATGCTGAGTATCATGTTCTACATCGCCATTACTGCCGAGGCGATGACGGCCGCGCTGGCGGCCGGGCGCCGGAACATGGACTGGTTCGGCGTGTGCCTGATTGCCTGCGTGACCGCTCTTGGCGGTGGGACGATCCGGGATATCCTGCTCGACCACTATCCCCTGCTCTGGGTCGCCAATCCCTATGTTCTGCTGCTGGTGTGCAGCGCGGCGCTGCTGACCATCCCGCTGGCACGGGTCATCGACAAACTCAAATGGCCGTTTCTTCTGCTCGATGCGCTCGGCCTGGTGGTGTTCACGGTGATCGGCTGCAATATCGGCATCGAGGCCGGTGTGCATCCGATCATTGTCATCGTGGCGGGCATGGTGACCGGGACCGCCGGCGGCATTTTACGCGATGTGCTCTGCAATGACGTGCCACTGATCTTCCAGGGCGAGCTCTACGCCACCGTCTCGATGGTGGCGGGCATCATCTATTACCTCGGCTATCTCGGCGGCATGCCGCTCGATCTGATGGCGGCGATTGCCATTGTGGTGGGCTTTGTTCTGCGCGTCACTGCGCTGTGGTTCAAATGGGAAATGCCCAAGTTCGTTTATGACAAGGACATGCGCAAATGAAACCGGCGCGGATCGTCCTGTCACGCAAGGCGGGTTTCGACCTGCAGGCCGTTTCGCATACGCTCAATGGTTTGCCGGCGCAGTCCGTGGCGCGCCCGGGGGCCTGGGGCAATCCTTTCACCATCGCCGAGGTGATGGCGGAAACCGGACTTGGCAAAGAGGCGGCGCAGGCAGAGGCGGTGGCGCGTCACGCCCGCTGGATGAACGGCGAAATCAGCGCCATCCGGCGGCCCCCTACACGCGACGCTATTCGTGCGGCGCTGGGCGGGAAAAACCTCGCCTGCTGGTGCCGGGCCGGAACGCCCTGCCATGTCCATACACTTCTCGCGCTGGCTAATAGTGATGCCAGCATGATCAAAACACCTTCTCTTGGTACGGAGTTTTAAGTTGCGACAAACCTGGCGGTGGTTCGGCCCAAAGGACCTTTGCAGCATTGACGATATTACGCAGGTCGGTGCCCAGGGGGTCGTCAGCGCCTTGCACCATATCCCCAATGGGGTGGTGTGGAGCCGTGCGGAGATCGACAAACGCTATGCCGAGATCGGCACGCGCAAAGACGGCACGCCCTCGGGGCTGACCTGGGACGTGGTGGAGAGCCTGCCGGTCAGCGAGGACATCAAGAAGCAGAAGGGCGACTGGCGCGAGCACATCGCCAACTACAAGATTTCCATGCGTAATCTGGCTGAAAGCGGCATGGAAGTGATCTGCTATAATTTCATGCCCGTGCTCGATTGGACGCGCACGGATTTGCGCTGGACCGTGCCCAATGGCGGCTCCTGCATGCGCTTTGATATCAATGATTTCGCGGCCTTCGACATCCACATTCTCGAGCGCCCCGGCGCTGGTGCCGACTACACCAATGCCATCGCCGATGAGGCGGGGCGCCGGGTTTCGGCGATGAGCGAGGACGAGAAGAAGCAGCTCAGCCGCAATGTGACCATGGGCCTGCCGGGCTCAACGGAATCTATGTCGCTCGAGGACGTGCAGGCTCACCTGTCCGAATATGGCAGGATCAGCCGGGACCAGCTGCGACAGCACTTTATCGATTTCCTCGAAGAGGTGGTGCCGGAAGCCGAAAAGCTTGGGCTCAGGCTCTGCTGCCATCCGGACGATCCCCCGTTCGCGCTGCTCGGCCTGCCGCGCATCATGTCCACCGAGGAAGACTACAAACATATCCTCGATGCGGTGGATAGCCCGGCCAATGGCATGACGCTCTGCTCGGGCTCGCTCGGTGCCCGCCCTGACAATGACCTTCCGGGCATGATGGAGCGCTTCGGGCCCAAGGTTCACTTCCTCCACCTGCGCAATGTGAAGCGCGACAACGGCGATATCATGGGCTCGTTCTACGAGGCCGAGCACCTGGCCGGGGATACGGACATGGTGGCGCTGATTGCCGCCATTGTCCGCGAGGAGCGCCGTCGCAAGGCCGAGGGGCGCAAGGATGCCATCATCCCGATGCGGCCCGACCACGGCCAGGACATTCTCGATGATCTGGGGCGCCGCGCCCAGCCGGGCTATCCGACCATCGGGCGCATGAAGGGGCTGGCGGAGTTGCGTGGCGTGATGACCGCGCTGGAGCATGCCGCGCACGGTCTCTAGAGACTTCAGAGATTGCCCGGCCTGGCCGGGCAATCTTGTTTTTGGCCGTTAGTCTTCGAGCAGGTAGCCGCCAGCGCGGGTGGGCAGCACTTCGGTGCCGACGATCTTGGCGACGGAGGCACCAGCCGGGACATATTTGGCGCTGGCGCGGGAGAGGACGAAGCCGCTCGTACCGGCGCGAATGGGCGTGCGCGCGAGGAACGCCTCGGGGCCATCCATGGCGATCAGCTCGGCTACGACATCGCCAGCTTTAACCCGGTCGCCGAGCGTGACCCGATAGGCGAGGAGACCTGGTTGCGTTGTGCGGAGCACTTCAGTGGCTTCGAAGGGCGTTGCCGGGGGCGCGGAAGTCTCGACAGGGGGGACGTCGGCATCGATCAGTCCCCGGCCAGCGAGGAAGCCAAAGAGGCCGGTCGCATCGAGCTGGCCCATTTCGTCATTGGTGTCGGCCTGGCCGCGATATTCTAGGGTCGCGGTTTCGACAGCGATGGGGATTGAGGCCTGCGGATTGTCGCGCTGCGCCTTGCGATAGAGATTGGGCAGGACCTCGTCGAACGAACCACCGCCGCTGTCCTCAGCCGTCAGGGTTGCCGCCACGCCCATGCGGTCGGCCAGATCCTGCAGGCCGGGCATCATCTCGGGCGAGGTGAAGATGTGCATGAGGCTTTCGTCGTCGCAATGCAGGTCGAGGACGATATCGGCGTCATGCGCTGATCTGAGGATGTGCAGCCGCAGCTTCTGCTGCGCGGTGACCGGGGTTTGCTGGTCGATCCAGGCGCCGACGGCCTTGCGGAGCGTCGCGACGTTTGCGGCGGCGTCGGCGGTCAGCTTGCCGCGCACAGCCTCTGCAATGGCGGGATAAAGATCTGGCCAGCGGCGGTTGTAGTTGACGCCAGTTTCGAGGTCGTAGCGGCCGATATGACGGCGCAGAACGCGGGTCGCCAGACCCATCGGGTTGACCGAGGGGAAGACCACGAACCTTGCCTTGAGCTGGCCGTTCTCATCGGCCTTGCGGAGCATGGGCAGGAGGTGATGGAGCGCCATCGTGCCCGGCTGTTCATCGGCGTGGAGCGCTGCCTGCAGGTGCACCTTGGTGGGCGCGTCCTGCGGGCCCAGCTCGTACCAATAAAGGGTCGTTGTCTGCCCCGGGGCGTCACCGGGGAAGTCACGTGTGTGTTGCTGAAAGGTCATTTTTGCTTCTTCAGGCGAGACGGGCCAGTTTGTCGGCCATGGTCTGGGGTTTGTCGGTGCGGGTCGAGAAATGCATGGTGCAGAAAATGCGCTCGACGCCCATCTCGTGCAGGCGTTCACAGCAGGCTTCCACCGCAGCGCTGACCTCTGCCATCTCGCCCTCGATATTGGTGCCGTTGGCGTGCATTTCGTGGGTGAGGCGGGTGGTGGCGAGGATGTCGCGCACCTCCCGGATATAGGTCGAAACCGAGGGACCGACACCCATGGGGACGATGCAGAGATCAGCGATGATCTTCATGGCACTCTCCTAGCGCATCCAACTGGGCATGTAGCGGACGCGCGGCGGCTGGGGCAGGTGGCGCATCAGTCGCTGGTAGATAAGGCCAAAGACGAAGAACACCACCAGCGAAACCGCGAGGAAGTAGAGCGCCGCCACGGGGAAGTGCAGGAAGGCGTTGAAATCGCGTTCGAACAGATCCTTGGCAGTAATCATCAGGTCCTTCTGTCCGCCGACCACGGGCAGCGCCAGATAGACGATGGCGGTGGCGTGGAAGAGGAAGACCACTTCATTGGTGTAGGCCGGCCAGGCCAGACGGATCAGGTTCGGCCAGATGACCCGACGGAACTGCTGACTGCGGCTCATGCCATAGGCGCGGGCTGCCTCGATGGCGCCGCGCGGCACGGCGCGCAGGGCGCCGTAGAAGATTTCGGCGGTATAGGCGGCCGTGTTCAGCACCAGCACGAGCGGGCCCATGAACAGGGGATGCAGCACGAAGCCGGAAATGCCCAGGGGACGCCAGACTGTCAGATTGAGTGACAGGGCCAGCGAATAGAACATGAAGAACTGGATGAAGAGCGGCGAGCCCCGGAAGGCATAGATATAGCCGCGTGACAGCCGGTTGATGATCGGGTTGGACGATGCCTTGCCCAGCGCCAGGAAGATGGCCAAGACAAAGCCGACCGGGATGGAGGCGGCGGCAAAGTAGAGATTGAACAGCACCGCCGGTGCCATGAGAGCGAGATCGTCGAGGAAAGCCTGCATCAGCCCTGTGCCTCGCTCAGAATGCCACGACCCGCACGGCGCATGATGGCGTCGAAGGCCTTCTCAGAGAGCCAGGTGACGAGGATGTAGAACACGAACAGCACGAGATAATAGCGCCAGCGCCAGTCTTCGTGGACGAGGCCCACGGCCGGCAGGAAGTTTGGCGCGCCAAGGCGGTCGGCCCAAAGCACGATATCGGCAATCTGCAGCAGCGAGAGCAGCGAGGTCGCCTTGATGATCAGCATCCAGACATTGGAGAGGCCGGGCAGGGCATAGACCCACATCTGGCGGATCTGAATGCGCCACAGCACCTGCGACGCGCTCATGCCATAGGCGCGGGCGGCTTCAAGCTGACCGCTGGGGACGGCGCGCATGGCGCCATGGATGACATTGGTGGCGAAGGCGCCGTAGACGAGGCCAAGCGAGACGCTGGCGAGCAGCAGGTATTCCGTGGTGCCCAGGAACCAGTTCGCTTCGCGGCAAGGGGGCCATGACGAGGTCTGCGCCGCGATGGTTTCGGGCGTGCAGACCTGGCTCGCGATGAACCATTCGACCCCCTGCTCGAAAGCCAGCGGGAAGAACAGGAAGAACAAGACGTCCGGCACACCGCGCACGATCGCCGAATAGGTCGTGCCGATCAGCCGCAGCGGCAGAAAGCGGGAATTGCGCAGGGTTGCGCCGGTGAGCCCGAAGACGACCGCCAGGGCCCCGCCCAACAGGGCAGCAAAGATGGTAAACTGAAAACTGGCGTACCAGGTCAGGTGCTTACCATTGGTCAAATAGGCGAGCCAGAAGGCTATGTCGTCTGTCATGGACGGGGAGTCGCTCCGGCACGGCCCTGCAATGCAGCGTTGCCAGCAAAAAATGTCGCCGCAGGGTGATGACCCTGCGGCGGGCGGGATTGAGGATTACTCGGCGAAGTAGGGGCCGTGACCTTCGAACCACTTGGCGATGATGGTGTCGACGGTACCGTCCTTCTTCAGGGCGGTGATGGCGCCATCAACAGCGGCCTTGAGCTCGGCATCGTCCTTGCGGAGGCCTGCGCCGACGCCGCCACCGATCAGCACGTCTTCACCGGCAAATTCGATGGCACCGTTCGAAGCGGCAACAATCGGCTCGAGATAGGCGCCGTCGGCGATGATGGTGTCGAGGTTGCCGGCAGCCAGATCGGCCATGGCCTGATCGGCCGTGGCGAAGGTGATGATGGTGTTGGCAGCGCTGAGATTGGTCTCGGCGTAGCTGGCCTGGATCGTGCCGCCCTGAACGCCAACGCGGGCGCCGGAGAGGGCTGCGAAATCAAGGTTCGAGCCGGCCAGAGCGACATATTTGGACGGATCGGGCGGGAAGTAGTTCTGGGTGAAGTCGATGGTCGCGAGGCGCTCCTCGGTGATCGACATGCCGGCCATGATCAGGTCGTAGTTGCCTGCGAGCAGGTTCGGGATGATCGAATCCCAGTCATTGATGATCCACTCGCAGGTGAGGCCTGCGTGGGCGCAGATGGCGTTGCCCAGCTCGATTTCGAAACCGGCAGGTGCACCGCTGTCATCAAGGAAGTTCCAAGGAGCATAAGCGCCTTCAGTGGCAATGCGCACGGTTTCCTGTGCCATGGCGGAGCCAGTCAGCGCCAGGATCGCAGTGGCCGCCAGCATGATCTTCTTCATAAACGTACTCCGTTCGATTGACCTGTTATTATCGCCCGGTTGACCGGGTTCTGCTCTCTTTGTTGCCGTCAGGAGTGACTGGCGGCATTTAGGAATTGCTTGAGACGGGCAGAGCGCGTGGCGCCAAAGACTTCCTCGGGCGTGCCGTCTTCCTCGATCAGACCCTGATGGAGGAAGATGACCCGGTCGGAGACCGTGCGCGCGAATTCCATGTCATGGGTCACGAGGATCATGGTCCGGCCCTCGTCGGCGAGGATCTTGATGACGCGCAGCACTTCGACCTCGAGTTCAGGGTCAAGCGCCGATGTCGGCTCGTCAAAGAGCATGACGCGCGGATTGATGCAAAGCGCCCGCGCGATGGCGGCACGCTGTTGCTGACCACCCGAAAGCTGGGACGGGTAGGCGTCGGCCTTGCTGCCGATACCCACTTTATCGAGCATGGCGCGGGCTTCGGCTTCCACTTCGGCGCGCGGCCGTTTCTGGACGACCAGGGGCGCTTCCATGACATTTTCGAGAATGGTCATATGGGCCCAGAGATTGAACGACTGGAACACCATGCCGAGTTCGGACCGGATCCTGCGGATCTGGCCCTCATCGTCGATACGCCGAGATGCGCCGGTTCCGCGCAGGCGAATGGCCTCCCCGTCGATGAGGACGTCGCCGCCATTCGGAATTTCGAGCATGTTGATGCAGCGCAAAAGGGTGGATTTTCCAGATCCCGAGGAGCCGATCAGCGTGATGACCTGGCCTTCCTGCGCAGAAAATGAAATGCCCTTGAGGACTTCCAGCTCGCCGAAGGACTTGTGCAGATCGCGCAGCTCAACGATCGGCGATTTTCCCGGCGCAGCGGGTTCGAGTTGCGTCATGCTTACTGTTCTGGCCCGACGAGCAGGCGCTTCCTGACCTGGCGACTGCCCTTATATGAGGCTGACAATCTTCACCGCGCTAAAGAAAGGCAAATGTCAGCCGGATAGCAAGCGGAAAAACGGAATGTTCCAGAGGCGAACGGCCACAGAGCGTGCATAATTTGCCGCGATAGGGTCATGCCTGTGTGTTGGCGCGAGGAATCGGATGTTTTTTGTTGCTGCGAAAGTGTTTTGGCTGTTGGCGCAGCCGCTCAGCATTACCTTGCTGCTGCTCCTTGTCGGGTTGGCGCTGCTGTGGACAGCGCGCCTTCGGCTCGCTGCGACAGCCCTTCTTCTGGCGGCAATTGTCCTGGGAACAACCGGCTTTACCACGCTCGGCTATGTGCTGATCCAGCCGCTCGAGGACCGGTTTGCCCGGCCGGCCGAGATGCCGGAGACAGCGGGGGCGATCATCATGCTGGGCGGCGCCACGCTGGCACGGCCCAGTTCAGCCCGGCAGACCGTCGAGATGAACGATGCCGGCGACAGATTAAGTGCCACACTCTGGCTGGCCGGGCGCTATCCGGAAGCCAAGATCATCCTCAGCGGCGGCAGCGGCCTTCTTTCGGGCGAGACGGAAAGCGAGGCGGTGACTGCGGCGCGCTTTTTTACGAGTTTCGGGATCGCAAGTGATCGGCTGGTGCTCGAAGGAGACTCGCGCAATACGGACGAAAATGTCGCCCTCTCGCGGGATTTTCTCGATGATGCCGCGGGGCCGGTCTTTCTGGTGACCTCGGCCTTCCATATGCCGCGCTCGGTCGGGCTCTTCGCGGCGCAGGATCTGGATATCGTGCCCTGGCCAACCGATTTTCGCAGTCCCGGTCCGGTGGGCTTCTGGTTCGACATCGCCAATCCGGTTCAGAACATCAGCGTATCGACTGTGGCAATCAAGGAGTGGATCGGCCTCGCCATCTACCACTGGACTGGGCGGATCGGCGCGCTTGTGCCAGGCCCATAAAAAAGGGCAGTGCCGAAGCACTGCCCTTTTAGACGTATGCCGTCCGAACCTAGGTCCGACGGAAGAGACCGATAACCAGCGAGATGACGAGGAAGGCCAGGAACAGGAAGAACAGAACCTGGGCGATGCCCGCGGACGCGCCAGCCACGCCGCCAAAGCCAAGAACGCCGGCGATCAGTGCGATGACGAGGAAGACGAGTGCATAGTACAGCATGGGAAGCTCCATGATTTATCTTGCTGGAACAACGCCCGGTGCAATCGCTGGTTCCTCCCATAAAGAAAAAGGCCGGTGAAAACCGGCCTTTCGGGTAGAAACTTGACGTATCACGCTGCTGCGCGAGAGCCCTCGTCGAAGAACAGCGCCTGGCTGATCAGCGCCTTCACCATTTCCGGGTTGAACGGCTTGGTGACGAGGAATGTCGGCTCCGGCCGTTCACCCGTCAGGAGGCGTTCGGGGAAAGCGGTGATGAAAATCACCGGCACGGAGTGGGAGTTGAGGATGTCGTTGACCGCATCAATACCCGAGCTGCCGTCGGCCAACTGGATATCTGCAAGGATCATGCGCGGCTGGGTCTGATGGAATAGATTGACTGCTTCCTTATGCGTGCGCGCCACCGACACAACCTTATGCCCAAGGCTTTCGACCATCTGTTCGATGTCCATCGCGATGAGCGGCTCATCTTCGATGATCATGATTTCGGTCGCCACCTGACGCGAGATATCGCGCGAAGCTTCATCGAGAAGCTGCACGAATTCGGCATCGGTTACCGAGAGAATTTCAGCGGCCTGCGCGTGCGTGAAGCCTTCGACGGCAACCAATAGGAATGCCTGGCGTTGACGGGGTGCAAGGTTGGCGAGGTTAGCCGCAGCGCGCTTCTCCCACGCATAGCTCGAAGTCGGTTCCGGAATGGTTACCGCAGACGACGAAAACAGCGCCGAAAAGAGCTTATAGAGCGAGATGCGATCGCTGGATGCTTCTGGGAAGAGGGAAATGTCGGCAATGAGCGCTTCCAAGGTGGCGGCCACATAGGCATCGCCTGAGGTCTGCGATCCCGTGACTGCACGAGAAAAACGCCGCAGATAGGGCAGGTGCGGAGCGATCCGCGTGGACAATGACATGGAAAACAACTCCCGGTGACGCTTGTATTCGTGATTTCACGAAACTGATTAACTACCGAGGTGCGGAAAAGTTCCAGATGGGGGAACTTTTTTTGTTATCAGACATTAAAGCTAACAAGCGGCAATTACGCGTTTTGATCGGTCGATTGGATGAAGAAGGAAACCTCTGTGAACCAGCAACGCATGCGGACGCTGGCGGGGCGCGCAGATGACGGACTCGGTGTCAATTCCGACATCGGGTCGCGGTTGCGTGCGCTCTATGGCGCTATCCAGGATGAAGGCGTGCCAGACCAGCTGTTAGACCTGCTGGAGAAGCTCGACAACGCCGAGCAAGCCCAAAAACATAAGCTTCCTGCACAGGAAGGGGAATGATCGGATGGCGACTGAACAGACGTCATTCAAACGCGAAATGTTGGCGACCCTGCCGAGCTTACGCGCATTCGCCGTATCTCTAACCGGCAAGCACGACAAGGCCGACGACCTGGTTCAGGACACGGTGATGAAGGCCTGGGCCAAGCAGTCCAGCTTCGAGATGGGCACCAATATCAAGGCCTGGCTTTTCACCATCTTGCGCAATGAGTTTTACAGCCAGATGCGCAAGCGTGGCCGCGAAGTGCAGGATAGCGATGGTGCCTTTACCGAGCGGTTGTCGGTTCACCCCTCACAGTATGGGTCGATGGATATGGAGGACTTCAAGAAGGCCCTCTCCCAGCTTCCCGATGATCAGCGCGAAGCGATCATTCTGATCGGCGCCTCGGGATTTTCATACGAAGAGGCGGCTGACATCTGTGATTGTGCGGTCGGGACGATGAAAAGTCGCGTCAGCCGGGCCCGCTCTCGCCTTCAGGACATGCTCAAGGTTAGCGGCGAGTCCGACTATGGGCCGGATGCTGTCTCTGCACAGGTCACGACCAATAATCATTCGTTCTGATGCTGGTGGCGCCCCTGGCGCCCTGGTGTGGACGTGAAAAGTCCCGGCGTGCGCGCCGGGACCTGATGTCCTGCGGGCCGCAGCGACCGTGGGAGCGATAGTCTAGGGCACCCTTATTCAAACAGTGCAGTCCGCTCCCTAAAACGCCAGCAACGGTTCAGTGCCGGCCTCATTGCTGCCATTGGCGCAAGGCATTAGCATATTGGGCACCGGCAAGGCTCGTCTCGAGATCGGGGACGGCCGAGAAGGCTTGGGTGGGCACGGGTGAACGAAAAGTCGACGGGGATAGCCATTCCGATCTGGGGGCGCATCAGTCTGCGCCGCCTTGCCGTGTGGGTCTCCCTCGCACTTGTCATTCTCGCTGGCCTCATCTCCCTGGTTCTCATCCAAGGCATCAGCCGCCAGCTCGTTGATATCACGCAGACCTATGCCGTCCGCCAGCAGGCGAGCGAACTCATCATCACGCTGGGGGAGGCTGAGGCCAGCCAGCGCGGCTATCTGCTGACCCGGGATCCTGGCTATCTTGATCCCTATAACGCCGCGATTGGCAGCATCGAAGCGCAGGTTGATGCGCTTCTCGATATGACCGCCGACGATCCCGTCCAAAGTCAACGGGTGCGGGGGATCATCGGCGATATCGAGGGTAAACTGGTCGAAATGGCCCGCGCCGTTGAACTTGTCTCGCTGCAGCGGGATGCCGAAGCGCAAAGCCTGACCGAGACCGGCCGGGGGGCGCGCCTGATGGTTGAGGTGCGCGAGACGCTGAACCAGTTCATTGCCGAGGAAAACCAGAAGCTCGTCGATCGCAATGCCGAGATCGACCGCATGCGTCTTGTCCTCGCCGCCGTGCTGATTGCCGCGCTCTGTTCGGCTGCGATTTTGGCCTATGCGCTGTTGAGCCGGACACAGCGTCAGGTCAGCGCGCTCGCCCAGCGCCATCGCGGCCTCATGACGCAGAACGAGGCGCTGGAGGCTGAAATCGCTGAACGCACCCGCGCCATCGAAGAGGCTCGGGCGCATGCCGAGCACGAACGCCAGCGGGTGGAAGCGCTGTTGCAGGATGCCAATCATCGGATCGGCAATTCGCTGGCGACAGTGTCGTCACTCCTTGCGCTGCAAATCATGCGCAGCCGATCGGAAGAGGTCAAAGGCGCGCTGGAGGCGGCGCGGCTGCGTGTCCATGCCGTTGCGTCGGCCCACCGCAGGCTCAGGCTCGGAGCGGATCTGGAGTCGACCGCGGCCAATGAGTTCCTCAACGCCGTCGTCGAAGACATCATCAATACCCAGACCATGTCCGAGCATGTGACGATCCAGTGCGAGATCGACGATATCGAGGTTGGCGCGCGGGATGCGACGACGATTGGCATTCTGGTCAGCGAGCTGGTGACGAATGCGCTCAAGCATGCGTTTCCCGATGGTCGCGACGGGACGATCCTCGTGACGCTGGCGCGGGTGGACGCGGTTCCGACCCTCTCGATTGCCGACAACGGGGTGGGCCTGCCTCCCGAAGCCGGGGAGGGCGGGATGGGCTCTCTCATTATCCAGCAGCTGTCCGGGCAGTTTGGCGGCAAGCCTGAATATTCGCCGACTGCGGGCGGGGGGCTCACGATCACCATTCCGCTGCCTCATCTCAACCGGGCCATGGCGGTCCACACCGAGGACGAATAGTGCGCATAGCTGCCATCCTGAACCGCGATGGCGGTAGTTTACGCACAATAGATGTGGAAGCCCTGGCCCAGCGGGCTGCGGAGATCTTCGCCGCCAATGGCCATGATCTGGAAATCCACCTCGTGAAAGGCAAAAACGTCGAGCGAGCACTGCGCGCTGCGGCGCGGAATGCCCGTATCGATGCGACCCTCGCGGGCGGCGGGGACGGCACGATTTCTTCGGCTGCAGCGGTGGCTTTCGAGAGCGGCAAGCCACTGGCAGTGTTGCCGGCCGGGACGATGAACCTGTTTGCGCGCGCATTGCGCCTTCCCCCCGGGCTCGAAGAGGCTTTGACGGCAATCGCCCAGGGGGATGTCGGATACGTCGACATTGCGACCGCCAATGGGCGTCCGTTCGTCCATCAGTTCGGCGTGGGGATCCACGCCCGGCTGGTCCGCATTCGCGAGGGCATGAGCTACAGCAGTCGCTTTGGAAAAATGTTCGCCAGCCTGAGGGCCATTGGGGCCGCGGCTCTCAATCCTCCCCGGTTCGAGGTTGAACTGAAAAGCGGCAGCCGGACAATGACCCGCACGGTCAGTGGCGTTGCGGTGTCCAATAATCCGCTCGACAATGGGGCGATCCCGGTGGCGGAGCGGCTGGATAGCGGATTGCTCGGCGTGTATCTGGCCGGGCCTGTCGGCACGACGGAACTGCTTACTCTGGCACTCGATGTTCTGCGCGGGCGCTGGCGGGACAATCCGCAGGTCAGTGAAGTGGAAGTGAGCCGCATCGTGCTCCGCTTCCCCCAAAAAAAGCGCAATGCCTACGCTGTTATCGATGGCGAATTGGTCAAGCTGGACCGGCGCGTCGAGCTGGTCCTGCATCGCCGGGCGCTGCCGGTTCTGCTGCCCAAAAAGAATGAGGGCCAGGCGTAAGCCTGACCCTCTGGACTGTTAGTCTCTATCGCGCATCAGCAAAAACGCGACGATGGCGGCCGGAATGCCGAAGCGCAGCATCATCGGTGATTTCGCCAAAGCCGGAAGCGCCGTCAGCGCCGCCGTGGTGACAAATGCGCTCGTATCGTTCGAGTGCTTCCGCTCCACGGCTTCTCGCTTTCGGCGACCCTCGCCGATCTGGCTGCCGAGATAAACCGCCAGCGCCAGAAGGATGAATACACCCCCCATGATCAGGCTGGCGACCAGCGGGCTGGTGGCGGCGGCTAGCGCGATATAGCCCGCTCCAACCAGAAACCCTATGCCTACAAGGCCAAATGCAGCCATCAGGCCATAGGTGACTGCCGTGGATTTGGCCCGGCTGGCCACGCGCTCCGCTTCAAAACCAACCAGCGCCGCCAGGGGCGCGAGCAAGTTCATCCTCAGTGCCGGGTCAGAAGGGCCAGAACGAAGCCGATGCCGGCGGCGGCTGCCACTGCGGTCAGGGGCTTTTCCCGGATCGTGTCCTTGAGCTGCTCTTCATACTCGACGGCCTGATCCTGGGCGTCCTCGATCAGATGCTTGCCACGGCGCTTCAGCTGGCGGAATTCAGCCTGGGCGATGTCCTTGACTTCACCAGCTTTTTCCTCTGTCAGCTTGCGCAGCGTCTCGGTGATCGCCTTGAGGTCATCCTGCAACTGAGAGACCTGAGCCTCCAGTTCCCGCTCGCGGTCGGTATCGAGGATTGCATCGGCTGCGCTAGCAGCAGCCTTGCGCGCGGAAGAGGTCATTTCGGGCGTATTTGCCATGGAAATCTAACTCCTGTTGCGAAATTCAACAACGCACTAACCTAGGTCAAGGTTCCGCGTGTTCCATTTTGGGATTTCGAAAGAATAGCCCCGATGCGCGTGAGCACATCGGGGCATGGCGAGCCGAAAGGGGGGCGACCGTCGGCTCGCAAGGACACGTCGTGCAGTTTGCCTAGTGTCCAGTTCGGATGATTTTTATATCCGTCCCATCAGGACGAGAATGAGGATCACGACCAGGATCACGCCCAGAATGCCGGACGGAAAGTAGCCGAAGCCGCGCGAATAGCCCCAATTGGGCAGTGCGCCGATCAGCAGCAGCACGAGAATGATGATCAGTATTGTGCCAAGTGTCATGTCAAACCCTCCAGGAATTCTTGATAATTCAACGCCCTAGCTGCGACCCGTCAGAGCAAGGCGAGAAGTAAGGCAGTGGCAGCAGTCAGAATGACAAAGGCAGGGATGAGCGTCTTGGCGATATCGCCGAAACGGCCTGAGCTGTCATAAACATCGTTCGACCAGACCATGGTGGAGCGGCCTGCGTCCTCGATGGATTTGATTTCAGCTTGGGTCATCTTTGCCTCCATCCCCTTTGCGGGGTTCCGAACCGCATCCGTTGCCGGTTGCATGGCAGAAAAAACGGAGATTTCGGCAATTGGTTCCCGCCGCCTGTAAACTTGGCAGAGGTCAGCGGGCATTTTGACCGGGGAGGCGAATATTAGTTCATTGCGTCAATGGCTTGGCGATGCCGCAGCATTTCGAGGAAGATGCTGAAGTCGCGGTCGAACTGCGGCGCTGCCTCGGGCTTTGCCGGTCTGGCCGTGCCGCCTTGCTGCATGGCCACGCAGGCCTGGTCGAGCGCAGGGTAGAGTCCGGCAGCGCAGGCTGCGACCATGGCCATGCCCAGAAGGGTGGCATCCGGAGTGGCCGGTTCGACCACGGTGCACCCCGTGGCGTCGGCATAAAGCTCCATCAGAAGCGGATTTTTCGTGTGCCCACCGGTGACATGGAGCGTGTCGATGGCGTAGCCGGAGGCGTTGAGCGTTTCGACGATATGTCGGATGCCCAGCGCGATGGCGACGCAGGTGCGCCAATAAAGCCGACAGAGGCTGTCAAAGTCGCTGTCCAGCGTCATGCCGGAAATGACGCCCAAGGCATTTGGGTCGGCGAGGGGGGAGCGGTTCCCGTGGAAATCGGGAAGGACGTGGAGGCGCCGGGCGAGGGCGAGGCCTTCGGTCTCACGCAGTTCCATGATGCGGGCGCAGATGGCTTTGTGCAGTTCTGCGGTGGGCTCGCCACCGGCGCCGTGCCATTTGACGATGTGGTCGAGGAGGGCGCCCGAGGCGGATTGCCCTCCCTCTAGCTGCCAGAAACCCTCGAGAATGGTGCCCCAGTGCGGGCCCCAGATGCCGCTAATAGGCTGATTGTGCTGGGACATTGCCATGACACAGCTGGACGTACCGGCAATGAGCGCGCAGTGGCGATCCATCTGCTCTGGGGTGGTGGAGAGCGGGCCGAGAACGGCGAGAGCGCCGGCATAGGCGTCGACGACACCGGCCCCGACGCGGCAATTGGTGGTGAGGCCAAGCTCGGCTGCTGCCTCGGGGGTGAGCGGGCCGAGATCGGCGCCGACGGGGGAGGCACGGTCGGGCAGGGCTGCCTTTTCGACCATGTCCTCAAGGCCGACCTGGTCCAGAAAGTCCTGTTTCCATCCGGTTTCGTCGTGAGCAACATAGGTCCATTTGGTCGCCAGCGTGCATTGCGAGCGGGCCAGAGACCCGGTTGCCTTCCAGGACAGATAGTCGGCAAGATCGAGAATGACCCCGGCGCGGGCCCAGCTCTGGGGCAAATTGCGCTTGAGCCACATGAGCTTAGGGACTTCCATCTCGGGCGACATGACGCCCCCGATATAGTAGAGGACCTGATGGCCGGTCCGGGTGCATTCGGCTGCCTCAGCGATGGCGCGATGGTCGAGCCAGACGATGGTGTCCCAGCGGTCGTCGCCGTCTTTGGAAACGGAGAGCTGCTGGCCCTCTGTGTCGCGGACGACGAGGGAGCAGGTGGCATCAAAGCCAATTCCGACGATGTGGGAAGGACTTACGCCCGCATTGGCGATGGCCTGGCGAAGCGCCGCGCAGGTGGCGCGCCAGATGTCTTCGCTATCGTGCTCAGCCATGCTGGCCCCGGTTCGGCGCAGGGCGATGGGGTGTTCGGCGCGGCCAAGCATTTGGCCGGACTTGGTAAAAATCCCGGCACGGGCGCTGCCGGTGCCCACATCCACTCCCGCCAACAGGCTTTCCGACACTTTTGTCCGCCCCTCTTTTGGTTCGGGGCGGACATTAGCTCAAGCCTTTCGGGTGAGCTAGAGCTGGTCGGCCAGGTAGCGCTTCAGCGTGGCTTCGGTGCCGATGGACCAGAGGGTTTCAAGCGCATGACTGAAGGCCGAGGAGAAGGGGGAGAGTGTAGCAACTTCCCCATAAATATCAGTCATTTGAAGCCAGATATCCGGCTTGTCCTTCGCCAGTTTTGCCTGTGCAGTCAGCCGATCCCAGCTTGGATCGTTGGGTTCGATGACCGCGCCGCTCTCGGTGGTACCATAGCAGTAGCGGCACCAGAGGGCGGAGACGAGCGCGAGGCCAGTGACCGAGGTGCCCATTTTCACACGATCCAGCGCCGAGGGGATAATGAATTTGGGCTGGCGGTTGGAGCCGTCGAGCGCGAGGCGCCGAATGGTGTCGCCGATCTTGGGATTGGCAAAGCGGCGTTCGCACAAGGCCCTGTAATCATGAAGGTTTGTGTTGGGGACCGGGGGCACGACGGGGATGATTTCCTCATCCTCGACCTTGCGCAGGAAGGCGGCGATGAGCGGATGCTCCATGGCCTCGTGAACGAAGTGGATATCCATGAGCCCGGCAGGATAGGCGATGGTGGCGTGGCCGCCGTTGAGAATGCGGATCTTCATGTGTTCGTAGGGGCTTACGTCGTCCACGAACTGCACGCCCACATTTTCCAGCGCCGGGCGGCCGGCGGGGAAATGGTCTTCCAGCACCCATTGCCGGAAGCTCTCGCAGAACACCGGCCAGTTGTCGTCTATGCCGAAGTTTTCGCTGAGCAATTTGCGCTCGCGCTCGGAGGTCGCCGGGGTGATGCGATCGACCATGCCATTGGGGAAGGCGACATTCTCACGGACCCAATCACCAAGGCCCATTTGGGCCTTATCGGCTAACAGACTGCTAGCATTTCGCGTGACATCGCCGTTGCCCGGGATATTGTCGCAACTCATGACGGTGAACGGAATGATGCCCTGCTCGCGACGGCGGAGAAGGCCGGCAAGGATAAGGCCGAACACCGTGCGCGGCGCATCGAGATGAGCGGCATCCCAGACGAGGTCCGGGTGGGAGATGTCGACCTGCTGGGTGGCCGGGTCGATGTAATAGCCGCCCTCCGTGATGGTCAGCGACACGATGCGGGTGGCCGGATCGGCGAGGCGGGCAATGATGGCCTGGGTGTCGCCAGGGCGCAGATAGTCGATCATGGCGCCGGTAACGCGCGCTGAACTGGCATCGGCCTCCTGCTCGACGACGGTGGTCAGCCAATCCTGCGCCTCGAGTTTTTCGCGCATCGCCGCATCGGCATCGCGGACGCCGGCGCCGATAATGGCCCAGTCATGATCTTCGCCCAGGGCGAAGAGATCATCGAGATAGACCGCCTGATGGGCACGATGGAAATTGCCGACGCCGAAATGGACGATGCCGGGCGTGAGGTCTTTCCGGTCGTAGGCTGGAGTGGCGGCCGTGGTGATGGCGGGCAGCGAGGCTGCGGAGAGTTTTGTGGTCATGGCAGGACGGGCCCGGCTTTAGGCAGGCAGTTGAAATGAATGAGGGAGGTAGTACCCCCACCTAACCTCCCCCTGATAGGGGGAGGGACGCATCGAGTGCGTGGCGACGGTTGGTGCCTTTTTTCCCTAGACACGATCAGGCCGCCTTGCCGGCCGCATCGAATTTATAGATGCGGTTGGGGTCGGGGGTGAGAGCGATCTTGTCGCCGTGGGCAAAGGTCTGGTCGCCATCGGCTCGCACGGTCATGAGCCCGAGGCCATCGACATTGACGTGAAGGAAGGTGTCGGAGCCGAGCTGTTCGGCTACGGCGACAGTGCCGCTCCAGAGGCCGGCGCCAGGGGTGGTGGAAATGGTGAAATGTTCGGGGCGGACGCCGATGGATTGGGCGTTGTGCTTGGCCGCTTCCGGACCATCGACGAAGTTCATTTTCGGGCTGCCGATGAAACCGGCAACGAAGCGGTTGGCTGGGCGCTTGTAGAGTTCGAGCGGGGAGCCGAATTGTTCGACATTGCCCGCATTGAGCACGACGATGCGGTCGGCCATGGTCATGGCTTCGACCTGGTCGTGGGTGACGTAGATCATCGTGGTTTTCAGCTGCTGGTGCAGCTCGGTGATCTCGAGCCGCATGTTGACGCGCAGCGCCGCGTCGAGATTGGAGAGCGGTTCGTCAAAGAGGAACGCCTTGGGCTCGCGCACAATGGCGCGGCCGATGGCGACGCGCTGGCGCTGGCCGCCGGAGAGGGCGCGCGGGCGGCGATCGAGATAGGAGGCGAGATTGAGGGTTTTCGCCGCGTAGTCGACCTTGCGGTCAATCTCGGCCTGGGGAAGCTTGGCCATCTTGAGCGGGAAGGCGATGTTGTCGCGCACGCTCATATGCGGATAGAGCGCGTAGGACTGGAACACCATGGCCAGGCCACGTCGGGCAGGCGGGGCGTCAGTCATGTCCTGCCCATCGAGCAGGATTTTGCCGGAGGTCGTGTCTTCGAGCCCGGCGATGAGGCGGAGCAGGGTGGATTTGCCGCAGCCTGAGGGCCCGACGAAGACGACGAATTCACCGTCATTGATGGCGAGGGAAATGTCCGGAATGACCTGGACATCGCCGAAGGACTTGTTGACGTGTTCGAGGGTTATGGAGCCCATTTCTTACAGTCCTCCGGTGAAAGTTTGCGAGTGAAGAGCAGGGTGAAGTGACCCCCACCTAGCCTCCCCCTGGTAGGGGGAGGGATGGATCGTGGTTGGGGTGGGGTTTGAGGGCCAACGGACCACTTTACCCTCACCCCAGCTTTGCCAGGTCGCTGCGCTCCCGGCGGCGCTACCCTCTCCCCTGAGGGGCGAGGGGGCGCCAAATTGGCGGTGCGGTGAAGGGCAGGCCCCCTCACCCGGCGCTGTGCGCCGACCTCTCCCCCAGAGGGAGAGGTGAAGCAAGAGAGCATCATTTCACCGCTCCAAAGGTCAGGCCGCGGACGAGTTGTTTTTGACTGAACCAGCCGAGCAGCAGGATGGGCGCGATGGCGAGGAGCGAGGCCGCGGAGAGTTTGGCGAGGAAGAGGCCCTGTGGCGAGCTGAACGAGGAGATGAAGGCGGTCAGCGTGCCGGAGCGGCCCGAGGTGAGGGTGATGGTCCAGAAGGCCTCGTTCCAGGCGAGGATGACGTTCAAGAGGAGTGTCGAGGCAATGCCGGGGACGGCCATGGGCACGAGGACATGGACGATCTCGTTCCAGAGCTCGGCGCCATCCATGCGGGCGGCTTCGAGGATGTCGACCGGGATTTCCTTGAAATAAGTGTAGAGCATCCAGATGATGATCGGCAGATTGATCAGCGTCATGATGATGGTCAGGCCGTGCAGCGTGTCGAGCAGCCTGAGGTCGCGAAAAATCAGGTAGATCGGGATCAACACACCAACGGCGGGCATCATCTTGGTGGAGAGCATCCACATCAGGATGTCCTTGGTGCGCTTGGTCGGGGCGAAGGCCATGGACCAGGCGGCGGGGATGGCGATGATGAGGCCGATCAGGGTCGAGCCGACCGAGACGATGATCGAATTGGTGGCGTGCTTGATATAGTCCGAGCGCGCCTGGACGGCGGCGAAATTCTCGAGCGTAAAAGTTTCCGGCAGGAAGGTCGGCGGCGTGGCAATGGCCTCGGCCTCGGTCTTGAAGGCGGTGACGAGGGTCCACAGGATCGGCGAAAACAGCAGCAGGGCGACGGCCCAGGCGAGGATGGTGAAGCCGATGCGGGTGCTGGTGGGGACGCGGCGGGCCATTCAGTGTGCCTCCGTCAAATTGAGCGTGAGGAAGGAACCCCCACCCTTGATCCCTCCCCACAAGGGGGAGGGAGACGACTGCGCCAACGGTGCGCACGATATCAATGTCAGCACCGAGCAAGTTTCCCTCCCCCTTGTGGGGAGGAAATGAGGGTGGGGGGCTGTTGCAAGCTCACGCATCGAGGTTCTTCCCCACGGCGCGCATCAGGAAGATGGCGACGATGTTGGCGATGATGACGGCGACGACGCCGCCGGCGGAGCCGGCTCCGATGTCGTTGGAGAGAATGCCGGTGCGGAAGACGAGGAAGGCGATGTTGGTGGAGGCATAGCCCGGACCGCCGCCGGTGGTGACGCGGATCTCGGCGAAAATGCCGAGGAGGAAGATGGTCTGGATGAGGATCACGATGGTGATCGCCCGCGCCATGTGCGGCAGGATGATGTAGCGGAAGCGGTTGATGGCGTTAGCACCATCCATTTCGGAGGCTTCGCGCTGTTCTTCCGAGAGCGATTGCAGGGCGGTGAGCAGGATCAGCGTCGCAAAGGGCAGCCATTGCCAGGCGACGATGACGATGACGGAAAACAGCGGGTACTGGTTGAACCAGTCTACCGGCTGCAGCCCGAAGAATTTCCAGAGATGGCCGAGCATGCCGTAGCCGGGATGCATGAAGCCGTTTTTCCAGATCAGCGCGGCAACAGGCGGCATGACGAAAAAGGGCGAAATGACCAGGATGCGCAAAATGCCCTGGCCCCAGATGGGCTGATCGAGCAGCAGCGCCAGGAGCGTGCCGCCGACAATGGTGATGAGGAGGACGCCGCCGACGAGGATGAGCGTGTTGACCAGGGCTTGGGTGAAGCTGGGGTCGCCGATGACATAGGCGTAGTTCGCCCAGCCGGCGAAACCGGTCATCATCGGGTTGATGAGGCTGTAGTTCTGGAAGGAGAACCACACGGTCATCACCAGTGGCACGATCATCCAGATAAAGAGCACGAAGACGGCCGGGGCCATCATGGTGCGGGCAAGGGTGCGGGTTTGTCTGGTGGCCAAGATACTGTCCCCACTGGTTCCGGTGTACCCCCACCCAACCTCCCCCTGGCAGGGGGAGGGGCTGGCTCCACTCGGGAGGCACGAAGCTGCCCAAAATACTGAACTTCTCCTCCCCCTAGAGAAGGAGGTCGGGTGGGGGGTGTCAGCACCTCCACCCAGTCGTTTGGGAGGGAGGCGTTACTTGATGTAGCCCGCGCGGGTCATGTCGCGGCGGGTGGCTTCCTGGGCTTGGGCCAGGGCGTCGTCGGCGGACATCTGGCCGGCAAGGGCGGCCGAGAACAGCTGGCCCACATTGGTGGCGATGCCGGCGAACTCGGGGATGGCGACGAACTGGACGCCCGTATAGGGCACGGGATCAACCGTGGGTTCGGCCGGATTGGCCGAATTGATCGAGGCCAGGGTCATGGCAGCAAAGGGTGCCGCGGCCTGGTATTCGGGGTTTTCGTAGAGCGAGGTGCGGGTGCCCGGAGGCACGTTGGCCCAGCCATCGGTCTCGGCGACGAGGGTGAGATAGTCCTTCGAGGTTGCCCAGTTGATGAATTGCTCGGCCGCGTCAGCGTTCTGCGAGGAGGCGGGGATGGCGAGGGACCAGGCCCAGAGCCAGTTGCCGCGCTTGCCGAGACCGGTATCGGGCGCCTGGGCGAAGCCGACCGTGTCGGCGACGGTGGAGTCATTGGGATTGGTGACGAAGGAGGCGGCGACGGTGGCGTCGATCCACATGCCGCACTTGCCCTGCTGGAAGAGGGTCAGGTTTTCATTGAAGCCGTTCGACGAGGCGCCGGACGGGCCGGCGTCGGCCATCAGCGAGAGATAGGTATCGAGCGTATTTTTCCAGGCGGGCTGATCGAACTGGGGAACCCAGTTTTCATCGAACCAGCGGGCGCCGAAGGAATTGGACATGGCGGTGAGGAAGGCCATGTTCTCGCCCCAGCCAGCCTTGCCGCGCAGGCAGATGCCGTTGATGTCATTGGCGCGGTCGGTCATGGCGCGGGCGGCTTCGCCGATGAATTCCCAGGTCGGGGCTTCAGGCATTTCGAGCCCGGCTTTTTCCATCAGATCGGTGCGATACATGATGAAGGAGCTCTCGCCATAGAATGGCGCGGCATAGAGCTTGCCATCGACCGAAAGGCCGGAGCGGATGGCGGGGAGCAGGTCGTCGACATCGTAATTGGCGTCGGCGGAAAGCGCGTCGAGTGGTTTCAGCCAATTCTGCTTGGCCCAGATCGGCGCTTCATAGGTGCCGATGGTCATGATGTCGTATTGGCCGCCATTGGTGGCGATATCGGTGGTGACGTTCTGGCGAAGCGTGTTTTCCTCGAGCACGACCCAGTTGAGCTCGATGCCGGTTTCCTCGGTGAAGGCCGGGGACAGGTTCTGCATGCGGATCATGTCGCCATTGTTGACGGTGGCGATGGTGAGCGTCTGCGCCGAGGCCGTGCCGACCAGCGCAAGGGTGATCGCGCCCACGAAAAGGGGTGTCAGTTTCATGTAGTCCTCCCAAGACGAAGCGAGTTTCTGCTCTCGTCGTGGGCAAATGTTCACTAGCTGAGCAAAAGTGTCAAGCCCGGGCAAATGCCCAGTTTGAATTATCAGGCCAAGAGGAGCGTGGCTGTGGCCTCGTCGGTGATGAGGCCGTTGATGAGGCGGCTGGTCAGCGCGGCGCGGATGGCGGCGGCCTTGCGCCGCCCCATGGCGAGGGCGATGACGACGCCATTTTCGCGCGTCGGGATGGGGGCGGAGGCGACGCGGGCATTGGTGGGGCCGTCAATCAGTCGGCCTTCGGCGTCATAGACCCAGCCACAGATTTCACCGACAGCGCCGGAGCGGGCGAGCTCAAGTTGTTCGTCGCGCGTAATAAAACCGTCGAGCAGCAGCGGGGCATCGTCATCGAGGTGGCCGACGCCGACGAAAGTCGTGCTGGCGCGCGCGGCGAGATCGAGCGTGGCCGCGATCATTGGCTGAGCGTGCAGCAGTTCGCGCTCGCTGGCCGAGGAGGCAAAGACCGGCAGGGGCATGGGGAAGGAGCGGGCCTTGACCGTGTCGGCGACGTTGAAAATGACGTTGTAGAACGCCGCCGAGCCGTCCGGGGCGATGTTGCCGGTGAGGGAAACGACCTTGTGGTGCGGGCACTCCATGGGCTGGAGCTGCTCGATGGCCGCTTTGAGCGTGCGGCCAGTGCCGATGGCGATAATGGTGGGTTCGGCCGATTTGAGGCAGCGCTCGATCTCGGCGGCGCCGGCTTCGGCAAGGCCGAGGGTAGAGGAGGTCGAGGCGGGGTCCGAGGGCACGACCTCGCTGAGCTCGAGGCCATAGCGGTGGCGCAGGCGCTCGGCCAGATCCATGCAGCGACCGATCGGGTGATCGAGCCGGACTTTGACGAGGCCTTCGCTGACGGACAGCGAGACGAGGCGCTGCGCCGACTGGCGCGAGATGCCCATTTTCGTGGCGATCTCTTCCTGCGTATTGCCGGCGACATAGTAGAGCCAGCCGGCGCGGGCGGCGTCGTCGAGGCGGCTCGTGGTGGTTTCCTGTCGGGCTGACATCATCGGGTCCGGTTGATCGGCGGGATTATTCGGACATGACGGACCCCATCGCAAGCCGTTTTCCGCCCGGTTGAAATCGATATCCGCGCCAAGCGGCTGGAGCATTTATATTCGACACTCGAAAAAAATAGAGCAAGAGGTCGCCGGCGCGCTTTACAGCCCCATTGCACTGTCATACTTTCGTCGCAGCTCGGGACGGCCCTGTGAGAAGGGAGGCCCGGCGGGAGGACGTCATGCAATCGTGTTTATTTCACCCCGCGGTCGCCGCAGGAATGGGTTTGCTGACGCATGCCCAGAGATATCGGCGCGCCTGTTTGGGGCAAGACGACACGCTCGGATGATGTCGTGCCGCGAGCCAGGCTGTGCTCAAAAAATATCTACGATCTCAGAGATTTAAGGGAGACGAGACGTGAAGATTATGAAATCAATCGTGACGCTGATGGCTGCTGGCGCCATGGCTGCGACCGCCTTTTCCGGCGCCTTTGCGCAGGACAAGGGCTCCGTGGGCATCGCCATGCCGACCCAGTCGTCGCTGCGCTGGATCTCGGACGGCAATGAGCTGAAGTCTGCCCTCGAAGGCATGGGCTACTCAGTCGACCTGCAGTATGCGGAAGACGACATCCCGAACCAGCTCGCCCAGATCGAAAACATGGTCACCAAGGGCGTCGACGCCCTCGTGATCGCCTCGATCGATGGCACCACGCTCTCGGCCGTGCTGCAGCAGGCTGCGGACCAGGGCGTCAAGGTCGTGGCCTATGACCGCCTGATCCGTGAAAGCGGCAATGTCGACTACTACACCACCTTCGACAATTTCGAAGTCGGCGTGCTGCAGGCCAACAGCCTGGTGAAGGGCCTCAATGAGCGCTTCCCGGGTGACAAGCCATGGAACGTTGAACTGTTCGGCGGCTCGCCCGACGATAACAACGCCTTCTTCTTCTATGATGGCGCCATGGCCGTGCTGCAGCCGATGATCGACAGCGGCGATATCGTCATCAAGTCCGGCCAGCAGGGCATGGACGTTGTTGGTACGCTGCGTTGGGACGGTGCCGTTGCACAGGCCCGCATGGACAACATCCTGTCGGCCAACTACTCGGACGGTTCGGTGGTTCACGGCGTTCTGGCCCCCTATGATGGCCTGTCGCGCGGTATCATCTCCTCACTGCGTGGCGTCGGCTATGGCTCGGGCGACCTCGCATGGCCGATCGTGACCGGTCAGGACGCTGAAGTGCCGTCGGTCAAGGCGATCATCGCCGGCGAACAGTACTCGACCGTGTTCAAGGACACCCGCGAGCTGGCCCAGTACACCGCCCAGCTGCTCGACACCGTTCTCTCCGGCCAGGAGCCGAGCGGCCTCGACACCACCACCTATGACAATGGCGTCAAGGTCGTGCCGTCGATCCTGTTGACCCCCTATGAAGTCGACGTGACCAACTACGAAGAGCGCGTCATCGCATCGGGCTACATCAAGGCAGAAGAACTGCAGTAACCCGCACGCATCGGAAGGGCCCCGCACCAGCGGGGCCCTTTCCTGGTTTGGGGCTCCGATCTGGCAAGAAGTCGTTCCGGCACTGACGGGGCGGCTGTTCAGTTTGCCCGGTACGGTGGTCCCGAAGGCCCAGGTCTATCGAAGTTAGGACCAGCATGACGAAAACCATTCTGGAGATGCGCAGCATCACCAAGACCTTTCCCGGCGTCAAAGCGCTTTCCGACGTCAATCTGGACGTGCGCGAGGGCGAGATCCACGCCATCTGCGGGGAAAACGGGGCCGGAAAATCGACGCTGATGAAGGTGCTGAGCGGGGTTTACCCGCACGGGTCCTATGATGGCCAGATCATCTATCAGGGCGAAGAACAGCATTCTAAGTCCATTCGCGACAGCGAGCACAAGGGCATCGTCATCATCCATCAGGAGCTGGCTCTGGTGCCGCTGCTCTCGATCGCCGAGAACATCTTTCTGGGCAATGAAGTGGCCAAGAGCGGCGTGATCGACTGGGACGAGACCCGCGATGGCGCGCGCAAGCTGTTGAGAATGGTGGGGCTCAACGAAGACCCCGACACGCTGATCACCAATATCGGGGTGGGCAAGCAGCAGCTAGTCGAGATCGCCAAGGCGCTCTCCAAGCAGGTGCAATTGCTGATCCTGGACGAGCCGACCGCGTCGCTGTCGGAAAAGGACAGCCAGGCGCTGCTCGAGCTTCTGCTCGAGTTCAAGAAGCAGGGCATCACCTCGATCATCATCAGCCACAAGCTGAACGAGATTTCGCGCATTGCCGACCGGGTGACGGTGATCCGCGACGGGCGCACCATCGAGACGATGGACACTGACCAGATCACCGAGGACCGGATCATCACCTCCATGGTGGGCCGCTCGCTCGAAGACCGCTATCCCGCGCGGACGCCCGCGGTGGGCGACGTTGTGCTCGAAGTGCGCAACTGGAACGTGTTCCACCCGCAGCACCGCGAGCGGCAGATGATCCGCGACGTCAATATCGTCCTGCGGAAGGGCGAAGTGGTGGGCATTGCCGGACTGATGGGCTCAGGGCGGACCGAATTCGCCATGAGCCTCTTTGGCAAATCCTACGGGCAGAAGATCAGCGGTGAAGTGATCCGGGACGGCCGGAAAATCGACGTCTCGACCGTGGGCAAGGCGATCGCCAACGGCATTGCCTATGCCACTGAAGATCGGAAAACCTACGGGCTCAACCTTATCGACCACATCAAGCACAATATCACCATCGCCAATCTGCCCGGCGTGTCGCGCTTCGGGGTGATCGACGATCTGGGCGAGCTCGATGCGGCCAATGACTATCGCAAGAAGACCAATATCCGCTCGTCCAGCGTCTATCAGGTGACGGGCAATCTCTCGGGCGGAAACCAGCAGAAAGTGGTGCTGTCCAAGTGGCTCTATGCCAATCCGGATGTGCTGATCCTCGACGAGCCGACGCGCGGCATCGACGTGGGCGCCAAGTACGAAATCTACACCATCATCAATCAGCTGGCGGCGCAGGGGAAGGCGATCCTCGTGATCTCCTCGGAAATGCCCGAACTGCTCGGGATCACCGACCGGCTTTATGTAATGAACGAAGGCCGTATCGTGGGCGAAATGCCCACCAGCGAAGCGAGCCAGGAAAAGATCATGCGCGCCATCGTGCGGGCTGAAGGGAAGGCATCATGACCACGCAAACTGCACCCGAAGTGACTGGCGCGCCTGCGCAAAGCCAGGAACTGAGCCTGGTCGGCGCACTGCGCGCCAATATGCGCGATTACGGCCTGCTGCTGGCGCTGATCCTGATCATGCTGTTCTTCCAGTATTTCACCAATGGCGTGCTGTTCAAGCCGGTGAACCTGACCAATATCATCCTGCAGAACAGCTATATCATCGTGATGGCGCTGGGCATGTTGCTGGTCATTGTGGCCGGTCATATCGATCTGTCGGTCGGCTCGGTGTCCGGTTTCGTCGGCGCTCTGGCGGCCATGTTGATGGTGGGATGGAAATTCCCACCAGAGCTGGCGTTTCTGGCCAATCCCATCGTTGCAGGGGCAATATGTCTGGTGGCCGGGGCAGCCATCGGCGCAGCGCAGGGCTATATCATCGCCTATCACCGGGTGCCGGCCTTCATCGTGACGCTGGCAGGCATGCTGATCTTCAAGGGCCTGTCGCTGGCCATTCTGGCCGGCAAGTCGGTTGGTCCGTTCCCGGCCGAATTCCAGATGTTGTCGGCAGGCTTCATTCCGGACCTGATCGGGCCGACCGTGCTGCCGATCCTGGCGGAGAACGGCAAGCCGGTGGCGTTGCACACGACGACCATGGTGATCGCAATCCTCGCCATTGTCGGCATGGTGTTCTTCTCGATCCGCACCCGCAGCCGTCGCATGGCCCGCGGCTATGCCGTCGAGCCGTTCAGCCTCTTCGTGATCAAGAACGTCGTTATCACCGCAATGGTGCTGTTCTTTGCCTATATGCTTGCGTCCTATCGCGGCCTGCCCAATGTGCTGGTGGTGATGGGCATTCTGATCGCGGGCTTTGTGTTCCTGACCAAGCGCATGACCTTCGGCCGCCGCATTTATGCGCTGGGTGGCAATCTCAAGGCTGCCTCGCTCTCAGGCATCAAGACCGAGCGGACGACGTTCTATATCTTCGCCATCATGGGGGCGCTGGCCGCGCTCGCCGGCATGATCTATGCGGCGCGCCTCAATTCGGCGACGCCGAAGGCCGGGCAGGGGCTGGAGCTCGACGTGATCGCGGCCGTGTTCATCGGCGGCGCCTCGGCGCTGGGTGGTGTTGGCCAGGTGGCCGGCGCAGTGATCGGCGCCTTCATCATGGGTGTGATGAACAACGGCATGTCGATCATGGGCGTCAACATCGACTGGCAGCAGATGATCAAGGGCGTGGTGCTGCTCGCCGCCGTGTTCTTCGATCTCTACAACAAGAACCGTTCAGCCTGAGATCCTGTGGACGCAGGTATAGGCGAAGGCCGTCGGAGCGATCCGGCGGCCTTTTTTTTATTTGGCCGCTTCGCCGCGGCAGCAGGCCTCGATGTTATTGCCGTCGGGATCGAGAACGAAGGCGCCATAATAGTCCCCGGCGCCTTCGCGGGGGCCGGGGGCGCCATGGTCGGTGCCGCCATTGGCGAGGGCGGCCTCGTAAAAGGCGTGGACCATGGCCTTGTCCCGGGCCTGGAAGGCGATATGCATCTGGTTGATGCCGGCGCGGGAGCCTTCGGTCCAGTAGCTGGGGCGCAGCGTGCCGATCCAGAGATAGGGGATGGGCTCGGCGGCGCTTTTGCCGAAGAGGAAGGACTGCTCGCTGTTGGAAATGGTCTGGAGGTCGAGCGCGGCCGCGATGGCGTCATAAAAGCGGCGGGCGCTGGCGAGATCGGTGACGACGATGCCGGTGTGATCGAGCATGGCGAAAACTCCTTGGCAGCAGAAACGAGCGCTCTTCCGACTGGTTCCGGCGCGGCGCTATTGCAGGTTCTGCGGAACGCCGTCGGCGATGTCGTAATAATCGCCCTTGTCGGCGACGAAGATATGCAGCGCCAGCTTGGTGTGGGTGGGGCCATCGAAGGCGCCCATGAAGATGCCGATCCAGTCCCGGCCGATGGGATCGAAGAAAAGCGCGGAGCCGCAAGTGCCGCAGAAGCCGCGGCGGACATGTTCGGAGGATTGATACCAGCGCACCTCGTCCTCGCCGGTGATGGTCACCTCGGATCTGAGAACATCGGTGCCCGCTTCATAATGGCCGGTCTGCTTGCGGCACTTGGTGCAGTGGCAGGCGGTGGGCGGGGAAAGGTCTCCGGCGACGGAGAAGCGGACTTTGCCGCAAAGGCAGGACCCGTGGTGCATTTTCAAACCCTCCCAAAAAGCCGGGCGCACAGGGTTTCCCATGTGCGCCCGGATGGCAAGGCTATTCCGCCGGGGCGGGCGTGGCTGTCGGCAGATCCGGGTCAGGGCCGGTCGCGGTTTCCGCAGCGTCGAGTTCACGCTCGAGGCGGGCTTCCTCGTGGGCTTTGGGCTTGGAGAAGCGGGCAAGGAGCAGATAGGCCACCGGGGTCAGGTAAAGCGTGGCAATGGCCGCGAAGGACAGGCCGCCAACGATGACCCAGCCGAGTGCCGCGCGGGCTTCGGCGCCGGCACCAGAGGCCAGCACCAGCGGCAGGCCGCCGAGGATGGTGGCGATCATGGTCATGATCACGGGGCGGAGACGGATGTTGGAGGCCTGTTCGATGGCCTCGCGCACCGGCATGCCCCGATCGCGCAGCTGATTGGCAAATTCGACGATGAGGATGCCGTTCTTGGCCATGATGCCGACGACGAGCACAAGCCCGATCTGGCTGAAGATGTTCAGACTCCCGCCGGTGAGCAGGATCGCCCAGACACCTGCCGCCAGACCGAAGGGCACGGTAGCCATGACGATGATGGCGCTCCAGAAACTCTCGAACTGGGCGGCGAGCACCAGAAGGATGATGATCAGCGCAAAGCCGAAGGTGAGGAAGAGCGCGTTGTTGGCGGCGCCCAGCGTCTTGGCTTCGGCCATTGGCAGGATCGAGGTGCCTTCGGGCAGGAGCGGGGTGGCGACTTCGAGGAGGCGGTTATAGGCGTCACCGAGCGCCAGACCATCTTCGAGGCTGGCCGAGACGGTGACGGCACGACGCTGTTCCTCGCGGCGGAGCGAGGGCGGCACCGCGGCCTCGGTGAGGGTCGCAATGGTCGACATCGGCACATAGCGGCCGTCGCCGGTGCGCACGAACAGGGTTTCGAGGTCGCGCGGGTCATTCACCGGGTTGGTGGTGGAGACCATGCGAACCGAATAGCTCTGGTCGTTGATGAAGATGGAGCCGACATTGGCGCCATCGATCATGGCCTGCATGGTGGTAGCGAGGCCATTGATGTCGATGCCGAGTGCGGAGGCGCGGGCGCGATCAACGGTGAGGGTCAGCTGTGGCTGGCTGGTATCGAAATTGACACTGACGCGGCCAAAGCCACCGTCCTCTTCAAGGGCGTCGGCGATGGTTTGGGCCGTGTCGGCCAGAACGGTATAGTCCGAACCGGCGACGGCAAACTGCAGACCCGAGCCACCGCCACGAATGCCCAGGCTATTGCCCTGGCTGACAAAGGCACGCACGCCGGGGACCTGGGCCATGAGGCCGGTGATTTCCGAGGCGATCTGCTGCTGGCTGCGTTCACGTTCGCCCCAGGGCGCAAGGGTGAGGGTGAGGAAGCCGCCGCTGCCCCAGCCGGAAATGACGAAGATGGATGCCACCTCGCCGCTCTCGACATAGGGCTGGAGCATGGATTCGACCTGGCCGAGGCGGGTCCGGACGAAGTCGAGGCTGACGGTGTTTGGCGCCGAGACGCGCAGCGAGATCTGTGAGCGATCTTCGGGCGGCGTGATTTCCTGGCGGATATTGCCCCAGACATAGACGGCCGAGGCGGCAAAGATCATCGAGACGACGATGACCACCAGCGGATTGCGGAGGGACAGGCTGAGGGTCGAGCGATAAAGGCCTGAAAAGAGTTTACCGACGGCTGCGAAGGGCCCGCCGCCATGGGTTTTGGTTTCGGATTTGAGGAGGCGCGAGGCGACCATGGGGCCCATGGAGAGCGCAACCACCGAAGAGAGCAGAACGGCGATGGCGAGAGTGAAGCCGAACTCGCGGAAGAGGCGCCCCGTCTGACCATCAAGGAAGGACAGCGGCACAAAGACGGCCGCAAGCGTCAGCGTGGTGGCGACGACGGCGAAGAACACTTCCTTGGTGCCGAGCACGGCGGCGGCGCGGGGACCGGCACCCATGCCCTTGCGGCGCACGATGTTTTCAAGAACCACGATAGCGTCGTCGACGACGAGGCCGGTGGCGAGAACCAGCGCCAAGAGAGTGATGATATTGAGCGAGAAGCCGGCCACATACATGCCCGCAACGGCGCCGAGCAGGGCGATGGGCATGGAGATGGCCGGCACGATGATGGCGCGCCAATCGAGCAGGAAGAGGTAGACGATGGCGATAACGATGACGAGGGCCGCGATAAGCGCGATCTCCACCTCGTGCAGCGCGCCTTCGATGAAGACCGCCTCGTCGCTCGACACTTTCAGGGTCACGCCCGGGGGCAGGGTCTGATTGAGGCTTTCGACGGCGGCGTGGACGGCGTGGGAGATCGAGACGGCGTTGGACTGGGCCTGACGCACAATGCCGAGCCCGATGCCCGGCTTGCCATCGGAACGGATGGCCGAGGTGCTGGCCGCGGCGTCGAACACCACCGTGGCAACGTCGCCGAGGCGGGTGCGGTCGCGAATGATGATGGCTTCGAAATCAGCCGGATCGGTGATTTCGGAAATGGCGCGAACGGAAATGTTCTGGTTGGGGCCGTTGATCGAGCCGGCAGGGGCGTCGAAGGCAATGGTGGAAAGCGCATTGCGCACGTCGGCAACGGTGAGGCCGCGGCTGGCCAGCTTGATCGGGTCGATATCGACCTCGAAGGCGGTGCTGCGCGTGCCATAGATCTGGACTTCAGCAACGCCTTCGACGGCGCTGAGGCGCTCGGAAATGATGCCGTCGACGATTTCGCTGAGCTGGGCGACGGTTAAGCTGTCCGAGGTGACGGACAATTGCATGACGGCCTGGGCGTCACTGTCGGCCTTGAAGATCATCGGCTCGCTGGCGTCCTCCGGCAGGCTCCGGGTGACGCGGCTCAGGGCGTCGCGGACGTCAGAGGTGGCGACGTCTAGATTGGTGCTTTCGGAGAATTCCAGCGTGACGCGGCTGTTGCCGACCGATGAGGACGAGGAAATGGAGGTGACGCCCTGCACGCGGGCGACAGCGCCTTCGACCACGGCGGTGATCTCGCGGTCGACGGTTTCGGCAGCGGCGCCGGAGAAGCTTGTCGAAATGGACAGGACCGGGCTTTCGACGCGCGGCAGTTCGCGGACCTCAATGCCGAGCAGGGCGGCAAGACCTGCCACCACGATCATCGCATTGATGACGATGGCAAGAACCGGGCGGCGGACGAAGAGAGCGGCGAGCGAGCCGCCATTTTCGTTCTTGCTGGCAATCGACATGGCTGGCGTCCCTCTCAGTTCGTCGCTGGGGCGGCGGCCCCGCTGCCATCGGGTCCATCGAGAAGATTGACGTTGGCGCCTTCGCTGAGCTGCAGGATACCCTCGATGATGATCGGATCGCCCTCGTTGAGGTCGCCGCGCACCAGCACGCCGTCGCTGTTGCGCTGGACGATTTCAGCCATGACCTTGGTGGCCTTGCCGTCCTGATATTTCCAGACGTAGGAGCCTTCCGCCGACCACAGAATGGAGAGCGGATTGACGGCGGGGAAGGTTTCGCCAGCGAAGGTGAGCGCGACGGTAAAGCTCATGCCCGAACGCAGGAGAGTGTCGGGATTGGGGATCTCGGCCTGGACCTGAAGCGTGCGGCTGGCCGGATCGATGCGGCTGTCGACCGCCGAGACATCACCGGTGAAGCTGCGGCCCGGCAGGGCGATTGCGGAGACAGCCACGGGCATGCCCGGCTCGATCTGGGCGGCGTAGCGCTCGGGCACCCAGAAATCGATGAGGATGGAGGAGGTGTCGTCGATCGTGGTGATCGCGGTCTGGGCGGAAACGAAATTGCCTGGCGAGACGCGGATCAGGCCGATCGTGCCGGCGATGGGGCTGGTGATGGTGCGACGCTCGAGGGCCATTTCGGCATTGCGCAGGGCGAGCTCGGCATTGGACGCGGCCAGCTGGGCGGCGGAAACCGCCGTGTTGGCGACGACATTGGAACTGGCGAGGCCGGAGGTGCGGGAGAGAGCGGAGCGGGCGTCCTCGGCGGCAAGCAGGGCGCGCTCATAATCGATCTGTTCGGCGGCATCATCGAAGCGGGCGATGATTGTGCCGGCTTCGACGCGCTGGCCCGGACGGACGAGGATTTCGGCAAGCTCGCCACCGGCAGGGGCGGTAACGGTGACCGAACGGACGGGCGTGCCCTCGCCAATGGAGGAGAGGGTGTCGTTGATGGTGGCCAGTTTTACCGCGCTGGTGATGACATTGGTGGTGCGGCCACCGAAGCCGCCGGGGCGACCGCCGCCTGGGGCACCGGCAGCAGGAGGTCCCCCCTGGGCTCCGGCGGGGCCGCGCGGTGCGCCGGCGCCTGGGGCCGCTGCTTCAGCGACGGAGGGGGCAAACGGAATGGAAATGCCCCAGGACGCGACCGTCTGGGGTGCGCTAGGGACGAAATAAAGCCAGGCATAGGCCGCAGCAAGGAGGATGACGAGAGAGACGAGAAGCTGCCGGATCAAACCAGACCTACGAGGTATGCTGAAAACAATGGCGCGACCATAGCAGGGCCGGCGGCCGCTTGGGCATTACAATCGCGTAATTGTTTCGTAGGGGGGGATTTGCGGGGCGGCTAAGGGTTTGGTTGGGGGAGTGACAGGATGGGCCGGGGGCGGGAGGATTCCCTATGGCCGAGCGTGTGGGTCACCCCACCCCAGCCCTCCCCATCGAGGGGAGGGAGCCGATCGCGTTTGGGGAGGGCATCCCCTCCCGGCCTCCCCTGGTCAGGGGGAGGAGAGGCGCAGTGCGTGGGGCGCGATTAGCTTTCGACTTCGGCGTCGGGGCGGGAGCCCCATTCGGCCCAGGAGCCGTCATAAATAGCGACGGATTTTGCGCCGGCGAGGGTGAGCGCCATGGCGAGCGTCGAGGCGGTGACGCCTGAGCCGCAAGAGGTGACGATGGGCTTGGAGAGGTCGACGCCGCGATCGGCAAACAGCGCCTGCAGCTGCTCGACCGGGCGCATCTTGCCGCCCTCGGAGAGGAGGGAAATCGGGATGTTTCGGCTGTTCGGGATGTGCCCGGCGCGCAGGCCTGCACGGGGCTCGGGCACTTCGGCATGAAAGCGCGGCGCCGGACGGGCGTCCAGAATCTGGGCGGCACCATCCTTGCTGCGGGCGTCTACCGTGTCGAAATCAACGACCAGGTCGGCGTTGAAATGCGCCTCGAAGCTTGCCTTGGTGCGGGCGACGAGACCGGTTTCGAGCGGGCGGCGCTCGCTGCGCCATTTGGGGCCGCCGCCTTCGAGGATGAAGACATTTTTCGCGCCGAAGCTGCGGAAGGTCCACCAGACGCGCGGCGCGCTGAAGAGACCGAGCTCGTCATAGATGACGATGGTGTCAGTATCGCTGATCCCCAGCGCCCCGACCATGCGCGAGAAATCGTCGGGCGAGGGCAACATGTGCGGCAGATCGCTCGAGGTATCGGCGATGCCGTCGATGTCGAAGAATACGGCGCCCGGAATGTGTCCGTCGAGATATTCGGCCTGGGCATTGCGGGCCGCGTTCGGCAGGTGCCAGCTGGCATCCACAACCACCACGCTTGGATCGGCAAGGTTTTGGGCCAGCCAGTCGGTGGTGACGAATGGGCTTTGCATGAGCGACTCCGGTTCTCGTTCGGCGCAGGATGGTCCGGCGTTCTGACGGGGTCAAACGGCAAATATGCGGCGGGGCCGGGAAAGCGTGGTCCAGCCGCAGTTTGCGCTCATAAAAGCTGTGCGCTCCTAGTCGGCGAGGGCGAGGAGGTCCTTGGCGGCGAGATGGAGCGTTACGGTGTCGCCGCGCTGGGGTGGGGCTGAAGCCTGATCGTTGAATGTATCGACGCTGAGGGCGGTGCCGCCGACATCGATGCGCAGGCGCACGACCGAGCCGAGGAAGTGGACGTCATCTACCGTGCCCGAGAGCGTGGTGTCGGTTCCGGATCGGGGCGACAGCGAGAGCATTTCCGGACGAATGGCGCGCAGCTCGTCGCCGGGGGCAGCCGCATCGACGAGGGTGGCGGGTACGGTATTGAGCTGGCCGACAAAGGTGGCGACGAAGCGGGTCTTCGGGCGGTTATAGACCTCGTGCGGCGTGCCGAGCTGTTCGATATTGCCCGCGTTCATCACGACGACACGGTCGGAAATGGAGAGGGCCTCTTCCTGATCGTGGGTGACGAAGAGGGTGGTGATGCCCAGATCGCGCTGGATGGCGCGGATCTCCTCGCGCAGCGACACGCGGATCTTGGCGTCGAGCGCCGAAAGCGGTTCGTCGAGCAGCAGGAGGCGCGGGCGGGGCGCGATGGCGCGGGCGAGGGCGACGCGCTGCTGCTGGCCGCCACTCATTTCATAGGGGAAGCGTTTCTCGTAGCCGGAGAGACCGATGAGCTTGAGCATTTCCTCGACGCGGGCGCGACGCTGTTCTGCCGGCATGCCGGCGATCTTGAGGCCGAAGCCGATGTTGTCGCCGACATTGAGGTTGGGGAACAGCGCATAGGCCTGGAAGACCATGCCGAGCTGGCGCTGGTTGGGCTTCAAATGCGTGATGTCCTGACCTTCGACGAGAATGGTGCCGGAGGACGGGGTTTCGAACCCGGCGATCATGCGCAGTATCGTGGTCTTGCCGCAGCCGGAGGGGCCGAGGAGCGAGATGAACTCGCCCTTGTCGAAGGCGAAGTTGACACTCTTGACCACGGTGGTGGCGCCGAAGCTTTTGACGAGATTTTTGACTTCGAGAAAAGCGGTCATGGTCAATCGGTCCGGACGGAGGTGCGGGGGGCAAAACGGCCGAGCACATTGATCATGCCCATGGCGCCCCAGGTGATGATGAAGGAGATGATGGCGAGTGCGGCGGGCTCATAGGCCCGGTTGGTGCCGATATTAACGAGGTAGGGGCCGAAGGCGGGGCGATTGAGCAGGCTCGCAATGGTGAACTCGCCGATGACGATGGCGAAGGTCAGGAAGGCGCCGGAGAGGATGGCCACGAGGATGTTCGGCAGGATGATCTGCCAGATGATCTGCAGCTGATTGGCGCCCATGATCTGGGCGGCCTCGGTGAGAGTGCCGATGTCGATGGTGCGCATGCCATTGTCCACGGCCCGGTACATATAGGGCAGGGCGAGGGTGACATAGGCGCAGGTGAGCAGAATATCCGTGCCCAGCACCGAGCCGGTGAAGGGGATGAACGAGGACGAGCCATAGAGCCGGATATAGCCATAGACCAGCACCAGCGCCGGAATGACCAGCGGCAGGAGCGTGATGAACTCCATGAAGGGGCGGAGCCAGGGCATGCGCAGGCGCACGAAATAGACGGCGGGCACGACGACCAGAATGCCGACGACAATGGTGCAGAGGCCCACGACCACCGAATAGGTGAAGCTCGCCGCGAATTTCGGATCGGAAAAGACCGAGGCATAAGCGTCGAAGGAATATTCGCCGCGGCGCATGCGGAGCGAGAATTCGAACGAAGCCAGGAGCGGAATAAGGAAGTAGGACGCGCCGAGGGCGAAGATCAGCCAGGCCCAGAATTTTTGGCTCTTCATTTCATCCACCTTTCGGCGCGGGCGGCGACAATGAGATAGATCACGTTGGCGAGCGAGGTGATGACGATCATGCCCAGAGCCAGCGCGGCGCCGATGCCTGGGTTTTGGAGGGCATCGCCGCGGATCTGATTGTAGAGCAGCACGGTGACGATGTTGAGGTTCGAGCCGGTCAGCGCCCAGGCGGTGGCGATGGCGCCGAAGGCATTGGCAAAAAGCAGCGAGAGGGTGCCAAGGACCGAGGGCCATAAGATCGGGAAGCCGATATAGCGCCAGAACTGCCAGGTGGAGGCGCCCAGGGTCTGGGCGGCTTCGTTCCATTCTTTCTTGAGACCATCAACTGCCGGCGCGATGGTCAGCATCATCAGCGGGATCTGGAAATAGAGATAGGTGAGCGTGAGGCCCCAGAAGGAGAAGAGGTTGAAGCCCGAGCGGTAGATGTCGATGCCGAAAACGGTCTTGAGAATGATGGTCGCGAGGCCGAGACGGCCCAGGGTGGCGATAAAGGCAAAGGCCAGCGGCACACCGGCGAAGTTGGACGCGACGCCAGAAAAGGTCATGACGGCGGAGCGGAGGGGTGCCGGGAGTTTTCCGCGGATGATGGCGAGCGTGATGGCGAGGCCGATCAGCGCGCCGAGTATGGCTGAAGCGCCGGAGATGCGGATCGAAATCCAATAGGCGGACATGATCTGGTCGGTGAACAGACCCGCAATATTGTCGAATGTGAAATTGCCGGCCCGATCGGTGAAGGCGCCGCCGATGAGCGAGAAGGTCGGCAGGAAGAGGAACATCACAGCGAAGATGATGAAGGGGACGACCGCGAAGGAATCCCAGGGGATGCAGCTTCGGGTTGTGCTTGGAGAAGTACTCATCGTGTCGTGGGAATACCCCCTCCTAGCCTCCCCCTGGCAGGGGGAGGGACCGCGCGGCGTGTGTGGCGCGATGCTGTCTCAAACTCGATATGCTCCTCCCCCTCGTAAGGGGGAGGTTGGGTGGGGGTGGCGCCTAAGCGCTACTGAATGCTGGCGCCGACGGTGGAGTCCCAGCCGCTGGTGATGGTGGCCTTGTTGGCGTTCTGCTCCTCGATGGAGGGGAAGACGGCCTTGGCGTAGTTTTCGGCAGCGGGGAGTTTTGCCATCAGATCGTCGGGGAGCTTGCCCTGATCGGCGAGCGCATTGAAACGGATCGGGTGGCAATAGCCGGCGAGCCAGCCGAGCTGACCTTCGTCGGAATAAAGATATTCCATCCAGAGCTTTGCGGCATTGGGATGAGGCGCATAGGCGGAGATGGCCTGGACGTAGACGCCGGCGACGACGCCGTCGGAGGGCACGACAACGTCGATCGGCGGGTTGCCGTTGAGGTTGTCGCGGGCAGCGAGCAAATTGTAGTCCCAGTTGATGGCGATGGGCGTGGTGCCCTGGGCGATGGCGGCAGCCTCTGCGTCGACAGGAACGAAATTACCCTTGTCGTTCAGCGCCTTGAAATATTCGAGGCCAGCCTGGGCTGCTGCGTCCTGCGCTGCGCCGCCGGAGAGACCGGCTGCAAAGACCGACATGATGGCGTTGTTGGCTGTGCGTGGATCGCCGGCGAGAGCGACGGAATTGGCATAGTCGTCCTTGAGCAGGTCTGCCCAGGAAGCCGGATTGTCGCCGGTGATGATGTCCTTGTTGATGCCGAAGGCGAGCACGCCGTAATAGTCGCCATACCAGAAGCCGTCGGCATCCTTGGCGTCATCGGGGATCTCGTCCCAGGTGGAAACCTTATACGCCTGCAGCAGGCCTTCGTCCTTGGCCTGCGGGCCGAAGGCAAGGCCGATATCCAGCACGTCAGGCGCCTGCGGGCCGGTATTGCCCTTGTTGGCGCGGACGGCTTCGAGCTCGTCTGCAGAGCCGGCGTCCGGATTAAGTTCATTGACGGTGATGCCGGGATATTTGGCCTTAAAACCCTCGATCACGCCGCCGTAATTGCACCAGGAGTGGGGCAGGGCGATTGTGGTCAGCTGGCCCTCGGCCTTGGCGGCTTCATAGAGCGCGTCGAGGTCGGTCTGGGCGAAGGCGGGCGCCGAAAGGCTGAGTACCGTGAGTACGGAAACAGAGGCGGTGAGTGCAGACTTGAAGGTCATTTATGGACTCCCTGAAAAGCGGTCGCGAGCGCTGCGGCCCAGCGAACGGGCGAGGGAGTAGTGGGCGTTGGTGACAGGGCGATGACGGTTCCGTGACTGGGAATGCGGCCCTCCTCATGGCCGAGCATCCCCCGAAATCCGCCAATTGCCTTGTCGAATGCCCGTCCTGGCTCCTCCCAGCCGTGGGGGCAGATTGCCCAATTGTGACAGTTTCGTCCAGATGGTCAAAAATCAGGTCGGACAACGCTGCGTCGACGCGCTTGTCTGGCGACGGCGTGTCAGGCCAGACCGGCGGTTCAGAACAGCGGGGCGGGGCCCGAGCTTTCGCGCAGCACGAGTTCGACCGGCCATAGCTCATGCACGGCGTCGGCGGGCTTGCCGCTCAGCACCTGGAGGACGAGATCGCCGATGCGCATGCCCGCCTGGCGCATGGAGGACCGTGTGGTCGACATGCTGGGGTACATGTTGTCGGCGTTGAGATAGGGAAAGACGTCGTCATGGGCGATCATGGAGACGTCGGTGCCCAAGGTCATGCCGGCCTGGCGGATGGCGCGAAAAACCCCCAGCGCCGTCATCATCGAGCCGGCGAGAAAGGCAGTGGGGCGAGGGCGCAGCTCCAGCATGTCATGGGCGATGCGATAGGCGACTTCGTCGGTGAACACCGAATTGCTCATCAGCGCGGGATCGAACTCGACGCCACGGGCGGAGAGCGCGGCCAGATAGCCCAGTTCGCGATGCTCGGCGAAAGTGCGGCCCTTGATGCCATTGAGCAGGGCGATGCGGCGGTGGCCAAGATCGAGCAGATGGCTGGTGGCGCGTTCGAGTGCACCCGTATTGTCGATGTCGAGCCAGGCAACCGGCTTGCCGATATTGGTGCGGCCGTGGAGCACAAAAGGGATGCCTAGCTCGATTAGTAGCGCCGCCCGCTCGTCGTTAAGCGTCGGGGAATGGAGGATCATCGCATCGACCTTCTGGCTGGCGGCCAGTCGGCGATAGGCGGTGAGTTCTTCTTCGAGGCTACCGACGGTTGTGACAAGAATATCAATATCCTGCTCGGCCATACGGGTGCCGAGACCGGCCAGAAACTCGCTGGTGTGCGGGCCGAATTCGTCTGCGCCGCGCAGGATTATGCCGATCGCTCCGGCCCGGCCGGTAGCGAGACGCAGGGCGCTGGCGTTGGGGCGATAGCCCAGCTGGTCTGCCGCCTCCGCTACACGCAGGCGCGTGGCTTCCTTTACCTCCGGATAGCCGTTGAGGGCACGACTGACCGTGGTCTGCGACAGGCCTAAATGCTCGGCGAGGTCCTTTAGTCTCATAGCGGCTTATGGCCCCGATGGTTGTCAGGAGCAGATGCTTTCGGGGACCGAAAAATTCGCTCGTGCCACGCCAATAGGGCAGGCAGGGCCCACTGAACAAGGGCTGGCTGCCATCTCCTCCAAAAACCATTCAAAGCGATTTCAATTTTTGATGCAAGTAGCTGAAAGTCGCGGTTTTCCCTGAGGTGCGTACATCAGCGCTATTTTAACTTCTGTTTACCAATGGTGGTCAGCCTTCTATCTAAATACTTGATCTGGTTGAATATCCGCAGGTTCCGCGAAGAAGTTCGTTAATTTGCGGCATGGTTCAGCTTGACAGTGGCGGGAGCCTCTGGTTCCTTTTCGTTCAAAGCGCTTTGAAAGCTAGGCCCAAAAGGGTTGGCGAAGCCGCTTTTCGGGAGGAGCCTTTGTGGTCGAGCGCCTGCGCGCAAGGCCGCGTGCGCGTGCCTCCCTGATTCAGGGTTCTATCGGGAGGAAATCCAATGACACTGAAAAAAATGCTCGTGGCGATGATGGCCAGCGTGACACTGGTGGCCAGCGCCGCCCAGGCAGCGGAACTCGCCATTGTGTCGGGTGACACCGGCACCGGCCTGCAGTTCCTGCAGTCTGAGCTGGAAATCTTCAAGGAGCAGAGCGGGCACAACGTGACCATCGTGCCGATGCCCTCGTCCACCAGCGACCAGTTCGGTCAGTATCGTCTGTGGCTTGCAGCGGGCAATGCCGACATCGACGTCTACCAGACCGACGTGATCTGGGCGCCTCAGCTCGCTGACCAGTTCGTCGACCTTACCGAGGCTGCGGCCGATGTTGTCGGCCAGCATTTCCCTTCGGTCATCGAGTCCCAGACCGTCGATGGCAAGCTTGTGGCCGTCCCGGGCTTCACCGATGCGCCGGCTCTCTACTATCGCACCGACCTGCTCGAAAAATACGGCAAGGACGTGCCCAAGACATGGTCGGAGCTGCATGCCACAGCCCAGGAAATCATGGATGGCGAGCGCGCCGAGGGCAAGACCGACATGTGGGGCTTCGTGTTCCAGGGCAATGCCTATGAAGGCCTGACCTGCAACGCCCTCGAGTGGGTCAACTCCTTTGGCGGTGGCCAGATCATCGAGGCAGACGGCACCATCTCGATCAACAATCCGCAGGCCGTCGCTGCCCTCGAGGAAGCTGCCAGCTGGATCGGCACGATCTCTCCGGAAGGCAATCTTGCCTATATGGAAGAAGAGAGCCGTGGCGTCTGGCAGCTGGGCAATGCCGTGTTCATGCGCAACTGGCCCTACGCCTATGCGCTGAGCAACAATGATGACTCGGCCGTGAAGGGCAATTTTGACGTTGCTCCGCTCCCGGCCGGTGAAGGCGAAGGCGCCAAGTCGTCGGCGACCCTTGGTGGCTGGAACTTCGCGGTTTCGAAGTATTCCGCCAATCAGGAAGCTGCCGTTGAGCTGGCCCTGTTCCTGAGCTCGGAAGAGTCTCAGAAGCGCCGCGCTATCCAGCAGGCAAACCTGCCCACCGTGCAGTCGCTCTATCAGGATGCAGACGTGCTGGCTGCGTCGCCGTTCATGGCAGCATGGGAAGAGATCTTCCAGAATGCCGTGCCGCGTCCGTCCGCGCCGACCCAGGCCAATTATAACGAGGCTTCCTCGCTGTTCTGGAGTGCCGTCCACAATACGCTTTCGGGCAATGGTTCGGCCGCTGAAAACCTCGAACTGCTCGAGGTCGACCTCGAAGACCTGCTGAACTGATATTTTCTGGCAAACCGGGAATGCGGGTGGGTGTCTCCCGCATTCCCCTCCAACACTGACCAGGGGAGGGCTGCATGACAGCCGAGGTGCTGGGTTCCACAACCACGGTTCAGCGACCGGTTCGCTCCGAACTGATGCAGCAGCGGGTGCGGGCTGCGCGACTGTTCCTTTTGCCGATGATGATCGCCCTGGGGGTGGTCGCCGGCTGGCCATTAGCCCGTTCGATCTATTTCTCCTTTACCGATGCCACGCTCAATGACCTCTACGGGGCCGAGTGGATCGGCTTCGCCAATTATTTGCAGATCCGCACGCTCGAGAGCGGACGCGTCATCTATCGCGGCGTGCTGGCGGACCCCGCCTGGTGGAACGCGGTTTGGAACACGGTGCGCTTCGCCTTCTGGTCCGTGCTCTGGGAAACAGTCCTCGGCATGATCGTGGCGCTGGTGCTCAATGCCGAATTCAGGGGCCGCGGCATCGTTCGCGCCGCCATCCTCATCCCCTGGGCGATCCCGACCATTGTTTCGGCGCGCATGTGGAGCTGGATGCTCAACGACCAGTTCGGCATTCTCAATGATCTGGGCATGCGGCTGGGCCTTCTGGCAGCACCCGTCGCCTGGACGGCTTCGCCCGACACCGCAATGACGGCGGTTCTGGTGGTGGATATCTGGAAGACGACGCCGTTCATGGCGCTGCTGATCCTCGCCGGTCTGCAGATGATCCCGCGGGACATTTATGAGGCCGCGGAGATCGACGGCATCCATCCGGTCAAACAGTTCTTCAGGATCACCTTGCCGCTGGTGCGGCCGGCCCTGATGGTGGCGATCATTTTCCGCGTGCTGGATGCGCTGCGCATTTTCGACCTGATCTATGTGCTGACGCCGAACTCGTCGGCCACCAAGACGATGTCGGTGATTTCGCAGGAGAACCTGTTCCAGTTCAACAAATTCGCCGAAGGGTCCGCGCAGTCGACCCTGCTGTTCCTGCTGATCGCAATCTTCACCATCGTCTATATCTGGCTTGGGAAGGTCAATTTCGAGGGGGGAGACCGCTGATGGACAGCTCGATCAACCTCTGGAAAATCACCAAGCGCGTGCTCTTTTACGCGCTGGTGGTGGCCATCGTGGTCATCTCCGTCTTTCCCTTTTACTACGCCATCATCACCAGCTTCAAATCGGGCACGGACCTGTTCCGGGTGAGCTATTGGCCCACAGGGTTCAGCCTGGCCAATTACCAGTCGGTGTTCTCTCAAGGGGCGTTCCCGCGCAATCTACTGAATTCGGTGTTCGTCGCCTCGGTGACAGTGCTGCTGGCGCTGTTCCTGGCGGTGACCGCATCCTTTGCGCTCAGCCGCGTGCGGTTCCGGGGGCGAGGGCTGCTGTTGATGACCATTCTCGCCGTGTCGATGTTCCCGCAGATCGCCGTTCTGGCCGGGCTGTTCGAGGTGATCCGGTTCCTCGGCATCTACAATACGCCCTGGGCGCTGATCTTCTCTTACACCATCTTCACCCTGCCATTTACCGTGTGGGTGCTGACCACTTTCATGCGGGACCTGCCGGTGGAGATCGAGGAAGCGGCCATTGTCGACGGGGCCTCACCCTGGGTGATCATCACGCAGGTCTTCATGCCGCTGATGTGGCCGGCGCTGGTGACCACGGGCCTCCTCGCCTTCATCGCGGCGTGGAACGAGTTCCTTTTCGCTCTGACTTTCACCGTGTCGAACCAGACACGCACCGTGCCGGTGGCCATCGCGCTGCTCTCGGGCGGCTCACAATATGAAATTCCCTGGGGCATCATCATGGCGGCCTCGGTCATCGTGACCGTTCCGCTTGTCGTGCTGGTGCTCATCTTCCAGCGCAAGATCGTCAGCGGCCTGACCGCCGGCGGCGTCAAGGGTTAAAGGAGACGGCCAAATGGCTTCAATCGAACTTCGCAACGTCCGCAAGTCCTTCGGCGCCGTCAATGTGATCAAGGGCGTGGACCTTGAGGTCAAGAAGGGTGAGTTCATGGTGTTTGTCGGCCCCTCCGGGTGCGGCAAGTCCACTCTTCTGCGGCTGATCTCCGGACTGGAAGACATCACCTCGGGCGAGATGCTGTTTGACGGACAGGTGGTCAATCACCTCACGCCCTCCAAGCGCGGCATCGCCATGGTGTTCCAGTCCTATGCGCTTTACCCGCATATGACGGTCTATGAAAATATGGCGTTCGGGCTCAAGCTCGAGAAGGGCCACAGCAAGGACGCGATCCGCCAGCGGGTAGAAAAAGCAGCCGACATGCTGCAGATCCGGCAATATCTGGATCGCCTGCCCAAGCAGCTTTCGGGTGGCCAGCGCCAGCGCGTGGCCATCGGACGGGCCATCACCCGGGATCCGAAAGTCTTCCTCTTTGACGAGCCGCTGTCGAACCTCGATGCCGCCCTGCGCGTGGCAACGCGTATCGAGATCGCCAAGCTTCATGAGGAAATGGACAATGTCACGATGATCTACGTGACCCATGACCAGGTGGAAGCCATGACGCTGGCCGACCGCATCTGCGTGTTGCGCGACGGGCTCGTCGAGCAGGTCGGCACGCCCATGGAACTCTACGAGAACCCCAATTCGGTTTTCGTGGCGGGCTTTATCGGCTCGCCAAAGATGAATTTCATCAGCGGCGACAAGGCCAAGGCCTATGGCTGTCACACCGTCGGCATTCGCGGCGAGCACATTACTATTGTGCCCGAAGGCGGAGCCTGGAGCGGAACGGTGATCCACACCGAGAACCTCGGCGCGGATTCCTATGTCTATCTCGAGATGGGTACGGAAGAGCCCGTGGTCGTGCGGCTCGACGGCGCGAATGACTACAAGAGCGGCGATGTCGTGCACATCTCGCCCCTCGAAGAGCGCATTCACCGCTTCGATGAGGCTGGCAAGCCGCTGCGCTAGGAAATCACAACTGGCGCGGCGGAAGTTGCATTTCCCGTCGCGCCTCAACCTCATGCGTCCTGATGCGTTGACCTCGAATGGATTTGAGGGAGGCGCCAGTTTTGCGCTGATGACCGAGATTAAACACGCGGGCTGGTGCCTCCCCACCGGCCTGGATTGAGCAGGAGACTACCGATGACGATCCGTACCCTCGTCTGGGGCGAGAATGTCCATGAGCAGAAGAACAAGACGGTGGCTGAGATTTATCCCGAGGGGATGCACAGCCAGATTGCCAAGCTTCTGTCTGCCGATGCCAATTTGTCGGTGAAGACGACGACGCTGCAGGACCCCGAGCATGGCTGCACCGAAGAAGCGCTGAGCCAGACCGACGTGCTGCTCTGGTGGGGCCACACCGCCCATGACCAGGTGGATGACGCGGTGGTCAAGCGCGTCATGGAGCATGTCTGGCAAGGCATGGGGCTGATTGTCCTCCACTCGGGACACCACTCGAAAGTCTTCAAGGGCCTGATGGGTGCGCCGGCCAACCTTAACTGGCGTGAAGCCGGCGAGCGCGAACGGCTTTGGGTGGTCAATCCCGGTCATCCGATCGCCAAGGGTCTGCCGGCCTATTTCGAGCTTGAAAACGAAGAGATGTATGGCGAGCCCTTCACCGTGCCGGAGCCGCTGGAGACGGTGTTCGTGTCCTGGTTCCAGGGCGGAGAAATCTTTCGCTCGGGCCTGACCTATCGGCGCGGCGCCGGCAATATCTTCTATTTCCGCCCCGGCCACGAAACCTATCCGACCTACCACGATGCGACGGTCGGGCAGGTGCTGCGCAATGCCGTCAACTGGGCGCATAACGGCGATCGTTATGCCCGACTGATGAAGGCACCCAATGTTCCGGTGGGCGAGGCTATCGAACATATCGAGGAGCGCGGGCCCAAGCTCAGCGCCGCCGACCATGCGGGTGAAGTGAAGCTATAGGCTGGCCGCTGCCCGTCCATTGCCAGCCATGAGCCGGTAATGGACGGAGGCGGCGAGGTGGGACTTGATCGTCCGGTGCTCCGGGCGGTGGTGATAGAGTTAGTATCGCAGGCCGGTTCGCTGTCCTGCGATTTTTTGAAACAATGAGACGGTCGCTTTGCGGCCAGGGAATGAGACGATGCGTATCCTTATTCTGGGTACTGGTGGCATGGCGAACCAGCATGCCAAGCATTTTGCCGCCATTGAGGGCGTGACGCTCGCAGGTGGTGTCGACGTGGATCCGGCGCGGGTGGAGGCGTTCAACGCGGCCCATGGTATCGAGCGCGGCTTTGGCTCGCTTGATGCGGCGCTGGCCTGGGGCGAGTTCGACGCCATCGCCAATGTCACGCCGGACAGCATCCACCATCCAACGACGATGGCGGCGCTCAATGCGGGCAAGCATGTGTTCTGCGAAAAGCCGCTGGCGACCGACTTTGCCAAGGCCATGGAAATGACCGAGACAGCCGAGCGCCTGGGTCTCGTCAATATGGTGAACCTCACCTATCGCAATGTGGCGCAGCTGCAGAAGGCCCGCGAGATCGTCCAGTCGGGCCAGATCGGCACGGTCAAGCATTTCGAGGCAAGCTATCTGCAGAGCTGGCTGGTGTCCAAGGCCTGGGGTGACTGGCGCACGGAAAGCCAGTGGCTGTGGCGCCTCAGCAAGAAGCACGGCTCAAACGGCGTGCTCGGGGACATTGGCGTGCATATTCTCGACTTTGCTGCCTATGGCGCGGGCAGCGATTTCAGCCGGGTGTTCTGCCGGCTCGAAACCTTTGCGAAGGCCGAGAACAACCAGATCGGCGAATATCAGCTCGATGCCAATGACAGCTTCGCCATGACCGCGCAGCTGGAAAACGGCGCATTGGGCGTGATCCATGCCACGCGTTGGGCGACGGGCCACTTCAATGAACTGCGCCTGCGCGTCTATGGCGAAAAGGGGTCGGTGGAAGTGCAACACCGGCACGACTGGTCCAAGCTCTTTACCTGCCTTGGCGATGATATCGAGACCGGGACCTGGAGCGAAGTGGCGGTCGATCCGGTGCCGACGAATTACATGCGCTTTGCCGAAGCGGTGAACTCGGGACGTAATCTGGAGCCAAGCTTCCGCCACGCGGCCAATATTCAAAAGGTGCTGGACCTTGGTACGGTGACCGACCGGGATCGTACCGAACACCGGGTCTGACCCGGAGCCAGACGTAAAAAAGGCCCGCCTCTCGCATGAGGCGGGCCTTCTCTATTCGCATCAGTTGAGGCCGAACATCTGCTTGGCGGCGTTTTCGGCGGCGTCGCCGGCCTGCTTGACCTGCTCATCGCTGAGGCCAGCGGTACGGGCGGCGGCTTCAGCCTGGGTGCGCGCCTCGACAACAGCCTCCCGCTTCTGTGCGTCAGTCAGCGTTACGTTATCGATCTGGGTCTGTACGTTGTCGATCTGGGTCTGCACGTTATCGACCGCCTCCTCGACGGTGACGTCAGTGCCGGGGATGCCCCCCTCAGGGTTGACCTCGACGCTTACTGCAGGAGGCGGCGTCACTTCGACGGTGACGGGTGCGGCAGGCGTGGTTTCCACGACGACTGGCGCCGCTGGAGTGGTTTCCACCACGACAGGCGCAGTTGTTTCGGCAGCCGGCTGATCGGGCGTGTCGCCGCCACAGGCGGCCAGGGTCAGTGTCGCAGCGAGCATTGCAGCGATGGCGATGGGTTTCATATTTTTTCTCTTCAACGACAGGGGCTCACGCCTCTTCACAGGGCGGTGATTAAGCTGTCCGATGGAAAAGCGTCGAAGTTGCGGTGCCAATATGACCATGTTTCGGCGCAATTGCGGCCCAGACGACAAAAAGAAAAGGGCGCCGCGGGGGCGCCCCTCCTGAGTTGGCAGTCAACCGCCTATTCGATGATGGTGATGCGTCCATCGGTATAGGGGGTGTATTCGCCGCCAAGCTTGGCGATGTATTCGGCGACCACCTGTTCCAGCGGCGGGCCGAAGTCATAGGGGTTATCGCCCTCGGCAAAGGTGCCGTAGCCGTCGCCGCCACCGCGGACATAGTTATTGGTGACGATGGTGTAGGTGGCGTCCTCATCGATCGGAACCCAGGCATCGCCCTCGCCCTTGACCAGCACATCGCTGACGCGTTCGCCGGCCGGCTTGGAAAGGGTATAGCTGTATTTGAGGCCGGAGACCTGGGCGAAGCGCCCGGCGCCGTTCTCGATGTCGCTGACACCGTTTTCGAGCGCTTCGATCACATCGGCGCCGCTGATCTGTACGGTGGCGAGGGTGTTGGAGAAGGGCAGGACGGTCAGCACATCGCCGACGGTGATTTCACCGGCGTCGATCGAGGCGCGGATGCCGCCGCCGTTCTGGAAGGCGATGGTTGCACCCTGGCCGGCGACGCGATCGAGAATGGCGTCGGCGAGGAGATTGCCCATGGAGCATTCCTCGACACGGCAGACTTCGCGCGCGCCTTCGAGCTTGTCGGTGGCGGTGCCGATGACGGTGCTGGTGAGTTCCTCAATCGGGCCCAGCAGCGCCGTGAGCTCGGTGGCGAAGGCTTCGTCGGCCTTGACCGAGGCGTCGATCAGGAAGGGTTCGCCGACAGCCGAGGTGACGACCCCATTGTCATCCCAGGTGATGGCGATGTCGCCGAGATATTTCCCGTATTGGTTGGCCTGGACGACAGGGACTTCCACGCCATCGGGGTTCTTGACCATGGTGGGGTAGGGGCCGGCAGCGCCTTCCATGGAGCCGAGCAGGGAATGGCTGTGGCCGCCGACGATGACGTCGACGAGCGGCAGGGCCGCAGCGACCTGCTGATCGACCGTGTAGCCGATATGGCTGAGGAGGATGATCTTGTTCACCCCGGCCGCGTCGAGCGCCTCGGAAGCGCCGCGGACATATTGGATGACGTCGTGGAACTCGATGTCTTCGGTCGAGGCGATCTCGGGCGTGTCCTCCGTGGTGGCCCCGATGATGCCGATCTTTTCGCCGCCGATTTCGACGACATAGGAGCCCTTGATCTTGCCCGCCAGGTGCGGATCGCGGGTGACATCGAAATTGCCGCCGATGATCGGGAATTCGGCGGCGTCGATGAAGGTCATGAATTCTTCGGGGCCGTCGTCGAATTCGTGGTTGCCGGTGGCAACGACGTCAAAGCCCATCTGGTTGAAGAAGTCAGAGACCACCTTGGATTTGTAGGTGGTGTAGTAGAGAGAGCCCTGGAAATTATCGCCGGCCGAGAGCAGCAGGGAATTGCCGCCTTCGTATTTGGCGCGGGTATCGTCGATGATTGTCTTGAGGCGGGCTATGCCGCCAAAACATTCGCCGGCTGCATCGGTTTCGGCATCACAATTGGAATCGGTTCCGGTGATCGGGTCGAACCGCGAATGAAAATCGTTGATGTGCAGGATGTTGAGCGTGAATTCGGCATAAGCCGCGCTGGAAAAGCCGGCGCAGAGGGTGAGCGCGGTGGCGCCCAGCAATAACTTCTTCATCCCTGATGTCCCTTGTTTCTCTTGGCGATTGAAGTCGCGGGACCAGATTCCGAACGTGCTCCCCTGGGAACTGGCCGACGGCATCAGCAGTCAGTTAATCAGCTATTTATGACAGTGGAAAGTGGACCTGTTGGTCGAATCTACTGTGGCCGAGGGTGGTGCTCCGGGGCCGTGAGACGGAATCCGCAGGGGGATGGGTTTCAAAGCGGGGAGAGTAGGGTAATCTCCGCGCCGTTTGATTTGCGGGGTGATTTCCAATGCGAAGTGCTTTGATCGTCTACGGCGGCTGGGAAGGTCATGACCCGGAAGAATGTGCCACCATCTATCGGCGGTGGTTGCACGAAGACGGTTTCTCCGTGCGCATGGCGACCGAAACCAGCGCCTTTGCCGATCCCTCCATTCATGATCTCAACCTGATCATTCCCATCTTCACGATGAGCAAGATCGGCAAGGAAGAGGTCGAGAACCTCACCAAGGCGGTGCAGAATGGCGTGGGCCTTGCCGGCCACCACGGCGGCATGAGCGATGCCTTCCGCGACAGCGTTGACTATCAGTTCATGGTGGGCGGCCAGTGGGTCGCGCATCCGGGCAATATCATCGACTACACGGTTGACGTGACCGCGCCGGATGACCCGGTCATGGCGGGGATCAAGGCGTTCCCCTACACCTCCGAGCAATACTACATGCATGTCGACCCCTCCAACGAGGTGCTGGCGACGACGACCTTTTCGGGCGAGCACGCGCCCTGGGTCGAGGGCGTGGTGATGCCGGTGGTGTGGAAGCGCAAGCATGGCGAAGGCCGTGTGTTCCATTCGACGCTCGGGCATCGCGCCAAGGAATTCGAGAACACCAATATGGCAACGATCATGCGCCGTGGCATGAACTGGGCGGCGCGCGACGCGTAATTTCACGCTGTTCTGCGGCCGTCCCGTGATGGTGAGTTGAAACTGTCGGCGTTTTGGCCTCGTATCTCTTCGAGCAAGGAGAGCGGGATGAACGACGACGCCGGACCGCATGGGACGCATAAGGGACCTTTGGTCTATCGCCAGTCGATCTGGACCCGGGTGACGCACTGGGCCTGGGTAATCTGCCTGTTTTTCCTGCTGCTGTCCGGGCTGCAGATCTTCAACGCCCACCCGGCGCTTTATCTCGGTAACGAGTCGGGGTTCGAATACGACAACGCCATTTTCCGGATCGGCGCGATCAACACGCCGCAAGGTCCGCGCGGGCAGACCACGATCCTGGGCACCACTTTCGACACGACGGGCGTGCTGGGCATGAGCGGAACTGCCGAACGTCCGCAATATGTCGGCTTTCCCGGCGCGGTGACCATTCCCTCCTTCCGCGATTTGGCGACCGGACGGGTGGTGCATTTCTTTTTCGGCTGGCTGCTGGTGGCGGCGCTTTTCGTCTGGTTTCTCGCCAGCGCCATCAACGGGCATTTGCGGCGGGATATCTTGCCCAAGGGGCAGGATCTGAAAACCTTGCCGCAGGACGCGCTCAACCATGCGCGCCTTCGGCTGCACCATGGGCGCAGCTATGGCCCGGTGCAGAAGCTGAGCTATTTCATCGTGTTCTTTGTGCTGTTCCCGCTGATCATCCTCACCGGGCTGACCATGAGCCCCGGCATGGATGCGGCCTGGCCCTGGCTGCTCGATCGGTTCGGCGGGCGGCAGACGGCGCGGACCATCCATTTCATCGTCATGGCGCTGCTGGTGCTGTTCTTCATCGTGCACGTGCTCATGGTTGTGCTGGCGGGGCCGATCAACGAGATGCGCTCGATGATCACGGGCTGGTATCGCACCGGGCGGGGCACCGTCGTGCAGGAGGGGGACCGGCCATGAGCAGTCTCATCGTCAATCGCCGTCGCTTCATTATGGGTTCAGCGGCGCTCGGTTCAGGGCTGGTGCTTTCGGGCTGCGACCAGTTCGATTTCCTCGCCCAGCGCGGCAATCCGGTCCGCGAGGCGATCGAGCAGGCCAATGTGCTGACCTATCGGGCACAGCGGGCGCTGATCGGCGACCAAGTGCTGGCGCGCGAATATGAGGCGAGCGAGATCCGCCAGGGCATGAAGCCAAACGGTTCGACCGAGCCGACGACGCCGGAATATCTGTTTTTGAAGGCGCAGAATTTCGCGCCCTACAAGCTCACCATCAAGGGGATGGTGGAGCGCGAGGTCAGTTTCTCACTCGATGAATTGCGCAATATGCCGGCGCGGAGCCAAATCACGCGGCACGACTGCGTCGAGGGCTGGAGCTGCATCGCCAAGTGGACGGGCACGGCGCTCGGGCCTGTGCTCGACATGGCCGGGGTCAAGCCGGAGGCACGGTTCTGCGTCTACCATTGCTACGACAACATCCAGAAAACGCTGTCGGGCGATATTCTCTACTATACGAGTTCGGATCTGGTGGACGCCTATCATCCGCAGACGATCCTCTCCTACGGCCTTAACGACCAGGTTCTGCCGGTCAGCAACGGGGCGCCGATCCGGCTGCGGATCGAGCGGGCGCTCGGCTACAAGCAGCCCAAATACCTCCACACCATCGAGCTGGTGGATGATCTCCGCGCGTTCGGTGGCGGCAAAGGCGGCTATTGGGAAGACAATGGCTACGACTGGTACGGCGGCATCTGACGGCCGACGCAGGCCCCCCATGCGCGCACCTGACTTGCCATCGGCCGGAAATTGGCCCATATGGGGGTTACATCGCGGCCAGAGTGCCGCGAATGGACTTCTCTTCTTACTCAAGCGGTGAGCGGCGAAGTCACTCCGGATACCACGAATTGGTCCGGAGGTGAGCCAGCACCCGCGCGATACCTCCCTTTATCGCCCGATTGCACCTGTTGAACCGCCTGTCGCCGTGCGACTGGCGATCGGCGCGCAGCATTGCTGTGTGCACATCAGCGCCGCATTGGCGCAGAAAGACCAGACTTGACCGATTTCGCTTCGCTCGGCCTCCCCACAGTCATCACCGACAGCCTGACTGCGGGCGGCTTCACCGTGCCCACCAAGATCCAGAGCCAGGCTATTCCAAAGCTGCTCGAAGGTCGGGACATGCTGGGCATTGCCCAGACCGGTTCGGGCAAGACCGCCGCCTTCGGCCTGCCGATCCTGGCCGGCCTCCTCACCCTTACCGGTCGTCCGCGCCCGATGACCACGCGTGCGCTGATCCTGGCGCCGACGCGTGAGCTGGCCGTACAGATCGACGAAAATATCCGCAAGTTCGCCGGCGCCAAGATGAAGCTCGATACCGTGCTCGTCCTGGGCGGTGTCTCGCGCTACCATCAGGTCGGTAAGATCGCCAAGGGCGTCGACATCGTTGTCGCCACCCCAGGGCGCCTTAAGGATCTGCTCGACGACAACAAGATCCGTCTCAACGAAACGCGCTGGCTGGTGCTGGACGAAGCCGACCGCATGCTCGACATGGGCTTCATTGCCCCGGTCAAGGCGATTGCCAAGGCGATCGGCCTGCGTCGCCAGACCATGCTGTTCTCGGCGACCATGGCGCCGGAAATCGAAGACCTGACCAAGAGCCTGCTCAAGGAGCCGGTCAAGGTCGAAGCTGCCGTTCAGGGCTCGACCGTGGTCAAGATCGACCAGCGGGTGATCCTCTCCAACTCCAAGGCCAAGCGGAACGTGCTCAACGACCTGCTCGGCGACGAGAAGGAAGCCATGGAGCGGGTGATCGTCTTTGCACGCACCAAGCATGGCGCCGACCGCGTCACCAAGAACCTTGCCATTGACGGCCATGACGCGGCTGCCATCCACGGCAACAAGAGCCAGAACGCCCGCCAGGCGGCCCTCAAGGGCTTTTCCTCGGGCGCAGTGCGCATCCTCGTTGCGACCGATATCGCCGCACGCGGTATCGACGTGCCGGGCATCACCCATGTGGTGAACTATGACCTGCCGGACGATCCGGAAAACTACGTCCACCGTATCGGCCGCACGGGCCGCAATGGCGCGACCGGCATTGCCATCACGCTGTGTGACGGCACCGAGCGTGGCAAGCTGCGCGACGTGGAACGCCTGATCCGCCGCACACTTCCGGTGTCGGGCGACGAGAAGCTGCTGACGGAAGTCGAGAGCTCTGCTCCGCGCGCGCCGCGCAACAATCCCGGTGCACCCGGCGGTGCGCGTACTGCACGCAACCCGAAGGCGAACAGCAATCGCCGGTTCAACACGCCCCGTCCGGGCGGTGAGCGTGGCAAGGGCGGGGTCGCCCGCGAAGCTGTCGCGCGCGATCCGAACAATGCACTGGCTCCGGTCAAGTCGGTCAAGCCGCCCCGCGCGGATGGTCTCAAGACCAAGCAGCGCTGGACCACGGCAGCCAAGAAAACCGCAGCGCGCAATCGCCGCGAAGGCTAAGAGTTTGAAAAGGGCGACCCTCGGGTCGCCCTTTTTGTTTGCGCCTCAGGCTACCGAGGCGAGATAGAGAATGTCTCGGGTGGCGCTGGAGGCGGTGCCGCGCGGCGCGAGGCGATCGAGAAAGCTGACGGCCCAGTCGACCACATTATGTTTGCGGGCCGCGTCCATAAGGGCCTGCCAGCGCTCGATCCGTTCGTCGAGCGGCATGTCGAGTGCGATGCGCAGGGCTTCTGCGGTTTCGTCGGTGTCAAACGGATTGACCAACAGGGCCTCGGGGAAAATCTCAGCGGCGCCGGCAAAGCGCGACAGCACCAGAACGCCGGGATCGGCCGGATTTTGCGAGCCGACATATTCATGGGCCACAAGGTTCATGCCATCGCGCAGCGGCGTCACAAGGCCGACGCGCGCCAGCCGATAGAGACCGGCGAGGCTGGGCTGGCCATAAGCGCGCTTAACATAGGTAAGGGGCTGCCAGTCCGGCTCGGCGAAATGGCCCATCACCCGGCCGCAGATGGCGTCGAGCGCATCGCTGGTTTCCCGATATTCCTTAATCGTATCACGCGAAGGTGGCGCGACCTGCAGCATGTGCACCTGTCGGCGCAGACGCGTGTTGTTGGCGAGGAGCTTTTCATAGGCTTCAACGCGCTGAGGGAGGCCCTTCGAATAGTCGAGACGGTCAACACCCAGGATCAGCCGCTGTTCGCCCAGCGAGCGCTCCATGCGCTTTACCATCTTGGTGGCGGCGGGACTGACGGCGAGGCTGGCAAAGGCGTCGGGTTCGGACCCGATGGGGAATGCATCGAATTCAGTCCGGCTGAAGTCGATGTGATCCTGATTGTCGCCAATAAAGGTTGATGGGGACTGATGCTCGGCAAATTCGGTGAAGGCGGCAATGTCGCGCTTGGCCTGCATGCCGACGAGATCGTAACGCGACAGGTCGCGCATCAGCTCTGCATGATTGGGGATCGCATAGAGCGCGTCCGCCGTGGGGAAGGGGATGTGGAGGTAAAACCCGATGCGATTGCGGGCACCGAGGCGGCGCAGCTCCGCCGCGAGCGGGATGAGGTGGTAGTCATGCACCCAGATGACGTCGTCGGGCTTGAGCAGCGGCAGCAGCGCTCGGGCAAACTGGGCGTTGACCCGACGATAGCCTTCGTACCAGTGGCTTTCGATGGTCGCGAGATCGAGCCGGAGATGAAAGCTGGGCCAGAGAATGGAGTTTGAGAAGCCCGCGTAATAGGCGTGATGATCCTCGCGGGTGAGGTCGATCTGGGCAACTTTCACGCCATCGACATCCTCGAGCCGGGCGGTTCCGCTGGGTTGCTCGGCCATTTTGCCGGACCACCCGAACCAGAAACCTTCTCGTTCCATCAGCACTTTTCGAAGGGCCACGGCCAGGCCACCGGCGGCTGGACCCTTGCTGGGTGTGCGGTTGGATACGACGACTATGCGGCTCATGCTGTTCTTGCCCCTTTTCTTCTTGCTTAGGTCGCGACGGGGCGTTTGCCCCGTAAGGATGCTGGATTGTTGCTAGTGCGCCAGGCCGTCGGCCGGCGCGGTCCAGTGTTCATCCTCTTCGTCGGTGCGCTGCTCGTTTATCGGCTGGTCGCGGTGAAAGAGTTCACTGAGCCCACGCAGCAGGGCATGGACTGAGGTCACGTCGGCGATGCGCATGCGAGCGATTGTTTCTCCAGGTCCGAGCTTGATGCCGACCCCGCCGAGCTCCTGGGCGACGCGGAAGGCGTCTTCATCGGTGCGGTCATCACCAATGAAAATCGGGACGCGGCCAGCGAAAGGCTGCTCCTGCATGAAGGCACGAAGGGCGGCGCCCTTGTCGAAGGCAGAGGGGCGCGCCTCGATCACCATCTTGCCGGCGACAAGCGTGAAGTCGGAATGGTAGCGCACCGCGTCCTGCATGGCGCCGTGGCATTCATTGCCCAGCTCCGGCGCCTGACGGAAGTGCAGGGCGACTGCCCCTTCCTTGGGTTCGAGAATAAGCTCGGGATGATCCGAAACCAGTGGTTCAAGTGCGGCGGCGATCTCTTCGGCGGCTTCGATGAGATGCTGGTCGAGCTGCTCAAGGCTGCCGTCGGCGCGACGGCGCTGCGAGCCATGTGCGCCGGCGATCGGCAATTGCAATGGCGAGAGAAAACGATCGATATCCGCGATTTCGCGGCCGGTGATAACTGCGAAGGCGTGATCAAATTCGGTGAGGATCCTGTCCAGCTCTGCGGGCAGGCCGGGCGGAACGGCAACGCTTTCGGGGGTTTCGGCGATTTCGACAAGGGTCCCGTCGAAGTCGGTAAACACAGCGAGGAGAGGCAGGTTTTCGCCACCCACAAGGTTCGGATCGGCCATGACAGCCCCTTTGGTTGATGCTTGGTTACCAATGGAAACGCCAGCGAAGCCAAATGGTTCGGCTGCGAAGCAGGCCGCAGGGCCACAAATATGAACGAATTCTTAATAACGCATTCGTGAGCAGTTCAGGGCGGGAGCGATATCAGGGGTAGCGACGTTAAAGCTCCCAACCAGAGATCACTGGACGGTGATCATCGAAACGTCGGCCATGCCAGAGAAAAGCGGAAACAATGTTAAATAGTGCGCCCCACAAACTGCTCCTCACGATGCTGTTCGCGATGGCCATGAGTTTCATCGCGCTGGCAGCCAGCTTTGCAGAAATGCCGCCGCATGCGGATGGGGTGGAGGTGGCCAATGGCCAGCTCCGGTAATTCAGTGACGGGCGGCCTTGGCGCGCAGCTGATTTCCTGGGGCGTGCAGCGCCTGCCGCCGAGTCCGGCCCCCAGAAGTCCGGGTATGCCGGTTCGGGGACCGCTCAAATCTATCCGCAAAAGCGGGCGCTAGATCAGGCGAGGGGAATGCCCTTGTTACCCTTGTCGCGCTGATAAACCGCCGAGAGATCGGCATAGGCGCCGACGAGATTGTCGACACGGGCGAGCAATTCTTCTTTCTGCGTCCGTTCCAGCCCGGCGATGAGGCCCTGGATGGCATAGCTTTTGAAAAAGGCATTGTGCCGGTTGTAGAGCGGTCGATCCGCAGGGACTGTTTCGACACCGGGATCGGGCACGGCGTAAATGGCCTGCAGGATCTGGATGTCATAGGGGATGGCGAAGCTGTCGCGGCTGTCTTCGTGGCTGAAGAGAAAATAGAAATTGTCAAAGCCGGACCACGTGATGCCCGAGAGGCACAGTGAGCAGGGCTCGTGCGTGGTCACGAAGATGCAGTCCTTGGGATCGGGACGGCTCTCGGCCGGCAGCTCATAGAACCGCTTGATGGCGTGCATCTCGCCGTGCCAGAGCGGGTTCTCGGTCTCGTTATTGGTCTCCGCAATCACCACCGACAGATCTGATTTGCGCAGGATGGCGGCGCCGAACAGCTTGTTGCCCAGCGCGACGCCCTTTGCTGTCTTGGGTACGACCTCGTGCTCAATGACGTCGAGCAGGCGGGAAATGAAAGATGCGGTATCCAAGACTTACTCCTCAGAGGGGACGAGGCCGACAAGCGGAATGCCGGCAGGATCGAGCAGGCGCAGGCCTTTGTCGTCGAGTTCGAAGCCGCCGACGGCTGCAAGCGCAGCGAAATAGGCGGCTTCCTGGGCCATGATGTCTTCGCCGCAGGCCATGCGGGTCGCCGCAGCGGGACCGAACACCAGCTTGCTGGCGAGAAGGGTCAATTCGGAAACATAGCTGTTGCAGCCGCCATTGCCCGTGGCTCGGAGGTCTGCCGCGATGGCGAGCGTGATGGGGCGCGTGCCGGTAACCGGCTTGCCGCCGATGCTGGTGACGCGCCAGCTGGTGTCGATCAGTTTGGGTTCGGGCATGACGGGGGGCGTGACGACGGGTTGCGGCTTGTGGCGCGTGACGAGGATGCTGACCGGCGCGGGATTGGCCAGATCGACCGCCACCGGTGCGGGCGTTGAGAACAGCACCTGGCCATTGGCACGGATTTCGGCGCGCAGGCCATAGTTTCGCCGGAGGTCCGGATTGGTGCGGATGTTGAGATGGAAGCTGAGCGGGACCTGTCCGGAGGGGGCGATATAGGCTTCGGCGCCAACGATGGGCGTGCCTTCCGGAAGGCGGACCAGACCAACATGGAGGCTGGCGCCCGCCGGCAGGGCTATGCGCTCGCGATAGGACACTTCGCCCGTCACCATCAGTGGCGCTGCGAGCGCCGGGGACATAAGCAGTAGCAGGGCGGCGAAGATGCGTATCAGCCTGGAAAACATGGCTTCCTCCCGTATCTGGCGAGTGGCTGTCCGTGTGAGGCGGGCATTACACCAATAAACGTCAGCATTTGAGGCAGGATAAACGATGCGCCGGGCTCTTGCGAGCCGGGCTCTCGTTTTAGGGTTACGAAGCGGCTCCGACGATCCAGGGGGTGTCAAAGACATATTCTTCGAGGTTATTGCCGTCGCCGCCGCGATCAACCACGAGGAATTCGCTCTCGCGCTCCAGCGGCGTCAGCACACCGTGCCAGGTGTTCATGGCAATATTGACACCCTGATCGGAACCGGGACGGAAGGCGCGGAGGCGCACTGGCGTGCCACCTTCATCCTCGGCGACAATGACGAGCCATGACGCTTGTGAGATGGGGTAGAATGCCTGACTGCCCTGCGGATGGCGCTCGACGAGCGTGAGCGACAGCGGCAAGGCGTAGGGCTTTCCGTGGAAGATCGAGATCAGAGGGCGGGCATGGACGCCGCCCAGCTCGACCCTTGCCAGATCGTGGAAGCGCTCGGTCATGCCCGCATTGATCGGGTAGTGGTGGGCGCCCTGGCGCTCGATGACCTGACCGAAGGGCGCGAAGGCCCCGGCGGTGAGCGGCTCGATGGTGATGTGACGGTCGGTCATGGCTCAGAACGGCAGCTTTGCATGGCGGTTGACGTCCTTGTAGAGCAGATAGCGGAAGCGCTCGGGACCGGCGTAACAGGCCTGCGGGCAGAAGGCGCGCAGCCACATGAAATCGCCCGGCTCGACCTCGACCCAGTCGCGATTGAGCCGATAGACCGCCTTGCCCTGAAGAACATAGAGCCCGTGCTCCATGACGTGGGTTTCCTCGAAAGGGATCACTGCGCCGGGTTCGAGGGTGACGATGTTGACGTGCATGTCGTGGCGCAGATCGGTGGGCTCGACAAAGCGCGTGGTGCCCCAGCGGTCATTGGTGTCAGGCATCCAGCGGATCGGCTCATCCTGCTCATTGGTGACGAAGGCGGTGGGCATGTCGATGCCCTCGACCTTCTCGTAGCGCTTGCGCACCCAATGAAAGCGGGCAGGGGAAGTCGTGCGGTTGACGAGGCTCCAATTGGCGCCGGGGGGCAGGAAGGCGTAGCCGCCGGGCTTGAGCTGGTGAACAGTGCCCTCCAGCGTGAGGACGAGGTCGCCTTCGACCACGAAGATCACGCCTTCGGCCTCCGGGTTCTCCTCGGGCCGTTCGCTGCCGCCGCCGGGCGCAACTTCCACGATGTATTGCGAAAAGGTCTCGGCAAAGCCGGACATCGGCCGGGCGATGACCCAGAGCCGGGTCTCGCGCCAATGGGGCAGGTAAGAGGTGACGATGTCGCGCATCACCCCTCGCGGGAGAAAGGCGTAGGCCTCATTAAAGGTAGCGCGTCCGGTGTGGAGCGCCATCTGGGTGGGCAGGCCGGCGATGGGGGAGGCGTATGAGGACATGTCGCGGTTCACATCAAACAGTGTGCCCAGACAGTAGAGCGATCCCGGCGCCGAGGCCAAGTGCCTAAGCCTCGATTTTCCCAGCCGTTCCGATTTGTTTGTCGAGACGGCTCAACATATTGGCAGCGTAGGCGGCGTAGGGGCCGATAAAGCGCTCATGGATCGTCTGGATGGGCAGGGCATCGAGGTGGTTCCAGCGCTCGCGTCCGCGCTTCTCGGCAATCACCAGACCGGCCTGCTCCAGCACTTTCAGATGCTGCATCACTGTGCAGCGATCGAGGTCTGGGGTGAGGTCGCAAAGCATGCCGGTGGTGCGTGGCTCGATCTTGAGCAGATCGAGCAGGCGACGTCGCACCGAATGCGCCAAGGCCCTGAAGATGAGGTCGTCCTGATCGTCGCTTGACATGTTATATTTTTATAACATATCGTGGGTGGGGTCAAGGATGGAGGAAGCCATGGCCTATGAATTTACGGTCAGCGGCCGCATTTCGCGGCCTGTCCACGATGTGTTCGAGGCGGTCGTCGATCCCGCCAAGCTCTCCGGCTATTTTACGACAGGCGGCGCGGTGGGGCGGCTGGAGACGGGGGCCACCGTGACTTGGGATTTCCATGATTTTCCGGGAGCTTTTCCGGTGCAGGTGGTGGAGGTCGAGCCTGACCGGAAAATCGTGTTGCGCTGGGAGGCGCCGCCGGACGACGACCCGGCGGGTAACTATCAAACCACCGTCACCATGAGTTTTTCGCCGCTCGAAGAAGGGCGGACACTGGTCTCGATCCACGAGGCGGGCTGGAGGGACAATGCGGCCGGGCAGAAAGCATCCTACGGCAATTGCGAGGGCTGGACCGGCATGTTGTGCGCCATGAAAGTCTTCGTGGAACACGGAATCAACTTGCGCGACGGCTTCTATAAATAGGACTTCGGCAAGGTTCGGTTAGGGTTACCGAATTTCAATCTTCGTGTGCCATGATGAGATCATGAGCACACTCGCCGCGATATTTGGCCTCGTGCCGCACATTGCCTGCAGCATCACTTGCCGTGGCTGGCGATGCTGGCGCGGGTGATGGGGCTCGACGATGGCGAGCCCCACGTAGGGTCATCCCTGACGGACCGGAACGGCTGAGCGCCCCTTAGGGCAGGATAGCCTCGAGCCGCAGGAAAGCGATCCGTTCGACCTGGGCGCAGGCGGTGGCGAATTCTTCCTCCGCATTGTTATTAATGCGCTTTTCGAAGGCGGCGAGGATCGACGCCTTGGTGTTGTCGCGCACGGCGATGATGAAGGGGAAGCCGAACTTTTCGACATAGGCGGTGTTGAGCGCGGTGAAGCGCTCGCGCTCTTCATCGGTCAGGGCATCAAGGCCAGCGGAGGCCTGCTCGGCCGTTGAATCTGCCGTCAAACGCTTGGCAGCGGCCAGTTTTCCCGCGAGATCCGGGTGGGCGCGGAGCACGGCGAGGCGTTCCTCCGGAGTGGCCATGCGGAACTGGCAGCGCAGGGCGAAATGGAGGCCGATAGCGGTGTCATTGGCCGGCGACAGCTCGGTGTCCCAGGCGCGCTCGGCGATCCAGTGGGAGTGCTCGAAGATCGAGCCATAGCGGGTGACGAACTCCTCGCGCGCCATTTGCGAGGGGATCGCGTCGGGGGGCTGATAGGGGTGGTGCTCGGCCCAGTGGCGGGCGATGTCGAGGCGGGTCGGGATCCAGACCTTGTCGAAGCCCTTGATATATTCAACGAATTTCTTGAGGCCCTGGAAACGGCCGGGCTGGCCGACGAGGCGGCAGTGGAGCCCGAGCGACATCATCTTCGGGCTGCCGGCCGCGCCTTCGGCGTAGAGGCAGTCGAATGTGTCCTTGAGGAAGGTGAAATATTCCTCGCCATTGTCGAAGCCCGGGCCGGTGACGAAGCGCATGTCATTGGTCGATAGCGAGTAGGGAATGATGAGCTGCGGGCGGCCGTGGATCAGTTTCCAATAGGGCAGGTCGTCGTCGTAAGTGTCGGAGATATAAGCAAAACCGCCGTAGTCGGCGACGAGGTCGACGGTGTTGAGCGAGGATCGGCCGGTGTACCAGCCGAGCGGGCGAGAGCCGGTGGCGATGGTGTGGAGGCGGACCGCTTCTGCGATCTGGGCGCGCTCTTCCTCGGGCGGCATGTCCTTGTGCTGGACCCATTTGAGGCCGTGGCTGGCGATCTCCCAACCGGCCTCCTGCATGGCCGCCAGCTGGGCCGGCGCGCGCATCAGCGCGGTCGCAACCCCATATACCGTAACGGGAATTTCCGTTTCGGTGAATAGGCGATGCAGCCGCCAGAAGCCGGCGCGGGCGCCGTATTCGTACATGGATTCGACATTGGCGTGGCGCTGGCCGGGCCAGGGGGCGGCGCCGAGCACGTCGACGAGGAAAGCCTCGGAGGCGGCGTCGCCGTGGAGGATGTTGTTCTCGCCACCCTCTTCATAATTCAGCACAAATTGCACCGCGACATGGGCGCCACCGGGCCAGTTGGCATTGGGTGGGGTGGGGCCGTAGCCGTGCATGTCGCGTGGGTAGCGGTTCATCATTGGTCCCGAGTTGGTTAGCAGACTGTTAGCATTGAGAGCGAGATTTCCGTGAAAGCGTGACTTCACGCAATAGCACCGGGAAGCTCGACCCCGTCGAAATAGGATTTCGCGTGATCAAAGAAGATGGCGGGCGCCAGATGGAGCGCACTGCCGGACCGCACGAGGATGCCGAAACGGTTGGTCGGCAGTCCGCCGTCCTCGAGCGGCTTGAAGACGAGCTTGCCGGAGGCGATCTCATTCTGCGCGCCGATCGGCGTCATGATTGAGAGGTAGTGACCGCCCAGCGCCAGCTCGGCCAGCATGTGTATGGAATTGACTTCGACCATGGGTGGCAGGATGGCCGACGAGCGGCGGAGGAAGGGCTCGATGACCTCGCGGATGGAAATCTCCGGCTTGGCAACGGCTAGCGCATGGTCGAGGCACATTTCCATGGTGAGATGGTCGACGCCCGCGAGCGGGTGGGTCGGAACCATGACCGCGCCGATGCGCACATCGCGGCGGAAGGCGACGTTTACCTGCTTGGGTGGGCGGGCGATGAAGCCGAAGCCGATATCGACGCGCTCTTCAACGAGCTGGTCGACCACTTCGGCGGAGGAAACGATGGACAGGTCGATGGTGAGGCGCGGATAGCGGGCGCCGAATTCGCTGATGAGGCGGGGCAGGAAGGAGTGCCCGACGCTTTCGGCCGCAGCGATGCGGACCGAACCAGCGCGGACGCCCCGCAGCATTTCGATTTCTGAGACAGCCGCTTCCATGGGGGCGGCCAGCCGGCGGGAATGGCGGAAGAGAATTTCGCCCGCGGGCGAAAGGCGCATGCGGCGCTTGTCGCGAACGAAGAGGGCGATGCCCAGGGCGTCTTCGAGCTGTGCAACCTGCCGGGTGACCGCGGACGACGCGACATTGAGACGGCGAGCGGCCTCGCGAATGGATAGGTGGGTGGCGACAGCGTTGAAATAGAGCAGGGAGGGCTGGTGGAAGACCCGGCTCAACAGGCTTGCCGAGAGCGCGTGCTCTCGTGGCCGGTCACCCGTACTGCCCTTGTCCATCGAGCACTTCCCTTGTTGCCGTTTTAGCAGCATACTGCTCCCAATTTGATAGTATCAAGAGCAATAGTGCGTCTCTATGGTACGGTTTGGAGAAACGCATCCTCCGTCCGGTCGCAGCAGCGCCGGCGGGGCAGATGCCTGAGGAGCAAGAGAATGGCGGACGGACGCCTTACCACCCACGTCCTCGACACCATGCATGGCAAGCCGGCGCGCGGCATGCGGCTGGAACTGCATTTCGTGCATGGCGATCACACCCATCATCTGGTGGACAGCTATACCAATGCCGATGGGCGCGTGGACCAGCCGCTGCTGGCCGGCGACCAGTTCCAGCAGGGTGAGTTCGAAATCCGCTTCCATGTGGGGCAGTATTTCGAGCGCATGGGTGTGGACAACGCGACGCCGTTTTTAGACGTGGTGCCGATCCGCTTTCTGATCTCTGAAGACAAGCCGTATCACGTGCCGCTGGTGTGTACGCCGTTCTCCTATTCGACCTATCGGGGAAGCTGATGATGGTTCTGGCGCTGGTTGAAAGAGCTCTCACCCTGACCCTCTCCCCGGAGGGGCGAGGGGACGATGGGGGCGATATCAGTGCCAGGTTTGAAGCAGAACCCTCACCCGTCTCGCGCTTTGCGCGATCCACCCTCTCCCTCAAGGGGAGAGGGGAAGTAAGGAGCTGATCAATGGTTGAGGTCTCTAATACGATCCGGTTCCTGCTCAATGGCGAGGAAGTGGCGCTGACGGATGTGGCGCCGGATTTGACGCTGCTGGACTGGCTGCGGCTGGAGCGGCGGTTGCGGGGCTCCAAGGAAGGCTGCGCCGAGGGTGATTGCGGCGCCTGCACGGTTCTGGTCGGCCGGGTGGCTGGCGACGAGATCATCTATGACTCGGTGACGGCCTGTATCCGGTTCGTGGCGAGCCTGCATGGAACCCACGTGGTGACAGTCGAGCATCTGCGCGGTGAAAATGGCGCTCTGCATCCGGTGCAGCAGGCGATGGTCGATTACCACGGCAGCCAGTGCGGCTTTTGTACGCCGGGCTTTGTGATGAGCCTTTATGGGCTTTGGATGCGCGATCCGCATCCGTCGCGTCCGGCCATTGAAAAGGCACTGCAGGGCAATCTCTGCCGTTGCACCGGCTATGCGCCGATCATCCGCGCGGCCGAAGCGATGTCGCAGTATGGCGCGCCGCAGGGCGATGTGCTGTGGGCCGAACGCATTGCCGTCAAGGACAAGGTGCGGGCCATTTTCGATGGTCGCCGCGTCGAAATCGGAGAGGGCGCAAACAAGATTTTCATCCCCGCCAACCTCGATGATTTTGCCGAAATCTATGCCGCGCATCCGGAAGCGCGGATCGTTGCCGGCTCGACCGATGTTGGGCTGTGGGTCACAAAATTCATGCGGGCCATTGGGCCGGTGATCTTCACCGGCCATCTGCAGGAACTGAAACGCATCGCCGAGAACAACAGCGAAGTGCGCCTTTATGCCGGTGTGACCTATTCGGAAGCGCTGCCGGTGATTGAAGCGAGCTTCCCCCAGCTCAAGGAGCTGTGGAACCGGTTTGCGGGCGAGCAGGTGCGCAATATGGGCACGATCGGGGGCAATATCGCCAATGGCTCGCCGATCGGCGACACGCCGCCGCCGTTCATCGCGCTGGGGGCAAAGCTCCATCTGCGCCAGGGCAGCCATAGGCGGGAGATCAAGCTCGAGGATTTCTTCATCGACTATGGCAAGCAGGACCGTCGGCCGGGCGAGTTCGTCGAGAGCGTGACGCTGCCGCTGCTGCCGGCCGGCGAGAAATTTGCCACCTACAAGATTTCCAAGCGCCGCGAGGAAGATATTTCGGCGCTGTGCGGGGCGTTCCGTGTGTTCGTCAATGATGTGGGTCGAGTGGGCATGGTGCGGATCGCCTTTGGCGGCATGGCGGCGACGCCCAAGCGCGCCAAGGCTGTGGAAGCCGCGCTCGATGGCAAGCGGTGGACCATGGACACCATCGAGGCCGCATTGCCGGCCTTCGCCGAGGATTTTCAGCCCATTACCGATATGCGCGCCAGCAAGGAATATCGGCTGCTGGCCGCGCAGAACCTGCTCAAGCGGTTTTTCCTTGAGACGCAGGGTCAGGGCGAGCGGCTGAAGCGGGAGGTGGCGTGATGGCTGTTTTGTGCGTTGAAGGCCCCCTCACCCTAACCCTCTCCCCGGAGGGGCGAGGGGATCAGATCGCGTTTGCGGGGCGATCTCAGCAAGCGGAAGGGTGTCTGCAATGAACAAGCATGAAGCGCCCATTGCCTTGTCGGTGCTGCACAGGAATACGCGCCATGACAGTGGCCCCAAGCATGTGACGGGGACGGCTGAATATATCGATGACATGATCGAGCCGGTGGGCACGATGCATGCCTATCTGGGGCTGTCGACCCGAGCCCATGCCGAGATCGCCTCGATTGATCTGGCGGCGGTGAAGGCTGCGCCGGGGGTGATCGGCGTTTTGACGGCAGAGGATATTCCGGGCGAGAATGATGTGTCGCCCAGCCACAAGCATGACGAGCCGATCTTTGCCCAGGGCAAGGTGCATTTCTGGGGCCAGCCGATGTTTGCGGTGGTCGCTGAGACGCGCGATGCGGCCCGACGGGCAGCGCAACTGGCCAAGGTCGAGTATCGCGATCTGCCCCATGCGCTCGATGTGCGCGCGGCGCAGGCGGCGGGCGGGGCGTTGGTGACCGATCCGCTCAAGCTCGAACGCGGTGACCTCGATGCCAGATTTGCGGCGGCGCCGCGCCGGGTCAAAGGCAGCATTGCTATTGGCGGGCAGGACCATTTTTATCTTGAAGGGCAGATCGCCTTTGCCGTGCCGGGCGAAGACGAGGACGTCACTGTTTATTCTTCCACCCAGCATCCGAGCGAAGTGCAGCTGATGGTCGCCCAGGTGCTGGCGATCCGGCACCATGCGGTGACCGTGCAGGTTCGGCGCATGGGCGGCGGTTTTGGCGGCAAGGAAACCCAGGGCAATCTTTTTGCCGCGGTGGCGTGTCTGGCGGCCAAGAAGTGGAACCGGGCCTGCAAGATCCGCCCGGATCGCGATGACGACATGCAGGCGACGGGCAAGCGACACGACTTCGTGGTCGATTATGACGTCGGCTATGACGAGAACGGAAAAATCCACGCGGTCGACGCCGTTTATGGCGCGCGGGCGGGCTTTTCCTCGGACCTCTCCGGGCCGGTGACGGATCGGGCGCTGTTCCACGCCGACAATGCCTATTGGTATCCGGCGGTGCGGGTGCGGTCCGAGCCGCTCTACACCAATACCGTGTCCAACACCGCGTTCCGTGGCTTTGGCGGGCCGCAGGGGATGATGGCGGCCGAGCGCTGGATCGAGGACATTGCCTATGCGCTGGGCAAGGATCCGCTGGAGATCCGCAAGGCCAATTTTTATGGCACGCACACCGACAATGTGACGCCTTATCACCAGACGGTGGAGGACAATGTCATCCATCGCGTGGTGGAAGAGCTGGAGGCATCGTCGGACTATCAGGCGCGGCGGCAGGCGATTGTCGCGTTCAACCAGACGAGCAGTGTGCTGAAGAAGGGCATTGCGCTGACGCCGGTCAAGTTCGGCATCTCCTTCACGGCGACCTGGTACAATCAGGCCGGCGCGCTGGTGCATGTCTATAAGGATGGCTCGATCCATTTGAGCCACGGCGGCACCGAGATGGGGCAGGGGCTCTATATCAAGGTGGCGCAGGTGGTGGCTGACGCTTTTGGCGTGGGCCTCGATGCTGTGAAAATCATGGCGACGACGACGGGCAAGGTGCCCAATACGTCGGCGACCGCAGCGTCTTCGGGGACCGATCTTAACGGCATGGCGGCCTGGGACGCCTGCGAGCAGATCAAGCGCCGGCTCGAGGCGCATGCGGCCAAGCTCTATGAGGCCGATGGCGTCGACTGCCAGTGGGTGCAGGGCGGGATGATGGTCGGCACGCGCTTCGTGCCCTTCGCCGAGCTTTGCGCATCGGCCTATCTCAACCGTGTGCAGCTTTCGGCGGCCGGGTTTTACAAGACGCCGACCATTCACTGGGATCGGGCGACCGGGCGCGGGCATCCGTTCTATTATTTCGCCTATGGCGCGTCGGTCAGTGAAGTGACCATCGATACGCTGACGGGGGAATATTCCGTCGATCGGGCGGATATTCTGCACGATGTGGGCAAGTCGTTGAACCCGGTGATCGATATCGGGCAGATCGAGGGTGGCTTCATCCAGGGCATGGGGTGGCTGACCACCGAGGAGCTGGTGTGGGACGGCAAGGGGCAGCTGAGGACACACGCACCCTCGACCTACAAGATCCCGCTGGCCTCGGATATTCCGCCGGTCTTTAATGTGAAACTGGCCGAATGGTCGGTAAACCGGGAGCCGACGATCGGGCGATCCAAGGCCGTGGGCGAGCCGCCGTTCATGCTGGCGATGAGCGTTGTGGAAGCGCTGGGCATGGCGGTGGCGAGCGTGGCGGATTACCGATATGCCCCGCAGCTCAATACGCCGGTGACGCCAGAGCGCGTGCTGATGGGCGTCGAACGGATCAAACGGGAGGCGCGGGGGTGAGGAATTTGGTGGCTGTGACCGCGTTACCCCCACCTAGCCTCCCCCTGACAGGGGGAGGGATCTATCGAGTGTGCGGTAAGGCTGGCGCGCCACAGACCCAGCTCCTCCCCCTGAGAGGGGGAGGTTGGGTGGGGGTGATTGCAGAATGAATTCCGCCGCCCTTGAGACTTTCCTTTCGGCCAATCGGGATGTGATTGCCTGTGAGCTGACGCAGGTGCGGGGGTCGTCGCCGCGGGCGGAGGGGACCTTCATGCTGGTGGGCATGGGGGCGATTTTCGGGACCATCGGGGGCGGGGCGCTCGAATATATGGTCATCGACCATGCGCGCCGGCTGATCGCCGAGGGTCGGGCGGAAGAGGCGATGGATGTGCCGCTGGGGCCGGAGATCGGCCAGTGCTGCGGCGGACGGGTGCTGGTCGGCCTGCGCTATGCCGACGCTCCGATTCGCCGGGAGCTTGCGGAGCGGGTCGCGGCGCTCGAAAGCGCGGAACCGCATGTTTATGTGTTCGGCGCGGGGCACGTGGGGCGGGCGCTGGCACATATACTTTCGGTGCTACCGGTGCGCGTCGAAGTCATCGATACCCGGCAGGAAGAACTTGATCTCCTGCCCGCAGGCGTGGCGTTCCGGCGGGTTGCCATGCCCGAGGCCGTGGTGCGCGCTGCGCCGGCCGGAAGTGCATTCGTTATCCTTACCCACGATCATGCCCTTGATTTCCTGATCGCTTTTGAGGCATTGGCGCGTAGGGACAGTCCCTATGTGGGCATGGTGGGATCGCGGACGAAGCGGGCGAAATTTGCCAGCTGGTTTCTCGAACAGGGCGGAAAAACTGAGGCGCTTGAGCAACTTGTGCTACCAATTGGGGCGCAGGGGCTTGGGGATAAACGCCCATCTGTTATTGCGGTGCTGGCGGCCGCTGAAATTATGGTTCAGATTGGGGGACGGGAAGCTACGAACGGGCGAACGCTCACCCCTTTCAAAAGGGGGGTGACGAGTGGACATTAACATGCCCAATCGGCTTGAACTGATCGGAATTACCAAGAGATTTCCAGGCGTTCTGGCCAATGACAACGTGTCGTTCGCCGTCAAGCCAGGGGAAATCCACGCGCTGCTCGGGGAGAACGGCGCCGGAAAATCCACTCTCGTCAAAATGATCTACGGCATCATGCAGCCCGATGCGGGGGAAATCCGCTGGAATGGCGCGCCTGTCGTGGTCACCAATCCCAAGGCCGCGCGAAAACTTGGCGTCGGCATGGTGTTCCAGCATTTCTCGCTGTTCGAAGCGATGACGGTGCTCGAAAACATCGCGCTGGGCATGGATGCGAAAATCCCGGCGCGCGAGCTCGAGGCGCAGATCCGCCAGGTGATGCAGACCTACGGGCTGGCGCTCGATCCGCATCGCACGGTGGCAACGCTCTCGGTGGGCGAACGCCAGCGCATTGAAATCGTCCGGGCGCTGCTGCTCAACCCCAAACTCCTCATCATGGACGAGCCGACCTCGGTGCTGACACCGCAGGAGGTCGAGCAATTGTTCGGCGTGCTGCGCCAGCTGGCGGCTGAAGGCTGCTCGATCCTTTATATTTCGCACAAGCTGCATGAGATCAAAGCGCTGTGCGACACGGCGACGATCCTGCGCGGCGGCAAGCTGGTGGACACATGCGATCCGCGCGTGGAAACCAGCCGCTCGATGGCCGAGAAGATGATCGGCAGCAATCTGAGGGACATCATCAAGCCGGAAGGGCGCAGCTTTGGCCCGGCCAAGCTGGTGGTGAACGCGCTGTCGACGCGAAAAGGCGGGCATTTTGACGTGCCGGTCGATGGCGTCAGCTTCGCCGTGCGGGCCGGGGAAATCCTCGGCATTGCCGGGGTGGCGGGCAATGGGCAGAACGCGCTGCTCGATGCGCTGTCCGGCGAAATCCGCAGCGAAGACCGCGATGCCATTACCATCGATGGCCAGGGGATCGGCCAGCTGGAGCCGACGGCGCGCCGCCGTCAGGGGCTTTGCGCCGTGCCGGAAGAGCGCAATGGCCATGCGGCGGTGGGCGATTTCACACTGGCTGATAATTCCGTGCTGACCGCCCGCGACCGCATGGGCATGGTCGGCTCGGGCCTGATCAATACGAGCGTTGCCAAGCTCTATACGAGCAAGATCATCGCCGATTTTTCCGTCAAGGCGCTGGGGCCGGCTTCGCTCGCCGGGTCGCTTTCAGGCGGAAACCTTCAAAAATACATCATGGGTCGGGAAATCCTGCAGAAACCCACGGTGCTGGTGGTGAGCCAGCCGACCTGGGGCGTCGATGCCGGTGCGGCAGCGGCCATTCACCAGGCGCTGGTGGATCTGGCGGCGTCCGGATCGGCGATCGTGGTGATCAGCCAGGATCTCGATGAATTGCGGGCGCTATGTGACACGCTGGCTGTGATCAACATGGGACGCCTGAGCCCGGCGCGGCCGGTGCAGGATTTCAGCATCGAGGAGATCGGCCTGCTGATGGGTGGGGTGCATGGGGGAATGGAAGAACGTGACGCAGTTCCGGCTTGAAAAAAGGCCCGAGCCCAGCAAGGCGATGCTCTACCTGACCCCGATCGGGGCGGTGCTGGCAACGGCGCTGGTCGGGGCCATCGTGTTTTCGCTGATCGGCTATGACGGTATCGGCGCGGTGCGGGAGATCTTCCTGACGCCAATCCTCAATCCGCTGAAATGGCAGGACCTTGCGGTCAAATCCGCGCCGCTGATCATCATCGCGGTGGGTCTCTCCATCGGGTATCGCGCCAATGTCTGGAACATCGGCGCCGAGGGGCAATATGTGCTCGGCGGGCTCGCCGCAACCGGCGTGGCGCTGTTGACGCGCGACTTCAGCGGACCATGGATCCTGCCGCTGATGATTGCCGCCGGCATGATCGGCGGCATGGCCTGGGCCGTGATCCCGGCTTTCCTCAAGACGCGGCTGCAGGTCAACGAAATCCTCACCAGCCTGATGCTGACCTATGTGGCCATCCAGCTGCTCAACTATCTGATCATCGGGCCGTGGAAAGACCCGATGGGGTTCGGTTTTCCGCAGACGCGGATGTTCACCGACGACCAGATGCTGCCGCGGGTGATCCCGGGGACCATCGTGCATCTCGGCGCACCGATCGCCATTGTCGTGGCCATTGCCGCCTGGTTCTTCATGAGCCGTTCGGTGCTCGGCTATCAGATCAAGGTGGTGGGCGCGGCCCCCAGCGCGGCGCGATATGGCGGGTTTTCGGTCAACAAGACCATCTGGCTGGCGCTGCTGACCAGTGGTGCGCTCGCAGGCCTGGCCGGCGTGCTCGAAGCGACTGGCCCGTTCGGGCGCATGGTGCCCTCGTTCCCGACCAATTACGGCTTTACCGCCATCATCGTCGCCTTCCTCGGGCGCCTGCATCCGATCGGCATTATCTTCGCCGGTCTGGCCATGGCGGTCTGCGTGGTGGGTGGTGAAGTGGCCCAGACCACGATCAAGCTACCCGTTGCTGCGGTTGGCATTTTCCAGGCAATGATGCTGTTCTTCCTGCTCGCCAGCGACGTTCTCGTTCGCTATCGGGTGCGTGTGGGAACGCGGCGCGAGGCGGAGGTGGCGCGATGAACCCGGACTTGCTGATCCCGATCATCATCACGCTGGTCGGCGCATCGACGCCCATTCTCATCGCTGGCCTCGGTGAACTCGTGGTCGAAAAGAGCGGTGTGCTCAACCTCGGCGTCGAAGGCATGATGCTGATCGGAGCGGTGGTGGCCTTTGCCGTGACCTATTCGACCGGCAATCACTGGCTGGCCATTGTCTGCGCCGCCATGGCGTCGATGGCATCCTCGATGATCTTTGCCTTCCTGACGCTGTCGCTGTCGGCCAGCCAGGTGGCGACGGGGCTGGCCCTCACCATTTTCGGCACCGGGTTCTCTGCGCTGTTCGGCCAGGCCTACACCGGCAAGCCGATCGTCATCTTTGACTCGGTGTTTCCCGACGAACTCGAAAATCACCCGTTCTGGCGCGTCTTCTTCGACCACAGCCCGCTGGTGTTTTTCTCGCTGTTCATGGTGGTGGCTGTCTGGTGGTTCCTCAACAAGAGCCGGGCAGGCCTCATCCTGCGGGCGGTTGGCGAGAACGACTTTTCCGCCCATTCCATTGGCTACTCGGTGATCAAGGTGCGCTATGCGGCTGTCGCTTTCGGCGGCGCCATGGCCGGTATCGCCGGGAGCTGTTTTCCGCTGCTGCTCACCCCGCAATGGGCCGAGCGGCTGACTGCAGGGCGCGGCTGGATCGCGCTCGCGCTGGTGGTGTTTGCCGCCTGGCGTCCGTTCCGGCTTCTGGCCGGCGCCTATCTCTTCGGGCTGGTGATGACCATCGAGGTCTACACCAAGGCCTCGGGCAGCATGGGCCTCTTCCCGTCCGAATTCTGGGCGGCTCTACCCTATCTGGCGACGATCATCGTTCTGGTGCTGATCTCGCTGCGGCGCTCCGGAAATTCGGCCGCGCCGGCCTGCCTGGGCAAGCCTTTCATGCCCGGTCAGTAAGAACAAAAAGTCTAGAGAAGTCAGTCAAGGAGAAGACAATATGACTATTCTAACCCGCCGCACGGCCCTCAAGCTTGGAGCCGCAGGCGTCATGCTTACGGTCGCGGGCCAGCTCGCTCTGGGCCAGGAGGGCCCGCTCAAGATCGGTTTCGTCAACGTCGGTCCCAAGGACGACAACGGCTGGACCTATGGCCACTGGGTCGGCGCGCAGGCTCTCGAGGAAGAGTTCGGCGACGCAATCGAAATCACCTTCGTCGAAAGCGTGCCGGAAGGCCCGGACTGCGAACGCGTGCTGCGTGAACTGGCCCAGCAGGGCAACAAGATCATCTTCGCCACGAGCTTCGGCTTCGGCGACTACACGATCAAGGTCGCCAAGGAATTCCCGGACGTGATCTTCGAGCACGCCACCGGCTACCAGCGCTCGGAAAACGTCGGCACCTACAACGCCCGCTTCCACGAAGGTCGCGCCGTCATGGGTACGCTGGCCGGTCACCTGAGCCAGACCAAGACCATCGGCTACATCGGTTCCTTCCCGATCCCGGAAGTTGTGATGGGCATCAACGCCTTCACGCTCGCTGCCCGCAAGATCAACCCGGAAATCACCGTCAATGTCGTGTGGCTCTCGAGCTGGCACGATCCGGCCAAGGAAGCTGACGCGGCCCGCGCGCTGATCGACCAAGGTGCCGACATCATCGTGCAGCACACGGACGGCCCGGCGGCTCTCCAGGTTGCCGAAGAACGCGGCATCATCGGTGGTTTTGGCCAGGGCGCCGACATGAGCGCTTTCGCGCCCAAGTCGCACCTCTCCGCCATCATCGACATCTGGGCGCCCCACTACATCCAGGTGGTCAAGGACGTTCAGGCCGGTACCTGGGTTTCTGACGACAGCTGGCCCGGCATTGCCGCCGGCGAAGTGGTGATCGGGCCGTACAACGAGAAGATCCCGGCTGACGTCGTCGCCGCTGCCGAAGCCGTCAAGGCCGGCATCGTCGATGGTTCGCTCAACCCCTTCGCCGGCCCGATCGTCGACAACACCGGCACCGAGCGCGTGCCTGCCGGCCAGACGCTCGACGATGCAGGCCTGTGGGCCATGGACTGGTATGTCGAGGGCGTGAAGGCCTAAGCGGCCTTTTCATCCACGACCTCACGACAAAAGGGGGGCGGGTTCATCCCCGCCCTCAACCTTGAAGGGGAGCCGAAATGGGCGATCTAGCGATTTTCTATGAATGGTCGATGTTTGCAGTACGCTGGCTGCATGTGATCACGGCCATCGCCTGGATCGGCTCATCCTTTTACTTCATTGCGCTGGACCTTGGCCTGCGCAAGACGCCCAGCCTGCCGCCGCTCGCCCATGGCGAGGAATGGCAGGTGCATGGCGGGGGCTTTTATCACATCCAGAAATATCTGGTGGCGCCGGAATTTCTGCCCGAGCACCTGACCTGGTTCAAATGGGAGAGCTACGCGACCTGGCTGTCAGGCGCGATGCTCTTGGCGCTGCTTTACTATGTAGGCGCCGACCTCTTCCTCATCGACCGCAATGTGCTCGACGTGCCCAATTGGGTGGCGATCCTGCTCTCGGCGGGCTCGATCGTTCTGGGGTGGCTGCTCTATGATGCGCTCTGCAAATCGCCCATTGGCCAGTCCACCACCGGGCTGATGCTGGTGCTGTTTGCCATTCTGGTAGCGATGAGCTGGGGCTATACGCAGCTCTTCACCGGGCGGGCGGCCATGCTCCATATGGGCGCGTTTACCGCGACCATCATGACGGCGAATGTCGCCATGATCATCATTCCCAACCAGAAGATCGTGGTGGGGGACCTCAAGGCCGGGCGCGTGCCGGACGCCAAATATGGCAAGATCGCCAAGCAGCGGAGCCTCCATAACAACTACCTGACGCTGCCCGTTATCTTCTTCATGCTGTCGAGCCACTATCCGCTGGCCTTTGCGACGCAGTGGAACTGGGTCATCGCTTCGCTGATCTTCCTCGTCGGCGTGGTCATCCGCCACTATTTCAACACCCGCCATGCGCGGAAGGGCAATCCGCACTGGACCTGGGCGGTGGCGGTGATCCTGTTCCTTGTCATTGCGTGGCTGTCGACGGCGCCGAAGATTGGTGAGGATCAGGAAGCACTGGTGTCGGCCAGCGCCGAGCGCTTCATGGCAGCAGAGCATTTCGAGGCGGCGAGCCTTGCGGTGCAGACGCGCTGCGCCATGTGCCACACGGCCGAGCCGAGCTGGGAGGGCGTCTATCAGGCGCCCAAGCATGTCATTCTCGACAATGATGCTGATATCGCCAACCACGCCCATGAGATTGTCATTCAGTCGGGCTATTCGCACGCCATGCCGCCGGGCAATGTCACCGCAATGACGGATGCCGAGCGGGCACTGCTGGTTGAGTGGTATCGCGAGGGATCCAAGTCATGACGCGGACCATCCTGCGCGGCCGGGTGCTGAGCTTTTTGCGGGCGCCCCAGGGGATCGAGGACAGCGAGAGCTTCCTCTATCTCGAGGATGGCGCCGTCACCATGGAAGACGGGCGGATCCTCGCGGTAGGGGAGTTTGAGGCGGCCGACCGGAGCGATGCCATTGTCATCGACCACCGGCCGAACCTGATCCTGCCGGGGTTCATCGACCTGCACCTCCATTATGTGCAGAGCCAGATCCTTGCTTCCTATGCCGGTTCGCTGCTGGAGTGGCTCAATACCTATACCTTCATCGCCGAGCAGAAGTTTGCCCAGCAGGGGCACGCCGATGCGGTGGCGGTGGAGTTCTTCGACACGCTGATCAGCAATGGCACGACCACAGCCGTGGCCTATTGCTCGAGCCATCCGCGCTCGGTGGACGCCTATTTCGCCGAGGCGCAGCGGCGCAACATGCTCGTCGTCGGCGGCAAGGTGATGATGGACCGCAATGCGCCCGAGGCGCTCTGCGACACAGCCCAGACTGGCTATGACGACACCAAGGCGCTGATCGCGCGCTGGCATGGGCGCGGGCGGGCGCATTACGCCATCTCGCCGCGCTTTGCCATTACCTCGACGCCCGAGCAGCTCGAGATGAGCCGGGCGCTGGTGGCCGAGCACCCAGAATGCTACGTGCAGACCCATCTGGGTGAAAACGACGCCGAGATTGCCTTTTCCATGGAGCTCTATCCCGAGGCCAAGGACTATACCGGCATCTACGAGGATTATGGGCTTCTAGGGCCCAAGACGCTGCTGGGCCACTGCATCCATCTCAACCATCGCGAGACGGCGGTGTTGGCTGAGACCGGGTCGGTGGCGGTGTTCTGCCCGACCTCGAACCTCTTCCTCGGCTCGGGCCTGTTTGATCTCGACCGGCTGAGCAAGGCCGGGACGCGGATCGGCCTTGCCACCGATATCGGCGGGGGCACCAGCTTTTCCATGCTGCGCACAATGGATGAAGGGTTCAAGATCCAGCAATTGCGCGGGCATCGCTGGAACCCGCTGGCGACGTTCCACCAGTCGACCCGCGGCAATGCCGAGGCGTTGGGGCTGGTCGACAAGATCGGCACCATCGCGCCGGGGAGCGATGCCGATCTCATCGTGCTTGACGCGCGGGCGACCCCGGCCATGCGGATGCGCATGGCGACAGTTGAGACACTGGTCGAAGAACTGTTCCTGCTCCAGACGATGGGCGACGATCGGGCGATTGCCGAAGTCTATGTTGCTGGTGCAAAAGCAAAGTCAACTTTAGGCGGGTTGTGACACCCGCTGCGATGGCCTAAAGCTGTCGCCAAGCTGTTATCAAAAGGCATATGGTATGAGCGACTACCCCACGAAATCCGGCCTTTCTGTACATCCGCTGCTGGTGGATTTCGTCGAAAAGGAAGCCCTGCCGGGGCTGGCCATCAGTGCAGATCAGTTCTGGAGTGGGCTTTCGGCGCTCGCCAAAGAGCATGTTCCGACCAATGAGCGCCTGCTCGCCAAGCGCGACGATATCCAGGGCAAGATCGACGACTGGCACCGCGCCAATGGCGCCGTGGCCGGCAAGGAAGAAGCCTATCAGGCCTTCCTGCGCGAGATCGGTTACCTCGTCGCCGAGCCTGCCGACTTCACCATCGAGACCGAAAACCTCGACCCGGAAATTTCCAGCATCTGCGGCCCGCAGCTGGTGGTGCCGGTTTCTAATGCCCGCTATGCGCTGAACGCGGCCAATGCCCGTTTCGGCAGCCTCTATGATGCGCTTTATGGCACTGACGCGATCAGCCGCGACGGCGATCTGGCGCCGGGCAAGGCTTTCAACGAGGCGCGCGCCGCAGCTGTCGTGGCCAAGGCCGCCGAATTCCTCGATGCCAGCTTCCCACTCGCGGGCGGCAGCCATAAGGACGTGACCGGCTACCACGTCGTGGCCGAAGGCGACACCAAGATGCTGGCCGTGGACACCGCCGACGGCCGCACCGGCCTGCGTGATCCGGACGCTTTTGTCGGCTATGCCGGCACCGAGAATGCCGGCCAGATCGTGCTCAAGCACAATGGCCTGCATGTGATCCTCGTGATCGCCCCGGAAACCGCCATCGGCTCCAAGCACGCTGCCGGCCTCTCCGATGTCGTCGTCGAGGCGGCGCTCACCACCATCCAGGACTGCGAAGACTCGGTCGCCGCCGTCGATGCGGAAGACAAGGTTGGCGTCTATCGCAACTGGCTCGGCCTGATGAACGGGACCCTCGAGGACACGTTCGAAAAGGGCGGAAAGCCGGTCACCCGCAAGCTGGTCGCAGATCGCGTGTTCAAGGACATTCGCGGCAATGAACTGGTGCTCAAGGGCCGCTCGCTGCTGCTCGTGCGCAATGTCGGCCACCTCATGACCACCGACGCGGTGCTGCTCGACGGCAAGCCGATGGGCGAAGGCCTGATGGATGCCGCCGTCACCGCGCTCTGCGCGATGCATGACAAGGGCGGCAATTCGCGCAATGGCTCGATCTATGTGGTCAAGCCCAAGATGCACGGCCCCGAAGAGGTCGCCTTCGCCTGCGCCATCTTCGCCTCGGTCGAGAAGTTCCTGGGCCTTGCACCCAATACCATCAAGATCGGCATCATGGACGAGGAGCGCCGTACCTCGGCCAACCTCAAGGCTGCCATCTATGAAGCGCGCGAGCGCGTCTTCTTCATCAATACGGGGTTCCTCGACCGCACGGGCGACGAAATCCACACCTCGATGGAAGCCGGCCCGGTGCTGCGCAAGGATGAGATCAAGGCCGAGCGCTGGATCTCTTCCTACGAAGATCGCAACGTGCTGATCGGTCTGGCCTGCGGGTTCTCGGGCAAGGCCCAGATCGGCAAGGGCATGTGGGCGCGTCCAGACGACATGGCCGCGATGATGGATTCCAAGATCGGTCACCCCAATTCGGGCGCGAACACCGCCTGGGTGCCGTCGCCGACCGCCGCGATTCTGCATGCGCTGCACTATCATCAGGTCGATGTGTTCGAGGCCCAGCGCCGCCGTCACAACCAGGCCCTGCCGGGCCTTGGCGAGCTTTTCTCCATGCCGGCGCTCGATGCTTCGACGCTCAGCCACGATGAGATCGTGCGCGAGCTCGAGAACAATGCGCAGGGCATTCTGGGCTATGTGGTTCGCTGGGTGCAGCAGGGCGTTGGCTGTTCCAAGGTTCCCGACATCAACAATGTCGGCCTGATGGAAGACCGCGCCACCTGCCGTATTTCGAGCCAGGCCGTCGCCAACTGGCTGCGCCACGGTCTCGTCAGCCGCGACGAGGTGACCTCGGTATTCGAGCGCATGGCCAAGGTGGTCGATGAGCAGAATGCCGGCGATCCGATCTATCGCCCCATGGCGGAGAACTATCAGTCGGTGGCCTTCCAGGCTGCGCTGGACCTGGCGCTCAAGGGCGTCGACCAGCCGAGCGGCTATACCGAACCGCTGCTCCACGCCGCCCGCCGCAAGGTCAAGGCCCGCGACAGCAAGTAAGGTTCTTGATTTTTGAGTTTGAGGCCCCCGCGTGAGCGGGGGTTTTTTTGTTTTTGTGGGGTGTTGAGGGGCTGAGGGTTTAAGGAAGTACCCCCTCCTAGCCTCCCCCTGAAGAAGGGGGAGGGACGGGCCGGAGCGCGGGATGGGTTAAGGTGCACTGACGGGCTCCTCCCCCTATCAGGGGGAGGTTGGGTGGGGTAATATGGGCGAGGTCTCTAGTTGGTTCCCCCTCCCGAGCGCCGCTAAAGCCTTCGGTCCAAGCTAGGCGTTGGCCGGGCCGAGGGGCTGATGTCCATCGTCTCCCTCCCCCTTGTGGGGAGGGAACAAGGGTGGGGGTGATCTAGGCGAGGTCTCTAGTTTGGCCCCCACCCAGCGCCGCTACGGCCTGCGGCCTAGCTTTGCTGCCCTCCCCACGAGGGGGAGGGAGAAGAAAGAGCCTTGAGGGTGGTGGTTGTTGGGGAGACCTAGACGTCCAGCAATCCAGCGCGGGCGGTGCGGGCCATCTGGACGAGGGTGAGGTGCATGTCCTGGGGGACGGTGAGGGGCTTTTCGAACCAGATGCGCCTGGTGCCGTCGCCAAGGGCGAGGTCGATGCCTTCGGCGTCGATGCCGGTGAGGACCCATTTGCCGCCGGGGGCTTTGGCGTAGAAGCGGGCATAGATGTCGACGGCTTCGGCATGGTCCTCGTTCATGTGCTCGAGGGCACGGGCTTCGGCGGCGGCGAGGGCGGGATCGGCGCTGGAGAGCAGGTCGGCCGGGGTCATGGCAAAGGCCTTGCCGAAGCCGCCATTGAAACTGGCGCTGATCGGTTCGAGCCGCACGAAGCGGAAGTCGCCGAGATCGGCGTAGAGTTTTGCCTTGGGCTGGTGGGCGAGGTAGCGGGCGTATAGGCGCGGGTGATCGGTGCTGTCGCGCTCGATGAATTTGGCTTCGGCCGCGATGGTGATGCGCGCATGGGCGAGCGGGTCGCCCTTGCCGGTTTCGCCCAGCAGCAGCGAACAGCGCGGATCAGTCCGGAGCGCCGGGAAATGGGCGGCGAGGCCGGAAATCAGCAGGATCGGGGCGCCGTCGAAATCGGTGGAGACGCCGACGCGGGTGACCTGCGGCGCGCCGGTCTTGGGGTCGAGCGTGGCAATGGCGCCGTGGCGAGCGGTGCGGATGATGGTCTTGGCCCAGCGGCGGGCCTCGTCGTCAGTGGGTTGGAGAAGGTCTTTTTCGGTCATCGCACGGCTCCTGACTGTCTGGTCGGAGGAGGGGAGGAGATGACGGCAATATCAGATTATGTCGTAGATCGGCAGCACGATGTGGGTGCCGGCGTGCAGGATCTCGATGTCATTGGCAATAAGCGTTGTCGCCGTCGCGATGTGTTCGGCGGTACCCGGATTGCGGGCGTAGCGGGGGTGGGCGCCGGAGGCGATGAGAAGGCGCGCAGCATGGCCGACGCAGAAAGTGTGGGCCGTAGCATGAAGGGGAATGGCGAGGCGCCAGGACCCGTCCGGCTCCTGCGGGGTGTCCGGGGTGACGCGGACAAAGCCGTCACAGATATTGGTTGAGACGCCGTCCGGGTCGACATCGGACAGACGGACGAAGAAATCGACGTGCGGGAGGCTAGCCCGGGCCTGGAGGACAATTTGGCACTGGCCGATGATGGTCACCTCGTCGCGGATTTCCGGGCCGGTGTAAACGAGGACATCGGGGCGGGCCTCGAGCGGGGCATTGTCGACCGCACCGGCGCCGGTGAAGGCGAAAATCGCGCCGCCGAGATTAGGTGTCGGCTCGTTGGGGTCATAGCGGTAGCTGTCGGCGCCCTTTTTTGCGGGCACCCGCGCGAGTTTGCCATTGGCGCTGGCGTGAAGCGTGCGCAGCGCCGGTGGACCGGGCGGGTAGGCGTCGAACTCATGCCATGTGTTGCGGCCGGAAATGTGGAGCCGCACCGGCTTCTGCCGAAGGCCGGAGCTGTCGCCCATGAGCTTGGCGCGCATCCACAAAATGGTCTCGCGGAGATTGTCGCGCTGCAGTTCTTCGGCGATGTGAAACCAGGTGCCGATGGTGAGATAGGGCGTGTGGCCGAGGGCGACGAGGCGCTGATAATCGGCCAGCAGCGGATCGAGCATGAAATCATACCAGCCGGAGATAAAGTGAACCGGCGGGGTGTCCTCCGAGAGGCGATGACTGTGGTCGAGCTCCTCCCAGAAGGCGTCATTGCCGATGGCGTTTTTGAACCAGTGACGCCAGAACGGGATTTTGTGGCCGACGACGGCCTTATCGGCGTTGATGAGCGGCAGCACGGCTGAGGCGCGCTCGGTGCGGCGTTCGATATCGCCGGAGAACATGCGGGCGGCGGTGGTGAGGGGTCGATTGCGCAGGCCTTCGATGATTTGCACCCAGGAGAGCCAGAGGCTGAGGTGGAAGGCACCGGAGGGAAAGACCACGGGGCGGAAATTTGACGTGGTGACCTTGGTGGCCATGGCGGAGATTTTCGGAAGGGCGTCGCTGATCGCCCATTGGGCATAGCCGAGATAGGAGGGGCCGGTGAGCCCGAGGCGGCCATCGAACCAGTCCTGCTGTTCGATCCAGCGCAGGGTGGCGAGGCCATCGGCGCGCTCATTGGCAAAGGGATCGAACTCCCCGCCGGAACGCTCGGTGCCGCGGCAGGCCTGAACGATGACGTGGAAGCCGCGCTCGGCATAGGCGCGGGCAATGGCGCCGAAACCGCTGCGCCCATAGGGCAGGCGCATGAGGATGGTCGGATGGGGGCCGTCGGCGCGCGGGGCGTAGTGATCGGTCTTGAGCACGACGCCGTCGTCCATCACGAGGCCGAGGCCGCGCGTCTTTTTCACCCTGTTCAGGCGGGGCGGGAGATCTTCGGCCCGGGCCAGATAAAGGGTGGAGAGGCTCATTTCGGGTCAGCTCACGAAGTCGAATTTGTCGACGTCGAAGAGGCCGCGATCGGTCATCTTGAGGTGGGGGATCACCGGCAGGGCGAGGAAGGAGACCTGGAGGAAGGGCTCGGGCAGGACGCAGTCGAGCGCCTGGGCGGCGATCCGGAGATGGTGGAGGTCGTGGGCGACGTCCTCGAAGCTCTTGAGGCTCATGAGGCCAGCGATCGGCAGGGCAAGCTCGGCGGTGATCTCGCCGTCCTTGGCGACGACGAAGCCGCCGCCCAGTGCGATGAGTCGGTTGACCGCGGCGGCCATGTCGGCGTCGTTGGCGCCGACCACGGTTATGTTGTGGCTGTCGTGGCCAACGGAGGATGCGATGGCGCCGCGCTTGAGCCCAAAACCTTTGACGAAGGAGCGGCCGATATTGCCGTTCTTGCCGTGGCGTTCGATTACCGCGACCTTGATGACATCGGCATCGAGATCGGGCTGGAGGCCCTTTTCGGTGGTGGCGAGGCTGGCTTCCTCGCGGAAGGTGAGGATGAGGCCGGGTTTGACGCCGATCACGGGCACGCGGTTCTGGCCGGGCTTTGCCTCGGTGATGAAGGCTTCGGCGGCGAGGGGCTTTGCCTTCATCGAGGTGAGGCCGACCGGCTCGACGTGTCCGCGGGTGTCGAAGAGTTCGGGGGTCACACGGCGGCCGGCGGCGATGACGTCGGAGACGCGGCAGTTTTCGAGGCTGTCGACAAGCACGATATCGGCGCGCCAGCCGGGGCCGAGGAGGCCGCGATCCCTGAGGCCAAAGATGCGGGCGGCAGAATGGCTGGCGGCGCGATAGACGTGGTGGAGCGGGCGGCCCATGGCGATAAGGCGACGGATGGAGCTATCGAGGTGCCCCTCCTCGGCGATGTCGAGGGGATTGCGGTCGTCGGTGCAGAGGGCGACGAAGCTCGATGTGTTCTCATCGAGGATTTCGGCGAGGGCGACGAGGTCCTTGGAGACCGAGCCCTCGCGGATGAGGATGGCCATGCCTTTGGCGAGCTTCTCGCGGGCTTCGGCGGCGGAGGTGGCTTCGTGGTCGGTGCGGATGCCGGCGGCGAGATAGCCATTGAGGCCCTGGCCGAGCAGCAGCGGCGCGTGGCCGTCGATATGGCCGTCCTGATAGGCGACGAGTTTTGCGAGGATGCCCGGATCGGCGTTGAGCACACCGGGAAAATTCATCATTTCCGCAAGGCCCAGTGCCTTGGGATGGCTGCGGAAGGGCAGGAGGTCTTCGATCTCGAGCTGGGCGCCGGCGGTTTCGAAGGGCGTTGCCGGGACGCAGGAGGAGAGATTGACCCGCACATCCATGATGGTGCGCTCGGCGCTGTCGAGAAAGTAGCGAATGCCTTCGGCCCCCAGCACGTTGGCGATCTCGTGCGGGTCGCAGAGAACGGTGGTGACGCCATGCGGCAGGACGCAGCGGTCGAATTCGAGCGGGGTGACCAAGGAGGATTCGATGTGGAGGTGGGTGTCGATGAAGCCGGGGACGGCAAAGCGACCGGTGCCGTCGATGATTTCAGCGCCCTCATAGTGGGCGTGCGTGCCGACGATCCGGTCGCCGACGATGGCGATGTCCGTGGTGGTGACAGCGCCGGTGATAACATCGAGCAAGCCGACATTGCGGATAACGAGGTCTGCGGGCTCCTTCCCCTGTCCGGCATTGATCATTCGGGTCAGGGTTTCGGGCGCTGTCATCTGGGCATTGTCCTTGAGAAAACTCCGCGCGAGGGTCGACCGGGGCCGGCGCGGCGTCAAGTCCCCGCGGAACCGGCATGGCCGGCAGACGTTCAATCAGCAACCAAGGAGAGCGTCATGGAAACCTACGATCCGCACAAGACCAAAACCGAGGTCCGTCAGGCCAGCCCGCGCAAGATGAATTTGCGGGTGCTTACCTTTTCTCTCATCGGGGTCGTGGTGGCGTTCGTCGTGATCTACGTCATTTATTCGATGATGGGGCAGGGCGCGCAGTAGCGCACCCACCCCACGTTGCCGGTGCTGCCGGGCTGGCAGGCGCGGCGCCAATCAGATAATCCTGCGCCAGCAATTGCGTTGGGAGGAAAAAGACCATGGCACGGGTTCGGGCGCTGGTTCTGGAGCGCCAGCATGAGCTGGCATTGCGCGAAATCGATCTGCCGCTCGAGGTCGGGCCGGGAATGGTCAAGATTGCCATCCACACAGTGGGGGTGTGTGGGTCGGACGTGCATTATTACACCCATGGCCGGATCGGCCCCTTCGTGGTCAATGCGCCGATGGTGCTGGGGCATGAAGCTGCCGGAACGGTGACCGAAATTGGCTCGGGCGTTACCCATCTCAAGGTCGGTGACCGGGTGTGCATGGAACCGGGTATTCCCGATCCCAACTCACGCGCCAGCCGTCTGGGGATGTACAATGTCGATCCCGCGGTCAATTTCTGGGCGACGCCGCCAGTGCATGGTGTGCTGACGCCCGAGGTCGTGCATCCAGCCAATTACACGTTCAGGCTGCCCGACAATGTGAGCTTTGCCGAAGGCGCCATGGTCGAGCCTTTTGCGGTGGGCATGCAGGCGGCGACCAAGGCGAAGATCACCCCGGGCGATACGGCGGTGGTGCTGGGCGCAGGCCCGATCGGCACAATGGTGGCGCTGGCAGCACTCGCAGGCGGCTGTGCCCGCGTGATCGTTGCCGATCTCGCCCAGCCCAAGCTCGATATCGCGGCGAAATACCAGGGCATCATCCCGGTCAATATCCGGGACACGAACCTTGCCGAGGAAATCGGTCGGCTCACCGAGGGGTGGGGCGCCGATGTGGTGTTCGAATGCTCTGGATCGCCCAAAGCCTGGGAAACGATCATGGACCTGCCGCGGCCGGGCGGGGCAATTGTCATTGTCGGGCTGCCGGTCGAAGCGGTGAAGGTCGATATTGCGGCGGCATCGACCAAGGAAGTGCGGATCGAGAACGTGTTCCGTTATGCGCATCAGTATGACCGCGCCATCGCGCTGATCGCCTCGGGCAAGGTCGATCTCAAGCCGCTGATTTCCGAAACCTTCGCGTTCGAGGATTCGATCAAGGCGTTTGATCGGGCGGTCGAGGCGCGGCCGAGCGATGTCAAACTGCAGATCAGGCTGGGATAAGTCGAACCCCGCGCAGCGTCTCCGCCTGGCCTTTGGCCGGGCGGCAGCACGCTAGTCGAGGGAACCGGAGCTGCCGGGCAGAGTTGGGCTTGTGAAAAGTCCTTTCCCCGGTGTGGCTCATGGAAGTCGGCAATAGTTTCGGCTTGGTCGATACCTATCTCCCCCAACACATCATCGCCATCCGGCTGGTGCTGGCGGGTATTTTCGGCGCAATCATCGGGTTCGAGCGCGAGCAGCATTCTTCGGGAGCGGGACTGCGCACCCATATCCTGATTGCGATCGCGGCTTCGCTCTTCACCATTCTGGCCTTCGAAATCTTCCACACCATTGATGAGGGTGGCCAAGGCGGGCAGGGTGGCCAGCGGGCCGATCCGATCCGCGCGGTCGAGGCGGTGACGGCGGGTATCGCCTTTCTGGGGGCGGGAGCGATCTTCCGGCGGGGCAGCGGCGTGCAGGGACTGACGACCGGCGCGGGCATGTGGCTGGCCGGGGCCGTCGGCGTGGCGACTGCACTCGGACACTACATTATTGCTGGTGGGGTGGCGCTATTGGCCGTGCTGGTGATGGCCAGCCTGCGCTTTTTTGCCCATCAGGTGCTGCGCCAGACGGCGCCGGAAAAGGAAAGGCTCGATCCCTAACTGGGGAGGGGCCGCGGGGAGAAGCCGTAAGTAGACCAGGCTGCGCAGAGGGACGACGCGCTGCCCGATACATGCTTCTCCCCCCGTACGGTTGCGATCGGGAGGAAACGCAACCGTGTACCCGCGCCGATCTCTTGGACGATCCGGCGCAATCAGGCTTCGGCGGTGCAAACCGATGCCTGGTTCGAGAGTGCGGAGAGCGCACTTGGGAATGCAGGGGAAGGCCGAAACCCACCTTGCAGCGCTACTCTCCGCAAGGCACGTAACCTGTGGACGCAGGAGTTACATGCCAACCGCATCCAGGCGCTGCGTTTGCGCCCAGAAACCGATGATGCCTGCCACCTCGCGCTTGTAAGCCTCGAGTTCCGGCTGGCGGAAGAAGACGGCGTCGACGCCGGCTTCGTAATATTCTTCCCGACCCCGATGGTCGGTGGGCGGGACCATGACAGCCAGTTGCACGCCATTTTCGCGCAACCACTGTCCGCGGCGCTCTACGAAATCGAGCACCGCACGGCTATGAGACTTAAGGTCCACAACCAAAAGCTCGGGCCGGATTTCACCCGGCAGCTCGAACGAGCGCCTCAGGGCCATCAGACCTTCATATTCGGCACCCAGATGCGTGGCAGCCGGACCGCCGCATTTTGCCAGCATGTCCAACAGGAACCTGGCCGAGTGCAGATCATCGTCAATCACATGGATGACGGGCAAAATGTCCAAACCGAGCAAAAGCGTACCTCTATCCCGTGCCGCACGGGATTATCTGGGAACAAATGACAGGTCAGCTTGGCTTTAGCCGCCGGTCGAAACTCTATGATTGGTCTAATACGTCCGAATGTCGGCAATGCCGGACGGACAAATCACCGGGTCGTCGCCGGAGACGCCTTCCCTATGACCGCAGAAATGCTCACGAAAAAGGCAACTGCCGGTTAAATCGGTGTTACCGGCCTTGCGTTTTACATGTTAACGGCCATTATTGCGCGATGTTGAAAGGGGCGCCATTGACCGAGATTTCTCCCACACGGGACGAGATCAAGCTCGCACTGGAGCGGGTGTTGGCGTGGCCCGAGGTGGCGCGTTCGCCGCAACTCAGACGGTTCCTCGACTACATTGTTCAGCGCAGCCTCGAGGGGCAGGGTCAGTCGATCAAGGCCTATTCCATTGCCGTTGACGTGTTTGGCCGTCCAGCAGACTTCGATCCGCAGGCGGATCCGATCGTGCGGGTGCAGGCCCGACGGCTCCGTGGACTGCTGGAACAATATTATAGCGGGCCGGGGGCCGATGATCCCTTAAGGATCGATTTGCCGGTGGGGCGCTATGTGCCCGAATTCATCGTCCCGTCGCCGCCGGGTGAAACGGAAAGTGCCGTGGCATCGGCGCCCGCACCTTATGTGGCCGAGTCCCCGTCGCGTGGGCAGGTCACGGTCTCCTGGTTCGTGCTTCTGGTGATCGCGCTCGGCGCGGCTGCGCTGGCATTTTCGCTCTCCACCTGGGGACCACGACAGGAAGCACTGATGCAGGCGCCGGGCGTGCTGCAGCGACCGCGCCTGACAGTTGTGGAATTCCAGAATGCCACGGGCGATGACGCAAAGCTGATCGCCACGTCTGGTCTGGCCATGGAAGTCGTCACCGATCTCGAGGCTTTCGAGACGGTCAATGTCCGATTTGCCGCCTCGCTGGAGGATCAGGCGGCTGCCCCCGGCGAGAGCGATTTTATTCTCACCGGCATGGTGCGGCGCGGACCTGTCGGGACGGAGGCGCTCGAATATAGTTTCAGCCTGACTGACAGGCCGAGCGAGGGCGTGGTGTGGACCCGCTCGATCAAGGTCGATGAGCCGCCGACCGGCCAGATGCTGGCGCTAGACAAGGTGTCGCTTGATCTGACAGCGGCACTGGGCAGCATGCGCGGGCCAGTCCATGGGCGGGCGCGCGAATTGCTGGCGCAATATTCCATCGACGGGCAGGAAAATGCCTATCTCTGTCGGATGCTGTTCGACATCTATCGGGACACCAGCGCTTTTTCGGCGGCCGAGCGGGCACGATCCTGCTTCGGCATGCTGATCGAACGCGACAGGCGCTCCGGCCCGGTGCTGGCGGCCATGGCCAGCCTGACAGCGGAGCTGACGCGGACCTCTCCATCCCCGGTCCGTGCCGAGGAGCTGCAGGAGGCCGGCGATCTGATCACGGCTGCGCTTGAGATCGCGCCCACCAATGGTTTCGTCTGGGAGCAGCGGGCGCGGCTTCATGAATGGCTGGGCGAGCATGAGGCGGCGCGCTCCGCTTATGGATCGGCGCTGCAGCTCAATCCGGCCAGCATGGACGCGCTGGCTGCGCGGGCGAGGCATCTGGCGCTGATTGGCCAGCTAGCGGAGGCCATCCCCATGGCAAAGCGCGCTATCGAGGGAGCACCATCGCCGTCCCGCTGGTATATGGCTGTGCCGGCTCTTGAGGCGCTGAGCCAGGGCGATTATCGGCAGGCGCTGCAATATGCCGAGATCTATTCGCAGTCCGACCGCGAACTTGGGCCGATCCTCGCCATTCTGGCAGCGCAGGGCCTTGCGGACGATGAGGTGGTCAATCTCTATCTGCCGCGGGTGCTGGAAGTGCCCAGTTTCCGCGCCAACGGGGTGCTGCCGCGCCTGCGCGTGCGCATCGCTGACAGTGGCTTTATCGAGCGGATCCGCAAGGCGCTCGGCGCGGCGGGTGTCCCGGAAGGCGCGCTGACACGGCCGTTCTAAATTAGTGCGTGGTTGACTGGCTGAAGAGATTGATCACCAGCACGCCGGCGAGGATCAGTCCGATGCCGATGAGGGCGGGGAGGTCGAGCGTCTGGCCATAGGCGAAATAGGCGATGATCGAAACGAGGATAATGCCGACGCCGGACCAGATGGCGTAGCCGACGCCGACCGGAATGGTCTGCAGGGCCAGAGAGAAAAAGTAGAAGGTGATGGCGTAGCCGACCACCACGACAATGGTCGGCCCCAGCTGGGTGAAGCCCATGGAGGCGCGCAGGAATGAGGTGGCGATGACCTCGCCGACAATCGCGATGGCGAGGTAGATGGCGCCATTCATGATTGTTTCTCGGCGAAGAGGGTGCGGCTGAGTTCGATGAAGCGGGTGCCGCGTTCCTCAAAATTCCTGAACTGATTATAGGACGGCGCGCCGGGCGAGAGGATGATGGTGTCGAACCGCTCGGCCTCGCCAGCAAGCCAGACCATGCCGGCTTCGAGATCGGCAGCTTCGAAAATGGCGATGGACGGGGAGGCGTCGCGGGCCGCGCAGGCGAGACGCTCGCCAGTGACCGGCAGGGTCACGAGCGTGGTGACGCCATGGCGCGGCAGGAGGGTCGCCAGCTCGGCATAATCCTGTTCCCGCTCGTGTCCGCCGCCGATAAGCGCAATGCGACGGCCCGGATAGGCGGCGAGGGCAGCCTTGGTGGCCTCGGGCGTCGTCGAGATGGAATCGTCGACAACGATGACGCGGCCCAAAACGTGCTCTTCCAGACGATGGGGAAGAGGGCGGAAGGCGGCGATGCCCTGCAGGACGCCATCCATCGTGCCGCCGACGGCGAGGGTGATTTCGGCAGCGAGACGGGCGTTGTCGAGGTTGTGCGCGCCCCGCAGGCGGGAATTTGCAGCGGCGCTCTCGATGGCGATTTCCTGCTCGGGCGTGAGCGGGGTAACGAGGCGGCGATGGTCGCGGACGGCCTGGGCGACGCGAGCATTGCCGCGCGCGGCAGCGCCGAGAGCCACGGCGAGATTGCCGTCGCGATCGACCAGGTGGAGCTTGTCGGCGTAATAGCGATCGACCGAACCGTGCCAATCGACATGTTCGGGATAAAGATTGGTGATGGCCGCCAGATCGGGCAGGAAGTCCATGTCCGCGGTCTGGTAGCTCGAGAGTTCGAGCACCACCAGCGCGTGCTTGTCGGCGATATCGAGGGGCGCGAGGCCGACATTGCCTGCGAGGCCCACGTCTATGCCCGAACGGTCGAGCATGAGATGGGTCAGCGTGGCCGTGGTGGATTTCCCCTTGGTGCCGGTGATGGCGACCACGGTGCGATCCTCGCCATAGGTCCGGCCCCAGAGATTGAGGTTGGACGTCACCGGGATGGCGGCAGCCGCAGCCTCGGCAAAAATGGGCTTGTAGCGCGAGACGCCGGGGCTTTTCACGATCAGCGCGATTTTTCGCTGAGCGAAGGCGGCGGGCAGGTCGGCAGGCGCCATGAACTCGGTGTCCGGGATGTCGGCCGTGCCGCTGTCGGCGGTGACGTAGACCTTCAGGCCCGGCGCCCGCTCGGCAAAAAATCGCCGCGTCGACACGGCTTCGCGGCCCGCACCGTAGAGCAGGACCGGCCCATCAAACTGCATAGGCGGCGACCTTTGCGGCGAGAGCGGGGGGGATATGGTGGTCGTGGCTGTCGGTCAGGCATTCGGCCATGGCGAGCTGCAGCTTCTCCTCGCCATATTGGGCGAAGAGGTCAGCCTTGATGGCTTTGACCACGGCGGTCTCGTGCCAGTCGGCATGGCGCGTGAGCGTATAAAAGCAGGCGGCGGCTTCAAGAATTTCGCCGACGCATTCCCATGGCTTCTGGCCGGCAAGACCGGCGAGTTCGCGGAAGGAGCGCTCGTTTTCGTCGATGTCGAGCAGATCCTTGCCGAAGATCGACAGCAGTCGGTCCTTGGCCATGAAGGGGGCAAAGATCAGGAAGACGAAATGGCATTTTGGGCATTCGCCGCACCAGAGCGGACCGTCATTGCCATTTAGGCGGAAATTGCGGTTGCAGCTCGAAAACACGCGATCGAACTTGCCGCCCTGGGTAAAGAGCGAGGCGATGCGCGCCTCCGAATAGGGGCGGAGCAGCGAGAAATATTTGAGCGCGCCACCCGTCGCATCGGAGAGGATGCCGGCAATGAGCAGCTCGAAGCCGAGCGACTTGGAATGCTGGTGATTGGTCTCGCGACCGTCGAACACCACATTGCCCTCGCTGGCCGAGCGCTCGTTGGAGAGCACGATCTGGTCATAGCCAAAGAGCACGGCGCAAAGGGAGGCGATCATCGAATTGATGGCGGTCGAGGGAACGTGGCCATTGTAATAGCCCGGTTCCTTGCCGAGCCTGATCATCTCGGCGTCGAGCGTCCGCGTCACATAGAGCGGCGCCTTGCCGATGGCGTCGATGGAGGTGACGATGGGACCCTTGGGATTGACGGCGAAGGGTGTGAAATCGGCGCCGACATGGCTGAGGAGATCGACGCTGACGAGAGAGTCCTTGCCGCCGCCGATGGGTAGCAGCGTGCGAGCCGGCAGGTCGAGCGTCGGGCGGCGCTGTTCGGGATCGGTGGGCGTTTCGAGCGTCAGGCGTCCAAAGCGGGCGAGATTGTTGCGGGCATAGAACTCGCCGAGGCCGTTCTCATAGATGTCGATGACGAAAGCACGTTCGGCTTCGCTCAGCGCGATTTCCGGGGCCTCGATGTGGAAAGGCGCGCGCAGCTTGAAATAGCTGACGCCCAGCACAAATGCGGTGAGTTCGAGCAGTTTGGCGAAGGCCGGCGACGCTGCTGCGGCCCTGTCCGTCACCTTCGGCAGGGTGAGCACTTCGGTGAAGCTGAGGTCGCCCAGCGCATAGGGAAAGCGCGCCTCGCCAGTGGCGGGGTCGAAGGCAGGGCGGAGGATGCGGAAGGTCTCGGTCACGGGCAACTCGCTGGCTTTGCACCATCATATAGGTGATTTGCCTTTGCGGCGGGAGTGGGGGCGTCAATTGCGCCCCCACAGCTTTGCCATTGGGGCCGGTGGTCGCCCATGCTGTTGGCTGTCTGACTTTGCCGCCGTAAGCTCACGTCGGTGAATTCAGCGTGGACCCGATGATGTTCCCTGATCCTGGCTTAGAGGTGCGTGCGGGCGTGATCGCCGATTTTGCGGTGCTGGTCGATCTCCAGCGGCGCGCATCCCTCGCCGGCTATCCGGAGCCAGTGCGCAGCATTCTGGAGGCCCATCCGGAGTTTATCGAGCGCAGTTTCCGCCCCGAGTGGTTCAGCGGCGATCAGGTGAGAGTGGCCGTAGATGGCCGGAATGACAGCGTCGGATTTGCGGTGCTCGCGCGCTCCGGGGAGGAGGCTGAGCTGCTTGCGCTGTTCGTCGACCCAGGCCACTGGAGACGCGGCGTTGGGAAGGCCCTTATCGACGCTGCGATAGTTCTGGCGTCGGAATGGGGCGGGGCCGAGATTTTCGTTCTGGCCAACCCGCTGGCGCTGGGCTTTTACACGTCAGTCGGGTTTGTCCATGACCGGTATGTGGACATGCCCAATGCGGCCGTCGTGCCCCGGATGATCCTGAAAGTGCCGCAGGCGCGGCAGCTATCGACTGATCCCGACCCTCAATAAATCCGCATCTGCATGCGCATGACGATGTCCTGGCCGAGGCGCTGGAAGCCGAATTCGCGCATGGTGCAGTGCCAGCCATCGCCTTCGCGCTCAATGCGGAAGAGATTGTAGCGGGCGGGATCGTCGATCGTGCCGCCCTGGGCGGCGCTGGCGGCAGCAACCCCGATCACCGGCACTTCATGCTTGAGGCCCGGGATATGGTGGATCGAGGAGCGGTGCGTGTGCCCGTGAAGGACAAGTTCGGCGCCTTCCTTGGCGATCACCTGGCGGAAGAGCTTGTGGCCCTTGAGCCCGAATGAGGGGTGCTGCAGTTCGGCATTGGGCGGATGATGGATCAGCACGACGCGGAAATAGCCGGCGTCACCGAGGAGTTTGAGCATGCGCTCCAACCGGGCTGCCTGCTTTTCCTCAAAACGCCCGATGGCGAAGAAGGGTGGCGTCGGCACGGCGCTGGAGCAGGAGACGATGGCAACATCGCCGACGCGGCGCACGAAGGGGAAGGCGGCCCCTTCCAGCGTCTCGCCCTTGAGATAGGGGCCCCAGTTCTCGCGCGCCAGATCCAGCGCGCCGGGCACATAGGCGTCGTGGTTGCCCGGACAGACGGCAATTTTGTCGCTGTCGCCCAGATTGCGCAGCCAGTCGCCGGCGCGTTCGACCTCGGCGGGCAGGGCGAGATTGGTGAGATCGCCGGTAACCGCCGTGAAGTCGGCGTTCTGGCCCTGCATGTGGGTGACAAGTCGCGTCAGGGTCTCGCTGTTGAGTTCCCCGTGTCGCTTGAGCTTCCAGTTGAGGAAACCGGTCAGGCGCTTGCCGACCAGATTGCTGACGGAAACTGCCGGCATGGGCGACAGGTGCAGGTCGGAGATATGGGCTAGCGTGATCATCGGTAGGGGTTGTGCCAGAAGGGCCGGCACATGGAAACGCTCAATTGCAGATGGCCCCTTCTTTTCGGGCGAATGAGTGGTGATGTCAGGAGAAAACGCGTCGGTGCTCCATCGGCTCCGCCGTGTTTGCGGCAAAAACAGCTATCGACTTTTCGGCTGGAGCGTTTACCCGTGGGGCAATTCCAGGAGTGCTGCCCATGATGAATCGGTTTCAGCGCGTGCGCGCCAAGGTCTTCCTCAATATTGTGGGCCTGATGCGACGCATGACGATCGGCACGCGGGTGATGCTTGTTGATGGCAACAAGGTTTTTCTGATCCGGCACACCTATGTGCCGGGCTGGCAGTTTCCCGGTGGCGGCATCGAGCCGGGCGAAACGGCGGAAGTATCCGGCGCCCGCGAAGTGCTGGAGGAAACCGGCTATCGGGTGACCGGGCCGATGGAGCTCTTCGGCATCTATCATAACATCAGCTCGGTCACGAACCGCGACCATGTGCTGTTCTATGTGGCGCGCAGCCACAAATTCGAGTTCGAGCGCAAGAAGGACCACGAGATCGCCGAACACGGCTGGTTCGACATCACCAAGCTGCCCGAAGGGGTGACCCCGGCGACCTCGCAGCGCATCGACGAAGTTTTCGATGGCGCACCGCGGCGGGATGTCTGGGGGTATTGAGGGAGTAGACCCCACCCGGCCTCCCCCTCGGAGGGGGAGGGGAAGGTTGGGGCTCCCCAAAGGTCGGGTAAGAATCGATCGGTCCCTCCCCCTTCTTCAGGGGGAGGTCAGGAGGAGGTAAGCGGCCTCAGTCCAGGAACGGCAAATCCGGGCCGATGGGGACGATCCGGGTCGGGTTGATGGTGAGGTGGCTCCAGTAATAATGCGTCTTGATGTGGTCGAGATCGACCGTTTCCTTGACGCCGGGCACCTCGTAAAGCGCCTTCAGATAATGCGAGAGATTGGGGTAGTCGGCGATGCGCTTGCGGTTGCACTTGAAGTGACCGACATAGACGGCGTCGAACCGCACCAGAGTGGTGAACAGCCGCCAGTCGGCCTCGGTGATGGTGTCGCCGGTGAGATAGGCGCTTTCGCCCAAAATCCCTTCGACCCAGTCGAGCGCATCAAAAAGCTTTGACACCGCCTCTTCATAGGCATCCTGGGTGGTGGCGAAGCCGGCCTTGTAGACGCCATTGTTGATGTCGTCGTAGACGCGGGTGTTGATCGCGTCGATCTGTGCGCGCAGCTCCTCGGGGTAATAATCATCGGTGTTGCCGGTCAGCTCGTTGAAGGCCGAGTTGAACATGCGGATGATTTCCGAGCTCTCGTTGGAGACGATGGTGTTCGTCTTCTTGTCCCAGAGCACGGGCACGGTGACGCGGCCGGTGTAGTCCGGCTGGGCCTCGGTGTAGATCTGCCAGAGATAATCCTTGGAAAAGAGCGCGTCGCCGGTCGAGCCTTCGGCCTTGTCAAAGCTCCAGCCGGTCTCGTCGGGCATTTTGGGCGAGACTACGGAAACCGAGATCAGGCTGTCGAGGTTCTTGAGCCTGCGCAGGATCAGCGTGCGGTGCGCCCAGGGACAGGCGAGGGAAACATAAAGGTGATAGCGGCCGGCCTCGGCGGCATATCCGCCTTCGCCGGTCGGGCCGGGGCTGCCGTCAGCGGTGACCCAATTGCGGAAACCCGCGTTGGACCGGACGAATTTCCCGCCGCTTTTCTTGGTGTCGTACCACTGGTCCGACCACTTTCCGTCGATCAATTGTCCCATCTTGGGTCCCTTTCGGTCATCTTGCTGTCGGCATTGTCCGATCACACTATCGAACCAACGCGCGAGCTTGTGTGTTGGTCTCTACCTAGGCGGAATGGCCGCCAGTGAGAAGGGCGCGCAATGGCAACAATCCGTTGTGCAATTGCGACACAGCGCAGCCCCGACGAGGATTTTGCGGCATGACCCACATATTCCCATTTACGCGCACCCACGCTGGTGCTAATGCGGATTCAGACGTGGAGGCGTCCAGGATGGTGAAGGTTTTGCTGAGGACCCGACGACCCTAGCGGTCGTTAAATGCGACCCCGTGACGGCGGTCGTCCAGCACCCTTGCGCACCATCTTTCGGAACTTTGCTCCATGACCACTTCTGCTGCGGCCGCGCCCGTCGCTACCCTTGTTTCTGGCCAGCCCACTGTTCGTCCCGCGACCCCACAAGATGACGCGTTCATCGAGGACCTGCAGGCTATTGCCTTCGGTCCGGGCCGGTTTGCGCGCACGGCCTTTCGCATCCGCGAGCGGTTCCCGATCGACCCGACACTGAGCCTCGTTTCCGAGGTTGAGGGCGTTGCGTCCGGTTCGGTGTGGATGACCCCGATCAGCGTTGGCGGCATGAAGGGGTATCTCCTCGGCCCGCTGGCCACTCACCCCAATTTCCGCAAGCGCGGCGCCGGAAAGCTCCTCGCGCTGGAAGTGACGCGTCGGGCGCTGGAGCGCGGCGAAGGGAAGTTCGTGCTGCTGGTCGGCGATCAGGACTATTATTGCCCGCTCGGGTGGGAGATCACCACGCCGGGCGCTATCGAATTCCCCGGTCCGGTCGATACCAGCCGTGTGCTGCTCTATTCCCACGACAAGAGCCTCGCCAAGACGCTCTCGGGCTCGATCGCGGCCTTCGAGGACGGCAAGTAAGTCGACTTCGGCGGCGAAAAGGGATGTCAATGACACGGCGCTGGCTTAAGCTGGTGCCGCCAATGTCTAATTTGCCGAACGCGTCCCATTGACCTCTGATTCCCAGATCATCGACCGCCTTGTTGCGCGCCTTCTGCCCACGGCGCCTGCCGCGCCTCCGGCTGACCGGCTGGTGCCAGACTGGGCGCCCCCAACACCGTTCGAGCGTCCGCCCGTGCCGGCCGCCGTGCTGATCGGGCTGGTGAAGCGGCCAGAGGGGCACACCGTGCTCTATACCGAGCGCTCACCCGACCTGCGGGCGCATTCGGGCCAGGTGGCCTTTCCCGGCGGCAAGATCGATGCGCTGGACGAGGGGGTGGCGGCAGCGGCCCTGCGCGAGGCCAATGAGGAAGTCGGCATGGTGCCCGCGGAGGCGCGGATCCTGGGCTTTATGCCGACCTATTATACCGGCACGAATTATCTGATCACCCCGGTGGTCGCCGAGGTTACTCCTTCAGGGCCGTTCGTGCCCAATCCGGGGGAGGTGCACTCCGTGTTCGAAGTGCCACTGCAGCGCATTCTCGATGCGGATGCCTATGTGCGGTTTCGCGTCAAACGGGGCGGCGAGGAACTGACCAGCTGGCAGATCGACCATGATGGCCACAAGATCTGGGGCATTACCGCCAATCTGACGCGGCAGTTCCGAGAGCTGGCGCTGAACGAGGCTTATTCGGCATGATCCCCAAGACCCTTGATAATGCGCCCTGGCTCAAGCAGCCCGAGGTGCAGGCGATCTTTGCCCTGCTCGATGGCGCGAGCGGCGTGACGCGGGCGGTCGGCGGGATCGTCCGGGATACGCTGATGGGGCGGCTGCGGCCTGACACCGATATCGACATGGCGACCGAACTCTTGCCGGTGACGGTGATGCAGCGCGCCAAGATGGCGGGGATCGCTGTGTATCCGACGGGGATCGACCACGGCACCGTGACGCTGCGGCTCAACGATGTGTCGGTGGAAGTGACGACCCTGCGAAAAGATGTGGCGACCGATGGCCGGCATGCCGAGGTCGCCTTCGGCACCGACTGGGCGGTGGATGCCTCGCGGCGGGATTTTACCTTCAACGCGCTCTATTGCGGGCCGGACGGCACGCTGTTCGATCCGCTGGATGGGGCCGGGGATGCGGTCAATTCGCGGGTGCGCTTTATCGGCGACCCTGAGCGGCGCATCGCCGAGGACGGATTGCGCGTCTATCGGTTCTTCCGCTTTTCAGCCAGCCATAGCGAGGAAAAGCTCGATCCGGCGGGGCTGGCAGCGTGTCAGGCGGCCGTGGGCCAGCTCGACCATATCTCCGCCGAGCGGGTGGGGCAGGAAATGGTGCGCATGCTGGGCCTGCCGCGCATTGCGCTCACCGTGGCGGTAATGGCCGAAATCGGTCTCCTTGGAGCGGAGCGCGACGCGATCAAGGCGCTGCTGCGCTATGAAATGCTGGGTGGCCGTTACACGTCGACGCGGCTGGCACTGATCGGCGGTAATGACGTGCAGGCGCTGCAGGAGCGGTGGCGGCTGTCCAATGCGCTGGTGGACAGTGCCAAGTCGATCGGCGATGCAGCCGCCCTCATCGAAGAGGACAAGCTGGCCTGGGCGGTGCACCGGCACAGGGAAAACGCGGTGGAGGGGTTGGCGTTGGCCGCGGCGCGCGGCAATTGGAGCCGGGATCGACTGGCCGAAACCGCACGCGAAATTGCACGGCTACCGGAAGCTGTGTTCCCGGTAACGGGCAAGGACCTACTCGACTACGGCTACAGGGCCGGGCCAGAGTTGGGAGCGGCACTGACCCGGCTCGAGGCGCTGTGGGTCGAGAGTGGATTTACCCTCAGCCAGGCGCAACTTCTGGGCCATCTGGCCCACTGAGCTTGAACCGTTAGTGCGTAGTGGGCGCGTCGGGGTCAAAATCGACGATGCGTTCCTTGATGCGCTCGATCATGTCGGGACGCACCTCCGTTTCCCCATGGTAGGCCCTGAGGTTTTCGACGGCGCGGCGCACAACTTCGGCTTCGCTGTCAGCCTCTGCGCGCCATGTAGACCCTGGGATCAGCGTGCCGGAATCGAAGCGTTTCATGCCTTGTCTCCTTCTGCCTGCAAGAGGTGTAAGGTCAGAAACGCCAGTTCAGCGCATATGGTTCCCTTTTAATCGTCGTCGCCGAACAGCCCGATGTCGTTGAGCCCCTCGATCCAGCTGCCACCATCGCGGCGGATAACGGTGCGCGGCACGGTGCCGGTCTCGTTGGCGATGGCCTTGGTGAGAATGGGCGAGTGGGTGACGACCCAGACCTGCGTGCGGGTCGCCGCCTTGGCAATGGCCCGAGCGAGGGCGGGCAGCAGGTCGGGGTGGAGGCTGGCCTCAGGCTCGTTGAGGGCGATGAGCGGGGGCAGGCGATAGGAGAGCAGCGCTCCGAGCAGGGCGAGGAATTGCAGCGTGCCGTCCGAAAGCTCGTGCTGCTCGAAGGGGCGATGGGGGAATTCGGGAAACACCATCGAGAAGCGCGCATCCTGCCCGGGTGGCGGGATAATGAGCCGCGCGCCGGGAAAGGCGCTGTCGATGGCCTCGGTGAGATCGGTGGTGTCGCCGCGAATGTGGGCGAGAGTGGCAAAGACGGCAGCAAGATTGCCGCCATCGGCGTCGAGCAGTGGTGCGGTCACCGCAAGGGCAGGGCGCCGCGGCGGGCCGTCCCGGTCGGTGCGAAAGCTGTGATAGAAGCGCCAGGAGGAGAGTAGTCGGCGGACGAGATCGACCTCGGGCAGGGTGCCGCGCAGGGAGGAGAGCGCAGTCTCGCTGCCAAGGATTGTGTCCTCCACCTGGCGGCGCTGGCCGTTTTCGTCTCGATACCATGCAGCGGCGCCGGATCGCTCGAGGAGGGTCACTGTGCGTCGCCCCAGCGGCATGGTGAGGGTTTCGCGCTTGATCTGCGGCTCTTCGGCGAACACCGCGCCATATTTGGAATCGCCAAAACCGATCTCGACGCGGTAGCGTAGCGTCGCGTCATTTTCTGCGGTTTCGCGGAGCGCGCCTTCGAGCCCGATGTCGATTTCGAGACGGGGCTGCTCATTGGCTTTTCGCGGGCCGGCCCAGAGCGCGGAAGCCAGTCCGCCCTCGCGCGCCAATGACAGGGCGAGATCGCCATCGGCGGCAGCCTGCACCAGTTCGAGCGCGCGATAGAGATTGGTCTTGCCGACCCCATTGGTGCCGGTGAGCACGGTCAACCGGCGCACGGGCATGCGCAGGGACCGGACCGATCGATAGCCCTTGATCGAGAAATCGCAGATATTCATGGCCAGCCTTTCAGGCGTCACCTTGGCTTGCAAGGAACGCCTGAGGCAAGGGCGGGATCAGGGCCAGCGCACCGCAGGGGGCATGGACGAAAGGATCGAGTTCACATTGCCGCCGGTCTTGAGGCCGAACATGGTGCCGCGATCATAGAGCAGGTTGAATTCGACATAGCGGCCGCGACGCACAAGCTGTTCCTCGCGCTCGGCCTCGCTCCAGGGCATTTCGAAATTGCGACGGACGAGGCGCGGGTAGATGTCGTCGAAGGCTTCGCCGACGGCGCGCGTATAGGCGAAGTCCGCGTCCCAGTCGCCGGAATTAAAGTGATCGTAGAAAATCCCGCCGATGCCGCGATGTTCATTGCGGTGAGGCAGGAAGAAGTAATCGTCGCACCACGCCTTGAACTTCTCGTAGTCGACGCCCGGGCGGCCCTCGCAGGCCCCGCGCATGGCGGCGTGGAAATCCACGGTGTCGGGATCGTCCTGGGTGCGGCGATTGTCGAGCACGGGAGTGAGGTCGGCGCCGCCGCCCCACCACTGCTTGCCGGTGACGATCATGCGCGTGTTCATGTGCACGGCCGGAACATGGGGGTTCCAGGGGTGGATGATCAGAGAGATGCCCGAGCTCCAGAAGGCGGTGCCCGCTTCGGTGCCCGGCATGGACTTGGCGAAGTCTTCCGAGAAATTGCCGTGGACGGTCGAGATGTGGACGCCGGCCTTTTCGAACACGCGACCGTGCAGCATCGACATTTCGCCGCCGCCGCCCGCAGCGCGATCCCAGGGGGTGCGCTCGAACCTGCCCGGCGCCATGTCGGCATTGGGGCCCGTTACCTCGGCTTCGAGGGTTTCGAGGGAAGCACAGATCCGGTCACGCAGGGTGCGGAACCAGGCGCTGGCGGTGGCTTTCTTGGTGTCGATATCGGCTGGCAGTGTCATGGCAGGAGCAATAAGTGACTTATGAGAGGGAAGTAAAGCCGTCGATCTGCCGCATGGCTTCGCCAACGATCATCGAGGCGGCAAGAGCGACATTGATAGAACGCCGTTCGGGCAGCATTGGGATGCGCACGCGAAGATCAGCGATCTCGGCCACGGCATCGGGGACGCCAGCGCTCTCGCGGCCAAGCATCAATATATCGCCGGGGGCGTAGGCGACGGCATAGGCCGATTGCGCACTCTTGGTTGTGAGCAGCACGAGGCGGCGGCATTGGGCCGCGCGCCAATGCTCGAAGCTTTCGAAGTTTACGTGCTCACGCAGGGCGGCGTGTTCGACATAGTCGAGGCCGGCGCGAGCCAAGATCTTTGGGCTCACGGGGAAGCCTGCGGGATGAATAATGTGCAAGGTCAGACCCATACAGGCGGCCAAACGGATCAGCGTTCCTGTATTGTTGGCAATGTCCGGCTGGTAGAGGGCAATGTCGAGCTGCATGTTCTCGCGCGCAATTGATGTCCGGTTCTTCCACGGGCCCACCCTATAGTGGCGCAAATGGCTCGCTGTCACCTCTCCTGCACTGGACAAGCTACGCCGACAGTGCAAAAAGAACCCACCTGACGGACCGCTTGAGGGCGACCGGCGGTCGATTCTGCATACGCAATCGTCCGACCGTAGCCGGCTCCGTCATTTGTGCATCGTACGGGGATACGGACCTTGGCCACGCAAGCAGAACACTCAACCACAAACCGGCGGGATTTTCTATTTGTCGCCACCGGTGCGGTCGGCGCCGTCGGCGCTGCGGCCGTGGTTTGGCCGCTGATCAATCAGCTCAATCCGGACGCGTCTACGCTGGCTCTCGCCAGTATTCAATATGACGTTGGTCCTATCGCCGAAGGGCAGTCGGTCACGATCATGTGGCGCGGCCTGCCGGTTTTCGTGCGTCACCGCACGGCTGCCGAGATCGAGGAAGCCAAGGCAGTGCCTTTGTCCGACCTCAAGGATCCGCAGACGGACGAAGAGCGCACCAAGGCTGGCCACGAACAGTGGCTGATCATGATCGCCAACTGCACCCATCTGGGCTGTATCCCTGTCGGGGAAGCGGGCGATTTCGACGGCTGGTTCTGCCCATGCCACGGCTCGCACTATGACTCTGCCGGCCGTATCCGCCGCGGTCCCGCGCCGTCCAACCTGGTCGTGCCGCCGTATGAATTCCTCAGCGATACGCTGGTCCAGATCGGTTAATAAGGGCAGTCCCGATGTCAGAACACTCGACTTACGTCCCGGGCAATGCTGCAGAGAAGTGGCTTGATGACCGCCTGCCGGTCGTGCGCTTCGCCAAAGCCCATCTCATGGACTTCCCGACCCCGAAGAACCTCAACTACTGGTGGACCTTCGGCGCCATTCTGGTGATGTGCCTGGGTATCCAGATCGTCACCGGCATCATCCTGGCGATGCACTACACCCCCAATACCGCGCTGGCGTTCGACTCGGTCGAGCATATCCGCCGCAACGTAAACGGCGGCCGCGTCATCCAGGCGACCCACGCGGTCGGTGCCTCGATGTTCTTCGTGGCCCTCTACATCCACATGTTCCGCGGCCTGTTCTACGGCTCGTACAAGGCTCCGCGCGAAATCCTCTGGATCCTCGGCGTCGTCATCTTCCTGCTCACCACTGCCACTGCGTTCATGGGCTACATCCTGCCCTGGGGCCAGATGAGCTTCTGGGGTGCGACGGTTATCTCGAACATCTTCACCGCCATTCCGCTGGTCGGCGAAAACATCAAGCAGCTGGTGCTGGGTGGCTTTGCTGTCGGTAACCCGACGCTGAACCGCTTCTTCTCGCTGCACTATCTGCTGCCGTTCATCATCGCAGCCGTCGTGGCCCTGCATATCTGGGCCCTGCACGTGCCGGGTAACAACAACCCGATCGGCGTTGAAGTGAAGGAAAGCCGCGACACCGTTCCCTTCCATCCGTACTACACGATGAAGGACCTGTTCGCGATGGTGCTGTTCATGATCCCGTTCGCGTGGTTCGTGTTCTTTGCCCCAGATATCCTGGGTCACCCCGACAACTACATCATGGCCAACAGCCAGGTGACGCCGGCCCATATCGTTCCGGAATGGTACCTGCTGCCGTTCTATACGATCCTGCGCGCCATCGACTTCAACATCCTGTTCATCGACTCCAAGCTTGGCGGCGTGATCGCCATGGGCGGCGCGATGCTGATGCTGCTGATCGTGCCGTGGCTCGATACGTCCAAGGTTCGCTCCGGCAACTTCCGTCCGATGTTCAAGTGGTTCTACGCTCTGTTCGTGATCAACTTCATCGGCCTGATGTATCTGGGTGCCCAGCCGGCCGAAGGCATCTACGTGGTGCTCGCAAAGGTCTGCACGGCATTCTACTTCATCTACTTCCTGGTCGTGCTGCCGGTCCTGTCGCGGATCGAGACGCCCAAGCCGCTGCCAACCAGCATTTCCGAGAGCGTTCTCGGCAAGAATGCCAACGCGTGATCGGGGCGAGTACTATGATCAAGAGCAAGTTCATCCTCGCAGCCGTCGCGCTCGTCGTCGGCCTGTCCTCCACCTCGGCGCAGGCCGCCGAGGCAGGGGCACCGATCGAAAAGCAGAACTGGTCGTTCGGCGGTATCTTCGGCACCTATGACACCAACCAGCTTCAGCGCGGGTTCCAGGTGTTTCGTGAAGTCTGCGCCAGCTGCCACGGCGCCCATCTGGTTTCGTTCCGCAATCTGATGGAACCCGGTGGTCCGGAATTCTCCGAGGCCCAGGTTCGTGCGCTGGCTGCAGAATATGAAGTGGCCGATCCCACTGTCGAAGGCGGCGTCCGTCCGGGCGTTCCGGCTGACCGGTGGCCGAACCCGTTCGCGACCGAGCAGGATGCCCGTGACGCAATGGGTGGTTCCCTGCCGCCGGACCTGTCGGTCATGGCCAAGGCCCGTGGCGTCACCGACCCGTTCCCGTGGTGGATCACCAACTACTTCACGGGTTATCAGGAAGGCGGCCCGGATTACCTGCGCGCCCTGCTGACCGGTTACCACGACGAAGTTCCGGCGACCGCTCCGGAAGGCTTTGAGCTGCCGGAAGGCAAGTACTACAACGACTACTTCCCGGGTCATGCCATCGGCATGGCGCCGCCGCTGAGCGATGGCGCGATTGCCTATACGCCTGGCGAAAACGGCGTGACTGTTCCCGAGACTGCGGACCAGTACGCACGGGACGTCGCTGCCTACATGATGTGGATGGCTGAACCCCATCTGGTGTCGCGCAAGCAGACCGGCTTCGTTGTGCTGCTGTTCCTCGTGCTGTTCGCCGGCCTCATGTACGGCACCAAGCGCAAGATCTGGCGCGGTATCGAACACTAAGCGTGTTCGCTGGGTATCGAACACCAAGGGTGTCCGGCACCTGTTGAATTCGGCAGGGGGCCCTTCGGGGCCCTTTGCTTTTCCCGCGCTGCGGGCCATCGGCTCTTGTGTTTCCGGGCTCGCAAAGCAATATAACCCCTGCGTTCGTCTCGTCCGAGGATAAAGCCATGTCCGCTATTCGCCTGGCTGTTACCGTGGTCGGCGCTGCCATTACGGCCAGCCGGCATCCGGCTGTTCGCGCCGGTATTCAGGCCGTCGCCAATAATCCCAAAGCGCGCGAGGCGGCCGTCACTGCAACGCGCAGCGTGGCCTATAATGCCGGCGTCATTGCCCGGCACCTCATCGGCCGCAGCAAGTCCTGATCTTTCTTCCAGCCAAGGCTATCCATGTCGCTCGACCTCAAGTCGCTCGTTCGCACGATCCCGGACTATCCCAAGAAAGGGATCCTGTTCCGGGACATCACCACGCTGATCGAGCATCCCGAGGGTTTTAAGGAAAGCGTCGAGCGCATTGCCGCCGCCCACCGCGGTCTCGGCATCACCCATGTCGCCGGCATTGAAGCGCGCGGCTTCATCTTCGGGGCTGGGGTGGCAATTGCGCTGGGCGTCGGTTTTGTGCCGATCCGCAAGAAGGGCAAGCTGCCCGGCGAGACCATCGGCCAGAACTATGCGCTCGAATATGGCGTCGATACCATCGAGATCCATGCCGACGTGCTTGGCGCTGGCGATCATGTGTTGCTGGTGGACGATCTGATCGCCACGGGCGGTACGGCGATTGCCGCAGTCGGCCTGCTGCGCCGCACGGGCGCGACCGTCAATCACGCCGCCTTCGTCATCGACCTGCCAGATCTGGGTGGCGCGGAAAAGCTCCGCGCCGAGAATATGCAGCTGCAGGCTCTGATCGATTTCGAGGGCCACTGACGTTCGGCACAAGCGATTGTCGGGGCGGAGTGCCCCGACCCAGCCTACCAGTTATTGCGCCCGTCCATTTTCTCGATCGTGATCGCGGCCCAGTCGAGATCGTCGACGAGGTTGAGGTTGACGCCGAAGGTGCGCTCGGTCGGCACCGCGGTTGGATCACCGTTCTTGGGCGTGCCATCGGCATTGTACATCGAGGCCCAGTCGGGTGATGAGCCCCAGGTCTGCATGCCGCAGCGGCTGCAGAAATGGTGCTGGTTCAGTGCCGGATTGACCGCATAGGTGCCTTCCCCCTCCTGCGACAGGAACTTCAATTCCCCCGGCTTGTAATAGGCCCAGATCGCGCCCGTGCGGGCGCAAAAGCTGCAATTGCAGGAGCCGGCCTGGGTCGGCTGTGCGGGCAGTTCGATGCGTGTAGCGCCACAGTGGCAGCTGGCGATCAGGGCCATGATATCCTCCTCGGCTGTGATGCGGGAGAGCCTAGGCGGCGGCAGTGTCAGACCCTGTCAGCACCGCTCCGGTCAGGCGGCGTCCTGAGCGGCAATCTCGTCATCGGCAATCTCGGGGGCAGCATGGTCCTCTCGGCGGTCGACAAGGCAGAACTGATTGCCTTCGGGGTCCTTCATTACCGTATATGTGGGCAGCACACGATCGACCGTTGCGCCAAGGGCCTTGAGCCTTTCGACTTCGGCGGAACGGTCAGGCGCGTGGACGTCGAAGTGGACGCGGTTATTGTCATGGCGGCGCCCTTCCACGTTCTGAAAGCAGATCGAGGGGCCGGGGCCATCGACCATCACCGTCGGGTCGGTTTCGGGGGTGAAGCCCAATGCTGCGAGCTTGGCAATCTCGACCGCGTCATAGGCGCGTACTTCGTAGCCATCGAGCAGGCTCGCCCAGAACCTGGCCAGTACGGCGGGCTTGTCGCAGTCAAAGACGATCTCGTGGATGGCTCCCATGGCCCATCTCCTCGCTTCATTTTCTCTTCGGTTAACCAGAAAATGCGGCAAGAGTGGCGCAGGGGATGCGCGGGGCGACCGCGTGGCCGCCCCGCCTCTCTTACTGGTGGCCCTCGCTGCGCCGGAGCAGGCTGTGCAGCGATGGCACGGCCGGGGGCAGGCCATCAGGCTTGACAGCCTTCGCTGCCGGTAGTGGCCGGGCAGGGGCCTTGGGCGGCACGCCATGGCGCGGCACGTTTCGATTGTGCTGGATGGGCTGGGGGCGTTGATGCGGGTTTTTAGGCATGCGTTTTCCTTTCCGTCCGGACGAGACCGGATCGGCACGAATTCGATGTGACGGTGCGGCCAAGCGCAAACCGTCGGCTGAGGCGGATGACGACGCCAGCAGGCTCGATGGGCGATGCGGAAGGGAAGAGGGAGCGCTGGCTCAGCCAGACGAATGGTCGCCCTGATCTACCGTCGCAACAGGAGCCTCCATGACCAGACAAGCCCCGTTGGAGGGTGCTGGATCGGGTCAGAAGCGTCCGAAGCAAGGGTTCAGATCATTTGCGGCGAGACCTCGTTCTCGTGTGTGAACGGGGAGGAGGATAAAAAAAGAGGCGGGCCGGGTCAACCGGTCCGCCCCAAAAATCAAATCGCTTCGAGATCAGGGCTCGAGATGACCCTGCGTGGGATCCTGTTCGGCACTGATGTTGGGCTCGTTGCGGGTCTTCCACAGTGAGTAGAACACGCCCGCAGCCAGGATCGACAGCGTCACGCCCAGTGAGAGCAGGGTGTCGATGTGGATGCCGAACGGCACGAGACAGATCTTGATACCGATCAGCACCAGGATCACAGCCAGCGAGACCTGCAGGTAACGGAAGCGGTTCATGGCGGCAGCCAGGGCGAAGTAGAGCGCGCGCAGGCCGAGAACGGCGAAGATGTTGGAGGTGTAGACGATGAACGTGTCCTGGGTGACCGCGAACACGGCCGGGACCGAGTCCACCGCAAAGATCAGGTCGACGACTTCGACCATGATCAGCGCGATGGCGAGCGGGGTCAGCCAAGTGACGATCTTGCCGGTCTTGGGATCAGGCTGCTTGACCGTGAAATTGCGGCCGTGCAGCTCCTTGGTGACGCGGAAGCGCGAGGACAAGAACCTGTAGATCTTGTTCTCTTCCATGTTCGGCTCTTCGTCCTGATGGCCGAACATCTTGATGCCGGTAAAGATCAGGAAGGCGCCGAAAATCAGCAGGATCCAGCTGAACTGGTGCACGAGCGCTGCGCCGACGCCGATGAGAACGGCACGGAACAGGATCACGCCCAGGATGCCCCAGAACAGCACGCGGTGCTGGTAGAGGCGCGGAATGCCGAGAAAGGCGAAGATGGTGGCGATGACGAACATGTTGTCCATCGCCAGTGATTGCTCGATCAGATAGCCGGTATAAAACTCAAGGCCTGCCTGCGCGCCGCGCTGGAACCAGACCCAGGCGCCGAAGGCGAGGGCGATCAGAACGTAGAAACCGTAAAGCAGCAGGCTTTCCTTGGCCTCGATCTCGTGTTCGTCGCGGTGCAGAATGCCGAGATCGAAGACGAGCAGACCAATGACGACCGCGATAAACGCGACCCAGAAGTAGATAGGGGTGCCTAGAAAATCACCCGACAGGGCGGCAAGCAGCATTTCCATCGCCGGACCTTCTCCATGTAACTTGGTGGAGCAGCTCCGACATCATCATGGAGAACCCATGACCAGAGGGGCCCGGCGCTGCCCCTCTAAAATGCCTGATCGAATGAAAAGTTCAAGTGCTGACCGCTGAACTGCGGCTATTTGCGCCGATTGCGGTTGATAAGCTCATGGGCCACCGCTGAAAAAACCGGCGGCCACTCAGCGCGGCGTGCAGAGCATGACGATGGTGTCAGCGGTTTCGAGCTGCAGGGCCACGCCGAAATTGGCGTCCGCAACCACGCGACCGGCCTGGATGCCCGCATTGACGCGCAGATTGCCGTCGTTGATGCCGATGCCGTCCTCATAGGGGGTGGTGGTGCCAGTGCCCGAATTGGCGTCGCCTATGGCGCGCGAGGCCCAGCCATAAACCTGGCCGTAGATTGTCAAAATGCCGACACGGTTCGTGGTCGCGTCGCGACAGCTCCAGTTGCCTTGGTAGGACTGGGCGAGGCTTGGCGTTGCGGACGCGGCGAGAAGCGAGAAGATGAGGGCGAATCGGAGCATGTCAGGAGAGTGCCGGGGCGCCCTTTCGGTTTCAAGTGGCGCGCGACAGTCTCGGGCCGATCACGGGAATTTTGCTGAGGGCAAGGAGCAGCCGGAGTTTTAGGGGCATTCGGTAGTCGCGCAGTTTTGAGAAGCCCACGAGTTCGGCGCGATAGACCAGCTCGCCCCGCTGGTTGGTCGCGGTCAGCCGGTTGAACAGCAGGCCCCAGCCCGGCAGGGAGTTGGACGGACGCCTGCCTGTTACCACCAGCTCATAGGAGACCGTGTCGCCCGGACGCACCGGCACCTTGAAGTCCATCGAATTGACGCCGGGGGAGGGGCCGGAAACGCCGGGTTCCTCGCCGAGTGTGCGCAGGCGTTCTGCTTCGGCGTCGAGCGCATCGACCATGCGCCGATGCCCGACGCTGACCGTGTGCCAGCCGCTGGCAATGATGCCGCCAAAATGGCTGTGCTTGGCCGCTTCCGGATCGATGTGGAAATACTGCGGATCATAGAGCTTTGCGAAGGCGATGATTTCGTCCTCGGTGAATGTGTGGCTGCCCAGCGGGAAGGCCTCGTCGATGACGATGTTTTCGAACCAGCGGGTCATGCGGCCACCTCGCGGCATTCGACCAGATTGGCGAGCCGCATGGTGAGAACCGGCTTGTCGTTCTGGTTGCGGATGTCGAAGTCGAGGGTGACGATGCCCCATTGGGGGTGGCTGGACGACCGGCGCAGGCCGGCAATGGTGACCGTGCCGCCGATGGTGTCATTGACCATCACCGGGTTCTTCCATTTGAGATCGGTAAAGCCGAGACCACCGCACGAGGCGACCTTGGACAGGAAGCTGTCGACCAGCATGCGCAGGCTGAGGCCGCCGGTCTGCCAACCGCTGGACGAGAGACCGCCGAGCAGGCTTTTCCGCGCAGCTTCTTCGTCGAGATGAAAGGGGAAGGGATCGAACTCGCGCGCGAAAGTGGTGATCATGTCCTTGGTCACCTTGGTGTGGCCCAGATCGATCACCTCGCCTTCGACAAGGTCCTCAAAATGCCGGCGACCGGCAGTGACAGGATTGGTCATCGTCTTTCCCTATACGTCAACCGAACTTGTGCCATGCAGCGGCGATGGTGGCAAGATGACGGGGATTTCCAGAATTGTTCAAGGCCCTGAGCAGCTTGGTTAGCCCGGATGCCAGATCTGCCGCTATTTTTCGGTCCGCCGGCCTGCGGCGCGGAACTCCAGCGGCGCGACACCCCGGCGGCGGCGCAGGACTTTTGCGAGATAATTGCCATCGGCAAAGCCGGTCGCGGCAGCGATCTCGGCGACGCTCATTTCGCTGGCCAGGAGCAGGCGTTCGACGCGCTCGAGGCGTTTGTCCTGCACGTAGTCGGCGGGCCCGCGCCCCATGGCGGCCGAGAAACTGCGGACGAAATGCGCCCGGCTCATGCCCGCGATGGCGGCGAGATGCTCGACCGGCAGGGCGGCGCCAAGCTCGCCGTCGATATGGGCAAGGACACGGGTGATGGCCGGCGCCAGCGTGCGCTCGGGAGCAGGGCGATTGCCGAAGACACTGTCATGGAGGCTGGTCATGGCGGCATAGGCTTCGCTCGACGCCTCGCCCGGCGTCGGTTCGGCGAGGGTGAGCAGGGAAAGGCAGGCGGCGGCGAGCCGGTCGATCTGCGCCGGGGACAGTTCGAGCACCGGCCCGGCGCTGTCGATGATTTCGCGGGCAAGGCGCAGGGCCTCGCGCCCGTTGAGGAGCAGCCAGAAATATTCCCAGTGGCCGCCGCGCTCGAGCCAGTAGCGATGGGCGTGGGGCATTGTCACCAGCATGGTGCTGCCGGGCCGGAGGCGATGGTGCGCACCGGCAAAGTCCAGCCGCCCCTCGCCCAGCGTCGTGTGCTGGATAACGAGGAAGGGGGCAGTGCCGCGCTTCATGCCGTCCCAGGAATAGACCTCGTTGCGACGCTGTTCATGGCCCGCTGCCACGGCCATGCAATGAAGCGGCGCGGCGCTGCGGGGCAGGCCCAGGGTTCGGATGTCGTGGCCATGGTCGAGAAGCTGGGAGAGCACAAAATTACCCGCGTTCGCACAAGCTTTCTCTACACGAGCATGGCGCCGCGCGCTAGCAATGAGCGCAATAGTCATGCTGCCAAGGAGTGGGGCATCCAATGTCTTTCAAGGTCGCCATCATCGGCGCGGGGTCCGTCGGTTTCACGAAGACGCTGATTTCCGACATCCTCAAGGTCGCCGAGTTCGCCGATGTCGAATTCGCACTGACCGATATCAGCGCGCATAATCTCGACATGGTGCGGCAGATCATCGAGACCATTGTTTCGGTGAACAATCTGCCGGCCAAGGTGACGGCCACCACCAATCGGCGCGAGGCGCTGACCGGCGCGCGCTATATTATGAGCTGCGTGCGGGTAGGCGGGCTCGAGGCCTATGCCACCGACGTCAATATCCCGCTCAAATATGGCGTCGACCAGTGCGTCGGCGATACGATCTGCGCCGGCGGCATCATGTATGGCCAGCGCAACATTCCGGTCATCCTCGATTTCTGCAAGGACATCCGGGAGGTGGCTGAGCCCGGCGCGCTGTTCCTCAACTATGCCAACCCGATGGCGATGAACACCTGGGCCGCCGAGCAATTTGGCGGGGTCAATATTGTCGGTCTCTGCCACGGCGTGCAGCACGGCGCGCACCAGATCGCCGAGGTGCTTGGCGTCAGCGACGAGGACCTCGACTATGTCTGTTCGGGCATCAATCACCAGACCTGGTACATCGATATCCGCGCCAAGGGCCGCAAGATCGAGAAGGAAGAGCTGATCGCCGGCTTTGAGGCGCATCCGGTCTATTCGCAGACCGAAAAGGTCCGCATCGACGTGCTCAAGCGGTTCGGCGTCTATTCCACCGAGAGCAATGGCCATTTGTCCGAATATCTCCCGTGGTATCGGAAGCGTCCGGACGAAATCAATCGCTGGATCGACATGAGCCATTGGATCCACGGCGAGACCGGCGGTTACCTGCGCTATTCTACCGAGCGCCGGAACTGGTTCGAAACCGATTTCCCGATGTTCAAGGCGGAGGCGAGCAAGCCGCTCTCGGACTACAAACGCACCAGCGAACACGCCAGCTACATCATCGAGGCGTTGGAAACAGGGCGCGTCTATCGCGGTCATTTCAACCGCCGCAACAATGGCATCATCACCAATCTGCCAGATGACGCGATCATCGAAAGCCCGGGCTATGTCGATCGCTTCGGCATCAACATGATCGAGGGTGTTACCCTGCCTACAGCCTGCGCCGCCACGTGCTCGGTCTCGATCTCTGTGCAGCGCCTCTCGGTCGAGGCGGCCATGACGGGTGACCTCGACACGCTCAAGCTGGCCGTGTTGCATGATCCGCTGGTCGGGGCCATCTGCACGCCGGACGAGGTCTGGGCCATGGTCGATGAAATGGTCGTTGCCCAGGCCGAATGGCTGCCTCAATTCGCCGACGCCATCCCGGCGGCCCGCGAGCGCGTCGCCAAGTCCACGGTCAAGACCCGCGACTGGGAAGGGGCCGCGCGCAAGCGGGTCCGTTCAGTCGAAGAGCTGCGCGAACTCTCCGGCGGCCACCACTAATTACGACGCGACCTCCCTGGCGTCACCTGCCCCCGGCCCTCCACCGGGGGCTTTTTGTTGGAGGGTGATCTTCCCATCTCACTGATGAGGATGAGTGGCCTTCCCTCGCAGGAAGAGTGAGAAAAATCCCGCTTATCCCCGTCCCCAATCTCCCGTGCCATCATTGCCCCGTTCCCGCCAATAACACGCGGCGCCGACGAAGCGTCGGGCGGGGAGACGGGCCGCACGGGGTCGCCTGGGCGGGGGCGTGGATGTCGACCACCGGCCGGTGCCGGTTCTGCCTTCGGGGTCATGCCTCGACGCAGGGCCCAGCACCACCCGCAAGGGGGCCGCTCAAGGCATGCGCTTTCAAAAACCTGTCGTGGGAAGCGGCTTGCGCCTCTTCTACTTCTATCCTTTTTTGAGGCGAAAGCCGCTTCGCACCGCGTGCCGTGGGGGCATCGCGACCGTGTCCCCGCGACGCCTTTTATGGCCGGGCGGCGATTTGGTATGTCTGCGGCAAAGAGGAGAAAACTTCCGGCTTTCACAGGAGGGATTGCCCGTCTGAGAGCGGCACCATAGCGTCGTGCGGGGGAGGAATTTCGCATGGCACAGCCGGCTCATTTCGTCATCGTCGGTGGCGGCACCGCGGGGTGGATCGCCGCTTTCATCATTCAGGATAAGGCACGGCGTCGTGGCTTCAACTTCAGGATTTCGGTGGTCGAGAGCTCGCGCATTCCCACCGTCGGCGTTGGTGAGGCCACGACTGCCGCGTTCCGGGTGCTGCTGAAACATTTTGGCATCGATGAGTTCGAATTTTTCCGCAAAACCGATGCCAGCTTCAAGCTGGGCATTCGGCACGAGGACTGGCGGCGCAAGGGCTTTACCTATTATGGGCCGATCGATGATCCCCATCAGGTGGTGCAGGCCCCGCCGGGCGCGCCGTCCGACTATCTCAATGTCTATGCCGTCGCCGCGGGCAGGGCGGTGCAGGAGATGCACCTCTTCCAGCATTTGCTTGAGCAGAAAAAGGCGCCGTTTGCGCAAAAACCGGATGGCTCGCTGATCCCGCTCGGGCCCTTCCATCACGCCTTCCATTTCGATCAGGCGCTGGTCGGAAAGTTCTTCGCCAGCAAATCCAAGGGTGTCGAGAAGGTCGACGCCATGGTCGCCGGCGTCGAACGGAACGGCGAAACCGGCGATATCGCGGCGCTCGTGCTTGATGACAATTCCCGCCTCGAGGGGGACTTTTTCATCGACGCGACGGGGTTCCGAAAGCAAGTCATCGTCAAGGCGCTGGAGGCCCCGTGGAAATCCTATGCCCATGAGCTGCCCGTCAACCGGGCGCTGCCGTTCTGGGTCGATATCAAGCCGGGCGAAGAGCTGGCCAATTATACCCGCGCCTGGGCCCAGAGTTCGGGTTGGATGTGGCAGATCCCGACCCGCACCCGCTATGGCTGCGGCTATGTCTATTCGGACGAGTTTTCGACGCCTGACGAGGCCAAGGCGGAAGTTGAGCGCGTGCTCGGTCACGAGATCGAAGTGCGCAGCGATATCCGCTTCCAGATCGGGCGGCTGGAAAAGGCCTGGATCGGCAACTGCGTGGCGGTGGGGCTCTCCTCGAGCTTTCTCGAACCGCTCGAATCCACATCCATCCACGGCACGATCGTGCAGATGATGTTGTTCGCGCAGCGCTATATGGACGAGCCGGGCAAGATCACGCCCAAGGCGCGGGACGACTATAATGCCCGGGTCGGCCGGCAGGTCGATGACTTCAGGACGTTCGTGAACACCCATTACGTCACCGAGCGCGACGATACCCCGTTCTGGCGTGAAGTGCGGGCCAGTCGCATTCATCCCGAGACCAAGGAGCGCCTCGCGCGCTGGCAGAAGGAAATGCCGCGCGATGAGCACTTTCCGAACTATCTCGGCGGGCTGCCGCATATCGAAACGCAGCTCCATTACCCGGTGCTCAATGGCCTCGGCCTCCTCGACCAGCAATTGGCGCGGCGGGAGATGGAGGCCGATCCCAAACTGCGCCGGTTTGCCCAGCAGACCTTTGACGCGCTGGTGAAGGAATATCGCGCCGCGGCCAATCAGGCGCTGGGCCACGCCGAGTTTCTGCGCATCGTCCAGGAGATGGGGTGAGGGGCCTATCTCCTCCATTTCGCTGGTCGGCGCGGGGTCGCGCCGCGACGAGGTTGACATCCCGGCCAATCCGACCCAATTGGAACCCAACTTATCCCCGGAGTTTCCCATGGGCTTTAAAATGGGCATCGTCGGCCTGCCGAATGTTGGCAAGTCGACGCTTTTCAATGCTTTGACCCGCACGGCAGCCGCCGCGGCCGCCAATTTCCCGTTCTGCACCATCGAGCCCAATGTGGGCGACGTTCCCGTGCCCGATCCGCGCCTTGCCAAGCTGGCCGCCATCGGCAAGTCGCAGGCGATCCTGCCGGCGCGCATGAGCTTCGTGGATATCGCGGGCCTCGTGAAGGGCGCCTCCAAGGGCGAAGGCCTCGGCAACCAGTTCCTCGCCAATATCCGCGAGTGCGACGCCATTGCCTATGTGCTGCGCTGCTTTGAAGACGGCAACATCATTCACGTGGCCAACAAGGTCGATCCGCTGGCCGACGCCGAAGTCGTCGAGACCGAGCTGATGCTCGCCGACCTCGAAAGCCTCGAGAAGCGCCGCGCCGGCGTCGAAAAGAAGGCCAAGGGCAACGATAAGGACGCCAAGGTCACGCTCGAGCTGATCGACCGCGCGCTCCTGCTGTTGCGCGATGGCAAGTCTGCCCGCTTTGTCGAGCGCTCCAATGAGGAAGAAAAGGCCTTCCAGGAACTGCAGCTCTTGACCTCCAAGCCCGTGCTCTATGTCTGCAACGTGGACGAAGGTTCGGCCGACGGCGGCAATGCGATGAGCGCGCAGGTTGCTGAATATGCCAAGGCGAACGACGCCGGCGTGGTGATCATCTCGGCCGAGATCGAGAGCCAGCTGGCGCAGCTTCCGGATGCCGAACAGGCTGAATATCTGGAATCGCTGGGCCTGCATGAGCCCGGCCTCAATCGCCTGATCCGCGAGGCCTATGACCTGCTTGGTCTGCAGACCTATTTCACGGTCGGCCCCAAGGAAACCCGCGCCTGGACCATCCATAAGGGCGACAAGGCTCCGGCTGCCGCTGGCGTCATCCACACCGATTTCGAGCGCGGCTTCATCCGTGCCCAGACCATCGGCTTTGATGATTTCGTCACCCTGGGCGGCGAAGTCGCTGCCAAGGAAGCGGGCAAGGCTCGCGACGAAGGCAAGGAATATGTCGTCAAGGACGGCGACGTCATGATGTTCAAGTTTAATACTTGATGCCTAAAATCCCTCCGGTGGAGGGATTTTAGGCATCAAGGCCACGAGAGCTATGCTCGAGTGGCAGGGCGAGCGCTTAAGGCCACGAGAGCTACGCTCGAGTGGCTGGGGCCTACCGCTTCGAAAGACAAAATCCCTCCACTGGAGGGATTTTGCGTTTATGCGGCGTCATCTCCCCGCGTCAGGCATTCCCAAACTTATCCCCCCTTGCACCCCACGCACTAAAATTTAAGGTGCTGGCAGTTGTTTGGGGATTTTTTCTGATGATAGACAAACCGAGTCGCCGGCATGTTCTCTTTGCCGGCAGCGCCGCCGCGGCTGCCGGTCTTTCGACACCAGCCTTTGGCCAGCACGACCACCATGGCCATGGCGACGGCGAAGTCTTCGCCACAGAAAAGAAGTTGGGCCGCGCCGTATCGCAGGCTGCGGGCGATGACATCCGCTTCCCGGAGGTCCGCCGGTCAGAAAATGGCGTGCTCGAAACGACGCTGCGCCTTGCCTATGGTCCAACCGACATCGATGGCGAAAAAGCTGTCGCCATGACCTTCGAGGGCTCCTATCCAGGTCCGACGCTGGTTGCCAAGCCGGGCGACACGATCAAGATCCGGCTGATCAACGATCTCGACGACGTTACCAATCTGCATACGCACGGCCTGCATGTTTCGCCTTCGGGGAACAGCGACAATGTCATGCTGGTGATCCAGCCGGGCGAGACCTTCGACTACGAGATCAACATCCCTCAAGATCATATGCCGGGCACCTATTGGTACCATCCCCATGTGCATGGGCTCACCTATCCCCAAGTCGGGGGCGGGCTTGCCGGTGCATTGATCATCGAAGGTGGCCTCGACGCGCTGGAAGGCATCAAGGACCGCGTCGACCAGCTGCTGGTGATCCAGTCGGCCGAGTTCGACGACACCAACACGATTGTGCCAGTCGACAACCAGGACATTCATCGCCAGACCCGGACGGTCAACGGCCAGATCAACCCGACCCTTCGCATCCGCTCGGGCGAGGTGCAGCGCTGGCGTCTGGTCAATGCGACCTCCGAGACTTTCCTGATGATCGGGCTGGAGGGACACCCGCTCTACCAGATCTCCAAGGACGGCAATGCAATGAGCCGGGTCGTCAAGCATGAGCGCCTGCTGCTCGAGCCGGGCACCCGCGCCGATGTCCTGGTCAAGGGACACATGTTTTCGGGTTCATGGGAGCTGCGCAAAATGCTCTGGCTGGGATCGGAGCGCCAGTACGAGCCTGATGAGCTACTCGCCACGCTGGTGGTCGAGGAAGGCGAGGCCGTTACCGAGCACCAGATCCCCAATGAGCTGATCCCTCTCGGCGAAGATCTGCGCGGCCTGCCGGTCGACAAGAAGCGCGAAATCCGCTTCGACGTCGTTCGGGGACAGCCGGGCGGCACGAAGTTCACCATCGACGGCAAGCAGGTCGACATGGGCCGCGTCGACCAGACGGTCAAGCTCGGCGCTTTCGAGGAATGGGAGCTGATCAACGACTCGCCGGAGTGGCATCCGTTTCACATCCACACCAATGATTTCCAGGTCGTGGCGGTGAACGGCGTCCCAGTGGATGAGGTGCTGAGCTTTGAAGACACGCGCGGCATCCCGCCGAGCGGCTCGCTGACCATCCGCCACCGGTTCCTCGATTTCACTGGCAAATATGTCTACCACTGCCACCTGCTCTTCCACGAAGATCACGGCATGATGGGCATTGTCGAAGTGGTGGAATAAGACCGGTCGAGGCCCTGAAGCACCGCTTCACCGGAGCGGGTTCAGGGCCTCGTCCCCACAGGTCGAACTTCAGCCAGCCGACGTTCGGCGTAGTCGTCCTTCCAGCACACGGCAGCTTCCCAGGCGGCCGAGGCTTGTTCGGCGATGTCACGGGCTTCCCCCTCCAAGCCGGCGCCGTTGAACGGCAGGGCGAGATCGAGGTCTACGACGTCGACATGGGCTTCATCCCAATCGACCAAAGCGACATGATCGGCAGTCATGAGAATATTAGCCGGATTGTTCGGATTGCCGTGAACCACGGCACTATCGCGGCCACGGAGGCGCGCCCAGGCGGCACGGCATCGGAGGACAGCCTCGGCGGGCATGGCGTCGAGATCAATGCGCGTGCCATTGCGGGCTTCGAGCAGATCGAGCGAGGAGCGCCAGCCGGGTCGCTGCGGCCAGTCGCGGGTGAGGCGGTGAAGTTCGCGCAAGGTCGCGGCAACGCGGGACCAATCCGCCTGGGTTTGCGGTGGGCCGCCCTCCATATGGCGCATCACCACAAGGCCATCGACGAAGAGGCGGCCGTCCTCAGCGGGGATGGGGACAGGGACGACGAGACCGTTGCCATGGAGGTGGAAAAGGAGCTCGGCCTCCCAGGCGAGGTCGGCATCGCTGCGGGTGCCAAGGCGGGCGAAGGCGCGCTGGCCATCGAGGTCAACGCTCCAGACATCGTTGGAACTGCCGCCGGCGAGGCGCTCGATACGCCTTGCCTTCGGACCCCAGGCAGTAAGAGCGTCCCAGCTCATTGATCTTCTCCTCGTCCTCATTCCGCAATGTTTGACGGGCGGCGCTGTCCGCCCAGCGGTCAGCCGATTGTGTCCTTCCGCATCTGGCTGGGTGTCATGCCATAGGCCTTGCGGAAGTGCTCATAGAACTGAGTCTGGCTGACGAAGCCGGACTGGAAGGCGATGTTGGCAATCGAGAGATTGCCGTCGAACAGCAGGCTGCGGGCCCGGATGAGCCGCATGCGGGTGACGAATTTCTGCACCGAGATATGCATCACCTTGGTGAAGAGGTTGGTGGCGTAATTCGGGTGCAGCCCCACCACGCGGGCAATGTCGTCGGCGGTCAGCGGGTCGGTGATGTTCTCGACAATGTGGCGGACCATGCGCACGACATAGCGCACCGGCGAGGTGGTGCGGGTACGCGAACCGGTTTTCTCCACCCAAGCAGGGAGGAGCGTGTCCCAGCCGGTGATCGCGGCGCGACGGAACATGGTGGCGATCTCGGCGCGGACGAGGTCGGAACGGAGGGAATTGCCGCTGCGGTAATCGCCGTGCCAGCGCTCAAGGGTTTCGAGGCCGATGCAGTCGGGCGTCAGCTGGATGACACCTCCGCCCATCAGAGTCTCTGTCAGCCGTCCCAGTTGCGGCATTTCGAGAAAGGCGTCCATCGGGAGGTAGATATTGAGCTGCCGGCCGTCGCCGACCTCGCTCAGTCCGACAGTCTGGTGGGGAATACCCGCCCAGAAGGCGACAAGGCGATTGTCGCCCACTGAGACAGGGCCGCCGTCGAACATGTAATCCATGCGGCCCGAGGTCAGCCAGTTAAACTCGATATGCCCGTGGCTATGGGGCTGTGCCATGATCTGGGGCGGAAAGGCGCGTATGCCGAACCGGCCGAAAGCTTTACCGGAGGCGTAAAAACTGCGGTCCGGACGCGGCGTCGGTCGCGGCGCTCTTTCCCTCCGGAGCGGGGCAGGGCTTGAGCCTTCAATCATACTAATCCCCCGATATCTTAGAAATCCGGAATTAGTCTCTATCATTCCGGATTGTTTCGCCGTCCGCAAGTCGTAGGCTGAATAGGCGCGGGGAAGAGGCCAGTGGGAGTGTCTGGCCCGCAGCGACGACCGCTGAACCCCGATGCGATGGGAGGTTCTATTGAGAAAGCATACTTATGCCCTTGGCGGGGCAGGGCTACTGCTGTCCGTGTCCATGCTGGCCATTCCGGCGCAGGAGCTGACGGGCGAATTGCCGGATCCGCCGGAGTTCGCCGCGCAGAGCGAGCCAATCTTCGTCTCCGTCGGAGACATTCAGGAATTCAAGGCTCTGCCGGAATATCACGAGCCCGATTGGGTGACCTCGAAATATGTCGATGCCGGCACGCTGCCGCCCGTCGCCGAGCGTCTGCCCAAGGAGCCGCTGGTCTACAAGACCGCCAATATGCCGGACGGCATTGGTGTCTATGGCGATACCATGCGCCACGTCATCGGCGGCCGGCCCGAGGGCTGGAACTATATCGGTGGCCAGGCACAGGGCTGGGGTGGCATCGACATCGGTCTTTCCGAATGCCTGACGCGTACCGGTCCGCTGTTCATGATCAAGGCCGAAGAACTCGAGCCTCTGCCAAATCTGGCCAAGGGCTGGGAATGGTCCGAGGACGGCAAGCAGCTGACCATGCACCTCGTCGAAGGCGCGAAATGGTCTGATGGCGACGCCTTCGACACCGAAGACGTTATGTTCTACTGGGACGATCACATCATGGATCCGAATGTGTCCCCGCTCAACGGCGGCACACCGGAAACCTTCGGTCAGGGCACCACGCTTGAAGCCATTGATGCCTACACCATCAAGTGGACCTTCCAGGAAGCGTTCCCGACCCAATATCTCTATGCCATGGCCTATGGGACGTTCTGCCCGGGTCCGAGCCATATCCTCAAGCCTGAACATCCGAAATATTCGGACAACACCTACGAGCAGTACAAGAACGCCTTCCCGCCCGAATATATGAATATCCCGGTGATGGGTGCCTGGGTGCCGGTGGAATATCGCCCTGACGATATCATCGTCATGCGCCGCAACCCCTATTACTGGAAGGTCGACGAGAACGGCAACCAGCTGCCCTATCTCAACGAGATGCACTATCGCCTCTCGACCTGGACCGACCGTGACGTCCAGGCCGTTGCCGGGTCCGGCGACTTCTCGAACCTCGAACAGGCCGAAAGCTATGTCGAAGCCCTGCGGCGTTCGGCTGAAGATTCAGCACCGGCCCGTCTGCAGTTCGGTGCCCGCACCATTGGTTATGCCCTGCAGATGAATCTGTCGGGCAATGGCTGGGGTGAACCAGATGATCGTGCCCAGTCGGTGCGTGACCTCAACCGCAATCTCGACTTCCGCAAGGCCGTGTCGATAGCGCTTGATCGTCAGCGTCTCGGCGAGTCTCTGGTTCGCGGCCCGTTCACCGCCATCTATCCGGGCGGCCTCTATGCCGGCACGACCTATTACGACAAGGCGTCGACCGTCTATTATCCGTTCAACCTCGAAGCCGCCAATGGCCTGCTCGACGGGCTCGGCCTTGCCGATACCGATGGCAATGGCGTGCGTAACTTCCCCGATGGCGGCGCGGATGTCGAAATCACGCTCCTGGCCAACTCGGACTACGGCACAGATACCAATCTCGCCGAAGGCGTGATGGCACAGCTCGAACCGCTCGGCCTGCGCGTGATCGCCAACTTCCAGTCCGGTACGGCCCGCGATGACATGGCCGCTGCTGGCCAGTTCGACTGGCAGGTTGCCCGTCAGGGTGCCGAATTGGTGTCCGTGGTGCAGGGAACGGCGGCTTTGGCTCCCACCGGCCCGCGTATCCATACCTTCCACCGCGCCAATGCGGATGGCGAGCTCGATCTCTTGCCGTTCGAAGAAGAACTGGTTGCTCTGGTGAACAAGTTCGTCACCACCAGTGACAATGCCGAGCGCGCGGACATCATGAAGCAGTATCAGCGCATCTTCACCGAGAACGTCTACTCGGTGGGCCTGACCCAGTATCCGGGCGCGCTGATCATCAACAAGCGCTTTGCCAATATCCCGGCTGGCTCGCCGATCATGATGTTCAACTGGGCTGAAGACAACATCATCCGCGAACGTGTGTTCGTTCCGGAAGACAGGCAGGGCAGCTATGAGCTGCACCCTGAAACGCTGCCCGGCGAACCCGGTGGCGCAGGCCCGGTCTGACACGACCTTCGAGGGGCGGTGAACGCTGCCCCTCATCACCCTCCCGCTTTGGGAGAGAACCCAACCCAATGACCGTGGCAGGGTCGCGCTGGAAGCGCGATCGGCTCCTCACCCGGTGCGGTGAGGGTCAGGTGCGGGGTTTTGCCCCAAGTCAGTGAGTCCTTCATGCTTCGATTTCTCGTCTTCCGCATCCTGGGCGCTATCCCGCTGCTGTTTCTGCTCAGCATCGTGACCTTCGCCATCATCCAGGCGCCGCCGGGCGACTATGCCGACTATATCCGCTCGATGCTGATCAACCAGGGCGGGGTCCGGCCCGATCTCGCCGAGGCGCAGGCAGAAGTCTATCGTCAGGCGAACGGCCTCAACGACCCGCTGATCGTGCAGTATTTCCGCTGGATCACCGGAATACTGACGCGGTTCGATTTCGGGCACTCGCTCTATTACAACAAGCCCGTCGGCAATGTAATTGCCGAGCGCCTGCCGGCCACCATCGCGCTGGCGCTGGTGTGCCACCTGCTGGCCTCGGCGCTGGGCATTGGTCTTGGCATCATCGCCGCCACCCGCCAGTATTCCTGGGCCGATACGCTGCTCGGGATCATCTCCTTCCTTGGCATGACGATCCCGCGGTTCCTCTTCGCCATCATCATCATGTACATCCTGGTGTTCCGGATCGGCGTGAACGAGATCGGCAGCTTCAACTCCGCATACTGGGGCGGACAGCCCTGGGGCTGGGGGCGGTTCGTCGACCTGGTCGCCCATGTGTGGCCGGTGGTGCTGATCGCCACGTTCGGTGGGCTGGCCTATAATATGCGGGTGATGCGCGCGAATCTGCTCGACGTGCTCAATTCCCAATATGTGGAAACCGCAAGGGCCAAGGGCCTATCGGAAGGTGCCGTCATCATGCGCCATGCCGTGCCCAATGCGCTTCATCCGCTCATCGCCTATCAGGGCGTGGCGCTGCCCTACATGCTGACTGGTGAAATCGAGGTGGCGATCGTCTTCGGCCTTGCCACGGTCGGGCCCGCCATCGTCGGCTCCATGGCGGTGGGCGACGTCTTCGTCACCGCAACCTTCATGCTGGTGCTCGCCACGACACTGATCATCGGCAACATCATCGCAGACTTGCTGCTGGTCGTCCTTGATCCGCGCGTCCGTCTGGGAGGGAACAGCGAATGAGCCCCAACGACACCCGCTCGAGCATCCCGCTGCCCACCGACATTGCGGCTGGTCCGCAGCCGACACCCGCAGAGGAAGCGAACTCCGCGCCTTCGGTCGGCCGGTATGGCACAGGCAATGAGACCTATGGCGCCCTCGTCTGGAGGCGGTTCCGCCGCTCGACCATGGGCATGATCGGCCTCGTGCTGGTCAGCGGCCTGATGATCATGACAATCTTCGCCGACTTCTTCGCGCCGATGGACCCCAAGCAGACGAACCTCCCGTTCGCGCCGCCTGATCTCGTGGCCTTCGAAGACCCCGACGGCAATTTCAGCCTGATCCCCTATATCTATCCCATTGGCGATACAGGCGAGTTCGATCCGATCACCTACCAGCCGCTGACGGGAGCGATGAAGGACAACCCGACCCCTGTCGGCTTCTTTGTCCAGGGCTACAGCTACAATATCCTCTGGCTGATCCCGTCCAATATCCACTTCTTCGGCTCGACCGATGGCCGACCGCTGCAACTTCTGGGGACGGACAAATTCGGCCGGGACATCCTCTCGCGCGGCATTATCGGCTCACGCATTTCGCTGATGATTGCTCTGGCCGTTGTGACCATGACCACCATCGTCGGCACGCTGGTCGGCATATCCTCGGGCTATATCGGCGGACGGCTCGACGCCTGGGTGCAGAAATTCGTCGAGTTCGTTCTCGCCTTCCCGCAATTGCCGCTCTATCTGGCGCTGACGTCGCTGATCCCGGTGACGGCTCCGTCCAATGTGTTCCTCACCTTCGTCATCTTCGTCATGGCGGCGCTTGGCTGGGCGCAGCTCAGTCGGGAAGTACGGTCCAAGACGCTGTCGCTGGCGCGTATCGAATATGTCCGGGCGGCGATCGCGGTGGGCGCGTCGGACAGGCGGATCATCCTGCGGCATATCCTGCCAAACGTGCTCAGCCACATCATCGTCTCGATTACCCTCGCCATCCCCGCCGTCGTCCTGCTCGAGAGCTTCCTCGGATTCCTCGGCTTTGCCGTGAAGCCGCCGCTGATCTCCTGGGGGCTGATGCTGCAGGACACCGGGACTTTCTCGGTGATCGGGTCCTATCCCTGGATCCTCACCCCCGTGATTTTCGTGCTGATCACCGTCTTCGCCTTCAACGCCCTGGGCGATGGATTGCGCGACGCGGTGGACCCCTATTGAGGAGCGGACGATGAGCAATACCAATCTTGCGCCCCCCGAACGATACGACCTGGGAACGCATGGCCGCGAGCTGATCCTGGATGCCCGCAATATCGGGGTGGACTTCAAGGTCGATGGCGGCGTCGTCAATGCCGTGCGCGACGTGTCGTTCCAGCTGCACAGGGGCGAAACCATTGCTCTCGTGGGTGAGAGCGGGTCGGGCAAATCCGTCACCGCCCGTACCATCATGAAGCTTCTTACAAAGCGTGCGACGATCCTGCCGGAGACCCGCATCACCCTGTCCGGCAAGGATGTGGTGAAGATGGGCGACGCCGACATGCGCAAGCTGCGCGGCAATGACCTGGCGATGATCTTCCAGGAGCCGATGAGCTCGCTCAACCCCGTCTACACGATAGGGCAGCAGATCTGCGAGATCATCCACCTGCACAATCGGGTGTCCCGCCAGGAGGCAATGAACCGGGCCGAGAAGCTGCTCGAGGAAGTCCAGATCCCTGAACCGCGGGCACGGCTCAACAATTACCCGCACCAGCTTTCAGGCGGACAGCGCCAGCGCGTGATGATCGCCATGGCCCTGGCCAATCGCCCCGATGTGCTGATCGCCGATGAACCGACGACCGCGCTCGACGTCACGGTGCAGGCGCAGATCCTTAATCTCATCAAGGATCTCAAGGACAAGTATGGCATGGCGGTGGTGCTGATCACCCATGACCTGACCATCGTCCGGCAGTTCTCGGACTATGTCTATGTCATGCAGAATGGTCGGGTGCAGGAGCATAATGCCACCGAGGCGCTGTTCTCCAACCCCCAACATGCCTACACCAAGCATCTGCTTGCTTCCGAGCCCAAGGGCACCGCCCTGCCGCTGGAGGAGGGGGCGCATGACACGGTGCTCGAGGGCAAGAACGTCAAGGTGACCTATACGCTCAAGCGTGGCGGATTCTTCAAGCCGGACTTCTTCGAGCTCAAGGCCGTGGACGACCTGGACATCAAGCTGATGCGCCACGAAACGCTGGGCATTGTCGGCGAAAGCGGCTCGGGCAAGACGACCTTCGGGCAGGCGCTGATCAGGCTCATCGGCAATCAGGGCGGGCAGATCTACTTCGACGGACAACCGATCCATGACAAGGATCGGAAAGGCATGCGGCCGCTGCGCAGCCGGATGCAGATCGTCTTCCAGGACCCGTTCGCGAGCCTCAACCCACGCATGTCCATCGGCCAGATCATATCCGAAGGGCTGGCGGTCAATGGCATCGGTGCCAATGCCCGCGAGAGGACCGACCGCGTGCGTCAGGCGCTGCGAGACGCCGGCATGCCCGACACCATCCTCAACCGCTTCCCGCACGAATTCTCGGGTGGGCAGCGGCAGCGTATCGCCATTGCCCGGGCCATTGCGCTCGAGCCCGAATTCATCCTGCTCGACGAGCCCACATCGGCGCTCGATCTGTCCGTTCAGGCCCAGATCATCGACCTGCTGCGCAAGCTGCAGGACGAAAAGGGCCTCTCCTATCTCTTCATTTCGCACGACCTCAAGGTGGTGCGGGCCCTCTGTCACAGGGTGATGGTCATGCAACACGGCAAGATCGTGGAGCAGGGGCCGGTCAATGAAGTCCTCATCAACCCCAAATCCGAATACACGGCCCGGCTCGTCCGCGCCGCCTTCGACATAGCCGCCTGAATTTCCGGAGCTCTCTCAAAAATGGCAAATCCCAAGATCACCTTTATCGGTGCTGGCTCGTCGGTGTTCATGAAGAACATCGTGGGCGATATTCTCCAGCGTCCGGCCCTGGCCGGCGCCACGATCCGCCTCATGGATATCAATCCCAAGCGGCTCGAGGAAAGCGAGATCATCGCTAAGAAACTGATCGCGACGCTGGGCGTGTCGGCCGCGGTCGAGACCTATTCCAATCAGCGCCAGGCGCTGGATGGCACCAATTTCGTCGTCGTCTGCTTCCAGATCGGTGGCTATGAGCCGTCCACGGTCATCGATTTCGACGTGCCCAAGAAATACAATCTGCGCCAGACCATCGCCGATACGCTCGGCGTTGGCGGTATCATGCGCGGGCTGCGGACCGTGCCGCATCTGTGGAGCATCTGCGAGGACATGATGCAGGTCGCGCCGGACGCGATCATGCTGCAATACGTTAACCCGATGGCGATCAACACCTGGGCCATCTCGGAAAAATATCCCGCCATCAAGCAGGTTGGCCTCTGCCATTCGGTGCAGGGCACGGCGATGGAACTGGCGCACGACCTTGGCATTCCCTACGAGGAAATCCGCTACCGCTCGGCCGGCATCAACCACATGGCCTTCTATCTCAAGTTCGAGCATCGCCAGGCGGACGGGACCTATAAGGACCTCTATCCGGAGCTTCATCGCGCCTATCGTGAGGGACGTGCGCCAAAGCCGGGCTGGAACCCGCGCTGCCCCAACAAGGTGCGCTATGAGATGATGACGCGGCTGGGCTATTTCGTCACCGAAAGCTCCGAGCACTTCGCTGAATACACGCCCTATTTCATCAAGGAAGGACGTGAGGATCTCATCGAGAAATTCGGCATTCCGCTCGATGAATACCCCAAGCGCTGTGTCGAGCAGATCGCGAACTGGAAGCGCACCAGCGAGGAATATCGCAGTGCCGACCGCATCGAGGTCAAGCAGTCCAAGGAGTATGCGTCCTCGATCGTCAACTCGGTGTGGACCGGCGAGCCTTCGGTGATCTACGGCAATCTGCGCAACAACGGGGTCATCACCTCGCTGCCAAACAATGCCGCGGTCGAAGTGCCGTGCCTCGTCGACGACAATGGCCTGCAGCCGACCTATATCGGTGATTTGCCGCCGCAGCTGACGGCCCTGATCCGCACCAATATCAATGTGCAGGAACTGACCGTGCGGGCGCTGATGGATGAAAATCCGGAGCACATCTACCACGCAGCGATGATGGACCCGCATACGGCCGCTGAACTCGATCTCGAGCAGATCTGGGCGGTGGTAGACGATCTGCGTGAAGCGCATGGCGACATGCTGCCCGAATGGGCCCGCGGCACGCGCAAGTCGCGCGTGGCCTAGTCGAAGACGCAACAGGGGCGGGTGTTACTCGCCCTTGTTGCCGAACAGCTTGCTCAGCATGTCGGCCATCGGCCCGGACTTGGGGACGCTGGCCTGCGGCTGGGCCTGTCTGGCCTGGCGAATGTGGCTCTGCGCCTTGGGGGCAAGGGCGGGTTTTGCAGCTTCGTCCGCGCCCTTGGTGGCCAATGCCAGCTTGTTCATGAAGCCGGCATCGTCGCCCTTGAGCAGCAGGCCGACGTGGCGGCCGATATCGTCGAGCAGGGGGTCGAGCCAGACCTTGTCGGCCTTGGCGAAGTCGCCCAGCACATGGTGGGTGACATTCTCCTTGCCTGGATGGCCGATGCCGAGGCGCACGCGCTTGTAGTTGAGCCCGATCTGCGGGTCGATCGAGCGCAGCCCATTATGGCCGCCATTGCCGCCGCCGACCTTCACACGCACCTTACCGGGCACCAGGTCGAGCTCGTCATAGAAGACGATGATCTCGGACGGGTCGATCTTGTAGAAGCGGGCGACCTGCTGGACGCTGTCACCGGACTTGTTCATGAAGGTCTGCGGCTTGAGCAGCAGGACGCGCTCGCCCCCGACATTGCCTTCGGCCAGCTGGCCGGCATGCTTGGACTTCCAGCCGGAAATGCCGTGTGCGGACGCGATGGCGTCGATGGCCATGAAGCCGATATTGTGGCGGTTACCCGCATATTGGGCGCCCGGATTGCCCAGGCCGACAAGCAGTTTCATGAAAGCAAGCCTTGCAAATGACTGAGGCGGCCCAAAGGCCGCCCCAGAGAAGGATCAGAAGCTGGACCGAGATTACTCGGAAGCTTCCTCGCCGCCGGCAGCTTCCTCAGACTTGAGGCCCGACGGAGCAACGATGGTCGCGATGGTGAAATCGCGGTCGGTGATCGTGGGGGTGACGCCCTTGGGCAGGGTCACGGCCGAGATGTGGATCGAGTCACCGATTTCGGTGCCGGTCAGGTCAACGGTGATGCCTTCCGGGATCGCGTTTGCCGGAGCAAGAACTTCCACGGTGTGGCGTACAACGTTGAGCGTACCACCGCGCTTGAGGCCCGGGCTTGCTTCTTCGTTGGTGAACTCGACATGGACTTCAACGGTGATCTTGGCATTGCCAGAAACGCGCAGGAAGTCGATGTGGAGCGGCTGGCCCTTGACGACATCGAGCTGATAGTCGCGCGGGATGACCTTGTGGATGGTGCCGTCGACATCCAGATCGAGGATGTGCGACTTGAAGCCGCCAGCATAGATCGCCTTGTGAGCGTCCTTGTAAGCGACGGAAACGGCGACGGGGGACTTCTTGTCACCATAAATAACTGCAGGAACGAGTCCCTGACGACGAGCTTCGCGAGCGGCCCCCTTGCCCACTCCGTTGCGCGCCTGTGCCTTGAGCACTTTGGTCTCAGCCATGGAAAATATCCACTTTGTTGGTGTATGGCGTCATCTCGACGACATACGCGCCCGTCCTCCAGGGGTGACGAGCGCTTCATGGGCCGGGCTATACCCGAAAGGGGTGGGCTGAGCAAGGATTTTGCGGGTTTTTGAGGCAGGCTGGCGGCCTTTCGGGCGATATAGCAAGTAGTTCGCGTTGATATGTTCGAGTCGCGAAGTTAGCTTTTCGGCACTGCCCCCAAAATAGGTTTTTCCCAATGCGATCAATTGTTCTGGCGAGCGTTGCCCTCTTTGCGCTTGTCACCGGTCCGGCATTTGCCGCCAATGAAATTTCCTTCGGCGATGATAGCGGAGAATATGCAAACGACGGGGAATGTGACGATCCGCGGTTTGTCGGCGAGGGGATGACGACAACGGATCTGCTCAGCGACGACCGGCTGAAAGATGCCACGGATTGCAAGGCGGCCTTCGACGCCGGGAAGCTGGCGCTCAACGGTGTTACGGACGATGGCACGATCGATTTCGGTGATGATGAGGGCGACTACGCCAATGACGGCGAGTGCGATGATATGCGCTTTACCGGTCCGGGCATGACAACGACGGATCTGATCCAGGAAGACATCCTGCACGATGCCACCGACTGCAAAACGGCGTTTGATGCCAAGAGAATCAAGCTGCTGCTGAAGTAGGTTGTGGCGTCTGAAAAAACGAATCCCCAGACCGCAAAGCAGTCTGGGGATTTCAAATTCTTGATAGAATATCGGTGTTTAGTCGAACAGGCTCGAAACCGACTGTTCGCTGGCGGTGCGGGCGATGGCCTCGCCGATCAGCGGCGCGATGGAGATGCGGCGGATATTCTTGGCGGCCTTGGTCGCATCGGTATCCTGGATGGAATCGGTGACCACCAGTTCCTTGAGCTTGCTGGCGGCGATGCGCTCCGATGCGCCCTCGGACAGAACGCCGTGGGTAATATAGGCCGACACTTCCTTGGCGCCGGCCTTGAGCAGGGCTTCGGCTGCGTTGACCAGCGTGCCGCCAGAATCAACGATGTCGTCGATGAGGATACAGGCCTGGCCGGACACGTCGCCGATGATGTTCATCACCTCGGAGACGCCAGCACGGGGGCGGCGCTTGTCGACGATGGCGAGGTTGGCGCCGATACGGCCGGCAACATTGCGGGCACGGATCACGCCGCCGACGTCAGGAGAGACGATCATGACGTTCTTGACGTCGTAATTGTCCTTGATGTCGCGCACCATGACCGGCGCAGCGGTGAGGTTGTCGGTCGGAATATCGAAGAAGCCCTGGATCTGGCTGGCATGCAGGTCCAGTGTCAGGACGCGGTTGGCGCCGGCTTCGACAATGAGGTTGGACACCAGCTTGGCCGAAATCGGCGTGCGCGGCGCGGACTTGCGGTCCTGGCGGGCATAGCCGAAATAGGGGATGACAGCGGTGATGCGACGGGCCGAGGAGCGGCGCAGAGCGTCGATGACGATCAGCAGTTCCATCAGGTTGTCGTTGGCGGGATAGCTCGTCGACTGCAGCACGAATGCATCTTCGCCGCGGACGTTCTCGTGCACTTCGACGTAGACTTCCTTGTCCGCGAAGCGCTTCACCGTGCAATCGGTGAGCGGGAGTTCCAGATAGCTGGCGACGGCTTGGGCGAGGGCGCGATTGGAGTTGCCGGTCACCAGTTTCATGGGCGCGATCCTGTCTCAAACAGTCCCTGGGGCGGGGACCTTCCAGTTTCGCGGCACCTTTATCGACTCGTTCAGGCAATCGCAACGACCCATTGGTCGCATATGTAATTTATACCTAAGCCATGCCTATGACCGATATTTGACGGCCGGTGCGCGTCCCCTTGTGCGTGGCATAGCGGTGAGAGAAGAAGGCATCCGGCTGTGCATAAGTGCACAAGGAGAGGTTGTCGGCCGCTGGCAGGCCGATGCGCTGGGCGTCGGAGACGAGGAAGGCAGGCAGGTCAAAGTGGGCCTTGCCGCCGGGCGGGGTGAAGAAAGCATCGGCAGCGGCGGGGTTTGCGGCCAGAGCCTTGGCCTTAAATTCCTCACCCACCTCGTAATTCTTTCCACTGATTGTAGGGCCAACGGCGAGAAGGATGTTGCGGCGTTGGCCGCCAAGCGCCTCCATGGCGGTCACTGTATTCTCGAGGATGCCGTTGACCGCACCGGCCCAGCCCGCGTGGGCGGCGCCGATGATGCCGGCATGCGGATCAACCAGCAGCAGGGGGGCACAGTCGGCCGTCAGCACGCCAATGAGAATGTCACCGTGCCTTGTAACCAGCGCATCGGCTTCGATCGCGCGATCGGGCAGGGCTCCGGCTTCGATTGTCACGACGCGGGTGGAATGAACCTGCTTGAGGGTCACCAGCGGCGCGCCACCAAGGCTTTGAGCGACGATGGACCGGTTTTTCTTCACGTTATCCGCGGTATCCCCGGTGGAGACGGAAACGTTGAGGCTGTCGAACTCGCCGCTCGAGACGCCGCCCTGTCGTCCGAAAAATCCGTGGCGGATTGTCGTGGTCTCGCCGAGTGCGTCTGAAGTTTTTGCCAAGGCCATCATGAGGCGAAGCCGGAGGGGATAAGTCCGGGGCTGTGCGCGCAGAAGACCTTGAAGAGCGTGCCCATCTGGTCCTCGTTGACGAGGCGATTGCGGGCAATGCGAATGTCCTCAGCCGAGCCGGGATTGGCGCGGGAAAGGGCGCCGGCCCGCTCGTCGATGCCGAGTTGCAGGAGGAAATTGCCCTGGGTGACGACGGGCTGGGTGGCGATGCCGGCAAGGCGCGCGGCGCCGATCAGGGCGCCGAAGTCGACATGGGCGGAAAGGTCTGTTTCGCCAGGATTTTCAAGCACATCGGCATAGGCGTGATTGCGCACGCCTTGCAGGGTCTCGCCGGTGCGGGTCTCGGCGTAGCCGTAGTCGATGGCAAGGATGGCGCCACCATTTTGAGCGACGAGCTTGGAAAGTATCGACATGACCTCCCCAGCGGCAAAGGACACTTCGTAGACGGTGTTGAGTTCGGCGGAGGCGACTGCGTCGGGAAGGGCTTCGGGCGGGATCGGCGTCGGTGAGAGGCCGTAGACGCGCTTGCCGTCGGCGAGGCCGACCTGACGCTCATGCCAGCCATCGGGCTTGCGGACGAACTGGCGGATGGGCAGGGCGTCAAAAAATTCGTTGGCGACGATAAGGATCGGGCCGTCGTCAAAATTCTCGAAGTTCTCCAGCCACTTGGGCTCATAGGCTTCGAGCCGCGCGCCCTGCTGAGCGGTGAGGGCGGGATTGGTCTCGAACAGTTTGAGCTTGAGCGCGTCGCGGAAACCGGGGGCGCGGCAGGCGACGCGCAGGATATCGGCCATGAGCGTGCCGCGGCCGGGACCCAGTTCGAGCAGGTTGAAGCTCTTGGGCTCGTCCATCTGCTGCCAGATATTGACCAGCCAGAAGCCGATAAGTTCCCCGAACATCTGCGAAATTTCGGGTGCGGTGATGAAGTCGCCCTTGGTGCCGAGCGGGTCGGCGCCCTTGTAGTAGCCCTGGGTCGGGTGGGTGAGGCAGAGGCCCATATAGGTGGCAATGGACATGGGGCCATTGGCGGTGATCTGATGGTCGATCTGCTGTGCTAACGTTAGCGGACTGTTCACGTTGAGAGCCTCTAAAGCTGAATTCTGCTATCGCGACGGGTCTGCGCGTAGGCGATGAGGGCAAGACCGCCCAGAACCAGTGGCAGGCTCAGGACCTGACCCATGGTGAGCCAGTCCCCAAAGAGATAGCCGATATGGGCATCCGGCAGGCGGACGAACTCGACTAGGATGCGAGAGAGCCCGTAGCCGACGCCGAAGATGCCGGCGACCATGCCCGGCTTGCGTAGCGCAAAGAAGACATTGGTGGCGAGGCGAATGACGATGAAGAGGACGAGCCCTTCGAGAGCCGCTTCATAGAGTTGGCTGGGGTGGCGCGCGACCTGCAGGGGGTCGGTCGGGAAGACAACGCCCCATGGCAGATCTGTGGGTGCGCCATAGAGCTCTGAATTGATGAAATTGGTGATGCGGACGAGGAAGATGCCGATCGTCGCGACGGCGGCGATCAGATCGAGCGAGGACAGCCAGTTTCCGCCCTTGGCGCGGGTGAAGAGAATGGCCGCAAGCATCAGGCCCAGCATGCCGCCATGATAGGACATGCCGCCATCGAGCGTATTGAGGATTTCGAGCGGGTTCTGCGCGTAGTAGGGGGCGTTGTAGAAGAGCACATAGCCCAGCCGCCCACCGAGAACGATGGAGAGCATGGCCCAGAAGGCGAAGTCCCAGATGTCGGGCGCCTTGAAGGGCGGGGTGCCCTTGTGCCAGAGCCGCTCATTGGCCAGCAGCAGATAACCATAGGCCGCGCCAAGCAGCACGCCGAACAGATAGCCAAGCGCATACCAGCGTACGGCAAAGGGGCCGATGGCAAAGGCGATGGGATCGATATTGGGGAAAGGCACCCGTGTTTCTCCAGAGGGCTGGTCACGCACGCGCGCGATGTCATTGCAGTGGCATACCCCCCACTTGCCCCCGTCCTCAAGAGCAGAGGCGAAGAAAGCGTGATTTGCCCGTTGAGGGATCAAAGTGTGTAGTCCCGACGGACTGGTCAAGGCGGGATGGCTCCCGTAAATAGAAAGCCAGCACAGCAGCGCAAATCAGGAACGGAACAGCGATGAACCAGAATAACAGGATTTTCGACGGTCTCGGTCGGCTGATGAATGAGGCAGCGGGCGTTGCGGATGGTGTGCGGCGCGAAGTCGAAACTGTTGCCAAGAGCCAGGCTCAGCGCATCGTGGCTGATATGGAACTGGTCAAGCGCGAGGACTTTGACGCGCTGCGCGAGCTGGTCCAGGTCCAGGGCGAAGAGATCGACGCCCTGCGCCAGGAACTGGCTGCCCTCAAGGCCAACCAGAAGCCTGCCTAAGTTTTGCGCTTAGCGGTACTCTCGGACATTCACGGCAATTCGTCGGCGCTGGAGGCGGTGCTGGAGGATGTGGCGCGCGTCGGCGTCGACGGGATTGTCGTTCTGGGAGACCATGTCAGCGGGCCCGTTGACCCCGCCGGGGTCGCGGCAACGCTGATGGGACTGGATGCGGTCTTTATCCGCGGCAATCACGATCGCTGGACGGTGGATCTCGGCCTGCCCGGCTCGGGCGCCGTAGACAGATTTGCCCGCGGGCGGCTCAGCGCCGAGCAGCTCGACTGGCTGGCCGCCCTGCCGGCAACAGCGCAATGGGGCGATGAGGTTTTTCTCTGTCACGGCACCCCGACCGATGACGAGACGCCATGGCTCGACAGTTTCTTCAAGGGCCGCACGGCGACATTGCCGGATGAAGCCAGCGTCGCGGCGCTGGTGGAGGGGCTCGATTTTCCCGTCTATGTCTGCGGCCACACGCATATGCCACGCTCCGTGCGCCTCGCCGACGGCCGGCTGGTGTTCAATCCGGGCGCGGTGGGGATGCAATTGGTCCGGGGGTCGCCGGATGCCCGTTACGGATTGCTGGAGAAGCACAGTCGCGGCTGGCAATCGCGCGTCAATATTCTGCCCTATGACCACGAGGGCGCGGCCGTGATGGCGGCAGAGAACGGATTTCCGCAGTGGCGGGCGTCGCTGGTGAGTGGCTGGGCCGGCCCGGAGAGCCTGCGCTAACTGTCGCGCCGGTCGAAAAGAAATGGCCGATGTTATCGGTTTGGTAATTTTTCCATTTTGCTCATCCACAAGAGATTGGATGTATATCGCGCTGTTTATCTCGTGAATCGCTGGGCCGGGTGTAGCATTCAAGTCGTGGACGATTCGTAGACCCAGTCGTCCAGCGCGTATCCCAAGCCATGCGGTACGATGCCGCAATCTTCATTGCGTGTTGCAGGACGGAACGGTCAATGTCTGTGATTGAATTCGAGCCCGATCGTATGTCCCATCCGGTGGACCTGGTCGAGCACATCGCTGCCATCAACGACTGGACCTTCGAGCGTCAGGACGCGGACGAGATTTCCATTTCGGTGCGCGGCGGCTGGAGCGAATACCACGTTTCCTTCAACTGGATGGAAGACCTTGAGTCGCTCCATATTGCCTGCGCCTTTGATCTCAAGGTTCCCGATGGGCGCCGCGGCGAGGTCAACCAGTTGATCAGCCTGATCAACGAGCAATTGTGGATCGGCCATTTCGACATCTGGAACAAGGAAGGCGTGGTGCTGTTTCGCAATTCGCACCTGCTGACCGGTGGCGCCGATGTTTCCCCGCAGCAGTGCGAGGCGCTGTTGCGCTCCGCCACCGACAGCTGCGACCTGTATTACCAGGCTTTCCAGTTTGTCGTCTGGGCCGGCAAGTCCGCCGCTGACGCACTCAGCCATGTGATGTTCGAGACCGTGGGAGAAGCCTGATGGGTGATCTTCGTTCGCTGGGCCCGGTGATGCTGGTTGGCGCCGGCAAGATGGGCATGGCCCTCGCTGAAGGCTGGCTTGATGCCGGGCTGCCGACAAGCAATCTGGTTCTCGTGGACCCAAATCCCGGTGAAGCGGCGCTGGCGCTGGCGGCGGACAATGACCTCGTCATTCATCCGCAGGCGGCGGGGCTGGTGCCCAATGTGCTGGTGCTGGCGGTCAAGCCGCAGATCATTGGCGCGGTGATGGAGGGGCTGCGGCAGGTCGTCGGTCCGCAGACACTGGTCATTTCCATTGCCGCAGGCGTTTCCATCGACAAGCTGAGCCAGGGGCTGGGCACGGGTCGCGTGGTGCGCAGCATGCCGAATACGCCGGCGCAGATCGGCAAGGGGATCACCGGTGCGGTCGCCGGCTCTGAAGTCGAGCGCGCCGACCGGGACAGCGCCAATAGTCTGCTTGCAGCGGCCGGTCCGGTGGTGTGGTTTGATGCCGAGGGCGATCTTGATGCGGTGACCGCCGTTTCCGGATCGGGTCCCGCCTATGTGTTCAATCTCGTCGAGGCCATGGCTGCAGCGGGTGTGGCGCAGGGACTTCCCGAGCATGTGGCGATGCAGCTGGCGCGCCAGACCGTCATCGGCGCGGCGGCGCTGATGGAGGCCGACACGGCGCCGGCGAGCGTATTGCGCCAGAATGTAACCTCGCCGAAGGGCACGACGGCAGCGGCGCTCGACGTGCTGATGGCCGATGATGGGCTGGAGCCGCTGATGAAGCGCGCGGTAGACGCTGCCCGCAAGCGCAGCGAGGAGCTGGGGCAGGGCTGAGGCCCTGCCGGCGCGTTTTCCTAGAGATTGACGGTGAGGTTTAGCCGGTCGAGCACGGGGTGATCGGCTGGGTCGACCATGCCGACAAAGAACCTGCGCAGCACATTGGCGCTCTCGGGCGGGAGAGCGGCGATCGATGCCTTGATGCGGCTGGCCTGCGTAGCTGACAGCGCGGCAAAGAAGGCGCGGCCCTTGTCGGTGGCATAGAGCAGGCGCTGGCGGCGATCGGACAGGCCGGTCTTCTGCTCGATATAGCCATTGTCGATCAGCTGACGGAGCACGCGGGCGAGACTCTGCTTGGTGATTTTGAGGACATCGAGAATGTCCGCCACCGGCATGCCGGGGCGCAGATTGACAAAATAAAGCACGCGGTGATGCGCGCGGCCAAATCCCTGGCGCTCAAGCAACGCGTCGGCATCCCCGGTAAAGTCCCGATAGGCAAAGAAAAACAGACCCATGATGTCGAGGGGCAGGTCTTCGTCTCCGGAAAGGGCAGAATTTATGTCAGCCTTGTTGACATTTTTTAGGCTCTCTGCCATTTTCACTCCATCAAACCGCCGTTCCGTCTTATCCCAAAGACATTCAGGTTTGCCAAGGCCATGGGCCATGAGGCATATTTGACGGAATGACCGTTTCGACAACGGCAGCACAATTTAAGTATGTTGGAGAGGACTATGGCAGGCCTGCCCATGGACCAGCGTGATGGCTGGATCTGGTTCGATGGCGAACTCAAACCGTGGAAGGACGCGAAGATTCACGTGCTGACGCACGGGCTTCACTACGCCAGCTCGGTATTCGAAGGCGAACGCGCCTATGGTGGCGAGATCTTCAAGTCGCGCGAGCACACCGAGCGGCTGATTCGTTCGGCGGCGACGCTGGACATGCCTTTCCCCTACACCGTTGAAGAAATCGAAGCCGCCAAGCGCCTCGTGCTCGAAAAGAACGGCCTCGTCGACGCTTACCTGCGTCCGGTGGCCTGGCGCGGTTCGGAGGAACTCTCGGTTCCTGCGCGCAACAACAAGGTGCATGTGGCGATCGCCGCATGGGTCTGGCCGAGCTATTTCTCCACCGAGGAGAAGCTCAAGGGCATCCGTCTTGAGTGGAGCAAGTGGAAGCGCCCGAGCCCGGAAACCATTCCGTCTTCGGCCAAGGCTGCTGGCCTCTACATGATCTGCACCCTGTCCAAGGACGCGGCCATGGCCAATGGCTATGCCGACGCGCTGATGCTGGACTACCGCGGCTATGTGGCTGAAGCCACCGGCGCGAACGTGTTCTTCATCAAGGGCAAGGAAATCACCACGCCGACCCCGGATTGCATCCTCAACGGGATCACCCGTCAGACGCTGATCCAACTGGCCAAGGACAACGGTTTCACCGTTATCGAACGCTACATCAAGCCGGAAGAGCTCAGCACTTTTGACGAGTGCTTCCTGACCGGTACGGCCGCGGAAGTTACCCCGGTGTCGCTGATCGGCGACTACAGCTTCACCCCCGGTGAAGGCTGCCGCACGCTGATCGACGCCTATACGGCTGCCGTGACGCCGAAGAAGGCCGCTGCGGAGTAAGGCTGGGTTTTTCAGACACAGAATTTGAAGGCCGGGCAGAGATGCCCGGCTTTTTTGTTTTCAGCGAGGAGAACCCCACCTGGCCTCCCCCCTGGTAGGGGGAAGGATCGGCCGGTGGGTAACGGGAAATCTAGCCCTCGTCGACCCACCGATCGCGGGCGGCGTTGTCGGCGGGTTTGGCTTCTACCCAACTCGTGCCGGTCGCGGTTTCTTCCTGTTTCCAGAAGGGCGCGTTGGTCTTGAGGTAGTCCATCAGGAACTGGGCGCCGTCGAAGGCCGCCTGGCGATGGGGGGCGAGGGTCATCACCTGCATGATCGGCTCACCGGGCACGAGGCGCCCGTGGCGATGGATGATCGCCGCGTCGGTGAGCGCGAAGCGGGCGATGGCGGCGTCGCGGATGGCTGATATCTCGTTCTCGGCCAGCTCGGGATAGCATTCCAGAATGAGCGCGGTGATCGGGCGTTCGGGCAGGGAACGGACGAGGCCGGTGAAGGTGACCGCGGCTCCCGCATCGGGATGGCCAGCCTGAAATGCGGTGAGCTCGGCGCCGGGATCAAAGGGTGCGCTGGTGACGCGGATCATCTCAACCACCGGTCATGGGCGGCAGGATGGCGATGGTGTCGGCACCCTCTATGGGCGTGTCCCAGGGGACGATGCGGGCGTTTTTCGAGAGCTTGAACTGGGCCGGATTGGCCATGGCATGGTCGAGCCCCTCGTCATTGGCGCGCAGCCAGGCGACGAGATCGCCGAGGGTTTCGACATCGGCGGGCGGGTTGACCTCGTCGCTGGCGCGGTTGAGGCGCTCCCGCAGCCAGGCGAAGTAGAGAATCTTCATTTGCCGATGCCGGACAGATGCGGCCAGGAGGCGCGCAAATACTGCCAGCCGGTCCAGAGCGTCAGTGCGCCGGCGGCCCAGAGCAGGACGTCGGAGACAAGGCCAAGGCCGGGAATGATGCGTTCGGCGAGAACCGCGGCGAGGGCAACGAGCTGGATCGTGGTCTTCCATTTCGCCAGCTTGCTGACCGGCAGGACCACGGTCTTGTTGCCGAGGAATTCGCGCAGGCCCGGAATGAAGAATTCGCGGAAGAGGATAGCGACGGCGGGGATCATGTCCCAGCCCGAAAAGCTGCCGTCCCAGGCGAGGGCGGCAATGAGAATGCCGACCAGAAGCTTGTCGGCGATGGGATCGAGCATGCGGCCGAGATCGGAATACTGGTTCCAGGCGCGGGCGAGATAGCCGTCGAGCCAATCGCTGGCGGCGGCGAGAACGTAAAGCACCAGGGCCACGACGCGCAGGATGATATCGCCGTGCATCACCAGATAGGTGATGGGGATGATCGCGAGAATGCGCGCGATGGTGATGATGTTCGGGACGAGGGTAAGTGGATTTCTGGCCATGGCCGGAGAGAACAGGAATGGCGGCGAGGGGTCAAGGTGTTCCCTCTCGGGAAGAGTTTCACCCCCACCTAGCTTTGCTACGGCCCTTTGGGCCTAGCGACGCTACCTCCCCCTTCGGAGGGGGAGGTGGGATCGTAGATGGCGAACGTTATGCGACGGCCTGGTTGGTGGCGGCGCGGCGCTTGGTGACGGATTCGGCGAGGGCTTCAAGGGCGGCGACGGTGGTGTCCCAATCGATGCAGCCGTCGGTGATGGACTGGCCGTAGACCAGATCCTGGCCCGGAACGAGGTCCTGGCGGCCGGCGACGATGTTTGATTCCACCATCACGCCGATAATGCGCTTGTCGCCATTGGCGACCTGGGTGCCGATCTCGGCCAGAACCAGCGGCTGGTTTTCCGGCTTCTTGGAGGAGTTGGCGTGGCTGGCGTCGATCATGATGGCCGGGGTGAGGCCGGCCTTGGTGGCGGCATTGGCAGCGTCTTCAACGCTCTGGGCATCGTAATTGGTGGTTTTGCCGCCGCGCAGGATGATGTGGCAGTCCTCATTGCCCGTCGTCGAGGCGATGGCCGAACGACCGTCCTTGGTGACGGCGAGGAAGTGGTGCGGCTGGGAGGCCGAGAGCACGGCGTCGAGCGCGATCTTGACGTTGCCATCGGTGCCGTTCTTGAAGCCGACCGGGCAGGAGAGGCCGGAGGACAGCTCGCGGTGAATCTGGCTCTCGGTGGTGCGCGCGCCGATGGCGGCCCAGGAGACGAGGTCGGCAATGTACTGCGGCGTCGTCATGTCGAGGAATTCGCAGGCTGCGGGCAGGCCGAGGTTGGCGATGTCGAGCAGCAGCGACCGGGCGGTGTGCAGGCCCTGGTCGATATTGAAGCTGCCGTCGAGCTCGGGGTCGTTGATCAAACCCTTCCAACCAACCGTGGTGCGCGGCTTTTCGAAGTAGACGCGCATGATGATTTCGAGGCGGTCACCGAGACGCTCGCGCAGCGGGGCGAGGCGCTTGGCATAGTCCATGGCAGCGGCCGGATCGTGGATGGAGCAGGGACCAACAATAACGGCCAGGCGATCATCCTTGCCGGTCAAGATATTGTGGAAGTCGTGGCGCGCGGAGAGCACGGTGCGGGTAGCCGCGTCTGTGCGCGGATGCTGGCGCATCACCTCGATGGGCGTGGCGAGGGTCTTGATTTCGGTGATGCGGAGATCGTCGGTGGACTTGAGCATTTTCGTTGGCTTCCTGGGTTATTCAGGAGGCGGCCAAGAAAAAAGCCGCCTCGAAAGTCGGGCGGCTGGCTTGCGATTTGGGTCTAATCTTTGTCGGGATCAGGACGCGCGCGCATTAGCCTCCGCCGGGAGCGGATAGCTAAAATACCAGTAAAAGGTGGCTGCGTTGATCATGGCGAGGAAGCTAGCGCCGAGTCTGCGACTTGTCGAGTCCCGACTTTCGTAGGGTATGGCCCGCCGAAGCGGGCCATGTTCGCGCGTTAGAGCGAGACCTTGGAGTTGTCGCCCATGTCGGGCTTGGCCCCCGTGGCGACGGCAAACAGCATCTTGGCGCCGGCGATGAGGCCATTCGGGCCATCCCAGAGCTCGGCATCTTCGGGCGTTACCGTGATCAGGCGGATCTGAGGATCGTTCTCGTCATCCCAGAACGCCTTGTCGAAGGCATTCCAGAGATCCTTGATCTTCGCACGGTCATTGGTGACGACCGCCTTGCCCGCAATCACGACATAGCTGTGGTTGGCGTTGTCGGCGAAGCCCAGCGACACATTGGGGAACTTGGCGAGTTCATCGACCTTGCCGGTATCGGCGCTGGTGAGAAAGTAGATCGCGTTTTCATCGCGCTCTACGCGGGCAGACATCGGACGGCTGGCCTGCTGCTCGCCATTCCACGTCGTGAACATGCAGAAGTCGATGTCGTCAGCCAGTTCCCAGATGCGGTCGATGGCTTCGTCGCGCGGCAGTGTGGTGTTGTTGTCTACGGCCATAGTGAGGCTCCTGATAAGGTCGGGAACCAAACGTTCAGCCAAGACAGAAGTTGCCTGACCGCGATCACGCTTCGGCCAGTCTTGTAACGGCGCCCCTCAGGTGCGGTTGAAATGGTCGTAGATCAGCTGCGCCATTGCGCTCGAGATAGAGGGCACAGCCTGAAGATCGGCGAGGGAGGCGCGGGAGACGGCCTTGGCGGAACCGAAATGGTTGAGCAGCGAGCGTTTCCGCGTGGGGCCAATGCCTTCGATTTCGTCGAGCGGGTTCTTGATCGTGTCCTTCTTGCGCTTGGCGCGGTGGGTGCCGATGGCAAAGCGGTGGGCTTCGTCGCGCAGGCGCTGGACATAGTAGAGCACGGGATCGCGGTGCGGCAGCATGAAGGCATCGCGGCCTTCCATGAAGAATTTTTCGCGGCCGGCATCACGGTCTTCGCCCTTGGCGATGCCGATGAAGATCACTTCCTTGGGGAGGTTGAGGGTGGAGATTACTTCGCGCACGGCGCTCATCTGACCGGCACCACCGTCGATGAAGACGAGGTCGGGCCAATCGGGCATGCCGGTGTTTTCATCCTCGGCGTCGGTGTCGCTTTCGGCGGCGAGGCGGGCAAAGCGGCGGGTCAGCACTTCGCGCATCATGCCGAAGTCGTCGCCGGCGGAGATGTCGGATTTGATGTTGAAGGTGCGGTAGTGCTTTTTGGAAAAGCCTTCCTCACCGGCAACGACCATGGCGCCGACCATATTGGTGCCGGAGATGTGGGAGTTGTCGTAGATCTCGATGCGCCGCGGAACGTTTTCCAGCGCGAATGTCTCGGCAACGCCTTCGAGCAGGGCGCGGTGTGAGGCGCCTTCGGCCAGCTGGCGGCTCAGCGCCTCGCGGGCATTGTTGAGGGCGTGGTTGACGAGGTCGCGCTTCTCGCCGCGCTTGGGCTGCTCGATATAAACCCGGCGTCCGGCGCGAGAAGAGAGGGCTTCTTCCATGAGTGCGGGTTCGGACAGCTCGTGGCTGATGAGAACCAGCTTGGCAGGCGTGCGGTTTTCATAGAACTGGGCGATGAAGGCTTCGAGCACCTCGGCATCGGTAAGGCTTGCATCGGCGCGGGGGCGATAGGGGTAATTGCCCCAGTTCTGATAGGCGCGGAAGAAGAAGACCTGCACGCAGAATTGGCCGCCTTCGTGATGAATGGCGAAGACGTCGGCTTCTTCGACGGAGCGGGCGGTGGCGTCGCCCTGGCTCTGGATCAGGGCGAGGGCGGAGAGGCGGTCGCGCAGGAGGGCGGCGCGTTCGAAATCGAGATCCTCGGCGGCCTTGCTCATATCGGCCTGGAGATGTTCCTGGACGCTGCGGGACTTGCCGGAGAGGAACTGACGGGCATCCTCGACGAGGCCGCCATAGGCTTCCAGGCTAATCTCGCGGGTGCAGGGACCGGCGCAGCGCTTGATCTGGTACTGCAGGCACGGGCGGGTGCGGCCGGCGTAAAAACTGTCCGAGCAATTGCGGAGGAGGAAGGCCTTTTGGAGGCTGGCAATGGTGCGGCCGACGGCGGTGGCCGAGGCGAAGGGCCCAAAATAATGGCCTGGCCGTCTGCGGGAGCCACGATGCTTGGTGAGCTCAGGGGCCTCGTGATCGGTGGCGATCAGGATATAGGGGAAGCTCTTGTCGTCGCGCAGCAGCACGTTGAAGCGGGGCTTCAGGCGCTTGACCAGATTGGCCTCGAGCAGGAGCGCTTCGGATTCGGTTTCGGTGCGCACGAATTCCATGCTCACCGTGGCCGCGATCATGCGCTGGATGCGCAGGGGCAGGCCCTCGGGGCGGGTGTAATTGGTGACGCGCGCCTTGAGATTGCGGGCCTTGCCCACATACATGACCTCGCCCTCCGCATCGAGCATGCGGTAGACGCCCGGCGCTGCCGGGAGGGTACGCACGAAAGCCCGGATGATATCCGGGCCGGAACGGGGCGGGGTCGGGGTGTCGGTCATTGTCGCGGCGTGGGCCCGCGCTTTGCGGGATATTCGAGATGCTTGCCGCCATCGAGGGCGAGCATCTGGCCAGTGAAGGCCGGCATGGAGAGGATGGCGAGGACGCCCTGGGCAATGGCTTCGGGGTCGGCGTGGCGCTGCAGCGGGAGGGCCTTTACGCCCTGCTCGAATTCGGCCTGGGTCTGGCGCGAATGGGGCAGGACGGGGCCGGGACCAATGGCGTTGACGCGGATGGCGGGGGCCAGCGACTGGGCAAGGGTCTGCGTTGCCGTCCAAAGCACCGACTTGGACAGGGTGTAGCTGAAATAGGCCGGGCTGAGATGAAGCACCCGCTCGTCGATCATGTTGACGATATTTCCCTCGGCGCCCTCAGGCAGCTGGTTGGCGAAGTCACGTGCCAGGAATATGGGGGCTTCGGCGTGGATCGCAAAATGCTGGTCCCACACATCTTCGTGGATGTCGCGGGCGCAGTCAGGGTCAAAGACCGAGGCATTGTTGATGAGGGTGGTGAGAGGGCCGAAGAGACCGGCGGACCTGGCGATGACGCCAGCACGGTCGGCGCGATCGCGAAGGTCGGCCTTGAGGATTTCGGCTCGTCCGCCGGCTGCGCAGATCTCGTCCCTGAGGCATCGGGCGCCATCGGTGCCCGAGCGATAATGAATGATGACCGCATGTCCGGATAGCGCCAGGGCGCGCGCGATGGCGGCGCCAATGCGGTCGCTGGCGCCGGTAACGAGCGCGACTGGTGCGTGAATCGAAGCGGAGTGCGGGTGTGACATTGCGCGGACCATAAGACGGTTCGGGCCGTTTCTTCAATCGGGGCGTTGCGTTAAAGGCGTGCCGCTGCTGACACCGGGCGGCAGCATGATGGGGCTTTCAGAGGCGCGTGAACGAGAGTAGCGTCGATGCAGGGCGAGACGAGGGGTCGCGCTCACCTTCGGAGGAGGGGGACTAAATGGACATTATCATACCCTTATTGGTTCAGCTGATTGCCGGCGGCGCCGGCGGCAATGTGGTTGGTCAACTGGCCAAGTCCATTCAGCTGGGCACAGCTGGCAATACGATTGTGGGGATTATCGGCGGGCTCGCCGGAACCTGGCTTGCCGGCATTATTCCGGGTCTGAATGGTCTGGTGACCTCTGGCGCGGTCGAGGGGGCCGCCAGCGGTCTTGATCTGGGCGCTCTGGCCGGACAGGGCGCTACGGGCCTGATCGGCGGCGGGCTGCTGACGGCCATCGTCGGCGCCATCAAGTCGGCCATGGCCAAGGCCTGAAAGTGGCGCTAATTGAGGCGCGTCCCGCGGGCCGAGAGCTGCGGGACGCGCTATTGCAGAGATCTTTCCCATATGTCGACCACTTCACACGATCCCGGACAGGATGCTGTCGGGCGTGCAATCCTGCTGAACCTGATTACGGTTTGCGTCTTCGGTATCCAGGACGCTTTGTCCAAGGTTCTGGTGCAGGACTATTCTCCCTTCCAGGTCATAATGATGCGCTATTGGGGCTTTGCGGCCTTTGCGCTGTTCATCGTGGCGCGACAGGCGCCGCTGCGGCAGGCCCTGCGCTCGCGCATGCCCAAGCGGCAGGTGCTGCGCGGAGTGCTGCTGATGGTCGACATCTGGGCGGTGGGGCTGGCGCTTCGGACGCTCCAGTTGGGGGAGATGCAGGCGATCCTCATCATCTACCCGCTGCTGGTGACGCTGTTTGCCATCCCGATCCTCGGCGAGAAGGTCGGCATATTCCGGTTTACGGCCGTGGGTATTGGATTTTTGGGCGCCATGCTGATCATCCGGCCAGGCGGCGTGCCGCTCGACTGGGGGCTGTTCTTCGCGCTCGTCGCGGCTTCGACATACGCCCTTTACATCGTGGTGACACGTCAGGTGAGCGCGGTGGACAGCGCTGCCACGAGCCTCACCTATTCGGCGGTGGTCGGGCTGGTCATGTCTGCGGCCGTCGGCGTCTTCTTCTGGGAGCCGATGGGTTGGGAGGGGCTCGCGCTGGTCGGATTGACCGTCATCACCACCTGCGCCGGGCACGGGGTCATGGTCTATGCGCTGTCCATGGCGCCGGCCAGCACATTGCAGCCGTTCAATTATTTCTCCCTGCCTTGGGCAATCTTTCTTGGCGCGCTCGTTTTCGGGCACTGGATCGACGCGATTTCGCTGGTGGGTGCTGCCATTATCGTTGCGGCCGGGCTGGCGGTGATGGCGCGGGAGCGCTTCAAGCGGGTCGATGTCATGACGGCGGAGGCCGCCGTCACCGGCCGCGAATAGGCCGCTAGCCCATTTGCCGCTTGAAGCAGGCGGCGTTGATGGGCATGTGAGGGATCGAGCCAAGGAGGGGAAGCCATGTTCCTGATTCAGATCGCACTGGTGCTGCTGCTTGTCGGCGGTGGCCTGACCCTTCTTACTCAGGGCAAGGCGACCAAGCGGCGCGAAGCGCTGATCATGCGCAGGGTCGACGCCTATATCGAGACGATCCGGCGGGATCGGACCAACCCGGCGCTGGTCGCGATGAGCGACAGCGAACTGCGTGACCTGCTGTTTGCCGGGGCGCATAATCTGCGGGCGGCGACGCAGAAGCGCCTTTGGGTGCTGCTGGGCGTGGGCGCGGCGACCCTTTTCGGTGCAATCCTGATGGGCAGCCAGGATGGCTGGCGTGGCTTTGGCGCGACGGCGGCCACTGGTGTCGTCGTCGGCTATGGCGTCAGCGAATATCTGGCGCGCCGGGCGCGGGCGCCGCTGGAGCGCCATGGGGTAGACGTCGAGCGGCTGAGGGTGGAATGACAGACGCCGCCCCGAGGGGCGGCGCTGAGCGATCGGATTGTCGCTGGAGACGACTGGCGGATCAGTTGTTCATGCAGAAATAGCCATTGGGGCCATTGAAGCAGAAGCTGGCGCCGGGGCGGCTCGGATAGGGCGGGTAGACCACCGGCGGACGCGGGCGATTATTGCCCCAATGCGGCGGGCGCGGATTGCCCCAGGCCGGCGGCGGCGGAGACGGGCGATCCCAGCCATCATTGTAGCGGCCGCTGTCGAGATAGTTGGCGGAGACCCAACCGTCGGCGCCCCGACGCTCAACATAGCACCAGCTGCCGCGACACTGCTGGACGTCAACGCGTTCGCCACGGCGCAGCGCATCGACAATCGCATAGCCCGTGCCGGGGCCGGAGCGCACATTGACATTGCTGGTGGCGTAAGCGGGAGCGGCCGAGGCCGCTGCGGTGGTCGCCAGCACGGCCAGGGTGGCCAGGCCGGATGCGAGGAGCTTCCGAGTAAGTGCCATAGTGGTGTCCTTTCCCTGTGGGTGGCTTGTATTTGCCTGATCACAAGGAAACACCATTGTCGATGAACCCAGACTGAACGGGGTTTTCAGCAAGTATTGACAGGTTGGGCACTGCCGGCCGCGAGCGGCTCTGCTTCAGAAGCGGAGCAGTTCGGCGAAGCGCTTGAGGACAGTGTTGAGCTTCTTGCGCTGCTTGGGCTTGAGTTCGCCCAGGAGCGCCTCTTCCAACTGTGCCCAGTGTTCGATCAGGCCGGTGCGAATGCGGGCCCCGCGATCGGTGAGCGCATAGCCGGGGAGCAGCTCCGGGCCAACGGCCTGGCGCGTCACCACATTGCGCTCGACCAGCCGCGAGAGACGGCTTTCGAGCGCTTCGGCGGGAAGACCCAATTCGCGTGACAGCTCATCCTCGGTGGTGCCGGTTCGGCCCAGGACGAAGAGCACGGCATCATCTCCCGGCTCGAGGCCTTTTTCGACCAGAGGCACGAGGACGGCCTGGTGGGCCAGTTGCCCGGCCTCGATAAGCCGATAGAGCGCCGAACGGGAGGTGGGTTTGGACATAGGCGGGAAAATAGTCCGAACTCCTTGGCTGCGTCGATGAGGCTTATATCCTATCGTTAATCAGACGGGCACAAGCCGTTATTGTTCACCCCACACAGATGAGTTATGCCTCGATTAGACTGGTTTGAGTGAACGGACGAACATGACGCAGGATCTGGCTCGCATACGCGCCTTCGTTCAGGTGTTCGACGCTGGCGGTTTTTCCTCGGCGGCGCGGCAGTTTGGGCGCTCCAAGGCGCTGCTCAGCAAGTATGTCACCGATCTCGAGGACTATCTCGGGGTCCGGCTGATGAACCGCACCACGCGGAAGTTGAGCCTGACCGAAGCGGGCGAGGCCTATTATCGCGAGGCGTCGAGCCTGTTGCAGCAGTTGGACGATCTCGACGCGACGATCACCGACCAGACCTCCGAGCCGCGCGGCGTGGTGCGCGTTTCGGCGCCCCGTAATTTCGGGGAATCGACGCTGGCCCCGGCAATCTTCGAGTTTTTGAAGAAATGCCCCAAGGTGTCGCTCGATCTCCGGCTCGAGGATCGCTACGTCGATCTCGTCGATGAGGGCGTGGATGTGGCGCTGCGTATCTCGACCTTGGCGGATTCCTCGCTCATCGCCCGCAAGATTGCCGACATGCATGTGGTGGTCAGCGCCTCTCCGGATTTTCTAAATTCCATAGAGGTGCCCAAGCACCCCGAAGACCTGCGGCATCTGCCCTGCATTGTCGACGTCAATCTGCAGGGGCAGTCGAACTGGCGGTTCACCGAAGGCGGCAAGACCATCTCGGTGCCGGTGAATGGCCCCGTGCGGGTCAATTCCCCGCTGGCGGCGCGAACTGCGGCGGTGATGGGTCTTGGTTTCGTCGTATTGCCCTCCTACCTCGCCGAGCCGAAGGTGGCGAGCGGCGAGCTGGTGCCGGTGCTGGTCGATTTTCTGCCGACCGGCCAGACGCTGCAGGCGGTCTATCCGCATCGGCGGCACCTTGCCGGTAAGGTGAGGGCGCTGATCGACCATCTGGTGGATTGGTTTTCGGTTCACCCGATCAGTTAGGGGCTTTCGTTTTGCTGAGATTTTCCGGTCCTCTCCGGCTGGCAGTCTGCGCGCTGGCTGGCCTGCTGTTTGCCCAGCCCGCGACGGCGCATCCGCATATTTTCATCGACGCCAAGGTGGGGGTTGTCTTCGACGACGCCGGCGCGATTTCGGCGCTGCGCCATAGCTGGACGTTCGATACGGCATTTTCCGTCTGGATGGTGCAGGGGCTCGATACCAACCAGGATGATATTGTCAGCCCTGAGGAAATGCAGGAGCTGGCCGACGAAAATATGAGCGGACTCAGCGACTACGGGTTTTATACCGTGGCCGGGGACGGCATGGCGTTTACGCCGGCCGGCGACCAGCGCATGAGCTATGCCGACAATCGCGTGACACTGGATTTTACCATTGATGCGGTGGAGCCGGTTTTCCCCGGCGCGCGGTTCGAACTGGGCGTTTACGACGCCGAATATTACGTCGCCATCACTGTCGATGATGCCGCCGACGTGACGCTCGAGAATGCGCCGGCGAGCTGCGCGACCGCGATCATTCCGCCGCGTCCGATGGATCGGTCGGTCGAGGAGCGGCTCTATGCGCTCGGGGCCGAGGTGACTGAATTGCCAGCGGATCTGGCGGCGGCGATGCGCGGCACGCAGGGCATGGTGGTCATTTCCTGTGGGGCGCCGCCCGCCGCGACAACCGCGCTGGAAGCAACCGAGCAGGTGGCCCAGGCCCGGCCAGCCACGCCTTTCGGCGGTCCGCCGACCGAGGTGGGGCTGAACCTGCCGCGCAGCGGATTTTTCGGCTGGCTGCAGGACCAGCAGCGCGATTTTTATGCGGCGATGACCAATGCTCTCGATGCCATGCGGACCGACTGGACCGCGTTCTGGCTGCTCGGCGGGCTGAGCTTTGCCTATGGCGTGTTCCATGCGGCGGGACCGGGGCATGGCAAGGTCGTCATCTCGTCCTATCTGCTGGCCAATGAAAGCCAGTTGCGGCAGGGGATCGTGCTCAGCGCGCTGTCGGCGCTAATGCAATCGTTGGTCGCCATCGGCTTTGTGCTGGTTCTTGCCGGTGTGCTGCGCCTGACCAGCACAGCCCTGGGCGAGGCGGCGCACTGGGTGGGTGTGGTCTCCTATGGGCTCGTGGCTCTGCTCGGCCTTTGGCTGGTGGCGCGGAAGGTTTTTGGATTCGGTCATAGCCACAGCCACGCCCATTGCCATCACGATCACGAACATGGTCATGACCATGACCATCACCATCACCATCACCATGACCATGACCACGACCAAGGGTCGCACATGCACCATGCCGTGGGACCCGCTGATATTCGCGGCAGCTGGCGCGAACAATTGGGCGTGGTGCTGGCCGTCGGTCTGCGGCCCTGTTCGGGGGCATTGGTGGTGCTGGTCTTTGCCCTGTCGCAGGGTCTGCTTGCGGCGGGCATTGTCTCCGTGCTGCTGATGGGGCTCGGTACCGCCATGACCGTGGCGGCGCTGGCGAGCATTGCCGTCGGGGCCAAGGGCCTGGCGAGCCGCATCGGCGGGGCGGACAGTGCTCTAGCGCAGGGCCTCGTCTGGTGGGCGGAACTGATCGGCGCGGTGATGGTGCTGGGGTTCGGCGTGCTGCTGCTGGTGGCCAGCCTGTAAGAATTTCCCGGCTGGCGCGACCCTACGCCGCCTTGCGAACAGGCGGGAAGCGGGTATGGTGCGGCAAAATAGAACAACTCCAAACTGGCGTAGAATGAACCCGGACCTTCCCAAAGATCATCCCCCCGTTCCGCAGCAGAAAATCGGGGTCCTGTTGCTCAATCTGGGGACGCCGGACGCCACCGACTACTGGAGCGTGCGCCGCTATCTCAAGGAATTCCTGTCCGATCCGCGCGTCATCGAGACGCCGAAATGGAAGTGGTGGCCGATCCTCAACCTCATCATCCTCAGCTTTCGCCCGCAAAAGGCGGGGCATGCCTATGCGATGATCTGGGACAAGGAAAAGAACGAGAGCCCGCTGCGCGTGATCACCCGCGCCCAGACTGAGGCGCTGGCCGAGCGCATGTCCGGCGACGGCGTCATGGTCGAATATGCCATGCGCTATGGCAATCCCTCGACCCAGTCAGTGCTCGAGAAGATGCAGGCCGCGGGATGCCAGAAAATCCTGCTCGTGCCGCTCTATCCGCAGTATTCGGCGACCACCACGGCGACGGCCAATGACAAGGCGTTTGATGCGCTGAAAACCATGCGCTGGCAGCCGGCCGTGCGCACCGCGCCGGCCTATTTCGAAAACCCGAAATATATCGAGACCCTCGGCAATTCGATCCGCGACGGCGTCGCCAAGCTCGATTTCGAGCCGGATGTGGTGATCACCTCGTTCCACGGCATGCCGGTGGAATATCTGCAGAAGGGCGACCCGTACCACTGCCAGTGTTTCAAGACCACGCGGCTGGTGCGGGAATATCTCGGCTGGCCGAAGGAAAAGCTGATGGTCACCTTCCAGAGCCGGTTCGGGCCGACGGAATGGCTGCAGCCCTATACGGACGTGACCCTGGGCGAGCTGCCCAAGAAGGGCATCAAGAAGGTGGCGATCCTGGCCCCGGCGTTCTCGGCCGACTGTATCGAGACGCTGGAAGAAATCGCCATCGGCGGCAAGGAGACCTTCCTTGAGGCCGGCGGCGAGAACTATGCCTATATCCCCTGCCTCAACGACAGCGTCGAAGGCATGGACATGATCGAGTCGATGGTGCGCCGGGAACTCTCCGGCTGGCTCTAGAGCCAGCCGTTACCACCCCGGCCCGTTGAAGTCGGGCGGGGTGACGTTGACGAGGCCGCGGCCGACGATGTAGCTGCGCAGCACCCAGCCGGTGTCCGGAATATGGCACCACTGGGTGGCGTTGCGGCCGCGGAGGGCGTGGCCGGCATCACCAAAAAAACTGCCAAAACGGGAATCGCTGTCGTTCTGCGTGCAGCGGTCGATGGGGATTTCGGTGCCATTGGCGACGCGGCCGATAATGGCGTAGCCATCGCCGGGGCCGGAATGAATGGCGATATTGCCGCCCGAGACCCGCGCCGTCACGGTCAGCGCCTGGGCGGGCAGGGCGAGGGCGAGGCTCGCGACAAGGCTTGTCACGAGGGCAAGGCCGGCTTTTTTCGCAAGGGCGCGCATTTCTTCGGCTCCTCAGGGTGTTTGGGAGTCAATGCGCCAAAGCCGGCAGCGTTGCAAGCGGAGGGCAGACGCGCCAAAGCGCCGCCCGGCTCGGATGGAGCGTTGCGGGTGCAAGGGCACGGTCGCGACGCCCTGAAGGGCGCACGGTCGCGACGCCCCAGGGGGCGCACGGTGAGAAGCGGCTTTCGCCTCGAAAATGGATAGACAAGAACAGGCGCAAGCCGCTTCCCACGACCGGTTTTTTGGGCGCATGCCTTGAGCGGCCCCCTTGCGGGTGGCGCTGGGTCCTGCGTCGAGGCATGACCCCGAAAGGCAGAACCGGCACCGGCCGGTGGTCGACATCCACGCCCCCGCCCAGGCGACCCCGTGCGGCCCGTCTCCCCGCCCGACGCTTCGTCGGCGCCGCGTGTTATCGGCGGGAACGGGGCAATGATGGCACGGGGTTTTGAGGCGGGGATAAGAAGTATTCTTTTGTTTTGGAGAGGTCTCTCACCTGTTTTGGAGGGACCCCTCACCCCGGCCCTCTCCCCGGCGGGGCGAGGGGGCGCAGGAGCGGATGGGCCGGATGTTGTCTTCGTGCCGTCGTCATCACCGGGCATGTCCCGGTGATCCATCTTTGCCGCGACAATGGATTGCCCGGACAGGCCGGGCAATGATTGTGACTGAGGGGTTTTGCAGCGGGACTGGGCGCGCTTGTCCCGCCAGGGATGCGCGCGAGAGGGGGTGAGGCCTAAAAATCCTCCTCGATCACGAACCCATCCTCGCGCTCGGAAAATTCGGAGGAATGGATCTTTTGGTACTGGCCGAGCGCCAGCTGGGATTCCCGGAGCAGCGCGGCGAGGTGGGTGCGCTCGAGCGGCGGCGCGGGGAATTTCTCCAGCGCCCGCCCGAAATTTTCGCGCGAGATAAAGCGGTAAAGCTTTGTCCGGTGCTGGCGCACCAGTTCCACTAGCAGGGCTGAGGGCGGCGCGTTCCCCGGCAGCTCATCGAGCTCGAAGACAAATTCCTCCAGCTCCGTCTGCAAGCGCTGCCACATCAGCAGCTGCCGCATGGAAATCGGGCTGAGCTTTTGCGGATCAGGCGGTCGCATTTTCGGGTGCCCCTGGCTGACGTTTCGTTCGGGCAGCCAGTGTGGGGCAGGGGATAGGGGCGGGGATTAGTTTTGTGACCGACCCCCACCTAGCCTCCCCCTTGCCAGGGGGAGGGACCGATCGGGTTTGTGGCGCGATCTCTGGGAGAGCCCCGATCTTCCCCTCCCCCTCCTCCAGGGGGAGGCCGGGTGGGGGTCTTTGTTTGTCTCGGTCTTCGGCGGTCGACCCCCACCTAACCTCCCCCTTGCCAGGGGGAGGCCGGGTGGGGGTCTTTGTTTGTCTCGATCTTCGTCAGTCGACCCCCACCTAACCTCCCCCTGGTCAGGGGGAGGCCGGGTGGGGGTCTTCTCACCATCCCCACACCTGCTACTCTCCCCGTGAGGGAACACCATGACAGACCGGATCGCCTTTGCCCGCGCCCTGCGCCGGGAGCAGACGCCTGCCGAGCGCGCCTTCTGGGCGCTGCTCTATCCGTGGCGCGAGCGCGGCCTGCATTGGCGGCGGCAGGCGCCGATCGGTCCCTATGTCGTGGATTTCTGCTGCAAGAACCGCAAACTGGTCGTCGAGATCGACGGCGATAGCCATTTTTCCGATGCGGGTATCTCGCGTGACGCGGTGCGCACAGCCTATCTGCGCCAACGCGGTTTTACGGTACTGCACTTCACCAATGTCGATGTGCTGGAAAGCGAAGAGGGTGTTTTCGAGATTTTGCGCGGCGTGCTCTGCGCGCCCGATGCTTAAAGCCCGAGAGCCCCGCTCTTCTCCTCCCCCTTCTTCAGGGGGAGGCCGGGGGGGGAAGTGGGAAGGTGATGACGGCGGAATAATTTTTTGGGGAGGAGGGCGCACTCGCTCAGTACGGCACCGCGGGATTGATCCGAGTATGACGGTCGATCGTACAATGCGGCGTTGGACTAGGGTCCAAACCCAATCAGGTTGTTGAATAGGGGCTGCAAATCAGATTCTCTGGCTTCGGATAAGCCGGAGGCATTGATGAGCAGACTGTTTTGGTTGAGTGACGAAGCCTGGGTGGCCATTGAGCCCCACCTTCCCAAGAACCAGCCTGGAGCCCGACGGGTTGATGACCGGCGGGTGATTTCGGGGATCATTCACATGCTCAAATGCGGCGGGCGCTGGGCTGATTGCCCTGGCGAGTATGGTCCTTCGACCACCATCTACAATCGTTGGAACCGTTGGAGCCGCCGCGGTATATGGGCACGCATTCTTGCGGCTCTGACCGAACAGGGCTGGATTGCCGAGACCGCCCAGATCGACAGCAGCTATATCAAGGCCCATCGTTGTGCAGGTGGGGGAAAAGGGGGGCGCGAGCCAATGCCATTGGCATCTCGCGTGGTGGCCGGACCACCAAGGTCCATGCGCTTGTCGACGTTATCGGCAGACCACTCTGCCTCGTCCTGACACCCGGCAATGCCTCGGACATGAAGGGAGCAGATCTGCTCATCGCCCACACAACGGGTATGAAGAGGATTATCGCGGACCGGGGCTATGATGCCAACCGTCTTCGCTCCACTCTTCGAAGTCAAAACACCATCCCGGTGATCCCCGGCCGCAAGAACCGCAAGCGCAAAATCCGATACGATGAGAAACGCTACAAGGACCGCTGGCGCGTTGAGGCCATGTTCTGCCGCCTCAAGGATTTCCGCCGCGTCGCCACACGGTACGACAAGCTCGCTCGGAATTATCTATCTGCCGTCATGCTCGCAGCAGCAGTTGCGTACTGGCTATGATTGAGTCTCAACCCTACGCTGTGTTCCCGCAAAGAAATCTAGTTTTGTGATTTGAGTTTGTATTCTAAGTCAGGAATGTCGTAAGGGGTCAGAAGCAAAACATCTGCTGCAGCTGCCAGATCAATAGCGCTACGTGTAAAGGTGGCGTTAGAAAGTACTGCCGCATAGTGGCACCCGTGATATCTTGCTCCCGCTAACGCATGTTGGATCGCACTATTGCCAACAGATTGAGAGTAGAGCTTGCATTGGATGCCAAGTTTCAAGCCGTTGTGTGCAGCTATAACGTCAATGCCTTGGTCGCCGCTCGCGCGCGTTACGCTGGTCTCCCATCCAAATTTACTGAGCGAATCCGCAACCCAGTGTTCAAACTCATGGCCGTGGACGGGGATACGCGTGGGGTCAAATCCCTCAAGCTGCATTTGGTGACGATGACCTTCGAGATCGGCTATCACCTCGCTATTGCCTCATCCGTTCTCAACGCTGGGCTCTCGAAACGTATGCTGCGCAAGAACTCTTGTATGGCATCTGTTCTTCTGTCCGAAGTCACTAACCCGTAGTCGTTTTGAATCAAGGCGTTTCGGACGTTCCTCTGGAGTGCGGCGCGGTGACGATCCACTTCTTGATGCAGGAACTGACGCGCCCTCCAACGCTCGGCGTCGAACTCGGCCTGTCGTAATTCGGAGGCTTTAGAAATCGCAGAATCTCTGGCTGCATTGATCCTTTGAAAATCACGAGCCGCGAAGCGCCTCCCCACGAAAACTGCCGCGATTGGTGGGACAACGCCTATGAGTACTCCCCACCAAGCGCTAGGTGAGCCACTTGGCGAGGTTAGCATCATGGCCAAGATGCTTAGTGTCGTTAGAGCAAGCCAGCAAAGTATCCCCGACAAAACCAATTTGGACCAAGCAATTAATACGCGCATCTGAATTTGCCCCCGGTCTGTCGATGGTATGATGGACGAGGGGTAAAATAAATAAAGATTAGGTCCGGTGTATATATCGAGGTTTAGTGGGGTGGGGAGTGTTGTGTGTATCTATGGTGCCTCATGTGAATTATCACTATCCGTATCGGCGAACCTTCAGGCTCCCGTCGCGCATGGATAGGCCGTGTCCGGGTAGCGAGCTTGTTGCGGAGAGGCGACGCGATGTGTGGCAGGTCGCGAGGCAGCCATCAGCGTCACACCGGCACTGAGCCGGGATGCTTCTAGATGTGTTTAACTTCCATCCATCTCTTATGATGAGCACGACATGATCGTCGGGGCAACACGTGGGGGCGACAGCGCGTCCAGATGAGTTCGCCCGAGAGCGTGTCGGCCACTCGAGCGTAGCTCTCATGGCCTTCTCAGTTCAAATCGCTCCACTGGAGCGATTTGCCGACTATAGGTGTGATACGTCGAAGGCTCGAAAATTCGAGAAAGCCGCTACGATACCTCTCCCTCCAGCGTATCCAGTTCCATCTCTCGCAAGCGCTTGACCTCGTCGCGCAGTTTTGCCGCCTTTTCGAATTCGAGGTTCGTTGCGGCTTCGCGCATTTCGCGTTCGAGGTCTTTGATGACAGTCGCGAGATTGTCGCCGGTGACGACTTTTTCCTTGCCGTCCTTGCCCTTGCCAATGGAAATCGTGACGTGGTCGCGTTCGGCGGTGCTGTCGATGATGTCGTTGATGCGGGCCTTCACCGATTGGGGGGTGATGCCGTTGGCTTCGTTGTAGGCGATCTGTTTTTCGCGGCGGCGGTTGGTTTCGGCCAGGGCGCGTTCCATTGAGCCGGTGGTCTTGTCGGCATAGAGGATGACCTTGCCGTCGACGTTACGGGCGGCGCGGCCGATGGTCTGGATGAGCGAGGTTTCCGAGCGCAGGAACCCTTCCTTGTCAGCGTCGAGAATGGCGACGAGGCCGCATTCGGGGATGTCGAGGCCTTCGCGGAGGAGGTTGATGCCGACCAGCACGTCGAAGGCGCCGAGGCGGAGATCGCGAATGATTTCAATGCGCTCGATGGTGTCGACGTCCGAGTGCATGTAGCGCACGCGAATGCCCTGTTCGTGCATATATTCGGTGAGATCCTCGGCCATCTTCTTGGTGAGGACGGTGACGAGCGTGCGGTAGCCGGCCTTGATGGTGGTGCGGATCTCGTCGATGACGTCGTCGACCTGATGGGTGGCCGGGCGGATCTCGACCGGGGGATCGATCAGCCCGGTGGGGCGGATGACCTGTTCGGCAAAAACGCCGCCGGTCTGGTCCATTTCCCAGGAGCCGGGGGTGGCCGAGACATAGACCGACTGCGGGCGCATGGCGTTCCACTCCTCGAAGCGGAGCGGGCGATTGTCCATGCAGGAGGGCAGGCGGAAGCCGTATTCGGCGAGCGTCGCCTTGCGGCGGAGGTCGCCGCGATACATGGCGCCGAGCTGGCCGATGGTGACGTGGCTTTCGTCGACGAAAACCAGCGCATTATCAGGGAGATATTCGAACAGGGTCGGCGGCGGCTCGCCGGGGCGGCGGCCGGAGAAGTAGCGCGAATAGTTCTCGATGCCGGCGCAGGAGCCGGTGGCTTCCATCATCTCGAGATCGAAGAGGCTGCGCTGTTCGAGGCGCTGGGCTTCGAGGAAGCGGCCGGCGCCGTTGAGCTCCTGCAGGCGCGCGGCGAGATCGGCTTTGATCTGCTTGATGGCCTGGTTCATCGTCGTGCGCGGCGTCACGTGGTGGGAATTGGCGTAGACGCGGATGAAGGTGAGATCGGCGGATTTTTTGCCGGTGAGGGGATCGAATTCGGTGATCGCCTCGACCTCGTTGCCGAAGAGGGAGACGCGCCAGGCGGCGGCTTCATAGTGGGCGGGGAAGATTTCGACGGTGTCGCCGCGAACCCGGAAGGTGCCGCGGACGAAGCCGGTGTCGCCGCGCTTGTATTGAAGGGCCACGAGTTTTGCGAGCAGTTGGCGCTGGTCGATCTTTTCGCCCTTCTGCACGTCGATGGTCATGGCGGTGTAGTCTTCCACCGAGCCGATACCGTAGATGCAGGAGACCGAGGCGACGATGATGACGTCGTCGCGTTCGAGGATCGCGCGGGTCGCCGAGTGGCGCATGCGGTCGATCTGCTCGTTGATGGTGGATTCTTTTTCGATGTAGGTGTCGGTGCGCGGGACGTAGGCTTCCGGCTGGTAGTAGTCGTAGTAGGAAACGAAATACTCGACCGCATTGTCCGGGAAGAAGCCCTTGAACTCGGAATAGAGCTGGGCGGCGAGGGTCTTGTTGGGCGCAAGGATCAGCGCCGGACGCTGGGTGCGGGCGATGACCTGGGCGGCGGTGAAGGTCTTGCCGGAGCCGGTGACGCCGAGCAGGACCTGGTCGGTTTCGCCATTGTTGATGCCTTCCACGAGCTCGGCAATGGCGGTCGGCTGGTCGCCGGCGGGGGTATAGGTGGTGTCGAGGCGGAAGGGTTTTGAGGCGCCGCGCTTGGCCGGGCGCTCGGGGCGATGCGGCGCCCAGGGGGCGGAGCCTTCCACTTCCTTGCGGCCGTGCAGAATGATCTGCTCGAGGGCTTTCACCGTGGCGGTGACGCCGACAGTGGTGGCGCCCGAGACGTCCTCGTTGTTGCGGGCCTTGTTCTTTTTCACCGACGCAGTGAGGGCCGCGCGGATTTCGCCGTCATCCGGCGTGGCAGCAGCGCGGGCGGTGACTTTTGCGGAGGGGACGTGGTTGAACCCGGCCTGCGGGGCCTCGCCCATGCCATCGAAATCGACGCGGTCGACGGAGTTGATCTTGGTCTTGCCGGTCTTCTTCGACATGCCGGTGGCGGTGTCGTTGTTGGACTTGGTGGTGCGGCGCTTTTCGAGCGCGGTCTTGGGTTCGGCAGCGGCCTTTTCGGCAGCGTCGGCCCGATCGAGGGCGCGCTTGTTCTTCATGCGCTCGGCATAAAGCGGCTTCGATGCGGCGATGTCCTCGGCCTTTTCGATCTCGGCAAAGAATTCGTCGATGGAAAACTCGGCCTTGCCGGGGCGGGTCGATTTGGGGGCCATGGCGCGCTCGCGATCAGCAGAAGGGGGACAGTGGAACCCATAGATGGGTGCTCTGTCACGCTATGTCAGCAGGGTAGTGGTTCACGCTTTGTAGCATTTTTGGGCGCGGCGGGGGAAGCCGTGCATCAGCAGTCGGTGCGAGCAGGTTTCCCGGCGGATCGCGCGATCAGCCCCTGCTCTCGGTCTGTAGCTTGCGCCAGCGATCGAGGCGGGCGGGATCCAGCTTGCCTGCGGCGACGGCAGCGCGAACGGCGCAACCCGGTTCATGGTCGTGGGTGCAATTGCGGAATTTGCACTGCGGCGCAAGTTCGGTGATTTCGGCGAAGAGGATGTCGAGGCCTTCGCCGACATCCTTGAGGTGCAGGCTTCGCACGCCGGGCGTATCGATGACCCAGCCACCACCCGTCATGGCGTGCAGGGATCGCGATGTTGTCGTGTGCCGGCCCTTCGAGTCGCCTTCGCGGACGCCGCCTGTGAGTTGCGGCTGCGTCCGGCCGTCGCCGACCAGAGTGTTGACGAGTGTCGACTTGCCAACGCCCGATGAGCCCACCAGCGCAACAGTCGCGCCGGCGCCGCACCATGGCTTGAGGGCAGCGATGGCGCTTTGGTCACGCGCGTTGATGACCACGACGGCGAGATCACGCTGCAGGGCTGCGGCCTGGCGCTGATAATCGAGTGCATCTTCGGCCATGTCGGCCTTGGTCAAAACGATGACCGGCTCGGTGCCGGCATCATTCGCAAACGCCAGATAGCGTTCGAGCCGGGCCAGATTGAAGTCCGCATTGCACGAGCCGACAATGAACAGGGTGTCGACATTGGCGGCGACAAGCTGGGTCGGCCTTTGACCGTCGCCGGGGCGCTGGAGAAGGGTCTTCCTGTCAAGCCGGCGTGACACCATACCAGTATCCGGATGCGTCAATATCCAGTCACCCACGGCATATTGTGCGGTATCGGAACGCGGCGGCAGGGCGACCTGGACCTTCCCATGCTCGGAAAGAGCGGTCAGACGGCTGCGGTGCACCGCATCGATGCGAAGCGGCACAAGTGCGCTGTCATCGTCGCTCAACTGCGCCTGGAAGAAGCTTTGCCAGCCCAGAGGGCGCAAGTGCTCAAACACAGGGTCATCCGGACTTGTCATCACAGCAGTCCCAAGCTGGAAAGGCATGTTGCCCGAGCGGACAGGTCGTTACGCATCGCCTAGTCTTCCTCTTCGGCCGGCAAGCCGCTTTCGCCACCATCCTCGTTTTCTGCAGGGGCAGGCCCGAGCTTTGCCAGAGCGCGCTCATCGCTCTTTTGCTTCTTGATGCGCTCTCGCTCCTGGCGCTCGAAACGGTAGTTTGGTTTTTTTGCCACTGTGCCTCGGATCCCAAAAACTGTTCCTGTGCTCAAACGGGAAAGAACGCAAGCTCTGCGCGGAAACTATCGCGCAAATTGCCGCCAACGTTTCGCTTTCTCGTGGGCAGACGGGACGGCAATTTCGGGTCCCGAGGTGTCATTCCAGACAGAATTGGGGTAGGAGCGGAACCAGAACTCCCGACATCGGCGCTGGCGCGCGGCATGTAGCGGGACCTCATTGTGGCAGCGAGGATGGTCGTCGGCGCGACATCCTCAGGGCCGCCATCGCCGGGCTCCTGGCTCGATACAGCTCGATACTTCTCTCGAAATGGAACGCAATTTGTCTGAACTCGCCTCTCTATTGGGCAATTATCCGCTGCTGGCGACAGTGGTGTCTCTGGTTTCGCTGTTGCTCGCGGCATTGTTTGCCAATTTCGGGGTCAAGGCCCTGCTGCTAAAGCTCGTCAATCGGCTCATCGGCCAGACCGCCTATGGGCGAGACGAGGAGCTCCGCCAGCATGACGTGATCAAGCGCCTCGCCAACATCATGCCTGCGTTCGTGATTGCGAGTGGGATCGTGCTGGTCCCGGGCCTGCCGCCGATGTTGCTTTCGGTGGTCAAGAACACCGCCAATGCGTTCATTATCCTGACACTCGCCCTGGCGATCGGCGAGGCGGTGAACATCGTCGACAAGGTCTACAACCGCCGGCCAATCGCGCGGCGCAGGCCGATCAAGGGCTATGTCCAGGTCGGCAAGATCGCCGTCTACATCATTGCGGCGGTGTTGATCCTCGCGACCCTGATGGACCAGTCTCCCGTTATCCTCTTGTCAGGGCTCGGCGCCATGGCGGCCGTTCTCATCCTCGTCTTTCAGGATACCTTGCTGGGCCTTGTCGCTGGCGTCCAGATCTCGTCAACGGACATGGTGCGCGTTGGGGACTGGATAGAGGCGCCGGGCCAGCACGCCGACGGCGAGGTGATCGAGATCGCGCTTCACACCGTCAAGGTGCGGAACTGGGACAAGACCATCACGACGGTGCCCATTCGCAAGCTGGTGACGGAGCCGTTCCGCAATTGGCGGCCGATGCAGGAGTCCGGTGGTCGGCGCATCAAGCGGGCCTTGTTGCTGGACCAGAACACCATTGGCTTTCTGAGCGAGGAGGATCTGGGGCGGCTCTCCCGGATCTATAATCTCGAAAGCTATCTGACGGAGAAGCAGACAGAACTGGCGGCCTTCAACCGATCCCTCGGCGATCGGGCCAGCGTCCCCGCCAATACCCGCCGCGCGACCAATATTGGAACGTTCAGGGCCTACGTCCAGAACTACCTCAAGGCACATCCCGGCGTGCATCAGGGGATGACGCTGATGGCCCGGCAGATGCCGCCATCGCCGGAAGGACTGCCCCTCGAAATCTACTGCTTCACCAACACCGTGGCGTGGATTGGCTACGAAAGTATCCAGGCCGACATTTTCGACCACCTCTACGCCATTCTGCCGGAATTCGGTCTCCGCGCCTTCCAGGCGCCAGCGGGTTCGGACTTCAGGGCGCGGTTGCCGGACGTGGGACAATCGGATGCCACGGTCGCATTGGCGTCGCCTTACGCGGGGCAGGCGGGGTAGGGCGGCGGTCTCTTTCTGAGACGACTTCTATGAGGCACTAAAAACTGGTCCGGCGCGCATCCATGCGCCCCGTAGCGGCTGGAGCGAGTGACAATCCGTGGGTGCCTGGGCGAAGGCGGGCACACGGGCCATGGCGCGCACGCGAACAGCATAAGGGGACAGTGGGAACCCATGGATGGGGTCGCTGTCACGCCATGTGAGCAGGGGGGCGGTTTACGGTTTGTAGCATTTTTGCGCGCGAAGGATGAAGAGGCGGATGGCCGGACCCGGCTATCTCGGAATGAAGTAGCGGGTCTGGCCATTCAGCTTGCCGGTGCGGGCGAGGCCGCTGCTGGTGAGGGTTTCGAGCAGGGATTCGATGCGTTCGCGGCGCTTGGGGGCCTGGCGGGCGCCGAAAGCGTTGATGAGGCTTTCAGGGGAGAGCGGTTCGGTCGCATCTTTGAGAAGGGTCAGCACGGTGACGAGTTGTCCGGTTCGGTCGCTCGGCCATTTTGGCGTGTCGATGACGGGCATAATGTCGAGGTCGACTTCCTGCTGGGTACCTTCGGGCCGCACCACTTTGTGGCCAAGGCGGGGGATTTGGTAGTCTGGGCGGAGCCAGAGGACGAGGCCGCGCGATTCTTCGGCGGCACGCTCTTGGTTGAGGGCGACCAGTCGCGCGAGGAGATCTTCTTCAGCGGCGAGATGATCGGTGGTTTTATAGGGGGAAGGGGTGGTGGCGCCGGCATGCCGATGAGACGTTCGGCGAGATCGTTATAGCCATAGGCCGCGAAAACGAACTGGTCGATTTCGTCGTGAATATCTTTGAGGATGGCGATGTGGCCGGCCTCGTAAATATCGCGCTCTTTTTGGGTGAGAGGTGCGATTTCAGCGGCGAGATCGGAGTGGCGACCCGCCCCGATTTGCCAATCGAGTTCGCGCACACGCTCAAGGACGTTGTAAAGGCCGGTCATGGTGAGGAAGTAGTGGGCAGCCAAGCGCTCCTTGCGGAAGGCGTCTAGGCGTTCGCCGAGGCTTTCGAGTTGGCTGGCGAGGTAAGACTGCGCGCCGAGGTCAGGGAAAGCAAAGGGGTCGAAAACTCTAGATTTGCTATAGCGCGCGTCATTCCCAACACCCAACCAGCCACCCGTGGCAATTGCCCATCTCGTATGGATTCGCGAGGACAAAACTGCAAGTGGATGGGCAGAACTGATGCCGATATTCACCAGCATGTTGTCTGGCCGGATAGAGGCATCCAGAAACTGGAAGAAGCGGTGCTTTGCCGTTTCGATTGTGGTGATGTAGCGTGGCAGGCCTTCGAGTGCTGGCCGCAAGTCTTTTCGGGGCTCGCCAAATATCCACCAATTCTCTCGGTAGCTTGCGCGATTATTGGTGTCTCGCTCAGGCTTCACTGTTTGTAAAACGTGCTGATAGACAGCTGGAAACCGGTCGCGCAGATCATCAAGGGTCAGTGGGAATAAATCAATTACCCTGACCCCCCGTGGTCGATCGGCGATGTCTCGCCCGTTGCGGTAATGGAGAATATGTTGCGCGAGGCCCTCCACGGTCCCCAAACCCAAGCGACGAGCTTCGCCTTCGGTTACGATAAAGCCGGCACCATGTAATTTTACCCCCGGACTTGAGATCAAGGAATTACCGGTCAACGCACGGCAACTTGAGACATTAGCACCGATATACAGATTAGGCAGAACCTTCCCACCCATAGTCTCCAGCGCGACCGTTGGCGTGTCGGTATCAAGACCCGCCTCTGAGACCACTTTGGCCAGCTTGCCCTCGAAATCGCCCCGAGCGGCGACCGTCATGGCTATGCGGACGGCGGCTTTATCGCTGGCTTTGAGCCAGGGATGATCGGGAATGGCAAAGACGAGCGACAGCGGGGATTTGGCCGCCATGTAATGTTCGATGACGCGACGCGAAAAGGTCTGGGTGATAGAATTGGTGGTGATGAAGCCAAAGCTTTGCAGCGGGTTTTTGCCCTTTTTAGTCAGGCGTTTGGCCGCTTCATCCCAAAAATGCATGACGAAATCGGCACTGCCGGGCACGTGGGGGCGCAGTTTCCACGCGGCTTCGGCATAGCCATCGCCCAGTTGGGCCCGCATGTCCTTGCCGCCTATGAAGGGCGGGTTGCCGACGATGAATTCAACCTCGGGCCATTCGGCGGGGCGCGGATTTTTGTACGAGTAAACCTCTAGTCGCGCATCGGGATCGGGCACCCGTTCGCCGGTGATCGGATGGTCTATTTTGGTGACACCATCCCAGCGCGAGACGGGCGCGCCGCGTTCGTCGCGTACGAGAATTTTCTCGTCATAAGCGAGGATAGCATCCTGATGTTTGATGGTGCCGTAGCGATGGAGAATAGGCTCGGGAATAGCGGTGATACCAACAGTCTTGAGCTGCCATTTCAAATAGCCGATCCAAAGCACCAGATCGGCAATGGGGACGGCGCGCGGATTGAGTTCGAGCCCATAAAACTGGCGCGGCGAGACGGTATGGCCTTCCATGAGGAGAGCGTGCTGGGTTTCACCGAGCTCTTCAAGGGCGGCAAGCACTTCGCCTTCCAACCGCTTCATCAGCTCCAGTGCGATATAGAGAAAATTGCCCGTGCCACATGCTGGATCGAGTACACGCACAGTGCACAGATGGCGATGGAATTTCCGGACATGATCGAGTGCGCCAGGCTTGTCACTATTGCGCAGGCAATCTTCGACATGGGCCTGGGCGTGCATCCACTCTTCCCGCAGCGGCTCGATGATGGTGGGCACAACGAGGCGCTCGACATAGGCCCGTGGCGTGTAGTGCGCGCCGAGGCTGCTGCGTTCGCGAGCATCCAGCGCCGTTCCAGAAGCGTGCCGAAAATGGCGGGCTCAACATCCTGCCAATCCTGTTTGGCAGCGACGAGCAGCTCGTGAATGTCTTCGGGGGCGAGGGGCAAAGCGCGTGGCTGGGCGAAGAGGCCGCCATTGAACAGCTTGAGGTTCGACATGGAGTGGGGCTCGAAGCCGCCCTCGTTCATGGTTCTCCATAGACTCTCCAGAGCGAGCGGGAAGGTTGCCGGCCTATCGACAAGGTCGGCGAGCAGATCAACGAAGATATCCTTCGGCAGCAGGCCCACATCCTCAGCAAACATAGTGAACAGGCAACGCATGAGGAATTCGGCCACATCGCCGGCGTCGTGTTTGCGTTCTAGCCGCTTGGCAATGATCGAGAGGCGCCCAGCAATGTCGCGCGTGACTTCCGCGGATTTGCGGGTGGGGTCGAGACTGAAAGGGTCGGTCCAGACGGCGCGGAGCCGATCCTGAATTTCTGGTTTCCGCAGATCGTCCATGCTGATGCGGTAGGTTTGCGCATCGGGAAACTGGGCGTAGTTTTTGCCCTGACCCGAGAAGTCAGCGTAGAGCTCGATGACGTGACCGACATCCACGAGAACGACAAAGGGGGGATAACCGTGTTCAACCGGAAGGCGGCGGGTGTATTCGACCGCCTGCAGATATGCCGAGCGCATGACGCGGTCCCAGCCGCGCGTGCCGCGCTTAGCGTGTCCGAGGCGAACGGTGTTTGCCTCTGAGCCAAACATGTCGGTCTGATGCGGGGCGGTAGATTTGCGTTCTGCAGACTGCTTTGCCTCAAGTACAAAACAGCCGCGCTTGTAGCAGTCGATGAAATAAGTGCTTTCGATGATGCCAGCTTCTTTATAGCGCAGGCTTCTCTCGAAAACATAATTGTTTAGGGCGTTAGTTTCCTGTCTCATCTGGGGTCGGTCGACGCCAAGAGCGTCGCAAAGTCCGTTGATGAAGATCTGATAATTGGCGCGTTCGGATCCGCCAGATGCGGATGCCTCTGCGATCAGTGATCCTATATCCATAACCCGTTCCTCCACCAGAGTTTGCGGGTGTAAATCGTATGAATGTTTGACGCATAAAGTATTAAAGTCGAAGATTAGTTCTTCAGATTCGTTTTGTTTGTAGCCTGTTTGGCTGGGAATCTTGGTCTGATCTTTTTCGTCTGTTAAAAATTTTGTCCCGATCCCAAAACAAACGAAAAACACCGCAGCCCGGGGGCTGCGGTGTTTTTTGTTTGTCTTACCTGTTGCGGAGGAGCCTTAGGCTTCCTTGACCTGGGAGATGAGTTCGACGAGCGACTGCTTGGCGTCGCCGAAGAGCATGGATGTCTTTTCGTCGAAGAAGAGTTCGTTCTCGACACCGGAGAAACCCTTGCCCGGACCGCGCTTCATGGCGATGACGCTCTGGGCTTCCGAGACCTTGAGGATCGGCATGCCGTAGATCGGCGAGGACGGGTTGGTGCTGGCGGCGGGGTTCACCACGTCGTTTGCACCAATGACCAGCACAACGTCGGTCTCAGCGAACTTCTCGTTGATCTCATCCATGTCGATGAGCTTGTCGTAAGCCACGCCGGCTTCTGCAAGCAGCACGTTCATGTGGCCGGGCATGCGACCAGCGACGGGGTGGATGGCGAACTTGACGTCGCCGCCGCGCTTTTCGATGAGGTCGGCCAGCTCGCGCACCTGGTGCTGAGCCTGGGACACGGCGAGACCATAGCCCGGGACGATGACCACGCGCTTGGCATAGGCCATGCGCAGGGCGGCGTCTTCAGCCGAGACAGGCTTCATTTCGCCGTCGGTCGAGCCACCACCGGCAGCCGCCGCGACGCTGTCCGAACCAAAGGCGCCGAAGAGCACGTTGGCGAAGGAACGGTTCATGGCCTTCGACATGGCGATCGAGAGGATGATGCCGCTGGCGCCGTCGAGTGCACCGACGATGATCAGGATGTTGTTGTCGAGCGCGAAACCGGTCGCAACAGCCGCAAGACCTGCATAGGCGTTGAGCAGCGAGACCACCACCGGCATGTCGGCGCCACCGATCGGCAGAACGATGAGCACACCGATTGCCAGCGACACGACCAGCATGACGATGAAGATCGGCCAGGCGTCCGGAACGATGATCATCCAGACAAAGCCGATGACGGCAATGCCGAGCAGGATGAAGTTGGAGATGTTCTGGAAGGGGAAGGTGATCGGCTTCTGCGGCAACCAGCCCTGGAGCTTGCCAGCGGCCATGATCGAGCCAGTCACGGTCAGGCCACCGAGCAGCACTTCGAGAGCAAGGGCCGCAACGTGGCCGCTATCGAGGTGATTGGTGGTGAAGCCGTGATGGTATTCGCCCAGACCCACGAGGGTCGCAGCAAGCGCGCCGAAGGCATGGCTGATGGCGATACGCTGCGGCATGGCCGTCATCGGCACGAACATGCCGAGCGGATAGCCGATGGCGGCACCGGCGACGATGCCGACGACGATCCACTGATATTCCACGATACGGGCGTGGAACAGGGTTGCAACCACGGCAATGAGCATGCCGAGGGCGGCCATCTGCATGCCGCGGCGTGCTGTTTCCGGACGACCGAGCACGCGGAGCGCGTTGATGAAGAGGAATGCCGCTACAAGGTAGGCGAGCTGGATAAAGGTATCGGTCATTTCGCTGCCTTATCGGCCTTCTTGTTGTCGGACTTGAACATGGCCAGCATGCGGTCGGTGATCAGGAAGCCGCCAACGACGTTGGCCATAGCCATGGCCACGGCGATGGTGCCGAAAATGGTGCCGAGCCAGCCGTGGTTGGCGCCGGCCAGAACCAGCGATGCCACGAGCGAAATGCCGGACATGGCGTTGGTCGCTGCCATCAGCGGGGTATGCAGCAGCGGCGGAACACGGTGGATGGTCATGAGGCCAACGAAGCTGGCCAGCAGGAACACGAAGAGTTGGATGACTGTTGTTTCGGGCATGATCCTGCCTCCGGGTTAAGCGGCTGCGCGAGCAGGCAGGGCCTGGTCGCCAGCGAGAGCGTCGAGGATTTCGTCGCCGGCCACGAGGCTCAGCGCACCGTCCTTGAACAGGTGCGTCAGCAGCGTGCGCATGTTGCCGCTGTAGAGGCGGCTGGTGTCGGTCGGTGCGGCGCTGGCCAGATTGGTCGGCCCAAGGATGGTCACGCGGCCATGGCGCACGACTTCATCGGGCTTGGTGAGCGTGCAATTGCCACCGGTTTCGGCGGCCATGTCGACGATCACGGTGCCCGGGGTCATCGCAGCAACGTTTTCCTCGTCGATGAGGATGGGTGCAGCGCGGCCCGGAATCTGGGCGCTGGTGATGATCAGATTGGTGCGGGACAGGGCCTCGGTGAGCGCGCGGCGCAGGCGGGCCTGCTGGTCATCGCTCTGTGCGGCGGCATAGCCGCCAGTGCCTTCGGCCTTGGCATCGGGAACATCGGGGAAGACGAACTCTGCGCCCAGGCTTTCCACCTGTTCGCGGGCGGCTTCGCGCACGTCAAAGCCATAGGTGACAGCGCCGAGACGACGGGCGGTTGCGAGGGCCTGGAGGCCGGCGACGCCAGCGCCGAGAGCGATCATCTTGGCGGGGCGAACAATGCCGGCTGCCGTGGTCATCATCGGCATCAGCGTGTCGAGATAGCGGGCGCCTTCGAGCACGGCCGCATAGCCGGCGATCGACGCCTGGGAGGACAGAACGTCCATGCTCTGGGCGCGGGTGATGCGCGGCAGGCGTTCCATGCCCAGGTGCAGGACCTGTGCGGACTTGGCGGCATCGATAACAGCAGCGTCGCGGCCGCCGAGCGAGATCAGCACCTTGCCGGGCGCAAAGCCCGCGAAGTCCGGAGCGCGGACAGCAAGGATCAGATCTGCGCCGGAAATCGCATCGGCGCGGGTCGTAATCTTGCCACCGGCAGCAGTGTAGTCATCGTCGACGAAGCCGGCGTTAAGGCCTGCGCCTGCCTCAACGACAATGTCGTATTGGCTGAGCTTGCCAATGTCTGCCGGCACGAGTGCCACGCGGCGTTCGCCCTGCGCCGTCTCTTTCAGCACTGCGACGACAGGCTTTCGCGTGATGTGTACCATTAGAAATCCTCTCCAAAAGCCGTGGCGCGCGAACGCAGCCCTACTGACCGGCCGGGGAGTATTTCCACGGGAGGGAGATTCGTCTGTTTGCCTAAGGGCGTAAGACTTTGGGAGTAAAAGACTATTTATGGACGGATTGGGTTTTCGTCGTTCGATTGCAGCGAGTGCGCACACGAGTTTGTGAGCCTTGGCTGCTCTGGCCTAGATTCCAGCTCGGACCAAAAGTCGCATTGGTAGGTCGTTCGCAGATCCGAGAGTTGCGATCAGTTCAAGACTAACGGCAGGGCGTGGCGTTGGCGGGTAGATTTGCTTATGCAAAAATCACATGAGAGAATAAGTATTTTGAGGGATACAGTTTATCTCTTCTGTTTTGACTGTGCAAAAACAGGTGCGCTTGGCGGCTTTCTGTCGTGACGCCTGCGCGGTTTTTCCGCGAACCACGCTGCCGATAGTAGAATCGGATGGGCGACAGTCACGTGCCAATCGGAGAAGGCGGCTTCTCCCTCCGGCATAGGCGGCTGCCGCAGAAGCGGCCGCGGGGTGTCGATGCGCTTGGGAACGGATGCCTAAATGACGGATTTTTACGGAGTGTCCTAACGGCCGGACAATCTCAAGCTGTCAGGGTGAAAGGGGGAGGAAAGTTCATGGCATTCGACAGGGGGCAGATGCAGGCGCGGTTCAACGCATGGATGCTGCGCGTGGGAAAACTCCGTGTCGTAGCAGCCATTACCGCGTTTTCGGTGGTTGTCTCGGTGCTGGTGACCTGGTTCGCCAATGCCGTCTTCATGCCCCATGTTCCGGTCGAGGAATGGCTCTATATTTCTGCCATCGCGCCCCTGCTGATCTCGCCCCCAATCAGTGCCTCCGTGCTGTCGTTGCTTTACCAGCTTGCCGAGGCACGCGCCGCGCTGGTGACCATGGCCGAAACCGATCCGCTGACCGGGGCCGGCAATCGCCGCTATTTTCTCGATCGGGCGCGGCTGGCGCTGGCGGAGGCGGGCGCGCGGGGCGAGCCGGTCAGCATCATCCTGCTCGATATCGACCGGTTCAAGCGGCTCAACGACAGCTATGGGCACGCGGTGGGCGACGAGGCGATCATCATGGTCGCCCATGTCTGTCGGCGGATAATCCGGGCCGGGGATGTGTTCTGCCGCTGGGGCGGGGAGGAGTTTATCGTGTTGCTGCCTGCGGCGGAGCTGGAGGCCGCGTGTGCGCTGGCCGAGCGGCTGCGGGCAGGCGTTGCCGCGGCGGAGGTGAAGGGCGTGCCCGAGGGGGTGACAATCAGCCTGGGCGTCGCCGAGCTGCGGAGCCGGAACGAGACACTCGACGACATCATCGCCAACGCCGATCGCCAGCTCTATGTGGCCAAGGATCTCGGCCGCAACAGGGTGGAGCCGATGGATCCGGCGTGGGTGATTGAGGGGCCGGGGCGGGCCGGCTGAGGGCGCTTAAATTGAGACAGCGCATGTCATCCCGGCCTGCCGTGAACGCGCGGCAGGCCGGGTATGGGTTCAGGCTGCCAGGGGCGAGCGGGTTGCGCTGGCGGCTGGTGGCATAATGCTCCTCCCAGAGCGGTGAGCGGGTCCTGAACTGACGCTCCGCTGGAAGAAACTATGCTTAATTTTTGGTGTGGGATTGCCGGTTACTCAAAGTGGTCCGCAAGACTGCATGGTTGCAGCGGATCGCGCTAGTATAACCGGGAATAGACCTGCCGGCGCCTTGCGCCAGCAGGTCGAACGGGTGTCAGTCGAGAAGGCTGTCCGGCACCTTGCCGCCATTGGCCTTGAGCTGGGCGATGACCTGCTTGTGGAGCCAGATGTTCATGGTGGCGCTGTCGGACTTGTCACCGGTATAGCCGAGTTCGTCGGCCAGTTCCTTGCGAGCGGTCAGCGAGGAGTCGATGTCGAGCGCCTTGAGCAGATCGACGATCGAGGTCTTCCAGTTGAGCTTCTGGCCAGAAGCGGCAACGGCTGCATCGAGAACGGCGGCGACGTCGACTTCAGCGGCGGGAGCGGCCGAAGGCGCGGCCTGGCCGGCGGCGGCGTTCCGCGCGACAGCGTCGGCGATTACCTTGTCGGCTGCTGCCATGCCCACCTTGACGGCGGCCTGCTGCTCGGCAGCAAGCGGGGGAGACTGGGGAGCGGCCGAAGGCGCGGCCGGGGTGGGCGTTGCAGACGATGCCGGGATGGCCGCAGAGGCGGGAGTACCGAAAATCTTGGCCTTGATATTGTCCAGGAAGCCCATGGTTATTCCTTTTGTTAGTGTCCGGTAAACAGAAGGAAAGTCTCACGGCAAAATCAAGGCATTTTCTGGCGTGGTGAACAGGCGACTGCACCTTGTCGGGCAGGCGTGTCTGAACCGGGGGATGTGTTTCGTCGTCAACACGAATGGGGCGCGGGGCCCTGAGGGAGACCGAAGATGAAGATTGCGGGCTGGGTTTTGAGTGGTCTGATCGGGCTGTTTCTGGCCATTGCGTCGGCGACGCCGAAGTTCATGGGGATGGATGCGGCGCTCGACTCGATGGAAGTGGTGGGCTGGCCGACCAAATATCTGCTGCTGATCGCGGTGATCGAAGTGGTCTGCGTGGTGCTCTATCTCATCCCGCGCACGGCCCTGTTCGGGGCGGTGCTGACGACAGCGCTTCTGGGGGCAGCATTGGCTGCCAATCTGCGGGTCGACAATCCATTGTTCAGCCATACGCTGTTCAGCATCTACCTAGGCGTTGCGCTGTGGGTGGCGCTCTGGCTTCGCGACGAGCGGGTGCGGCGAGTATTCCCGCTGATGGGCTAGGCCCGATCAGGGTTTGAGGAAAGGCCGCATGGCGCTGGCGTGCAAGGCGGCAAATTCGAGGCGGCGGATCCATTGCAGCGGGTCGTCGTCACGGTTGTCCGCATCCTCGCCGAACTCTTCGAGGGTTCGATAATAAAGCGCGTCGGATTGGGTATAGCCGAGGGCGAGGCCGGCGCGGCGCGCGAGGAGGGGCCACTCCATATCGTTGGCGAGGCTATCGACCTGGCTCTGCTCGAGGATCAGCGCGATGGCGCGTGGCGACAGACGCCGGACGGCAAACATCAGGTCCCAGTGATCGCCAGTAAGCAGCGCGTGGGTATGATTGACGAGCGTCTCGCTGTCGCGCAGGCGGCGAGGCTCGGCCGCAAAGGCGCGGTCGGAGCGGCCGACGACGAGGCAATCGAGGGCTGGTTCCATTTCGAGGACGCGGCGGAGATCTTCGGGTCCAAGCCCGAGCCAGCGCAGCAAATGGTCGAAATCGGTATAGAGGGCGGGCCTGTCCGTGCCGGCAAGGGCGAGGGCATCTCGGCGGGCCTTGCCGATCATCGCTTCGCTGGCGGAGTGCACCATGATCGCGTCCGCAGTGGCGCTGAGGGCGTCACGGGTTGCGGCATGGGTGGCGTCGGAGATGTTGAAGGCAAGGCGCGCAAGACTGGCGCGCAGGGGGCCGGACATGGAAACGGTCGCCTCGGCGAGGCGACCGATGGGGTCGTGAACAGTTGCCGCCAGGGCGACTGCGCTCATCGATCAGTAAACGCGGACCGAAGAGAGATTGCGGTTCAGATAGCGATCAAGGACCGGCTGGCTCTCGACGATGCGTTCGCAATAGGAATGGAACTTGCGCTCGCGGCAGGCGGCCGCGGAGACATTGCCCTTGATCTCGACGGAGGCGAAGCTGTTGTCGACGCCGTAAAGGGCGAGATCGGGGAAGACCTGGCCGGGGCCGGCGCAGAAGGAGGAGCCGGAGTAATTGGTGCCGGTATAGAAGCAAACGGTGCCCGGGCCGCCGGCCGGATAGTTCGGCTGAATGGCAAAGAGCGGGCCTTCGGGCGTGGTGCCGAAGCCGACGCGTTCAAGCGAGGTCCAACCGCGGCCGCCGGGGCCATCGACCAGGCACCAGACCTTCTGGCAGCGCAGGACCCGAATGGCGGCGTTCTCGGCAATATTGCCGGTGACCGCATAGGCCGCGCCCGGGCCGTCGCGCAGGCTGAGCGGCTGGAGTGTCCACCCGTGCGATCCCGTTTCCGAGGCAGCGTAGGAGGGCGACAGGGCAGAGGCGAGAAGCGTCAGGGCAAGCAGCAGGCTCTGGAGCAGTTTCATTGAAGCGTCCGATTGGCAGTGTGGCGCGGACAGTAACTGTTCGTTAGCGATTGTCCAAGGGGGAACGCTAAAAAGCATCGCCTCCCGGAGGAGGCGATGCCTTGAAGTAGAAGTGGTTTAGCGGACGCGGACCGAGATGATGTAGTCATCAAAGTCACCGAGCGAAGAGGCGCTGGTGGTGTAGGTCCGGCAGCCGCGGTAGTTGGCTTCCGAGCAGACCTGGACCGAATAGCCGCCCGGGTTTTCGATGGAGGAAATGCGGTCGGCCCAATCGCGGAGGTCGCGGGTGCTTTCGCCCGGGCCCATGCAGAAGCTGGCGCCGCGGTAGTTGTTGCGATCATAAAAGCAGACGTCGCTGACGGGCGCGGGCTGCGGACGCACCACCACAGGGGGGCGCTGGTCGCCGACGCCGATATTGATCGACGGGCCGCCAGGAACGTTGATGCCAAAGGATATGCCGGGCTGGGTCGGGTTGACCGGACGGCCACCGGCATTGAGGTAATTGGCGGAGACCCAGCCATCGGCGCCGGGCTTGGTGATGTAGCACCACGAGCCGTCGCAGCGCTGTACATCGACCTGCTGGCCGCGGCGGGCCGTATCGACAACAGCATAATTAGTACCGGGGCCAGAGCGCACATTCACATTGCTGGTGACGGTTCCCGGAGCAGCCTGGGCTGCCGGCAGGAAGACGACCACAGCGGTCGCGGCTACGGCAATTCCGGTGGCGAAATTGAGCAGTTTCTTGCGGGTGTAGCGGTTCATGACGATCCCTTTGCGCCAATTATAGCGGGCACGACGACTCATTCGGACGCCAGCCCGGCCTCAGCTTTGTATGTGAGATTAGAACGGGTCTGGACCACCAAGGGTTCCAGACCCAGTCGCTTGTCGGTTTAGTAAACGTCTACCGAGGAGATGCGACGGTCGATGCCGGAGGGCAGGCGCGCCTGGTCCGACCGAACGGTGACGCAATTGCCATAAAAGCCGGTGTCGGCGCAGAGATCGACACGGGCCCGGCCGAAGACCTGGACCGACCGAATGACGTCGTTCCAGCCGCGCGGCATGCGCGCATATTCCTCACCCCGGTCGACGCAGAAGCTCGAGCCGCGGAAATTGCGTTCGGTAAAGAAGCAGGCGCCGGCCTGACGCTGCGGCTGCGGACGAGTCTGTGGCTGCGTGCCGAAGTTGAAATCGAACGAGAAGCCGGGGCCGGAATTATTGCCGCCACCCGGACGCGGGGGCTGCGGCTGCGGGCCTGGACCTGGACGCGGGGGCTGGGGGGCAACCGAGCCATCGGTGAAGGCGATGAGCGACTGGGAAATCCAGCCGCTGACGCCGCGGAAGTTGCCGGTGCCGTTGATCATGCACCAGCCCTGGTCGTAGCAATTGGCATCGACGGTGGCGCCGCCGGGCAGGGACGTCAGCACGGGGGCCGACGTCGAAGCGCCCTGGCGCACATTGGCATTGCCGGTCACGACGGCCGGAGCCGCGAACGCGGTGGCGACGCCGCCAAGCAGCGTCAAGGCAAGTGCAGCGGCGATTTTTGCGGACTTCATCGATCTTTGCTCCCAAACGGGCTTCAATTTGTTGATGCCAAACTAATCACGAGCCCCTGAACGCAGTCTGAACGATTTCATTCAGATTGGGAGCGGCCGCCTATTCTTTGGGAATGGGCCGTTTTTGGCCGTTCTCATCAAGAGATACATAGACAAAGCGCGCCTCGGTGACCTTCTGGCGGTCGTCGAGCCTGTTGCGGCGCACCCAGGCTTCCAGCGCGATGGTGATGGAGGTGGTGCCGACCCGCTCGACCTTGGTGTAGACGCACAGCACGTCGCCCACCTTGACCGGCGCAATGAAGGTCATTGCCTCGACGGCAACGGTCACCACGCGTCCGCGGACCCGCTCGACGGCGGCAATAGCGCCGGCAAGGTCCATCTGGCTCATCACCCAGCCACCGAAAATGTCGCCAGCAGGATTGGTGTCTGCCGGCATGGCGATGGTGCGGATGGTCAGTGCGCCATCGGGTTCAGTGGAATGTACGATCATCATGCAGGTCCTTTTACTGGCCAGCGGCCAACGGCCTCTTCCCAGTGCTTGCGGCAGAGGGAGAGGTAGACAGATTTTTCGATCGAGACCTGGTCGCCATCGGTGAGAACGCGGCCGGACATGTCCTGGCGCACGACCATGGTCCCCTTGGCGCCGCATGTACAGATGGTGCGGATCTCGCGCAGGATATCGGCGATGGCGAGCAGTTCCATCGAGCCGGGGAACAGCTTGCCCTGGAAATCGGTGCGCAGGCCATAGCACATGACCGGGATTTTCAGTCGGTCCGACACGCGGGCGAGGCCCCAGACCTGGTCGCGCGTGAGGAACTGGGCTTCATCGACGAAGACGCAATCGACCTTGGACTCCTCGTGAAAGTCGCGGACGGATTGATAGAGGTCGTCGCCGGCGGAATAGAGCTCGGCCGGCTCGGAAATGCCGATGCGCGAGGAGATGTGGCCCGTCCCGCCTTCGGCATAGAGGCCGGAGGTGTAGAGCAGGGGGCGCATGCCGCGCTCGCGATAGTTATAGGCCGCCTGCAGCAGGAGCGTGGACTTGCCCGCATTCATCGCCGCATAGGAAAAGTAGAGCTTGGCCATGGGTGATCCTGTGCGGGGAATGGTGTGCTAAGCCAATAGCGCCTCGTGACCGCACGATGAAGGGCCGGGGCTTGTGGATCAACAATAGAATGCGCGAAACCATGGCTGAACTCACTATCCGCAGCGCCGAGGCCGGCGATTCGGAGGCCCTCAAGGAATTGCTCGACACGTCCTGGCGGACCCACTGGGGGCCGCAAGTGACGGCAGAGAGTCGGGCTCTCTATGACCGGGACATGCCCGCCCACGGCTATGTGGATGCGTGTCTCGACGCCTTTATGGTGGCCGAGCGGGGCGGGCAGGTCGTCGGCATGTACCATCTCGAAGGCAGCCAGCTGCACGCTATCCATGTGGCGATGGCCGAGATTGGCACAGGTGTCGGCGCGGCGCTGATGGAGAAGGCGGAGGCCGACGGGGCGGCACGGCTTGAGGTGCGGGCCTTCAACACCAGGGCGCGCGCCTTTTATGCTGCGCGTGGCTGGCGCGAGATTGCCGAGGAAGATGCGACAGAGATGGGTACGCCGGTCCGCAGCATCATCATGGCGCGGTGAGGCCGGGGGGCAGGGCCGGCGTTGCGTTCAGTTCTTGTTCAGGCGCGGCGGATCAAAACCGGCGCGGTCTAGTATGGAGTGCCTCATGTTTCGATCTGTTCTTGGTATCGCCTTTGCCGCCCTCGCCAGCCTGCCTGCTGTGGCGTCACCTGTCGGCATCTGGGAAATCGAGATGCGGGACTCGCGCTACAAGGTGGAGATGTGCGGGGACGGTAGCCAGTTTTGTGCCGAGCTGATCTGGCTGGGCAATGGCGCCGACAATGCCGAGAACCTGCCCTATATGAACACCATGCTGATCGACCACGCCAGCCAGACCCGGCCCAACCAGTGGAAGGGCGAGCTCAATATCTATGGGCAGAAGGCGGCCGGGACGATCACCCAGGTGAGCGCCGACCAGATCACGCTCAAGGGCTGCGTGGCCTTTGTGCTGTGCAAGACCTACCAGATGTACCGGTACCAGTAGGCGCGGGGCCCGGGCCGGGCTGACCCTTGCAATGCCCTCCGGGTGGTCCATCCGTGTGGAGAGATGGATTGCCCGAACAAGCGGGGCAATGACGATGGAGGGGATGGGGCCGTGGCCTTCGAGTCGAGCCCGAGAGAGCTCGTTCGCGGATGAGGAAATTGAGCGGTCCCATTCACCCCACCCCGTCCCTCCCCATCACGAGGAGGGAGCCAGAGCGGTGATGGGAACGCGCATCAGTTCGTCGTGCGCGGGATGTGCGCGCGGCGGCGGGCCCAGAGGGGCGGCAGGGCTTCGACCAGCAGGATCGCCGCGAAGATGAGCGTGGCGCCGGCGTAGCCGATCAGGGGCAGGCGTTCGCCGAGGATGAGCGCGCCGCCCAGGGCCGCAAAAAGACTTTCAGCCGAGAGAATGATGGCCGCATTGGCCGGGGGTACATGCTGCTGGCCGACGGCCTGCAAGGTGAAGCCGACGGCGGTGGACAGCACTGCGGCATAGGCGATTTCGATCCAGCCCGATGAAGTGGCTTCAAGGGTCGGCGCTTCGGTTCCCAGTGCGATGGCGCTGGCAGCGATGCCGGCGATGAGAAAGCTGACGCAGGACACAAAGATCGGCAGGCCGGTCATGCGGGCGACATGGCCCAGCAGGATGACGTGCATGGCCCAGAAGAGGGCGCTGCCGACAATCAGCCAGTCCCCGGAATTAAAGCTCTCGAGCCCGCCGCCATTGAGGAAATAGATGCCGATGAGCGCCAGCGGCACGCCGACCAAAATGATCGGGTGCGGGCGCGTGCGGAAAAGGGCATAGCCAAGAAGCGGCACGAAAAAGACGTAGAGCCCGGTGAGGAAGCCGCCATTGGTGGCGGTGGTGGTGGCGAGGCCCGCCTGTTGGAGCCAGGAGCCGAGGAAGAACACCGTGCTCATGGCGAGGATGAACAGCCAGTGGGTGCGGGTGAGCGCGATGGCGCGGCGGCGACGTTCATAGAGCGCCAGCGGCAGAACGAGGAGACCGCCCAGCAGATATCGGACGCCCGCAAAAGTCAGCGGCCCCATGCTGTCCATGGCAGATTTCTGGGCGATGAAGGCAAAGCCCCAGAACATGGTGCAGATGAGGAGCAGGACTGTGGCAACGCTACGGGACATGGGGGCTCGGTGTTTGAAATAGAGAACCCTCACCCGCCCCCGAGAAGGGGGAGGGGAAGAAGGTGTTTGCGGTCGAACAGGCGTTCAGAGTTCGGCGTCGAGGGCGGCGATGAGCTGCTGGATTTCTTCGGGCGTGGTGTAGTGCACGAAGGAGAGCCGGAGGACACCGTGATTGGGGTCGATGCCGAGGGCTTCAAGGAGGCGCCAGGCGTAGAAGTGGCCGCCGCCGGCCATGACGCCGTGCGTGGCGAGGCGTTTGGCCAAGGCCAGGCCCGGCTCGCTGTGGCGCAGCGCGATGGTGGGCGCGCGGCGTAGGGGATCGCTCGGGCCGATGAGCTGGATGTCATTGCGATTGCGGAGATAGTCCAGCAGCGGCGTCGAAAGGGAAACTTCCTGGGCCCGCATGGCGGCATGAGCGCGGCGGAAGGGGTTTGCACCTTCAACCGAAGGGCCGGCGATATCGGCGACGGCTTCAAGGTAATCCACGATGCCGGCGCTGGCGGCGATCTGGGCGTGGTCGGGGCCTGCCGGGGTCAGGCGGTAGCGCGGCTTGATATCGTTGAAGAAATGGCCCTGATTGGGCAGCTGTGCCGCGAGCTCCGGGCGGACGGCCATGACGCCCTGATGGGGGCCATAGGTCTTGTAGGCGGAAAAGAAATAGATGTCGGCGCCGAGCGCGGCGAGGTCGGGCAGGCCGTGCGGCGCATAGCTGACGCCGTCGACGGCGAGGACAGCACCCAGTGTGCGGGTGCGGGAGGCAATTTCGGCCACCGGATTGATGTCGCCGACGATGTTGGAGCAATGCGGCATGGCGACGAGCCGGACCTTGGCGTCGAGGAGGCGATCAAGGGCCTCGAGCGAGAGCTGGCCGGTGCGGGCGTCGACGGCCCATTCGCGCACCTCGATGCCATGCTGGGCGAGGCGGCGCCAGGCGCCCGTATTGGCCTCGTGGTCCTGATTGGTGACGACGATAGCGTCGCCCGGCTTCAGCCAGCCGGAAAAGGCGTGGCCGAGGACATAGGTGTTGGCCGAGCTCGAGGGACCAAAATGGATCCAGTCGGCCGAGACATTGAGCGCTGCCGCCATGCGCTCGAAGGCCAGGTCCATGGCCTCGCCCGCGGCGATTGACGCCGGGTAGGCGCCATAGGGCTGGAGCTTGTTGGCGCGATAATAGGTGTCGAGCCGATCGAGCACGGGCTGGGCGGTGTAGGAGCCGCCGGCATTTTCGAAGAAGGCCTGACCGGCAAGACTGGGTTCGGAAAAGGCGGGAAAGAGGGCGCGGAGGCGCGCGGGGTCCAGGGGAAGGGTGGTCATGCTCGGTCCGTTGGCAATTTTCCAAACGGTAGGGCAGGAATGGGGAAAAGCAAACCCCGGCAGTGGAGAGCCGAGGTTTTTCGATCTTGGTATTCGCTCTTTGTTACCCCCACCCACCCTCCCCCTGATAGGGGGAGGGGCAGGTCGGTGGCTTGTCGACTTCGGCGCAGGAGCGGGGATCAGCCGCGGTTGGGGCCGTGCTGGCGCGGGCCGCCGCGGTTGTCGCGGTCACCCCTGTCGCCGCGATCGGGCATCAGCTCGGCCTTCTGGGCATCGGTGAGGCTGTCAAAGAAGGCGGTCGCGGCGGGCTGGATGGATTTCAGCGCATCGAGGCGGGCGGTGTCGAAGGCGATGCGGTTCTCCAGCGATTGGCTGAAATCAGGAGCGCTGGGCGCATCGCCCTTGGCAGGTGGTGTCGGGCGCAGGCCTTCAGTTGCGGATGCGAGCGTTTCGCTGGCGGCCAGGGCGTCGGTTTTCAGCGTGTCGAGAAGCGTCTTCTGCTCGGCGCTGAGATCGAGGCGATGGGTGAGGCGCACGACGGCGATGTCGATGGCTTCGGCGCCGCGCTCGAAGTTGAGGAGGCTGCCCATGCCGCCGCCGCGCCGCGGGCCGTCGTGTCCGGGACGGAAGGATTTCTGGCCCTCGTGGGCAGTGTCGAGGCTCTGAGTTTCGGCCGAAGGTGCAGTGGTTTGCGCCATGACCGGCGCGATGGCGCCGAGGCCGAGCGTCGCGGTCATCATTGCCAGGATGATCTTGGTCGAAATCGTCTTCATGGTGTTATCCTTTGCATGGGATACCGGTTCGCCGGCACATGAAGACACTAGGCAAGCCAACCTCTCCTCCGCCTTGCGAGAAGGTGAAGAGTTGGAGAGCTTGGTAATGTTGGCCGAGGGGCGGGCTAGCTCGCGATATAATCGCGCAGCGCTTCGGCCTCGTGTTCGACCTCTTCGATCTTGGATTTGACCACGTCGCCGATGGAGATGATGCCGGCAAGCCGCCCGGCGTCCACGACGGGGATGTGCCTAATGCGGCGGCGGGTCATGCGGTCCATGATGTGCGCAATGGGCGTGTCACGGGAACAGGTGACGAGGTCGCTGGTCATGATCTCTCCGACCGGGCGGGCGAGGGCGGCCGCGGGGTCGGTGCCGAGATGGCGGATGATGTCACGCTCGGACAGGATGCCCACGACGCTATCGCCCTGACCGGTAATGACAAGAGCGCCGATATTGTGGGTGTTGAGCTCGGCGACGGCCTCGGCAAGCGTTGCGGTGTCGGGCAGGGTGAAAACCGTGGTGCCCTTGGTCTGCAGGATGGTCTCGACATACATGGTCATATCCTCCGTGCTGGGAGGAGTGTGCGCCCGCCCCCGGGGCGAGGCAAGTCACCAATAGTCGAACAAAAAAAGGGCCGGCAGAGCGCCGGCCAGTCAGTCAGGGAGGTCGAAGAGAAGAGGCTAGGAAAACCGTTAGTTGCGGCCCTGCCAATGGGTCTTGAGGGAGCGCTTGGCCGGCGTCTGGACCGGGATGCGGCCGCGCCAGATGAAGCGGGCGGCCTCGAAAAGCATCACCATCAGCAAGAGGGTGAGCGGGACCATGAAGACGGCTATCTGAGCGTCGGGCTGGCTGGCGATATTGGCCGCGACGGCCGGCGTAACGCCGCCAAGAAGGGCAATGGAGGCGGCGCCGAGGCAGGCGACGCTGGAGCCCAGGGCGACCGCCAGGCGGACTTTCTTGCGGCGTGGAATGGCTTTGGAAGGCTGCATGGGACTGAAACTTTTACTCACTTCCGATGCTTTCCATAAACCATCTGAATGGGGTTCGACTAAGGAGGCTGGGGGGCGATTTGGCGGCAGAAATGTGGCGCCCCGACCTTATGGGTTAGCGGATGGTTACCATTGGTCTCCGAAAAATGCCGAGAACCGCCGCAATAAAGGGCATTATCGCGGTGGGTTGGCCGGTCTGCGGAGGGGGCTCATTCTGGTGCGCAGGAGGGGTGGGGCGGGTCCAGGCGTCGTCATAGACGGTCTTAAACAGGTAGCTTGCGGGGATCATCTTGGTCTCCTATTGAATCGATTCAATATGTTTTCGGATTGCGGCTTGAATCGGTTCAAAATATTGACCCGGCAACTGCCCGTGTCAAGTCAAAATTGAACCGATACAAAAACTCGGCTAGACCTGTCAGCGACAGGGAGATCGGCATGGCAGAAAAAGGACTGGTGCGACTGCGCGACGTCGCACGGGAAGCGGGCGTATCCCAGGGCACAGCATCCAATGTCTTTAATCGTCCCGAGGTGGTGCGGGACGAAGTCCGCGAGCGCGTGCTTCAGGCGGCCGACAAGCTCGGCTATGGGGGGCCCAGTGTAACCGGCCGCCTGTTGCGGGCCGGGCGGGTCAATGCGGTTGGGGTCGCGGCGATCGAGCCACTGAGCTATTTCTTTGAAGATCTGTGGGCCCGGCATCTGCTGGCCGAGATTTCCGATATCTGCGACGCGCAGGGGGCGGGGGTCGCGCTGGTGTCGGCGCTGAGCGAGGAACGGGTCGACTGGAACATCCAGTCTGCGGTGGTGGACGGGTTCATCCTCCTCTGCGTCGAGGGTGGCGAGCGGCTGGTTGAAACGACGCGAGCGCGTAAGCTTCCCTATGTGGCCCTTGCCATCGGTGCGGCCGATACGAGTATCCCGGCAATCGGCGTCGACAATGTCGGCGGGGCACGGCAGGCGGCCGAGCATCTTATCGGGCTGGGGCACAAGCGCCTGGCCATTCTCTCAACCCAGATCAATGACAGTCATGTCGGCCGGGCCAGCGAGGCTGAAATGCGGGCGGCGAAATATTCGACGACCCGGGATCGCGCCATAGGCTATTGGCAGGCCATGACTGCGGCCCGCATCGAGATTTCCAGCGCGCCGATCATGGTGACGCAGGAAGATGCCAAGAGCACGAATGACACGATGGCGGCGTTGTTTTCCGGGACAGAACGACCCACCGCCATTCTGGCGATGTCGGACAAGATCGCCATGTGGGCCGTCGACTGGCTGATGCGTCATGGGCTGAACGTGCCGGGGGATGTTTCGGTGGTGGGGTTCGACGGCGTTCCCGAGGCGGCGTTGGCAACACCCAAGCTGACCACGGTGCAGCAGCCGATGAAGGCGATTGCCCGATTGGCAGTGGAGGCGGCGCTGGGTGGCGAGCAGGTCGAGGGGCGGCGGGTTCTCGAGACGGAACTCGTAGTGCGGGAGACGACCGCGCCGCCGCGCTAATGGCCCTTCCCGACATCGCCGCCATGGACTACACAAATGCCGTTCAAATTATGGGGGACGTTGCGATGGGTTTTCTTTCTGATGCGCTGGAGCGCGTGGCGCCATCGGCGACAGTGGGGATTACCCAGAAGGCCCGCACGCTGGCACAGGCCGGTCAGGACGTGATTGCCCTATCAGCGGGTGAGCCCGATTTCGACACGCCGCTGCATGTGCGCGATGCTGCCAAGGTGGCGATGGACGAAGGCAAGACGCGCTACACCAATGTCGACGGCATCCCCGAACTCAAGGAAGCGGTGGCGCGCAAGTTCAAGCGCGACAATGGGCTCGATGTGACGGCGGCCGATTGCTTCATCTCATCGGGCGGCAAGCAGATCATTTTCAACGCGCTGATGGCGACGCTCAATCCGGGTGACGAGGTTGTGGTGCCGGTGCCCTATTGGGTGAGTTATCCCGAGATCGTGCGGCTGTGCGGGGCCGAGCCGGTGTTTGCGGTGGCCGATGCAACCAGCGGGTTCAAGCTGACGCCAGCGGCGCTGGAAGCGGCGATTTCGCCAAAAACCAAGTGGCTGATCCTCAATACGCCGTCCAACCCGACCGGCGCCGCCTACACGGCTGAGGAATTGCGCGGGCTGGCCGATGTGCTAATGCGCCATCCGCATGTCCATATCCTCACCGACGATATCTATGAGGTGCTGGTCTATGATGGCGGCACCTTTGCCACCATTGCACAGGTGGAGCCGGCGTTGCAGCCGCGCACGGTGACCATGAACGGGGTGTCGAAATCCCACGCCATGACCGGCTGGCGCATCGGCTATTGCACGGGTCCGCGCCAGCTGCTGGCGGCGATGATGAAGCTGCAGAGCCAGTCGACCACCAACCCGTCCTCGATCTCGCAGTGGGCAGCGGTGGCGGCGCTCGATGGCCCGCAGGAATTTCTGGCCGAATGGCGCGACGTGTTCCAAGGCCGCCGCGATCTGGTGGTCGCCGGGCTCAATGCTGCCAATGGGGTTGAGTGCCTGACGCCGCAGGGGGCGTTTTACGTGTTCCCGTCGTGCAAGGGGTTGCTCGGCAAGACCAGCGCGGGCGGCAAGCTGATCGCCACCGACGAGGATTTTGTCATGGGGCTGCTCGAGGAAACCGGCGTGGCGCTGGTGCATGGCACAGCCTTTGGTCTGCCGGGACATTTCCGGTTGAGCTATGCGGCTGCCAATGCAGAGCTTGAGGAAGCCGTGCGGCGTATTCAGGCGTTTTGTGCCGGGGTGAAGTAGGGGCTTTTTCGCCTTACGCGGAGGGTCCGAAGGCAATGTGGATCGCCCGGACGGGCCGGGCAATGACGATAGACGGGTGACGGTTCGGCTCAGGCTCAGGCCCGGAAAAACTTAAAAACTCCCCAAGAGGCCGCTGAGGCCGTTGCTCGACTTGGCTGTCGGGCTGGTGCCGCTGAGTTCGGTGAACATCTGCATGAGCTTGCTCGATGTGGTGTAGTTGGCCATGGCGGCTTCGTAGAGCTTGTCGGACCAGCCTGCGGCCTGGCGCTCTTCGGGGCTGAGCGAGGAGAAGGCGGCGATGACGTTCTGGCTGAAGGCGCTGGGATCGCCAGACTGACCGGCTGCTTTCAATCCCGCCATCAGCGCAGCGCTGGACTTGGTGCGCAGGGTGGACTGGGCGGCCTTGATCTCGGTTTCGGTGAACTGATCGCCCTCGTTGAGTACGATGGCCGAGAGCGAGCGGCTGGAGAGATCGGAGAGATCGATATGGGCGCCGCGCGATGAATAGGGATTGAAGCTCGGCGTCTTGCCGGCTGCGTGGGCATCGGCATAGCGCTTGTCGAGCACGGCGCGGGCATTGGCGGCGAGTGTGACCATGCTCTGCTGGCCGGTGGCGTCCTTGGCTTCGACGAGCGCCATATAAAGAGCGACCGGATCATCCTCTCCGGCATCGGGGAAGCGTTTTGGATCGGTCTGCAGCTGCTTGAGGCCCTCGGTGAGGGCATCGCGGCCGGCCTTCCAGTCGGCGCTGGCCTTTTCCTCGGGGCCGAGGCTGTCAAAATAGCTGGCGGCGGCCTTGTAGAGGCCGGTGAAGTCGCCGGTGACATTGGCAATGGCGAGGGGACCAGAGAGCGCTGCCTCGAGGCGGCGCTGCATTTCGAGGGTCGCGGCCTCGCTTTCATCAGCTTTGGAATTCTTGTCGCTGGCCAGCGCATAGAGCTCGCGCGCGTCGAGGCTCGAGAGATCGAGGGCGAGTTCTTCGCCCTGCAGCGGGGAGGTGCGGCCGACCTCTTCGAGGAGTTTTGCCAGCTTGGCCCGCGCCTCGCTGAGCACGGTGGCGAGGTCACGCTCGGAAAGAGCGGCGCGGGCGGCGTCCGAAAGGGTGACCGAGGTTGCTGCGGGCGGCGGGGTGGGCGCTGTGCCTGTCCCGGATTTGCCGGTTGAGGGCGAATAGGGCGTGGTCGAATAGCTGGGATAATAGGTGGAGGTGACGACGACCATGGCAAAGCTCCTTGCTGGAAATGGTTAAGCAAGTGTTGTGCCGAAAAATTAGTCTGCAATTTCAAGGGGGCACTGCACGGAGGCAGGGGTGGTGGGCAGGAATTGCCGGGTCAGCACTGCCGAGGGCGGAAACAAAGAGGCCCCGCCCGAGGGGATGGGCGGGGCCAGAGGTCATAAGCAGAGCTGACGACCTTGGAGGAGACGGGTCACCACGATCCCGCCGTTGAAAATGAGTATGCGACCTTCTGGCACGGGGCACAAACGCGCGTTTGGAAGTGCTGCCATGCAGATTCGCTGAGCCAGGGCCTAGGTGACCGACTCATAACTTCGCAACCAGATACGGATTGAAGCGAGTTGGACTGATGCCAGGAAATTGTCGTCTCGCTTGTCGTATCGGGTTGCGATTGCCCTGAAGTGTTTGAGTTTGTTGAAGTAACGTTCGACAGCGTTGCGCTGGCGATAGACCCAGTGGCTGAATGGGAAGGTTTGCACGCGGTTGGGCATGGCGCGGATATTGGCCCATGCACCGCGCTCGGCCATGGTGCTGCGCAGGGCATCACTGTCGTAGGCTCGGTCTGCGAGCAGGATATTTCCAGCGGACAGGGTGGCAAACATGTCCGCTGCTGATCGCCCATCATGGGCCTGGCCTTCGGTCAGTTTGAGCTGGATCGGCCGCCCCTGGGCATCGACCAGCGCATGGATCTTGGTGGTCAGGCCGCCGCGCGAACGACCCATGCAACGGGATCGCTCGTCTTTTTTTGACCGTTGGCGGCGTGCTGGTGAACCCGGATCGAGGACGAGTCGATCATCTGCACGTCGCCATTGTAAGCGGCTGATACAGCGTCAAGAATGCGCGCCCAGTGGCCGGCCCTGCGCCACCGGTTGAAGCGGTTCACGCAGGTCGTGTGCGGGCCATACCGCGTCGGGATGTCGGCCCAGGGCGCGCCCGTGCGAAGCCGCCAGAAGATGCCGTTCAGAACACGCCGGTCATCGGCGCGCGGAACGCCGCGCACCTTCGTCGGAAGCAGCGGCTGGATCACAGACCACTCAAAATCCGTAAGATCAAAACGCGCCATCATCACCTCCTGTCCACCAAAGGGAAGGAATCACAACAGCAGCACTTTGGGAATCCCGTTAATGGGTATGTGACCTAGAGCAACGGGCGGACCGCAGGGTCTCTACGCGAGGGTCGGCGTCTCTCCCTGCGCTGCGGTACAGGCAAAAAAAGAGGCTCCAACCGAAGTTGGAGCCTTATGATAGGGCCGAAGCCAAATCGAGAGTTTAGGTTCCGCGCAAGGGAGGAGGAGATGCGCCGAACCAGGTGGGCCCCAACCGAGGGAGGAGGATACGGTTGAAACCCGGTGCCGAGCGTCGCGGGTCCTAGGGAGGAGGAGAAGGAGCGGCGTCGCGTCGACAAGGGCCAATATAGATTTTGACCGTCTGGTCAGCAATGCATAGACGAGCATGTCAGCTATGCATTAGGCACAGCGGCATTCTGTCCAATAATTAGGCAGATTGTCGCACCCTTGTCACAGGGGACGTAGGAGCGCCTCGCCGATGTTTCCAGAGGGGGAAGAAAAAAGGGCTCCAACCGAAGTTGGAGCCTGATGATCAGGCGGAGCCTGATCAGTGATCGGCAGAGCCAGATCGAAAGTGGGGCAGAAGGGCAAGGGAGGAGGAGGGATGCCATTCTGCCAAGAGCTTTGGATCAGGGAGGAGGAGAGATCCGCAGCTCAGTGTCGCGATACAGAGTTCCGAGGGAGGAGGGTTCGGAAGTACGTCTCAGCGACACGCCCTATATGAACTCGACCCGTCCGATAGACAATAGCGGAGTGCACATGGGGGGCATGCGCTGGGCACAGCGACATTCTGTCCATCATCTGCAGCGCGTGGCAGAGGCCGGAAGGGCTGTGAGAGCGGTGGTCAGATGCGGCGCAAAAAAAAGGGCTCCAACCGAAGTTGGAGCCCGATGATCGGCAGAGCCAGATCGAAAGTGGGGCAGAAGGGCAAGGGAGGAGGAGATGCCAATCTGCCAGGAGCCTTGGATCAGGGAGGAGGAGAGATCCGCAGCTCGCTGTCGCGATACAGAGTTCCGAGGGAGGAGGGTTCGGAAGTACGTCTCAGCGACGGGCCCTATATGAACTCGACCAGTTCAGTAGGCAATAGCGTTATGGGCATGTCAGCCATGCAATTTCGCATGGATCACAAGAAAACGGAAAGAAGCGCGAAAAAAATGGCTCCGCTCGAGGGGAGAGCGAAGCCATAAGGGCCGCGGGCGAGGGGGCCCGCTAGGAGGGAACGCAGCGCGTTGCAAGGGAGGAGGGAGAAAACAAGCGCGCTGTGATGTGCTGCATATATGGGCGGGATGCTCATTCGCCAACCAGTCTGGAGGCATGTCAGATATGCAAAAAGCGCATGGAACGGATAATTCAGCAGCAAAATCAAAGGCTAGAGCGAGAAGGTCGAGATGCACTCAACTCTTGTTCATACAGCTGAGCGATTGGGCGGCATGCTGAAGTCTTGCGCAAATACTGGCCGCAGCCTGGGCTTCCGGCGGGTTTCAGACGCCTGAGGTGAAGTGCGCGAGCACCTGTTCCAGCGCGCCAAGATGCTCGATTTTCGCATAGCGCGGAGAGGGTGGCGGCTCTTCGGCATGTTCATAGGACCAGGTGAGGTCGTGCGGGACATAAACGCCGCAGGCGCCAGCCTCGAGAGCGGGCAGAATGTCCGAGCGCAGGGAATTGCCCACCATTACGGTGTGCGCCGCGCCCTCGGTATGGCGGGCAAAGATGCGCTCATAGGTGGCGGCGTTCTTGTCGGCGACGATTTCGATGGCGGCGAAATATTCGGCAAGGCCTGAGGCAGCGAGCTTGCGCTCCTGATCGAAGATGTCGCCCTTGGTGATCAGGATCAGCCGGTAGTCGTGTTCGAGGGCCGCCAGGGTCTGGTCGACATAGGGCAGCGTTTCGATCGGATAGGTCAGGAGTTCGCGCCCGGCAGCGAGGATCTCGGCAATGACCGGCCCGGGCACACGGTGATCCGTGACCTCGAGGGCGGTCTCGACCATGGAGAGGGCAAAGCCCTTCATGCCAAAACCGTAGAAGCGCAGGTTTCGCGTGGTGGCGGCGATGAGGCGCTCGACGAGATCTGGCGCGTCGCTATAGGGGGCCAAGAGATCGGCGAAGCGCTGTTCGGTGAGGCGGAAATAGCGTTCGTTCTGCCACAGCGTGTCGTCGGCATCGAAGGCGATGGTGGTGATGCGGGCCATGTCGGTGTCCCTCAAGGCAAGAGCCCGGCCGCAGAGGTGGATCGGCCCCGCCAATGGCAGGGCCGCACTATCTCAAGCTGGGCAGGCGGCGCAGCGTTTGCGCTCGATCAGAATGACCATTCCCGCGCCTTGGAGACGAGGAAGTCGCGGAAGACGCCGACGCGCTTGGAATTCTTCAGTGCCGGCGGATAGACGAAATAGGCTTCGTAGGCGGGCAGCTCGATCTCGGGCAGGACCTGGACGAGGCCATCTTCCTTTTCCGTGACATAGGCGGGCAGCATGGCCACGCCAATGCCGGCGCGACAGGCCTGCATCATGCCATAGATGGCGTTGACCTTGAGTACGGCGCGGCGCGGGCTCGAGTCGGGACGGCCGAGACGTTCGAGGTAGTTGATGTCGCCGAGATAGGACGGGACGGGCTCGCCGAAGCTGATGATGCGGTGATTGTCGAGGTCGTCCACAGCCTTGGGCATGCCATGCTCATCGATATAGGAGGTGCTGGCATAAAAGTGGTTGTGGACGGTGAACAACTTGCGCTGGATCATTTCCGACTGATTGGGCCGGTGCAGGCGGATGGCCACGTCAGCCTCGCGCATGGCCAGATCGAGCTCGGCGTCGTTGAGGCGGATTTCGAGCTGGATCAGCGGATAGAGTTTCAAAAACTCGTCGAGGCGCGAGCTGAGCCAGGTGGAGCCGATGCCGACCGTGGTGGTGACGATGAGCGGGCCGGTGGGCTCGTCCTGGCTCTCCGACATCTGGGTCTCCACCTGCTGGAGTTCCCAATGCATGCGGTGCGCGGTGCGGAACAATTGCTCGCCCACTTCGGTGAGCACCAGACCACGCGCATGGCGGATGAAGAGTTTGAGGCCCAGATCGTCTTCGAGGGCCGAGATCTGCCGGCTGACGGCAGACTGGCTCATGCCCAGCTTTTCAGCAGCGTGGGTGAAAGAGCCCGACTCAGCGGCGGTGTGGAAAATCCGGAGCTTGTCCCAGTCGAGCATTTTCATTGACGCTTTCTCTGTGGCGATCAGCCGGGTGAGGGCACCAGGTGGGAAATCATTGTGGCGCTTTGAAGTTTTAAACAGAACATGCTGTCGCAGCCTATTCTGCAGCTTCGGCAAGTTCGTGTTCGGCGAGGAAGCGCTCGGCGTCGAGCGCAGCCATGCAGCCCATGCCCGCTGCCGTGACGGCCTGACGATAGACATCGTCGGTAACGTCGCCAGCGGCAAAGACGCCGGGGATATTGGTCTGAGTGGTGCCGGGCTTCACCTGGAGGTAGCCACCGGGCTTCATGTCCACCTTTCCGGAGAAGATCGAGGTGGCGGGCGCATGGCCGATAGCCACGAAGACGCCGTCGATCGCCTGGTCATACGTCTCGCCAGTGACCCGGTTGTGCAGCTTGACCGTATTGACCGAGGGCGGCATGGGCGCGCCGCCGACTTCGACGACCTCGGTGTTCCAGCGCACTTCGATCTTGGGGTTCTTGAACAGGCGATCCTGCAGGATCCGTTCGGCGCGGAATTCGTCGCGGCGGTGCACGACGATGACCTTTTCGGCGAAATTGGTGAGGAAGAGCGCTTCCTCGACGGCCGTATTGCCGCCGCCGACGACAAGCACCTGCTTGCCGCGATAGAAGAAGCCATCGCAGGTGGCGCAGGCGGAGACGCCAAAGCCCTGGAATTTCTGCTCGGAGGGCAGGCCAAGCCACTTGGCCTGGGCGCCCGTCGCGATGATCACGCTGTCGGCGGTGTAGGTGGTGCCGCTGTCGGAGGTCAGGACGAAGGGACGACGGTCGAAATCGACATGGGTGATGATGTCGTTGACGATCTTTGTGCCGACGTGCTCGGCCTGCGCCTTCATCTGTTCCATGAGCCAGGGGCCCTGAACGACGTCGGCAAAGCCGGGATAGTTCTCGACATCGGTGGTGATGGTGAGCTGGCCGCCGGGCTGGAGGCCCTGGATCATCACGGGTTCGAGCATGGCGCGCGCCGCATAGATGGCGGCCGTATAGCCTGCAGGACCGGAACCGATGATGATGACTTTCGCGTGCATCGCGACAGCTCTCCATAAAACAAAGGGATTATCCATCGCCCCTAGTTAAGGGGCGAAGTGGGCAGGTTTCAAGGCGCTGGTGAGGCCGGGTAGCAGACAATGACCCGATTATGCGCGAAAGACACAGGAGAAAGGGGCCGAAGCCCCGATCCGGGTGTCAGATGTAGCGCACCTTGAGGATTTCGTAGCTGCGCGAGCCGCCAGGGGCCGCGACTTCGAACGAATCGCCCTCGGTCTTGCCGATCATGGCGCGGGCCAGCGGCGAGGAGATCGAGATGCGACCGGCAGAAGCGTCAGCCTCGGGATCGCCCACGATCTGGTAGGTCTTTTCTTCCTCGGTGTCCTCGTCGATATAAGTGACGGTGGCGCCGAATTTCACCGAGGTGCCGGAGAGCTTGGTGACGTCAATCACGTCTGCCAGGGCCAGGATGGTCTCCAGCTCCTTGATGCGGCCTTCGTTGAGGCTCTGCTGCTCCTTGGCAGCGTGATATTCAGCGTTTTCCGAGAGGTCGCCATGCGCGCGGGCTTCAGCGATCGCATCGATGATGCGGCGGCGCTCGGTAGCCGTGCGGTGTTCGAACTCAATGCCCAGGGCCTTGTGGCCCTGAATGGTCATCGGGATCTTGTCCATATCGTCTCGCCTCCAGTGGGCTCGGCAAAGAAATCCGGCGCGCCACGGCATCTCGAAAGAGAAACACCGTGACGCGCCACGAATTAGTGTGGGCTGGCGCGCACCGTTTGGGCGCATCCAGCATGTTGTCTCCTCGCCAAACTGCGTTCGGCCTCCGCTTCACGACAAGTTTTTGGGAAGACTGGCCCAACTTGCCCGCACGGCGCGTTCTGGTCAAGCGGATGTACGTAACTGGAGATAGGCTCGTCTCGTTCGCATTCAAGATATGGCCAAAAATAGAGGGAGAAATGGTGATGAGACTTTCGCGCTTCAGCCTGACATCAGCGGCGGTTCTGGCGCTGGCCATGGGCTCTGTGCCGGCCACGGCGCAGACCATCGACACCAGTGCCGGAATGCTGACGGCCAGCGTTATCGCCGAAGGCCTCAACCATCCCTGGGCGCTGGGATTTCTCGGCGACGGACGCTTTCTCGTGACTGAGCGCAGCGGGCAGTTGCGGGTGGTGGCGGACGGCGTCGTGGGGCCGCCGATCGAAGGCGTGCCGACGGTTGTGGCCGAAGGGCAGGGTGGGTTGCTGGACCTGGCGCTGGCGCCCGACTTCGAAAGCAGTGGACGGATTTTCCTGACCTATGCCGAGCCGGCGGCGGATGCGGGATTGCAGCGAGGCACCGGTACGGCAGTGATGTCGGCGCGGCTGGTGCTGGACGGGGAGGGCGGGCGGCTCGAGGAACAGAGCGTCATCTTCCGGATGAACACTTTCAACAATTCCAACCGTCACTTCGGCTCGCGGATTGCCATCGGCAATGACGGCAACCTGTTTGTGACGCTGGGCGATCGCGGGGACATGGAGCGGGCGCAGGACGCCGCGGACCTGGCCGGCGGCGTGGTGCGGATCGCGCCCGACGGCAGCATTCCTGCCGACAACCCGAAGATCGAAGGCTGGCACGAGGCGTTCTGGAGCATCGGGCATCGCAATCCGCAGGGGGCGACGGTGCGGCCCGAGGACGGTGCGCTGTTCACGGTGGAGCATGGCGCGCGCGGCGGCGATGAGGTCAACAAGCCCGAGAGCGGCAAGAATTATGGCTGGCCAGTCATCACCTATGGACGCGACTATTCGGGGCTGCCGATTGGCGAAGGCACGGAAAAGACTGGACTTGAACAGCCGCTGCACTTCTGGGACCCGTCCATCTCGCCATCGGGACTCGATTTTTACGAGGGCGAGCTGATGGCGGAATGGCAGGGCGATGTGCTGGCGGGCGGGCTCAGCGGCAATGTGCTGGTGCGCATCGACCTTGAAGGGGATGCGGTGCAGACGGTGGAGCCGCTGTTCGAAGGGCAGCTGGGGCGGATCCGCGATGTACGGGTGGGATCAGACGGCGCGATTTATCTGGTGACCGATGCGGCCAATGGGCGGCTGATCCGGGTTGCGCCCGAAGGGTCCTGAAAGAAAAAGGCGCGTCCTTCCAAGTGGACGCGCCTCTTTACTTGCGACGTGTGGCTTAGCTGGCCTGGAGATTGTCCGCAGCGGACTTGCCCGTCCGCTTGTCCTTGACGATCTCGTAGGTCACCTTCTGGCCTTCATCCAGGCCATTGAGACCCGAACGCTGGACAGCGGAGATGTGGACGAAAACGTCCGCACCACCCTCGTCCGGCTGGATAAAGCCGTAACCTTTTTGGCCATTGAACCACTTAACGGTGCCCGTTGCCATATGCGCGTTCCCTCGTGCAGTCGATGCTGTAGGCGACCCCAGCCTTGCCCGGCCGAGATCTTAGTTGATATCGAAATATCGGTAGATGACGTCAGCAATAGCGAATGGCATTCGCGTCAACAGATCAGTCGGCCGCAATATTCGATATTGTGAACCTAGCGTGAATTTGAACGCACTTCAATATGTCGAATGCTCACGACGAATGGCCCGGAAAAGGAGGCTCCTAATCCAGGTTAAACTATTTTCGACCATCAAAAAGCTTCGATCCGGGAGGGGTCAAAGCAGCCGCCCGCATGGGGCGCAGAGTCTGGTGTATGGAGTGCGGCGCCGAAACCAGGGGGCCGCTCCAGAGTCTGATGGTTTCATCCTATATCACTTGCCTAAAGAAGAAAATGGTTCCTGCGTTTTCCGGCAACGGCCTGCGCAATTATCTTGAAAATCACCACGGAATCCGGCAAATCCCGCCAGCTGCGCCAGCCCGGCCGGTGATATCATGAAAGTGCCCTATCTTGAGCAAGTCGTCTCACTCTTCGGGTGATGTGATTGCCGACCGGCGTGCAGATTACGCCCGGCAGCTGGCCACGACCGGCGAGCATGAAGCCGCCGCTGAGCTGATGATGCAGGCACTGGAGATTGTGCCTGACTGGGCAGCGGGCTGGGATCTGGCAGGAAGCTATCATGAGAAGGCCGGCAATGTTGCCGCGGCCATCTCCGCCTGGCGTCGCCTTGAGGCGCTGGACGACGAGGGCATATTCGGGGCGACGCTGAAACTGGCCGCCCATGATGCGGGACCGGCAGGGCAGGGCACCGCTATCGGCTATGTCGAAGCCCTGTTCGACGAATATGCGCACAAGTTCGAGCAGGCTCTGGTCGGCAAGCTCGGATATCGGGTGCCCGATATGCTCGACGAGCTGGTGAGCCAGGAGATGGCGGCGCTCGGCATTGCGCGCTTTTCCAAGGCGATTGACCTCGGCTGCGGCACCGGGCTGATGGGCGAGAAGATGCGCGCCAAGGTGGATCATCTCGAGGGCGTTGATATTTCTGCCGCGATGATCGCCGAGACGGCGCGCAAGGGCATCTATGACAGTTTGCAGAAGGCCGAACTGGTGGCTGCGCTCAATGCGCGCCGCGCCGATGCGGATCTCGTGACGGCGGCCGATGTGTTCATTTATTGCGGGGCGCTGCAGCCTGTGCTGGCAGCCCTGATGCCGGCGCTTCGGCCGGGCGGGCTGGTGGCGTTTTCGCTGGAGGCCCATGATGGCGAGGAGCCGGTGTTCCTGCGCCCGAGCCTGCGCTACGCCCATGGCGTGCAGGCAACGCGGGATGCGCTGGTGGTCGCCGGGCTTGAGGTTTTGCGTTTCGAGACGGCCGTGCTGAGGCAGGACCGCGGCGCGCCAATTGACGGTATTCTCATTGTGGCCCGCAAGCCGGCGATGGAGCTGACGGCTGCCAATGATGGCAGTGAGGACGGGGACGTCGCGGCCTAGCGCAATCTGCCGGCGCTTGGCAAAAGGATGGGGTTCGCCAGGAGTGCCCCATGAATACGATTCGCCACGATTTCCGTTCTGACACCGTTACGCGGCCGACCCCGGCCATGCGGGCCGCCATGGCTGCAGCGGAAGTGGGCGACGATGTTTTTGGCGATGATCCCAGCGTCAATCGCCTTGAGCAGCGGATGGAGGGGCTGCTGGGCAAGGAGGCGGCGATCTTCGTGCCGTCCGGGACGCAATCGAACCTTCTGGCGCTGATGAGCTATTGTGGGCGCGGGGATGAATTCATCGCCGGGCAGAATGCGCATTGCTACAAATATGAAGCTGGGGGCGCGGCCGTGCTGGGCTCGATCCAGCCGCAGCCGATTGAGCATCGGGCTGATGGGACGATGGACCCGCGCGCGGTCGAGGCAGCGATCAAGTCTGGCGATTTTCATTTCGCCACCACCAAAGTGATTGCGCTCGAGAACACGTTCGGCGGCCGGGTGCTGCCGCTGGCCTATATGGAGGAGATTGCCGCGATCGCGCAGAAGCATGGCCTCGGGCTGCATCTTGACGGGGCGCGGGCGTTCAATGCCGCGGTGGCGCTTGGGATCGGGATCGCGGATTTTACCGCCCCGTTCGACAGCGTCTCGATCTGTCTTTCGAAGGGGCTTGGAGCGCCGGTTGGATCGGTGCTGGTGGGGCGGGCCGATCTCATCGAGACGGCGCGGCGCAACCGCAAGATGCTGGGCGGCGGGATGCGGCAGGCGGGGATACTTGCTGCAGCGGGGCTGCATGCGCTTGAGCATCACGTCGAGCGGCTGGCCGAGGATCATCGCCGCGCCAAGCAGCTGGCCGAAGGCCTTGGCAAGCATAAGGCGCTGAATGTGACTCAGCCGGACACCAATATCTTGTGGGTGAATGCCGAGGCGGCGCTGGAAGAGCGGCTGACGGCCTATCTGACCCAGAACGGCGTCGGCATTTCCGGCCACTATGGCGAACAGCGCTGGGTGACCCATCTCGATGTGACGGATGAGGATGTCGAAAGCGCGGTTCGACTGGTCGACCGCTTCTTTGCGGCCTGATGGCAGGGCCGGGGCCAATAGCCCCGGCCAGCTCTGGATCAGCGCTCGACGCTTGCGCGCATGACCGTGTGGTATCCGGCGATATCGATGTGGCGAAAGAGCAGTTCGCGGATGGAATCGTCGTTGAGCAGGGTCTCGCGCCAGACGGTGTCGAGGCCGATCTCCTGGCCCAGATTGCGCTCGACAGAAATGAAGCGGTAGGGCTCGTAGCCACGCGCAGCCTCGGGGTGCTCGCCGCCGGTCCATTCATATTCGCCGCTTTCCGCATTGGCCCAGTAGCCGAGGGTCGCGAGCGAGGAAATGGCGTAGGCCGGGGTGGTGATCTCGTCGGACATGTCCGAATAATTGAGCGGCCAGCCCTTGCTCTCGCCGGTGATCTCTTCCCAGGCGGCCATGTCCTCGTGGGTCGGTGCGGTGGAAAGGCAGGGAGCGCCGTTGCAGTCCTGTCGTGAGGCCAGCTTGGGCGTGATGACGCGGCTGCTGGCGTCCATGAGCGCGGCCGATGTGCCCATCAGCGGGCGGAAGACAAAGCGCCACGCCATGTGATCGCCGGTGCCGAACTCCTCGATGTCGCCGGTGTTTTCGGCGCCATAGGCTTCGACAGTCTCGGCGTGGATGGTGGGGCCGAGATTATAGTGGCGGATCTCGATGAAGCTGTAGGGCACCGAGGCACTGTCTTCGTCGACGAGCATTTCACCATAGGAGATGAACGAGCGGGTGCGGTTTGAGGCAATTGCCTGATCGGCGATGAGCATGGCCTTTTCGAGCGGGCCGACAGTGCCGCCGGGAGTGATCTTGTGGGTATCGAGCCAATTGCCGGATAGGGCGTCCTCGAGGTCGAACGAGGGTTGCGCCTCAAAGCCATCGGCGTGGATGAAGTCGGTGATGGCGTCATCGATGGACTGGGCGGACGCAAGGGATGTGGCCGAGAGCAGCAGGGCCAGGGTCGTTGCGGTGCGGATCATGTCTCTCTCCCCCAAATGGCGTGGTGGGAGAATAGCTAAGGTGCGGCGACTGAACCAGAAATGAATATGGGCGCCCGGAGAACCGGACGCCCACGTGTGATCAGGACTGCTGCCAGAAGGCGTGGAGGCCTCTGATGTCAGCCGAGGTCAGCAGGGGCATTGCACCGGTGAGGCGCTCCACCGGCCAGTCCCACCACTTCATTTCGAGGAGGAGCGCGATGTCCTCCTCGGAGAAGCGCTTGCGGATGGGCTTTGCCGGATTGCCGCGGACGATGGTGTAGGGCTCGACGTCTTTCGTCACCAGAGCCCGGGTGCCGATGACGGCGCCATCGCCGACCGTGATGCCGGGCATGATGATGGCTTCCGAGCCGATCCAGACGTCGTTGCCGATGACGGTATCGCCCGCCGGCTGAAAGGCATTATTGGCCGTGGCGAATTCGGGCGCATCGGGGACAAAGGCGAAGGGGAAGGTGGAGACCCAGTCGTTCCGGTGACCCTGATTGCCGGCCATGATGAAGGCGGCGCCAGAGCCGATGGAGCAGAAGGCACCGATGATGAGGCGATCGACGCCGGGCGTGGTCATCAGGTAGCGGGCGCAATCGTCGAAGCCGTGGCCATGGTAATAGCCGGAATAATAGCTGTAGCGGCCGACGCTTATGTTGGGATTGGTAACCTGGCGGTCGAGCGGAATGCCGAGGAATGGGCTTTCGAAGTAATTGGACATGTTCGATCCATGAAGAAGTGGCCGCGGGGGGGCGGCGCAAATTGCAGAGCGATTTGAGAGGACCGTCGGCGCGCAGCACCAATTGCCGGCGCGCGGGGCCGGTCTGAAGGGCGTTCCCTCGGCGCGTGTCAGGCGCGCAGGAACGCGATGGCGCTGGTTCGGTCTGCAGACTTCATGGTGACTTGAGATTTAGCGCATGAAAAAGGGGGTGTCGAGTTTGTCGACACCCCCTTCGAGCCTCTCCGTCACAGGGGAGGCACATATTCGGTTGTGGCTCAGGCCACGAAATATTCCTGCAGGGCGCGAACCTGGAGGTTGCCCTGGCGGTAGGCGATGATGCCTTCCACTGCGGCCATGGCACCGTCGATGGTGGTGTAATAGGGGATCTTGGCGAGCAGCGCGGTGCGACGGATGTCGCGGCTGTCGGAGATCGACTTCAGACCATCGGTGGTGTTGATCACGAGCTGCACGCCGCCGTTCTTCATCGAGTCGACGATGTGCGGACGGCCTTCGAGCACCTTGTTGATCTTGGTGGCGGCAATGTTGTTGTCGACCAGATAACGCTGGGTGCCTTCGGTGGCGAGGATTTCAAAGCCGGCTTCGACGAGATGGCGCGCCATGTCGACGATATCGGGCTTGTCCTGATCGCGCACCGAGATGAAGGCCTTGCCGGAGGTCGGCACCTTCTGGCCGGCACCGAGCTGGGACTTGGCGAAGGCGATGGCGAAATCGGTGTCGAGGCCGATGACTTCGCCGGTCGACTTCATCTCAGGGCCGAGAACCGTGTCGACGCCCGGGAAGCGGTTGAACGGGAAGACGGCTTCCTTGATGGCGATGTGCTTGAGCTTCTTTTCGACGAGATTGAAGCTCGCGAGGCTCTCGCCGGCCATGATGCGCGAGGCAATCTTGGCGACGGGTTCGCCGATAACCTTAGCAACGAAGGGCACGGTGCGGGACGCACGCGGGTTCACTTCGAGCAGGTAGATGACGTCGTCCTTGATGGCGAACTGTACGTTCATCAGGCCGCCGACCTTGAGGGCAAAGGCGAGTTCAGCGGTCTGGCGCTTGAGCTCGGCGATGATCTCTGGCGAGAGGGTGCGCGGGGGCAGCGAGCAGGCGCTGTCACCGGAGTGAATGCCGGCTTCCTCGATGTGCTCCATGATGCCGGCCACGAAGACGGTCTCGCCGTCGCAGAGGCAGTCGACGTCGACTTCTGTGGCGCCCGAGAGATAGGCGTCGAACAGCAGCGGGTTGTCGCTGAGGACAGAGTTGATCTGGCCGGTCTTGTCGTTGGGGTAGCGCTGTAGGATGTCTGGCGGCACGAGGCCGGTCAGCGTGTCCTGGATATAGGTCTCGAATTCCTTGGCCGAGTGAACGATGGCCATGGCGCGGCCACCCAGCACGTAGGACGGGCGGATCACCAGAGGATAGCCGAGGCGCTCGGCAACCAGGCGCGACTGCTCCAGCGAATAGGCAATGCCATTCTTGGGCTGGGTCAGTTCAAGCTTGTTGAGAAGCTTGGAGAAGAGATCGCGGTCTTCGGCCAGGTCGATGGCATCCGGCTGGGTGCCGAGGATCGGAACGCCGGCCTTCAAAACGGCTTCAGCCAGGTTCAGCGGGGTCTGGCCGCCGAACTGGACGATGACGCCGTGGAGCGTGCCGTTCTGCTTTTCGGTGAGCAGGATTTCGATGACGTCTTCTTCGGTCAGCGGCTCGAAATAGAGGCGGTCGGAGGTGTCGTAGTCGGTCGACACGGTTTCCGGATTGCAGTTGACCATGATGGTTTCATAGCCGGCGTCCGAAAGGGCGAAGGCCGCATGGCAGCAGCAATAGTCGAACTCGATGCCCTGGCCGATGCGGTTCGGGCCACCGCCGAGGATGACGACCTTCTTGCGATCAGAGGGGCGTGCCTCGTCGTCGACCTTGCCGCCGAAGGGGGCTTCATAGGTCGAGTACATGTAGGCGGTGGGCGAGGCGAACTCGGCCGCGGAGGTGTCGATGCGCTTGTAGGCCGGGCGCACTTCGAGGCTGTGACGGAGCTTGCGCACGTCGGCTGCCTTGACGCCGGCCAGCTGGGCCAGGCGCGCGTCGGAGAAGCCCATGGACTTGAGCTGGCGCAGGTTTTCGGCATCCTTGGGCAGGCCGAATTCCTTGACCTTGGCTTCCATGTCGACGATGCCGCGCATCTGTTCGAGGAACCACGGGTCGATCTTGCAGGCCTCGTGGATGTCTTCGTTCGACATGCCAAAACGCATGGCTTCGGCAACGTGCAGGAGACGATCGGGGGTTGGGGTGCCAAGGGCCTGCTTGATGGCGTTCTTGTCTTCGCCTTCACCCATGCCCGGAATGCCGATTTCGTTGAGACCGGTGAGACCGGTTTCAAGCGAGCGCAGGGCTTTCTGCAGCGATTCCTGGAAGGTACGGCCGATGGCCATGGCTTCGCCGACCGACTTCATGGCGGTGGTCAGACGATTGTCGGAGCCCGGGAACTTTTCAAAGGCAAAGCGCGGGATCTTGGTGACGACATAGTCGATGCTCGGCTCGAACGACGCCGGGGTCATGCCGCCGGTGATGTCATTGTCCAATTCATCGAGGGTGTAGCCGACAGCCAGACGCGCGGCGACCTTGGCAATCGGGAAGCCGGTGGCCTTGGATGCGAGAGCCGAGGAGCGCGACACGCGCGGGTTCATTTCGATGACGACCATGCGGCCGTCTGCCGGGTTCACACCGAACTGGACGTTGGAGCCGCCGGTTTCCACACCGATCTCGCGCAGGACGGCCAGCGAGGCGTCGCGCATGATCTGGTATTCTTTGTCGGTGAGGGTGAGGGCCGGGGCAACGGTGATCGAGTCGCCGGTGTGCACGCCCATCGGATCGAGGTTTTCGATCGAGCAGACGATGATGCAGTTGTCCTTCTTGTCGCGGACAACTTCCATCTCGTATTCCTTCCAGCCGAGGACGCTTTCCTCGACCAGAACTTCATTGGTGGGGGAGGCGTCGATACCGCTTTCGCAGATCGCCAGATATTCTTCGCGGTTATAGGCAATGCCGCCGCCGGTGCCGCCCATGGTGAAGGACGGACGAATGATGGCCGGCAGGCCGATCACTTCGAGCGCCTGGAGGGCTTCGATGGTGTTGTGGGCGAGCATGGAGCGCGGGGTTTCGAGCCCGATCTTCTTCATGGCGTCGCGGAAACGCTCGCGATCTTCGGCCTTGTCGATGGCATCGGCGGTGGCGCCGATCATCTCGACGCCGAACTTTTCGAGGACGCCCATCTTGCGCAGCGAGAGCGCACAGTTGAGAGCCGTCTGACCGCCCATCGTGGGCAGGAGCGCGTCGGGGCGCTCTTTCTCGATGATCTTTGCGACCACTTCAGGCGTGATCGGCTCCATATAGGTGGCGTCGGCGAGATCGGGATCAGTCATGATCGTCGCCGGATTGGAGTTCACCAGAATGATCCGGTAGCCCTCTTCCTTGAGCGCCTTGCACGCCTGGGTGCCGGAATAGTCGAACTCGCAAGCCTGCCCGATGATGATGGGGCCCGCGCCGATGATGAGGATCGATTTTATGTCGGTACGCTTCGGCATTCGGGGCTCGCTCTGCTCTGATCTTACTGAGGCGGGCGAGGGGAAGAATCGCCCGGACACACCTGTCCGCGCGAAACCCGCGTGGCAGTTGAGCACTGCAGCGCAGGGGAAAAGTCCGAACATGGTGGTTAAGCGGGCGGTTTAGCGGAAGACTCGCCGGAAGGGAAGGGGGGAGTCTGCTTCAGGGGCGCCTGTTAGTGCTCGCGCAGGCCCATTTTGGCGTCGGCAGCGGTTCGGCAAACGGCGACCGGCGTGTCAAGAAGTGGCCGCATTGGCCGGTCAAACCACCAGCATGATTGATCCACTTGTCAAATTCGCTTCCGCCGCCCTCGTCGTTACTCTGCTGGTCGCGCCTGCCCAAGGGCAGGGGATGATGGCTTCCGAGGCGACATTGTGCCGCTCTCAGCTGGAGTTGCTGATGGATGGGGAGAAGCTGACGCCGGACGAAGAGGCGCGCTTTGAGGCGCAATGCGATTGTCTCGAGCGCGCAGCCTCGGAAGGCGCTGCGCTGGGTAAGGCCGCCTGCGCCAACGCAGATTCAGACGGCTGATCGGGCATAGAAGCGGGCTGCCCTGCAGGTGACGCTTGGCTCCCATGCAGAGGTGGCAGGGCGGGCCGCTTACGCGGGGGTGTCGATGCGGCTGTAGAAGCCGTCGATATCCGAACCCATGCCGCAGAGGCGAGCGGCCGCCCCGGCGTCGGTGATGAATGCGCCCTCCGGGCCCATCTGTATCTTTATGATCAACGGCTCTGCGCCGATATCGTCGGCGGTGACGGAAGTAAGTTCGCCTTCGAAGGGGATAACGCTCGCGGTGATGAGATCGTCGGCGTCCTGCGCGCCATGGGCCACGATTTCGCAATCGGCAGCGGTGGCAGCGCCATTGGGGAGGCCGGCCGCACGGAAGGCCAGACGCCAGACGTCGCCCTCGCGACTAAGGGACAGCGTCGCAAAGGCCGGGTCGTTTCGTTCGAAGAGGGCGGCTTCGCCAGCGCTGTCAGCATGAACTGCGGCGGCGCCGAAAAAGCCGAGCAGACCGGCAGCGAGGAAGGGCAAAAAGCGCATGGACACTCTCCAATGCTGTGGTCAGGCGGCTCAGGCGGCGTGGGCGACGCGCTGGTGGCGGAGAGCAGAGACGATGTCTTCCACGCGATAGGGCTTTGGCAGGAAGATGGCGCCGGGCGGCAGGTCTTCCGCTGTCGGACGGACGCCGCCCGAGACGACGACAATCGGCAGGCCTGGACGCAGGCGGGCGGTGAGGCGCGCCAATTGCAGGCCGCTATAGTTTCCGGGCAGTTCGATGTCGGTCACCAGCGCATCAATGCCGGTGTCGAGCAGGCTGACCGCCGCACGGGCACTGGTGACCGGCACGGCCTCAAAGCCGCTTTCGGCAAGGCCGTCGACGAGCGACAAAAGCAACAAGATTTCGTCCTCGGCTACGAGGATGCGCGAAAGATCAGACATGGCTGGGGTCCTTGGCTGGTGGCGACCAGAATCAAGATGATGCCAAAGCAAGCCATTTTGGGGGCAAAGGTTGCGTGCGCTCAGCGCAAGGCTGCCATTATGGTTACCATTTGATTTAAATTTTACGTGTTTCGCTGCCCGGTCACAGGGGGGCGGTGCGGTAGAGCGCGACGCGAATGCCGCCGTGGAGAACCGTTGGCAGCATGGGCTGGAACGACAGGCCTGTGGCCTGGGCGAGAGACTTATCGGCGGTGACAATGCCGACGCGCCAGCCGCGGAACCGGGTCTTGAGCACTGTGCCCAGGGTACGGTGGAGCGGAACCAGCGGGGCGCGATCGCCGATGCGGGTACCATAGGGCGGATTGATCATGATGAGGCCCGGCGGGCCGGCGGGGGGCTCAAGGTTTTCAACGCTCTGCGCTTCGAACCGGGTCAGATCGGCGACGCCGGCGCGGGTGGCGTTCTCGGTCGCCATGCGGACGGCGCCGGCATCGCGATCAGAACCATAGAAGCGACGTTCGGTTTTGGCTGGCGCAGATACGCCGCGCACATCGGCCCAGGCGAAAGGGTCGAAGGAAGGGAGTTGCTCGAAGGCGAAACTGCGCGCCCGACCGGGCAGCAGGCCAGCGGCGATCTCGGCGGCTTCGATGACGAAGGTGCCCGAGCCGCACATCGGGTCGAGCACGGGTTCGGCTCCGGTATAGCCGCATTGCGCGAGGAACATGGCGGCCATGGTCTCGCGCATCGGGGCCTTGGCGACACCCTCCTTGAAGCCGCGCTTGTGGAGGGACGCCCCGCTCGTATCGATGCTGATGGTGACGAGATCATCCTCGATGCGCACCATGATGCGCAGGAGTGCGTCTTCGGTGATGACAGCGCCGATCGTATCCTCAAGCGCCTTGGCGACGCGCTGGGTGGCGGCGCCGGCATGATAGATGCGCGAGCGCTTGCAGCTGGCTTCGACACGCAGCGGGGTGCCGGGCGTGAGGAAGTCGGACCAAGCCAGTTTGTGGGCGCGTTTATCGAGCTGCGCCAGATGCATGGCGCGGAATTCGGCGATGCGGGCGAGGACGCGGGTGGCGCCGCGCAGCTGCAGATTGGCGCGCCAGACATCAGGCCAGCCGCCCGGGAAAGACACGCCGCCCTCGACGATCTGGGCACCGGCAAAGCCGGCGGCGCGCGCCTCTTCGGCCAGTGGCGCTTCAAGGCCCGGCGTGGCGACGAGGTAGATGGAGAGGGGCGCAGCAGCAGTCATGAGATCGCCGGGTTTCGGGAAAGGGTGAGGGGTTAGCACGATATGGCGCGCCCTGTCATGGGGCAGACACCGCGCTTGAAGAACCATGACGCGTGACGGGCACAGCAGAGGACGCAGGTGGATTAAGCCAAATAGCGGACTTGCCTTGCTGCAGAAGCTTGCCATCGCGGCGCCACCATACACGCCCTGTTAAGTCTAAAGATGGCATGATCGCGGCTCCAGAGAGTGCGGATTTAAACGCAGTTCTGCCTCTCAGATCAGTATTGCGTTCAGGTCGGGTCCCATGCGTCTCATTATCGGTGTCGTCGTTGTGTTTGCCTGCGTGCTCGGCGGTTACGCCGCCATGGGCGGGCACGTCGAGGTACTCTGGCAGCCATGGGAATTCGTTATCATCCTGGGCGCGGCGATCGGGGCCTATGTGATCGCCAATGGTCCTCCGGTGCTCAAGCAGACCGGCTTCATCTTCAAGACGCTGATGCGCGGGCCGCGCTACAGCAAGGCGGCCCATGTCGAGCTGCTTGGCGTTCAGTACAGCCTCTACAAGCTGATCCAGTCCAAGGGTGTCCTGGCGATCGAATCCCATATCGAGAACCCGCACGAATCCGAGCTGTTCAACCGCTTCCCGACCTTTGCGCAGAATCACCACGCGGTGGAATTCATGTGTGACTATCTGCGCATGGTCACCATGGGCACCAACAACGCCCATGAGATGGAAGCGTTGATGGACGAGGAACTGGAAACCCACCACCAGGAGCAGGAGCGACTGGTGAGCGCCGTTCAGGCGCTGGCCGATGGCACGCCGGCCCTTGGTATCGTGGCCGCCGTGCTCGGCGTGATCAAGACCATGGGCGCGATCACCGAGCCACCGGAAGTTCTTGGGCACCTGATCGGCGGCGCGCTGGTGGGGACATTCTTCGGCGTGTTCGTGGCCTATGGCTTTTTTGGCCCGATGGCGCAGTCGCTGCGCAGCACGTTCGAGGCCGAGTCCAAGTATTTCCTCTCCATGAAGGTCGGCCTTCTCGCCCATATCAGCGGCCAGCCGCCGGTGATGGCAGTGGAATTCGCGCGCAAGGCGCTGATGAGCGAAGTTCGTCCGAGCTTCGAAGAGGTCGAAGAAGCCACTGCGGCACTGCCGGCGGCCACCTGATTACTCTCCTATAAGGCGCCCGCCATGGCCAATTTCCAGCAGCCGATCATCATCAAGAAGGTCAAGAAGCACAAGCACGCCCACCATGGCGGCGCGTGGAAGATCGCCTACGCCGACTTTGTGACGGCGATGATGGCGTTCTTCCTTTTGATGTGGCTGATCAACATGACCACGGCCGAGCAGAAGCAGGGGCTCGCGGACTATTTCTCGCCGCCCTCGATCAGCGCCTCGACCAGCGGCGCAGGCGGCGTCATGGGCGGTGTCGCCATGGTCAATGATGGCGCCGCTTTGTCGGGTTCGGCCAATGACATTACCGCTCGTGAGCCAGCGTCGCCTGACCAGGCAACGTCGGGCGAGGCCGATCTCGATACGGGCGGGCAGGCTCAGGACAATGGCAGCGAACGCCAGGCGACGAGCGATTCCGAGTTCAACCTCCAATCGGCGGACGCGCAGGCTTTCCACTCGGCTGCGGCCAGTATCCGCCAGGCCTGGCAGTCCATGCCCGAGCTGACGCCGTTCGAAGACAATCTGATTGTCGAAGAAACCGAGGACGGGCTCGATATCCAGATCATCGACCAGCAGGGGCGCCGCATGTTCCCCGAGGGATCGAAATATCCGATCGAGGTGACCCGCGCCGCCGTGGCTGCGATGGCTCCGGCACTGCAGAAGCTCAATGCACAGATGAGCGTTTCGGGCCACACTGCGGCGGGCACGCGCTACGAAAATCCGCGCTATGGCGCCTGGGAATTGTCGGCCGACCGCGCCAATGTGGTGCGCTCGATCCTTGGGGAATTCGGTCTGTCCGACGACCGCATCAAGGCCGTCACCGGGCGGGCAACGGCCGAACCCTTCTTCCCCAATGACCCCTATATGGCGGCCAATGAGCGGGTGCGCATCACCGTGACGCGCTCCGCCCCGCCGGTGCCGCTCGGGCTCGCGCCCTAAAGGGTCAAGGCCGCTTCGGGATCAAAAATAGAGCTTGAAGCCTTCGTGGGTCGCCTCGAAACCGAGGCGGGCATAGAAGCGGTGCGCGTCCAGCCGCAGCTTGTTGGAGGTGAGCTGGACCATGGCGCAGCCGAGGTCGCGGCAATGCTCGAGGGCCCATTCCATCATTTTCGTGCCGATACCCGCGCCGCGATGGCTGGCGTCGACGAAGACATTTTCGAGCAAGGCGCGGAAGGCGCCGTGGCGCGACACGCCCGGGATGCGCGTGATCTGGAAGGTGCCGACGACCTGGCCATTGACCTCGGCGACATAGAGCCAGTTGTTGGGATCGGCTTCGATGGCATCGAACCCGGCGCGGAAGCGGGGATCGAGCAGACTGTCCGGTTCAAGTGGTGCCCTCTCGGCCCCCTCCGGTGCGCCCGCATGGGCCAGGAGCAGGATGGTAGCAATATCGTCCGGTGACGCCAGGCGGATCAGCATCGCAGTATCGGGTCCTATGTTCGGCGGGGCGCTAGGGACCGGGCAATGCCGAGCACCAGGATCGCCAGGATGGCCGGTAGTAGCGCCAGAGGCGTGCCGGCGGCCAGAGCCGCGCCGGTGCCGGCCCATAGGATCGAGGCGAAAGCCTCGGAAATCGTGGCGGCGCGAGAGGCGACCTGGCGGCGGCGGAAGAGAGCGCGGCGCGAGGGGACGAGGAACCAGAGCTGGATCGCCGTTGCAGAGGCCGCAGAGAGCGCGGCAAACAGCGCCGTGATGGCCGCCATGGGCAGGGAGAGCCAGCCGAGAAGCAAGAGGAGGGGCGCCAGCACCACCGCAATGATGGCGAGAACCGCCTCGACCTTGGCGCGCAGAATGATTCTGGGAGAGATCGGGGCGGTGTTGACGAGATCGGCAGCGTCTTCACCAGAGAGCGCGAGCCAGGCGAGGCCGCCGGCCAACTGGCCTGAGGCCATGACGATGACCGGCACGACGACGATGTAGCTGTTGATGCTCTGCCCGTAGTTGACCCAGAGGAGAAGGGAGGGGGGCACGAGATAGAGCAGCTGCATCAAGGTCTGGGACAGGAGCCAGGGGTCGCGGCGCAACAGGCGCCATTCCTTGAGACGGAGCGTCTGGCGCTGGGAGCGCTGGCGGAAATCTGTGTTGGATGACCTATGCTTGCGACCCGTCGCCTGGCCCACACCGGCCGTGGACAGGGCGAGCTGCTGATAGCTGCCCGAGACCGAGAGTATGGCGAGGGCGAGCAGGGCGAAGCCGAAAGTCAGCACGGCCAGCGCTGCGAGGGGCTCGCCCATGGCACCGCGTGCGGGCAGCCAGACAGGGCTGTCGAGCGGTGGGCTGGCCGTAATCAACGCCTCGGACTGGAACAGGGCATAGCGCGAAAAATCATCGAGCGAGATGATGGCTGCAGCCTGGATGCCGATGACGAAGCCGGCACCAATAATGGCGGCGACGACCTGGGCGATGAGGCGCGTGCGCTTGGGGCCGACGAGGGCGAAGAGGGCGCGGGTGACGACGATGGCTATGGCGACGGCCAGCGCGGAGAGGGCTGTCACAACCGGATAGGCGAGCAGCCATTGCGGGCCGGAGAGCGCGGCAAGGGCATTGATCAGCGGGCTGAAAAGCAGGCAACTGAGCGCCATGGTGGAAACAGCCGTGGCGCAGGCGCGAACGGCAAAGACGCGGCGGCTGGAGGCGGGGGAGCTGAGGATGAGGTCGAGATCGGCGCGGGCGTAATAGACCCGGGTGATCGACTCAAGCGCCTGGGACAGCATCACCGCGAAAAAGAGGAGGCCGAGCCCGGAGACGAGCACCAGGGTAGGCTTGTCGGCGACGACGCCGTTGGCGAGGGCGGAGGAGACAATGGTTGCCGCGATCAGGTGGAGTATGGCGTAGACAACCAGCCCGCCGAGGATGAGGCCGAGGGCGCGACGGCGCTTGCCGCCCGACATCATGGCGAGCCAGTCGCGCCAGGCGAGGCGGAACTCGTGGTGGGCGAACCAGGCGATCGATCCGGAGGAAGGGGTCACGCCGCGTCCTCGGCCACAAGACCAAGGAAGATTTCCTCGAGCGTGCCGTCGTGGCCGCTGCGGGCGCGCAGATCCTGCAGCGTGCCTTCGGCAAGGAGGCGACCATGGGCGATGACGCCGATGCGTTGCGCCATGCGTTCGGCGACTTCGAGAATGTGGGTGGTCATGATGACCGTGCAGCCCTGTCGGACTTTTTCGAGGAGCACGTCCTTGACCTGACGAGCCGAGCCGGCGTCGAGGCCGGTGAGCGGTTCGTCGAGGATGATGAGGCGCGGCTCATGCACCAGGGCGCCGGCGAGGGCGACTTTCTGCAGCATGCCCTTGGAAAAGCTGCCGCAGAGTTCGTTGGCGTGGGGTTTGAGGCCCAGCCAGTCGACGAGGTCGCGCGCATTGGCGGTGGCGCGCTGGGGGTCGACCTGCCAGAGGCCGGCGACGAATTCGAGATATTCCATGGGCGTCAGGCGCTCATAGACCATGGGCTCGTCCGAGACCCAGGCCATGAGACGCTTGGCGGCGACGGGGTCGCTGAGCGCATCGATGCCGAAGATTTCGATGCTGCCGGCGTCGGGCGGCAGGAGTCCCGCGACCATGCGCAGAGTGGTGGTCTTGCCGGCGCCATTGGGGCCGAGAAGTGCGTAGAACTCGCCGGCCGAAACGGTCAGCTCAAGATTGTCGAGGATGGGGCGCGAAAAGGCCTTGGATAGTCCCTTTAACGCTAGCGCAGGCGGGCTCATGGCGGGCTCCGGGCGGGATCGGAACCAGCCTAAGTGGCGACAGCTTCATGGCGCGTTTATGCGCATCGTTAAGAAAGGTTTGCGCGCGGGCGGTTAGTCCGCGCGCGGTGTGCAACGCGGTGATCAGAGGACTGTCAGTGTGACGTCGATATTGCCACGCGTGGCGTTCGAATAGGGGCAGACCTGATGGGCCTTGGCGACGAGGTCTTCAGCCTGGGCGCGCTCGAAGCCGGGGAGGGTGATCTGCAGCTCGGCAGCGATGGCAAAGCCTACGCCCTTGGCATTTTCGCCGATCGAGACAGAGGCGTCGATGGTCGCCTCATCCGGGATCTTCACCTTTTCGGCGCGGGCCACAGCCTTGAGCGCCCCGAGGAAGCAGGCGGAATAGCCGGCGGCAAAGAGCTGCTCGGGATTGGTGCCGGCGCCGTCATTGCCGCCCAGAGCCTTGGGCGTGTCGAGGGTGAGCGTCAGGCGCCCGTCATCGGTGGTGCTGGTGCCGGTGCGGCCGCCGGTCGTGTGGGCATGGGCTGTGTAGAGGGCTGACTTGATCATCGGGATGTCCCTTCGTTTCGATGGTATATATATTGCGCACAATTAAATTGCGCGCAATGAAATTTTTCATGCTAGATCGTGGGGCCGCTGCCGAGGATGAAACGTGACCCGATCGACCGTGCCGAAAATCGACCAGATGCTATGCTTTGCCGTCTATTCGGCCGGGCATGCCTTTACCCGGTTCTACAAGCCGAGGCTGGATGCCCTGGACCTGACGTATCCGCAGTATCTGGTGCTGCTGGTGCTGTGGGAAAAGGACGACATTACCGTCAAGGGACTGGGAGACCGGCTGTTTCTTGATTCAGGCACGATCACGCCGCTGGTCAAGCGGCTTGAGGCACGCGGACTGGTCGTGCGCAGGCGGGATGAAGACGACGAGCGGCAGGTGCGCATCACCCTCACCGAAGCCGGGCGGGCGCTCGAGGACAAGGCCATGTCCATCCCCTTGGCGGCGGCAGAGGGCACGGGTCTCACCGAGGCCGGAGCGGAAAGCCTGCGGCGTGAATTGCTGGCGCTGCGCAGCCGACTGGATGGCGCAGACTGAGCCTTGAGCCGTTAGCGCAAGCCGACGGCGTCGACCTGGCCGGAGCGGCAGCCGCCGTCGGTGGGGCTGGCCGCGTGGATGAGGCTGACAAATGAGTCAGGGCCGTCGATGGTGCCGGTGAGGCCAATGGTCAGTTCGGTGATGAGGGTACGATTGCCATCTTGCGCGCAGGAGACGTTGACGCGTTCGCCAGCGCCGGGGCCAAAACCTTCGTCGAAGGCAGCGCGGATCTGGGCGAGGGTGATGCGCTTGCCGATGTTGGCGGCGAAGAGCTCGGCGACCGGAGAGGCGTTGAGGGCCAGCATGAGATCGAGGGAGTCGGCGTAATATTTGTCGACGCTCTCGCCGTAGCAGGTGCCGTGCTTGATCCATTCGTGGCGATCGAGCCCGGAGAGGGCGCCGGGCATGACCTGTTCGAGCTCGCGGCGGAGGGCCATAGGCAGGTCGATGCGGGGGAGGTCGCGCCAGCGGCCGTCCTGGCTGGCGTAGCGCTCCCCGGCGGTGACGTCGCAATATTGATTGTTGCGCGGCTGCGGCCAGAGGCCGTGCAGGGCGAAATTGGTGGCTTCAAAACTGTTGGGGCGCTGGTCGCGGCATTCGCGGGCGCGTGAGCTCAGTTCGCAGAAGGCGGGCTGCCAGTTGACCGCGAGAATATATTGGGTGCCGCGATAGGTGGATGGCGCGGGCTTGGGGGGCGGTGCGTCGACGCGGCCTTCGGCGTCAGTGGCGCGGGTGCCGCAATCGACCTCGACCCAGCGGCGTTCGGGCTGGGCGCCGGGGACGACGATCCAGAGATGGGTTGGGCGGTCACGGTTGCCGGCGATCAGGTCATAGGCGGTGCCGGGACGGATCTGGATATTGCCGGGATTGGTCTGGCGGTTGATGGACTGATAGGCCGGGCAGGCCTTGCTGGCGGTAAAATAGCCGGTGAGCGGCACTTCGGCCTGGGCCGGAGCGGCAAGAAGGGCAGCCAGGGCGATGGCGAGGATTTTACGCAGCAAGGGTAGACCTCCCGACAAAGAGATGAGGGAGCCTTAGCGGCTCCCTCGGGACTTGAACAGAGGTCAGAGCCGATGGCTAGAGCGCGATGCGGTAGATGCCGAAGCCATCCGGATCGGTTTCGCCGGTGGGCTCGATCTTGACCGCGGTGACGTCGGCAACGTGTTCGGCGGCCTTGGGGCCGGTGGCAAAGAGGACCGTGGTGTCCCCGATCGGGGCAAGGGACCAGTTGTTGTCGGCCTTAGGGTCGATGGTGCCGTTTTCGACGATATAGCGGATGATGATGTCGCGATTGGTATCGGGGCCGATGAAGGCGATGACATCGGGGCCGATGCCGGGGAAGGTGCCGCCGCCGCCGGCACGATAATTATTGGTAGCAACGACGAACTTCTGGGCGGGGTCGATTGGCTTGCCGTCGTACATCAGGTCGATGATGCGGTTGGCTTCCGGGTTCGTCTCTTCCTTGCCGTCGGAGGAATATTTGGACGGCTGGGTGACGTCGATCTTGTAGGTGACACCGTCGAGCACGTCGTAATTATAGGAGGGAAAGTCCGGATTGATCAGCGCGGCGTCCTTGGCACCTTTTTCGACCTGATTGAAAATGCCAGCCGAACGTTCGAGCCAGTTTTGCACATCGGCGCCGGTGATGACCACGGCCTGGATGGTGTTGGGGTAGAGGTAGAGGTCGGCGACGTTCTTGATGGCGACGGGCCCTACAGGAACATCGGTGTAGTATTCCGGTCCGCCGCGACCGCCGGCCTTGAACGGGGCTGCGGCGGAGAGGATGGGGAGCCCTTCGTTGGGCGTGCCCTTCATCATCTGCTCGATGTACCAGGTCTGGGCCTGGCTGACGATCTGGACGGAGGGATCGTCGGCGACGAGGGCAAAGTAGGAGTGCAGCGGCGCCGCGGTTTCGCCGACCGGGCGGCGGACATATTCGAGGGTTTCCTCGTGGTCTTCCTGTGCCGCAGCCACGACTTCGGGATCGTCCTCAACGAGCGGTATGACCTTGCCATCGACACGCTCGAAGATCGGGCGGGCTTCGGAGGTGTGCGAGACGATGGTCCATTTGCCGTCGGCGTCCTGCTCGAGCAGGAGATCGATGAGGCCCATGTGCGAACCCCAGAAGCCGGGCATGACCGCGGGCTTGCCATTGAGCGTGCCGGCTTCGATGTCGACACCTTCAATGCCTTCATAGTCGGGGCCGGGGAAGACGAGGTGGTGGTGGCCAGTGAGGACCACGTCGATGCCCTCGACCGCGGCGAGCTGCAGTGCGGCGTTTTCGGCCCCCGGGCCCTGATCGGCGGCGATGCCGGAGTGGGCGAGGGCGACGATGATGTCGGCCCCTTCTTCACGCATTTTCGGCACATATGCTGACGCGGTTTCGACGATGTCACGGACTTCGACCTTGCCGGCGAGATGCGTGGCATCCCAGGTGAGGATCTGCGGGGGCAGGAAGCCGATGAGGCCGACCTTGACCTTGCGGCTGCCGCCCGCGCCGTCGGTCAGTTCCTTTTCGACGATGAGATAGGGGGCGATATAGGTCTCGTCCGAGAGGGCGTCGGCAGCGAGCGCGCCGCGCACCAGATTGGCGGAGACGAAGGGGAACTCAGCGCCCTCAAGAGCCCGGTCGAGATAGTCGAGACCGTAGTTAAACTCGTGGTTGCCCAAGGTCGCGGCTTCGTAGCCGAGGACGTTCATGGCTGCGATGATCGGGTGGACATCGCCCTGGTTGAGGCCTTTCTCATAGGCGTAGTAGTCGCCCATGGGGTTGCCCTGGATGATGTCGCCATTGTCGAGCAGCATGGCATTGCCGGCCTCGGCGCGGATGCCTTCGATGATCGAGGCGGTGCGGGCCAGCCCCATGGTGTCATTGGGGGCGTCGCTGAAATAATCATAGGGGAAGACGGCCACGTGCAGGTCGGTGGTTTCCATCAGCCGCAGATGGGCCTGATTGGACTGAGCCATAACGGCAAATGGGTGCATGGCGGCCATGGCTCCAAGGCTGGCCGAACCGGCCAGAAAGCCTCGACGAGAAATCCTAGGCAGGAAGTTCATCACAATTCTCCATGTGAGAAGGGGCGCACCGGGGGCTGGGCTCCCGGGCGGCCGGCTTGCGACCGGCCCTTGGCGCTCGAGGGAGCGCAGCCTGCTCATGCCCCTACCAGTTGACGCTGGCATGACGGAGGTGGGGTGAGGCTATGGAGTTTGGACCGTGTGGTCAATTTGCGACAAAATTGGGAACGCCGCGTCAGGCGTTGCAACCTGTTTCCTATGTTAGCGCTTATGCTAACAATCGGGGGCAGCTAGAGAAGGCTTCAGAACATGAAATGGCGTGGGCGTCAGCGCAGCAGCAATATTGAGGATCGCAGGGGTCGCGCCGGTGGCGGCATCGGCGGAATGGGGGGGCTCGGCGGTCTCGGGCGCGGCGGCGGCATCCGCTTGCCCACCGGGGGCGGCGGTGGTTCAAAGGGCGGCATGGGCGGCCTTCTGGGCGTCGTTGTGATCCTCGGCATCGTCTGGCTGTTGACCGGCCAGAACCCGCTCGACATGCTGACCGGTGGACAGTCCGGCGGGCAGATGACAGCGCCCTCCAGTGCTTCGTCGCGCCAGCTGCCAGCCGAAGGGCAGGACGAGCTGGCCGATTTCGTTGCTGTGGTGGTCAAGGAAACGGAAGATCTCTGGACCCGCGAGTTCAGCAAGATCGGCGAGGATTATCCGGAGCCGAATGTCGTGCTGTTCACTGGTGCGGTGAATACCGCCTGCGGCGCAGCGGATTCGTCCGTGGGTCCGTTCTATTGTCCGGGCGACAGCAAGGTTTATATCGACCTCAGTTTTTATGACCAGCTGCACCGCCAGTTCGGTGCGCCGGGCGACTTTGCCCAGGCCTATGTCCTGGCCCATGAAGTCGGCCATCACATCCAGAACCTGACGGGCGTGCTGCCCGAGTTCAACCGTCGCCGCCAGGCGATGAGCCAGACCGAGTCCAACGCCTATTCGGTGCGGGTCGAGCTGCAGGCCGACTGCTATGCCGGCGTCTGGGCCAATTATGCCGACCAGCAGAACCTGCTGGAAATGGGTGATTTCGAGGAAGCGCTCAACGCGGCCAACCAGATCGGCGATGACACGCTGCAAAAGCGCATGCAGGGCTTTGCCGTGCCCAAGACGTTCAATCACGGCACCTCGCAGCAGCGCCGCAACTGGTTCGAACGCGGCTATCGCACCGGCAATCCGGGAGACTGCGACACATTTTCGGCAAGCATCTGACAATGTGATGGGTTAAGGCTCCGGCGCATCCATAGTGCCGGAGCCCCGATGACTATCCCGAAGATCATCCACTTCACCTGGAAGACCAAGACGCTGACCCGCTTTGCGCAGCAGACCTGGGACGAGTGGAAACGCACCCATCCCGATTATGAGCTGAAACTCTGGGATGATGCCGATATTCGGCGGCTGGTGGCAGAGCATTACCCTGATCATCTGGAGACTTTTGACGGCTATCGGTCCGGGATTTTCCGCGCCGATGCCTGGCGTTTCTTCGTGCTGCACCATGAGGGCGGGATTTATGCCGACCTCGACATGTGGCCCAAGGGGCGGATCGATCGGCTGTTGGAGGAAAGCGCCTGCTTTGTCGGGGCCGAGCCCGAGATCCATGTCGAGGAGAACGACGGGCGCTATCGCGGCATGCCGTTCCTCTTGTGCAACGCCTTCATGGGCTCCGAGCCGGGGCATGTGTTCTGGCAGCGCTGCATCGACGAGATGGCGCGCTGTTCGGCGACCGAGGATGTGGTCGATGCGACGGGACCGCGTTTCGTCAATGGCGTCGGGTTGCGCGTGCCGCGTGAAGAGCGCCCGGATGTGCTGCTGCCCAATTTCTGGAGCCCGCTATCAGGCTGGGGCACGCCCGCATCCACATCCGACGCCTATGCTGATGCGGTGGAGACCGAGTTCCGGACCATCGGTCGTGGCGAGCCGGCGTTGGTCTCCCATCTCTGGCGCAATTCCTGGCTGATGCCGGTCTATTACAAGGGGCCGCGATTCTGGCGCATCCCGAACATGGTGCAGTGGTGGTGGCGTGGACGCCAGCATCAGGAGCTGGCGGGCCTCGCGTTCGGCAGGCCAAGCCGCAGCTATGCCAAGCAGATCATCGAGCAGCCCGCAGTCTGGCCCGAGATTTTTGTCGCAGTTGATCTGAGTGCTGGGAGCGCGGCGGTTGCTTCGGTGCTCAAGGCCATCAGTTATCCGCAGGACAGCATGTCGATCGGTCTCTTCGACAGCGAGGCGGGAGCAATCGGGGCTGTCAGCGCAGAACTCGCCGCTGCGGGACTGGGATTTGAAGTGTTTGCGCCAATTGCCGATGACGTCGGTCGCCGCAATGGCATGCTGGACGTTGCGCGAGGAAAGATTTGCGTGATGCTTGATGGGCGGGTGACCGCCATGCCGGCCGGCACGCTCGAGGCGATGGTGGCGGCGAACCGTCCGCTGGTGACGGTCGAGGTGGTGGACGGCGAGGGCAGGGACCGCAACCAAGCGACCATGCTCTACACCAAGGACATCTTCAAATCGCTCTATCGCGCCGGCGGGCGGGATGGCGATGCGCAGCTGCCGGTGAGCGGTTCGGCGCGGCCGCTGGTGGATTTCCGTTATCTGACGGTGGCGCCGGTGACGGTCGTCGGCGCAGACCTGTTGCTGGTGCAGCCGCAGGTGATCGCGGAGGGCGTGCGGTTCCAGGACAAGGCCTACAAGGCCCATACCGGCAGCCGCGCCTTCGCGCTGATGGCGCGGGATCGCGGATTTGAGGTGGCGGCGCTGCCGAACGTGACCGTCGTTACCACCCGCTAGACGAACCCTTCCGGCTGGCGGACGTTAAGCCGCCAGCAGAGGAGGTTCGACATGAAAGGCAATCTCGCCAATTTCCGGCTGGAATATTTCGCCGATGATGGCGTGTTTCCCAATAGCCGATTGCCGGTGGTGATCTACCGGCAGGCCGTTTCGGAACCGGGTGCCGAGGCACTCGAAGCCCTTTTTGACCAGAATGGTTGGCCCAGCCAATGGCGGGCCGGGGTCTATGATTACGATCATTATCACTCGACGGCGCATGAATGCCTCGGCGTGGCGCAGGGAAGCGCAGTCTTGCGTCTGGGCGGGCCCAAGGGGCGCGATGTCGAGGTCAGTGCCGGCGATGTGGTGGTGCTGCCGGCCGGAACGGCGCATCGCTGCGTCTCGCGTGGAGACGGGTTCATGATGGTCGGCGCCTATCCGCCCGGACAGGACTGGGACCTGCTCACCGGCGAAGGCGGCGAGAGGCCCGGCGCGGACCAGAGGATTGCTATCGTCCCGCTGCCCGCGACCGATCCCGTGGGCGGGCAGGGTGGGCCCGTGCTGGACAAATGGGCAATGTGAGCGGGGTGAACCGGCTGGCTTGGTAAACGTTGTTCTCCAGAGATGAGGAGAACAGCAAATGACCAAGGATAAACCCAAGGGACCCGCACAGCCGGACCCTGTCGATCATGCCGAGACCCAGCGCATCCATCGCCTCACAAGGACGAGAAGATCCCGCCCCGGCAGCGCAGCGAAGACATGCCTGGCGCTGACGGACGGCTCTCCGCGCGGGCAGACGAAGACACTTATGACTGAGTTGGACCGCGCAAAAGAAAACGGCCACCCTTTCGGTTGAAAGGGTGGCCGTTTGTCATTGGTCTGCCGGTGTGATCAGGCGGCAGCGCCCGGAGCGACGTATTCCGGCTTTTCCTCAAGACCCTTCTGCTTGCGCACGTGGTTGAGGAAGCGCGTGAACAGATAGTGGCTGTCCTGCGGGCCTGGATTGGCTTCGGGGTGGTACTGGACCGAGAAGATCGGCTTGTCATCGACTGCGAGGCCGGCGTTGGTGCCGTCAAACAGGGAGATGTGGGTCTGGGTGACGCCAGCCGGGAGCGATGCTGCATCCACGGCAAAGCCGTGGTTCATCGAGGTGATTTCCACCTTGCCGGTGGTCAGGTCCTTGACCGGATGATTGGCGCCGTGATGGCCCTGATGCATCTTCGAGGTTTCGGCGCCGAGAGCGCGGCCGAGCAGCTGGTGGCCAAGGCAGATGCCGAAGATCGGCTTGCCGGTTTCCATCAGCTTCTGGATGGTCGGGACGGCATATTTACCGGTGGCAGCGGGATCGCCGGGGCCATTGGACAGGAAGATGCCATCGGGATTGTGCGCGAGAATGTCGGCAGCGGTCGCCGTTGCGGGCACGACTGTGACCTTGGCGCCCTGATCGGCGAGGCAACGCAGGATATTGCGCTTGGCGCCGAAGTCGACGGCGACGACGTGGAACTCAGGGTTTTCGAGGCGGCCGTAGCCCTCGTTCCATGCCCAGCTCGTCTGGTCCCAGGAATAGGTCTGGGCCGTGGTGACTTCCTTGGCGAGATCGAGACCTTCAAGTCCCGGGAAAGCATTGAGTTCGGCCTTGATGGAGGCTTCGTCGAACATGCCGGTCGGCTCATGCGAGATCACGCCATTGGGCATGCCGTTTTCGCGGATGAGGGCGGTCAGCGCACGGGTGTCGATGCCGGTGATGCCGACAATGTTGCGCTTCTTGAGCCAGGCGTCGAGCTTTTCAGCGGCGCGATAGTTGGACGGGTTGGTGATGTCGGCCTTGAGGACGACGCCGCGGACGCCGGACAGAGCGGCCATGTTGACCGTCTCGATGTCTTCGTCATTGGTGCCCACATTGCCAATGTGCGGGAAAGTGAAGGTGATGATCTGGCCGGCATAGGACGGGTCGGACAGAACTTCCTGATAGCCCGTCATGGCGGTGTTGAAGCAGACTTCACCGGCGGCATGGCCGACGGCGCCAATGCCGCGACCCTCGAGGCGCGTCCCATCAGCCAGAATTAGCACTGCGGTCGCGGGGGATTGCTGCCAGCCGGTCACGGTCGGTCTCCACTGTTGGTTTCATAAGCTCGCGCGACAAACCGGGTATGCCGAGGCGTCCCGATCCTTGAGCGAAGATGTAGGTTAAGGCCCCCTATTAAGAGCCCGCGCCCGATAGCGCAAGTAGCGCGCCCGGCGTTTCATGCCTATATGGGGGCCTAAAATTGCATAGCAAGGAGCGATTTCTCATGCGCGAAACGATCAGCGAAGGCCTCAAACTGGCACTGAAGGCTCGCGATCAGCGCCGTACCGGCACGCTGCGCGCCATCAATGCGGCGATCAAGGACCGCGATATCGCCAACCGTGGCGATGGCAAGGGACCGGCTACGCAGGACGAGGTGCTCGCCATAATTCAGAAGATGGTGAAGCAGCGCGAAGAGAGCTTTGCCATCTACGCGCAGGCCGGCCGCGCCGATCTCGCCACGGTCGAAAAGGAAGAGATCGATATTCTCAATGAATTCCTGCCCAAGCGCCTTACCGACGAGGAAGTGACTGCCGCCATCACGGCTGCCATCGCCACTGTCGGCGCGGCAGGTCCGCAGGACATGGGCAAGGTCATCGGCCAGCTCAAGGTGGATTATCCGGGCCGGATTGACTTCGGCAAGGTCAGCGGCCAGGTGCGCGCCGCACTGACGGCCTGATCAGGCGACGAGGCGGAGCGCGGCCAGCTGGACCTGGTTGCGCCCGTCTCTCTTGGCCTTGTAAAGGGCGGCATCGGCACGGCTGAGCAGCGAGGTAAAGGTCTCGCCGTCTCCTCCGGACGCCACGCCGACGCTGACTGTGGCAACGCCATTTTCATGCCCGGTGGGAATGGCCTTCGCGGCAAAGGCCGCGCGGATGCGCTCGGAAATGGCGTATGCCGCCTCCCGGTCGAGACCGGGGAAAACCACACAGAATTCTTCGCCGCCAAGACGCGCCGCAAAATCGGCGCCGCGCGTTTCTGCGCGCAGGACACGGGCGAAGCTTTGCAGGACGATGTCGCCGGCGGCATGGCCACGGCGGTCATTGATCTGCTTGAAATGGTCGAGGTCGAACATGGCGACCATGAGATCCGGCACGATCGAGTCTTCGGGGAACTGGGCGAACAGGGCGCGGCGGTTCAGAACGCCGGTCAGAGAATCGGTATTGGCCTCGTGCCGATGGCGGCCGGCCGCCCGGGCATGGTGCAGGGTCAGGGTGATGGCGCCGATGCCGGTCAGCCCGACCAGCGACATGATGAGATTGAAATGTTCGGCCCAATTGTCAGGCGGTGCGTCGAGGACGGCGCGGCCGTCGATGACCAGTACGGCTGCAGCTGCCACGAATGAGCTGGCGACGGCGGTATAGAGCACCGCATTGGCGACAAGGGCAATGGGCGCCTCCTGTCGGCCACGCCAGTTTTCCCAGGCGCAGAGCATCATGTAGATCGCGCCGATGCAGTTCAGCACGATGGTGCCGATGCCCGAATAGCCCGCAACGAAGGGAATGGCGAGCGTTACCACCGCGGCCGCCCAGGTGAAGGCAGGCACTCGGTAAGAGCCATCGGGAATGCGGAACTGCCGAGACCCCGCATAGATAAGGCTGATGCCCGAGATCAACAGGAAGAAGGGCACGAACTGGATGGTGAAATCATAGGCGCCGTTGCGCAGGCTCATGATCGTTATGCTGATGACGATCAGGCCGATGCCGGCTGCGCCGAGGCCGAGATATTTTTCGTCCCGAGAATTCTGCCAGCCAATCAGAAGTGCAGCCATGAGCGCGGCGCTCGACGATGCAATGGCGATCAGCAACGATGCATTGTCGATGGCCATCCGCACTTCTCCCCTTTAGCGCTGGCTGGGGTGGTAACTTTGAAAGCCCAACTTTCCGTTACCAAATTGGCGCAATTGCAAGCAGCTCGGCGCGTTACTCTGCGGGGGAGACAGCTGGCGGTCGCGCAGGACTGCGTTTTTCGGCCAAGTGCGACGAAATGGCCAAGGCAACGCAGAGGGTTGAGGTGACGACGCCGATCAACGGCAGGTTGGCGTAGCCGAAGTTTGCCTCGAGCAGCACGGCCCCCAGAATCGCGCCGATAGCGATGCCGACATTGTAGGCGGTGGGGATGAGGGCTGAGGCCAGGTTCGGCGCGTCACTGGCCCAGGTGAGAATGCGCGCCTGAAGAGGGGAGCCGAACGCGAAATTGGTACCGCCCCAGAAGGCCGCGAGCAGCGCCATGGCAAAAGGGTAGGGGCTGACGAGATGGACGATGATGAAGAGAACGACCTGCGCTGCAAGGATCACCGTCAAAGAGCGCATCATGTTCCAGTCGGCGAGGCGCCCGCCAACGAAGACGCCAATGGTGGAGCCGACGCCGTATAGCAGCAGGATCCACGGCACGGTCCCGCTATCCATGCCCGTCACCTCGATGAGGAGAGGGGCGATATAGGTGAAGAGACCATACTGCCCGATCATGCACAGGGCGGCGATCATCAGCGAGGTCCACACCTGCTGGCGGCCCAGTGCCTTGAACTCATGGAGGAAACTGCCCGAGCCGGTCTTGTCGCCAGCATGGGCGGGAAGGAACAGCGCAATAGCGAGGGTGGCGACGAGGCCAACCGCGCCCACAGCCCAGAAGGTCGCGCGCCAGCCGAAATAGCCGCCGACCGCCGCGCCACCGGGCACGCCCAGAATATTGGAGACGGTGAGGCCGGCGAGAACCAGCGCGACCGCAAAGCCCTTCCGGTGGGGTGGGGAAATGCTGACAGCAACAATCGCCGCGATGCCGAAATAGGTGCCGTGGACGAAGGAGACCAAGAGGCGCGCCAGCATCAACAGTTCGAAGTTGGGGGCGAGGGCGCTGAACGCCTGGCCAGCCACGAAGACGGCGCCAAGCAGGATGATCAGAGTCTTGCGCCGCATTTTCTTGGTGGCGAGCGCGAGGAGCGGGCCGCCGACGGCAATTCCGATGGCATAGCCGGAGATGAGATAGCCGGCCACGGGGACGGTGACCCCAAGGCCTGCCGCGACTTCCGGCAAAACGCCGGCAATGACGAATTCCGCAGTGCCAAAGGCAAAGGCGGCAAGGAAAAGGGCGACAAGCGGCAGCGACATGAAGACAATACCGCCCCGTCGAGCGGCCTCAGAAGGGAGACGGCTTCATTTCACGGGCGGCGCCGGGGATCAATGCACAAATGGCAACTGGGGCATTGAGAAAATCTAAAACCGGGGCGATGCTGGGCGTCGGTCTGCCGCTTCGATAGGGTGGCGGCGCGCGAGGGGACGCTCCTGTCCCGCATTTGAGGGCAAAGGTTTTGAGCATTTCATCCAAGACGAAAAGACGCTTTGCGCTGGCAACGGCCCTGCGGGGCTTGTTCATGCTGCTGGCTGGTCTCTACGCTGTCATCTTTCCGATCGATGCGCTGGCGGTGCTGGTGCTGTTCGGTGGCGTGCTGCTGCTGATCGACGGCGCGCTGGGGCTGTGGAGCCTCACCTTCGGTGGCGGCAAGAGCGGCAATTACTGGTTCGACGTGATCGCCAATGCGGCGTCGCTGATCCTGGGTATTGTGATCCTGATCAGTCCGTTCCTCGCGACGATCTTTACCGTCACCTTCATATCCATGCTGGTCGGTTTCGCCGCCGTCTTTGTGGGCGCGATGCAGATTATCGTCGTGGTGCGCGAGCGCGAGAGCTATGCACGGATCTGGCCGGTGGTCCTGTCCGGCGTTTCCTATGTGCTGCTTGGCCTCGTTTTCCTGCTGTTCCCCGTGATCTCGGCTTCGGTCAGCATCATCCTGGGCGGCTTCGTGCTGATCGTTCTGGCCATCGGCCTCTTCGGCTGGGCCTGGCGGCTTTACCAGCGCAGCAAGGAAGCTTGAGGCCTAGCGATAGGTGACGGCGACGCCGGCAACGGTGTCGTCGTTGCGAAAAATGTGGGCATCGGCCGGCAGGCTGAGCTCGAGAGCCTTGTCGGCTGTCCAGCGCGGGGCGAAATCACCCGTCGCGGCCACGGAGAGGAAGCTGGCGGCGTCGTCCGGGACGGTGTCGCCTGGTGGCACCAGCACCGCCTGGGTATTGGCCGGGGTGTCATCGCCGCAACTGCGCGAGAAGGTGACGAGGTCAAAGGCTCCATCCGGCGCTGTCAGCCGGGATTTTTCCGTGATTGAGCAGGCCGGGAACACGTCGGCCACAAACCACAGGACCGTGCCGATCATCAGGGCGGGAAGCGTGGTCAGGGCGATCAGGACGGGCAGTGGCAGTTTTTTGTACTTGGTCATGCTGTGGATAAGTTCCTTGCCCGTGACTCGGCGCTTCGGAGTGCTTACTTAACACGCATGCGCTTCTCCGATCAGTTCCTGGATGAAATTCGCCAGCGCCTGCCGATAACGCAGGTCGTGGGCGAACACGTGCTTTGGGACAAGCGCAAAAGCCAGCCCGGTAAGGGCGACATGTGGGCCTGCTGCCCGTTCCACAACGAGAAGAGCCCGAGCTTTCACGCCGACGATCGGCGCGGGATTTACCATTGCTTTGGCTGTGGGGCCTCGGGGGATCAGTTCCGGTTCCTGACCGAGAAGGTCGGCCTCAGCTTTCCGGAGGCCGTCGAAAAACTGGCCGGAATGGCCGGCGTACCGATGCCGGCGCGCGACGAGCGGATCGAAAAGCGCGATGCCGCGCAAAAAAGCCTGCTCGACGTCATGGAGCTGGCGACGAAATATTTCGAGGCGGCGCTGGCCCACAATATCGGGGCGCGGGCGCGCGGATATCTGTTTGAGCGCGGTGTGTCGGCGATCAGCCAGACGCGGTTCCGCATCGGCTTTGCGCCGGACAGCCGCAATGGGCTGAAAGAGCATCTGGCGGCCAATGGCGTGTCGGCGCAGGCGATGATCGAGACCGGTCTTGTCACCAGCCGCGACGACGATCCGCTGACCTATGACCGGTTCCGCAACCGGGTGATGTTCCCGATCATGGACTTCAAGGGCCGGGTGATCGCCTTTGGTGGTCGGGCGATGAGCCCGGACGTGCCGGCGAAATATCTCAACTCGCCGGAAACACCGCTCTTTTCCAAGCGCCAGACGCTTTATAATGGGCATTCGGCCAAGACGGCGGCGCGCAATGCGGCCAGTGTCGTGGTGGTGGAAGGCTATCTCGACGTGATCGCTGCTGTGTCGGCGGGCTTCGAAGGTACCGTAGCGCCGCTCGGAACGGCGCTGACCGAGGAGCATCTGCAGCTCTTGTGGCGGATGGCCGATGTGCCGGTGCTGTGCTTTGACGGCGACAAGGCCGGGTTGAAGGCCGCCGAGCGCGCCATCGACATCGTCCTGCCCCATCTCAAGCCGGGCCGGAGCGTCAAGATCGCGACCCTGCCGGAAGGGCAGGACCCAGACGATCTGATCAAGGCGCAGGGACGTCAAGCCTTTGCCGATGTGATCGACACGGCTCGCAGCCTTTCGGACATGGTATGGAGCCTCGAGACTGGTGGGCTTGTGCCCGAAGCGCCGGAAGAGCGGGCGGCGCTGCAGGCGCGGCTGCGCGAGCGGGCCAATGTTATCGGCGACCAGAATGTGCGCTTCCACTACCAGCAGGCGTTTGACGAAAAGTTGAAGGCCTTTTTCGCCCCGCTGCGGCAAGGGCGCGACAAGGGCATGGGTCGTCCCGCCTATGGGCAGAGCGGGGCCTATGGATTCCCGTCGCGTGGAACGCCGCGGCTGGTTGTTTCCGACACGCTGCGCAATTCGCGGCTGATGCGCCCGAGCGCGGTGGCCAATGTGACGCCGCGCGAGGCGACCATCATCCTGACGCTGGTTAATCACCCGGCAGCGGTAGAGCACAGCTTCGAGGCGCTGGCGGCGCTCGACTGTGAAACCGCGCTGGCGCAGAAGGTTTTGAGCGACATCCTCGCCCTGGTGGTGCGCCACCACGATATTTCCGCCGAAGATTTGAAGTCGGCCCTTGGGGCGCGTGGCCATGGGGCGGCGCTCGAGCGGATGCGCGACACCCTGCTGCGTCAGGGGGTGTGGCAGGCCGGTCCGGAGACCGCCTTGTCGGACGCCGAGATCGGATTAAGTCATGCGCTGGCCTTGCATAACAAGAAAGTTCAGCTAAATAGGGAGCTGAAGGCAGCCGAAGCCGCGCTGGGCGAAGACCCGAGCGAAGAAACCTTTGAACGGCTGCGAGACATCAAGAACCAGATTACCACTGTCGATGGCACAGAGGCATTGATCGAAGGATTTGGTTCGCTATCGGGACGCGCGACTCGCAGTTTTTAGGATCGACCTAAAAGCCTGTGACGACGCGCGCTTTTTGCGTATGCTTTTGCAGACCGACGCAGTCCCAATGCGAGCCATGGATAGCTGAGCTTGTTAACGGCTTGGTGACCAAACCTTTACCTTGTCTTGAGCTGTCCCCACCTATGACAAGTCCGGCGCCCGAAGACCGCGGGTCCCGAGGAGTAGCAGATGGCCACCAAGGCAGCGAACAAAGTCAGCAAGGACACCGAGAAGCCCGAATCCGGGGCTCCCGAGACGTCCAATGACAGCCCCCTGATCGATCAGAACGATGCGGCGGTCAAGAAGCTGATCAAGGTCGCCAAGAAGCGCGGCTATGTCACCTATGAAGAGCTGAATGCCGTTCTTCCCTCGGACGAAGTGAGTTCCGAGCAGATCGAAGACTTCATGTCCATGTTCTCGGAAATGGGCATCAACGTCGTCGACGAGGACGAGGTCGAAGAGACCGAAGTCGAGAAGGACGAGGAAGAAACCGGCACTGAAGTCGCGCCCTCGACCGGCACGGCTGTTGCCAACACGTCCAATGCCAAGTCCGGCTCCGACCGTACCGATGACCCGGTGCGCATGTATCTGCGCGAGATGGGTTCGGTCGAGCTGCTGAGCCGCGAAGGCGAAATCGCCATCGCCAAGCGCATCGAGGCTGGTCGCGAGACCATGATCGAGGGCCTTTGCGAGAGCCCGCTGACCTTCCAGGCCATCATTATCTGGCGTGATCAGTTGGCGCAGGGCGAAATCCTGCTGCGCGACATTATCGATCTCGAAGCCACCTATGCCGGCCCCGACGCCAAGCAGGCTGCGCCGACCGTCGAAATGCCGGTCAAGGCCGAGCCGGAGACGTCCAAGGACAAGCCCAAGGCTGCCGCCAAGCGGGCCTCGTCGGGCGAAGATGACGATTACGTCCCGGAAGAGCCAGAGCCCCCGCAGGACCCGGTCGACGACGACGATGATGAGTTCGATAACGCCCTGTCGCTGTCGGCGATGGAAGCCGAGCTCAAGCCGCAGGTCGTGGAAACCTTCAACCGCATCGCTGAGGCCTATGGCCAGATGCGCGAGATGCAGGACCGTCACGCCGAGGACCGTTCGGCCACGGTTTCCGACGCGGAAACCGAGCGCCTGAGCGCGCTGCGCGGCGAAGTCATCACCGATGTGAAGTCGCTCTCGCTCAATGCCAGCCGTATCGAAAGCCTGGTCGAGCAGCTCTACGACATCAACAAGCGTCTGGTGAAGCTCGAAGGTCGTCTGCTGCGTCTGGCCGAGAGCTATGGCGTCAAGCGCGAAGCCTTCCTGCAGAACTATTACGGGCGCGAGCTCGACCCGACCTGGGAACAGGGCCTCGAAAACCTGCCCGGCAAGGGCTGGGGCGAGTTTGCCCGCCGCGAAGCCGACACGGTCCACGACATCCGTCAGGATATCGCGACGCTTGCCACCGAGACCGGCCTCGATATCGCCGAATACCGCCGTATCGTGCACAAGGTGCAGAAGGGTGAGCGCGAAGCTGCGATTGCCAAGAAGGAAATGGTCGAGGCGAACCTGCGTCTCGTGATCTCCATCGCCAAGAAGTACACCAACCGCGGCCTGCAGTTCCTCGATCTCATTCAGGAAGGCAATATCGGCCTGATGAAGGCGGTCGATAAGTTCGAATACCGCCGCGGCTACAAGTTCTCGACCTATGCGACCTGGTGGATCCGTCAGGCGATCACCCGCTCGATCGCCGATCAGGCGCGCACCATCCGTATTCCGGTGCACATGATCGAGACGATCAACAAGATCGTCCGCACCAGCCGCCAGATGCTGCACGAAATCGGCCGCGAGCCGACGCCGGAAGAGCTTTCCGAAAAGCTGCAGATGCCGCTCGACAAGGTTCGCAAGGTCCTCAAGATCGCCAAGGAGCCGATTTCGCTCGAGACGCCGATCGGTGACGAGGAAGATTCGAACCTGGGCGATTTCATCCAGGACTCGAACGCGATCCAGCCGATCGATGCCGCGATCCAGTCGAACCTGCGTGAAACCACCACGCGCGTTCTGGCCTCGCTGACGCCGCGCGAAGAGCGCGTGCTGCGCATGCGCTTTGGTATCGGCATGAATACCGACCATACGCTCGAAGAAGTGGGCCAGCAGTTCTCGGTGACGCGCGAGCGTATCCGTCAGATCGAAGCCAAGGCCCTGCGCAAGCTCAAGCATCCGAGCCGGAGCCGCAAGCTGCGGAGCTTCCTCGACAACTAGGAGCAGCTCCATGGCGGCTCCGCGCCTCAAAATCACCTCCATCCGGGCCGCTACCCCCTTCAAACTGGTGGTAATGTTCTCGGATGGAACCCTGGGCACCTTCAACGCGGCGCCGATGCTCTCCGAACGCGGAGAGGGCACCGAACCCCTCCGGGACCGGGCCTATTTCGCCAAGGTGAGCCTCGCCAACGGGGTGCCGACCTGGCCCAACTATTTTGACATCTCACCGCTTTGGTTGCAGGAAGAGATGGACAAGCGCGGTGAGCTGGTGCGACCCCGGCCGGTGCGCAGACCGCAATAAGAAGGAGGGCCGCTTATGTCGTTTTTCAAGAAGCTTTTCGGCGGCGGGGGAGCTGCCAGCGCCGAGCCGGCCGGTGACAAGGTCATGGGCGAGGAAAGCTACAAAGGCCATCTGATCAAGGCCATCGAAATGAAGGCGGGCAGCGAACTGCAGCTGGCCGGCACGATCGAGAAGGAAATTGGCGGCGAGCTCAAGAGCTACCGGTTCATCCGCGCCGACCGCATGAATTCTCGCGAAGATCTGGTTGCGCTCGCTCTGAGCAAGGGTCGCCAGATCGTCGACGAGCAGGGCGACCACATCTACCGCTGATCCCCAGAACTATATCTACCGAAGACCGCGGGCCCCCCGGGCTCGCGGTTATGTTTTGTCCAAAGGAGTTTACCATGGCCAGAAAGCCAACCGCCCGCACCGAATTCGTCATGTTCGACATTGTCTACGAAGACGGTTCGCAGCGCTCCAATCGCAAGGTTGACGCTAATCTGCTCGGTGGCCTCGACGGGGATGAGCCCGCCAAGGCTGCAATTGAAGAGCAGGACCGCGCCATTTCCGAGAAGTCCGGTGTGCCCCCGCTGGCAATCCGCTCGATCACGCGCTCGGCGAAGTAGTCCCGAGCGCCTTGTCGATCGCCGGCTTGACCACGGTGCCGTAGAGCTCGATTGCCCTCATGACCTTGTCATGGGGCAAGGTGCCGACACTGAGCTGCAGGCCGAAGCGATCGTGCCTGAACCACTCATGCTGCATCAGGATCTTGTCGATCACTTCCTGCGGCGAGCCCATGTAGTAAGCGCCTTCGGCCGTTGTGCCGGCGTCGAACTGGGCTCGGGTGGTGGGCGGCCAACCGCGTTCGGCGCCAATGCGGCTCATCGCAGCGCTGTGGGCCGGGAAAGCGATATCGCGGGCCGACTGGCTGTCCTCGGCGATGAAGCCGTGACCGGAAACTCCCAGTTTCAACGCTGAGGCGGCATGGCCGACCTTGGCGCCGGTCTGGCGATAGAGATCGACCAGCGGTACGAACTGGCGCGGCCGTCCGCCAATGATGGCAATCATCAAGGGCAGGCCGTGATAGGCCGCGCGGGCGACGGAATTGGGCGTGCCCCCGACCGCGATCCAGAGCGGCAGCGGATCCTGCACCGGTTTCGGGTAGATTTCGATGCCCGGGATTGGCTGGGTGTGCTGGCTGCCAGGCCAAGCGATCTTGCCACCCTTGCGGATGGCGAGCAGCATTTCGAGCTTTTCCTCGAACAGATCATCGTAATCGTCGAGCTTGTAGCCGAAGAGCGGGAAGCTCTCGATGAACGAGCCGCGGCCCGCCATGATTTCAGCGCGACCATTACTGATCAGATCAAGTGTCGAGAACTGCTGATAGACGCGAACCGGGTCTTCCGAGCTGAGCACGGTGACGGCGGTCGAGAGGCGAATGGATTTGGTGCGCGCCGCCGCCGCCGCAAGAATGGTGGTGGGGGCAGAGGCGACGTAGTCGGGGCGGTGATGTTCGCCCAGACCGTAGAAGGCGAGGCCGAGCTGGTCAGCCAGCTCGATTTCCTCGATGAGGTCCCGAACGCGCTCCGCAGGCGACTGCAGGTGGTTGCCGTTCAGCGGATCGGGGGTGTTTTCCGCAAATGAGTAAAGTCCGAGTTCCATGGTGATCTCCTTGCCCGCAGACATGGAGGCCGCGGGCAGGGATCGCAAGAACGCACATGGGTGTTACCGCGCGCCGCCTGAACGCGCGGTGAACACTCCTCAGAACTTGCCGGAGGGCGTGTAGGCGAAGGGCGAGGCCTGCACAGGGGCAGCCTGTGGCGCGGCTTCGCCGGCAGCCTTGTGGATCTCGGCGACGAGGGCGGGCGCGAGTTTGAGCTTATTGGCGAGGACTTCGAGATAGGCCTGCTCGGCGGCAGTATCGGCAGAAATGGCCACAAGGGAAGCGGCATAGATCTCGGCGGCGTGCTCGGGCGTATCGGCGCGGGCGACAACGGCGTTGATGTCGAGAGGGCTTGAAAGCTCGTCGAAGACCCAGGCCTTCTCTTCGGCCGAAAGCGTCATGGCTTTCAGTTTTTCGAAGATGGCTTCCTTTTCCTCGGCGTCGATGCGGCCATCGGCCTTGGCTGCGGCGATCATGGCCCGCACCAGGGTCTTGCCGAGTTCCTCCTGGCCGTGGGTGTCAGTCTGGGCCGGGATAAACGCATCCTCGGCCGGCATTGGGGCGGTGGGCTGCTGACCCTGATAGTTCTGCCAGGCCTTGTAGGCGAGGCCTCCCAAGGCTGCGACGGCGCCCAACTTGGCGGTGCCTTCGATGAGCTTTCCGGCCTTGCCCGACAACAGCATGCCGGCTGCCAGCCCTGCGGCGCCGGTCATTGCCGTGCGCTGGGCGTTCTTGTCGGTTTGCAGGGTCTTGAGGATCTGGTCGATATTGAACATGCGGGTTCCCTTGATGCTGCCAAAATGGGGACGGCGGCGGCCCGATGCAAGCGCGTGCGCAAACAAAAGGCCCCAGCGAAGGCTGGGGCCCAATGGTCTCGGGGGAGGGCCGAGACGGAGGCGGTTATTAGTTGGCCGGAACCGGAGTGGCTTCCGGAGCAGCCGGGGGAGCAACTTCAGTTGCCGGTGCCGGTGCGTCGGTTACCGGGGCCGCATCAGTGGCCGGAGCGGGAGCTTCGGTCATGGGAGCCACATCAGTTGCCGGAGCCGGTGCTTCGGTCATCGGGGCCGGAGCCACGACCGGATCGGTCACCGGTGCTTCAATTGCAGGTGCGCCGTTCACGTCAACGGAAGTCGTCGGGCCGGAATTAGCCGAAAACACCAGATAGCCGATGGCCAGAAGGGCCAGGGCAACGATGATGCCGACAAACCAGCCGGTGCCATTGCTTTCGCGCGTATAGACGGTGCGGTTGCCGTCCTGGGTATAAACAGTATCGCGTTCGGGGGTAGCCATATGTTCGCTCCTTTGTTGCAACGCTGGCTAAAGAACGCGACCTTTGCGTGAGAGTTCCCTTCGGCGTGATCACATCGCTCAAAACAATTATGGCCGGAAAAAGGCTCCTGTGCCTCAAGCAGATAGCTATGGCTTATCTAGAGTTCAGGGCCCTTTGACTTGCCGCCCTTTTTTGAAATGCCATCGATGATTGCAAGAAAGAGGGCCGAGAGGATGAACGTAACGTGCAGCACAGTGTACCAGAAGATGTCCTGATCACCGTATGTGGGCACGTTGAGGAAGATCTGCAGCAGGTGTATGGACGAGATGGCCACGATGGTGGACGCGACCTTGATCTTGAGCGACCCGGCGTCAATCTGGCCCAGCCAATGCACTTCTTCCTCATTGTCAAAGCGCGAGACGAAATTCTCGTAGCCGGAGATGATCACCATGACCACGAGGCTGGCGATAAGCGCGGCGTCGATCAGGCCGAGAACCTTGAGGATGGTCGCGGTCTCGTCGAGCGTGAACAGCTTGGTGCCGAAATCCCAGAGCTTTACGAAGAAGGTCACCGCGTAAAACGCGAGAGCGATGCCGAGGCCGATGTAGAAGGCGACGAGCAGCCAGCGAGACGCCAGGATGATATTTTCGACGAAAAGTTCGAGTTTCTTCATTGGAGGCTCCTGCTCGTTTGACCGGCCTCGATAACAGGCAGCAATAGCGGAGCAAGCGTGCGGGGTGACGCACCCCGGCTTAGCGCACAGAAAAAGGGAGCCGGTTCCCCGACTCCCTTCAAACGCATCGACAGCAGGGTTAATTGCTGGCGAGGGTAATCAGCGGCGTGATGCGGCGGATGGTGACGCGGCGGTTTTCACGCTCGGCAGCCTCGGTGCGGATCTTGAGATAGCGTTCGCCATAGCCCTGGGTGGCCAGGTTTTCGGGCGGGACGCCGTAGAAGTCGGTCAGGATGCGGGCCACTGTGGCAGCGCGCAGGTCCGAAAGACCGAGGTTCGAGACGTCCGAGCCAACCGCATCGGTGTGACCTTCAATGAGGAAGGTTTCAGCCGGGTTCTGCTGGAGCAGGCCCAACATGGCATTGGCGACCCCGGAGAGGGCGGTCACCTGATCGCGACCGATGGTTGCGGCGCCGGTATCGAACGTCAGGTTGCCAACCTCGAGTCGACGCACGCTGTCACGAACACGGGCAGAGCGCTTCACCTCGTCGATGGAGTAGATGCGGGCGACCTGCTCGACAGGCGGCTGGCGGAAGAAGACTTCCAACTCTTCTTCATCGGCAAATTCGGCGTCGAGGACATAGTCGCGTACCGGAATATTAAGGCGGAGCGGCGGGAGCTCAGCACCCGGATCGCGCCATTCCAGCAGGGCGGTGTCATAGCGCTCGTCGAAATACGCCATGACGATCTCTTCGCCATCCGGCGTAATGCGCGAACGACGAAGGATGTCGCCATTGGCGTTGCGCACGGTCACCACCTGGCTACCGTCCGGACGGGTAATGGTTTCGCGGACCCGGCCATTGCGGAGGTTCTCGTAGAAGACCTCATCCTGCTGGGCATTGTAGAAGCGATCCGTGTCCTGGCCGATGGAATTGACCACCAGTTGCGTGCCGACCTGCAGGATCACCTGGGTGATAGCTTCACCCGGTGCAAGCGGCTGAACATTGTTCTGCTGAACATTGTTCTGCTGAACATTGTTTTGCTGCACGTTGTTCTGCTCGCCGATGTTGGTGGTCGAATTGTCGATATTGGTCGTGTTGTTGGTGACGTTGTTGACCACGTTGGTCTGGTTGACGATCGTCACATTGGGCGGCAGGGCCGTGGGCGCGGCCGGTGCGGCTGCAGTCACGTCGAACGCCTGACCTTCCTCGGCGAGAACCGAGATGACCTGGGCATCGGCAGGTATTTCGATACGTGCCTGGGCGTCAACGTCGCTGGACGGCGGTGGCGGTGGCGGAGTTTCGGGCTGTGCCGGAGCAACAGGCGCCGCTTCGGGGGCAGGAGCGGCAGGCGCACCCTCGACGACGGTCGGCGGCTGCGGAGCCTCGTCCTTGGCGCTGTCGAGAACCGGGGCGATCTGTTCTTCGGTGATACCGGCAGGCAGATCGGGGATGATCTCGGCCGGAGCGCCTTCAGATGTGACGGGCTGCTCTGGCTGAACGGGCTGTTCGGCCGGAACGGGGGCAACCGGCTGTTCGGCCTCTGCCGGCCGCTGGGTTTCAGGAGCGGGCGCGGGCGCGACTGGCTGCGCGGCGTCGGGGGCCGGAGCGGGCGCCGCCGGCAGGGCCGGGATTTCGGGCAGCTGCAGGCCGAAATTGGCAAGGCAAGCGGCTTCGTCGCCAAGGCCGGCTTCGGCGCAGAGGCGTGCGATTTCAGCGCGGGCCGAGTCAATGCGGGCCTGGGCGCCGGCGGTGTCGTTGCCAGCCATCAGGTCCGCGACACCGGTGTTATAGGCGTCGACCTGAGCCGTCAGCAGAGCGCCATAGTCGGCGGCAGGAGCCTCGGGGGCTGCAGGCTGTTCGGGGGCAGGCGCAACTTCAGGGGCCGGGGCGGGCTCGGCCGGGGCCGCTTCGACCGCCGGAGGAGCCTCGGGAGCAGGAGCGGGGACCGGGGCAACCTCAACCGGAGCCGGCGCTTCGGCTGCGGGTTCTTCAACAGGGGCCTCGGGCTGGGGCGCTGCGGGCTCTTCGACCGGCACTTCCGGTGTGGGCTCTGCAGGCTGTTCAACCGGAGCTTCCGGCTGCGGTGCGGGCGGCTGTTCGGCAGGCGGCGCTTCGGCAGGTGGCTGCTCGGCCGGCGCTTCAGGCTGGGGCTCCTCAACCGGAGCCTCGGGCTGGGGTTCTGCGGCCGGGGGCGCTTCTTCAACTGCGGGTGCAGGGGCCCCGCCACCGTTGATGGCGGCAATGCATTCATCGAGGCTGGCGTAGCCGGCGACGATGCAAAGCTCTGTCAGCGTGCCTTGTGCCGCCTCGAGGGCTGCGGCATCGCCGCTGGCCTGAGCTGCTGCATAGGCTTCGTAGGCAGCCCGCAAATCGCCATCCTGCGCAGTGGCGGACAGTGGTGCGAGCGCAAGGAGACCGATGCTTGTGCCGGTCAGGAGCCAGTTTTTGAGGCGCATTGTTACTTCCTTCGTCGTCTCGGAGACACGGTGGCACGAGCATCGCGACCCGCGTCTGAACCCAATCTGAATGGGGAAAGTGGGCTGGACTAGGACCCTCTATCCGCTGAAAGGCCCAAACGCCGGGGGTCTGAGACAGTTCCCCCAGCTTTGATATGTCCACATGGGACGGCATAACAAGGCGCAAATGCGGCGGTGGACGGATCGGGGCCGGCAAGCCTCTGGTCGTGGCGGCGCGGCGTGATAGCGTGGCGCCATGCGTCAGGTCATCGACAGTCTCATCATTGAAACGCGCGGACAGGGTCTTTTCGACTTCACGGCCCGGCTTCGTCATTTCGTTCGGGACAGCGGCATCGAAACGGGGCTCGCGACGGTCTTTGTGCGTCACACCTCCTGTTCGCTGCTGATCCAGGAAAATGCCGATCCGGACGTCCAGACGGATCTGAGCGGTTTTTTCCGGCGTCTCGTGCCGGAAGGCATGGACTGGCTGGTGCACACGACCGAAGGGCCGGATGACATGCCGGCCCATATCAAGGCGGCGCTGACCCAGACGTCTATCGGCATACCGGTTTCCGGCGGGCATCCGGTGCTGGGGACCTGGCAGGGACTTTATCTCTTTGAACACCGCAGGCGGCCGCATCGGCGCGAAGTGGTGCTGCATCTTATTGGGGAATGAACATGGATTGGAACGCGGTCCTCGCCTATTGGCCGTTTGTGGTGGGGATGCTGGCGACAGGCGTCGTCTCGGGGATTGCCGCGGGCCTCCTGGGCATCGGCGGCGGTGCGGTGATCGTGCCGGCGCTGGGCAATGCGCTGCTGTTGATGGGATTTGATCCCGATATCGTCCAGCATGTGGCGGTGGGCACGTCGCTGGCCATCATCATTCCGACAGGCATCATGAGCGCGCGGGCGCACCACAAGCGCGGCGCGGTCGATACAAAGGCGCTGCGGCTCTGGGTGCCGTTCATTGTGGCGGGAACGCTCATCGGTGGACTGATGGCGGGGTTCTTCTCAGGCGATGCGCTGCGCATCGTCTTTGCGGTGCTCGCATTCGTGATTGCCGCCAATATCCTGTTCTCGTTCCAGACCAGGCTGATGGGGCATTTGCGCAATTCGGCCAATACGCACCGGGGCGCCGGGTTTGTGGTGGGATATCTCTCGTCGCTGATGGGGATCGGGGGCGGATCGCTGACCGTGCCGACGCTGGTGGCCTTTGGGGAGACCATGCACAAGGCGGTCGGCACTTCGGCGGCCATCGGTGTCGCCATCGCGCTCTCGGGGACGCTGGGCTATCTGATTTCCGGCTGGGGCGTCGCGGATCTGCCGCCGCTCAGCATCGGCTATATCAATCTGGTGGCGCTGGTGCTGGTCGGCGTGCTCGCCGCGTTCTGTGCGCCGCTCGGTGCCGCGCTGGCGCACCGGCTCGACCAGAAGACGCTGAAATATGTGTTCGCGGGCTTCCTGGTCCTGGTCGGCCTCAACATGCTCTGGAAGGTTGTGCTGGGGTAGAGCAAAGGGGTTGGTGGGGATGGGTGACTACGAAAACCATCCCCACCGTCCCGAGCCCCTCAAGAGGGGAGGCGGGAAGCTCGCAAGCTTATGGCCCCAAAGTTGCGGGGCCATTGCGCGGGCTCTATGCCATGGCTGGTTTGGCCGAAACGTGGCGAAGCCAGCATTATCCAGCCAATTAGTCGGCTTTGTTGTTCAAATCCCACTCGACCTTGACGGTGATGGCAAAGCTCATCTCGCCAGCTTCGACCGGCACCGGAGCGGAGGCTGCCATCTCGGCGCGGGCATACATGGGGTAGGGCTGGGGGCCGCTGAAACCCTGGCTTTCGGTGATGGATTCGAGCTCGCCCAAGGTAGCACCGGCAGCGTTGGCATAGAGCGCGGCCTTGTCGCGGGCGTCAGCGAAAGCGGCCTTGCGGGCCTCGTTATAGAGTTCGGACGGATCGGCCACCGAGAAGCTCACGCCATTGATGGTGTTGGCGCCAACGGTGACGGATTTGTCGAGGATGGAGCCCAGCTCGCCCAGATCGCGGACGGCGACGCTGACAGTGTTGGACACCTGATAGCCATTGATCTTGGGCGGCAGGGTGTAGCCATGTTCGTCGCGGGCATCGGAATAGACATAGTTCGGGTTGACCGAGAAGCCCGAGGTCTGGATGTCGCGAGCCTCGATGCCTTCTGCCTTGAGCGCCGCAATCAGCTCCGCCATGGCCGCGGTGTTTGCGTCCAGCGCTTCGCGGGCGGTCGCGCCTTGGGTGGTGACGCCCGAGCTGATCATTGCCATGTCCGGCGCAGCGCGCACTTCGCCCTGGCCTTCGATGGTGATCGAGCCCGCATAAGCAGGGACGGCGGTGGCGATGAGGGCGAAGGGAATGAGGACGCTCGAAAGACGCATGAGAGACTCCTTGGTCACATGGGTGGAGAGATGTCTCCACCCAATGCGTCAGTATTGCGGCGTGGCTGAACGGGAACTGAATAGGTCTGGTACGCGTAGGGCGAGGGGAGAACATCATGTCCTGGGAAACTGCAAGCTATGTCGTCACCGTGGTCGGCCTTCCGATGGCGATCATGTTTTATGTCCTCGACCGCGCGCGGCAGCGCCAGCAGGAGGAAGAAGAAATCTACCTGATGCTGGCCGACGAATATGTCGAGTTCCTCAAGCTGGTCCTCAGCCATCCCGACCTTCGCCTGCTCGATCCCGCCCCGTCCATGGGGCTGGATGCCGAGCAGGCCGCCCGTAAATCGGCGCTCTTCGGCATTTTGATCTCGCTGTTCGAGCGCGCCTATATCCTGACCTACGAACCAAAAATGTCGGGTGCTGACCTGCGGCGGTGGCGCTCCTGGGAAGACTGGATGCGCGAGTGGTGCGCCCGAAAAGACTTTCGGGACGCCATGGATGCGCATCTCGCCGGAGAGGACCCGGAATTTTCCGCCTATCTGAGCCAGCTGGCACGAGCAGTGGCCCTTCCGGTCGGCGGAAAGCAGCAATAGTATGATTTTATGCCGGTTTAACTTGCACCGGGTCGGGCTGCCGGGTTAGTCACTCCACACCAATAGGCGGGAGGAACTCTTATGGTCGGCGACATTATCCCTGGTGGAATCTTGATCGGGCGCGCCCGTGTACCGGGATATGCACATCCACGCATCGTCACCGTGCGGAACGGAGAATTGATCGATATCACCGCCAAGGGTTTTGCCACGGTGCGGGATATTGCAGAGGGCGGCAAGGCCGCCGAGCATGTCCGCAGTGCTGACGGAACCAGTCTGGGCGACGCCGGCACCATCCTCGCCAATTCCTTTGCCAACCCGGTAGACGCTGAACAGGTTGTGTTGCTGTCCCCGATCGACCTCCAGGCCATCAAGGCTTCGGGTGTGACCTTCGTCGTCTCCTTGCTCGAACGCGTTATCGAGGAGCAGGCGCGCGGCGACAACTCCCGTGCCGATGCCCTGCGCGGCGAGATCCTCGATCTGATCGGCACCGATCTCAGCCAGCTTGTGCCGGGCTCCAATGGCGCCATGAAGGTCAAGGCCGCGCTGATCGAGAAGGGCGTCTGGAGCCAGTATCTCGAAGTGGGCATCGGCCCCGACGCCGAGATTTTCACCAAGGGCCAGCCGATGAGCTCGGTGGGACATGGCGCCGAAGTTGGGCTGCACCCGGTTTCGAACTGGAACAACCCTGAGCCGGAGGTTGCGCTGCTGGTGACGAGCCGCGGCGAGATCATCGGCGCGACGCTGGGCAATGACGTCAATCTGCGCGACGTGGAAGGCCGATCGGCCCTGCTTCTGGGCAAGGCGAAGGACAATAACGCCTCGGCTTCGCTCGGGCCGTTCGTGCGCCTTTTCGACGGCGAGTTCACACTCGAGACCATCAGCGAGGCCGAGATCGCCCTGCGCGTCGAAGGCGAGGACGGTTTTGTTCTCGAAGGCCAATCCAAGATGGGCCAGATTTCGCGGACACCCGCGTCGCTGGTCGAAGCGACCATCGGTGGCCACCATCAGTATCCGGACGGGCTGGTGCTCTATCTGGGGACCATGTTCGCGCCGGTGAAGGATCGCGATGGCGCCGGAAAGGGTTTCACCCACAAGATCGGCGACGTGGTTTCGATCTCGACGCCGAGCCTGGGTACCCTGTCGAACCGGGTGAACCTCTCCACCAAATGCCCACCCTGGACCTATGGCACCAGTCATCTGCTGCGCGACCTGGCTCGCGCCGACCTCCTCTAGCGCTCACCACTCGCGCTGACCAACGATCCGAAAGGCTTGCGAAATGACCGAACTGCACAAGAACCTCATCGACGGCGAATGGGTGGGGACTGACGGGGCTGAGAACATCAACCCGTCCAATCTCACCGACGTTGTGGGTGTCTATGCCCGCGCCACGGCCGAAGAGACCCAGCGGGCGATTGCCGCCGCCAAGGCCGCTTTCCCGGCGTGGTCGCGCTCAGGCATCCTTGAGCGCCATGCCATCCTGCGCAAGACCGCCGACGAGATCCTGGCGCGGAAGCAGGAGCTCGGCGAGCTGTTGAGCCGCGAAGAGGGCAAGACCTTGCCCGAAGGCATCGGCGAAGTGACCCGCGCCGGCCAGATCTTTGACTTCTTCGCTGGCGAAGTGCTGCGTCTTGCGGGCGAAATCCTGCCATCCGTGCGCCCGGGCGTGAACGTCGAGATCACCCGCGAGCCGATTGGCGTTATCGGCATCATCACGCCGTGGAATTTCCCGATCGCCATCCCGTCCTGGAAAATTGCCCCGGCTCTGGCCTATGGCAATACCGTGGTCATCAAGCCGGCCGATCTAGTGCCGGGTTCGACCTGGGCGATCGTTGATATCCTCGTGCGTGCCGGCCTGCCCAAAGGCGTGCTGAACCTTGTCATGGGCAAGGGTTCGGTCGTCGGTCAGACCATGCTCGACAGCAAGGATGTCTCGGCCATCTCGTTCACCGGTTCGGTGGGCACCGGCAAGCGCGTCGCTGCTGCCTCGATCGAGCACAACCGCAAGTTCCAGCTCGAAATGGGCGGCAAGAACCCGACCATCGTCCTCGATGACGCGGACCTCAAGGTCGCCGTTGAATCGGTTGCGCAGTCAGCCTTCTTCTCGACCGGCCAGCGGTGCACGGCGGCGTCGCGCGTCATCGTCACAGAAGGCATCCACGACAAATTCGTCGAGGCCCTGGCTGAGCGTACCCGCAATCTGCGCGTCGGCGATGCTCTGGACAAGGACACCGAGATCGGTCCCGTGGTCGATCCGAGCCAGCTCAAGCAGGACACCGACTACATCGAGATCGGCAAGGCCGAGGGCGCCAAGCTTGTCGCCGGCGGCGAGCGCGTGAAGAAGGACACCGAGGGCTACTTCCTGCAGCCTACGCTGTTCACCGAAGCGACGAACTCGATGCGCATTGCCCGCGAGGAAATTTTTGGCCCGGTCGCAGCCGTGATCAAGGCCAAGGATTATGACGAGGCGCTTGCCATCTCCAATGACACCGATTTCGGCCTCAGCGCCGGCATCGTGACGACCTCTCTGAAATACGCCACCCACTTCAAGCGCAATTCGGAAGCCGGCATGGTGATGGTCAACGTGCCGACCGCAGGTGTCGATTTCCACGTGCCGTTCGGCGGGCGCAAGGGCTCGAGCTATGGTCCGCGCGAGCAGGGCAAATATGCCGCAGAGTTCTTCACCGTGGTGAAGACGGCCTATACCTCTGCCGGCTAACACCCCGGCCAGAGAGCAGAATATTGGACGGGGCCGATGGGCCCCGTTTTTTTTGTCCCTCGGGCATAGAAGCGGGGAAGGGCAGGAACCAAGGTTGTGGCCCGAGGGTTCGGAATGAGCCACCGGCCTTGCCTCCGCAGCCCGGGTGGCGCATGAAGGCATTACGCAGAATTGAGAGGCCTTATGTCTGAGCGCCCATCCATGCTGGCGCCCTTCCGCCACGAGCATTTCCGCCTGTTGTGGCTGGCAACGCTGGTATCCAATCTCGGCGGGCTGGTGCAGTCCGTCGGGGCGGGCTGGATGATGACCACGCTCACCGACTCCCACAATATGGTGGCGTTGGTGCAGGCGTCGACGACGCTGCCGATCATGATTTTTTCCATTGCAGCAGGGGCCCTTGCGGACAATTTCGACCGCCGCACCGTGATGCTTGTTGCCCAGTCGGGCATGGCGCTGGTGTCGCTGGTGCTGGCGATCTTCGCCTTCATGGGATTGCTCAATCCCTGGCTGCTGTTGACCTTCACCTTCCTCATCGGCTGCGGCTCAGCGCTGTTCAATCCGTCCTGGCAGGCCTCCATGGGCGATCTGGTGCCGCGCGAGGATCTGCCCGGCGCGGTGACGCTCAACGCCATGGGCTTCAACATGATGCGCAGCGTCGGACCCGCGGTGGGTGGGCTGATCGTCGCCTTTGCCGGGGCAAGCGCGGCCTTTGCCATCAACGCTTTGTCCTATCTGACGCTGATTGCGGCGCTGTGGCGCTGGAAACCCAGCCAACCCCCTGCCAGGCTGCCGCGCGAGACGCTCGGCCGGGCCATGTGGGCCGGCATTCGCTATGTGTCGCTGTCGCCCAATCTGCTGACCGTGCTGTTCCGTGGATTTCTTTTCGGTGTCGCGGCCATTGTGGTGCTGGCGCTGCTGCCCTCAGTTGCAAGCGAATATGTCGGCGGCGGGGCCATGGTCTATGGCACGCTGCTGGGGTGTTTCGGGCTCGGCGCGATTATCGGTGCTTTCCTCAATGGCCGGGTGCGGCAGCGGTTCAGCAATGAAGCCATCGTGCGGATGGCGTGCCTCGGCTTTGCCATCGCCTGCGTGACGCTCGGGTTCAGCCGCGACCCGATCCTCAGCCATTTCGCACTGTTGCCAGCAGGGGCCTGCTGGGTTCTGGCGCTGTCACTGTTCAATGTGTCGATCCAGCTCTCTTCGCCGCGCTGGGTAGTGGGCCGTGCGCTGTCGCTCTACCAGACGGCCACTTTTGGCGGCATGGCGGCCGGTAGCTGGCTCTGGGGCGCAGTAGCCGACAGCGTCGGGCCGGATTGGGCCCTGGCATCGGCGAGCCTTGTACTGCTGATGTGCCTGCTGGTCGGTTTCCGCCTGGCGCTGCCGCAGTTCAACGAGCGCGACCTCAATCCGCTCGACACGTTCAACGAGCCGATGTTGCGTCTCGACCTCAGGCCGCAGAGTGGGCCGATCATGGTGATGATCGACTATCACATTGCCCAGGAAGATATTCCGCGCTTCTTCGCCCTGATGAGCGAGCGCCGCCGCATCCGCATGCGGGACGGGGCGCGGCAGTGGTCACTGCTGCGCGATCTGGAACACCCCGAGCTTTGGGTGGAGAGCTACCACGTGCCGACCTGGATCGACTACGTCCGGCACAATATGCGCCGCACCAAGGCCGATGCCGAAAATATCGACCAGTTGCGGGCGCTGCACCGGGGCGAAGGCAAACCGAGGGTGCACCGGATGATCGAACGTCAGACCGTGCCGCTCGACGACCGGACGCCGCTCCGCGACAGCCCCGAAGTCGGGCCCTAGGGGCAATCAGCCCTTCAGGCGCTTGCCATTGGCATCGATGATGACTTCGCCGTCTTCTTTGGTGAACGGGCCTATATCGGGATTTTTGAGCAGGTCCAGCACCAGTTCCGAGGGGCGGCAGAGGCGGACGCCCTTCGGGGTGACGACAAAGGGCCGATTGATGAGGATGGGATGGGACAGCATGGCGGCGATGAGCGCGTCATCGTCCAGCTCGGGGTTGTCGAGGCCCACTTCGGTGTAGGGCGTTCCCTTCTGGCGGATAGCGTCGCGCACACTGAGCCCGGCACTGGCGATCATCCAGCGCAGCCGCGCCTCATCGGGCGGGTTGGTGCGATAATCGATCACTTCATGGGGCTCGCCACTCTGGACGATCATCGCCAGCGTGTTGCGCGAGGTTCCGCACTCGGGGTTGTGGTAGATGGTGATCATGATCAGGCGGCCTGGCCAAAACGTTCGTCGAAGGAATAACCCGCGCCGCGAACAGTGCGGATCGGGTCCGCTTCACGACCGCGATTGATGGCGCGACGGAGACGGCCGATATGCACGTCGACCGTGCGCTCGTCGACATAAACATCATTGCCCCAGACACCGTCCAGCAGTTGCTCGCGTGAATAGACGCGGCCGGGATGGCGCATCAGATATTCGAGCAGACGATATTCGGTGGGCCCCAGATGGATGTCGCGGGTGGCGCGCCGTACCCGGTGCGTCGTGCGGTCGATTTCGAGATCGCCGACCTTGAGCGAGGCGGTGACGAGATTGGGATTGGCGCGGCGGAGGAGGGCGTGGATGCGCGCCAGGAGCTCGGGGACCGAGAAGGGTTTTACGACATAGTCGTCTGCACCGGTGGCAAGGCCGCGGACACGCTCTTCTTCCTCACCGCGGGCGGTGAGCATGATGATCGGCACGCGGGCCGTTTCGTCACGCGCGCGGAGGCGCCGGCAGAGTTCGATGCCCGAAATTTCAGGCAGCATCCAGTCGAGGAGGATGAGATCAGGAAGCTTCTCGGCGATGGCCTGCTGGGCCTCGTCACCGCTTTCGGCCGTAATCACGCTAAACCCTTCGGCCTCGAGATTATAGCGCAGCAGGATGGCGATATCGCCTTCGTCTTCGACAACAAGGATCGTCGCGGGCATGGATGTGCTCCGTCGTTCGGCCTCCGGAGAAGGGGCCGTTGCTATTAAACTATGTCAGCTCCCTCTCGTCCCCTTCTTTCAGGAGAGGACGAGAGGATATGCCTCGTGTCAGATCTTGATCTGCTGGCGCTGCAGCTGCTGGACTTCGGCGGTAAGCTGCTTGCCGGTCTGCAGATAATAAGCGCGCTCTGCGACATTGGTGGCGTGGTCGCCAATGCGCTCGAGGTTTTTGGCGCAGAACAGCAGATGCGTGCAGGTGGTGATGTTGCGCGGATCTTCCATCATATAGGTGAGAAGTTCGCGGAACAGCGACGTATGCAGCGCGTCGACCTCGTCATCGCGGTTGCAGACTTCCACGGCGGCCTCCGCATCGCGATTGGCGTAGGCGTCGAGAGCGTCTTTCACCTGCCGCAGCACCAGCGTCTTCATGTTCTTGACGCCGTTGTAGAAGGACGGCTGAAGGCTGATGCCTTCGAGCTTGAGCGAACGGCGGGCCAGTTGCTTGGCCATGTCGCCGACGCGCTCGAGATCGTTGGCAACGTGGATGGCGGTGATGATGGCGCGCAAATCGGACGCCATGGGCTGGCGGCGGGCGATCATGGAAACGGCCATGTCATCGATGCGACGCTGCATGTCGTCGATGCGCTGATCGCCGATGATGGTGACGTCGGCCAGTTCGCGGTCAAGCGTGATGAGGGCCTTGGTACCGTTCTCGATCGCGGCTTCGACAAGGCCGCCCATTTCGGCGATGGATTGGGCGAGGGTGAGAAGCTCTTCGCTATAGGCGGTAACGATATGTTCGGCGTTGGACATAAAACTCTCCTCGTCCGCGATCAGCCGATGCGGCCCATGATGTAGTCCTGGGTCTGCTTGTTCACCGGATTGGTGAAAATGTCCTCGGTGTCACCCTTCTCGATGAGATTGCCCAGGTGGAAGAACGCGGTCTTCTGGCTGACGCGGGCCGCCTGCTGCATGGAGTGGGTGACGATGACGATGGTATAATTGGTGCGCAGCTCGTCGATCAGCTCTTCGATGATGGCCGTGGCGATCGGATCGAGAGCCGAACAGGGCTCGTCCATGAGAATGACTTCGGGGCCGACGGCGATGGCGCGGGCGATGCAGAGCCGCTGCTGCTGACCACCGGAAAGACCGGTGCCCGGCTCGGCGAGACGGTCCTTCACCTCTTCGAAGAGGCCGGCCTTGCGCAGGGAGTTGACGACGATCTCGTCGAGATCGGTCTTGTTCCTCGCGAGGCCGTGGATGCGCGGGCCATAGGCGACATTGTCGTAGATCGACTTGGGGAAGGGGTTCGGCTTCTGGAACACCATGCCGACACGCGCGCGCAGTTCGACCACGTCGAGATCGGGGGCATAGATGTCCTCGCCGTCGAGTTCGATCCGGCCGCCGACCTTGGCGCCTTCAATGGTGTCGTTCATGCGATTGATGCAGCGCAGGAAGGTGGACTTGCCGCATCCCGAGGGGCCAATGAACGCGGTGACGGCGCGATCGGGGATGTCGATGGAGATCCCGTGCAAAGCCTGCTTGGCGCCGTAGTGAACGGTAACGTCACGGGCGGAAAGGCGGATCGGGCGCTCGATGAGCTCGGCAGGGTCGGCAGCGGGGTTCATGGCAGCGTCCAGGGTCTTGGTGGTCATCTTTACCTTACCGGCAAGCATATCCATTTTGCGGGGTCTCCTTAAGCGCGCTTTTCGAGGCGCGAGCGCAGGAAAATGGCGATGGCATTGAGCGTGATCATGAAGGCCAAGAGCACCATGATGGCAGCAGAGGTGCGGGCCTCGAAGAAGTTGCGGTTCTCATTGGCCTGCCAGAGATAGATCTGCACCGGCAGAGCTGTTGCCTGATCAAGCGGCGTCCCGGGCACCGAGGCGACGAAGGCGTTCATGCCGATGAGCAGGAGCGGCGCGGTCTCGCCCAGGGCCTGCGCCACACCGATGATGGTGGCGGTCAGGATCGAGGGGAAGGTGACCGGCAGCACATGGTGGAACACCATCTGCGTACGGCTCGCACCCATGCCGAGCGCCGCCTGGCGCAGGGCCGGGGAGACGCCGCGCAGGGCTGCACGGGTGGCGATGATGATGGTCGGCAGGGTCATCAGCGTCAGCACGAGGCCACCGGCCAGCGGCGCGGAGAGCGGCAGGCGGAACCAGTTGATGAACACCGCGGCGCCGAGCAGGCCGAAGACGATGGAGGGCACGGCCGCGAGGTTGTTGATGTTCACCTCGATAAGATCGGTGAAGCGGGACTTTGGCGCGAATTCCTCAAGATAGATGGCACTGCCCACCCCGATCGGGACGGCAAGGACGACGACGATCAGCATCATCCACATGGATCCCGTCAGCGCACCGAGGAGGCCGGCAGCGGCTGGAGAGGAGCGGCTGTCGACATTGGTGAACAGCGACCAGGCAAAGCCCTGGGAGATGATGCCCTGTTCCTCGAAGGCGTCGATGAGGGCGCGCGTGGCGGCTGGCAGCTGCTGCTGGTTGTCGCCGAGGTCGCGGTTGATATTGCCCTTGACCCAATTGTCGGTGTTGGCCGAGGCCAGCAATTCGACTGTGCGGGTCTGGCCCAGCACGGACGGATCATTGACGAAGATCTCGCGGACGCGATGGCGCGCATCGGTCTCGGGGATGGCAAGGATCTGGCGGCTGTCGATTTCGAGCCCGGCCGGCGCAGCGTCGCGCAGCGCGGCTTCGATGATGCGGTTCCAGTTGAGCATGGCAACCTGCCGCTCCCAGCCGAGGCGGGCAGCGCGGAAGTCTGCGTCGGACTGGCCACCGGCACGGACCGGAGCCGGATCGACCTTGATCACCTCGGGGTCGAAGGTGACGGCCAGGCTGATGTTGGACTGGGTAAAGGCAGGGATGCCCTTGCGCAGCACATCGGTGAAAAGGATGGCCACGAAACCCAGCGCCAGCACGATGGCGACGATGCCGGAGATGCGGAAGATGTTCTCGCTGAGATGCCTGCGCTTGAGACCGGCACGCACGGCGGCGCGGCGCGCAATGGCGTCAGCGGGAGCGCTGTAGAACTGTTCGGTCATTCATACTGCTCCCGGAAGCGGCGGACGATGTAGAGGGCAACGATGTTGAGGCAGAGCGTCATCACGAAGAGCGTGAGGCCCAGCGCGAAGGCAACCAGGGACTGGGGGCCGGTAAAGTCAGTGTCGCCGGTGAGCTGGTTGACGATAGAAACGGTGATGGTCGAAACCGGCTCGAGCGGATTGCCGCGCAGGATCGGCGAATTGCCGGCGGCCAGAACCACGATCATGGTTTCGCCGATGGCGCGGCTGACGGCGAGCAGGAAGGCGCCGACAATGCCGGGCAGGGCCGCGGGCAGCAGCACGTTGCGGATGGTTTCGGACTGGGTGGCGCCAAGGCCATAGGCACCATCGCGCAGCGTGCGCGGCACCTGGTTGAGAATGTCATCCGAGAGCGAGGAGATGAAGGGGATGATCATCACGCCCATGACGAGACCGGCGGTCAGCGCGCTGGTGGCGCTGATAGAGAGGCCGATGGCATCGCCGAAATTGCGCAGGAAGGGGCCAACCGTCACCAGGGCGAAGAAGCCGTAGACGATGGTGGGGATGCCGGCGAGGATTTCGACGATCGGCTTGACCACGGCGCGGACCGAGCGGTGCGCATACTGGCTGAGATAGATGGCGGTCATCAGCCCGATCGGCACGGCGACCAGCATCGCGATGGCCGAGATCATCAGCGTGCCGGTGAGCAGCGGCAGGATGCCGTACTGCCCGGCGTCGCCCGCACCGGTCGAGGAGAATTTCGGGGCCCAGACGGTGCCGAAGAAGAAGTCGAGCGGGTTGACGAAGGTGAAGAAGCGGAGGGCCTCGGTGACCAGCGAGGCGACGATGCCCAGCGTGGTCAGGATGGCGACAGCCGAACAGGCGATCAGCGCCACCGAGATGGCGCGCTCAACCTCGTTACGGGCGCGCAGGCGCGGGCTGATGCGCTTGCGGGCGAAGGTCAGGCCGAGAATGCCGAGGCCGGCTGCAGCGCCGAGCATGATGAGGAAGCTGAGGAGCTGGAACTGGCGGAGATTATCGCCGGCGGACTGCTCGAAGGGCTGGATTTCGCCGGTGACGCCGAAGCCGGAGGCGATATCGCGGACGCGCTGCAGCTGGTTGTTGAGGCCGAGCTGATCGAGGCTTGTGATCACATCGACCGGCAGCTGTGAGACGGTGAACCAGCGGGTGACGCCGGGGGAGAAAAACGCCCAGATGCCGAGCACGAGCAGCGCCGGAATGAGCGTCCAGAGCGCGACCAGCGTGCCGTGGTAATGCGGGCGGGAGTGGACGCGCTGCCCATCGGGCGTGCTGAGGGCTCGGCTCTTGGACCAGCCGAGTTGGTAAGCCAGGCCAAGAAGAACGATGAGCAGACCGGCGACGATCGTTGTGTTCACTGTGTCAGGCTTTCCTGGCTGACATTGGGGGAGATGCAGGCCGCACCAGAGGGTGCGGCCCGCGTTATTGTCTTACTGCCCCTGGAAGGCGGCGAGGACTTCGGCGCTCTTTTCAGCTGGCTGAGGGATAAGACCAGCGGATTCGAGGAAGCCACCAGCGCCCGACATGCCTTCGGAGAGGTAGTATTCGGTATATTCGGCGAGGCCCGGAATGGTGCCGATGTGCTGGCCCTTCACGTAGAAGAACAGCGGACGGCTGACCGGATATTCACCCGAGGCAACGGTTTCGAGCGATGGCGAAACGCCGTCGACGGTCGCAACCTTGAGGGTGTCCTTGTTCTGGTCGTAGAACGACAGGCCGAAGACGCCGACGGTATTGGGGTTGGCGGTCAGGCGCGCGAGGGTCTCGGTGTAGTCACCGGCGATTTCGACAACAACGTCCTGACGGAAGGTGGTCTCGACGGCTTCGATTTCCTCGTCGGAGAGGCCTTCTGGCAGCTCGGCAGCTTCGGCACCGGGGGTGACGACGCGTTCCTGGAAGACTTCACGGGTGCCGTGGTTAGAGCCCGGAATGGCGAGAGCGATCGGCTGGGCCGGCAGGGACGGGTCGATCTGGTCCCAGGAGGTGTATGGGTTGTCGACGAGTTCGCCATCGACGGGAACCTTGGCGGCAATGGCCTTGAACACCTGGACCGGGGTCAGGGCGAAATCGGCACCCGAAGCGGAGGAGGCGAAGACGATGCCGTCGAAGCCGAACTGGACTTCACGGATGTCGGTCACGCCGTTTGCGGCGCAGGCTTCACGCTCGCTGTCGCGCATCGGGCGAGAAGCATTGGCAATGTCGATGGTGTTGTCGCCGATACCTTCGCAGAACTGGCGGAAACCACCGCCGGTACCGCCGGAGCCAACCACAGGGGTATTGAACTCTGGGAAGGTGGCGCCAAACTCTTCAGCGACGATGGAGGAGAAGGGCAGGACCGTCGAGGAGCCGGCGATCTGGATGGTGTCGCGGGACTGAGCAAAGGCCGGGGTGGCGAATGCGGCAAGCGCAACAATGGCGGTGCTGGCGTAAAGTGCGGTCTTCATGAAAGTTCCCTTTCGGAATTCGGTTCTGAGCCGGGCCAGCCTTGGTGTGGGCCGCCTCGTGACGCCGCAGACCTTATTGGCGCGCAACGACGGTTTTATTGCAGTTCCGTGACGGGTTTGTGACGTGTTAAGTCACTGTAATATAAAGGAAATTTATGGTTGCAAAGCTTATGTGACAGCGTGTGTGACAGTCGCTGTCCGCTCCGATGAAGAGACTCGGGCCCTTCTGTGACGTGGGGGCACGGCGGATTTCAGCGCAGGATTGGACGCAGTTCGGACTGGACCTTGCGCATCAGCGGCAGGAAGTTTGCGATCATATGCGAGGTCGAGGCGCGCGCGGTCTGGGCGCCGATATTGATGGCGGCGACGATCTTGCCCGAGGCGTTGTAGAGTGGCACAGCGATGGAGCCGAGGCCGAGTTCAAGCTCCTGGTCGATCACGGCAAAACCCTGGGCGGCGATGACGGCCAGTTCAGTGGTGATGCCGGGAATGTCGGCCTTGGTGTGATCTGTATAGGCAACGAGGTCTGAGTGATCGAGAATGGCCCGGGCCTCGGCTGTCGGCAGTGCGGCAAGCAGGGTGCGGCCCATGGAAGTGCAATAGGCGGGCAATCTTGCGCCGGGGGCGAGATTGATCGACATCACGCGGCGCGTCGAGGCGCGGGCGATATAGAGAATGTCGGTGCCATCGAGCATGGCGGCCGAAGTGCTCTCCTTGGTTTCGCGCGCGAGTTCTTCGAGGAAGGGCTGGACGAGGCGCGGCAGCGGCATGGCTGAAAGATAGGTGTGCCCAAGGCTGAGCACGCGCGGGGTCAGCTGAAAGAATTTGCCGTCATAGCTGGCGTAGCCGAGGTGGACGAGGGTGAGCAGGCACCGGCGTGCAGTGGCGCGCTCGAGACCGGTGCGTTCAGCCACGTCGGTGATGGAGAGGCGGGCGTGCTCCTCGTCGAAGCACTCGATGACCGCGAGGCCCCGGACCAGTCCATTGATGATGTCGCCCTCGCGCATACGGGCGTCCCTCTTGCCGATCTCATTGGGTGGCCGAGCAATACTGCATGGGCATCGGCAAGGGAAGTGGGGCGGAGGCAGCCTGGAAGAAGCCTCCGCCCCAAAGTGTCGTCAGTTGCCCAGAGTGGGGGCCACTTCCTTGGCGGCAGCGCGAACGGCCTCAAGGGTCTTGTCGACGACTTCGTCATTGTGCTCGGAGGAGACGAACCATGCACCGCGCTCAAGGACGCGGACGCCGTTGTGCAGCAGGGCCTGCGAGAACCGCGAATAGCCTGCCTTGTCGGCGCGGGCGAGGTCGCGATAGTTGCGGGCAGGCGCGTCGAGACCGAAGCCGATATGGAACATCAGCTCGAAGCCGGTGACCTGGGCCTTGATGCCGACTTCCTTGAAGATGTCGCGGATGCCGTCGCGCAGGCGGACGCCATAGACCGAAGTCTTCTCGTAGTGCTCGGGGGTGAGAGCCTTCTGCGTCGCCACCATGGCGGCCATGGCGACGGGCTGGGAATTAAAGGTGCCGCCGTGCAGCACGCCACCGGTGGCGAACAGGTCCATCAGGTCGGCGCGGCCGACAATGGCTGCCACCGGGAAGCCGTTGGCGATGGCCTTGGCGAAGAGTGACAGATCGGGCGTGATGCCGAAGCGACCCTGGGCGCCCTTCTGGCCGAGGCGGAAGCCGGTGATTACTTCGTCAAAGACGAGGATGGTGCCGTGCTTGCGACATGCGGCCTGCACGCCCTCGAGATAACCTTCGCCCGGTGCGATGGCGCCCTGGTTGCACATGGCAGCTTCCATCACCAGCGCAGCGACGTCGCCCTTGGCCAGGCGCGCTTCGACAGCGGCGAGGTCGTTCCACTGCAGCACGTCGAGGCCGTCGCCATCGTTCGCGCCCTGGCCCTTGCTGCCTGCGATCAACGCCGGATCGTCGGCAGGGCCGGCGTCCGCGAGAGCGGGGGCGGTGGACCACAGGATGTTGTCGAACCAGCCGTGGTAGTGGCCCTCGAACTTGACGATGGCGCGGCGGCCCGTGGCAGCGCGTGCGAGGCGCATTGCCGCCTGGGCCACTTCGGAGCCCGACGAGCCAAAGCGCAGGCGCTCGGCACTGGGGATACGCTCGCAGATGATGCGGGCGGCTTCATATTCGATCGGCGACTGTCCGGCGAAGAGAATGCCTTTTTCGACCTGGTCCTTGACGGCCTGCTGCACGCCCTTGGGGCTGTGGCCGAGAACCGTGGCGCCCATGCCGCAATAATAATCGATCAGCTTGTTGCCATCGACGTCATGGAGATAGGCCCCTTCACCATGGGTGAACACCAGGGGGCCGGGGCCCATGCCGAGACGGAAATTGCTGTTCACGCCGCCGGACACAAAGCGAGACTCGGACGCGATAATGCGTGCGGACTCGTCGAACTTCAGCATTCGCTGCTCCTCGTGTTGTTTCGCCCAACACACACCAGTGAGCGCGCGAGGTAAACGTCGGGCCATTTCGTGGTGCGGAATAGTTCGGGTTTTTCGCGGTGGATGGTGTCGAGTGGATGCGGCCCCCCCTATCCTCCCCCTGTTCAGGGGGAGGGACCTATCGCGTTTGGGGAGATTGTGGTGAGCGACGGAAATACTCCTCCCCCTGAACAGGGGGAGGTTGGGAGGGGGTGTTTTACCGAGCAAGCGCTCAGAGCGCCGTGCCCGCCAGTCCCGCTTCCACCGTCAACACTGCGTCGACGAGATTTTTCGTCTCCGGCGCCTTGGGGTGGGTAAAGAGTTCGATGGGCTGGCCCACTTCGACGATGCGGCCCGCAGCGATCACCGAGACGCGGCTTGTCGTATAGGCCACCACCGAGAGGTCGTGGGCGATGAAGACCAGCCCGAGCTGCAGATTCCGGACGAGGTCCTTGAGGAGATTGAGCACCTGCGCCTGGATCGAGACGTCGAGGGCAGACACAGGCTCGTCTGCGACCAGAACACGCGGATTGGGCATGAGCGCGCGGGCGATGGCGACGCGCTGCAGCTGACCGCCGGAAAATTCGTGCGGATAGCGTTCCAGCGCGCTGCGATCGAGCCCGACCTGGTCGAGCACCTCATAGAGGCGCTTGGTATGATCGCCGGCGATCTTGAGGCTGCGCATGGGTTCGAGCAGGGCCGTGCCGACGCGCATGCGCGGATCGAGCGAGCTGCGGGGGTTCTGCAGCACCATCTGCACCGAGCGGCGGAATTTTGCGCGGTGGGCGGTGTCTCCCGACCAGATGTCCGCGCCTTCAAAGGTGACGCTGCCGGTCTGAGGCTTTTCCATGCCGGTGAGAATGCGAGTGAGCGTGGTCTTGCCGGCCCCGCTCTCGCCGACGAGGCCGACAGCTTCTCCGGCACAGACATCGAAGTCGATGTTCTGCAGCACAGTGAAACTCGGGCGCGGGCCGAACAGATTTGCGCGGGGCAGGGCGTAGGTCTGCGTGACCTGGTTCATCGCCAGCAAGGGGCGGCGTTCGATAGACTGCGTCATGCCGCGGGCTCCTTGGCTGGAGCCAGCGGATGGAAGCAGGCGACGCCGGTGGTGCCCCTGTCGAGTTCGGGCATTTTCGTCCGGCAGATATCGGTGGCAGCCGGGCAGCGCGGGTGGAATGCGCAGCCGCTCGGCAGGCGCTGGAGTGGTGGCACCATCCCGGGGATGGAGACGAGGCGCGAGGTGCCGTCGAGCGCGATGTTGTCCATGGTGGGCTGGGAGTCGAGGAGGCCCCGCGTATAGTGGTGGCGGGGATTGCCGAAGACCTCGACCACTGTTCCATATTCGACGATGCGCCCGGCATACATCACCGCCACGGTGTCGCACATGGCCGCGATGACGGGGAGATCGTGGGTGATCATCAGGAGGGCCGAATTGCGCTCGCGCGTCGCGGCATTGAGAAGCCGCAGCACCTGCTTTTGCACGGTGACGTCGAGCGCAGTGGTCGGCTCGTCGGCGATGATGAGCTGCGGGTAGCAGGCAAGCGCCATGGCGATCATGATGCGCTGTTTCTGGCCGCCCGAGATCTGGTGCGGATAGGACCGGGCCAATTGTTCGGGACGCGGCAGGTTCATCTGCGTCATAAGGTCGATGGTCTGGCGCATCGCCTCGCGGCGGTTAACGCCATTGTGGCGGTGGATCACGTCGGCGATCTGATCGCCCACACGGCGCACCGGATTGAGCGAGGACATGGGGTCCTGAAACACCATGGAAATGGTGCGCCCGCGTCGGGCCGAGAACGCCTTGTCGGGTTCGGTGGCGAGATTGACCCCGTCATGAAGGACTTCCCCGTCGGTGCTCCAGCCCGCCGGCAGGAGACCCATGAGGGCAAGCGCTGTCATGCTCTTGCCCGACCCGGATTCGCCGACAAGGCCCATGCGGCCGCCAGCAGGCACGGTGAAGGAAACGCCGCGCACGGCGGTGAGATCCTCATAGCCCACGCGCATGTCGCGGACGTCGATGGCTGCGGGACTGGTCATTATTTTCTCCGCGCCAGCTTGGGATCGAGCACGTCGCGCAGGCCATCTCCGAGGAGGTTGAGGCCGAGAACGACGGAGACGATGGCAAGGCCCGGCCACATGGCGAGGGGCGAGGAAATGCCGACCTGCTGCTGGGCTTCGTTGAGCATCATGCCCCAGGAAATGGAGGGGCGGGTGACGCCGACGCCGAGATAGGAGAGCCCTGCCTCGGTGAGGATGCCGGCGGCGAAATAGAGGGTGAACTGCACGATCATCACGCCGGCGACATTGGGCAGGACGTGGCGAATGAGAATGAACCATGTCGGCCGGTCATAGAGCCGCGCGGCAATGATGAAATCCTCCTGCAGCACCGACATGGCGGCCGAGCGGATGACGCGGGTGAAGGACGGCGTGAAGAAGGCCGAGAGCGCAAGGATGGTGGTGAGCGCACCCGAGCCGATGGTGGCAGCCAGCACCAGCGCGGTGACGATGCCGGGAATGGACAGCATGATATCGGCGCCGCGGGAAATGGTCTCGTCGGCCCATTTGCCGAAGGCGGCGGCGGAAAGGCCGGCAATGGTGCCGATGATGAGGCTGATGAAAGCCCCGCCGGCCCCGACAATAAGCGAGGTGCGCGCGCCGACCATCAGCTGGGAGAGAATATCGCGCCCCAGGACGTCTGTGCCCAGGAGATAATTGGGCGAGCCGGCCGGCAGCAGCCGGTCAGGGATGCGCGGCACGTTGGGATTGTGCGGCAGGTAGAACACCGAGGCGATGGCGATGGCGACAAAGCCGATGGTGAGGATAACGCCGAGCAGCAGCGCGGTGTTGGTGCGCCAGCGAGGGCGGCGCGTGCGGGCCGGCTTTGCGGAAGTGGTGGTGGCGGCGCTCATCGTGTGAGCCTTACGCGCGGATCGAGCGCTCCATAGAGTAGGTCGACGAGCAGATTGATGAACATGACGAAGATGATGATGAGCATGACCGTCGACTGCACCACGATGACTTCACGGGCCGCGACATTGGCGAGGATCATGCGGCTGAGGCCGGGGAGGGAGAACACGGTTTCGATGATGACGGTGCCGCCGATCAGCTCGGCGATCTGCAGGCCAACAACGGTGGCGATGGGCAGGGCTGCATTGCGCAGGCCAACCTGCAGCAGCGCCTTCATGCGCGTCATGCCGGTGGCGCGGGCGGTGCGCACATAGTCCTGGTTCATCACGTCGAGCACGGCCGAGCGCACATAGCGGGTGAGCGAGGCGCCGAGGATGACGCCGAGCGAAATGACCGGCAGGACCAGCGAGCGTACGGCGCCCCAGAAATTGGTGTCCCAATTGGTCCAGCCGCCGGTGGGCAGCCAGCCGAGGCGGACGCCGAACAAAAGCGACAGAAGAATACCGGCCCAGAACACCGGCACGGCAATGCCGACCTGGCTGAGCAGCGCAATCAGCGCGCCAATGGGCTTGTCGGAATTGAGGGCCGAATAGGTGCCGGCGGGAATGGCGATGAGAAGGCCGAGCAGGAGCCCGGATACGCAGAGCGGAATGGAGATGGAAAGGCGCGAGACGACAAGGTCGGTCACTGCCTCATTGGTACGGAAGGAGCGGCCAAGATCGCCCTGGAGCAGATTGCCGATCCAGTCGAAATATTGAACCACCATGGGACGGTCGAGCCCATATTGCTGGGACAGCGCATTGATCGCCTCGGCGGTAGCGTCCTTGCCGAGGATGATGGCGGCGACATTGCCACCGGCGCCACGAATGAGAAGAAAAATCGCGATTGATGCGGCGATGACCGCCAGCAGAAAAAAGGCCAGCTTTCGGGCAATATAGACCGGCATGGAGCTGGGCGCCTCCTCTTGGTGGTGTGAAGGAGATCGGGATCGGCACCAGCCGGCCCCGACAGTTCAGTGGATTACCAGTGCAGCGGCGCGAACTCGATGGCCACGGCCACGCGCGGCTCGACGAAGCCCTTGAGGTCCGGTTCGAACAGGCCAACACCCTTCTTGGCGATGATCGGGACGATCACGGCATCCTTGCGCAGGATGTCGGCCGACTTCTGCATCAGGGCCAGATAGTCCTCGTCGGTCAGCGCCTCGTCTGCGTCCGACAGGGCCTGGGTGTATTCCGCCGAGCAATAGGTGCTCCAGCCGGCTGCGTTGGGATCGGGGCAGGCGAACTGGGTCGGATCGGCGTCGCCCGACATGACGGTGACGTCGAACTGCGGCGGACGGCCCTGGAAGATCAGCTGGGAATAGCGCGCCAGATCGATGGCATTGCGGGTCATGTTGAAGCCCGCAGCCTGCATGGTTGGCACCATGATATCGGCGGGCAGCGACAGGTCCGGCACGTCGCTCAGCGAGGCATATTCGAGCGGGGTCGAGGCGTAGCCCTTCTCGGCAACCAGCGCCATCGCCTTTTCGATGTCATAGGGATAGGGGCAGGTTTCCGGGCTTTCCGGTGCATACCAGGGTTGGTTGGGCAGGGCGAAGGTACAGGTGTTTTCCGCGCCCCAGGCGGCGCCAAAGGCGTCGTTATAGGCCTGGCGATCCAGCGTCATGGCGAGTGCCTGGCGCAGCTCGGGATCGAGCTTCTGGTTGATCACTGCGTAGGTCGGCTCGCCGATCTGCGGATAGGTGACCATGGAGAACTTGTCGTCGAGGCCACGAGCCGTGAGCTGTTCCCACAAATCGATGGTGATGACGGGCAGGGAGTCTACTTCACCGGCTTCAAGCGCGTTAAGGCCGGCCGTGCCGTCGGTAATGATGCGGACGGTCACATCCTTCACCGAAGGTGCGTCACCCCAATAGTTTTCGTTGGCGGTGAATTCGAAGCTCGAATTGGATGTGTAGCTGACGAGCTTGTAGGGGCCGCTGCCGATCGGGTTGGTGGCGATGGTGTCCGCCGAGGCTTCCGGCTGGATGAGGGCGGCGGTGGAGCCCATGCCGCGCCAGAAACCCTGGCTCGGGCGGGACAGGGTGATCGTCACGGTGCGATCATCGGTCTTCTCGATCGATTCGACCGCCTGATAGGCGCTCGAGTTCTGAGTGACCGGGCTGGCCTTCATGGTGTTGAGCGAATAGATCACGTCCTCGACGGTGACAGGCTCACCGTTCGAGAATTTCGCTTCGCGAATGGTGAAGGCGTAGGTGAGGCGGTCATCGCTGATGGTCCAGGATTCGGCGACACCGGGCGACACGCTGCCGTCCTTGTTGAAATAGACCAGCGGCTCAACGACATTGGCCGGGATCCACAGGCGAAGGGCAGTCAAATTGCTCTTGGTGTAGTCGAGCGTGCCGGGATCCTGTCGGGCGACGAGGATCATCTTGCCTTCTTCGGCGCGAGGCGAGGCGGCCAATGCCACGCCCGGCGCTGCGGCCATGATGGCGACAGCCGCGCTCAGCATGGTCAGCCCCAAACGGACAGACTTGGAAATCTCAGACATAATTATTCCCTTGCTTATAGTTTCCCTCAGGCGTGTCGCACCGATTGGATCGGCCCCCATGGACACGCGCTTGGTGCAAGGAGGCACCCGCCGTGGTTCGGTGTAAATGCGGCACAGTTTCACCTTACGAAACAAGGGTCCACGTGCTGCTCACATCATGTGCAAACTTTGGCTAAGTTGACATGTTGAGCAGCTTGATTTTCTAATCGGGTAAATGCCGTGCCCCCGGATGGGTGGGTGACGGTTTGTCGGGGAGGCAAAAGAATTGACCAAAGTGAATGACCAATACTCGGTTTTGCCAGTGGCGAAGGCGATGCAGGTCTTCGCCTATGTGGCAAGCCAGGCCCATGACGTGACGCTGACAGAAGTCGTCCAGGCCCTGGATATGCCCAAGACCACGGTGTTCCGCTACCTGCAGACCCTGTCGGCGGCGGGCCTCTTTGCTCATGATATCGTTCAGGACCGCTACGGTGTGGGCGAGCGTTTTCGCGAGCTGGCGCGTATCGATACGCTCTATCACAGCCTGCGCAGCACGGCGCAGCGCGAGATGGACGATCTGGCCGACGGCTTTCGCGAGACGATCAATCTGGCGGTGCTGGATGACCATGAAGTTGTCTATGTGGATATCCGCGAGGCGACGCGCTCGCAGCGCTTCCAGGCGCGTATCGGCCATCGCCATCCCATTCACTCGACCTCTCTGGGCAAGGCCATGGCGGCCTTCATGCCGGATGATCGGGTGGATGCCATCGTCGGTGCTCAGTTCGAACCGCGCACCTACCGCACCGTAACCGATCTGCGAACCTTCCGGCGCCATGTCGAGGAAACCCGGAAACGCGGTTTCGCCATCGAGAGTGGCGAGAACGAGGACGGCGTGACCTGCATCGGCGTGCCGATCTTCAACGGGCAGGGGATCCCGATTGCCGCGATGAGCCTCTCGGCTCCGGACAACAGGATGAAATCCATGGTGGAGCGCGCAGCTGAGGCGCTTCAGGGCGCGGCCCGACGCGTAACCACCAGCCTGCCGCAGGTCTCCGTCGCCCTCTAGGCTCAAAGCCATGCGCTGAATTTGCGGCCCGACGCTCCCCGAAACGGAGCGTCGGGTCTTGCGTATTTGGGTGTCGCGTTTCTTGACACGAAACCGATCTGGCTTACCGGCGGCAGCGCCGAGGCATAGACTTCCAACCATTCCGGGGCGAGGGGTGGGTCATGCAAGTCGATGCTGAAGTGCTGCGCGCTGCAGTGGCCGAGTTGTTCAGCGCACTCGGCGCGAGCGGCGAAACCGCCGATCTTGTCGCTACGCATCTGGTGGAAGCCAATCTGCGCGGGCACGATTCCCACGGGGTCGGCGTAATCCCCATGTATCTCGACAGTTTTCGGGCCGGTGGGCTGAAGCTGGCCCCCGAGCTCAAGCTCGTTTCCGACATGGGGGGGATGATCATTTTCGATGCGCAGCGCGGAGTGGGGCAGGTCACTGGGCACCGCGCCATGGAGCTGGGCATCGAGCGCGCCAAGGCCACGGGCAGCGCGATCATTGGCCTGCGCAACAGCCATCATATCGGCCGCATCGGCCATTGGGCCGAGCAATGCGCGGCGGCGGGCCTTGTCTCCGTGCATTTCGTCAATGTCGTCGCGGGACCCTATGTCGCTCCGTTCGGTGGAACAAAAGCGCGTCTCGGCACCAATCCGTTCGCCGCCGGTTTCCCCCGCGCGGGCGCCGATCCGGTGATCGTCGATTTTGCCACCAGCCGCCTCGCCATGGGCAAGGTGCGGGTCTATCGCAATGAGGGACGAACCCTACCCGACAACGCGCTGCTGACGGCCGAGGGTGAGCCGACGAATGATCCCAATGCGCTGTTCACCTCTCCGCCCGGGGTTCTGACGCCCTTTGGCGAGCACAAGGGTTCGGGACTGGCGCTGGCCTGCGAATTGCTCGGTGCGGCGCTGTTGGGCGGGGAAACCCAGCATGACGGCACCAGTGATATGACGGTGATCAATTCGATGCTGTCGATCATCGTGTCCCCCGAGCGCATGGGGACGCTCGAGGCCTTCGGTGGCGAGATGGCGCAGGTGCTGGCCTGGGTGCAGTCGGAGAACAATGACCATCCGGGCCGGGTTTTGCTGCCGGGCGAGCCGGAACTGGCGATGCGTCACCAGCGGCTCGACGAGGGCATTCCACTCGATCCGGCAACGTTGGGGCAGATCGTGGCGGCGGCCGAGAGTTTCGGTTTGGCCAGGCTCAAATTTCATCACCTGACAGAAGTGTAGTGACGCATGGCGCGTATTCTCCTCACCGGCGCTGCCGGCAATCTCGGCGGCAAGCTGGTCGCGCATTGGCGTCAAACCAGTGGCCACCACCTCGTGCTGCTCGACCGCCGCGCTGCTGATGGTGTTCATGAGGGCGATATCAGCGTTTTCGATCCGGAATGGGCCGGGCTTCTTGAAGGCGTGGACGCGGTCATCCACCTCGCCGGTGACATTCGCCCGGTGGCCCGATGGGAAGAGGTGCATCCGGCCAATGTGGTCGGTACGGCCAATCTGCTGCGAGCGGCGAAGGCTGCGGGCGTCAGGCGCGTGGTCTTTGCCTCCACCAATCAGGTTATGGGGGGCCATCGCTTCCGCACCGAGACCATCCGCTCGGACTCGCCGCCACTGCCCTTGAACCCCTATGCCGTTTCAAAACTGATCGGCGAGGAAATGGGCCGCGCCTTTGCCGCAGAAACGGGGGCGGATTTCATCGCCTTCCGGATCGGTAATATCTGGCCAGGCGATAATCTTGCCGGCCCGGATCTGGGCATCGGCAGCTGGGGCCAGGAGATGTGGCTCTCCAACCGGGATTTCGTTCACGCCATGGACTGCGCCGTCACCGCAGCGCCCATGGGCTTTGGCATTTTCAACCTCGTCTCGGACAATCCGGGGATGCGGTGGGATATCGAGCCGGCGCGGCGGCTGCTGGCCTATCGCCCGCAGGATGGGCACGCTCCTGTCTTCACCGACAAGGTCAAGGCCGAGGATGAGCGCGCCCGTGCGGCAGTGCTCGTTCCGGGCAGCTGGCTCGACCAGCACAGTCATCGTCTCGAGATCTGACAGGGATCATTCCATGCGCCTCTTCATTGCCACGCTCGGCACCGAAACCAACACTTTTGCGTCCTTCCCGACCGGGCTCGATGACTTCCAGGACTGCTTCTGGAATGAGGCCGATATCGCCTCCGCTGATCCATCGCCATGGAGCGGCCCGACCCAGAGCTGGCTCAAGCGGGGCGAGGCAGAAGGCTGGGAAGTGGTGCAGAGCCTGTTTGCTTTCGCCAGTCCCGCCGGCCCGACAACGCGACCGGCCTATGAAACAATGCGCGACCGCATTCTCGGCGATCTGCGCGCTGCCGGACCGGTTGACGCGGTGTTGCTCTATCTTCATGGCGCGATGGTCGCCGATGGCTATGACGATTGCGAGGGTGACCTCGTCAGCCGGGTGCGCGAAATCGTCGGTCCCAATGTCCGGATCGGCCTTGAGCTCGACCTGCACGCCCATATCGACCATGTGCTGATCGAGGCGGCGGACTTCATCGTCTTCTACAAGACCTATCCGCATATCGATCACAATGAGCGGGCGGAGGAAGTCTTTGACCTGATGAAGCGGACGCTCGCCGGCGAGATCGACCCGAAGATGGCGCTGTTCGATTGTCGGTCCATGGGCCTCTTCCCCACGACGATGGAAGGCCCCATGCCCGAATTCTGCGCGGCAATGGAAGGAGCGGAGGGGACGGATGGCGTGCTCTCGCTCTCCCTCAATCACGGTTTCCCATGGGCTGACGTGCCGCTGGCGGGTGTAAAAATGCTGGCGGTGGTCGATGGAGACGCGGCCAAGGCGCAGGCTGTCGCCGAGGATTTCGGCAAACGGTTCTATGCCATCCGGCGCGAGGCCACTCTGCCGTTCACGCCCTTCGACGAGGCGATTGCGGAGGCCAAAAAGGTCGGCGACATGCCGCTCGTCATTGCCGACACATCCGATCAGATCGGCAGCGGCGCTCCGGGCGATACGACCCATGTGCTCCGCGCTTTCATCGAGGCCGGCATAAGCAACGCGGCTATCGTACCGCTCTGGGATCCGCTGGCGGTGAAAATCTGCTTCCAGGTGGGTCTCGGGGCCAAGCTGCGCTTGCGCATCGGCGGCAAGTTCGAGCCCCATTCCGGTCCGGCGCTTGATGCGGATGCCGAAGTGCTGCATCTGGCCCGCGATTCCTGGCAGAGCCATATCGGGGAAGAGAAGATCACTGTGGGTGATGTTGCGGTGGTGCGGGTCGAAGGTATTGAAGTACTGCTCACCAGCCAGCGCACCAATCTCTACTCGCTCGACCTGATGAGCAGGCACGGGATTGTCTACGACACCAAGCAGGTGGTCTCGGTCAAGAACCTCTATAAGCAGAAGGATCTGTTTGCGCCGATCTCGCGCCTGCAGCTCTTTGTGGCGACGCCGGGGACCAGCAATCCCGATTGGAGCGCCTTGCCCTTCAAGCGCCTGCCTCGGCCGATGTGGCCGCTGGACGCCGATCCGCTTGGGCTTGAATAGTCGCTTTTGTCGAAGCGGTGATTGCCCGGGCTGACCCGGGCAATGACATTGGGCTGATCAGTCGCGAACGGCTTCCTGGCGGGTGGCCTTGGTATAGGCGACGCAGTCGAGTTCGAACTTGAGCTTGGTGCCGAGCACGCCATTGATGGTGCTGCGGCTCGGGCGCGGCTCGGAGAAATACTCAGGATAAATCTTGTTGTAGAGCGCGCCGTCTTCCTCGGTGGCCAGATAGGCCTTCACGTTGATGACGTTGTCGAGGGTAAGCCCAGCCGCCTCGAGAATAGCGCGCAGGTTCTCGATCGAGCGGCGCATTTCTTCTTCGAACGTGCCCGGGATGATGACGCCGGTTTCGCTGTCGACCGAGGCCTGGCCGGAAACGAACATCAGGTCGCCGGCAACGAAAGCCGGGCTGAAGGGCAGGTGCGAGCGAGCGCCTTTGTCGATGAGCTTGAGCATCAGTATGTCCTTTGGTCAGGGAATAAAGTGGGCAGGAAAAACATGGACCTCGGCAGACCCAGGGCGATCTTCCAGCTTCTCGTAGAGAAGGGGCAGGACGCTCTTGATCCAGTCGCCGCTCTCCACAACGAAGCCGGCGCGGCGTGAATCGAGGCCGAAGGGGTAAATGCGCACAGGCTTGGGCTGCCACTCGGCCATGCGGCCGTGCCAGCGACGATGCATGTAGCCGCAGATGAGATCGGGCTGGAAATCGGTGATCGTCTTCTCCAGCGCCGACAGATCGGCCTGCTCGTTTTCCTGATCGACAGTGGCGGTATGCAGCGTGTGGGCGACGTCCGAGGTTGCGCAGGCGGTGCGAAAGGCTTCGAGGCGCGCGGCCTGTTCGGAGGACACGTGGACCGTGTCAAGATAGAGCACGCGGTGTGGCTTGTCGCCGAGGTGGGCGAACATCTGCTCGAAGGCCGGCCCGTAGTCCAGGCGATAGGAATGCACGCCGGGCAGGTCGATGACCGCGTCGAGCACGCTGATCTGGCTGGTGGTCTGGGTGAGAGGGGAAATGTCCGTCTCCTCGGTCACGCCGGTCAGCACCACCATGTCGAGCCGGTCCCAGAGACTGATCGGCATCTTGTCATGGGTAAAGCTGCCCATGATGAATTCGTGGCCGTCCGAGACAACGCCGCGCTCCAGCGAAATCACCAGGAGCGTATAGAACTCATTGTCGAAAATGCCGCCGCCGACGATGTTGCGGTTATAGAAGAAGCCGACGCGGTAATGCTCTTCCGCCCAGGGGGCTTCGACCAGAAACGATCCGCGACCCACCTGGCGGCGGATGACGCCCTCCGCCTCCAGATCCTTCAACGTCTTGATGACCGTGATCAGCGAGAAGTCGCAGAACTTGGTGATCTCGTTCTGCGACTCGATCTTGTCGCCGGCCTTGAGTCCGTTGGTCTTCCAGCGGCGGAACAGGAGATCCCGCAATTGTAGATGTCGCGGTGTCAGGTCTACATTCACGGCTCAGCGCCCCAGGACATTTGATTGGCGAGAATCCCGCCATCGATGAACAGCATTTGCCCCGTGATATAGCGCGCCTCATCGGAGGCAAGAAAGACCGCAGCGCCACCAATATCATCGGGTTCTGCAATTCGACCGAGCGGGATCTGGCGCTCAAGTGAGTTTCTCACCGTGTCCGACGCGAGTGCATTGGCTGTGAGCGGCGTCCGCACGAGGCCGGGCCCGATGCCGTTGACGCGGATGCCGCGTGCGGCAAGCGTCACGGCCATGGATTTGACCAGCATCAGCACGGCGCCCTTGGAGGCGTCATAGGCGACGCTATCACGTTCAGCGGCCATGGAATTTGTCGATCCGACGCAGATAATGCTGGCGCCGGTCTGGTCTGCGGCGACGCGATTGGCAAAGGCCTGGCTGGCAAAGAGATAGGCGCGGACATTGAGCGCAAACGTGCGATCGAACATGTCCTCGGTCAACTCGCCAAAGGTCGTGTCGGCGAATGTGCCGGCATTGTTCACCAGCGTATCGAGGACGCCCCAATGGGCGTGCGCCGCCTCGATCAGTCGCTCGGCCTCGCCGGACCGCGTCAGGTCAGCCTGAACGAAGTGCACATCGGTGAGCGCCGAGAGTTCTGCGATGGCCGACCGGGCGTGTTCATCGTCGCGGTGAGAATTAAGCACCAGGCGCGCGCCGGCAGCGGCAAAGGCACGGGCCAGGCCGAGCCCGATACCGTGTGTCGAGCCAGTGATGCAGACAGTGCGCCGATCCATATTTACACCTGATAGGAACTGAGTTAACTCATTAGCATAATAACATGGTAATAAGGGTTCACCAATGGGTGTCAAGCAGAACTGGGCTGGTGGGCTGGTGGTTACGCCCACAGGTGTCGTTCGGCGCGATGTGCTGGTCGAAGGCGAACGGATCGCGGCGCTGGCAATGCCCGGCGAGGCCGTAAGTGCAGACTGGCAGCAGGTCGATGTGGCGGGCAAGCTGGTTTTTCCCGGCATGATCGACGTGCTCCAGCACGGTTTTGATCTCAACCTTTATTCCGACGCGACGCCGGACGGCGTGCCCGACTCCTCCACCAAGCTGACGGCCCGCGGCGTCACCGCCTTCCTGCCGTCCATCGGCTGCCAGCCACCGGCCCAGTTCGACAGCGTACTGTCGCGTCTGGCCGATGCCTGCGAGGCCGCAACCGGCGCCCGCGCCATCGGCATTCACTCCGAGGGGCCGTGTTTCAATTCGCCCGGCGCGCACAATCCGCAGAACCTGCAGCTGCCATCGCCGGAACTTGCCAAGCGCATGCTCGACAGCGCCAAGGGGCGTCTCGCAGCGATAACGATCGCGCCCGAGCTGCCGGGTGCCGAGGCCTTTATCAAGACGATGAAGGCCGAGGGCGTTTCGATCCATTTCGGCCACAGCCAGGCCGCGCCTGACGATGTCTCGCGCTATGTCAGCTGGGGCATCGATGCGGTCACCCATATGTATGACGTCATGCGCACCCTGCCGCCGGACAATTCGGGCGTGCATGTCTTCTCGCTGCCGGACGCACTGATGGCCGAACGGCATCTGGCGCTCGGTGTCGTGGCCGACGGCATTCATGCGCATCCAAAGCTCGTGCGCATCCTGGCGCAGCTGCCTGTCGACCGCGTCTTCCTTGAAACAGACTCGATGAAATATGCAGGCCTGCCGGGCACGGAATTCGAGTTCTATCCCGGCTATTTCGTCACTTCAGCGCCGGGCAAGGCCGTGCGGGCGCGCGATGGCGGGCTCTGCGGATCGTCTTTGACGCCGGAGGAAGGCATGCGAAACTATATCGAAATGGCCGGTGCCGATCTGGTTCAGGCCGCCCATGCGGCAAGCCTCGTGCCGGCGCGCGTGATCGGCAGGGATCGTGACATGGGCAGTATCGAAACCGGCAAGCTGGCCGATTTCGCTGTCCTCGACCCCAAGGATTTCTCTGTGCTTCAGACCGTCATCGGCGGTAGAACCCACTACAGGCGCGACCATGCATGACAGCCACGAAAAGCCGCTTCGTTATCAGGAGGACGGCAATGTCCATCTCGATTTTCATGGGGCGGTGAACACCACCATCGATTTCATCGTCGAGCGCTATGGCGTCGAGGTGCTGCACCAGATTTTCGAGAAGATGGGCAAGGATGTCTATGTCGACATCCGCCAGCACATGCTCGATGGCGACGCCAATGAGCTGGTCAAGCACTGGCGCTATTTCTTCGAGCGCGAGAATGCGGATTTCGACATCGCCGTGGGCGACGACGAGATCGTTCTGACGGTCCGCCATTGCACGGCCTATCACCACGTAGCCAAGATCGCGCCTTCGGTTTCGGCCCATTTCTGCGACCAGACCATCAAGGTCAATGAAGCCATTGCCGACGGCAGCCCTTATCGGGTCGACACGGAAATCACGGGACCGGGCGCCTGCCGCCAGGTCATCAGGAGGCGCGCATGATCCCCAGCGACCATTTTACCCGCTTCTACAACGAGGTTTTCAAGTTCCTCGAGAGCAAGGGCGAGGAAGATCTCGAGCTCTACTGGCTGGCGATCTCGAAAAACCAGGAGCGCCACATTCTCGAGCTGATCGAGACCAAGGGCCTTCAGGGCATGTATGAATACTGGTCGGTGATCGACGAGGAAGAAAACTGCGACATGGATATCATCGTCGATGATGACCATTTGGCGTTGCGGATGAATGAGTGCCCGAGCCTGAGCAAGGTGCAGGACAATGATGCCGCCCCCATGGGCCGCTATTGTGACCATTGCGCCGGCTGGATCGGCCCGATCATGGACAAGACCGGCTATCACATGGTGTACGACGTGATCAGCCGCACCGAGCCGCGTTGCTCCATGAAGATTTTCAAGGACGAGGCGAAGGCCCGCGAGGCCGAAAAGTCGGCGCAATTGCTGATGGGTTGGCCCGGTCGCGAGCAGCACCGGTCATGAACATCGTTTCATCGGGCGTGCTCTGGGCCGGCGAGGCCGGGACAGCGCGCGCCTGCTATACCTTCCCCAGCCTTGTCGAGCTGGCGAGCGGCAGGCGCATCGCCACGTGCCGCCACGGCTCCGGCAAGGATGGGGATGACGACGCGCTCGCCGTTCTCGTCGATCATGGCGACGGGCAAGGCTGGGTCTCCCACCCCGGCTTTCCGCCGCCGCCCGACCTCGACGGGGTCAAGGGCACGCTGAAGATCGCCTATCTCACCGAGATCCGGCCCGGTGTGGTGATTGCCGCCGCAATGTGGATCGATCGCACGAGTTTCCCCGGCCAGCCGCTCTTTAATGCGGAAACGGAAGGGTGCCTGCCCATGGCGATCTTCCTCAGCCGCTCGGATGATGATGGCGAGAGCTGGAGCGACTGGTGGCATGTTCCGCTGCCGGACGACATCGGGCCGCCGAGCCTCACCTCGCCACTACTTTTGCTTGCCGATGGTCGTTTGGCCATGAGCATCGAGACCAACAAGACCTATCTCGATACCGGCAAATGGGACCAGAAGGCAGTTCTGCTGTTCTCGTCAGACGAGGGGAAGAGCTGGTCCCAGCCCATTACCTCGGCCTACGACCCATCAAATCAGATTTTCAATTGGGATCTGCGCGTCGGCGCTGCGCCCGATGGACGGCTCGTGAGCTTTGCCTGGACCTTTGATCGGGCTGCTGGCGAATATCGCAATATCCATCGCCGCGTCAGCGCCGATGGGGGAGAGACGTGGTCCGCCCCAGAGGATCTGGGCTTTGCCGATCAGGCCGCTCGGCCCGCAATTCTCCCCGATGGTCGGGTGGTTCTCGCCTATGTCGACCGGTTCGGGACCTGTTCGATCCGCGCGCGCCTTGCCGAGAACATCGACGCGCCGTTTCGGGAAGAGACCGAGGTCGTGCTGCACAACCAGGCTGACCTCGCACGGGCCGAAACCAGCGCGTCGCTGGGCGATGCGCTGGCCGATATGGAGATGTGGAGCTTTGGGCTCCCCACCGCCACCGTGCTCAATGATGGCACGGTGATGGTGCTATATTACGCCGGCGTCTCCGACCGCATGGATATCCGCTGGGCGCTGCTGGCCCCTTAGCCGGCAGGCCGAAGGGCCTGCCGCGCTGCTACCGCCAGCAGGATCATCAACGCTGGGTGGGCATTGTCCAGCCCGGCGGTCCCATCGATGAGCGCGACCACCAGCGGCGCGTTGGCATGGCCCGATTTCAGGAGATCGGTGCGCAACGCCCGGATGGCCGCGAGGCTGTCCGGCGTTGGGCCACTGCCCAGTTCTGCGGCCGCCGCTTCCAATGCCGATCGGCGAGCGCGTCTTCCGCTATCATTGCCGTCGAGCGTCTGGGCCAGCTTGGTCAGCAGACCCGGCAGGCAATAGCCGGGCATGCGCTGCTCGGTGCGCCAGTTGCGGGCGAACTTCTCTTCCACGCCGAGGATTTTCGAGATGGCCAGCAACACCACCTTGCTCCTAGGCTCGCTGGCCATGTTGGCGTCGGCCGCATGGTCGCAATAGGTCGAGATCAACGCATCGACGCTCTGTCGGTCGCCATATTTCCCGAGGGCCGAAGCGGCGGCGAGCCGGCAGTCAATGTCGGCATCGCCGGTCAGCATGGAGCGCAAGACTGGCAGATAGGTCGCATCGCGGATATCGCCGAGAGAGCGTGCCGCGCGGCTGCGCAGCAGCGGATTGTCATGGCTCAGGAAGGTGGCGACCTTGGCTGCACTGGTCCGCGAGCGGACCTGGCCCAGTGAGTCGAGCGCGGCGTATTGCAGCTCGATCAGCCCTTCATAGTCGAGCGTGGCTTCGAGCGCGCTGATCGCCTTGGCGGTCGGGGGCAGGCGGCCGAGCGCCCTGATCGCTTCGTGACGCACATCGAAACTGGGGTCGGACAGTGCAGAGATGAGTTCGTCCTTGGCCAGCGTGCTGCCGGCCCCGCCGAAATGATAGGCGAGGTCGCGCCGGCGCTGTTCGGAGGTCGAACTCGCCGACTGCTGGATGCCCCAGAGCGCGCGCAGGGGGTTGCCTGTTGAAAACTGTCCGAGGAAATCGCGCACCCCGGTGCCGCCTTCTTCCTTGAGCTGGGCAAAGACGACGGCGGAGCTGATGGTGAGGAGGGCGCCAACTACGAACAGCACCTCATAGCCGCCGAAGTGGGCCAGTCCGATGGAGAAACTGTTGAACTCGAAATACTGAACCAGCACGCCCGCGAGGACCGTCAGGCCGCCGCCGAATATGCCGTCACTGCTATAGGCGAGGGCCATATAGCTTTCGCGCTCATTGGGCGGCACATAGTTCAGCATGTAGACATTGCCGGCCATCATCGCGCCCTGAACGAGGAAGCCGAACAGGAAGAAGACGAGGCCAACCAGCATTTCGACTGCCGGCAGGCCGGCATGGATGAAGGGCAGGCCGAGAACGAGGCCGATCTGCAGGGTTTGCAGCGTGACGCGGATGCCCCGCGTTCCGTGGCGGTCGATGAACCAGCCCGCCGCATAGCTGCCAACTGCGGAGCCGACGTGGATCAGGGATGCCATGAGCACGATCTGGCCGCTGGAAATCCCCAGTCGTTCGCGGAAGAACAGCAGCATGAAGACATTGAGCGCGGAAAAGACCAGGAACTGGCTGCCGGTCGAATAGAGGAAGGCGAGGAAATTCTTGTCGCGTAGGGGCGTGCGGAGCTGGGATAGGGATTTTGACCAATTGCCGGCGGCCGGTCGCGGCTTTCCTCCCGGCATGCCGAAGAGGCACAGCGCCCCGGCAATCCCAGCGATAATGCCGAAGATAAAGACAGGGTAGAAGCGTTCCAGCCCCTCCTGGCTGTCGAGCCACCGCTGGATGACGAAAGACCCGACCAGAGCGATCGGCAGATAGGCGAGGGCGATATTGCCGTTGATCCGCCCGCGCACGAGGCGCGGCAGGAACTCCTGCGACCAGGGGGTAGCCGCCGCTTCCGAGAGCGTTCGGCCGACGGCGTAAAAGACCACCGAGAGAAAGATCAGCAGGAAGGCAATATCGGGCTGATCGAGGAACATCGGCGCGGCAAGGATCGGCAGCAGGAAGAGGTAGCGCGCGATAAGCGCCAGGGCCGCCACCCGCTTGGTGCCGAAGTGGAGGATCACCGGCAGGCTGGCAATCCCCAGCACCTGGAAGAAGGGCAGGATGCCGCCGATGAGCCCGATGCGGTCCTTGTCGATGCCAAGCTCGGCGGCATAGAGCACCAGCGGCGCTCCCACGCCGCAGAGCACGGCCGTCGCCGTCAGGACGAAATAGCCATAGTAAAACGGCAGGCGGCGCAGCTTGGCGTAGTCGGTCAACTCGGACGCAGGGGTCACTTCAGAGCCTCAGAGCCGTATGCGGAAGGTTTTGATGATGTGCTGGCCGGCTTCGACCATCCAGCAGCAGCCGAGATACTCATCATCGCCGAGCGCCAGCAGACTGGGCTGGCCGAAACGCAGATTGACGAAGGGGGCAAAGGCAATGTCCCCCTCCTGGCCGAGGCGCTCGTCGGCAAAAAGCGGCAGCGCGTCCAGCCGTTCGAGGCCTTTGTTGCTAAGACGCGAGCGATAGACGTTGAGGCCCACCGGGCTCTCACGATGGGCGTGAATGGTCAGCATCTCGTCATGCGAGAGGGCAAGACCGCCCGAGGCTTGGGCGGCGATATCGGTCTCGAAAGTTTCAAAGGTGACGCCGCCGTCTTCGGAGAGCGCGAAGTGGTTGTTGCGGTTCTTGCCAGCCGCGAGATCATGGGCCCAGAACAGAGCCCCGACACGGTCGCCGCCAAAGTCGATCAGCCGACTTTCCCAGGTTGCGATATTTCCATTCTCGGACCGGAAGAAGACGGATTTTTTCTGCCAGCTCTGGCCGCCATCCGTGCTGGAAATGATCCAGCCTTCCTGTTCATTGGGGCTCAGGGTGAACGGGGGCGCAACGCCCAATATCTCGCCAGAGGCGCGCTGGATGCAGGGACCCGACAATTCGAGGCCGACATTTTCGACGATGAAGCGCTCGGGCCGGGTCCAGCTGTGGCCGCCGTCGGTAGAGCGGGAAATCTTGTTGTGCAGCGGCAGGAGCGTTCCGTCATCGGCGACGATCGGATCGAGCATGGACGGCCGAATGAAGACATAGCCGGTCGCCAGAACCGTGCCATCCGCCAGTTGCAGCGGCTTGAAGCTTTCGGACTCCATCGGCTCGAGCACGCTGTCGTGGAGAAGTGTCGGCGCACTCCAGGTCACGCCATTGTCGGTGCTGCGGCTGACATGGGCGCGCATGTCGGCAGCGTCAAAGGCCTGGCCGATGGAGAAGATGGCCAGGATGTCGCCATTGGCGAGGCGGGCAAGACCCGGAAACACCCCCTGGCGGCTGACCAGCAGCGGATCAGGATTGGCATAGAGCGTGACGGCTTGGACAAGCTGCATGAAAATACTCAGGCGAAGGGATTGGAACGATGACGGAATTCGCCGGGCGTGCAGCCACGGCTCTTGTGAAAGGCGGCGATCAGGGTTTCGGCATGGCCGTAGCCGACGTGGCGGGCGATCTCATCCATGCTGAAGCGCGTGGTGGTGAGCAGGTCTTCGGCCTTGCGGAGGCGCATTTCGCGCAAATGTCCGCCGGCAGAGGTCGTGTGCTGGCGGCGGTGGCGTGCGCGCAGGGCGCTTTCCTGCACGCCCATCAGGGCAGCGACGTCGCTGAGCGTGCGCATCTTGGCGAGGGCCTTTTCGGCCTGCACCCAGGCCAGGGCCAACCGCGTGTCGTCCACCTCTCCCTCGGGCGAGGCAGACGAGGAGGGCAAGGCAAAGCAATCGAGAATGGCAGAGAGCAGCCGCTGGCGGCGGGGCAGGTCAGCGTCGTCGCGGCGTCGGGCGAGATCAAGACTGAGCCGCAACATGGCCTGGATATGGAGGGCCTCGCCGTGCCGCGGCAGGCAGTGGCCGGGGCCTGCCATGTCCAGCTCAGGAGCGCCCGGCCAGTCGAAATGGCATATCGAGGCGGTGGCATAGCCGCCGATGGCGGCCCCTTCAAAGGGCGTGTCGGGCAGGATGAGGATGCCATTGGGGGCGGTCAGCGTGATCGGATCGGCGTCCGACACGGCCAGTTTCACCGCGCCCTCATGGATCCAGAGCAGGTCATGAAAGTCCCAGCGTGCGGGGCCGCTCGGCATGCGCCGGTCGAACCGTCCGAGGCGGTGCTCCCTGATCTCGATGGCGGCATGGGCGGCGGAACTGTTCATGATCGCACTGCACCATGACGGCGCAGGCGGCGCCATTGATTGTCTTGGGTGGCAATCGGAAATCCTAGTCGGCAGCCGTACGTCTCCACAGACGCGCGGCCGCGGCTGGTTTTTGATGGGCGGCGAGACACGCCCCGAGGAGAACCGCCATGTCCCAAGCCATGCAGACGCCGCTGACCAGCCTGAAAGAGGATTTCGACCGAGACGGCTTCATCGCCATCAAGCCGTTGTTCGACGCGGCCAAGATGGCCGAGATCAACCGCGAGTTCGACCGCTATGTCGAAGCCTGCGTGCCGCAGATGAAGGACACGGAAGTGTTCTATGAGGAGAAGGGGGCCAAGGGCAGTCTCAAGCAGATGCAGAACATGCAGCACTATGACGACTATTTCCGCTCTTTGCTGGAAACAGACGTCGTGCGCGAGCTGGCCGAAACCATGCTGGGCGAACGCGCCCGCGCGGTGAACCTTGAATATTTCAACAAGCCTGCCGGCATCGGCAAGCCGACCCCGCCGCATCAGGACGGCTATTACTTCCACTTCAACCCGCCCGCCGCCGTCACCGGCTGGCTGGCGCTGGAGCGCGTGGACGAGGAAAACGGCTGCATCCACTATGTCCGTGGTTCGCACAAGATCGAGGGCTATCGCCCTCATGGCCGGTCGCAGATCCTCGGCTTTTCGCAGGGCATCACCGATTTTGGCACCGAGGATGACAAGGCCAATACCGCTGCTTTCCCGGGCGAGGCCGGCACCTTCCTCATGCACCACTCCAAGACCATTCACTGGGCTGGGCCGAACACCTCGCCGACCCGGGCGCGCCGGGCGCTGGGCTTTGTCTATTTCGGCGAGAGCGCCAAGGTGGATGAAGAGGCGCGGGCCGCCTACCAGGCCAAGCTTCAGGCCGAAATGCGCGCTGCCAACCAGATCTGATGACAAAAGGTGGAGCCCCGAGGGGCTCCACCTGATTTCTCGCCGATTGGTCGAAGAGACGGCCATTGTCCGGATTTCTCAGGTCAGTGAAATAACCTTGTCGCCCAGCTTGGTGTAGGGCAGGCGCTTGAGATTGGACGTGCAGAGGCCGGGCGTGTCGACATAAAAGCTGGCGCGCTGGATATCGTCATAGGCGGCACGGTGCGAAACGGCGGCCTTGATGACGACATAGGTAGCGTCTTCCGGCCGTAGCCCCTGCGAGTGATACTGCCCCAGATCCATGGGCGCAGTCTTGCGCTCGGACAGCAGGATTTTCGCCTGATCGTTGACCAGCACGGCGCAGCGGCCCATGCGGATCGTGGTGCCGCCCATCGAGGCCATGTGCGACTTTGGATTTTCGAGCTGGAACACGCCGTCGCTGAGGTGCTCGATCTTGCCGGTGAAGCGGATGGGCGTGCCGTGGTGCTCGTCGGTCTTGGCGCCGATCTCGAGGGTGATTTCTGCGCCGAGGCCTGCTTCAAAGCAGGCCGCAACCGCCTCCTTGTCAGCCAGCGCGGCGAGGATGTTCTTGCGGCCGGTCTCGAGCAGCGGGCCGAGCAGGCCAGTCGCGTCGCCGGGCGTGCCGCCGCCGATATTGTCCGAGGCTTCGATGAGGAGGATCGGGCCCGAACCGGGCGGCAGGGCGTCTGCCTTGGCCAGCGCGGTTTGCAGATCATCTTCGCTCGGATAGCCGGCCTCGATATTTGCTTCGAGCACGCCAACCAGTGCATCGAGATGCTCGTTTGCTGCCTCTACTGTGCCGCGTGTGACAAGGCTCAGGCTGAAGCCGCAAATGGCAATGTCGGAGTAGGCGTAGCCCGCCATGACATTGATATTGAGGATGTCCGGATCGCTGGCCTCGATGGCGCGGGCGGCGGCGAGCACGCTCTTCATCGGTTCGTTGGCCGAACCGACGCCGGTGGGCGAGATGACATATTTGGTGGCGCGATGGACCTGACGGATGCCGGGCTCGCCCAGCGCAATGTCTAGCAAGGCGGCGGCTTCCACGGCCGATTCCAGCGCATCGGTGTGCGGGTTTTCGCGATAGGCGCGCACGACGGTGGAGAGTTTCACCATCTCGTCGGAGATGTTCCCATGCAGGTCAAGCACTGCGCCGATCGGCAGGTCCGGGCGGCCAAGCGCCTTGAGACGCTCGCGCGTCTTGCGCATGATCAGGCCTTCGACGTCGTCGGAGCTCTCGCTGACCATGGCGCCGTGCAGGACAAGAAAAATGCCGTCGATTTCTTGAACGTGGCGGTCGAGCCCGGCGAGGTAATGCTCGAAGAACATCTCCACCACGTCGTCGGTCACCTTGCCGGCCGGCTGGGCAGCCATCTGAATGGTCGGGATGATCCGCCAGCCGGCCTTTTCGGCATAGTCGATGAAGCCGGCACTGGGCGAGCCATTGCCGCGGTTCCTGTCGATGGCGGCCTCGCCGATATGGATGCCGCCCTCCTCGAACTGGGGCATGCCCGTCTTCTGCGCGAGGAAAGTGTGGGTCTCGTGATAGAGGCCGCCAAACAGGATAGTGGTCATGGCTCGTGCGCCTTGGGTCTAGAAGAAAGTGAGGACGCCATCGATGACGGTGTAATTGTCATCGACGATGGGCAGGAACCGCCATTTGTCGAAGGCGGTGCAGGGATGGGAAATGCCGGAGGCAATCATGTCGCCCACCTGCCAGTCGGCATCGGCGCCGATCCGCACAAAGGCGTGCTGGTCATTGGTGGCGAACACCTCGGCCGTACCGACGGGCAGGAAGCCGACGCCCGGGCGATAGCGCTTGAACGGCACGGGCAGGTGCCCGTCATAGGGAATGTCGCGCTTGCCCATGGTGAGGAAAGCCAGGCCCGGCTCGGGCAGGGACTGGACATAGGCCCAGGCTTCGAGCGCCGGTTCGAGATCGGATTTCCAGGAGCGGCGTGGATCAGCCTTGGCCTCGTCCTGCGCGAACTTGTAGGAGCCGGAGTCATTGGTGACATAGCATCCCGAGCGCAGCAGCACCCGCACCGGAATGGGCAGTTCGAGCGTGCTGAACTGGTCGGCGACAATGTCGAAATAGGACGAGCCGCCGCCGGACAGCACGAACTCATCAAGCCCGGCATAAAGGCTTGCCGGAAGGGCGCGGGCAATCTCGACGATGTTGCGGGCAAAGCCCTCGATCAGCATCGGGTCCTTGTCGATGCCGGGAACCACGCCCTCGAAGGTCGCCATACCGGCGAAGCGGACAAGGCTTGCGTCCACGCCGGCCAGCTTCTCGGCGAGCGCAAGCGCCTCGTCCTTGTCGCGCAGGCCCGTGCGGCCACCCTTGGCGCCGATCTCGAGCAGCACTTTGACCGGGCGGGCCGGCTTATGCGGCGCCAGATGGAGCAGCATGTTGTCGAGCTGGGCCGCCGAGTCGAGGAAGGTGTAGAAATCGAATTCCGGATCGGCATTGAGCAGGGCGGCAATGCCGGCCAGATGCGCTTTGCCGATCAGCTGGTTGGCGAGCACGACGCGCTTGACGCCGTAGTGGTGCATCACCTGCACCTGGTTGACCGTCGCAGCGGTCATGCCCCAGGCGCCATTGCCCAGCTGTTCGGCAAAGATATGCGGGCTCATCGTGGTCTTGCCATGAGGGGCAAGCGACAGGCCGTGGCTGGTGAGGTATTGGTTGAATACCTCGGCATTGTGGTCGAGCGCGCTGCGCCGGAGCAGCATCAGCGGCATGGGCAGATCCTCTGCGAGGACGTTCCAGCCCTTCTTGCCGATATCGGCAAGGGGGAAGGGCGCCGCCGTGGCGGGAATGCCCTTGGTGCGTCCGTCGAGTTCTGTCTGGTTCAGCGCGTCGAGATTCATGTTTCGCTCCCTAGATGGCGTCAAACGCGGAGAGCATATCGTCTGCATAGCTGGCAAGCGCCACGACATCGGCGCCGACGCTGAGCAGATTATAGCCCATCGACACATAGTCCTTCACATTGGCCTTGCCGGCTACGGTCGCGGCGATCTTGCCATGACGGCGGGCCACTTCGGCAACGCGTTCGCGCACCTTGATGATTTCGGGGGCCTGGATCTGTCCGGGAATGCCGAGGCGGACCGAATAGTCACCGGGGCCGAAGAACAGGCAATCGACGCCATCGAGCTCGGCAATGGCCTCAATTTCGTCCAGCGCCTCAGGGTCTTCGATCTGGTGACAGACGAAGCGTTCCTTGTTGGCAGTCTCGAGATAGTCGAGGAAGCCGACGCGGGTGAACAGGCCATCATTATTGCCGCCATCGACGGCGCGACGGCCGAGCGGGGCGAACTTGGTCATGTCGCGCACGGCGCGCGCATCGGCTGCACCCATGACATGGGGCACGATCAGGCCGGTGGCATCGGCTTCGAGCGGACGGATATAGTCTGAGTAGGAGCCGCGCGCGACGCGGACCAGCGTGTCGACGTCGTAGATCTTGGCGGCACGGATCTGGTGCTCGATCGCCTCGATGCTCGAGGACGTGTGCTCCTGGCAGAGCCAGAGCGCGTCGGGCTGGGCCGAGGCAAAAATCTCGGCAACCTTGGCGTCATAGGTATTGAGCTTGAGCACTTTGGCCACGCCACCGGCGGCGATGGTGCGCAGCACCCGGCTGGGGCGCATGCGGTGCTGGGTGGCGGGACCGGCGGTATACTGCTGCTTTTCGGACATGGCTGTTACTTTGCTGTGTAGCCGCCATCGACCGGGATATTGGTGCCGGTGATGTAAGCGGAGGCATCGGAAGCGAGGAACACGATGGCGCCCATCATGTCGGTGTCATTGGCCATGCGGCCCAATTGCGTGCGGTCGTTGTAGTTCTTCACGAAGGCCGCAGGCTGGCCATTGAAGAAGCCACCCGGCGCCAGGCAATTCACGCGCACATTGTCGGGGCCGAGAATGCTCGCCGCCCAGCGGGTGAAGTTCAGCATGCCGCCCTTTTCGTAGTGATAGATCGGCGAGGGATCAGGCATCATGTCGGTGCCGACATAATTGCCGAGCTCAAGCCCGACAGAGCCCATCATCGAGCCGATATTGATCACCGAGCCGGTCTTGTTGGCCGCCATAGTCTTGCCGAACAGCGAGGTGATCTTGAACAGAGCCGAGGCGTTGATGCGCAGGCTCTTGTCATAGGCTTCGAGGTCATGATCCCAGCCATTCATGGCCGAGCGGATCACTGCGTTGTTGACCAGCACGTCGCAGCGGCCAGCCTCTCCGATGATCGTGCTGTGCAGGGTCTCGATCGAAGCATCCGAGTTGAGATCAAGCGTCAGCGCGGTCACGTCATTGCCGGCGGCGCGTTCCTCGGCAGCCACAGCTTCGAGCGCCTCGAGATTGCGCGAGGCGATATAGGTCTTGGCCCCGGCCTGGGCGAGGGCTGCCACGATCTGGCGGCCATAAAGCCCTGCGCCGCCGGTGACGAGGGCGACTTTGCCCTTGAGGGAGAATGTGTCGAGAACGCCCATGATCAGGATCCGAAGCTGGAAAGGAAGATTTCTTGGCCGCCGGCTTCGCGGCTTTCAATGCCGGCGATGACGAGCTGCATGAGCTCGCGCGTCTGCGAGAAGGGCACTGGCGGTGTGCCGGTGCGGAGGAACCCCACATAGCTTTCGAGCTGCGCCTTGAAGGCGGTGAAGGTGTCCTGGCTGCGCAGGGTGGTGCCGCCTTCAGTGCCCGCCAGGGTGATGAAGCCAGAGCCACCGATCTGGTCGGCCGTCGTGGTGATCACCACGTCGATGCCCTTCTCATGCTTGAGATGGACGACATTGCGTTCATAGGTGCCGGTATTGCGCACGGAGACGAAGCCCGGCCCGACGATCGGATAAATCGATTCCAGCGCGTGGATGCCGTAGGTTTCCCACTTCTTGGCCATGGTGACGAAGACGGTGCGCAGCGCGCCGAACTCGTAGGTTGAGCCGTGATAGGGCAGGAATTCCTTGGCAAAGCGCATGCCCGAGGAGGAGATGATCGGCTTGCCCTCGGCCACCCATTTGGTGAAGGTCTCGAGGTCGGCGCGATTGTCACAGAGCGGCTTGTCGACGAAGACGGGCAGGCCAGCCTCGACAAATGGCCGGGCGCGCTCGACGTGTTCAAAACCCTTGTCGGTGGCGACGACGACCGCGTCGACATGACCGATCACGTCTTCGGCGCGCTCAACCACATTGGCGATCTTGGCCACTTTGGCGACGTCATGGGCTTCTTGGGCAATGTCGGTCCAGACATGGGTCACCTCGACGCCGGGAATGCCCAGCGTCTCGGGCGGCTGCTTGCCGATATAGTTGATGATCGCCGGATAGGGGCATTGCTTGAGCGCCTCGGCATCATAGCGGCCATTGATGATCATCGACCAGGAATAGGGATGGCCATTGCCCTCGACCATGCCGAGCATGGCCAGGCGAATGGGGCGGTCGGCAAATGGAAAGCTCATTGAAAATACCTCACCAGGCGGTCCAGCCGCCATCCACGCCCAGCACCTGGCCGGTGATGTAGGAGGCCGCGTCGGAAATCAGGAAGACAGTGGCGCCGGCTGTTTCGTGCTGGCGGCCGATGCGGCCGAGCATGGTCTCAGCCTCGAGATTGGCGATGAAATCGGGATGCGCCGTCCGCACGCCTTCATGCGGGAAGGGGCCGGGGAAGACAGCATTGACGCGGATGTTCTTCGGCCCGTAATGGCCGGCCATGGTGCGCACCATCTGGTTGAGCCCGGCCTTGCCGACCCCATATTCGATGGAATTCGGAGCCATGTCGCCCGGGTAGTTTTTCGGGTCGGGCGAAACGACGCCATACATGGACGAATAGAGCACGACCGAGCCGCCGGAGGGCATCTTGTCGGCCGCAGCGCGCGCGAGCAGGAAGGTTCCGGTGATGTTGATGCGGTTGGCCAGATCAAAGGTCTGGGCGTCAAGCGCGTCGAAGGTCTTGCCGGAATTGAAGGCCGTGGCAACGATCAGCCCGGAGAGGCCATCAAAGGCAGCGGCAGCCTTTTCGACACAGTCGAGGATCGAAGCCTCGTCAGCCATGTCGAGGGGCAGGGCGGCGACCCCACCCTTGCCCGGGGCCGCGGTCACCGTAGCCAGCGCTGTCGCCAGCCTTTCTGCGTCACGGTCGGCAATGACCACGTTGGCGCCCTGCGCCTTGAGCAGCAGGCATGTGGGAGTGCCCAGGTAACCGGCGCCGCCGGCTACAAGCACTGTACGTCCATCCATCTGAAACATCTGGTTTCTCTACTGACCGAGTGAGACGATCGTGCGATCGGTCCAGCTGCGCTTTGCGCCCAGCGCGACCATGAGATTGAGCCGCGCCTCTTCAAGCGTGGCGAGGTGGCAGGGCTTGCCCTCCAGCGCATCGAGCATGGCATTGGCCTGGATGGTGAACCGGGCCTGATGGGCTTCGGTGGGCACCAGCCCGTCCATATAGTCGTGCGTTTCCTTGTCGGTGCCGCTATCGTCGTCGGCAAAGCTCAGGATCGAGTGGTTGAGGGTGAGGTTGCCAGCGGTGCCGATGAATTCGGTCCTGGAAACATTGGGCTTCTGGAACTGGTTGATGGTGACATTGGCCATCGCCCCGCTCTCGAAGCAGATGTTGACGAGGCATGTGTCCTCGGTCTCGGTGCCCTGCAAAACCAGCCGATCATGCATCGCGCCGACGGCGACGGGACGCCCCATCAGCCAGATCAGCATATCGAACGTGTGGCTGGCCGCATCGAGAATGGCGCCACCACCCATTTCCGGACGCGCATAATAGGTGCGCTGGAAGTCCGGGCGATATTTGGGGAATTCCTGACCGGAATTGACATAGGCGAGGCGGAGATCACCGATCTTGCCATTGGCGATGCCCTCGCGGACCGCCAGCAGTTCGGGGGCAATGCGGCGGATATAGCCAACGCGGGCGAGAACGCCGGACTGCTTGACCGCCTCGATCGCCGCATCGACGCCGTCCATGGTCACGGCCAGCGGCTTTTCGACCATGAAGGCGGTGCCGGCTGCGGCACACTGCTGCATCAACGGCACATGCATATGAGCCGGCGCGCAGATCACGGCGAGGTCGAATGACGCGAGGTCAGCCTCCTCCAGAGACGCATAGCTGGCCTCGAGTGCAAACATTTCCTCAGCTTCGGCGCGCCTCTCGGCATGCGGCTCGACGACGGACAGTTTTGCCCGTCCCGTCGCCGTATAGCCGCGCAGATGCCGGCGGCCAATGCCGCCACTGCCGATGATCAGAACCCTCTTCATTCCATCCCCCATCAAGCGCTGTTTGGTGCTTGACACTCCAAAAAACTATGTTGTTATGTTAATGAGATATCTTAGCGTGTCAACACGACATCAGTGGCGATTTTGAGGGAAATCGTTTAAGGATTGCGGTTTCGTGAGGCGAAATTTCTACCACTGGTGGAAAATTCGCAAGTGAATAGAATTCGATTTCGGGGAGGGGTCGGAACGACGATGCAAATATCCAGTTTTCCGGGCCCATTCCGCCCAGATGTTGAGCCATCATCGCAGTTTGGTCGACCAAACGCAGAGGAGGGCGAGCCAAATCAAGCTTTTCAGCAGGTTGAGTTGGTCGGTGCGCTGCCCGATGCATCCCTGATTGCCTCCGCGATCGCCAAGGAGATTCACTCCGGCCGGATGGAGGAGGGGAGCATGCTGTCCTCGGAGCGTCAGCTCTGCGACCGTTTCGGCGTTGGTCGCTCCATCATTCGAGAGGCGATCCGTCAGCTCGAAATGATGGGGTTGGTCGAGTTGCGCAAGGGTCACCGCCCGCGGGTGGCCTATCCGAGTTTCTCGGGGTTGCTGGCCAGCATTTCCGACGCCTCGCGCCTGTTTTTCAGTGGCACGGAAGGTGGCGCGCATATGGAGCAGGCTCGCCTGTTCCTCGAGACCAGCATGGTTCGCTATGCTGCGCATTCGGCGACGCCGGCCCAGATTGCCAAGATGGTGGCAGCCATCGAGAAGGCCGATGCGGTTGTCGATGACCTTCCGCGCTTCCGCGACGCGGATGTGGCGTTCCACCGGGCGCTCGCCGAGGTGCCGGGGAACCCGATCTTCATCGCGCTGCATGACGCCTTCGTCGGCGGCTTGATGCGGGCGCGTCCGGATCCTGCTGACACGGCCCGCCACAACCGGCGGAGCAATGATGAACACAAGGGTGTCGTCCAGGCCATTATCGCTCGCGATGCAGCGGCCGCCGAGGCGATCCTGACCAAACACCTGACGCGCAATTTCGCGGTCTATGTCAATCACGTGCTCGGCCCCACGGCCGGGCAGCAAGCAATGGAGGGGTAGGCGACGTTCGACTTTCGCAGCGGGAGCTGCGCTGCCTGGAACCAACGTGGGGTTCGTTCCTGGCCAGACTTTCAAATAATTTGCAAAACAGGGGAACGTAGATGCAAATCAAGAAACTGATCGCCACCGGCCTAGCCGTGTTGATGTCTTCCACCGCCATCAGTGGCGTGGTTGCCCAGCCGATCAATGAAAACCAGCTGTCCGATCCGCGCGTCCGTCAGGCGATCAGTTACGCCATCGACATGGACACCATTGCAGAGACCATTTTCGAGGGTGCAGCCATTCCGGCTGATGGTCTCCTTCCGGATGGCCCGAACAAGCCGACCGACCTCAACCCCTACAAGTATGATCCTGACAAGGCTCGTGCGCTGCTGGCCGAAGCCGGCTGGGACAGCAATCGCGAACTGGACGTCGTCTATTACTACGCCGACCAGGCCACTGCCGACCTGATGGCCGCGATGCAGGCCTATCTGGGCGACGTCGGTATCAAGATGAACTACCGCATGCTCGAGGGCGATATCGGCTCCCAGATCTCGGTTGTTCCTGAGGATCCGGTGAACGGCCCGTCCGCTGTGACCTGGGACATGCTGTACGGCGCCCGCGCCGCTCTGGCCCTCCAGGAATACTTCAACCGCTACGCTCTCGGCGGCAAGCCGATGATCCCGAATATCGACCGGATGAACGAGCTGGTGGCCCAGGTCAACGGCACGACCGATCCGGAAATCCAGCGCGAAGGTTACTTCGAGATGGAGCGGATCATCAACGAAAACGTCTACCAGATCCCGCTCTACTACCAGCAGCTGTACACCTTCGAGAGCACCCGCGTGAACCGCAACGGCGCTCCCTATGGCAACGAGCAGTACAACTACAACTGGGGTATCGAGAACTGGACCGTTGAGCCCGATGCCAGCGGCAAGGCGGTGATGTACACCAATACCGGCCCTGCACAGTTCTTCGAAGTTCCGTGGCAGAACCTCGGTATCTTCGTCGCCAACAAGTTCGCCTTCGACACGGTTCTTGAATCGGACGGCGATCTCACCCCGATCGGCGGCGAGATGGCCGAGACCTATTCGATCAGCGAAGATGGCCTCACCTTCACCGTCACCCTCAAGGATGGCCTGAAGTGGCACGACGGCACCGACATCACCGGCAATGATCTTGCCTGGTCTGTTGGCGCAGCGCTGAAGTTCCCGATCACCCACCCGGTGGTGAAGTCGACCCTCACCAAGATCGAGGGCGCCGAAGCCTTCGTGGCTGGCGACGCCGACGCGGTGACTGGCATCAGTGTTGACGGCAACACGGTGACCATGAAGTTCGCGGCCATCGACCCGAACGTCCTTCTGACCTTCAGCCAGTTCGCTCCGCTGCCGGCTGCACAGTTCGAAGGTGTTGACCTGATCAATCTCCAGCAGGCTCCCTACTGGCAGAAGCCGATCGGCTCGGGTCCGTTCAAGATCGATGAAGTCGTGATGAACGACTACACCACGCTCGTCGCCTTCGAGGGCTACCACAAGGGCACGCCGAAGATCGAACAGATCGTCGCCAGCCCGTCCTACGAGAACGACGCCAACCTGCTCGTCAACGCAAGTGCAGGCAAGGCCGACTTCGGCTACACCAAGGTTGCCAGCGACGTGCCGGCCCTTGAAGCGCTGGATCACATGGTCGTTCACCCGATCAACATCCCGTACACGCGCATGCTGTGGATCAATCAGTTCCCGCTTCCCACGAAGTAAACTGATCAATGGGAGCGCCGGCTTTGCGGCCGGCGCTCCTGCGTATTTTCAAATCAAGACGGGGACCGGCCAGACACCATGCTGACCTACATCATCAGGCGCATCCTGATCCTGATCCCGATGGCATTTGTCATCTGCTTTTTAGTTTATCTCGGGCTTGAGCTCACGCCGGGAGACGCCGTCTCCCACATGATCAGTCCGGATATGCTCGGCAGCATGGATCCCGAACGGCTGGAGGCCTTGCGTCAGTCGCTCGGCCTGGGCCAACCCTTTTATGTCCGGTTCTGGTCCTGGTTCACCAATCTCATCCAGGGCAATTTCGGCTATTCCACCAATGGTGGCGTCCCGATTGCCAGCATTCTTGCGACGCGCCTTCCGGCCACGCTGGAACTGGCTGCCATCGCGCTGTTGTTCTCGACGATCATCGGCAGCATTCTGGGCGTTATCAGTGCGCTCAAGCGTGGCACCGCTACCGACAGCGCCCTCACCGTGGTCGGCATGCTCGGTGTGTCCATCCCCGAATTCTTCTTCGGTCTCGTCGCCATCCTGATCTTCGGTCTCAACCTCGGCTGGTTGCCGGTGGGCGGCCGATCCATGCCTGGCTATCTGACCCTTTGGGATCGCTTGCCCCATCTGGTGATGCCGGCGCTCGTCCTCTCGATCATGCTCACCGCTGGTGTCATGCGCTATGCGCGCTCGTCCATGCTGGACGCACTGAGCCGCGACTTCATCAAGACCGCCCGCTCCAAGGGCCTGCCGGAATGGCGCGTCAACGTGCTGCACGGTTTTCGCGTGGCGCTGACACCCGTCGTCGTGCTCATCGGCTTCCGCCTGCCGGTTCTGATCGGCGGCTCGGTCATCATCGAGCAGGTGTTCCAGTGGCCGGGCATCGGCAATGAGTTCATCTCGGCCGTCCGCTCGCAGGATTATCCGGTGGTGATGACCATCGCGCTGCTGTCCGTGATGGCAGTGCTGATCGCCAGTCTCATCGTTGACATCCTGACCGCCCTTATCGACCCGCGCGTCCGGCTGGGAGAATAGTTCCATGACCAATCCCACAGCTCCCGCAACGCGTCGTCGCACTCGGTTCGATGCCCAGTTCGACCGTATCCGTGCCCGCGAGGAGGCCGGCGAGGCCCGCTCGCGCGGCGGTTCGCGTACGCTCAACAAGTTTCTCAACAACCGGCTCGCGGTCATTGGCCTCATCATCTTCTCGGTGATCCTCCTGGCCTCGATCTTTGCGCCCTTCCTGACGCCGCATGATCCCAACAAGATCAATCTGCGTGCCATGCTGCAGCCGCCCTCCTGGGAGCACTGGTTCGGCACGGATCGCACCGGGCGCGACCTCTTTGCCCGCGTGCTCTACGGCGGCCGCATCTCCATTCTCGTCGGGCTTGGCAGCGCCATCCTCGGGGCCATCGTCGGTGTCGTGATCGGCGTCTACACCGGCTATGTCGGCGGCTGGCTCGATGCCATCGCCATGCGCGTCTCGGAAATTTTCATGTCGTTTCCGCAGATCATCCTGGTGCTGATGCTGGTCTCGATCCTCGGCCAGTCGCTGCTGAACCTCATCCTGATCTTCACGCTCACCGGCTGGGGCGGCATCTACCGTATGTCCCGCGCCCGCATGCTGAGCCTTCGCGAAGAGGAATATGTGCTGGCGTTGCGCAGTTTCGGGCTCTCCCGCCCGCTGATTGCCTTCAAGCACATGCTGCCGAACGCCCTTGGGCCGATCATGGTCAACATTACCCTCTCGACGGCAGCCTTCATCCTGCAGGAGGCTGGCCTCAGCTTCCTCGGTCTCGGCGTGCCGCTCTCCATCCCGACCTGGGGTAATATTCTCAACGTGGCGCAGGACCTTCGCGTGCTTCAGACCAATTGGTGGATCTGGTTGCCGGTGGGCAGCGTGATTTCGCTCTTCGTGCTCAGCGTCAATTTCATTGGCGATGGTCTGCGCGATGCGACCGATCCGACCCAGCAAGGATAATGTGATGACCGATACGCAAGATATCGCCATCAGCGTGCGCGACCTGAAGACGTTCTTCTACACCAACAATCGCTGCAACAAGGCCCTCAACGGCGTCTCCTTCGACATCAAGAAGGGCAAGACGCTGTGCATCGTCGGGGAAAGCGGCTGCGGCAAGTCCGTTACCGCCGCCTCGATCATGCAATTGCTGCCTGATCTCTCCCGCATCGAGGAAGGCGAGATCATCTATCACGCCGATCGCGGGGACATTCCGCTCCACGCGCTGGAGAAGAACGGCCGCGACATGCGTCGCATCCGCGGCGGCGAAATCGCCATGATCTTCCAGGACCCGATGACGGCGCTCAACCCGGTCTATTCGGTTGGCTTCCAGATCAAGGAGAGCCTGCGTTACCATCTCAAGATGGTCGGGCAGGCGGCCCATCAGAAGGCGATCTCCCTCCTCAGGGAGATGGGTATCGCCCTTCCCGAAAAGCGGGTGAACGACTTCCCGCACCGCTATTCGGGCGGCATGCGCCAGCGCGCCATGATCGCCATGGCCATGGCCTGCAACCCCAAGGTGCTGATCGCCGACGAGCCGACGACCGCGCTCGACGTGACCATCCAGGCGCAGATCTTTGAGCTCATGGACAAGCTCAAGAGCGAGCACGGCACGGGGATCATGCTCATCACCCATGACATGGGTGTAGTGGCTGAACTCGCTGACGATGTGGCCGTGATGTACATGGGCAATATCGTCGAGGCTGGTACGGTGGACGAAGTCCTCCGCAACCCGACGCACCCCTATACCAAGGCGCTGCTCTCGTCCGTGCCCGTGCTGGGCAAGGGCAAGAACCAGGACATCAAGGCCATTCGCGGTTCGACCCCCGATCCGCTCAATCGACCAAAAGGCTGCCAGTTTGCCGATCGCTGCGATTTCGCGGTCGATCAGTGCAAGGCAATGCCCCCAGAGACCCACATGACCGCGACCCATCGCGTCATGTGCTGGCGCTATAAGGAGCTGTCCGCTCATGAATGAGGACAAGGATGTCATTCTCCGCCTGCGCGGGGTGAAGGCGCATTTCCCGGTCAAGGCAGGCGTCTTCAAGCGCACGGTCGGCCATGTGAAGGCCGTCGACGGCGTCGATATCGACGTTTATCGCGGTGAGGTCCTCGGCCTCGTCGGCGAAAGCGGCTGTGGCAAGACAACGCTCGGCAAGGCCATCCTGCAGCTGGTGAAGCCCACCGACGGCGAGATCGTCTATAATTCTCCGCAGGGTGAACAGGCCGATCTGGTCAAGCTCGACAACGAGCAGATGACCCCGTTCCGCAAGCGCCTGCAGATCGTCTTTCAGGATCCGCATTCCTCGCTCAATCCGGCCTTCACCATCTTCGGCTCGCTCGAGGATCCGCTGAAGAAATACGGCATCAAGTCGCGCGAGGAACGCCGCAAGATCATCGGCGACCTGCTCGAAGCGGTGAACATGCGCCGCGAATATATGGACCGCTATCCGCACGAATTTTCGGGCGGCCAGCGCCAGCGCATCGGCATTGCCCGGGCGCTCAGCATCGAGCCCGAACTGATCGTCTGCGACGAGGCCGTCTCGGCGCTCGACGTGTCGATCCAGGCCCAGGTGCTGCAGCTCCTGATGAAGCTCAAGGCTGAGCGCAACCTCACCTATATCTTCATCACCCACGATCTCAGCGTCACCGAATATATCTGCGACCGTGTCGCCGTGATGTATCTGGGGCGCGTGGTGGAGCTGTGCCGCTCCGAAGATCTCTTCGCCAATAATCTCCACCCTTATACCGAGGCGCTGCTCTCGGCGATCCCGGTGGCCGATCTCGACAAGAAGACCGATCGCATCGTGCTGCAGGGCGACGTCCCGAGCCCGGTCAATCCGCCTTCGGGCTGCCCGTTCCATCCGCGCTGCCGCTACGCCAAGGACGTCTGCAAGACAGTCGTTCCCCCGCTCAAGCGCTACTCGGTCGACGGGCACGACCACTACGCCTCCTGCCATCTCATCGACTTGCCGGAAGCGACGGATGAAGCCGTCGCCATTCCCGCCTGATTTTTAATTCGGAGCCAAAATTGTTAGCGTCCAAGCTTGCTTCAATCACCGGCGTGCTGCCGGCCCTGGTGACCCCGTTCGATGAGAACGAAAACTTCGACGAAGGGCGGATGCGCGCCGTCGTCGATTTCCTCATCGGCCGCGGCATCGATGGGCTTTATGTCACCGGCAGCACCGGCGAAGCCTTCATGATGTCGCCCGAAGAGCGCAAGCGCGTGCTCGAAGTCGTCATCGACGAGACCAAGGGCCGGGTGCCGGTCATCGCCCATGTCGGCGCCATCAGCACGCACCACTCGTCCGATCTTGCCCGTCACGCCGAAAAGGCCGGCGCTGATGCGCTCTCGGCCGTGCCGCCCTTCTACTGGGGTTTTTCGCAGGACCAGGTCCTTTCCTACTACTCCGATATCACCGCTTCGACCGGCCTGCCGATGTGCGCCTACAACGTGCCGCTGGCCGGGCTCTTCGGCTTCGACATGATCAAGCGTCTGGCCGAGATACCGGGCGTTGAAGGCATCAAGTACACCGCGACCACCCACCACGACATCATGCGCATCAAGGCCGAGATCGGTTCCGATTTCGTGCTCTATTCGGGTGCCGACGAGATGGCGATGTCGGGCCTGCATTTTGGTGCCGACGGCATCATCGGCAGCTTCTACAATGCCATTCCCGAAATCTTCCTGGCGCTCTATGCGGCGGTCAAGGCCGGCGACATGGCCAAGGCCAAGGAGCTGCAGGAAGTGGGCAATGCCATCATCTTCTTCACTCTTCCCCGCAATGCCATGGCTGCCCTCAAGCGCATGGTCACCTGGCAGGGTGCCGACGCCGGCTATTGCCGCAAGCCCTTCGGCAATTTCATGACCCAGGCCGAAGAAGACCAGCTCAAGGCCGAATTCCGCGCCTTCAAGGCCGAGCGCAAGATCACGGGCGTCAATTTCCTCGACGTCATCTAGCCTCGATCTGCCCCATCGCCGGCAAGTCCGGCGGTGGGGTGACCGCGTTGCGAGGAGAGGGGCCGCGCATTGTCAATCATCACTCCACTGGCGCTCAATGGCGACCGCTCGGTCCGCAGCGGCAGCGCGAAGGCGCTCGCCGATGCCATCAGGCGCGGCGGCGATCTGCGCATCCGCACTGCCTTCCGCCACAACGAACATATCGACCCCAGTTCACCCAATCCGGAGCTGGTCGACGAGGTCGCCGAATTCCGCCAGACGCTGCTGCTCGACGACCATTGGTCTGCCGGAATCATGACGCTGCGCATGCCGGTCGAAATCCCCACCGGTTTCGGCCCCCGCCCGTCCATGTCGTTCTTCCTCTACAATCAGGATGGGCATCAGGCCATCGCGCGACCATTCCTCGATGGCCAGCCCGCTTCAGCCACACTTGGCCCATCGCCGCTCGATGATCACAGCGCCATGCCGCGCTATCACCAGTTCGACAGCTGGGACGCCGGCACCAACGCGCCGAGCAGCAATTTCATCTATGACTTCGAGAGCTACACCTTCCTCGTCAACGACCGTTGGCAGGAGGTTTACGCCCATGACAGCGCCGGCCATCCCGTCTCAGGTGCGCTCTCTGACCTGATCGACGCCTTTCAGCAGGGATGCCCGATCAAGCTCGCCATTTCCGGCCTCTGCGATGATCTCGCACCCGCGGCGCCGCTTACGCACGAAGTCTTCGTGCACGCCGGCTCCTGCTATTATTACACCGAGCAAAAGCTCTTCCTCACCGGCACGCACCCGGTCGTCCGCGTCCGCCCCGACATGCCGCTGCGCTACACCAGCCAGGGCTGGGATTTCGGCTGGCTGGTCGCCCGCACCGATGGCGAGGTCGAGCGCTGGCGCTGCAATCCTTACACCCTCAAATTCGAGCGCAGCCGGACACGGCACGCCATCCGCTGGTTGATCGCACCGTGAAATTTGATAACGCCAAGATTGGCGAAAACACCATCATCGAGCCCGACGTTTCCATCGGCTTCCGCTACCACTCCGAGTGTGGCCCGGCCACGATCGGCAGCCATGGCATCGTGCGCAAGGGCACGATCATCTATGGCGATGTCCGCATTGGCGATCATTTTCAGAGCGGGCACCACACGGTGATCCGCGCCAAGGTGGCGATGGGTGATTTCTGTGCCATCGGCAATGGCTCGACCATCGAGGGGCTGGTGCGCATGGGGCAGGGCGTCCGAATAATGTCCCATGTCTACATCCCCTCCCGCACCTGGTTCGGAGACCACATCTTTGTCGGGCCGGGCACGAAATTCCTCAATGAGCGCCTCCCCGGGCGTCTCGACGATCCGCCGACGCCGCGCGGCGCGACATCGAGGATGATGTCATGATCGGCGGCGGTGTCACTGTCCTTCCCGGTGTCACTATTGGCGAGCGCAGTTTTGTCGCGGCCGGGGCCGTCGTTACGCGCGACGTGCCACCCCGCAGTCTCGTGATCGGGCCAAAAGGCGAGTGCCGCATCCTGCCGCCGCATCTCGATCGTCCCAACAGTCTGCGGCTGTGCGAAGCGCCGACCGATCTCTGGCATCCCGAAACAGATATTGCCGGACTTCACTGGCCGAGCGACTGGGCCGAAAGCTGGGAAGGGGTAACACAATGACCGCCACCAGCACCCGGATTTCGGGCAATTGGGCGTCCCTGCTGTTGCCGATCAACAGCGACGACAGCATCGACTTTGCCCGGCTTTGGGACGCGATGGATGTGCTCGTCGCCGCCGGGGTCGACGGCATCTATTCCAACGGTACCGCCTCGGAATTTTACACCCAGAGCGAAGCCGAGTTCGACCGCATCCAGGAGATGCTGGCCAACCGCTGCACCGCCGCCGGCCAGCCCTTCATCATCGGCGCGTGCCACACTGATGCCCGCCAGTCGCTGGACCGCGTACGCCGTGTGGTCGCTCTCAAACCCCTCGCCATGCAGGTCATCCTGCCTGACTGGTGGCCGGTCGGCGTCGACGAAGCCCGTGATTTTCTCATGCAGGCTTCAGAGGCCGCGGCCGGCATCCCGCTCATTCTCTACAATCCGCCCCACGCCAAGCGCGTGCTCACCCCGGCCGAGATCGCCGAGGCGACGCGCGGCACCGCCGTCACCGCCACCAAGCTGACGCTGGGCGGGGAGGGGTGGTACGAGGAAGCGCGCCAGCATTTGTCCCATCTCGGCGTGTTCGTTCCTGGCCATCATCTGGCGACCGGTATGCGCGAGGGCGTCGCCGCTGGTGCCTTTTCCAATGTGGCCTGTCTCTCGCCCATTGGAGCCCAGCGCTGGACCGAGATGATGAAGACCGACCTTGAGGCCGCCCTCGATATCGAGACGCGCATCAAGGCTTTCGTCATGGGCCATATCCTGCCCTTTGCCGAGCAAGGCTATTCCAATGCCGCGCTCGACAAACTGCTCGCCGCCATTGGCGGCTGGGCCGATGTGGGCACGCGCCTGCGCGGACCCTATCGCTCCATTGATCCGGATGCGGCGACGACGCTGCGCGCCATCGCCCATAAAATGATCCCGGAGATCATGACCCCATAAAGGCCCGCACATCGGCGCGCGCGGCATCGACCAGATCGCGCGCTGTGTCATGGAAAAGGGCATTGCGCTGCTGCTCTGTCAGCCCCAGCTGCCGCGCCCCGCGCTTCATCGCCCGCAATTGCTCATAGCGGATATAGGTCATGCGGCTATCGCAATGACCGAGATTGAGGCTGTGATTACTGTCCGAGAGGAAGGCCCAGGCGTAGCCGAAGGCGATATATTTGCCGCGCACCGGGCCGATCATGTCGTCGCTGCCATACATCACCCGGTCGACGCCCACCCCGGTATAGAGCGCGTCGAGCGCATCGGACTCGCAGACGGTGGAGGTGTCGTACCAGACATTGGGCAGGCCCCTGAGGCTCGCCGCCGCCTTCTCGATGGCCCAGGACGAATAGGACCGGGCGCAATGGGCGAGGATCCAGCGTACGCGCGGGTATTTCTCGCTCAATCGACGGATCTCGCTGATATTGTCCGGATCCGAAATCGCCTTGCGCTTGGAGATGTGCATCATCACGATCAGCCCCAGCCTGTCGGCCAGCGCGATCTGATGCTCGGGCAGGAAGTCGGTGATCGAGGCTTCCGGCGGATCCCCATTGGTGGCGTAGACCAGATAGGGCTTTAGGCCGATGGCGCCGGTGCGTCGGAGCGTCTCGAGAATGTCGCCCTCGTTCATCCCCGGATGCACCATCATCAGCGCGGCGGAGTCTTGCGCCTTCTCCATCTCGGCGGCCACGTAGATATTGGACGCTTCGAAATCGCATTTCCCGGCGAACGGGAACGGAAACCCCAGTCGCTCGATCTGGCGCCCCGGCATCATCGCGGCGTCCACCGCGTCCGCCAGTTCCTTGGTCACTTCCGGAAAGTGCTTGCCGATGCTGGCTGCATACGGGCCGGTTTCCTTGTCCGGATTGATGTTGAAGGCCCAGCGATAAATATGGGTGTGCACGTCAAACACCTTGGCGGGAACAAAGGCGTCCAGCTCTTCGGCCCAAATGCGCCGATCCAGATCGTTTGGCTCAAAATCACCCATGATATCCTCCCTTTAGGCTTGAACTATCATGTTACACTGATAACATTATAATCAAGCGTTTTGAGGAGGATTGGCGTGGGTAAGGGACAGGATTTGTGGCGCAGGGCCAAGGAGATCATTCCGGGAGGCAACATGCTGTTGTCCAAGCGCCCGGAAATGTTCCTGCCCGATCAGTGGCCGGCTTATTTCAGCAAGTCCAAGGGGTGCCACGTGTGGGATCTCGACGGCCGCGAGCTGATCGACATGACCATCATGGGCGTCGGCGCCAACACACTGGGCTATGGCAATGATCGCGTCGATGCCGCCGTGGTCGAGGTGGTGGCCAAGGGCAATATGTCGACGCTCAACGCCCCCGAGGAAGTGGCGCTGGCCGAAAAGCTGATCGAGCTCCACCCCTGGGCCGACATGGCCCGCTTCGCCCGCACCGGCGGCGAAGCCAATGCCATCGCCATCCGCATTGCCCGCGCCGCGTCCGGTCGCGATGGCGTCGCCATCTGCGGCTATCACGGCTGGCACGACTGGTATCTCGCCTCCAATCTTGGCGCCGACGACAGCCTTGCGGGCCACCTCCTGCCAGGGCTCGATCCCAATGGCGTGCCCCGCAATCTGCGCGGTACCGTCTATCCCTTTGCCTACAATGACATTCCGGCCCTCGAGGCGGTGATCGCCACCGGCCAGGTCGGCGTCATCATGATGGAAGTCTCGCGAAACTTCGATCCGCCCGCTGGCTATCTCGAGCGCGTGCGCGAGCTAGCCACGGCCAATGGCATCGTGCTGATCTTTGACGAATGCACTTCCGGTTTCCGCCAGAGCTTTGGCGGGCTGCACAAGAATTTCGGCGTCGATCCCGACATGGCCGTGTTCGGCAAGGCGCTCGGCAACGGCTATGCCGTCACCGCCATCATCGGCCGTCGCGCGGTCATGGAAGCGGCCCAGTCGAGCTTTATCAGCTCCACCTTCTGGACCGAGCGCATCGGCTCGGCGGCAGGGGTTGCGACCCTTGCCGTGATGGAGGAAACCCGCCCGTGGGAGACCATCACCGCCATCGGCCTCGACATTACCGCGCGCTGGAAGGCGCTGGCTGAAAAGCACGGTCTCAAGCTCACCACGTCTGGCCTTCCGGCATTGACCAGCTTCAATTTCGCCGGCCCCAACGCAGCGGCGTACAAGACATTGATCAGCCAGGAAATGCTCGATAAGGGCTATCTGGCTGCCAACAGCGTCTACACCTGCACCGCCCACACGCCGGATATTGTCGATGGCTATTTCGACGCCCTCGATCCGGTCTTTGCCCTCATTGCCGAGTGCGAAAACGGGCGCGATGTGATGGGCCTGCTGCGCGGCCCCATCTGCCATGCCAGCTTCAAGCGGCTCAACTAGGTCAACGCCTATGTCGATCACACTCAAGGCCCAGCCGCTTACTGCTGCCGCCATCGCCCCCTATGTCACCCTCCTGGGCTCGGACGACGGCAAGGCCCGCGTCATCCCCGAAGTGATGGACAAGGACGACGTCGCCGGTGCCCATGCCTTCACCGTGCTTTGCCCGCAACCTGTCACCGGCGCGATCTCCATCACTGCGCTGGAGCGTCATCCGCACTCGACGCAGAGTTTTGTGCCGCTGAAGGCTGGTCGCTGGCTGGTGCTGGTTGCGCCCACTGCCGCTGATGGCTCGCCCGATCTCTCCGGCGCCAAGGCGTTCCTCGCGGGTCCGGAAGACGCCATCTGCATTGGCCAGGATGCCTGGCATGCCGGACTTACCGTGCTCGATCAGCCGGCCCAGTTCGGCATGATCATGTGGAAGGCCGAGAGCGAAGAAGACGGCATTCTCTTCCAGCTCGACGCACCGATCTCAGTCGAGATCTAGGTCCAGATCACTATCCGAGACCACCCGCTGCTCCGCTTCGTCGTCGACGAATTGGGGTGGCGGGCGCGTCGACACATAGCAGCCCGCGCGTTCGAGGAGCTCACGCGCTTCGGCCATATAGCCAATATAGTGCCCGGTCCATTCCTCGCTCTCCCACGCCTCCGGCGGGAGCAGGGCCTTCTTGCGCTCGCGATCGAAATCCTCGAGACGCCCGTCAATCGAGGCCCAGGCCCGGGCAAAGCGTTCCACCACTTCTTCACTGAAGCTCGAATTTGGCGGTGCGGGCTTTCTCATCGGCGGGACCCCAAATCGGTGCGGGACAAATCGCCCAGACCCATCTCGTACAAAACTTGGCGTCGTCGCGGAAGGGGCGTCGGGCCCGCTATGCATCCGGGAGATTTCGCCGATTTCTTGGGCTTGTACTGGTAGCTTAACTATCTTCGGCGTTCTTTCTGCAAATTGTACTAATATTGGGTAGAAATATTACGTGCTTTGCAGAGCATAAGTGGTCTTCCTCGCATAGTGGCAGGACAATGGGCGGCGCATCTATTAATTTCAGTCCCATCGGGCAAGGCAATCTCTCGGTTGCCGCTGAACTGCTGAGAGAAGGGTTCCCCAAGCATCAGGGCGAATTCTGGGAGCGTTCTCTCAAGTCGGTATTCGCGTATTCGGACGCCTGGGGCCTGGGGTCTCCCGGCCATGTCATGCACGTTGATGGCGAGCCCGTCGGCGTGTTGCTGACCATCGGAAGGCGGACAGCCGATGGCCCGAAGATCGTCAATCTCTCGAGCTGGTACGTGCGCCCGAAATTTCGCTGGCTGGCCCCGCGCATGCTGATGCGTGCCACGTCGGACCCCTCGACCACCTATACAGATCTCACCGCCTCCGAGGAGGCTGCCAAGCTCAACAAGCTGCTGGGTTTCCGGACGATCACCGAGACCGTGGCCTATCTCATCCTGCCGATGACAGCGTTCGCGACCCGGCCGGGTACGCGCGTCGTTCCGGTGTCGGCACGCTCCATGGCGCGGCTCGATCCCGCCGACAGGACGATGCTCGAATTTCACGCTCAGCTCGATTGCATCTGCGCCGTGCTTGAAGACGAAGCGGGATCGAGCCCGCTGATCTTCACGCGCACCTCGCGCCGCGGCGTGCCGTTTGCCCGGCTGATCTATGCACGGGACAGGGGCGTGGCCCAGGCGGCAAGGGGCGCGATTGCCCGCTTCCTGATGCTGCGGGGCCTGTTCCTGCTCTGTCTCTTCGTCAATCGCGGCGAACCCATTCCCAGCGGATGGTTCGGCGGCGGCTCGCCGGTGCAGGTGAAGGGCGAATGGAACGATGGCCGCATCGATGCGGCCTATTCAGAACTGGCATTTTTGGGCCTCTAGGGCCAATCGGGGGACTATTGTGAGTGCAGTGACCATGCTCGTCGAGGACGATATTGAATCAATTGTCTATGGCTACCTCCGCGAGCGCTTTCCGCCGCTTGCGGACTGCGATGCCGATACGCCGCTGATCGAGACGGGGGCGCTCGATTCCCTCGGCTTCCTTGAGCTGATGATGTTTCTCAGCGAGAAATTCGGCATCGAACTCACCGATGATGACTTTGACCCGAGCAATCTCGAAACGCCCGGCAGCATCATCGCCTTCATCCGGCGGAACACCCGTTGAGCGCTTCGCCCTATCTCCTTCACCACCTGCTTGATGGTGCCGCCGGCAATGCCGCCGAAGCCATCGTGCATGGCGAGCGGCGACTCGCGGGCATCGAAATCGCCTCGATCGGGGAATATCGCGCGGCCATAGCAGCGGGCGCTGCGCCGGAGCGCATCCTTTTCGCCGGTCCGGGCAAGCGTCGGCGTGAGCTGGAAGAGGTCATCGCCGATGGCATCGGCGAAATCCATGTCGAGAGCCATGAAGAGATCGAGCGGATCGAAGCCATCGCCGCCGGCCTTTCACTGCGGGTGAAAATCTCGCTGCGCATCAATCCCATGGCCGAGGCGCAGGCCGGCGCCATGCGCATGGGTGGAAAACCCACGGCATTCGGGTTTTGCGAGGAAGACCTCGATCCCGTCTTCGCCCAACTCGCGCAGTGCCGACAGCTCGATTTCGTCGGCGTTCATATCTATGGCGGCACGCAGATCCTTGATGCGGAGGCGCTCCTCAACCAGTGGCGCCACGGCATCCGCATTGCCGGCGACATCGCCGCCCGACTTGGCCGCCCGCTCGAAACCATCGATCTCGGCGGCGGTCTCGGCATTCCCTATTATGCCGGTGAAACCCCGCTCGATCTGGCAGCCTTCAAAGCAGGTCTGCCGGAACTCTCGGCACTGCTTGCCGCCGATAGCAACCTCGCCGCTGCGCGCATCGTGGTGGAACCGGGACGGTTCCTCACCGGGCCGGGCGGCATCTATGTCGCTGAGGTCAATGCGGTGAAAGACGTGCGCGGCACACTCTTCGTCATCACCGATGGCGGAATGCACCATCATCTGGCCGCCTCGGGCAATCTGGGGCAGATCATCAAGCGCGATTATCCCATCGTCGCTCCGGCCCGCATGGATGAGGCCCCCTCAATGGCCGCCACCATCGTCGGCCCGCTCTGCACGCCGCTCGATACGCTGGCCCGATCCGCGCTCCTGCCCGCCCTCAAGGCCGGCGATCTCATCGCCGTCCTCCAGTCCGGTGCCTATGGTCCCTCCGCCAGTCCGGGGAACTTCCTCAGCCATGCCCCGGCCGCAGAAATGCTGGTCGAGAACGGTGAGGTCATGATCCTCTAGCGGATCAGCCCTGCCGGTCCTCGGGCACGCCCGAAAGGCCGAGGTCCACGAGGGCGATGTTGAGGAGCCGCGCCATCGAGGCAAATGCCCCCTCGCTGTCGCGCAGGCGAATGCGTTCGATGACCTCGCCGTGATTGGCAAGCGAGGCGCCGGGTTCGCGGGCGCGGGCAATGGTCAGGCGGAACGAATAGGCCAGCGCCGCCCCGATGGTGTTGGACAATTGCTGGAAGACGATATTGCCGCTGGCCCGCAAGAGGGCGGTGTGGAAGTCGATATCGGCCTTGTTGAACGCCTCGAAATCCTGGCTGGCCTTATGTCGGCTCATGCGCGCAAAAGCATCCTCGAGCGGCGCGATGTCAGTGGCGGTAGCCCTGAGCGCGGCAAAACGAGCGGCGGCCGGTTCGATCACCTGCCGCGCCTCGATGAGGCTGAGCACCAGCTCGGCGCTCGGATGCAGTTCCATCGACCAGGCCAGCACGTCCGGATCGAGCAAATTCCACTCTTCGCGGGCCCGCACCACCGTGCCGATGCGCGGCCGCGTCGTCACCATGCCCTTGCTGTCGAGCACCTTCACCGCCTCGCGCACCGCGCTGCGGCTGACGCTGAACGTCTCGCACAGTTCCGGTTCGGACGGGAGCACGCTGCCGGGCGGGAACTCATTGTCCAGAATGCGCTGGGCCAGCGTCTTGACCACGTGGCGATGCACGCGCGGCTTGAGGAGTGGCTTGGTCGTAGCGGCCAAAGTCACGGCACGCGATCCTTTCTTGGGGCGCTAGGGCGTTGGCGGTCGCGCCGGGACCGCCCTAGTCATGATAGAGCACCGAACGCCCACCATCGATGGCGATCGATGTCGCATTGATGAACGGCGCCTCGTCGCTGGCGAGAAACACTGCCGTCATCGCCACTTCCTCGGGACTGCCGATCCGCTTGGGCGGGTGAAGGTCATAGGTGCGCTGCCGCTCGGCCGCCGGATCGGCAAAGCCTTTCCAGTATTCTATGGCAAGCTCGGTCTCGATATAGCCTGGCGCAATCGCGTTCACGCGGATGCCCTGCGCCGCATATTCGATCCCCAGCGACCGCGTCAGCCCCAGCAGCCCATGCTTGGCGACGGGATAGGGGAAGGTGCCGGGGATGATGGTCGATGAATGCGAGGAGGCGATATTGACGATGCTGCCCGCCTGCTGGTCGATCATCGTGGGCAATGCCGCCCGGCACATGCGCCAGACGCCTTCGAGATCCACCGCCATGCAACGCGCCCATTCAGCGTCGGTGGTCTCCAGCGGCTCGTGAAAGACATTGATGCCGGCATTGTTGACGAGAATGTCGATGCCGCCATTGCGGGCAAGGACTTCGGCGATGGCCGCGTCGACAGAGGACTGGTCAGTGACGTCGGTGGGAATGAAAAAGGCATTGTCGCCCAGCCGTGCCGCGGTGGCCGCGCCGGTTTCCTCGTCGCGCTCGGCGATGATCACCTGCGCGCCCTCGCGCACAAACGCCTCTGCTATCGCCGCCCCAATTCCGCGTCCCGCTCCGGTGACGACAGCGATTTTCCCCCCAAGGCGCATCGATTTACCAATCCACGATTGTCCCGTCTGGCATGACGGCGTTCTGCGTATGCATCACTTCCTGGGCAAAGGGATGCTTGGCGCACTCCGCCTCGTCAACCACAATTCCCAATCCCGGTGCCTCGGGCACTTGCCAGAAGCCGTCAACCCGGCGGATCGGTCCCTGCACCACTTCAAAATACCAGGGCACGGCCCCCACCATCTCCTCCTGGATGACATGATTGGGTGTCGAAACAGCAAAATGCAGCGCCGCCACACCGGCGATGGGCCCGAGCGGGTTGTGCGGGGCAACACCAATGCCCAGTGCCTCGGCGCGGGCGGCGATCTTCTTGGCCTCCATCAGCCCGCCGCAATGGCAGATGTCGGGCTGGACGATGTCGATGGCGCCAGTGGCAAAGAGCGCGTCGAACTCACTCCTGTCGATCAGCCGTTCGCCTGTCGCCAGGGGCACCTTGGTCTGGCGCCCTAGCTTGGCCAGGCTCTGGAAGTCGCCGGGCTGAACAGGCTCCTCAACAAACATCGGCCGCGCCGGTGCCAGCGCCTCGATATAGGCGAGCGCTGCGCCGGCTGACGCCGGGCGACCGTGGAAATCAACCATGATCTCGATCTCGTCGCCCACGGCGGCGCGCATCGCCTCCATCATGCGAGCAACCTTGTCGATCTGGGGCAGGGGGGCGTGATAGTGCGTATAGGGCACGAAGACGGCCTTGAACGCCTTGTAGCCGCTCTCGACCACCGCGCGCGCGCGCTCGACCAGCGGATCGATTTCGTCCGTCTCATAGACCGCCCGCATGTCGCCCATGCCGAGATGGGTATAGACCGCCACCTTGTCGCGCACCTTGCCGCCCAGCAGCCGCCAGACCGGCACGCCGAAATGCTTGCCCATGATGTCCCAGAGCGCCATTTCGATGCCGGACACCGCGCTCATGCCAATCGCGCCGAGCCGCCAGAAGCTCTGCTTGGTCATGGCCCTATAGGCCTGCTCGATGTCGCGGGGGTCGCGCCCGATCAGCAGGGGCGCCAGGTCATCAATGGCCCCGACGACAGCGCGCGTTTTCCATTCGAGCGTCGCCTCGCCCCAGCCGAACAGGCCGGGTTCGTCGGTCTCAACCTTGACGAACACCCAATTGCGCATTTCCGCATTGACCACACGGGTCGAAATCGCTGTGATCCTCACACGGCACCTATAAATCAGATGATTAGATGCTAGGTGACGGTTTTAATGGGGTCAAGGGGTGGCTGCGCTGGCCTTTTATTCCTTCGCCATGCGTTGTAGGACGCGTGTCTCTTGGCGTTCGTGCCCCTTCGGCCACCGCCTCTTGACATGCGGATCAAACATCAGATTATTTAAATCCAGAAACCGGAGGATTGGCATGGCATCGGGCCACGCTGGCAAAACCCTGCACCGCATGCGCCGCGACAACGCCTTCTATCTGGCGATCGCGCCCTTCCTCGTTGTCTTCCTGGTGTTCTCGGTCTTCCCGGTGATCTTCTCGCTCTATCTCGGCTTCAATCGCTGGGATGGGTTTTCCGACCCGCAATGGGTCGGGTTCGAGAACTATGCCCGCGCCCTGCGCGATCCCGTGTTCCAGAAGGCCATCGGCAACACAATTTTCATGTGGTTCTGGTCCACGGTGCTGACCGTGCTGCTGGCGCTGGTCATCGCCGTCCTCGTCAACGACTACGTTGCCTTCGGCAAAAGCTATTTCCGCATGGTGTTCCTCTTGCCGCTGCTGGTGGCGCCGGCCATCGCGGCCATCGTGCTGCGCATGTTCTTTTCGGCCAATGGCGGCATCGTCAATCTGCTCTCCGGCGCCATGAGCGGCACGCCGAGCTATTTCGACTGGCTGGGTTCGGAAGCCTGGATCAAGCCGCTGGTGGTCCTCCTTGTCATCTGGCGCTGGACCGGCTGGTACATCATCATCTTCATGGCCGCTCTGCAGTCCATTCCGCGCGATATCTATGAGGCCGCGCGCATGGATGGCGTCGGGCGCTGGGCCATCTTCTCCCGCATCACCCTGCCGCTGCTGCTCCCCGCCATCGCCTTTGCCACCATCACGGCGACCTTGGGTGGCCTCCAGATGTTCGACGAGCCTTATGTCCTCACCCAGGGCATGGGCGGCACCAATAACTCGGCGACGACGCTGGGCATGTACCTCTTCGCCACCGCCTTCACCCGCCTCAATTTCGGGCTGGGATCGGCCGTCTCCTGGTACATCTTTGCCGCCGTCGTCATCCTCACCCTTGTCTATCAGGCCGGGCTCAAGCGCCTGCGCGGGGCGAGCGCATGATGCAGATGCTCCGCAATCGCGAAAAGCGCTTCAACCTTGTCATCACCCTGGTGCTGCTGGCGCTCAGCATCTTCTTCATCCTGCCGCTCTACTGGACGGCCGTTTTCGCCACGCGCACCCTCAACGAGGTGTTCCAGTTCCCGCCGCCCCTGTGGTTCGGCGACAATATCGTCCAGAACTACAGGAACATCGAAGCGGTGTTCCCGCCCTTTCGGCCGATCCTCAATTCCCTCATCGTGGCGGTGCCAAAAACCATCGGCCTTGTGCTGGTCAGTGCGCTCGCCGGTTATGGCCTTGCCCGCTACACCCGCGCGCCCGGCCACAAGATGATCCTCGTCGTCACCTTCGCGACGCTGTTCTTTCCGCCGTCGCTGGCGCTGATCCCGTTCTTCCTGCAGATGAATGCCCTCGGCTGGCTCAACACCTATTGGCCCCTCATCATCCCTGCGCTGGCCTCGGGCTTCGGCGTCGTCTGGATGTACACCTATATCGGCTCCACCGTTCCCAAGGAGCTCTACGAAGCCTCCGAGATGGACGGCGCCAAGGGGCTCTCCACCTTCTTCTTCGTGGTCCTGCCGATCATCCGGCCCGGGCTTGCAGCGCTGTCGGTGTGGACGCTGATCAGCACCTGGAACGATTTTCAGATCCCGCTCGTGGTGCTCAGCGACGGCAGCAAATTTACCGTGCCGCTGGCGCTCACCACGCTCTCGACCACTCATTATTCCGACATGCCGGCGGTGATGCTCGCGACGCTCATGGGCCTTGTGCCGGTCTTCATTCTGTTCGGCTTGCTGAGCCGCCAATTCATCGCCGGGCTGACCGCCGGGTCGGTCAAATAAACCAATTGCCGCGGGGAGCGGCAGGACACTGCAAAGGGAGGATTTGCACCATGAAGACCATTCTGAAAGGACTTGCGGCCCTGGCGCTGGCCAGCACCGTCTCGTTGCCTGCCATCGCCCAGGACGCGCCGGATACCAGCATTTCCGGCACGATCAATGTGCTGACCTGGCCCAATAACGACCGCACCTTCCAGGCGCTTTTGCCTTCGTTCAACGCGGTCTATCCGAACATTACCGTCAATGTTCAGGGCATTCCGCAGGCCAACAGCGCCTATCTCAATGCCGTGCAGCGCGCCATGCTGGCCGGCGGCGGCACCGACGTCGCCATGATCGAGATCGGCATGATGGCGCTCCTGCGCGACAAGCCCCAATGGGTCGATCTCTCGCAGGCGCCCTACAATGCCGGTGAGTTCATCAATGATTTCGCTGGCTTCACCGTCGCCAATGTCACCCTGCCGGATGGCAAGATCTCCGCACTCCCCAAGCACACCGGCCCGGGCGGCATGTTCTACCGCTCCGACATTTTCGCCGAAGCCGGCCTGCCGACCGATCCCGCCGAAGTCGGCGCGCTCTTTGCCGATTGGGATGCCTTCATCACCGAAGGGCAAAAGCTCGTCATTCCCAATGAGCGCTGGGTGATCGGCAATGGCGAGGAAATCGTCCGCGCCATGATGGCTCAGGCGGGCGTCAGCTATTTCAGCGCTGAGGGCGAATTCCAGATCGATGATCCGATCTTCACGACCGCCCTCGAAAAGGTCAAGGAAGCCGCGGACGCGGGCATGATCTCGCCCTTCACCGCCTGGAGCCCGGAATGGCAGGGCGCCTTCCAGCGCGGCCAGCTCGCGACTGCTCTCTACGGCAACTGGTTCGGGGGCCTCTTGAAGCGCGCCTATGCCACCGATCAGGAAGGCCAATGGGCCATCACCCAGGTACCGGGCGTCGATGGCAATCGCTCCTTCAACTCGGGTGGCGACTATATCGGCATTCTGGAAGGCAGCCAGAACAAGGAAGCCGCCTGGGCCTTCATCCATTGGGTCGTCACCAATGACGAGAGCCTCAAGCAGCAATACCAGAACGACGATCTCTTCCCCGCCTACACCCCGGCCACGCAGTCGGAGTGGATCAATTTCGAAGATCCCTATTATGGCGGCCAGAACGTCAACGAGGTCTTTGCCCCGATCCAGGCCGAGATGGTCCCGTTCACCCTCAACGCCCTCGACCCCGTCGCCGCAACGGCAATGGGCACGGCCATCAACAACGTCGCCCGCGGCGTCCAGAGCGTCGAGGAAGCCCTCGCCGCCGTGAAGGCCGAAGTCGAAGCACAGATGTAGGGGCGTCGCCCCCCACCTAACCTCCCCCTTCCCAGGGGGAGGGACTTATCGCGTTTGCGAAACCATCTCGCCCACCAAAAGTGCTCCTCCCAACTCGGGGAGCCACTGAACGACTCCTCCCCCTTCTCAGGCGGAGGTTGGGTGGGGGTTCCTCTGGCAGTTAGACACCGACTACAAGAAGAAGGCACTCATGCTCACCTCTATCTCCCTCGAAGGCGAATGGGCCTTTGCGCTTGACCCCGACAGCCGAGGGGAGGCCGAGCAATGGTTCAAGGCCGATCTCTCCGACACCATCCAGCTGCCCGGCAGCATCGACGCGGCGCAGAAAACCCCGCTCTCGACCAATCGCACCATGGCCCATCTCAGCCGCCGCCACCCCTATGTTGGCAAGGCCTGGTACGCCAAAACCATCGAAATCCCCGAGGGGCTGGACGACCATTATTTCCACATCGCCCTTGAGCGCCCGCATGGCGAGGTCAACATCTGGGTTGATGGCTATAAGCTCGGGCGCGACGAAAGCCTGTCCACGGCCGTCCGCATGCTCGTCGGCCAACTCACGCCGGGGCCGCACAAGATCGTCATGATGATCGACAATGCCCGCTTCGAGGCGGTGGGCGAGGCGATCATCCGGGATCACGCCCTCATGGGCGACGTCGCCCATTCCAAGACCGAGCACACCCAGACCAATTGGAACGGCGTTGTCGGTTATCTCCGCATCGAAGCCGCCCGCGCCTCCATCGCCCGCGTCGATGTCCACGCTCTTAGCCGCGATGTTACAATCAAGGTCGAGCTCGATGCCTTCGACCCCGACATTCGTTTCCCCACTTTCTGGGCCGGAAAGCACCAGGACGAGCTGGTGTTTAGCTTTCACATTTCCGGCCGGAATGAGCCTCTCAACGTTAGCAGTCTGGTAACAATAGATAGCGCTTTCACGACGTTTGAGCAGCATATAGCGCTGCCTGAGGACGCCGCATTCTGGGATGAATTCGATCCCGTTACCCATCGCCTGACCGTCGAATGGCGGCGCGATGGAATTGCTCAGGATCGCCGTGAAACCACTTTCGGCATTCGGAATTTTACCCGCGACGGCCGCCATCTCAAGCTCAATGGCCGCACTGTCTTCCTGCGCGGCACGCTCGAATGCGCCATCTTCCCGCTCACCGGCTATCCGCCCACAGATCACGCTGGCTGGGAAAAAGTCTTCGGTACCGCAAAGGCTTACGGCCTCAATCACATCCGCTACCACTCCTGGTGCCCGCCCAAAGCGGCCTTCGAAGTCGCCGATCGGTTGGGCATGCTGCTCCACGTCGAAACCCCGGTCTGGCCCGTCCTCGGCGCCGATCCGGCCCTCGATCGCTATATCCATTCCGAGGCCGAGCGGATCATCCGGGACTATGGCAATCACCCCAGCTTCGTCATGCTCTGCGTGGGCAATGAGGTGAACGGGCGGGGCCTTCACGCCTTCCTCGAACGCTTTGTCGACAAGTGGAAAAAGGCCGACAACAGAAGGCTTTATACCGGCGGCTCCGGCTGGCCGACCACCCAGCGCGCCGACTATGTGTCCAAGCCCGAACCCCGCAATCAGCGCTGGGGGGAGGGGCTCGATGGTCGCCTCAATGCCCGCGCCCTCGAAACGCGAACCGATTGGGCCGAATGGGTAGAGGCGGTGCCCATGGCACTGGTCAGCCACGAGATCGGCCAGTGGTGCGTCTTTCCAGATCTCGAGGAAATCTCAAAATATTCCGGCGTTCTGGAAGCGCGTAACTTCCTGATGATCAAAGAGGATCTGGAAGCCAAGGGGCTCGGCCATCTCGCCCATGACTATCTGATGGCCAGCGGCATGCTTCAGGCCCAGCTCTACAAGGAAGAGATGGAGGCCGAGCTCCGCACTCGCGACATGGCGGGGGTGCAACTCCTTGGCCTGCAGGATTTTTCGGGGCAGGGCACGGCCCTTGTCGGTGTTGTCGACGCGTTCTGGGATGAAAAGCCCTATGTCACGCCGTCCCAGTTCCGCGAATTCTGCGCACCGATTGTCCCGCTGCTGCGTGCCGACGGCTTTGTCCTGACCCAGGGTCAGCGGTTCACCGGCCTCGCCCAACTCTCCCAGTTCGCCAGCCACGATGTTGAAAATGCGGAACTTTCCTGGTCGCTGCTCGACGGGGCAGGGGGCGTGGTCCGCAGTGGCGCGCTCTCGGCCGGCCATCTCGCGACCGGACAGCTGCATGATATCGGCGAGATTTCCATCGATACCACGGACCTTCCGCCCGCCGCGCGATATGAGCTGGTTCTGGCCCTCGATGGCACCGAGTATCGCAATCGCTGGGGGCTTTGGGTCATGCCAGCTGCCGCTGAACCGGCAGATCTGCCCATCGTGACGGTCCTCGACAATGCTGCCCTCGATCGCGTCGCCGCCGGCGAAACACTGATCCTTTCACCGCCCCCGGAATCCCTCAGGCCTAACAGCATTTTGGGGCACACAGCAGCCTTCTGGAACACTCTCTGGACCGACGGACAGGCCCCACACACGCTGGGTCTTCTCATCGACGACGCGCATCCCGTCTTCACGGCTTTCCCCACCGCCAGCCATTCGGATTGGCATTGGTGGGAGCTCACCCATCTGCGGCGAGCGCTTGATGTGAAGGGCTTGGAAAACAAGGCGATTGTGCGCGTCGTTGACGACTGGAACAGCAATCGCGACCTCGTCCTGTGCGCCGAGCTCCGTCTGGGGCAGGGCAGACTTATCCTCACCGGCTTTGACCTCGAGCATAATCTGGCAGATCGGTCAGTCGCCCGCACCTTCCGCGATGCACTGGCAAAATATCTCAATGGTAGAGCCAGTGCGGCTCCGGAGGTGACGCGGGACGAAATTTCGGCTTGGTGGCAGGGAGTGCGCCAATGAGTGCAATCGAGTTGCGACAGGTCCGCAAGTCGTTCGGCGCCACAGACGTTATTCATGGCGTCGACCTCAGCGTCGAAAAGGGCGAGTTCGTCGTCTTTGTTGGTCCCTCGGGCTGCGGAAAGTCCACCTTACTGCGCATGATCGCCGGGCTTGAGGATATTTCCGCAGGTGAAGTCCTCATCGACGGCGAAGTGGTCAACGAGGTCGAGCCCGCAAGGCGCGGGCTCTCCATGGTTTTTCAGTCTTATGCCCTTTATCCCCATATGAGCGTTGCCGGGAACATGAGCTTCGGGCTGCGCATGACCGGCACCTCCAAGGCCGAAACCGAGCGGCGGGTCAAGGAAGCGGCGGCGATCCTGCAGCTCGAGCCGCTGATGAAGCGCAAGCCGAGCCAGCTCTCCGGCGGCCAGCGGCAGCGCGTCGCCATTGGCCGCGCCATCGTCCGCCAGCCCAAGGCCTTCTTGTTCGACGAGCCGCTGTCGAACCTTGACGCCGAACTGCGCGTTGCCATGCGGGTTGAAATTGCCAAGCTGCATCAAGACCTTGGGGCGACGATGATCTATGTCACCCATGATCAGGTCGAAGCCATGACCCTTGCCGACCGCATCGTGGTGCTACGCGCCGGGCGCATAGAGCAGGTCGGCACACCAGCCCAGCTTTACGCAGATCCCGACAATGTCTTCGTCGCCGGCTTTATCGGCTCACCGAGGATGAACCTCATCAATGCCGTCAGCGATGGCCGCACTATCAGCATCGGTGACCTCGCCTTGACGCCAACACTGGCTGGGGCGCTCCCCGCCGGTCCTGTCACCCTGGGATTGCGGCCCGAGCAGTTCGAGGGCGGCGACGGGGAGACGGCAAGATTATCCGTCGCCGTGGAAGTCGTTGAAAACCTTGGCGGAACCTCCGTTGTCCATGGAAGGCTACCGGACGGTCAGACAATCCTTGTCGAGCAGCGCGGCAAGACAAGGTCCGTGCCTCAGGACCGGTTGGAGACGGCATTTGCCGTCTCCGACCTCCTGGTCTTCGACGCCGAGGGCCAGCGCCTGCGCTGATCAGGCAATGGCCTTGCCGCCGGTGACGCCGAAGACTTCGCCGGTGATGAAACTACCTTCCTGGCTGGCGAGAAGGACATAGATGGGCGCAATTTCGACCGGCTGGCCCGGCCGGCCGAAGGCACTGTTCTCGCCGAATTTCTCGACCTTTTCGGGGAACTGGCCGCCACTGGGCTGAAGCACTGTCCAGAACGGACCGGGGGCTACCGCATTGACGCGTATGCCTTTTTCGATCAGCTGCTCGGCCAGCGCCTTGGCGTAGGCGGCAATGCCGGCCTTTGTGGTGGCGTAGTCCAGAAGATGGGCGGAGGGATCATAGGCCTGCACCGAAGTGGTGGCGATGATCGAGGCGCCGGGCGGCAGATGCGGCACAGCAGCCCGCGTCAGCCAGTGCAGGGCGTAAAGATTGGTCTTCATGGTCTTGTCAAAATCTTCGCTGGTCACGTCCTCGACGGATTTCCGCGCCTGCTGGCGCGCCGCGTTGATAACCAGAATATCGAGCCCGCCCAGCGCCTTGACCGCTTTTTCGATGATCGAATTGCAGGTTTTCTCATCGGAGATGTCGCCCGGAAGCGCCACGCCCTTCACACCGGCCTGCTCGATATATCCGATCACCTCATCGGCGTCCTCGGCCTCCTCCGGCAGAAAGTTGATGGCGACATCAGCACCCTCCCGCGCATAGGCAATCGCCGCCGCGCGTCCAATCCCGGAATCGCCACCTGTGATCAGGGCCTTGCGCCCCAGAAGCCGTCCGAAACCGGCATAGCTTTCCTCTCCATGGTCGGGCGCGGGCGTCATCCTGCTCACAAGCCCGGGGCGCTCCTGCTCCTGGCGCGGAAAGGGCGGTGCGGGATATTGATAGCGCGGGTCCTGCATGGTGAAGCGGTCAGTCATCTTGGCCTCCAATGGGATCGTGCTTGGCCAATGCATGAGGCGGAGAGGATGTTCCCGGCACTCTCCTGTGTCGGCGGATGGGCGGAAGGTAGCCTTGGTTTCAGCGTCAAATCCCGCGAGCTTCAGGATTTCATCGTCCCCCATCGAACCCCTCTTGCCCAAGTCGTTATAACGTCATAACTCTAATACGTGTTGCGGTTTGGAGAAGCCGCACAGGAGGATGGGAGAACGACATGCACGCAAGCAAGGGCTTGAGCCTGGCACTTTTTGGCGCGCTGCTGATGGCAGGGACCGCACCGAGCCAGGCAGCGGAGATTTCATTTCTGACGCATTGGGGACCGGATACGGTTGCGCAGCTGGATGCCGCTATCGACAAATATGAGGCCGCGAACCCGGGTGACACCATCACGGTGCGCGCTGTGCCTTTTGGGGACCTGCTGACCACACTGCGGACCTCCGGGGGCGGGGCTGGTGGCGCAACGATCGCCGGCATCTATGACGCCTGGCTGCCGGACCTGGTCAAGGACGGCCTTGTGAGCGCTGCGTCTGACGAGATCGCCGGCGACACGAGCGCGAACTGGCCCGAGGGCGTAGTCTCGGCTGCATCGGTCGGTGGCTCGCTCTACGGCATTCCGAACGAAATCGACGTTTATGCGCTGAACTACAACAAGCGCCTCTTCGAGGAAGCCGGTATCACCGAGCCGCCCAAGACTTGGGACGAATTCCTCGCTGCCGCCGAGAAGCTGACCGACAAGTCCAAGGGCCAGCAGGGCTTTGGCCTGATCAATTCCTGGGCCGCCGGCGTGCTGCATCCGTTCGCATCGCTGCTGGTGTCCAATGGCGGGGATCTGATCGTCGACGGCAAGCCGGTGCTCGATAGCCAGGCTGCCAAGGAAACCTTCGAACTCTACGAGAAGCTGGTCACCTCCGGCTATGCCGACCCGGCCATGGCCACCGCCGACGCCAACACCACCGGTCCCTTCCTCGACAATTTCGTGTCGGGCAAGACCGGCATGATTATCATGGCCAATTGGTGGGAATCCGCGCTGCGCGGCGGCATGGGCGATGCGTTCGCCGATGTTGCGACCGCACCCATCCCGGTGGGCCCATCGGGCGACAAGGCGCGCTCGATTTCCTACTCGTGGATGACCGTGGTCAACGCCCAGGCCTCCGCCGAGGAGCAGGAAGCTGCCTGGAAGTTCCTGTCCTGGCTCAATGGTCCGGACTCGGGTGAGAACGGCGCCTCTGCCATGGGCGAAATCCTGATGGCGATGGGCATCCTGCCGTCCCGCACCTCGGACGGCGAAGCCTTTGCCGATCGCCTCAACGAGCCGTTCCTCGAAGGCTACACAAAGACCCTGGCCGACGCGAAACCGTTCCCGGTTGTGCTCGGTGGTCAGGAGTTCTCTGAATCGCTTCAGCAGACGCTTGAAGCGCTGCAGTTCGGCCAGGTTTCCGCCGCCGATGCCCAGGCCAATGCCCAGGCTGACGCGACCGAAATCCTTGAGCGCAACGCGCAGTAAGCGTCTTCTTCCGGCAGGCGGGATTTTCATCTCGCCTGCCGCTTTCCCAGGCAGTTTCCCGGATGATTGGCCGCAATCCCCGCTCCGTTATCGGCATGCTCGCGCCTGCCACGGGGCTCATAGCGATCTTTGTCTTTGTGCCGATGGCCCTGACCATCGCGCTGAGCTTTACCCAATGGTCGACCCAGACCGGGTTTGAAACCGCCCAGTTTGTCGGGCTGGCCAATTTTTTCGATCTGTTCGGCCCGACCTCCATTGGGCGCGATTTCCGCGCGGCCTTTTTCAATACGGCTATTTATACCGGCCTGTCGGTTGCGCTGATCCTGCCGCTTTCGGTCGTGCTGGGTCTGATGGTGCACCAGACCTTTGCGCCCGGCGGCATCGTGCTGCGCACCGTTCTGTTCTCGACCTATATGGTGCCGATGATCGCGGTGGCGCTGGTGTGGTCCAAGCTCTATTCGCCAACCGAAGGACCGTTCAACCAAGTGCTGGGCTGGATCGGCATCCCGCCGCAGACCTGGCTTTCCTCGCCCAATACGGCCCTCGTCTCCATCGTCCTTCTTAATGTCTGGCAGCAGGTGGGCTATTTCACGGTGCTGGCGGTGGCGGGCCTGACGCAAATCCCGACGACGCTTTACGAAGCGGCGCGGGTGGATGGCGCCTCTCCCTGGATGCAGTTCTGGAAAATCACCCTGCCGCTTTTGCGCAATACGCTTCTGTTTTCCGCAGTCATTGCCGTCATCAACGCGGTGCAGGTGTTCGAGCCGGTGGCACTGATCACCCAGGGTGGGCCGGTCAATTCCACCAATGTCATGACCTATCATATTCGCCGCGTCGGCATTGAACGCGCGCAGGGCGGCCTTGGCTCGGCCATGGCGGTGACGCTGATGTTGTCGCTGATCGTGGTCATCGTCTTGCTCTTTGCCGCCTTCCGCGATCGTGAGGAACAGCGATGAGCAGCACTATGCGTCCCTATCTTCGCTATCCTGCCACGTGGAAGTCCGCGCTGCTGTCGCTGGCAATCCTTGCCATCGCGGTGGCGGCTGCCTTCCCGCTGGTGTGGATGGTGCTCTCCAGTCTCAAGACACCGGCTGAGAGCATGCAGGTGCCGCCCGTGTGGATCCCAGGATCGCCTAATTTCGACGCCTATTGGGAAGTGGCCGAGGTGGTCAATCTTGACCGGTCCTTCGTCAATTCCGCGTTCATCGCGCTGGCGACGACGACTGCCATCGTCGTGACCAGCCTGATGGCCGGATACGCCTTTGCCAAATACAATTTTCCCGGGCGCGACTGGCTGTTCGCAGCGCTGATCGCCACCATGTTCCTGCCGCCCATCGTTACCCTCATCCCGCTCTACCGGATGACGGGCTATCTCGGCCTCAATGCCAATCTGCTCGGCGTGGTGGTGCCCAATCTGGCCAATGCCTTCGGTATTTTCCTCATGCGCCAATATATCAAGGGCGTGCCCAATGATTTGATCGATGCGGCGCGGGTCGATGGCGCTTCGGAGCTGACCATCCTCTTCAAGATCGTCGCGCCCGCCGTTCTGCCGGCGATCGCCGCGCTGACGCTGTTTGCCTTCGTCTATCACTGGAACAGCTATCTCTGGCCGCTGACGGTGCTGCAGGGCAATACCGACCAATACCCGATCGTCATCTCGCTCTCGCGTCTGCTCAGCTATAATCGCGGCGCGATGAATACCGGGCTGGTCATGGCCGGTGCGACCTTGGCGGTGCTGCCGCCTGTGGTGCTCTTTGTCTTCCTCCAGCGCTTTTTCGTCGACTCGATCGTTGCCACGGGGGTGAAGGGATGAGCCCGATCCTTGCCATTGATCTCGGGGGCACGCGCTGCCGTATCGGGCTGGCCGACAGTGCCAATCCGGCAGAGGTCGCGCTCGTTGAGGATCGACCGGCGCCTTCGGACCGCGCGGATTTTCTCAATTGCATTCGCGTCCAGTTGGAAGCGCATGGGGCAAAGGCATTGGGGCTTGGCATTCCCGGGCTCGCTCAGGGCACAGTGTGCCGCTGGGTGCCGAATTTGCCTTTCCTTGACGGTCTGGACCTTGCCGCAGAATTTCCGGGCGTATCGATCGGCCTGGGCAATGATGCCCAGCTGAGCCTTCTGGCAGAGGTGCACGCTGGCGTGGCTGAGGGGCAGAGCGATGCGCTGCTTTTGGCCATCGGCACCGGCATCGGGTCCGCCGTTCTTGCATCAGGTATGATCATTGCGGGGCAGGGCGGTGGCGCCTGTTCCTATGGTTGGGCGACTGCCGATATCTCGGATGCAGGAGAAGATGTCAGCGGTTGGCTCGAGCGCCAGGCCGCCGGCCGCGCCTATGACCAGATCGCTCATTCAATTGGCTTTGAGAACGGCCATGCCCTGATGGCGGCAGCGCGGAGTGGCGATCCCAAGGCACTGTCTGCACTCCATGCACCGGTTGAGGCGCTGGGGACCGCGACGGCGGCGGCGGTGGCCTTGCTCGATCCCGCCCTGATCATCATTGCCGGGGGCGTTGCCGAGGCTTGCGACATCCTCGAGCCGCTGCTGCGACCGGCCATCGATCGCCGCCTGCCACCGCATCTGCGCGGCGTCCCGATCAAACCCGCAAGATATCGCTCGCAGGCTGGCCTGATTGGGGCAGCTTTTGCCGGCGCGTCGGGGCCCAATTGGAGGAGGACATCATGACCGACCACCCTGCGGGTCTGGTGCGTCCGGACCGACGTCGCCCCGAGCCGCTGTGGCACCAGGCGGAAATGGCGCTGCGTTTTCTTATTGACCGGGGCGAATGGGCGCCGGGCACACAGATCCCCAATGAGGACAAGCTCTGCGAAATGCTGGGCATTTCCCGGATCACGCTCCGCCATGCCCTGCGCAATCTTGAGGAAGCGGGCATGTTGCGGCGGGAGCATGGTCGCGGCACCTTCGTGCGGTCCGCCACCATGGTGGCCGGTGTGCGCGGGCTCACAAGCTTTACCGACGAAATGCAGACGCTCGCCCTTTCCCCGGGCACGCGTCTTCTGGCCGCGCAGATCATTCCTGCGCGAGGCGCGACAGCTGAGGCGCTGGAGATCGCCGAGGGAGAAGACGTGGTCCAGTTGCGGCGCCTTCGGCTGGGCAATGGACAGCCCATCGGCATCCAGACCACCCATCTTCCGGCCAGTCGTGTGCCGGGGCTGTTCGAGGCAGCATCGGACGTCACCTCGCTTTATCGCTGGCTCAAGGACAATGCCGGCATCGTGCCGGTCCGGGCCAAGGAGGTCTATCGCGTTGGCGCGGTGGCCAAAGGCGATGCGCATGACCTCGAGCTGCCGGCCGGCACGCCGGCCTTTGAAGTTGAGCGCATCACTTTCGACGCGCGCAGCCCCTTTGAATTCGCGGTCTCGACCATGCGCGCCGACCGCTACGAAATCCGATCCACCCTTTACGTTTAGTCTGAAAGGCAGACCCCTCATGTCGACCATGTTCATCAGCAAGCTCGCGGCCATTGCCGAAAAGGCTGCCGGCGAAAACGAAGCCGCATTCGAAGCCGCCTCCAAGGCGATGAGCGAGACGCTCGCCAATGGTGGCCTCGTGCATCTTTACGGCTCGGGCCACTCGGTGCTGCCCGTGCAGGAAACCTATCCGCGCTATGGCTCCTATCTCGGGTTCAACCCGCTGACTGACCCGCGCGTCATGTGGCACAACATTCTGGGCGCCGGTGGCGTGCGTGAGCTGCTCTGGCTCGAGCGCACGGAAAAGTACGCTGAGAAGTTCCTCGACCACCAGCCGCTCAATCCGGGCGACACGATTGTCATCTTCGGCCACTCAGGCAGCAATGCCTCGGGCATCGACACCGCGCTCTATGCCAAGGAACGTGGGCTGACGGTGATCGCGATCACCGCCAAGTCCAACGCCAGCAAGCCCGCCACCCATTCCTCGGGCAAGCGCCTGCCGCATGCTTCCGATATCGTCATCGATACCGGCGCGCCGGTGGAGGACGCGATCGTTGCCATCGAAGGCTGGAGCCGCCCGGTTTCGGGCTCGTCGACGGTTCTGGCCATGATCATGATGCACGAGCTGGTCTCGCGCACGGCGCAGAAGCTGGCGGAAAAGGGCATCGAGCTGCCGGTCTTTGCCTCGCCGACCATTCCGGGCGTCACGCTGCACGACACGGACATTATCTATGGCCAGTACCGCGAGAAGATGATCGACGCGCAGTCCAAGCACCTTGAGCAGTTCAAGAAGACCATGGCCAACGAAGGCTGAGGCCCTTTCAACCAGGGTTCTGAAAAGGGGTGCGGGCGAAGGCTCGCGCCCCTTTTTCCATCCATGGCCGAGTTCGGTCGCCGCGTGATCCAAAACGCCTTGCCATGCGTAGACTATTGCACTTGCATGGTATGGTCGCGACGCGATGATCGTTATGCGGCAGGCGGAGGACTATCGTTGGCGGGTTCGGGGCGCGGTGGCAAAAGGCTTTTGGTGGCCGGCGGCGGACTTGCCGCTGCCCTGATCGCGCAGCGGCTGAGCCCGACGCCCGATCTTGAGATTATTATCCTTGAAGCGGCCAGCGCGCCTTTTGGCGAACACACCTGGTCCTTCCACATCGCCGATGTCGGCACTGACCTCCCTTGGATCGAACCGCTCATTGCCCATCGCTGGGCCGGCCAGTCGGTGCGCTTTCCCGCCTTTACTCGGCATCTGACCTCCGGCTATGCGACCCTGACTTCCCGTTCGGCCCAAGAGGGGATGGAGAGGCTACCCAATGTGTCCATCCGCACCGGCGCTGTTGTCGAGGCGGTGGATTCTGGTGGAGCGACGCTGGCCGACGGTGAAAGGCTTTCGGGCGATTGCGTCATCGATGCGCGCGGCTACCGGAAGAGCGCCGCTCTCGTTCTCGGCTATCAGAAATTCGTCGGCCTGGAGATCGAAACAGCCGAGCCTCACGGCCTCGTCGATCCCGTCATCATGGATGCCTCGGTCGATCAGCTGGACGGCTATCGCTTCGTTTATTCACTGCCGTTTTCACCGACCCGCGTTCTGATCGAGGACACGCGCTATGCCGATGGCGAGGCACTCGATAAGGGCGAACTCGAACTGGCTATACGCGAATATGCCCGGCAGCAGGGTTGGTCCGTCGCTGAAGTCGTCCGGCGAGAGCATGGAGTCCTGCCCATTTCGCTCGCTCATGACGCGCAGAAATTCTGGTCGGAGGCTCCGCCTGACGTGCCGCAGGCCGGGATGCGTGCGGCGCTGTTTCATCCTACCACCGGCTACAGCCTGCCCGAGGCCGTCCGCGTGGCCAATCTCATTGCGGAAGCCTGGCCGATCAGTAGTCCGGCTCTTGCCGTAAAGATCAGGGAGCATGCGCTTCGGCGGCACCGCGGCCAGCGTTTTTACCGGCTGCTCAACCGGATGCTGTTCCTCGCAGCAGAGCCGGACAAGCGCCATCTGGTGCTTCAAAGGTTCTACCGCCTGCGCCAACCCCTTATCGAGCGGTTCTACGCCGGCCAGACGACACCGGCCGACATGGCCCGCATTCTTGTCGGCAAGCCACCTGTGCCCGTTCACCGGGCGCTCGCCTGCCTTCGCGAAAAGCCCCTCCTAGCCTCGGAGACGACGTGACGAATTCAAAGACCGCAGCAGTCATCGGCGCCGGATTTGGCGGCCTTGCGCTGGCAATCCGGCTGCAGAGCGCCGGCATTGAGACGACCATATTCGAGAAGCGGGACAAGCCCGGCGGGCGGGCCTATGTCTATACCGATGACGGCTTCACCTTCGATGCCGGGCCGACCGTCATTACGGACCCGGATTGTCTCGACCAGCTGTGGACGCTGTCTGGCCGCACCATGGCGGACTATGTCACGCTTCTGCCGGTCGCGCCTTTCTACCAACTCTGCTGGGAGGACGGGTATCGGTTTGACTATGCCAATGACCAGGCCGAGATTGACCGGCAGATCGCGGCGAAGTCGCCTGAGGATGTCGAAGGCTACAGAAAGTTTCTCGCCTATTCCGAGGACCTTTTTCGCGAAGGCTACGAGAAGCTGGGCACAGTCCCCTTCCTCAATTTCTTCTCGATGATCAAGGCCGCCCCGCAATTGATGCGGCTCGAGAGCCACCGCAGCGTCTATTCCAAGGTCAGCCAGTTCATCAAGGACGATCAGCTGCGGCAGGCTTTCAGCTTTCATTCGCTGCTGGTCGGCGGAAATCCGTTCGAGACCTCGTCCATCTATGGCCTCATCCACGCGCTCGAACGGCGGGGCGGGGTGTGGTTTGCCAAGGGCGGCACGGGCGCGCTGATCGCCGGAATGGTCAAACTGTTCGAGGATCTGGGCGGCAGGCTGGAGCTCAACGCCGAAATCGACCGGATCGAGGGCGGCGAGGACAAGGTGACGGGCGTTGCGCTCAAGGATGGGCGCCGGTTCAGTTTCGACCAGATCGCCTCCAATGCCGATGTGGTGCACACTTATCGCGACATGATGCGCGGCACGCAGCGGGGCGATGCCAAGGGCAAGGCGCTGGAGAAGAAGCGCTTTTCCATGTCGCTTTTTGTGATCTATTTCGGCCTCAAGACCCAGCATCCCGAGCTTAAGCACCATATGGTGCTGTTCGGGCCGCGTTATCGGGAACTGATCAAGGACATTTTTCACACCGATGGTCTGGCAGACGATTTTTCGCTCTACCTCCACGCACCGTCCGTGACCGATGACAGTCTCGCCCCCAAGGGGCAGAGCGCCTATTACGTGCTCTCGCCGGTGCCGCATCTGGGCACGGCCGATATCGACTGGGACGTCGTCGGCCCGCAATATCGCGACCGGATCCTTAAATATATCAACGACCGCTATATCCCCGGGCTGCTTGATGACCTCGTGACGGTGCGCCACTTCACGCCCTTCGATTTCCGGGATGAGCTCAATGCCCATCTGGGCTCTGCCTTTTCGATCGAGCCGATCCTGACCCAGAGCGCCTGGTTCCGCCCGCATAATCGGGACGATGTGATTTCCAACATGTATATCGTCGGGGCCGGCACGCATCCCGGAGCCGGCATTCCGGGTGTGGTCGGGTCGGCCAAGGCCACGGCCGGGCTGATGATCGCGGATGCCATGGCATGAACGACGAGGTTATTTCCCGCAGCGAAGAGGCCATCGCCAAGGGCTCGCAGAGCTTTGCGGCTGCGGCCCGCCTCTTCGACCGGCAGACGCGGGATGATGCTGTCATGCTCTACGCCTGGTGCCGCCATTGCGACGATGTCATCGACGGGCAGACGTCTGGGCATGCACAAGTGGCGGACTTCAGGGATGGGCAACAGGCCCGGCTCGAGCAATTGCGCGCCGAAACCAGCGCGGCTTTGTCTGGCAGGGCCTCGGACAGCTATATTTTCAATGCCTTGCAGCGCGTGGTGGAGCGGCACGAGATTCCCCATCGCCACCCTCAGGAATTGCTGACGGGCTTCCAGATGGACGTGGAGGATCGCGTCTACGAGACCATCGAGGACACACTTGAATATTGCTACCATGTCGCCGGCGTGGTCGGGGTAATGATGGCCATGATCATGGGTGTGCGGGAGCGCGAGGTGCTCGACCGGGCCAGCGATCTTGGCCTTGCCTTCCAGCTCACCAATATCGCGCGCGACGTCATTGATGATGCGCGCATGGAGCGGGTCTATCTCCCCCGCACGCTTCTCGCGCGGCATGGCATTACCGAAATCCGGGCTGATGATCGCGCGCAGTGGCCAAAACTTCATGCCGCTGCGCTGGAATTGCTTGAACTGGCGGAAGCCTATTACGCATCGGCCTATCACGGCATGGCGGAACTGCCGCCGCGCTCGGCCTGGGCCATTGGCGCGGCGCGGCGCGTCTATCGTGCCATTGGCCAGAAGCTGCGCTCAGGCGGGCCCGATGCTTGGGAACACCGCGTGTCTACATCGCGCAATGAGAAGCTGATGCTGCTCGCAAAATCCCTCGGAGACGTTGCCTGGACCCGCCTGCCCAGACAGCAGCCGGACCGTGCGGGCCTGTGGAAACGCCCCGCCTAATGTGCGGCGGGGCGATCCTCGTCCTTGAGCGCATGGGGATCGTATGAGCGCTTGTTCTCTTCAAGTTCCTTGAGCAGCTTGTCGACTGGCTGGGCATAAACAAAGCCGAACGAGACGCAGCCATCCTTGCCCTGCACCGCATGATGGAGCCTGTGCGCTTGGTAGACGCGCTTCATGTATCCCTTGCGCGGAATGTGCTTGAACGGCCAGCGCTGGTGCACGAGGCCATCGTGAAAAAAGAAGTACAGCATCCCATAGATTGTCACGCCCAGGCCTAGCCAGGTCAGCGGCCACCAGAAGAAGTGGCCAAGCGCAAACATGGCGATGGCGACGCCGGCGAACACCACGGCATAGAGATCGTTTTTTTCCAGAGCATCGTCATGTGGCTCATGGTGGGACTTGTGCCAGCCCCATCCCCAGCCGTGCATGATGTGTTCATGCGACCAGGTGGCGAACCACTCCATGAACAGGACGGAACCAACCACGAGCCCGGTTGGCACCAAATAGTAGAGAACAGTGTCCATTCAGGCCTCCTTCGATAGTTTTAAAGATAAGATTTCCCGTGGTCTGCGGCCAGTGTGGCGTAGTCACTAAAGGCGGAGCCGCAGGCGGGAAATGATCAGTCCGAGAATGACGCCGACCATGGCGACACACAGCAACCAGGCGAGTTCCGGCAGCACCGCACCGAGCGGTTCGCTGCGCCACAAAATGCCGTGGTAGGCCTCGATCGCCCAGGCGTTGGGGGTGTACCAACCGACATCCTGGAGCCAGGGCGGCATCATGAAACGCGGGACCATAGAGCCGCCGATTGCGGAACTGACCAGCACCACAAAAGTGGAGACGGTCTGGGCCTGCTGCTTGCTGGTGCAGGCCGACGCAACGGCCAGCCCAAGCCCGGCTGTCGCGGCGGAGGCGACCAATGTAGTCAACAGCCATTCCATGCCGTGGTGAGTGACGTCGACCCCATAGACAATCGCGGCGACAAGGAAGATCAGGCCAACCTGCAGTACGCCCTGTGCGGTGAGGAACAGGAATTTCCCGAGGACGACGACATCCGTGCCGGCAGGCCCCACGGCGACGCGATCGACAATGCCGGAGTGACGTTCCTCGATCAGGGTCGCAGCGCCCTGCATCGCGGAAAAGAGCAGGAAGAGGATGGCGACCGCACCGGCATAATAGCTGATCGTCGCCCCGGCCGAGGTGGCTGATCCGATGTTTTCGATATTGACCAGGCCCGGCGCGGCATCAGGGCCATTGCCGCTGACAGCCAGTTCCTGAAGGGCGGCGTCGAGCTGTGCCTGCTGCTGCGGAGAAAAGCCGCCGACAAGCTCCCCGATGAGCGGGGCTGTTCGGGAGACGCCAATTTCGGGTACCGCGACGGCAATCAGGTTCTGCACTTGCCCTGCAAGGCTCGCCCCGGCGATCACCTTGGCTGGATCAACGAGCACGGTAATCGGCGAGGTCGTTTCATCAGCGAGGTCGCCGGTGACAAACAGGCCGACATCGGCCCGTCCGGTCTGCACCATGCGCACCACCTCAGCGCGATCGGCCAGACTTTGCGGGAGGACACGAAGGCTCGCGTCTTCGCGCAAGGCAGCCTCGAGGCGCTCTGTCACCTGCGTCTCTGTGGCGACGCCATAAGCCACGTGAAGGCGCATTTCCTCCCCACTCGATCCGGAGAAAATAGCGGCGAAGATGATGAAAATAACCGGGGGCAGGAGGAATGCCAGGGCCAGCGCGCCGCGATCGCGGATCACGCTGAGTGCCATGACGCGAAGCATGGCAAGGATCAAGGAGCCACCTCCGCGTCCCGCGTCAGACTGACGAAGAGACTGTCGAGACCGGGTTCCCGAAAACGGATTTCCCGTGTTTCTATCCCGGCCTTGTTGAGGGCTATCGACAGTCGCTCCAGAGAATGGGAGCTGGCTCCGGTGAGCATGATCCAGCTATAGCCGCCCTTGAGCGGGCTGAAGCCGGCCTTGTGCAGGATCGCCGACTGGTCCGGGGTGGCAAGGTGCCGAAGTTCGAGAATGACTTCCCTGTGCTTGCCGAACGCATCGGCGATAAGGCCCCGTGGCGTACCCTGAGGCGTGATCTTGCCGTCGCGGAGGAAGCCGACCGTTGTGCAAAGCGCTTCAGCCTGGTCGAGGTCGTGGGTCGTCAAAAGTATCCCCATTCCGGCGCGGCTGAGGTGGACGAGGACGTCGTGCAGGACATTGCGCGCCTCGACATCGACCCCGACCGTCGGTTCGTCGAGGATGAGCAAGTCAGGGTGATGAAGAATTGCGGCGGCAATATTGACGCGCCGCTTCCACCCCCCCGAGAGGATGTCGACGCGTTCGTCCAGGCGCTGGGTGATATCGGTGGCCTGGCTGGCCCAAGTGATCGCCTGGCTGGTTTCTGTGGCCGACAGGCCGGACAGCCGGCCGAAGGCCTCAAGGTTCTCCCGGACCGTCAGATAGGGATAAAGCGCCAGTTCCTGTGGGACGAGGCCGATATGGCGCATGCTTTTCTTGCCCGTCTCGCCGGCGACGCTGACCTGCCCGGAGCAGGCGCGGACGCGCCCGCATATGGTGCGGATGAGGGTGGTCTTGCCCGCCCCGTTTGGTCCGAGAAGGCCGAATATTTCCGACCGTCCGAGCTGCAGGTTGAGGCCACGCAGGACTTCGCGGTTTCCGTATCGCACTGATAGACCGGCCACAAACAGTGGCTGCGTATCACCCTGCATCCGAGACGAGCTTGCTCTTGAGGTATTTGGCGACCAAAGCCTGGATGGGCGCGGCATTGACACCACTGGCGAGAAGGGCAGCATCCGCTACGGCTAGATGCTCCTCGCAGGTGAGGCGGGCCTGGCGCGCGCCGAAGATGGAAACGAGGGTCGCCTTGCCCTCGTCCTTGTTGACGTCCTTGCCGATGGCGAGCGGATCGGTGGATTTGTCCAGCAGGTCGTCTGCGGTCTGGAAGGCGAGGCCGAGGTGACGGGCGAATTTGCGGATATGCGCGATCCGGTCATCCGGCATGTCGGCGAGAACGGCGCCCATCTCAGCTGAGGCGACAAAAAGCGTGCCGGTCTTGAGCCAGTTGAGGTTCTCGATTTCCTTTTCGCCCACCAGTCCGGCGCGGCCATTGATGTCGATCTCCTGGCCGGCAACGAGGCCATTATGGCCCACGGCGTCCGAGAGGATTGCAGCAAGGCGCGTCCGAATGGAGGCGGGGATATCGAGTTCGGAAATGACGCCAAAGGCCCGGCTCAAAAGGGCAATCGCGCTGAGAATGGCTGTGGCCTGGCCGAAGGCAACATGGCTCGATGGCCGCTCGCGGCGCATGCTGGCGTCGTCCATGCAGGGCAGGTCATCAAGGATCAGCGAGGCCGTGTGGACCATCTCCACGGCGCAGCCCAGCACGAGGGCCGCCTCTTCCATCCCGGGGTCGGGATCGGCGATCATATAGAGCAGAACCGGGCGGAGACGCTTACTCGGCGCGAGCAGGGCATGCTTCATGGCGGCGGCGAGATTGGTGGGGATCGCGTCCGATCCCTCTATCATCCGCTCCAGACACGTCTCGACGCGTTCGCGAATAATGCGTGCGTCCTCAAGGGCTTGATGACCCGAATGCATGGCATCAATGCTATTCCTGGGGATCATCCAGCATACCCCTGCCTGGAAACGCAGAAGAAGTGAACCAGAAACGGCGCTACAACGTAAGAGCCAAAAGTAACCTGTCTGGGCAAGAAAATGGGTGCCCTTGCCCTAAATCCATCGCAGGCTGTCATGCTGAAGAGGCAATTCATTGACTATCAACCGTAAGAACGAGCATCTCGATATTGTCCTGGGCGGGCGAGGGGCGGCCTCGATCTCGGCTGGCTTTGACGATGTTAGATTTGAGCACGCTGCCCTCCCGGATCTGGATATGGACGATATCGGACTGGATACGCAGTTTGTCGGCAAGCGGATCAGTGCGCCGCTGCTCGTCAGTTCGATGACCGGCGGTCCGGCGCGGGCGGAAAGCATCAATGCCAATCTGGCCGTGGCCTGCGAAGAATTGGGGATTGCCCTGGCGGTCGGGTCGCAACGGGTGGCGCTCGACAGTGCGGCCGATGGCGGGCTGCGGCTCGATCTGCGGCGGCATGCGCCGACCATTCCGCTGCTCGCCAATTTCGGGGCGGCGCAGCTCAATCTGGGCTATGGCCTCGACGAGGCGCGGCGGGCGGTGGAGATGATCGGGGCAGACGCGCTGATCATTCATCTCAACCCGTTGCAGGAGGCGGTCCAGCCTGAAGGCGACCGTAACTGGCTGGGTTTGCTGGGTAAAATTGAGGCCCTTGCCAGGACGCTTTCGGTGCCTGTGGCCGTAAAGGAAGTGGGGTCGGGCATTTCTGGCCGGACTGCGCGGCGGCTGGTGGATGCCGGGGTAAGCATTATCGATGTGGCCGGAGCGGGTGGAACCAGCTGGGCTGCGGTTGAGGCCGAGCGGGCCCAGACGCCTCGACAGGCGGCGATTGCGCGGGCTTTTGTCAATTGGGGGCAGCCTACGGTCGAGGCGATCGCCGCGGTGCGGGCGGCCTGTCCGCGGGCGGTTGTGGTGGGTTCCGGCGGCGTTCGGGACGGGGTTGATGTGGCCAAGGCGATCCGGCTGGGCGCCGATGTGGTGGGGCAGGCGGCGGGGGTTCTGACCGCTGCGACCGAGTCTGCGGAGGCGGTGGTCGAGCATTTTTCGACCATTATCGGGCAGTTGCGGGTGGCGTGTTTCTGCACCGGATCTGCCAATCTGGCAGCGCTCAGAGTGGCCCCTTTGCAGTCACAGACGAGCCGAGTTCGTTAACAGACTGTTAGCATTGAGCGCAGCGACGTGTGAAAACGTACCGATGGCTCATGGCGCGTTTTTCTGGACGATGCAATTGCCCCCGGCGGCGAGAAGACGCTGGCAAAAGTCCTGCGCCTCCTCTCGGCTCTGGCGACCGACCATGGCGGAAAAACGCATGCGGTTCCCAAAACTGGGATTGCGAACGCCGATGAGCATGAGCTGCTCGGGACCGAGGACAGTTTCGAAGCGAGCTTGCGCGGTGGCGAAGCGGGAGCGGGCGGCATCGGCAGAGGCGTTCTGAGCGATCAGCACGCCCCAGGGCTGCCACTCGGCCGGGCTGATGGTCAAGTCGGGTTGTCGGACAGAGCGGGACATGTCGAGACAGGCGGTGTGGAAGTCCTTGTCCTTGTCGAGGGTGTAGTCGACCTCTCCGGCGATATCGGCCAGCCAGATGTCGACTGGGTGGCCGGTGATGATCTCGACGTAATTGCGCGTCTCGAGCGGCAGGCGACCGCCATTGTTGGCGACGTAGCGGCTGATCCGGCCTTCGCCACCATTATAGGCCGCCGCAGCGAGGCCGAGATTGCCGAACTTCTGCTCGAGGAAGCGCAGATATTCGGCGGAGCGGGCCATGGCCTCGGCCGGATCGAAGGCATTGCCGAGACCGCGAAGGCGCGCCGTGCCGGGCATGAACTGGGCAATGCCCTGGGCACCAGCAGGGCTGAGGGCCGCGGGGTCGAAGCGGCTCTCCTGCCAGAGGAGGCGGGCGAAGAAATCTGGAGGCAGCTGCCAGTGCGTCGCATAGGCGGCGATGGCCGAGCAGACGTCAGCCCGATAATTGGCCTCGGTGATGCAAATGCTGTCTGCGCCGAGCGCGTGGCAGGTGCCGGGACTGGCACTCGACTCCGATTCCGATTGCGCCCGCGCCGCCGGCATGGCCTGAAACGACAGGAGCAGCAACAGCAGCCCGCGCCTCAGCCATGTCGAAAAAAACTGCGCCATGACGGCATCTTGGCGACACGGTGGCCAGTCGGCAAATCACAGAAGCGCCGGGGCGGTCGAAATCAGGAAAAGAAGGTGTTGAACCGTTCGTAGGACTGTTCGACGTGCGCGCGCATCGCCTGTTCGGCGCGGTCGGGATCGCGCGCCTTGAGGGCGGCGATGAGATCGGCATGCTCCATATTGGCGGTGGAGGCAGCCTGCTGGTGGTGGAAGAGGCGGAACAGATGCATGTGGATATGTAGATTGGCGAGCGTTTCCTGGACCAGATCATTGCCGCTGGCCTGGGCGACGAGATCGTGGAACTGGCCGTCGAGCCGGGCGAATTCGCTGTAGCTGACCTTGCCCTGGCCGGTGAGCGACATTTCCTCGGCAAGACGCTCGAGGGTGGCGAACTGCTCGTCGGTGATCATGGATGCGGCCTTGCGGGCGGCGAAGGGCTCGAGCAGCAGGCGCAACTCATAGAGCTGTTCGAAACGGGCCCGATCCATCTGGGTGGACGCGCTGAAGCCGATGAGATGGGTTTTGACGACGAGGCCCTGTGCCTCAAGGCGTGACAGCGCTTCGCGGATAGGGGTCTGCGACACGCCGAGTTCGCGCGCGAGATTGTCGATTGAGATCCGCGAGCCGGGAAGAATGTTCTGGCTCATCAGCTGCGCATAGATAGTGTTGTACACCTCGTCGCCCAGACGCGGCGGACGCTTGATCGGGTTGCTTGGCGTCTGATTGACCGGCGTTGCCATGACGGGAAATCCTCATCTCAAGGGAGCAGGAGCACTATCCTATCGTATCCTTTTTGAAAACGCGGCGAAAAGTGAAGTTGCGTTTGACATCGAGATACAAGACGCATAGTGCTGAAACTAAATCATATAGGATATATCTGGTGCTGTTTTGCGGGCCCCGTCAAGATCATGCTTGATCGGGAACCAGCGGCGCGGCACCGGCCGAGACACCATAAGTTCGGTGCCCGAAGGATTGGAGAGTGAATAGACATGCCCTTAGTGCCTGTCACTGAAATTCGCAGCGTAGCCGACCGGGTTCTGGCGGCAGCGGGTGTTCCGGCGGAAAATGCGGTGCTGCAACGCGAGCTTTTGCTCGACGCCGAAATGCGCGGCATTGCCTCGCACGGATTGCTGCGCCTGCCGCGGCTGTTGGAGCGGATCGCCAATGGCGTCGCCGATCCGGTCACGCGGGGCCGGCACGAATGGACGGCGCCGGGGTTTCTCAAGGTCGATGGTCAGCAGGGGCTCGGTCCCGTGGTGGCGCAGGCCGCAATCGACGCAGCAATGGACCGCGCCGCGACGCAGGGCGTGGCGGTGGCAGCTGTAGCCAATGCCAATCACATCGGCATGCTGGGCTTTTACGCCGACCGCGTGGCGACGGCCGGAAAATGCCTGATCGCTTTTTCGACCAGCGAAGCCCTGGTGCATCCCTGGGGCGGACGCCGGGCGATGATCGGCACCAACCCCATCGCCATCGGCATGCCGACAGGCGAAGGCATCTTCATGATGGATACGGCCACGAGCATCATCTCCATGGGGGAGGTTCACGACCATGCCAATCGCGGTGTGGCGCTGCCGCCGGGCATGGCGCTCGATGGGGACGGCAATCCGACGACGGACGCGGCGGCCGCGCGAGACGGGGCGATTGCGCCGTTCGGCGGGGCAAAGGGCTATGCGCTGGGTCTGGCCTTTGAGCTCATGCTCAGTGCCCTCGCAGGGGCTGCTATTGGCCGTGAGGTGAAGGGCACGCTTGATTCCACGGAGCCCTGCAACAAGGCTGATCTGTTCATCGTTATCGACCAGGACCTAGCCCCGGTCGCGGGCTTCCTTGACCTGTTGCGCGCCGAGATGCCTGCACAAGGGTTTGACGGCGTCCGCATTCCGGGGGAGCGCGGACGGGCCCTGGCGGCGCAGGCCCAGTCGAACGGCATCAATGTGGCGGACGTGATCTGGACGCGCCTGCAAGAACTGGCCGCATAGGCGGCAAAAGAATAGGGACTGGACCATGTTTGGCGCATTTCGCTCGCCTCGTACCGTAGTTTTCGGCCACGGCCAGATCGGCTCGCTGGCGGGCCATGTGGCCGCTTTTGGCAAGAAGCCTCTGCTGGTTACTGATCAGCGTCTGGCCAATGACCCGGCCTTTGCCGCGGCAAAGGCTGCGCTCGTCGCTGCGGGGCTGGATGTCGGCGTTTTTGCCGATGTAGAGGCCGAACTGCCGGCGCATTGCCTGGAGGCGGGCATTGCTGCGGCCCGGGAATTTGATGCCGATGTGATCGTCGGTATTGGTGGCGGCAGCTGCATCGATGCGGCCAAGATCATTGCCCTGATCGCGGCGCATGGCGGGGCTATCTCCGACTATTATGGCGAGCTGAAAGTGCCGGGGCCGATCGTGCCGGTGATTGCAGTGCCGACGACGGCGGGGACCGGCTCGGAAGTGACGCCGGTGGCGGTGATTGCCGATCCGGGGAAGGCCGTAAAGGTCGGACTGTCGAGCCCCCACCTCTTGCCGCAGGTGGCGATCTGCGATCCTGACCTGACGGCCAGCTGCCCGCCGGGGCTGACCGCCTATTCGGGCGCCGACGCACTGGTCCATGCCATCGAGGCGTTTACGACGGCGCGGCGGGCGGAAGACCCCAAAATCACCCTCGAGCATGTATTCGTCGGCAAGAACGCCTTTACCGATGCTTTTGCGCGCGAGGCGATCGTCAATATCGGGCGCAGCCTCGCCCGGGCCGTGGCCGATGGCAGCGATGGCGCGGCGCGCGCAGATGTGATGCTTGGCGCGACGCAGGCCGGGCTGGCCTTCGGGACGGCGGGAACGTCGATCTGCCACGCGGTGCAATATCCGGTTGGGGCGCTGACCCATACGGCCCATGGGCTGGGCGTGGCGCTGATGCTGCCCTATGCGCTGGAGTTCAATCGCAACCATGCGCTCGCCGATATTGCCGAAATCGGGCGGATGATGGGATTTGCCGCCGATGATCAATGTGACGAAGCGGCAGTGGATGCCTGCATCGCCGGGATTGCGGCGCTGCTCAAGGAAATTGGCATCCCATCGACGCTGGCCGAGATCGGGGTGGCGGAAAAGGATCTGGGCTGGATTGCGGAGCAGGCGCTAGGCGCCAACCGGCTGATCAAGAACAATCCGCGCCCGGTCGACCGGGCCGGCATGGATCAGCTCGTTGCCGCGGCATTTGCCGGCGACCGAGCGATGCTCAATGACAAAGTCTGTGTTGAAGGGGTGCGCTGATGTCCACTGATTACTCCCTGTCTTTCGACCCGTCCAACGTGCCGAACAATCTCTTCATCGGCGGGCAATGGCGGGATGGCAGCGCCGAGGGCCGGCTGGATGTGGTCGACCCCTCGACCGGCACAGTGATTTCCAGCGTGGCCAATGCCTCGGTGGAGGATGCGCTGGCGGCTGTAAGCGCCGCGCATGACGCCGCGTCCGGCTGGGCGGCGACGCCGCCGCGCAAACGGTCCGAAATTCTGCGGCGCTGCTTTGAGCTGATGGTTGAGCGCAAGCAGATGCTGGCCGAACTGATCAGCCTCGAAAACGGCAAGGCGCTGCCCGATGCCGAGGGCGAAGTGGCCTATGCCGCCGAGTTCTTCCGCTGGTTTTCCGAAGAGGCCGTACGGCTCAATGGCGATATTTCGGTGTCGCCGAGCGGGGCAAATCGGATCGTGGTGCAGTATCAGCCGATTGGTGTTTCCGTTCTGGTGACGCCGTGGAACTTTCCGGCGGCGATGGCGACGCGAAAGATTGCGCCGGCGCTGGCGGCGGGATGCACGGTGGTGCTCAAGCCCGCCACCGAAACGCCGCTGACCGCCTATGCGCTGGCCGAGATCTACGCCGAGGCAGGCGTGCCGGCCGGGGTGGTCAATGTGATCACGACGTCAAAGTCCGGGGCGACCGTGAGCGCCATGCTTCATGATCCGCGTGTGCGGAAGCTCAGCTTCACCGGTTCAACCGAAGTGGGCCGCAAGCTGTTGCGCGAGGCGGCCGACCAGGTGATTTCCTGCTCGATGGAGCTGGGGGGCAATGCGCCCTTCATCGTCTTTGACGACGCCGATCTCGAAAAGGCGCTGGATGGCGCCATGGTCGCCAAGATGCGCAATGGCGGGGAGGCCTGCACGGCGGCTAATCGCTTCTTCGTGCAGGAGGGGATTCTGGACGCCTTCTCCAAGGGGCTGGCCGAGCGCATGGGCGCGATGAAGCTGGGGCGCGGCTATGACAAGGGCGTGCAATGCGGCCCGCTGGTCAACCAGGATGCGCTGGACCGGATCAGCGGCTGGGTGGACGACGCCAAGGGGCAGGGGGCGCAGGTTCTGACCGGGGGCACGGCGCCGGGCGGGAACGGGTTTTATTATCCGCCGACCTTGCTCACGAACGTGCCCGCGGACTCGCCGCTGGTGCGCGACGAGATTTTCGGGCCGATCGCGCCGATCGCCAGCTTCAAGACAGAAGATGAGGCGATCGCGCGGGCAAATGACACCGAATATGGGCTGATCGCCTATGTGTTCACCGAGGATCTCAAGCGCGGGCTGCAGGTATCGGAAAAGCTCGAAGCCGGCATGATCGGGCTCAACCGCGGTCTGGCCTCGGACCCGGCGGCGCCGTTTGGCGGGGTCAAGCAGAGCGGGCTGGGCCGCGAGGGCGCCCACCATGGCATCCTAGAATTCTGCGAGGCCAAGTATATCGCAGTGAGCTGGTAAGATCGGATGGGCCGCGGGGTCCCAGGGGGAGCCGCGGCCTAGCCGGCTGGCAGATAGGGGTGGTCGATCTGTTCGGGATCGACAGCGGCCATGGTTGAATGGCGAATGAAAAGCTCGCCCGGCAGCGCGTATTGCGCGGGGGTGAAGGGTTCGCCGGACAATTGTGCGACGATGAGCTCGATGGTTTTTTCGACCATGGCATCGACCGGCTGGCGAAAGGTGGTCAGAGAATAGCGCGGCCATTCGGTCATCGGGACATTATCGAAGCCGGCGATGGCGATGTCTTCGGGAATCTTCTTGTTGAGGCGATCGCGCAGGGCGTCATAGCCGCCAAAAGCGAGCACATCATTGGCAAAGAAAACCGCATCAGTGCGGTTTGCCGTGCCAATTTCGAGGCCCGCACGATAGCCCGCCTGGTAGCTGTACTCGCCACCTGGAATGGAATGGGTCAGCGTCATCCCCAGTTCGGCGACCCGGGTGATGAAGGCGTTCTGACGTTCGAGATTTGTCGAGGTGTGCGAGAGGCCGCCGACAAAGGCAACGCGATGCTTGCCGATGGCGTGGAAGTGGTCGGCGATGGCGCGGGCGCCTTCGACATTGTTGCAGCTCACCGAGGTGAGGCTCTGTTCTGGAACGCTGCGGTTGACGAGAACGGCGGCACGCCCCTCGGTTGCCCAGCGCAGGGATGCGCCCGAGAGCACGGTGGCTGAAATCACCACCACAGCATCAACATTGTATTTGCGCAGGGCGACCAGCTGTTCCTCGATATTGGAGCCGCGGGTGATGTTGAACATCAGGCTCTGCATTCCGACGCGCTGCAGCTCGCGAGAGAGCTTTTCGATCAGCAGCGGATAGAAGGGGTTGAGCATCTCGGACACCACGATGCCGGCGATGTTGCTGCGACGGGTCGACAGCATCGAGGCGATGGCATTGGGCTGGTAGTCGAGCTCCTCGGCGGCGCGCAGGATGCGTTGGCGCATTTCGGCCGAGATGGAAGCTCCGGGGGTGAAGGCGCGCGAAATCGCCGACTGGCTGACGCCCAGAAGCTGCGCCAATTCCCTTGCCGTGATGGGCGATTTGCGCGCCACAGTTCTACTGTCCGGCGTCGTTGTCATAACCCCTCACTCGTTTCCCCATAGGCAGCATAGCCGAGATTCAGCGCCGCGCCAATTTGTTGCAAGCGGATGCAATCTGATATTGCATGCGGATGCAAACATATCCTATCGTATTCTGGCGATCGCCATAAGGGCCGGTTCAGAAGCCATGGTGTCGCAGTGTAAGGTGTGGAGGAAAAGGCATGGACGGCGCTCTCGGCCATCTGCGAGTTGTTGATTATTCCGACAGTCTGGCGGGACAATATTGTGCGCGGCTTTTTGCCGATTTCGGAGCCTCCGTCGTGCTGGTGGAGCCGGCTGGCGGCTCGCCGATGCGGGCGGCCCAGCCAATAGGGCAGGCGGGCGAGTCTCTTCAGTTCTTCCATCTCAATACCGGCAAGAGATCAGTCGTGATCGATCGCGCGGACCCGGCGGATGCCGAGCGTCTGGAGATGCTGCTGCGTGGCGCCGATGTGGCTGTTCTGCCGGCGGGTGAGGATGCCGAGGCGGTCAGTGCGGCCAATCCCAACTGTATCGTCGTGCAGCCCACGGCATTTGGGTGCGATGGCCCGCGTGCCGACTGGCAGGGGCCGGAGATCGTGCTGCAGGCGCTTTCGGGGATGATGCACAATAATGGTGCCGCCGGGCGTGAGCCCTTGTATGGCGTGGCCAACCGCGCTGCGATGGCGAGTGGCGTGGGTGCCTATGTCGGTGCGTTGGGCGCCGTTTACGCTCGCGCGCAGAATGGCGCGGGCCAGATCGTGCGCATCGATGCGGCCGAGACCGCCGCAACAATGTGTTTCCCCTATGTGATGCAGCATATCTACAATGGCTCGGTGCGGCAGCGGACCGAGCAGGCGGTGCAGGCCGGGCAGGTTCTGTGCAAGGATGGCTGGGTCTGCATCTGGATCTATAATTTCCGCTGGAACGCGCTGCTGACGGCGCTGGACCTGCTCGAATTGGAGCACGATCCGCGCTTTGCCGATCCTGCCGACCGGCGCAGCCACTGGGACGCGCTGTTCGCAATCTTCCAGGCCAAGGTGGCCGAGATGTCGGCCGAGGATCTGGTCGAGATCCTGCAGCAGGCGCAGGTGATCGCGGCGAAGGCCTATCGGCCGTCGGAACTCAGCAACAACCGGCATCTCGACGCGCGCAATTACTGGGAAGAGGTTGAGGGCAAGCGCATCCTCGGCCCCGCTTTCCGACTGACGAAGACGCCGCGCCGAGTACAGTCCGGGGCGCCCGTGCTGGATAATGCCGGACCGGTTGCCTGGCCGAGCAGCCCCAAGACAGACGCGGTGCACAACGGGCGGCCGCCGCTCGAAGGGTTGCGCGTCATTGAGCTGACGACGGCGTGGGCAGGGCCCATGTCAGGGCGTGTCCTGGCCTATCTGGGGGCGGAATCCATCCACGTCGAGGCGCCAAACCGGGTCAACTCATGGCGGCTCAACAAGGATCGTCCGAACCCGATCAACTTCCCCAACAAGGAGCCGGGCGATCGTTGGTATGACCGCTCGTTCCTGTTCAATTCGCAGAACGTCAACAAGCTCAGCTGCATCCTCAACCTCAAGACAGAGGAGGGGCGCAGCACCCTGCGGCGCCTGGTGGAAGTGGCCGATGTGCTGATCTGCAACTTCCGGCCTGGGACGCTCAAGAAGCTTGGGGTGGACTACGACAGCCTCACCAAGATCAAGCCCGATATCATCGTGGCGGAGCTGCCTGCCTTTGGCGTGCATGGACCTATGTCGGGTTATGCCGCACTGGGCCCGACGATGGAGATGGCCGCGGGAATGTCGGCGATGATCGGTTATCCGGGCGGACAGCCCGAGGTGACGGGGCCGTCCTATCTCGACCCCATCGGCGGCTTCAATGCTGCGGCGGCGATCCTGACAGCGCTGGTTCACCGGCAGCGGACAGGTGAAGGACAGTATGTTGAAGTGCCTCAGGTCGAGGCGGCGATGCAGCTTGTCGGCGCGGAAATCCTCAAGGCTGGCGAGAGCGGGAACGATCCAGCGCCAAACGGCAATCGCGTCAGCTTTGCCAGCCCACATGACGCTTTCCCGGTCAGCGGACATGACCAGTGGATCGCGATAGCGGCTCTCGATGAGGGACAATGGCAGTCTCTGTGCATCCAAATGGGGCAGCCGGAACTGGCCAGGGATCCCCGGTTCGCCGATCTGGCGCGCCGACGCGACAATGAGGATGAGCTGACGAAAATCATCTCGGCCTGGACGCGCGGGCAGGACAAGCATGTGCTGGCCGCAAGCTTGCAAGCTGCAGGGATTGCTGCGGCACCAGTGCAAACGCCCAAGGATGTGGCCGAGGATCCCTATCTCGCATACCGGGGCTTTTTCACCGAGCTCGACCATCCCGACGCGGGGCGACACAAGCATCCAAGCCTGCCGATGCATCTCAGCGCCACGCCGGGTGCACAAGTCCGATCGGCCCCGCCCTTCGGTTGGCATAACCGTCACGTGCTTGAAAATGTGCTCAAATTGTCGCCGGAAGAGATCGCTGCCATCGAGGCAAGCGACGCCATGGCCACCGAACCCCTCGCAGGGCACTGATCATGACCGGGCAATTTCTACGGAGCTACGAGGTCGATATCCTCCTCAACGACGAGCCGCACTACAAGGGCTCGATCCACGATGATGCAGTCGCGCGGGCGCGCGGCTACAAGGCGGCGTTGATCCCAGGCGCCTTCGTTTATGGCCATATCAGTCGCGGCGCGATCGAGAGCTGGGGGCAGGCGTGGGCCGAGCGCGGCGCGATGTCGGCGCGGTTCCGCAAGCCGGTTTACAATCACGATAAAATCACGGTCCATCTCGACGCGCTGGTGGATGACGGGGCATTCGTCCGTAGCCAGGCGCAAGTGGTGAACGGCGATGGAGATGTGGTGGCGACGGGCTGGGTCGCTCTGGCACATAAACCCGTTACCCCGCCTCAGCCGGAAAGCCTGACGCTGTTGCCCTCGCCTAAGACCCCGCCGCCCATCAAGGCCGGCGAGCTGCCGGTGGGTGCTCCGCTTCACAGTCGTGACCGGATACTCACGGCCGAAGATTTTGCCGGGTCTCTGGTGGCCTTTGCCGAAACCCATCCCATCTACGCCGACCCGGGGTTTGTGCATTCGGGCATGCTGATGCGCACAGCCATGGGCGACGTGAATTCAGGCTGGAAATTTCCGGCCGCTATCGTGCTCGTCGAGACGGAAACCCAGCATTTTCGGCCGGTCTACCCTGGGCAGTCGATCCGCACGGCCGGGACGATTGCCGAGATTTATGAGCGCAAGGGCAAGCACCACTTCGTTTCGGAGGAAGTGCTGCTGGCCGACGGGCAACCTGCCGCGCGGTTCCGGAGGACACAGATTTATGGATAGCGGCTGGACACAATCGGTCAATGACCTCGTGGCCTTCCACGACGTGACGGTGACGGCAGACGATATTGCAGTCTTCGTTCGGCTGAGTGGCGACGATTATGAGGCCCATACCGATCCCGACATCATGGCCAAGACCAGCTTTGGCGGGATCATCGCCCATGGCGCCCTGTTGGTCGGCTACATGTCAGCGGCGGGCACCCGTGCGATCCGCCTGGCGCGCGAGCGCGGAAATGACTGCTCGCCGGTATCGCTCGGCTATGAGGCAATGCGGTTCGTCGCGCCGGTCTATCCCGGTGACAGCCTGCGCGTGGCTTATCGCGTGAAGTCCATTGATGAGACCCGCCGGCGTTCCACCGCAGTCATTGAAATCACCAACCAGAAAGACGCGGTGGTGGCGGTAGCAGACCACATCATGAAGTGGCTGAAAACAGAGTAGAATATACGATATATTGACCCTTGCATGCGGATGCAAAGGATGCAAGGGTGGAGGCATTGGTAAGCAGGCCCGGTGCAGAAGAGGCCGCTGACTGACACGGGAGTAGTTCACTATGCTGGGGAACCGTCAGCGCGATTTCGCGCCACGGCTGCGGCTGTCATGACAAAGCGTTTGCCGCCCGCCCAGCGCGATGAGTTCAGCTGGTTTGCCAGCATTACGCTGCGCTGGAACGACATCGATATTTTCGGGCACGTCAATAATGCCCGCTATTACGAATTCTTCGACACGACAGTGGTCGGTTTCCTGCATGAGGCCGATCTCGGATTCGGTACGGGCGGTGCCGCCATGGTGGTCGCCGAAAATGGCTGCCGCTTCCATCGCGAGGTCAAATTCACCGACAGCCTCGAGATGGGGCTGCGGGTCGAACATATCGGCACGTCATCCGTGCGCTACGGACTGGCCGCTTTCGTCAATGGCGAGAGCAGTGCAGCCGCCGACGGTCACTTCATCCATGTATTCGTCGATCCGGCCAGCAAGCGTCCGGCACCCTTAGACCCCGCTGTGCGGAGCCATCTCGAAAGTATTCTGACACTCACGGCCTGAGGAGGGGCCGCCAATGTCCAAAGCGTCCATTATCAAGTCAGTCGACGCCTTCCAGCTAGCCTGGCGGCCAGAGGATCCGCCGGGTCGGCGCAGCGCATTTGTGCGTGTGACCACCGAGGAAGGTCTCGTGGGCTATGGCGAAGCTTCGCCCATGCACGGCGGCGAGCACTCGCTCTGGGTGCTGCGCGATGCGGCCGCTTCCCTAGTCGGTGCCGATGTGCTCGATCACTCGGTGATCTACGATCGGTTGCTGCACCGCTATGTCAAGCTCGGGCCTGAAGGTGCCGTGACAGGCGCGCTTGCAGCCCTCGACATTGCGTTGTGGGACCTCAAGGGTAAGCTCTTCAACCTGCCGATCTACAAGCTGCTGGGCGGGGCCTGGCGGACGGAAGTGCCGTTCTATGCCTCGATCGGGGGCAATGCGAACCGAACCGTGGACGAAACGGTGCGTGTCGTCGAGCAGCGCTGGCTGGCGGAAAAGCCGGCCGCGATCAAGATCCGCTGGGACGGCGACCGTACGCGTCAGGACTATGATATTCCCGGCGATATCGCCAAGGCCAAGGCCGTGCGCAAGCTCGTCGGCGACGACTACCCGCTCGCCTTCGACGCCAACAATCAATATTCCGTCGGTGGCGCCATCCGCGTCGGCCGGGCGCTCGAGGAGCTGGGCTACATCTGGTTCGAAGAGCCGGTGCAGCACTATGACGTGCGCGCCATGGGCGAGGTTGCCCAGCGTCTCGACATCACGGTGTCGGCGGCCGAGCAGACCTATACGACCCAGGCGCTGGTCGACATCATCAATGCGGGCGTGCGCATGGTGCAGCCCGACATCGTCAAGATGGGTGGCATCACCGGCCTGATGCAGTGCGCGGCAATTGCCTATGCGCATGGTGTCGAGCTGGTGCCGCACCAGACCCAGCCGACGATCGGCCACATGGCCAATCTGCATGTGCTGGCCACCATCATGCACCTGACCAAGCCGGCCGAATTCGCCGACCCCGATGACCGCATGCATCCCGCGTTCGTCAATCCACCAAAACCCGTCGACGGCAAGTTCCAGATTCCAGAAGGCCCGGGTCTCGGCCTGGAGCTGAACGAAGACGTGCTCGAGAACAGACGCGTTCGCTAAGGCGCGCACCGGAGGACTAAATGACTTTGAACCGTCGCAATTTCATGGAGCTGGCAGCAGCTTCGACGGCACTCACCGCAGTGGGCGTGACTGCGGCCAGCGCGCAGGACAATGATGTTATCCGCATCGGTATTGCCGCGAACAACCCGCGTCATTCGGATCCGAACCAGACGACGCAGGGTCCGGACAACTGGGCTGTCGAGCAGATGTACGAGCAGCTCGTGCGCCCTGATGACGGCAAGTTTGCGCTGGCGCCAGACGACTACAAGCCTGTGCTGGCCACCGAGTGGTCGGTTTCGGAAGACGCCAAGACCTGGACGTTCAAGCTGCGCGAGGGCGTGCAGTTCCATCGCGGCTATGGCGAGATGACCTCGGAGGACGTGGTCTTCACCTTCCTCAAGGCCAAGGAGTTCGGCACCGGCCGGGTGATCTTCGCCAATATCGAGGATGCGGTGGCCAATGGCCCTTATGAAGTGGTGATCACGCTCAAGCAGCCGGACGTCAATTTCCTCGGCACCACGGTGTTCTCGCTCAATGCGAACATCGTGTCCAAGAAGGCCTATGAGGAAATCGGGGTGGAGAAGTTCACCACCGACGCCGTGGGCACTGGTCCCTATGAGCTGGCCAAGTATGATGCCGAGAGCGGCACCTATCTGACACGCTTTGCCGATTACTGGGGCGAGCCGGCAAAGGTCGCCAATATCGAGTGTCTCTATATCGCCGACACCACGGCGCGCACGCTGGCGCTGGTTTCCGGCCAGGTCGACATGATCGAAGCCGTGCGTGCACCGGGCTGGATCGACAGCATCCTGCAGCGCGATCCGAGCATGAAGGTCGACATGACCGTGCCGGGTTCGTTCAACACGCTGCACGTCAATCTGACCCGCGCGCCGTTCGACAATATCCTCGTGCGCCGGGCGCTGATGCACGCAATCGACCGCAACCTCGTGGCAGAGGCGCTGGCGCCGATGGGCGGCGTGCTGGTCGGCCTGCAGCCGGACTTCTTCCCGCCAGGCCTCAAGACCGAGGACCTGCCCGAAGAGCTGCGCTACGAATACAATCCGGAAAAGTCGAAGGCCCTGCTGGCGGAAGCCGGCTTCCCCGACGGCGTCAGCTTCGATGCGCTCTGCAGCCAGCGCGAGGACTATTCCTCGACCATGCTGATTGTGCAGGAACTGATCCGTCCAGCCGGGTTCAACATGAACCTCATCATCGGCGATCACACGGCCTATCACGCCGACAACCGCTCGGACAAAAACACGCTGGCGATGCACGCGTCGAGCTATCCGCCGATCCCGACGCAAATCTATATCCAGCAGCTTTATTCGAAGGCCGAGGTTAAGGCTGACGGTTCGGGTGGCGGCAATTACAGCCATTATGGCGTCGCCATGCCGGGTGTCGATGAACTGCTTGAGCAGGCTCTCGCCGCCACCAATTACGATACTTATCTCGACCTCTGCCGCCAGATCGAGCTGCAGGTTCTGCGTGACCTGCCGCTGATCGGCCTGTCGACCCTGAGCTACACCATGGTGCGCAATCCGCGTCTCGACCTCGGCTATGAGGTGGAGAGTGGCTATGCGCGCTGGAGGCTACACCGCGCCACCAAGGCGTAAGTGCATGGGGGCGCCGGCGAGGGGCCGGCGTCCCTTTTAAAATATGGGAGGAGGAAACCCATGACTTTGAACAGACGTAATTTCATGGAGCTGGCGGCGGCTACGACGGCGCTTACAGCTTTTGGCGTGAGCTCGGCACGGGCCCAGAACGCTGACACATTCCGCATGGGCATCGCGGCCAACAACCCGCGCCATTCGGACCCCAATCTGACCACTCAGGGGTCGGATAACTGGGCGACCGAGCAGATGTATGAGCAGCTCGTGCGGCCCGATGACGGGCGCTTCGCGCTGACGCAGGACGAATATCTGCCGACGCTGGCGACCGAGTGGACACAGTCGGACGACGCCAAGGTGTGGACGTTCAAGCTGCGCGAAGGCGTGCAGTTCCATCGCGGCTACGGAGAGATGACCTCGGAAGACGTGGTGTTCTCCTATGAGCGCGCCATTGCTGGCGGCACCAACAAGACCATTCTCTCCAATATCGAGAGCGTCGTGGCCAATGGCCCCTATGAGGTGACGATCACCCTCAAGCAGCCAGACGTGAACCTGCTGGGCACCTCGATCTTCAACAACAATACCTCGATCATCTCCAAGAAGGCCTATGAGGAGATCGGCGCGGAAGCTTTTGCGACCGATGCCGTGGGCACCGGCCCTTATGAGCTGGTCGAGTTCAACCCCGAGTCCGGCACGAAGATGACGCGCCACGAGGGCTATTGGGGCGACAAGGCCAAGATCGCCAATGTCGAGTGCGTCTATATCGCCGACACCACGGCGCGCACGCTGGCGCTCCTTTCCGGCGAAGTTGACTGCATCGAGGCCGTGCGTGCTCCGGGCTGGATCGACTCCATGCTCCAGCGCGACCCGAACCTCAAGATCGACATGACGACGCCGGGCTCGTTCAACACGCTGCACATCAATCTGACGCGCGCGCCGTTCGATAACCTCCTGGTCCGCCAGGCGCTGATGCATGCAATCGACCGCGAGGCCGTCGCTGCGGCCCTGGCTCCGATGGGCGGCACGATGAACGGGTTGCAGCCGGACTTCTTCCCGGCCGGCTTCAAGAAGGAAGAGCTGCCCGAAGAACTGCAGTACAACTATGACCCGGAAAAGTCCCGGGCACTGCTGGCCGAGGCTGGCTATCCCGACGGCATCAGCTTCAGCGCTCTCTGCAGCCAGCGCGAGGACTATTCCTCGACCATGCTGATCGTGCAGGAACTGATCCGTCCGGCCGGGTTCAACATGGACCTGCAGATCATCGACCATACCGCCTATCACGCGGACAATCGCTCGGACAAAAACACCCTGGCGATGCACTCCTCGAGCTATCCGCCGATCCCGACGCAGATCTATTTCCAGCAGTTGGCATCGGCTTCTGAGGTGAAGTCCGATGGCACGGGTGGCGGCAATTACAGCCACTACGGCGTTGCCATGCCCGGCATCGACGACCTGCTGGCGCAGGCGCTCGTTGCTTCGGACTACGAGACTTATCTCGACCTCTGCAAGCAGATCGAGCTTCAGGTGCTGCGTGACCTGCCGCTGATCGGTCTGTCGACCCTGGGCTTCACGGCCGTGCGCCGGGACGAGGTCGACCTCGGATACGAAGTTGAAAGCGGTTATGCCCGCTGGCGCTTCCATCGCGCGACCAAGACGGTCTGATCCAAACAAATCCGGGCTCCCAGGAGCGGGAGCCCGGTCTCTCAAAGGCGGTGAAAATGGCCAGATATCTGCTCTTACGCTTGGGTGATGCGATCCCCACCCTTTTCATGGTGCTGACGCTGGTGTTCATCGCCATGCGCATCCTGCCCGGCGACCCCGCACTGGCGGCGCTCGGTGATGCGGCACTACCCGAGCAGCTGGCCGAATTCCGCGAGCGGATGGGGCTCAACGTCCCCCTCTGGCAGCAATATTTCAATTTTCTCGGCGGCGTGCTGACGCTCGATTTCGGTCGCTCGCTGCTGACCAATACGCCGGTGCTGCAGCTGATCGCGCAGAACCTGCCTTATACGATCGAACTGACCGTCGCCGCCATGCTGATGGGCATTGTCGCCGGCCTGCCGATGGGCGTGATGGCTGCGACCAACCGCAACAAAGCCCCGGACGGGGTGGTGCGGGTGTTCTCGCTGATCGGCTATGCCATTCCCGACTTTTTCCTCGGCGCGATCCTGCTTATCACGTTCTCGCTCAATATGGGCTGGTTCCCGATCAATGGGGCAGGGTCCAACTTTGTCAGTCGGCTGCACCATCTGTTCCTGCCGGCGCTGACGCTGGCCTTCGTGAAAGCTGCCTTCCTCGGCCGCCTGACACGTACCAGCCTGCTCGAAGTTTTGGGCAAGGACTATGTGCGGACGGCGCGCGCCAAAGGCGCCAAAGAAAATCGAGTCATTTACCGGCACGGCCTGCGCAATGCGCTGTTGCCGATCACGACCGGGCTGGGGCTGAGCCTTCTCTCGACGTTGTCCGGTTCGGTGGCGGTGGAGCTGGTGTTCAACCGTCCCGGCATCGGGCGCCTGCTCATCGATGCGATCGCGCAGCGCGACTACGCCGTGATCCAGGGCGGGGTACTGGTGTTCGCCGGTTTCGTGGTGCTCATCAACCTCCTGATGGACCTTGTTTATGTTGTTGTCGATCCACGCGTGCGGGTGAGCTGAGATGAGTGTCATTACCGAAGATACCGTTCGCATCCCGCCGGCCGAACCTGGCTTTTTCAGCCAGCTCAGGAAGATCCTGTTCGGCCGCGTGGAGACGGCTTTCGCCACCTGCATGATTGGGGTGTTTATCCTCGTCGCGCTGTTTGCGCCTGTGCTGGCGCCCTATGATCCGCTGGCGCAGTCGGTTCTCAAGATCAACCGGCTGCCGAGTGCCGACAACTGGCTCGGTACCGACCAGTTCGGTCGCGACGTGCTGAGCCGGCTTATTTACGGTTCGCGCAACTCGCTGCTGTTCGGGTTCATCTCGCCAGTGCTGGCCGCGCTGTTCGGCACGACCCTCGGGGTCATCGCCGGCTATTTCGGCGGGGTCGTCGACCGCCTGATCTCCCGCGTCATCGACCTGTTGCTGGCCTTTCCGGAGTTGCTGCTGGCGATCCTGATCGCGGCTGTTCTGGGTGGCGGCTTCTGGAACATCATTGCGGTGATCACCGTGGCCTTCATCCCGGGTTTTGCCCGCGTGGCCCGGGCCCAGACGCTGTCGATCAAGCAGGAGCCCTATGTGGAGGCGGCGATCGCCACGGGTGTGCGCACCCCGATCATCATCATCCGCCACATCATTCCCAATATCATGGCCCCAATCGTGGCGCTGATGACGCTGTGGGTGGCGTCGGCCATCCGCATCGAGGCTTCGCTGAGTTTCCTCGGTATCGGCACCCGGCCGCCCAATCCCAGCTGGGGCAACATCATCCGCGACGGGCTCAACAGCCTCTTCGGTTCGCCCTGGCCGATCATCGGCGCCGGTATTGCCATTACCCTGGTGGTGCTTTCGTTCAACCTTGTCGGCGACGCGATCCGCGATGCGCTCGACCCATCGACTGCACGCTAGGAGATGGACATGAGCGCAATGGACAATACTGCAGAGCAGGCCGCGCCAAAAGCGGCCGCAGAGCCGGTCCTGTCGGTCCGTGATCTCAAGACCTCGTTCCTTACTCCGAAAGGCTGGGTGGAGATCGTCAAGGGGATCAGCTTCGACATTGCGGCGGAGGAAACTCTTGCCGTGGTGGGCGAGAGCGGGTCGGGCAAGTCGGTAACAGCGCTGAGCGTGATGCGGCTCCTCGACCACGAGATGAGCCGGGTCGAGGGCTCGGTGAAACTTGCCGGGCGTGAACTGCTCTCGCTCGGGCCCAATGAAATGCGCAATGTGCGGGGGCGGCAGATCGGCATGATCTTCCAGGAGGCGATGACCAGCCTCAACCCGCTGCAGACCGTGGGCCAGCAGATCGCCGAAGTGCTGACCATCCACGGCCTCTATTCGGGCCAGGAGGCCTATAAGGAGGCCGAGCGACTGCTCGAGCGCGTGCGTATTCCCGGGGCGGCGTCGCGGCTCAAGGATTATCCGCATGCTCTCTCGGGCGGCATGCGCCAGCGCGTCATGATTGCCATGGCGCTGGCCTGCAAGCCCAAGCTTCTTATCGCCGACGAGCCGACGACGGCGCTCGACGTGACCATTCAGGCCCAGATCCTGCAGCTGATCAAGCAGCTGCAGAAGGAGGAGGGCATGGGCGTCCTGTTCATTACCCATGACATGGGTGTGGTGGCCGAGGTCGCCGACCGGACCGTGGTGATGCTGCAGGGCAAGGCGGTTGAGTCCGACAAGACCGAGAACATCTTTGCGCATGCCCAGAACCCCTATACGCGGGCGCTGATCGCGGCGGTGCCGCGGCTCGGCGAAGGCAATAAGAAGGGGCCTCAGCACTTCCCCATTCTCGACCGGGCGACCGGTCTGGTGGTGACCGGCCGCGAGCGACCGGACACGGTCCAACACACGGCCGAGCCGGTGCTGCGGGTGAAGAACCTCGTCAAGCGGTTCGACATTGCAGGTGGGCTGTTCAGCGGTCCGATCGGCCGGGTCCACGCTGTCGAAGATGTCAGCTTCGACCTCAAGGCGGGGGAGACCCTCTCGCTCGTGGGCGAGTCCGGGTGCGGAAAGTCGACCACGGGCCGGGCGGTGATGCGGCTGATCGAGCCACAGAGCGGCGAGATCAATCTGGGCGGCACCGATATCCGCGCGCTGGACAAGGAACGCATGCGCGACATGCGCCGGCATATCCAGATGATCTTCCAGGATCCCTATGCCAGCCTCAACCCGCGCATCAAGATCGGTGATGCCATTGCCGAGCCATTCCTGACCCACAAGCTGGGGACCAAGCAACAGGCGCGCGACAAGGCCATGGACCTGCTAGAGCGGGTGGGGCTCAGCCCGGAAATGGCGGGACGCTATCCCTCACAGTTTTCCGGCGGTCAGCGGCAGCGCATCTGCATTGCCCGGGCGCTCTCGCTGGAACCCAAGGTGATCGTGGCGGACGAAAGCGTCTCGGCGCTCGACGTCTCGATCAAGGCCCAGGTCGTGAACCTGATGATGGATCTGCAGGAACAGTTTGGCCTGTCTTATCTTTTCATCTCGCACGACATGGCGGTGGTGGAGCGCATCAGCCATCAGGTTGCGGTGATGTATCTCGGCGAGATCGTGGAGCGGGGGCCGGTGGCATCCGTCTTCGGGAACCCGCAGCACCCCTATACAAAGCGCCTGATGGCGGCAGTGCCTGTGCCTGATCCGGCACGGCGAACCCAGGTGCGGCCCGTCAGCAATGACGAGATCAAGAGCCCGATCCGCAAGGTGGATTATGTGCTGCCAAAACGAGAGTACCGCGAAGTCTCGCCAGGCCATATCGTGCAGGTCTGGGGCGATGACTGGAAGATCTAGGGGCGCGGTGACAATGAAGAAAAGAGAAGGACAGGTTTCATGAGTTTTCAGGCATTGGTCACCAGCAAGGATGAGGCGGGGAAGGTTTCTTCGCGCGTCGAGATGATCGGTGATGACCGCCTGCCCGAGGGCAATGTGACGGTCGATGTGGAATGGGCGGGGCTCAACTACAAGGACGGGCTGTGCCTGACCGGGGCTGGCGGGCTGGTGCGGGATTTTCCGCATGTGGCGGGCATCGACTTTGCCGGGACTGTCGCCGAGAGCGCGGACAGCCGCTACAAGGCGGGCGACAAGGTGCTGTTGACCGGCTGGCGCGTGGGCGAGGCTCATTGGGGCGGCTATGCGCAGCGGGCGCGGGTCAATGCCGACTGGCTGGTCCCGGTGCCGGAAAGCCTTTCGACGCGCGACACCATGGTGGCGGGCACGGCGGGCCTTACTGCAATGCTGGCGGTGGATCGGCTGGAAAAGCTGGGGCTGACGCCGGAAGCCGGCGAAGTGCTGGTGACGGGTGCGGCGGGTGGCGTAGGCTCGATTGCGCTCTCGCTGCTGGGCAAGCTCGGCTACACGGCGGTGGCGGTTTCCGGGCGGCCGGAACATGCCGAAATGCTCAAGGGGCTTGGCGCCAGCGAGATCATCGCGCGCGATGAGTTCATGGGGCAGCCGGACAAGCCGCTGGAATCGGCACGCTGGGCCGGTCTGATCGACAATGTCGGCGGCAAGGTTCTGGCCAAGGCGCTCAAGCAGATGAAGTACAACGGCATCGCCACGGCGATCGGCAATGCCGGCGGTATCGGTCTTGATACAAATGTCCTGCCGTTCATCCTGCGCGGGGTGACGCTTGCGGGCATCGACAGCGTGATGCAGCCCTATGCAAACCGCGTTCCGGCATGGAACCGGATTGCCGAGATATTTGACCTCGGAGCCTATGACGGCATGGTCAGCGAAATCGGGCTTGAGGCGCTGCCGGCTGCTGCCGACCAGATCCTCGCCGGGCAGGTGCGCGGGCGCACCATCGTCAAGCTGCGCTAGGAGAACGCGATGCCGGTCATGATCGCGCATAATTATGATGAGCGGCTGGCTGGCAAAATTGCGGCCGTGCTGCCCGAGGGCGTGGATTTTCGCGCCCTCGGAGCGAATGCCGAGACGGGCTGGGAGGTATCGGCCGAGGCGGAAATCCTGCTGATCAACCAGAACAGCCCGGAAATCGGGCTGCATCGGGGGATGGTGAAGCCGGATGGCTGGCCTTTCAACCTCAAATGGGTGCAGTTGCGCTCGACCGGCATCGACAAATATCCGGACTGGATTTTCGAGGTGCCGCAGGTCTGTGTCACCCGTGGCGGCTATGCCGTGCCGATTTCGGAATATGTGCTGGCCGCGATGCTGGCGCAGGTGAAGCTCATTCCGGAGATCTGGGTGAGAGGGGCCGGGCAGTGGCAGCCCCGGCCCAGATTGGGCACGCTCAACGGTCAGACGCTGGGGATCATCGGCTTTGGCGAGATCGGCAAGGCGATTGCCGAAAAGGCCCAGACCTTTGGCATGGAGATCATCGGCACGCGCCGCTCGGGTGGGCCGAGCGGCATGGAAGGCGTCGAGATCGTTTCGCTGGGCGAGCTGATTTCGCGGTCGGACCATATTGTGGTGGCGACACCGCTGACCGAGGAGACGGCCGGCATGCTCAATGTCGAGACGCTTGCCGGGATCAAGGACGGCGCGCATCTGATCAATATCGGGCGCGGCCAGGTGATCACCGAAGACGGGCTCAGGGCCGCGCTCGATGGTAAGCTGGGGGCGGCGACGCTGGATGTGACCGTGCCTGAACCGCTGACGGATGGGCACTGGCTTTATAGCCACCCCAAGGTGCGGATCTCGCCTCATATTTCGGGCAGCTCGCCGCAGAGCGACGCCAATATCACCGCGTTTTTCCGGCGCAATCTCGATCGCTATCTGGCTGGTGAGCGGCTGGAAGGGCTAGTCGATCCGCTGGCGCGCTACTGAATTTTACGTTTGACTGACTGCCGGCCCTGGGCCGGAAACAGCTCTGATTGCTGGAGGATATCTTATGGCCATTTGGCTCAAGCGCGGTAAGGATGTCGAGGAGCGGGCAGAGGCGGACCGGCAGGTGCGCGCCACGGTTGAAGGCATTCTCGCCGATATCGAAAAGCGCGGCGATGCGGCGATCCGCGAGCTCTCGGTCAAATTCGATAAATGGGACCGGACCGATTTCCGGCTGAGCCAGGCCGAGATCGATGACTGCATTGCGCAGCTGACCGATGAGGAAGTGCGCGACATCGAGTTTGCGCAGATCCAGGTGCGCAATTTTGCGCAGAAGCAGCGCGAGACCATGCTCGATCTCGAGGTGGAGACGTTGCCGGGGGTGATCCTGGGGCACAAGCATGTGCCGATCAGTGCGGTGGGCTGCTATGTGCCGGGCGGCAAATATCCGCTGCTGGCCTCGGCGCATATGTCGGTGCTGACGGCCAAGGTGGCGGGTTGTCCGCGCGTGATCACCTGTGCGCCGCCGTTCAATGGCAAGCCGGCGCCAGCGATTGTTGCGGCGCAGGCGATGGCGGGGGCCGACGAGATCTATGTGCTGGGCGGGATCCAGGCGATTGGCGCCATGGCAATCGGCACCGAGAGCATTGACCCAGTCGACATGCTGGTGGGGCCGGGCAATGCCTTTGTGGCCGAAGCCAAGCGGCAGCTTTATGGGCGCGTGGGGATTGATCTTTTTGCCGGGCCGACCGAGACGCTGGTGATTGCCGACGAGACGGTGGACGGCGAGCTCTGCGCGACGGACCTTCTGGGGCAGGCCGAGCATGGGCCGACCTCGCCGGCGATCCTGCTCACAAATTCCGAAAAGCTGGCGCGGGAAACGATGGCGGAAATCGAGCGGCTGCTGGAAATCCTGCCAACGGCTGATATCGCGCGAAAGTCGTGGGCGGATTTCGGCGAGGTGATCGTCTGCGAGAGCTATGAGGAAATGCTGGCTGAAGCCGACCGCATTGCTTCCGAACATGTGCAGGTGATGACCGAGAGGGACATGTGGTTCCGGGACAATCTGCGCAACTTTGGGGCGTTGTTCCTCGGCCCGCGCACCAATGTGGCCTATGGCGACAAGGTGATCGGCACCAACCATACGCTGCCGACCATGAAGGCGGCGCGCTATACGGGCGGGTTGTGGGTTGGAAAGTTTTTGAAGACCTGCACCTGGCAGACGGTCAACAGTGACGAAGCCTCGGCCATGGTAGGCGAATATGGCTCGCGCCTATCCATGCTGGAGGGGTTTGTGGGGCATGCCGAGCAGGCCAATATCCGGGTGCGGCGCTATGGCGGGCGCAATGTGCCCTATGGCGGCAAGGCCTGAGAGGAGGGAGGCGGCCGTGAAATCCCTATGCCGCTTCGTATGCTGGCGTCTCCACGCCGCAAAAGCGTTTCCACTTTGGACGGAAACGCTTTAGGAGCAGTCCTGAACCTTCGTGCGTTTGTATAATTGTATTACAGGAGACTTTCATGCTGACTCTCAAGCGGATTGACGTGCAGGACGCACAGGTGCTGCTCCAGGGTGCGCGGGACAAGGCGCGGGAGATCGGCGTGCCAATGTGCATCGCCATCACGGATGAATCGGGCAATCTCATCGCTTTCGAGCGCATGGATGGCGGCAAGATCACCTCGATCACCATCGCCATCGACAAGGCCTTCACGGCTGCCGGTGCGCGCAAGGCGACGGGTGACTACGGCACGTCCAGCCAGCCCGGTTCGCCCGCCTATGGCATCAATTCGGCGATTAACGGCCGCCTGATGGTGGTTGCCGGTGGCCTTCCGCTCAGCGTTGATGGCGAAGTCGTCGGCGGTATTGGCGTGAGCTCGGGCACGCCAGCGCAGGACACGGAAGTCGCCCAAGCCGGCATCGATGCGTTTCTTGCGGGTCTCTGAAAATATAGTCGGAGAATAAAGTCTACTTCCGATTTTGAGAATTCTGGAGGGGCAAGGCGCAAGCCTTGCCCCTTTTGTCCGAAGGGTCAAATTGGGCCCAATGTGTATTTAGGCTGCACTGGAAATTTCTGTTGGACGCTTTGAACGTTGGGCGGCTGGCTACCGCCGGTGCGGAGCATTTTTGCCTAAACCTTTGGTATCGAACATTTTTTATTGATAAAATATATACTGTTTTTGCTGCACTAAATGGCGACCAGCAGACCAGTGAGCGTCTTTGCCCCGAAGCCGTTCTGGCCCTGCCGGGAAGGTGGGACCTCATGGCCATTTCGAAAAACGATATTCAAAAACTCTATAGACGGACCTCTCCGTCGCGCCCCAGGCCGGGCTTTATCTCTTTGCCACCGAAGGCGTGTTCTGCGACGGGGGCGGGGTGCTGCACAGCGTTGGCGCGTCGGGGCTAGATGGTGGGCGACGGGAACTGCAGCGGATGGGCGAGGTCGATGTCTACGGCCTCGTCGACCGGTCATCGCGATTTCTGGCCGATCAGGTCGGGCCGGACGGCCGCTTTGTTATGGCTATCACCCATGTTTTGACCGGCAGATCGCCGCCTATAATACGCTGCGCCATGCCAGCACGACCTATTCGATGATCGAAGCCCTTGAGGTCACCGGGGATGCCGACCTCAGGGCCGCGATCGAGCGCTCGCTTTCCTATCTCAGCACGCATCTGATCAAACAGGTCATGCTCCCCGACCTGACGGAGGCGGCCTTCCTTGTCGACAGCGGTGACGAGATCAAGCTGGGGGGCAATGCGGTCGCCATTCTGGCCTTCACCAAATATGCCGATGTCACCGGATCGAACCGCTATCTCCCTCTTGCCGAGGCGCTTGGGCATGGCATCAGGTCGATGCAGGACGGGGCGACCGGGTCGTTTGTGCATGTGCTCAATTACCCCGATCTCTCGGTCAAGGCGGAGTATCGCACCATCTATTACGATGGCGAGGCGGCCTTTGGGCTGATGCGGCTTTATGAGCAGACGGGCAATTCGCTCTGGCTGGAGACGGTGGAAAAGGCCTTCGACCATTTCATCGCCGCCGAGCACTGGCAGCACCACGATCATTGGCTGAGTTACTGCGTCAACGAGCTGACGCGGTATCGGCCGGAGGAGCGCTATTTCCGGTTCGGCATCCAGAATTTTGCCGGCTATCTCGATTTCGTGCTGGAGCGGATCACGACGTTCCCGACCCTGCTCGAGCTGATGATGGCAGCCGAGCGCATGCTCAGGCGGCTTTCAGAGCAGCCGGATCTGGCGCATCTGCTGGACGATGTCGACTTCGAAAAATTCGATCGGGCGCTGCACAAGCGGGCGCACCATCTGCTCAACGGACACTTCTGGCCGGAGATGGCGATGTATTTTCGCAATCCCGCCAGGATCATCGGGTCGTTCTTCATCCGGCATCACGCGTTCCGCGTGCGCATCGATGACGTCGAGCACTATCTCTCGGGGTTTGTTGCCTATCGCAATTACCTGATCCGGCGATCAGATGGAGAGGCCGCGAATGCTGGCCTGGGTCAGGCCCAGCACATCGCGTAGTTCTCCCGAATTGCGCACGCAGTCCAGCGCGAGCGTATTGAAGTCATAGCCGACGCTGACGGCGTCGTGCCGGGCAGAGTGGTAATCGTCTTCGGCATTGAGCAGGTCGAGCAGGGTGCGGGTGCCCAGCTCGGTATATTGGGTGCGGTAGAGCGCCCGGGTCTGGTCAAGCGTCGACTGGCTTTCGGTCAGTGCCGTCTTGAGGCGCTTCATCGTCGAGAGCTGCGAGCTGGTTTCGGCCAACGACCTCTGTGTCTCGACCTGCGCCAGGGCGAGGGCAGCCTTGGCGGCTTCCACGGCATGTTCGGCGCCCTCGGCGCGGGCCGCGCTGGTGCCTCCGCTGTAAAGACTGCCGCTGACATTGAGGCCAATCTTGTAGCTCGGGTCGGTCTGCCCGAGGCGCATCAGGTCGGCACCGACTGGCCCTGGAGCTCAAGCGTCGGCATGGCCTGCGCGCGGATTTGATCCAGTTGGGCCACTGCCACTGCGTGGCCGGCCATGGCTTCGAGGTAGGCGGGCGATTTTTCGATACGGGCGGATGCTGCGCAGGCCCCGTTCAGCCACGCGGGCATGCCGCCCTGAAGGCGTAGCGGCGCCTGGGTTCCGGTGAGGCTGAGCGCGATGCTTTCCCAGCGCTTGTATTCGGTTTCGATCTGCAAGGCGGCGGTGCGGGCGGCCTGGGCACGAGTCTCGGCCTGCAGCATGTCGGACTGGGTGCCTGCGCCCTGGGCGGTGCGCTGGCGCACGAGTTCGACGATTGCGTCGATGTCCCTGGCGCGTGCGGCGGCGACCGAGAGCAGGTCGCGGTGACGCTGCACCTCGATAATGGCCAGAGTGGTCTCATAGGCGAGCTTGTCGACGGCGAGAACGATTTCGGCGCGGCTGCGATCCGTTCCAGCGGAAGCGAGCTGCACGCTGCTGTCGGTCTTGCCGAAGTCGTAAAGGGTCTGGCTGCCGGTGAGGTTCAACGCAGGATTGCTCAGGGCCGCGCCCCCGACATAGGTGCTGTCGACGCCCCAGTTGAGCTTGGGCCAATAGGCATCCTCGGCCTCGCCGATCCCGGCCGCCTGCTGGTTCATCTTCGCGACGGCCTGGGTGACGGAGGGATGCCAGGCGATCGCCCGCCTCGCGGCGTCGGCAATCGTCATTGCCCCTGCGGGCTCTGGTTTTGCGGTTCCGGTGTCCCGGTTCGCCGGCAGATTGCCGATAGACGACACGGTGACAAGATCGACGGAGGAGCGGGGTGGCTTGGCGCAGCCCGACAGCGTTATCGCGACGCCGAGAGCACAGAGTGTATTCGAGGCTAGAGAACGCACGTGACACCGCGGAATAGGCGCCCAACGAGTTAGGTGTTCGGCGCGAAAGGAGTAGAAACTGTCCGGCCAATGTTAATTGTTATGGTTAATATTTCGAAAACGCCGCCTGTCGGCGCCCGCCAGGGCGGTTACGAGCAGGTGGGCGGCGACAGAGGAGGCGTGTGAAGGCTCAACGCCTAGCCGGGACTTTGCGGTGGGCACCATGGCTGATCGAAAAAGCCTATGACACCGATAGGTGCCGCCTCAGACAGAAGTGCAGTATTCGATTGTACTAACTCATGGACGCAATGGCGAAAATGGGTTTGTGAAGGAGGCATTTCTTGTTCAAAAGCATTTTAAAGAAAGTCGCTGGCGTCGCGGCGATCGGACTCATTACTGCGGGAGGCGCGTTCGGCCAGTCAGAAATGCCGACGCTGAAGATGGCGCTGGCAGTCGCCGATATGGGCTTCAACCTGACGCCCAATTCCGTCTTCAACCTGGCCGACGATCTCGGCATTTTTGAAAAGCACGGCGTTAAAGTCGAATTCATTACCCTCGACGGCACACCGCAGGCTGTCGCGGCCTTGAACTCCGGCGCTGTCGACATTGCCGACATCACAATCGATTCCATGCTGCGCCTGCGCGCCGAGAATGATGTGCAGTTGCGCGGTTTTCTCGCCAACGGGAAGGGCGGGTCTTTCCTGATTGTTGGCAAGGACGAAATCGAGAGCGTCGCAGACCTGGCCGGGCACAGCTTCGCCATTGCAGATAGCGGCAGTCTTGACCACAATCTGACCGTGGCCATGCTGCAGGCAACCAATTCGGAAGCGCCCAATTTCGTAGCGATCGGCGCCCCCGACGTCCGCGTGCAGGCGCTGGCTGCAGGGCGTATTGATGCCACCACTGTCTCCTTCGGCACCTATCTGTCGATCGCCGACACGCCTGGTATCCACATCATCATGAACACCGATGAACTGGGCAAATTTACGCTTTCCCCGACAAAGCTGATTTCGGCAATGGAGAGCACGCTCGAGACGAAGGGCGATGCGATTCAGCGTTTCACCAATGCTGTCGTGGAAACCGCACGCCGCATGCATGACAACCCGGATGAATGGGTGGAGGCTGCTGCAGCCGCTCGGGATGATCTCTCACGTGAGCGCATTGAGGCGATCGCAAATTTCATCAAGGCTCAGTGGTGCCTGGATGCCTGCATGGACGAGGGCAATCTCAACAATGTCGTCGACTATATCTACAACAATCCCGACTTCGAAAACGTGACGCGCATTCCGGCTGAGGACGTCCTCGAGTTCCGCTTTGCCCAGAAGGCCAACGAAACGCTCGGCCCCTATACGCCGCCGAACTGAATGAAGCCGACTTTGGAGCGCATAAATCGCAATGGCATAAGTGACTGGCCAAGCTCGAACGGGGACGTGGCCAATTCACGTCACGCCTCCGGTGAGCTGGCCATATCAGTGGACACGGTCGGAAGGCTCCGGCCAGATTTTGTCCTTGTCAGCGACGGCTCCAATTGGTCGACCCCCAGCGTCGTCGGTGAAAGCTTCTTTTTCACCGACGACGCTGGCGGGCTGACCTGCGTAGATCGCCAGAGCGGACGAGTGCTCTGGGCGCGCAAGATTTCCGATTATACCGGCGTCGAGAATGCCAATGCGCGCACCAGCGTGGTAGTGACCGACGATCTGGTCATCGTCGGCGATCGCGCCGGCGCCAACCTCATTGCCGCAAACCGTGTAACTGGCGAGCGCATCTGGATTACACGGCTCGACACCCACCCTGCAGCGCTGATCACCGGATCACCGGTCCTGCATGACGGCGTGGTCTATGTCGGCACCTCTTCGCTTGAGGGGATGCGTTTTCTCAGGGATCGCAGCTATCGCACCAGCTTTATCGGCATGATGGTGGCGGTCGATGCCGCCAGCGGGCGGATCCTGTGGAAGACACCCACCATGCCCGACAATGGCGGCGCACTCGACAGTTGGGCCGGCGGCGCAGTGATCAGCGTTCCGGCGGTCGATGCCACGACAGGCACGGCGTTTTTTACCACCGATCATCACTATAAGATGCCCGCGCATGTTCTGGCGCAGCTTGAGGCAGCACCGAACAATTGGGACCCAACCGCCTTTCCGGACGACTTTCGCGCGTCTTCCCTCATCGCGCTCGACATAAAGACCGGGGCAGTCAAGTGGAGCTTTTTTGGCTCCGGGCTCGACGTCTGGCAGCGGGTGTGTGGGGAATATCCAGGCACAGGCTTTCCCTTTCCGGTCCACGACATTGGGCGTCCCGCCGGCCCCGAACGCCTGGTTCCGCCGCCGACCGATTATCTCAACTGGTCGTTCGCGGCGGGCTCGCCACAGATTTTCGACGTCGAGATCGAAGGCCGACGCCGGCATCTGGTCGGCGTTGCGCAAAAGAGCGGTGTCTACTGGGCATTTGACGCGGTAACCGGCGAAATCGTCTGGCACAGCGTGGTGGGCCCCTGGTCTGAGCCGGGTGGTTTGACATGGGGCGCTGCCTGGGATGGCAAGCGCCTCTATGTGGCGCTGACCAATCTCGAACACGTTCCGCATCAATTGAAGGGTGGCGCTCTGACAACAGGCGGCTCCTGGGCGGCGCTGGACCCGGCGAGCGGGGACATCCTCTGGCAAATTGCCGAACCGAGTGGCGCTGCCGTCTATGCGGCGTCGGTGGTTGCCAATGGGGTTATCTTCGGTGCCTCGATGGCAACCACAGGCGAGCAGATGTTCGCACTCGACGCTGAAACCGGCGACATCCTCTGGCGCTTTGCCTCAGGTGGCTCCGTGGCGGCACATCCGGCCGTGGCCGATGGCAAGGTTTTCTGGGGCTCGGGATTTCGACTGTTCGGCGGCGTTGGAAATAACCAGATGTATGTCTTCGGCCTGGGCGATTTCGGCTGAGCGGTGTGGCCGGCACCATTGGCCCGCAGCGAGCTGCTTCTGCCAATACTCCCGCAGGTCCGACCCGAAATAATCCCGCCGCTGGAGGTAGACGTCCTCGGCCTTGTCCATCTGGACGAGGTCCGGACGGGTGGCCAGCATGAGCGCGGTTTCCATCTCACAGGCATGCATGATGCCGCCCGCCTGAGATTGCCGCCACGCGGCCAGTTCTGGCAGTGCGAAATCCCAATAGGAGGCGGCGTGGATGCGCAGCCCGCCCTCGTAGAAGAGGGTCTGGGTCAGATTGCGCAGGATGTTGGCATTTCCGCCATGGCCGTTGAGTCAGCCCGGATAGTTCGTAAGCGGTGTTCCGTCCCCACCTTCCGTCCTTTCGTCGGCCGTGAGATCCCGCATGTGTTGATGTCAGTGCGGGAGTTTCTCCATGGACGCTCCATTGGAGCTTCTCACAAGTGGCGGGAGACGGCGGCGCAATCGGCAGTGGCCCGATGAGGTGAAGGCGCGGATTGTCTCCGAAACGCTTCGTCCAGGGGCGACCGTTGGTGAAGTTGCGGCGCGGCATGGTCTGAAGGCCAACCATGTCTGCTCTTGGCGAACCCTTGCGCGGAACGGGAAGCTGGTGCTGCCGGCGCCAGAAGATGCGGTAGAGTTTGCGACGCTGATGGTCGCTCCGGTTGTTGGGGATGTGACGTCAGCGGAGCCGGTGGCGTCGGCTGGGCCGGAGGTCGTGGTGGGTTCGGTGGCCATTCGGCTGGAGCCAGGCGCTTCGGCGGCCCGGATTGCCTCGGTGGTCCACGCGCTGCTGGCGGCCTCATGATCTTTCCTTCCAACCGAGTGCGGATCATGGTGGCGACCAAGCCGATCGACTTCCGCAAAGGCCACGACAGTCTGGCGGCGCTGGTCAAGAATGTGTTGCACGAGGACCCGTTCACCGGCACGGTCTTTGTGTTCCGCGCCAAAAAGACCGATCGGCTAAAGTTGCTCTACTGGGATGGCACGGGCTTGGTCATGGCCTACAAGCGACTTGAAGAGCACAGCTTTAGCTGGCCTGCGGTGACGGATGGGGTGATGACGTTGAGCCATGCGCAGTTCGAGACGCTGTTCTCTGGGCTCGACTGGCGGCGGGTTCGGGCAGTGGAAGCGCGGGCCCCAGAAGCGGTCGAATAACTGCGGCAGGATGACTCAGGGCCTGTCTTTCTGCGGGATCGGCGGCGCCTGATCTGGTAGATTCTGGTCATGCTCAATGCCGCCGAACTTCCTGACGATATTGCCGCCCTCAAGGCGATGCTGATCGCCGCGGAGGTGCGTGATCAGCGCAAGGATGAGCGGATCGCCCAACTGGAAAAGCTGGTCGCTGCGTTCAAGCAGGCAGCCTTCGGGCGTCGATCGGAAAAGAGCGACCCAGACCAGTTCGAGCTGGCGCTGGAGGATCTGGAAACGGCAATCGCGGTTGTCCAGGCCGAGGAGGACGCCGAGGACCGATCGGCCCGGCGGCCGGCCAAACCCCGCAGCGCCAATCGTGGTTCGCTCCCCAAGCACCTGCCGCGGATCGAGGAGATCATCGAGCCCCAAAGCCTGGTCTGTGGCTGCGGCGGTTGCCTGCACCGCATTGGCGAGGACGTCTCCGAGCGGCTCGACGTGATCCCTGCCCAGTTCCGCGTGATCGTGACCCGTCGCCCTAAATATGCCTGCCGGTTCTGCACGGACGGCGTGGTGCAAGCCCCGGCGCCCGGACGGTTGATCCCGGGCGGGCTGCCAACCGAGGCCATGGTCGCTCATGTCCTGGTCAGCAAGTACGCCGATCACCTGCCGTTGTATCGCCAGGCCCAGATCTTTAGCCGTCAGGGTGTTGATCTGGACCGTTCAACCCTCGCCGACTGGGTTGGTCGGGCCGCCTTCGAGCTGCGCCCGGTCTATGATGCCCTGCTGGCGGATCTGAAGCGGTCATCAAAGCTGTTCATGGACGAAACTCGCGCGCCGGTGCTCGATCCCGGTACCCGAAAAACCAAGACCGGTTACTTCTGGGCCCTAGCCCGCGATGATCGGCCCTGGAGTGGCACCGCGCCACCCGGTGTTGCCTTCACCTACGCGCCCGGCCGAGGCGGCCTTCATGCCGAACGGATCTTGCAGGGCTTTGGCGGCATCCTGCAGGTGGATGGCTATGCCGGCTATAATCGGCTGATCGCGCCTGGACGCGTCGGTTCGAATATCAGGCTCGCCTATTGCTGGGCCCATGCCCGCCGCAAGTTGGTGGATATAACGCGCGCGGGAAACGCCCCTATTGCGGAAGAGGGTGTGAGGCTGATCCGCGAACTCTATTCCATCGAGGCCGATATCCGAGGCCAGGGCCCGGATGACCGCCTGGCTGCGCGCCAGCAGAGATCGGCGCCGGCCGCCGCCCGGATAAGAGAATGGCTCGATCATCATCGCGCCCGCGTGTCCGCGAAAGCGCCCCTCGGGGAGGCACTGGGCTACATCGCCAAATACTGGCCGGGGTTGGTGCTATTCCTGGCCGATGGCCGCATCGAGCTCGACAACAATGCCGTCGAGCGGACTATCCGTCCGATTGCGCTGAACCGGAAAAACGCGCTCTTTGCCGGTCATGATGCTGGCGCCGAAAACTGGGCCGTCATCGCCTCGCTGATCGAAACCTGCAAGCTGAACGGCGTCGACCCCTACGCTTGGCTCGCCACGACCCTCCGCGCCCTCGTGAGCGACCACAAGCAGAGCCGCATCAACGATCTGCTGCCGTGGAATTATGCTTCACAGCTGGGCGATTGACGCTGTTGGCTCTGGCGGCATAATCGGAAATCACCAGCAACGAGGCGCCCTCTACGAACGATCAAGACGACCCCAACCTGGTCACATCAGGCAAGAGCCAGCGGGTAGTCGTTGATGGCTATGCCTTCTTCATCAACATCCATCGTCTCGAAACCGACGAGACATGGAACCTGGAGGTCGTGGACTATCAGGACGCCAGCCACGTCTGGGACGACCAGTTCCGGTCCGACAGCGAGGCACGAGATGCAGCCCTGGCCGCACTGAAAAGCGAGGGCGCCATCGCCTTCATGCGCGGCAACAACGTCGTGCAGTTCCCGAGATCCTGACACCTACGTGGCCGCAGAACACCGCTTACGATAGTTCTCACACGATCGTCACGCTTCTTGCCTCGAGGATGCCAAACGCCCCAGCTATGAAGTGGAGAAGGCGGGGTCGACTTCATGGAGCGACGGTTATCGTGGGGAAGGAAAGCGCAGCCAAGGCATTGATGGCCTCGCTCCGCATTGCACCGAGGCCGGTCATGAAGCTGGTGGCCCCATCCTGGCCATAGCCGCGACGACTAATGCCGATGAGCGCAACGCCTTTACCCTTACCGAGAGTCTGGTAGCGATAGGCGTTCCATTCGACGATGGCCGGATTGGCTTGCAGGTCACTTATCAGAAAATCGAGCAGGACCTCGCCCGTAGTGTCATTCTGGATCAGATCGTAGTTGAGCATCGGGTCGCTGGCTTTGCGTCCCTCAAGATGCTGAATCTGCGCCGCGGCTGTATCCATGGGCGTCAGTTCCCCCGAAACGGCTTCTACCAGGATCATGTCCCGGTAGACTTCCGCTTCCTGCCCATTCGGCAAATATTCCTGCTTGAAGTATCCGGCAGACGGTTGCGATGTCCACGCCAGGGCATAGCTCTCGCCCTGGAAGGCAATGGGTCCCGGCACGCCGAGCAGGTCGGATTGTGCTGCGCTGGGCAGTAGCGACAAGACCGCAATGGCTGCAGCAATGCTGGTGGTCAGGATCGGTCGCAAGATAGCCTCCATGCTGATTTCGCCAATAGGACGGCGCTTCGCACCAAATTCTTGGGCGAACGTGGTTTTTGCGGGCACTCTCGGCCGTGAGACCAATATCATGGCTGCTAGGGGCGTCTCATTCATGAATCCCAGGAGACAAGTCCATGGCTGCCTTGCATTCTGAAGTCTGGTCGCGGCGTGGGGGAGGTAGGATCCTCTTCCGGTTAACCGTTGTGATCGCAACGTTGCTGGTCGTAGGCTCTGGTCAGGCGGAGGAAGATGGCTGGCAAGAGGCAGCCCTCCAGCGAGCAATTTCTTATTATCAGGAGAGCCGGCCGGACGTTTGCGAGGCCGATGCCACGCCGACGGAGAGCTACAAACTGCGACTGGGTGAGGAAACCGCAGCCCGCGCGGCGCTGATGGTGGCGTTTGCCTGCCGCAGCCTCGACACCGGCCAGAGTTCGGTCTTCGTGCTGTCAGATCAGTATGGGACCGTGTCGGATCAAGTCTTCCCCACGCCCGACATCGCATCGGGAGAAGCGGCGGATATCGATGCGACCGCCATAGAATGGCAGCAGCGCAGGGAAGTGCTCAATGCTGCGTACGAACCTGATGGCCGCACCATGATTGCAGTCGAAACCTGGCCCAACACGGACGAAATCCGCATCAGAACCCAATGGGGCTTTTACCTCGGCCTGTTCAGGTTGATGCGCTTCGAAGTCGATGCGGCGGCCGACGGGCGGCAGGAGTTAGTAGTGCTGATCGAGAATGAAATTTGGTAACGCCGGCCGAACCGCCTCGCATGGGAGAATAGCGAATGAGACAGCGCCTCGTTAGCGCGGCAGCAGCATTGATGCTGTGGACCGCAGTCAGTGTGAGCGGAGCTGTAGCCGATTCCGCATCCTCGCAGACAGGTGGGTTTGTCACTGTCCCCCTGACGCGGCTGCCACCGCCACCTCGACCGGTCAACGCAGAGTTCTGTGACCATCTGGCAGTCGAGCCACACACAGCAGGCGGGAAGGTGGCGAAAGCCCTTGGTTGGGTCGTCACTGGAGAGGTCTCCCTTGGTAGCCTGGATGTGGTGAGCTTCGTCGGTGGTTTTGAACCGGGCACCAGCGGGTCTTGCCAGATGACCGACGGCAACGTAGGCCTTTTCGACGGCGACCAGCTGCGCTGGCTGGTCTATAGCGAGAGGGATGCAACCTCACACATCGGGACCGTCCAGGCCTTTGAGAAGACCGCTGTCCGGATTTGGAGTGGCGACTTTCTTCCTCAGCCGGTTGTGGATATGCACATTGACACAAGCGGCGCCGTTTCCCTTCGCAAGCTGGCCACGGTTGAACGGTTTTGCGACGGCAAGGCGTCGGTACCGAACATCTATGGAATCCCGATTGCCGAGGCACGCAAGGAACTTGAATCCGCCGGTTGGGGACCGGTTCTGGGCATCCTGCGGGACGAGCCGATGGACTTGCGGAGCGAAGAGCTGAAAGCGGCGGGAATCTACGAGGTGCAGTCCTGCTCGGGAACCGGATTTGGCTATTGCAGCTTCGGTTATTCCGGCCAGTTTGCCGAATTGTCGGTGGTTACGGTGGGAGAAGGTGGCGCGTCAGCCACTCCGGAGGTTGCAGGCTACGACGTCTCCTGCATCATCCCCGACGCAGCCCTGGTCGCTGACAAACGCATCGCCAGCATCGTAGCACAGGACAGCAACGTCGCCGCCCTCATCCGGTTGCGAGAGGACTTCCACATGATCATGGGGAGCGAGTACGGTTTTCCCGCCGATGCAGCCCAGGCATGGCAGAGTGCGGTGGACGAGGCTTTCGACGCCGAAACTGTCAGGGACGATTACTTGGCGGCGCTCGCGCCGGCGCTCTCCCCTGCGGTCGTCGAGACGGCCACTGCATTCAACATTTCCGACTTCCGCGACCAGCGCGATCGCATCAGCGATGCGCTGTTGTCCATGAACCTCGATGATCCGCAGCAGCGCGCTTCCCTTGAACAGGAGGTCGCCGCCTTGCCCACCGACATTGCCCGCATCGCGGCGGACTTGTTCAAGCAGTACCGTGGGCCCGAGAGCGCCGAAACGCTGGTGGAGGGGTATTTACGCGCCATGTACGTCGCTGCTGCCCCCTATGCAGGGGTCGAATCCGCCCAGGCCTGGGTCGAGGAAGCCCGTGAAGAGGGGTTTGCCGAGGTCTATGCCGAGAATATCTTCCTTGTATTCGCAACCACTCTGGGCCGCTATTCTGCGGAAACGCGCAGCGCCTACATTGAGGCCATCTCCAGCTCAGAATACGTCACCTACGAGCAACAGGCTTCCATAGCGTTCGAGCGGGCCTACAACGCTGCGATCGAGCGCCTGGAACGCGGGTTCGGCGACTAGAGAACAGGCGTGCCGCCGGGAGCGCCTTTATCATCCTCGGAATGCACGGCGTTCCATCCGATTATCCACCGGGATTGCCGACGACATCCATGGGCTTCATCAGCAGGTGCCGCGACTATGACAAGAACCTCGCTGCTGCTTGCGGACGTTTTGGAACCTACTAAGGAAGCGCAGATTTTCCACCCACCCCTCTGCAGCTTTCCCTGACCATCAGGCGGAGCGTCCGCTCTTGGGACCTCGGCTCCGGCGCATGAACGGCTGAAATGGTGAAGGGTTTGGGATCGGCAGGTCTCGACCCCTTGCACTAACCCGCTTCGCGGGAGGGGTGCGCGCGGGTGGTTCAGCGTCATCGTTTTAGGTCTTTGAGCGGCTGAGGTCGCAGTCGGACCATGGAGTTTCTTTCAACGAGAGGAACTTCCTATGGTTATGTCATCGACCGATGCTCCCACTACGCCGCTCCGGCAACGCATGCAGCAGGACATGCTGATGCGCGGCCTGGGCGTCCACACCCGGCACGATTATGTGCGTCACGTCCGGCGCTTTGCCGCCTTTCTGGGGAAGAGCCCTGACGCGGCCACGCCCGATGATATCCGCCGTTACCAGCTCCACCAGCATGAGAACGGCGTCAGCCCCTCGACGATCAATGGCGCGGTCTCGGCGCTGCGCTTCCTGTTCGATGTGACGCTGAAGCGGCGGGAGCTGTCGCGGGCCCTGGTGATCACCCGGTATCAGCGCCAGCTGCCTGATGTGCTCAGCATCCAGGAAGCGGCCCGGCTGCTCGAGGCGGCGCCAGGCATCAAGTATAAAGCCGCACTCGGGGTCGCCTATGGCGCCGGGCTGCGCGTCTCCGAAGTGGCCCATCTCAAGGTCGACGACATCGACAGCGCCCGCATGCTGATCCGGATCGAACAGGGCAAAGGGCGCAAGGATCGCAACGCCATGCTCTCGCCCCAGCTGCTGGAGCTGCTGCGCCTGTGGTGGCGCGAGGGTAAGCAACGGGGCGTGATGCTGCCCCATGGCTGGTTGTTTCCGGGTCGCTCCCCAACCGATCCGATCTCGTCGCGGCAATTGCATCGCGCGGTGCAGGAGGCGGCCGAGGTCGCCGGCATCCGCAAGCGGGTCAGCCCGCATACCTTGCGGCACAGCTTTGCCACCCATCTGCTTGAGCAGGATGTCGATATCCGGGTCATCCAGGTGCTGCTCGGGCATTCCAAGCTCGAGACGACCGCACTTTACACCAAGGTCTCGACCCGCACGATCCAGGCGGTCGCCAGTCCTTTGGACCGTCTGATGGCCCTGATGGAGGACAAGCCTCCACCCGCCTGAGCCAGTGCGCGCCACCATTGAGGTCGCCGATATCTTCCGTGCCGCCGGCCCTGCCTATCGCGCGGCCCATGCCGGGCATCTGAGCCTTACTCAACTCAAGGTCATGTCGGCGATCGAGACCTGCCGCACCGCGGCTCTGGGCGGTCACGTCGAAGCCTGTTCCGACTGCGGACATCGGCGGATCGCCTACAACTCCTGTCGCAACCGGCATTGTCCCCGGTGCCAGGGCGCAGCGGCACGCGCCTGGCTCCAAGCCCAGCAGGCCAATCTCCTGCCGGTGGGCTACTTCCACCTCGTCTTCACGCTCCCAACCGAGATCGCCGACATTGCCTTCCACAACAAGGCTCTGGTCTACGACCTGCTGTTCAAGGCAGCGTCCGAGACGATGCTCACCATCGCGGCAGATCCAAAACACCTGGGCGCCCGCATCGGCATCACCGCCGTGCTCCACACCTGGGGCTCGGCCATGACCCACCATCCCCATATCCACATGATCGTGCCCGGTGGTGGGATCGCACCGGATGGTCGGTGGATCTCATCGCGACCAGCCTTTCTGCTGCCGGTCAGGGTTCTGGGTGCGCTGTTCCGAAGATTGTTCCTCACCCGGCTGCTCGAACTCCATGGTGCCGGAAAGCTCGACTTCTTCGGACAGATGGCAGGGCTCCGAGACCGTCGGGCCTTCATCCGTCACCTCGCACCGGTCCGAAGAAAACGCTGGGTGGTCTATGCCAAAGCGCCCTTTGCCGGGCCTGAGGCGGTGCTCGCCTATCTCTCGCGCTACACCCACCGGGTCGCCATCTCGAACAGCCGCCTCATCGCCTTCGACGGCAATGAGGTCACCTTCCGCTACAAGAACTATCGCTGCTCCGGCGCCGAAAGGCAGCGGGTCATGACCCTTGCCGCCGACGAGTTCATCCGCCGCTTCCTGATCCACGTCCTGCCGCGCGGCTTCCACCGCATCCGGCACTACGGCCTGCTCGCCGGCTCCGCCCGCAAAGACTGCCTCGCTCAGGTCCGCGACATGCTGGGGGTGGCGCCGGCGTCGGACGAACCGCCGGCCCCCGAGACCGCCCCAGACCCGCGCCCGCCTTGCCCCTGCTGCGGCGGCACCATGGTGATCATCGAGACCTTCGCTGCATGGTGCCAGCCGCGGGCCCCGCCGACCGCGAGACAACCAGTCCGGGAGACCCTTCATGACCCGGCATGATCCGCTCGATCAATCGGTCCCGCCACGTCGCGGGCCGACAGGATGGTTCGTGCCAGGCGCTCCAGCGACCATCGTCCTGCACGCCAATCTCATCAACTCCGTCGTCGCTGAGCCTCAAATGCTGCCCGGACGACGTCCACCTGGCAAACTCGCCACGCCATATGCCGCAGTTTGCGGCCGGCACTTGACCGGGCCAAATCCGAAAACCCCATAGCGCAGCGTGTGCGGACCGCGGGTTCCTGCATGGGGTGGCTTTGCGACGCCAAACGGCATCCCAAACCCTTCACCATTTCTGCCATTTGGGCTGTCGCATCTAAGTACTGAAAGCTGCCAAGGCACTCCACGAAACGTGGAATGTCCACATCTTGACACTGGCCCATAAATCCATAATCCTCGATATATGGAATCAAATTACGCTATCGAAATCTTCGCTGCGCTTTCGCAACCGACACGCCTCGAAACGTTCCGTCTCCTTATTGAGCACGAGCCGGCGGGGCTTCCGGCCGGCGAGATCGCGCGCCGCCTGGAGGTACCGCAGAACACGATGTCCTCGCACCTGGCGATCCTTGCGCGCGCCGGGCTGGTCGAGTCGGAGCGTCACAGCCGCTCCATCATCTATCGCGCCGTCCTCGACCGCGTCCGCGAACTCACCAGCTTCCTGGTCCAGGACTGCTGCGGTGGTCGTCCGGAACTGTGTGAGCCGCTCGTCGCCGAATTCACCCTATGCTGCACCACCCCTTCGGAGGGAAAGAATGCCTGCTGATCGCGTCTACAACCTCCTGTTCCTCTGCACCGGAAACTCGGCTCGATCGATCCTAGGGGAAGCCCTGATCAACCATGTGGGTGGTGATCGCTTCCGCGGGTTTTCGGCCGGCTCGACGCCCAAGGGTGCGGTGCATCCCCTGACCCTGCAGACGCTGCGCAAGGCGGGAATCTCCACCGACGGCCTGCGCTCGAAGGCATGGGACGAGTTCGCGACGCCTGACGCGCCGAAGATGGACTTCGTCTTTACCGTCTGTGACAACGCCGCCGGCGAAGCCTGCCCGGTCTGGCCGGGACATCCGGTGACGGCGCACTGGGGCATCGAGGACCCCGCCGCAGTCGAGGGCCCCGACTTCAAGAAGGAGGCTGCGTTCGACGACGCCTTGCGCTACCTGCGCAACCGCATCGCGGCCTTCATGAACCTGCCGCTGGCGACCATCGATCGGATGTCGCTCACCTCCAGGCTGCAAGGCATTGGCGCCATGGATGGCTCCACCGGATCGGACAAAGGGGCGGCCTGATGCTTGAATACAAGGTTCACGCAAGGCGGGTCGACGCCAATGGCAGCCTCGCCACCTGCAAGGAGGCGGAATTGGTTATCGACACCGCCCTTGCGGGACGCCCGGACGCCTTCAATCCGGCCGAGTTGTTTCTCGCCTCGATAGCCGCCTGCATGCTCAAGGGCATCGAGCGGGTCAGCCCGATGCTGAAGTTCGAGCTTCGCGGGGTGGAGGTGAGCCTTGAGGCCAAGCGCCAGGATGCTCCGCCGCGCATCATCTCGGTCGATTACGTCCTGACGGTCGACAGTGACGAGTCCGACCAGAGGCTGGAACTGCTGCACACGAACGTACGCAAATACGGCACCATCTTCAACACCGTCGCCGAGTCTGCCGGTCTCAACGGCAAGCTGATCCGAAAGACCTGACCCCGTGTCCATCTTCGAACGCTACCTGACCCTTTGGGTCGCCATCTGCATCATTGTCGGGGTCGCCGCCGGCCATTTCCTGCCTTCGTTCTTCGAGGGCTTGGCCGCTCTCGAATATGCGCGGGTCAACCTGCCGATGGCGGTCCTGATCTGGCTGATGATCATCCCCATGCTGGTGCGCATCGACTTCATGTCGCTGCGCCAGGTCGGCGCCTACTGGCGCGGTATCGGCGTCACCCTGTTCATCAACTGGGCCATCAAACCGTTCTCCATGGCATTGTTGGGCTGGCTTTTCATCGGCTGGCTGTTCCGCCCGCTGCTGCCGGAAACGCAGATCGACAGCTACATAGCCGGCCTTATCATCCTTGCCGCTGCACCCTGTACCGCCATGGTATTCGTGTGGTCCAACCTGACCCGGGGCGAGCCGCACTTCACCCTGTCGCAGGTGGCGCTGAACGACGCCATCATGGTGATAGCCTTCGCCCCCATCGTCGGCCTGCTGCTCGGTCTCTCCGCTATCACCGTCCCCTGGGACACGCTGCTGCTCTCGGTCGGGCTTTATATCGTCGTGCCGGTGATCGCCGCACAGCTCTACCGCCGCTGGCTGCTGGCCAACGGCGGGATCGACAAGATGAACCGGGCGCTTGCAGTCCTGCAGCCGATCTCCATTGCCTCATTGCTGCTGACCCTCGTCATGCTCTTCGGCTTCCAGGGCGAACAGATCATCGCCCAGCCCACGGTCATCCTGCTGCTGGCGGTGCCGATCCTGATCCAGGTCTACTTCAACTCCGGCCTCGCCTACCTGCTGAACCGGGTGTCGGGGGAGCAGCACTGCGTTGCGGGACCGTCCGCCCTGATCGGTGCCTCGAACTTCTTCGAGCTGGCAGTTGCCGCCGCCATCAGCCTGTTCGGCTTCAATTCCGGCGCAGCGCTTGCCACCGTTGTCGGCGTGCTGGTGGAAGTGCCGGTGATGCTCTCGGTGGTCTGGATCGTGAACCGCACCAAGGGCTGGTACGAACGCGGTGCAGCCGTCAGCCGCAACACCGAAGCGAGGGCCGCCGAATGAGCGTCACCATCTATCACAACCCCGACTGCGGCACGTCTCGCAACACCTTGGCGATGATCCGCCAGAGCGGCGTCGAGCCCGCGGTGATCGAATACCTCAAGACCCCGCCCGACCGGGCCACCGTCACCCGGCTGATCCGCGATGCCGGGCTCACTGTGCGCGAGGCGCTTCGAAAGAAGGATACACCCTTCGATGAACTCGGATTGGCTGACCCCACCAGGACCGACGATGATTTGCTCGACGCGATCGCGGAACACCCAATCCTGCTCAACCGTCCCTTTGTGGTGACCCCGAGAGGCACGCGCCTATGCCGCCCCTCCGAGGTCGTGCTCGACATCCTCGAAAACCCTGAGATCGGCCCGTTCACCAAAGAGGACGGCGAGGTCATCATCAATGCAGAAGGGAGCCGGCTTGTCTGATCTACCCAACGTCGTACCGGCCGCTCTCGAAGTTCCAGATTTCTCTCGTCTCAATGCTCCGAACCTGCAGCACAAGCCACGCATCCTGATGCTCTACGGCTCGCTGCGGGAGCGCTCCTATTCCCGGTTCCTGACCCTTGAAGGGCAGCGGCTGCTCGAAGCGTTCGGCGCCGAGGTCCGGGTCTTTCACGCTAACGGCTTGCCGCTGCCGAACGACGCACCGGACACTCACCCCAACGTGCAGGAACTGCGTGAGGCCATGCTGTGGTCGGAGGGGCAGGTCTGGACGTCGCCCGAGCGACACGGTGCCATGAGCGCAGTGATGAAGGCGCAGATCGACTGGATACCGCTACCGGGAGGCGCCATCCGCCCCACGCAAGGTAGAACCTTGGCAGTCATGCAGGTGTCGGGCGGGTCCCAGTCCTTCAACGCCGTGAACCAGATGCGTATCCTGGGCCGGTGGATGCGGATGGTCACCATCCCGAACCAGTCGTCGGTGGCCAAGGCCTTCCAGGAGTTCGACGACGACGGACGCATGAGACCGTCGTCGTATTACGACAGGGTTGTCGACGTCATGGAAGAGCTGGTGAAGGTCACGCTGATCAATCGCGGCGTTTCCGGCTACCTGACCTCCCGCTACAGCGAGCGTAAAGAAACGGCAGCTAAACTTGAGGAGCGGGTCGGCATTAAGTCGATCTAAAACGCAGGTTGGCTCCAGAATTCGTCGATACGAGACGTCAGTTTTCGTAATGCGGACATTCCAAAGCAGCCTGTCAGCCGTAGAAGACGCCCAACCCGTCAACAGGAAGCAGGCCGTCGATAAGGTATTCGACCTCGGGCGCCTCCGGCTCCTGACCGGGCAGGATGAACTGGAACTTCTTCGCCTGTGGCGGTGGAGGTGATGCCGAAGGAGCAAACGGCTGGATGAGGAGTTTATCCGTCTGTTCAGCGGCCATGGCGCGGATAAGGTCCAAATCAAGCATCGAAATCCTCCGTCACTGCAGAAGTGAGGGACAGCAGGAGGTCTGCAAAATCCCAGCCGGGTGTTTTAGGCACACGGACGTCAACGGCCGCGTCGCTCCCAACCCAATTTTCTGAGCAGCTCCGAGCAGCCCTCTGACCGGCCCCTTCGCCCCCATCTTTTTCGGCATCATTGTCAGCACAAATTGTAAGTTTCGTGACCCCAGCAATTGGCCGGAGGGCGGACATCCCGGCCGTGTTCACAAGGGCCCAAGCGCCCGTTGCGGGAAACAGGTGTTGATTGCCACTGAGAAGTGACCCTTTGGGATATTTCCATCGAGATTTGGCTCTGACTCACATTTGCTGCTGTTGCGGCCAAGGTTCGTGCTGGTTCGTAGGAGGATCAGCAGATGCAGCATGGTTTTCAGCGCGCGAGCCTCGCGCCGAGTGGTTTTGCAGTAGATGCGGTGCAGGTGGTGGCGGACAGGGTGCAAATCCTGCTGCGATCTCGCCGACCGTGGGGAATCTGTCCTAGCTGCGGGAGCCGTAGCCGGCGTGTGCAAAGCCGCTATAGGCGCAGGCCAGCAGATTTGCCGCTCGGTGGACGACGGGTTGAGCTTTCGATCCTCACGCGTCGTTTCTGGTGTGATGGTGTTCTTTGCGGCCGTCGCATCTTTTGCGAGCGGTTTGATGACAGCGTCTTGGCCCGGTATAGCCGGCGCACGCAGCGGCTCGAGACCATCGTGCACCATCTCGGTCTGGCTTTAGGCGGCAGGCCCGCGGCCAGTTTCGCGGATCGTCTCATGATACCGGTCAGCAAAGACACACTGCTACGCGTCGTTCGCCGGCGGGTCACGGCCCATGATGACACGCTGACGGTGATTGGAATCGACGACTTCGCTTTCCGGCGCGGGCAAACCTATGGGACGATTGTGTGCGACCTTGAACGTCGCAGGCCGGTCGTCTTGCTGCCAGATCGCGCGTTGAATACCTCCCGCGCCTGGTTGGCGGAGCATCCAACCATATCAGTCGTCGCCCGAGATCGCGGGGGTGGCTACGGCGAGGCGATTGCCAGGGGCTTGCCGAATGCCGAACAGGTCGCTGACCGCTGGCACTTAATGGAAAACTCAAGCCGTGCCTTCCTCGACGCCGTCGGTAAATCCATGCGTCAGATCAGACAGGCGGTAGGCAGCAATATCGTCGACCCCAAGCTGCTGACCTATGCCGAGCGGCTGCAATATGAAGGTTATCTGCGCCGGCAGGAGACTAATGAGGCGATCAAAGAGCTGTCGAAGAAGGGAACCTCGATCCGACAGATTGTCCGCCAGACAGGCCATAGCCGGAAGGTCGTGCGCGACGTCCTGCGTGGCCAAAGGTTCGACGTGTTCCGCACAAGGCCAAGTTCGCTGGATAGCTGGCTCCCGTGGCTAAATACCCGTTGGGACGAAGGTGCCCGCAATGCTTCGGCGCTTTGGCGCGAAATGCTGGTGCAGGGCTTTCCAGGGCAACGCGGTGTCGTCTCACAATGGGCGCAACGCCGGCGTCTTGCTGAAAAGGCAAATCAAAGCGGGTTGGCACGAACACCGTCGGCGCGCGTCATCGCTAGGCTGTTGACCACAGCGCGGGACGATCTCGCAAAGTCTGAAGCGATCTTGGTCGCTGCGATCGAAGTGAATGTGCCCGAGCTGGTGGTGGCCCGCACCACTATCGGCGAGTTCCAGTCCATGTCCGATCCAAAACAGCAACCAAGCTGGAAGACTGGTTGCAGGCGGCAAAACTCAGCCTGGTGACCTCATTTGCCAATGGTGTCGAAAGGGACTTGGCGGCTGTTAGAAACGCCATCATCTCCCCATGGTCCAACGGGCAGACCGAAGGACAGATCACGCGCCTGAAGCTCGTGAAACGGCAAATGTATGGGCGCGCAAAGCTAGATTTGCTGCAGGCGAGATTGATCGGGGCCCGATAGCCAAAGCCTCAGCAAAAGTGCGCCAGAGCCACTTCTCGGCGGAAATCAACAGCCCATCACTGTCGCTACTGGTCCAAGCGGACATGAAGCAGACCCCGAAGCGGACCCCAGACAAGAAAAAGCCCGGAAGGATCGGACATAAAATCCAAGCTTTCCGGGCGCTAAAATGGTGGGCCCACCAGGACTCGAACCTGGAACCAGACCGTTATGAGCGGTCGGCTCTAACCATTGAGCTATAGGCCCCCGGTAGCCTCTTAGCAGGGGCAGGGGCGGTGTCAAAGGGGTTGGTGGAAAAACTGCCAGCTTTTCCGGGGGCATGAGGGACTTTGCCGGGTGGGCGCCTAGACAGTCTTCGACATACGTTGATAGGCGACCTTGGCGATGACATTGCCTTTGCCGATGGCCTCATTGGTCTTGATCGCCATCATCGAATTGGCCGTTGCCGAGAGCTGCTGTACGCGGGCAAAGCCTTCCTTGCGGCGGGTCCGATGGTATTCCATCTGCTGCCAGCGGGACATCTGCGATATCTTGCCAATGCTTGCCATGAGCAAATTCTGGCAAGCAAAGGTTGCGGCTTATTTAATGTGTCAGTGCTGGAAAACGACGAGGCCCGCGGCGCCGGCCATCATGGCGCCGGCGGTCTTGTTGAGACGGCCGAGGGCCTTTTCGCTGCGGAACATTTCGCGGGCCGCCGAGGCGAGCCAGGCGTAGGCGCAGCCGACAATCAGCAGGCAGATCACGACGATTGCCGTCAGCTCGGCGAAGGCGAGCGGGTTCATTTCCCCCAGTGGCACCACTGTGGGCAGAATAGCGAGGTAGAACACAATGGTCTTCGGGTTGCCCATGGTGAGCGAGAAGCCGGCGAGGAAGGTCTTCAATGCGTCTTCGCTCTTCGGCTTCATCTGCTCGGAGCCCGGCTTGGCGCTCCAGAATTTCCACGCGATGTAGAGGAGATAGGCGGCGCCGGCCCAGCGCACGATGACGAAGACCGGCGAGAAATAGGTGGCGATGGCGGCAAGGCCGAACACGGCAAAAAGGAAATAGACGAGGTCGCCGGCGAGGATGCCGAACACCATGGGCATGGCGCTCTTGAAGCCGCCGCCGAGCGCTCGGGCCACAATTGCTGCCACGCCGGGGCCGGGCACCACCAAGGCAATGAGATAGGCAATGGTGAAGGCGGTGAGCGTGAAGATGTCCATGGAAGCGGATCCGGCGGCGTCGTGGGCGGGCGATATCCCTACTCCGGTACGCCTCAATTTGCCAGAGGGCCGGTTGACGCGTGGCCCGGGTGCGCTAATTATGAGGGACCGCAACTCGACCGGATGGTGCCCAATGGACCGTATCTCCACCGCAATGCCGACCTGCCTTGCCACTGGAGATTTTTCGATCCATGCCCTTTTCCGTCACGATTTCGCAGCTGTCCTATACCGGGCCTGACGGCCAGACACTCTTTTCCAATCTCGACCTGACATTCGGCCCAGGGCGCACAGGCCTCGTGGGGCGAAATGGCGTGGGCAAGACCACGCTGTTGCGCCTTATCGCCGGTGAATTGACGCCGAGCAGCGGGTCAATCGCCATGTCCGGGCGGCTTGGCATATTGCGCCAGCAGGTGCAGCCAGCCGAGGGCGAAACCATAGCGGACCTTTTCGGCGCGCGGGCGGGGTTGGCGTTGCTGGAAAAAGCGATGGTCGGCTCGGCCAGTGTCGATGATCTGGCCGAAGCGGACTGGACGCTCGAGGCGCGGCTATCGGCAGCGCTCGAGACGCTTGGCCTGCCCGTTGGACCGGAAACGCTACTCTCGACGCTGTCAGGCGGCCAACGAACGCGGGCCGCACTGGCGGCACTGGTGTTTGCCGAGCCGGACTTGATCCTCCTCGATGAGCCGACGAATAATCTCGATGCGGATGGGCGTCTGGCGGTGGCGGACATGCTGGCCGGGTGGCGGGGGGCAGCGATCGTCGTCAGCCATGATCGCAATCTGCTCGAGCAGGTGGATGCGATTGTCGAGCTGACCAGCCTTGGCGCCAGGACCTATGGTGACGGCTGGAGCCAATATCGGGAACGACGAGCGCTGGAACTGCAGGCGGCCGAGCATGACCGGGACTTTGCCGAGCGGCAGGTGCGGGAGGTTGCGCGAAAGGCCCAGGACGCTCGGGAGAAGCAGGCGCAGCGCGATGCTGGCGGGCGGCGCAAGGCGGCCAAGGGGGATGCGCCGAAAATCCTGCTCGGTGGCCTAAAGCGACGCGCCGAGGAAACGGCAGGGGGATTGGATACGCTGGCGGAAAAACAGGCCGAGAGTGCGCAGGAGCAGGCGCGGGCGGCGCGGGAGCGAATCGAGATTCTCACCCCGTTCGCAGTGAAACTGGCGCCGACGCATCTGCCGCGCAGCAAGATAGTGCTGCGGGCGGTGGGGCTGAGCGGTGGGTATCAGTCCGGGCGAGCGGTGATCCGCGATATGTCGTTTGAGATCGTCGGGGCCGAGCGGGTGGCGATCACCGGCGACAACGGGAGTGGGAAGACGACGCTGCTCAAGCTGCTCACTGGCGGTCTCGCACCGACTGCTGGGAGCGTGCACATCGGCGGGCCCTTTGCCCTGCTCGACCAGCAGGTGGGCCTTCTCAGGCGGGAGGACAGCATCGTCGACAATTTCCGGCGGCTTAACCCCGAGAGCACGGAGAATGACTGTCGGGCGCTGTTGGCGGCATTCAGCTTTCGGGCGGATGCGGCGCTGCAAATAGTGGGGACGTTGAGCGGCGGGGAAATGCTGCGGGCGGGGCTCGCCTGCGCGGTTGGCGGGAAGACACCGCCGATCCTGCTGGTGCTCGACGAGCCCACCAACCATCTCGACATCGAAGCGATTGAGAAAATCGAGGCGGGATTACGCGCCTATGACGGGGCGTTGCTGGTGGTGAGCCATGACCGGGCGTTTCTCGATAATATCGGAATCACGCGGGAGGTTCGGCTGATTAAAAACTAGGTTTGCGCATGCCGTGTGATCGAGATCACGCGGGAGGTTCGGTTGGGTGGAGACTAGGCGGTGTGGACGAAGTGGATTCCCAAATCAGCTAATCGCTGATTCAACGCTGTTCTTTGCGGAGAGCAGCGTTGGTTCGGGGTTTGATGTCAGATGCAGAGTGGGCCTTCTTCGAACCGTTCGTGGTGGAGAAGGGTCCGAGACGAGGTCGGCGGCCGCGTGATCATCGGCTGGTGCTGGATGGGGTGTTCTGGATAGCCCGCACGGGAACCGCCTGGCGGGATCTGCACAGCCATTTTGGCCCATGGAACTCAGTCTATCGCCAGTTCCGGCGTTGGACGCAGGCGGGGATCTGGGATGTGATGCTGGAGGCCTTGAACGAGACGGGAGCGGGTAACGATAGCGTTCAGATGATCGACTCTACCATCATCCGCGCCCATCAGCACGCCGCCGGCGCGCTAAAAAAGGGGATGCGGACCAAAGTCTTGGCCGCTCTCGTGGTGGTTTCTCGACCAAGATCCACCTCCGCAGCAACGCTCTCGGCCTCCCTGTCGCGGTCACGCTGAGCGGCGGACAGGTCTCCGACGTGAAAGGCTACGTGCCGATCATGGACCAGCCCGGTCCGAGACCCTGCGTGCTGCTCGCCGACAAGGGATACGACGCCGACTTCATCCTGGCTGACCTGGAGGCCCGCGGCGTGGCCGCTGTCATCCCGGCCAAACGAAACCGCAAGGTTCAGTCCGTTATCGACGGCCATATCTATGCCTTGAGAAACCTCGTCGAGCGATGCTTCTCAAAGCTCAAGCACAGCCGCCGCTTAGCCACGCGATACGACAAAACCGCCGATAGCTTCCTCGGCTTCGTTCTCGTCGCGTCGATCCGGTTGTGGGTCAGACACTTTGTCCACACAACCTAGCACAGTACCTGCCGCATGATTTTGTGGGACAGGTCGGCGTCTTCGGCGACCGGGGTTGAATCGATCACTTGGTCGAAGGAGCCGAGAATGGGTAGGCTCTTCACTATCGGGTCGGTGATCGCGCCCATGAGGGCGGCGATGGCGTCATCGACATTGAGTGTGGCGAAGGGACGCTCGTGATAGGGGCCGATGACAGGCTCGAAGGATGCGATCCCGAGCCGGTTTTGCGTGTGGGCGAGTTCGAGATAGGCAGCGGCAAGGGCCTCGCCGCGGGGCTGCCATTCTGTGACGCTCAGCGCCGACTGCAGATGCGGCGTCAGGCGGGCAGCGATGGGGAGACGTTCAAAGGCGCTGCCGAGCCATTTGGCATAGGGCGCGTATCGGCGCTCGAGCAGGAAGCCCATACGCATGATATCGCGCGCCAGCCGGGCGGCGATTATGCGTGAGCCCAAATCGTCGCCGACCTGTCCGGCGCGGCCAACAAAGGCCTGTTCCTCAGCGATGCGTCGCCACTGGCAGGCGAGTTTGTAGAGCCAGATATCGTGCGGGAAATAGGCCAATCGCTCTCGCGCCCGGGTGAGCCTGCCGTCGTCGTCGTGGAAGACGGCGCCAGCGGTGAAGGCGAGGAGTTTCTGCTCGGCGAACCCGAGCCACTGAAGTGGTGTGAGTGTATCGACCGAGGGGGTGGCGAAATGGGCGTCGAGGCGGGCTTCGAGCGTGTGGATCTCGAGGCCATGGTCGATGGCGCCCAGAGAGCCGGGGCCGCTTGCTGCGGGATGAGGACGGCTGCGCCAACCGATGGGTTCGCCGAGATAGGTTTTCGGGGCCATGGTGGTGAAGGCGTCAACCAGCCTCCGGGCGTGAGTGGCGAAGTCATCGGCAGTGACGATGAGGTGGACGCGCGGGCCCCAATTGTGGTCGCGGGAGGTTTCGTCGTCGAAGCCGAGGAGTTCCGAGCCGTAGCCGATTAGGGCAGCCGCGTGGGACAGGTCTGCGGCAGTGGTGGTGAGCCAGGGTCGCACAATGTCGGCGTAGAAGCGGCGCGATAATTCTATGCCCTGCATCAACTTGCCCCGCTCCCTAAGGTTGGGGACAGAGTTTCTGGATACCGGGCCTGGGTCAAGCGTGGAGGCTCCCCCTCCTAGCCTCCCCCTTGAGTAAGGGGGAGGGACAGATCGGTCATCGCGACGGAGTGAATGTCCGATCAGGGCAGGCGGGCGAGGCGTTCGGTGAGGAGTTTGAAGAAACCCTCGGCGTCGCCGCTGCGCAGGAAGGTGGCGTTATGCGGCTTGCCGGTCACGTGCCAGTAGTCGGCGACGGTCATGCCCATAGTGAGCTCGCTCGCCGTTTCGACGGCTACGTGGCAGGCGCGGCCTTCAAACAGGCTCGGCTGGAGCAGGTAGGCGATGACGGTCGGATCGTGGAGCGGCGCGCCGGCCCAGCCGTATTTCTTGAGGTCAAAGCCTTCCGAGAAGGTCAGCATGTCGTAGACCGCCTGGCCCGAGCGGTTGCCGAGGCCCTTGATGGCAGCGAGGCGCTCGGGCGTCGACTGGATCATATGGGTGACGTCGAGCGGCTGAATGACGAGCGGGATGCCGGAGCGCAGCACGATGTCGGCGGCTTCGGGATCGACATAAATGTTGAATTCGGCGGCCGGCGTGATGTTGCCCACCTCGAAATAGGCGCCACCCATCATCACCAGTTCCTGGACGCGCTCGGCGATACGCGGCTCCTTGACCAGCGCCATGGCGATGTTGGTCAGTGGCCCGAGGGTGCAGAGGGTGATCGTACCGGGCTCGGCCGCCATAAGCGTATCGATGATGTAGTCGACGCCGTGCTGGGCCTGCAGTGGAATGGTGGGATCGGGCAGCGCGGGGCCGTTGAGGCCAGTTTCGCCATGGACATGCTCGGCGGTGACGAGGTCGCGGCGCATCGGGCGCGCGCAGCCGGCATAGACCGGAATATCGAGGCGGCCGGAGAGTTCGACGATCTTGCGGGCATTATTGGCATTGTGGTGGAGGCCAACATTGCCGGCGACGGCAACAATGCTCAGCACGTCCAGCTCCTCTGGGGAGGCCAGGGCGAGAAGAATGGCGACGGCATCGTCCTGACCGGGATCGGTGTCGATAATAATCTTGCGGGGCATGAAGGGTCCTTGAGCGGCAGAAGTCTTTTTGTGGGACGAGCGATGCCTCTGGATGGCGCTGGCGCGTCGTGATGGGCGAAGATTCCCCAAATCCGCCCATTTGTCACCGTGTTCTGAACTCTCCCCGCCGTTCGTCGCGCGCGACCTACAAAAAGCGACGGGCAGACATGCGGCAGATTTTCTTGACGCGCGCGCTCCGTGGTCACAGTTTCGGTCTTCCAAGGAGTATGCGATGGCCCAAGACCTGGTGGAGACTGTTTCTCACGCAGCAGGGGGAGGGGTCGACCTCCTTCCCGTGGTGATCCTGTTGGGGGCGGCGGCCGTAGCGGTGCCGCTGTTCCGGCGGCTTGGCCTCGGCTCGGTGCTGGGATATCTGGCGGCAGGCGTGCTGCTCGGCCCTTCCGGCTTTGACGTGGTGACGGACCCATCGGCGGTGCTGCACCTGGCCGAACTCGGCGTCGTCATGTTCCTCTTCATCATCGGCCTCGAAATGGAGCCCTCCCGCCTCTGGGCGTTGCGGCGGCAGATCTTTGGGCTTGGGGTGATCCAGGTCGGGGTCTGCGGACTGCTGCTGACCGGGGTCGGCATGATGCTTGGCTTTGCGCCCGTCGTGTCCTTCGTGTTCGGCATGGGGTTTGTTCTCACCTCGACCGCTATCGTCATGCAGATGCTGGGCGAACGGGGCGAACTGGGGAGCGAAAGCGGCCAGAAAATGGTCTCGATCCTGCTGCTCGAAGACCTCGCCATCGTGCCGCTCCTGGCCATCGTGGCGCTGCTGGCACCGGGCGCAGGGGATACCAGCTTTCTGACCCGCATCTTGTCCATAGGCCTCGCTATCGGCGCGGTGCTGCTGCTGATCTTCCTCGGTCGACGGATCATGAATCCGTTCTTTGCCGTGCTCGCCGCCGCCAAGGTCCGCGAGCTGATGACGGCCGGAGCGCTGCTGGTCGTGCTCGGCGCGGCGCTGTTGTTCCAGGCGGCGGGCCTCTCCATGGCCATGGGGGCGTTTCTTGCCGGCGTGCTGCTCTCGACCTCGACGTTCCGCCATCAGCTCGAGGCTGACGTCGAGCCGTTCCGCGGGCTGCTGCTGGGCCTGTTCTTTCTTGCTGTCGGCATGTCGCTGGAACTCAGCGTGGTGGCCGAAAACTGGCAGGTGATCGCCGCCGGCGTGGTTGCGGCCATGCTGGTCAAGGGCGTCGCCATCTACATCATCGCTCGACTGCTGCGGTCGAGCCATGGCGAGGCGATGGAGCGGGCGGTGCTTATGGGGCAGGGCGGCGAGTTCGCTTTCGTGCTCTACACGACGGCCGTGAGCGCGGGGCTGATCGATGGGCCATCCAACGCGATCTTCACCGCGACCGTGATCCTCTCCATGGTGCTGACGCCCCTGCTGGTCATCCCGATGCGGCGGCTGATGCCGAAGAAGACGATGTCGATGGACGGGATCGAGGAGGTCAACGGCCTCAGCGGACGCGTATTGCTGATCGGGTTCGGGCGGTTTGGGCAGATCGCCAGCCAGCCGCTGCTCGGTCAGGGACACCAGATCTCGATCATCGACAACGATGTCGAGATGATCCGGGCGGCATCGCAGTTCGGTTTCAAAGTCTATTATGGCGATGGCACCCGGCTCGATGTGCTGCATGCGGCAGGGGCAGACCGGGCCGAAATGGTGCTGGTCTGCGTCAACGACGCCAAGGCAACGACGCTGATCGCCGAGCTGATCCGGGATCATTTTCCGCTGGTCAAGGTGATGGCACGCGCCTTCGATCGGGGCCACGCCATCGAACTGCGCGAGATCGGCGTCGAGTATGAACTGCGCGAAACCTTCGAATCGGCGGTGCGGTTCGGAGGGCAGGCGATCCGCATCCTGGGCGCCAGCGAAGTCGAAATCGACGACGCCATCGAAGGGGTTCGCAACCGTGACCGGATGCGGTTCGAGGCGCAATTGCTGGGCGACCTGCGCCAGCAGGATTTGTTGATCTCCAACGCGATAGACCAGGCCCGGGAGAGTGGCGTCGAGGTCGACCCGAACGCTGCGGAGGCAAGTGCCAAGGCCAGCACAGAGCCCCATTGATGCCGCTTTGCGGTATTTTTTGGGGCTTTTCGATGCTGAAATTAAGTGCAAGAGTGTTCCTGTCCGAGGGGAACATCGTCATGAAAACTGGATTGCGATATGCCGCAAAAGCCGATCGTCTACGATGCTCCAATCCACGAGCCCCGTGCCATTACTGTTGAAGCCATTCAGGCTGAAATTCTTGAAAGGCTGATCTATTCCGTAGGTAAGGACCCCATTGTCGCCCGCCCGCATGACTGGCTGACCGCCACGATCCTGGCAGTGCGCGACCGTGTGATGGACCGCTGGATGGAGAGTTCGCGCGAGACCTGGCGGACTGCCAACAAGCGGGTCTACTACCTCAGCCTCGAATTCCTCATCGGCCGGCTCATGCGCGATGCAATGAGCAATGTGGGGCTGATGGAGCCGGTGCAGCAGGCGCTGGCCAATCTCAATGTCGACCTCGGCGATCTGATTAATCTCGAGCCCGACGCGGCGCTCGGCAATGGCGGCCTTGGCCGCCTCGCAGCGTGCTTCCTAGAGTCCATGTCGTCGGTCGATATCCCCGCCTACGGCTATGGCATTCGCTATGTCCATGGGCTGTTCCGGCAGGAAATGAGCGAAGGCTGGCAGGTCGAGCTGCCCGAAGAGTGGCTTGCCCACGGCAATCCATGGGAATTCGAGCGGCGCGAAAGCACCTATGAGATCGGCTTTGGCGGACACGTCAATCCGGTCCAGGATCCGGATGGCAGCATTCGTCAGGAATGGGAGCCCAACGAGCATCTGCTGGCGGTGGCCTATGACACGCCGATCGTCGGCTGGCGCGGCAAGCGGGTGAATACGCTGCGGCTATGGAGCGCGCAGCCGATCGACCCGATCCTGCTCGACAAGTTCAATTCCGGCGACCACATCGGCGCGCTCGAAGAAAGCGCCAAGGCAGAAGCGATCACGCGGGTGCTTTATCCGGCGGATTCAACGCCGGCCGGCCAGGAATTGCGCCTGCGTCAGGAGTTCTTTTTCTCCTCGGCATCGCTGCAGGACATCGTGCGACGGCATCTCCAGCAATATGGCGACCTCAGCTCGCTGCCAGAGAAAGTGGCCATCCAGCTCAACGACACGCACCCGGCCATTTCGGTGGCCGAGCTCATGCGCATTCTCATCGATGACAATGGGATCAAGTGGGATCAGGCCTGGAAACTGTGCAAGGGCACGTTCGGCTATACCAATCACACGCTCCTGCCCGAAGCGCTGGAAAGCTGGCCGGTGGCCCTACTGGAGCGGCTGCTCCCGCGGCACATGCAGATTATCTACCAGATCAATGCAGAAGTGCTGACCGAGGCCCGGGTCAAGGCCGGGTTCAACGACCAGCAGGTGGCGACCATCTCTCTGATCGATGAGCATGGCGGTCGTCGCGTGCGCATGGGGCAGCTGGCCTTTGTTGGCTCGCACTCGATCAATGGCGTCTCGGCGCTGCATACCGAGCTGATGAAGCAGACGGTTTTCGCCGACCTGCACAGGCTTTACCCCGAGAGGATCAACAACAAGACCAATGGCATCACGCCGCGGCGCTGGCTGCTGCAGTGCAATCCGAGCCTGACCAAGCTGGTCAGCGACCGTATTGGCCCAGAGTTCATGGACGATGTAGAGAAGCTGCACCTTCTGGCGCTCCACGCTGAGGACAAGGGGTTCCAGAAGCAGTTTGCGGCGGTGAAGTTCGCCAACAAGCAGCGCCTCGCCAGGTTGATCAAGGACCGGCTCAATGTCACGGTGTCGCCCGAGGCGCTGTTTGACGTGCAGATCAAGCGCATCCACGAATATAAGCGCCAGCTCCTCAACATCATTCACGCGGTGGCGCTCTATGATGAAATCCGCGCCCATCCGGAGCGGGAATGGAAGCCGCACGTCAAAATTTTCGCGGGCAAGGCGGCGCCGAGCTATTGGAATGCCAAGCTGATCATCAAGCTGATCAACGACGTGGCGCGGGTCATCAATAATGACCCGGCCGTGCGCGGCCTGCTCAAGGTTGTGTTCCTGCCGAACTACAATGTGAGCCTCGCCGAAGTGATCGTGCCGGCGGCCGATCTCTCCGAGCAGATCTCGACCGCAGGCATGGAAGCGTCCGGTACGGGCAACATGAAGTTCATGGCCAATGGCGCCATCACCATCGGCACGATGGACGGCGCCAATGTCGAGATGCACAAGGAAGTAGGACCCGACAATATCGTCATCTTCGGGCTCTCGGCGCAGGAGGTCGAGGACAAGCGCAGCCGCAGCGAGGTACCGCGCTCGGCCATCGACAAGTCGCGCCGCCTGCGCGAGGCGCTCGAGTCCATCTCTTCCGGCGTGTTCTCGCCCGATGATCCCAACCGCTATCGTGATCTAATCGGCGGTCTCTATGACCATGACTGGTTCATGGTTGCCCGTGACTTCGACGCCTATTGGGCGGCGCAGGAAAAGGTCAGCCGGCTTTGGGCCAATCCCGACCGGTGGTGGGCGATGGCGATCCGCAATACGGCGAACATGGGGTTCTTCTCGTCGGATCGCACGATCAGACAATATGCCGGCGAAATCTGGGGTGTGCCCACGGCATAGCCGAATTTCTCGCGGATCGGAGCCACGCGGGGAAACCAAAGGTCACCGCGCGTGGTTTACTATGGTGCACTAGTGGGGACCGGCGCCCTGGGGATGAATGGCGTGAGCAAAGAAAACTGGCAGGCCGATGCGCGTGAAGTCGAAGCAATCGTGGCGGGACGCCATGGCGATGCCTTCGCCTTTCTCGGCCTGCATGAAATCGACGGCAATTGGGTGCTGCGCGCCTTTATTCCGCACGCTGAGGCTGTCACCGCCTATACGCTGGACGGCACAGAACTCAGCCATCTGTTCCCGCGCCATGCGGCGGGGTTCTTTGAAGGCAAGGTCAATCTGGACCGGCGACAGCCCATTCGGTATCGCGCCAAGAATGCCGGCGGAGAATGGGATGCCTATGATCCCTATTCCTTTGGTCCGGTGCTCGGGCCTATGGACGACTATTATATCGGCGAGGGCAGCCATCTGAGGCTGTTTGACAAGCTCGGCGCCCACGAGATGGAGTTCGAGGGCGTTCACGGCACCCATTTTGCGGTGTGGGCACCTAATGCGCTGCGTGTTTCGGTGGTGGGGACGTTCAACGATTGGGACGGACGGCGCCACCCGATGCGCAATCGCGGCGGTATCTGGGAAGTCTTTGTGCCGGTCGTTGGAACAGGCACGATCTACAAATATGAGATTGTCGGGCCGGACGGGAAAGTCCTGCCGCTCAAGGCCGATCCGTTTGCACGGCAGGCCGAGTTGCGGCCGCGCAATGGCTCGGTGGTGCCAGACCCGACGCCCTTCACCTGGACCGACGACAAATATATGCGCGAGCGGTCAAGCCGGGATTGGCGGCGCACGCCGATGTCGATTTATGAAGTGCATCCCGGATCGTGGCGGCGGCGGGCCGACGGCAGTTTTCTCAGCTATGACCAGTTGGCCGAGCAGCTGATCCCCTATGCGGCGGACATGGGCTACACCCATATCGAGCTCCTGCCGATCAGCGAGCATCCATACGATCCGAGCTGGGGCTATCAACCAACCGGGCTCTATGCACCAACGGCGCGGTTCGGTGATCCGGCGGGGTTTGCCCGGCTGGTCAATGCCGCCCATGAGGCAGGGCTTGGCGTCATCCTGGACTGGGTGCCGGCGCATTTCCCGACCGACGAATTCGGTCTCAGCAATTTCGACGGCACGGCGCTCTACGAGCATTCCGATCCACGGCAGGGTTTCCACCCCGACTGGAACACGGCGATCTATAATTTTGGTCGCAAGGAGGTTTCGGCCTTCCTCACCAATAATGCGCTGTTCTGGTTCGAGAAATTCCACATCGACGGGCTGCGCGTCGATGCCGTGGCGTCAATGCTCTATCTCGATTATTCGCGCCAGCCGGGGCAGTGGGTGCCCAACAAGCATGGCGGTAACGAGAACCTCGAAGCGGTTGCGTTCCTGCAGCGGGTCAATGCCGAGGTCTACAAGCAGTTTCCCGGCGCATTCATGATCGCTGAGGAGTCTACCTCATGGCCGGGCGTCAGCCAGCCAACCTACACCGGCGGGCTGGGCTTCGGCTTCAAGTGGAACATGGGCTTCATGAACGACACGCTGCGGTTCATGGCGCGCAGCCCGATCCACCGGCGCTACCATCACAACGACATGACCTTCGGCCTCGTCTACGCCTTCAGCGAGAATTTCGTGCTGCCGCTGAGCCATGACGAGGTGGTGCATGGGAAGGGTTCGCTGCTCGACAAGATGCCGGGCGACGAGTGGCAGCAGTTTGCCAATCTGCGCGCCTATCTGGCGTTCATGTGGGGGCACCCGGGCAAGAAGCTGCTGTTCATGGGCCAGGAGTTTGCCCAACGCGCCGAATGGGCCGAGGGCAAGGGGCTCGACTGGTGGCTGCTCGATGCCGCGCCGCATGAGGGCATGCGCCGCCTCGTGGCCGATCTCAATGCCGCCTACCGGAGCCTTCCGGCCCTGCATGAGCGCGATTGCGAGCCGGACGGGTTCGAATGGGTCATCGGCAATGACCAGGCCAACTCCGTGTTGGCATGGCTGCGCAAGGCACCGGACGCCGAGCCGGTGCTGGTCATCTCCAATTTCACGCCGGTCCCGCGTGAACACTACAAGGTGCCGCTGCCCAAGGCAGGGCGGTGGATCGAAAGGATCAATACTGACGCCGGATGGTACGCAGGGGGGAATACGGGCAACCAGGGGGGCATAATCGCCCGCGAGGTGACGGGGCAGCACTGGCCGGCGGAAGCCGAGCTCTATCTGCCGCCGCTGGCAACCCTTTTCCTGAAATACGATCCGGATTGAACCGACTATAATGGCAATGTCCCGGGGGAGCCGGGCGACGTGGAGGGAAGAAAATGGCTGATTACAGGGTACCATCGCCATTGGCCCGCGAGGCGATGGCCTATGTGCTGGCCGGGGGACGCGGAACACGGCTGATGGAGCTGACCGATCGGCGCGCCAAGCCGGCTGTCTATTTCGGGGGCAAGTCGCGCATCATCGACTTTGCGCTCTCCAATGCCATCAATTCAGGCATCCGCCGTATCTCCGTGGCAACGCAGTACCAGGCGCACAGCCTGATCCGCCACTTGTCTCGCGGCTGGAACTTCCTGCGCCAAGAACGTAACGAGAGCTTTGACGTACTGCCCGCGAGCCAGCGTGTGGCCGAGGACATGTGGTATGCGGGCACGGCTGACGCCGTGTTCCAGAACATGGACATTATCGAGGACTACGGCGCCCGCTATATCGTTATCCTGGCCGGCGACCATATCTACAAGATGGACTACGAAATCATGCTCCGCCAGCATGTGGATACGGGCGCGGACGTGACCATCGGGTGCCTTGAAGTGCCGCGCAAGGAGGCCTCGGCCTTTGGCGTGATGCATGTCGACGGGCGCGACCGGGTGATCGACTTTGTCGAAAAACCCAAGGACCCGCCGTGCATCCCGGATCGGCCGGACACGGCGCTGGCGTCCATGGGCATCTATGTCTTCGAGACGCGCTTCCTGATGGAGCAATTGCGCCGCGATGCCGCGACCGAGGGCTCGAGCCGGGACTTCGGCAAGGACATCATCCCCTATATCGTCAAGAACGGCACAGCCTGGGCGCACCGGTTCACGCGCTCCTGCGTCCGCTCCAGCAATGAGAGCGTGGCCTATTGGCGCGACGTGGGCACGGTGGATGCCTATTGGAAGGCCAATATCGACCTCACTGACATCAACCCGCAGCTCGACCTCTATGATCGCGACTGGCCGATCTGGACCTATGCCGAAATAACCCCGCCGGCCAAGTTTGTGCATGATTTTGATGGTCGACGCGGCTCTGCGGTGAATTCGCTGGTGTCGGGCGACTGCATCATTTCGGGCGGGCATCTGCAGCGGACGCTGTTGTCCACCGGTAGCCGGGTCCACTCCTATTCCGTGCTGGAAGAAGCGGTGGTGCTGCCCTATTGCGATATCGGGCGCAGTGCGCGATTGAAGAAGGTCGTGATCGACCGCGGTGTCAGCGTGCCCGAGGGACTGGTCGTCGGCGAGGACCCTGAATTCGATGCCAAATGGTTCCGGCGGACGGCGGACGGGGTGACACTGATTACGCAAGCCATGATCAATCGGTATCTGGCCGACAGATGATCGAGGTTCTATCCGTTGCCTCCGAAGTCTATCCGCTGATCAAGACGGGGGGCCTGGCCGATGTCGCCGGCGCCCTGCCGCTGGCCTTGGCCGAGACCGGGGTGACCATGCGCACTCTGGTGCCCGGTTATCCGGCCGTTGTGGCGAAGCTGACCGGTGGTCGCGAGGTTGCGCAGTTCGACGATCTCTTTGGCTTCCGCGGTCGGCTAATCGCGGGGCGGGTCGATGGCCTAGATCTCATCGTGCTTGTTGTGCCCGCACTCTATGATCGGCCGGGGAACCCCTATGTGGGCCCCGAAGGCTGGGATTGGCCGGATAACTGGAAGCGCTTTGCGGCGCTGAGCTGGGTGGCGTCGGAACTTGGGCTCGGACTGGTGGACGGATATCGGCCGCAGATCATCCACGCCCACGACTGGCAGGCAGGCCTTGTGCCGGCCTATGTCAAATACGGGCCTTCGGCGACGCTGAAGACGGTCATGACCGTGCACAACATGGCCTTCCAGGGCACGTATGGCGCAGATGTTTTCGGGCAACTGCGCCTGCCGCCGCATGCGTTCTCGGTGGAGGGCGTGGAATATTATGGGGGCGTCGGTTACCTCAAGGCGGGGGTAGAATGCGCTGACGTGGTGACCACAGTCAGCCCGACCTATGCCGCCGAAATCCGCACGCCGGCCTTTGGCATGGGGCTGGATGGCCTCCTCAGCCATCGCAGCCACACGGTGTTTGGCGTGCTCAACGGCATCGACATGAATGCCTGGGATCCGGCGACCGACAAGGCGCTGACACGGAACTATACGGCAAACTCGCTGCATCACCGCGCGGAAAACAAGGTGGCTGTGCAGGAGCGGTTTGGCCTCCAACAGAGCAATGGCCCGCTCTTTGTGGTCGTCAGCCGGCTTACCTGGCAAAAGGGCATCGATCTTCTCGCCGGCTGTATCGACATGATCGTGGCAGCCGGTGGCCAGTTGGCCGTGCTGGGATCGGGCGAGGCGGAACTCGAAAACGCCGTCCGGGGCGCTGCCATGCGCCATCCCGGACAGGTCGGGCTCGTGACAGGCTATAATGAAGAGCTGAGCCATCTGCTGCAGGGCGGCGGCGATGTCATTCTCGTGCCATCGCGCTTCGAGCCCTGCGGGCTGACGCAGCTTTATGCACTGCGCTATGGGGCTATTCCCTTGGTGAGCCGGGTCGGCGGGCTCAATGATACCGTCATCGACGCCAATGTGGCGGCCCTGCAGGCAGAAGTTGCGACCGGCGTGCAGTTCTCGCCCCCGAGCGAGGCCGCGCTGGCCGATGCAATCAAGCGCGTGCTGGCGCTCTATGCCGACGAGAAACTTTGGAAAAAGATGCAGAGACGCGGGATGAAATCGGACGTGAGCTGGCAGGCCAGCGCCGCCAAATATGCCGCGCTCTATGCCTCGCTGATCGGATTGGACAAAGTATGACCGTGACAGTTAAGACCACCCCGTACAGCGACCAGAAGCCGGGCACGTCGGGCCTGCGCAAACGCGTGACGGTCTATCAGCAGCCCAATTATGTCGAGAATTTCATCCAGTCGATCTTCGACAGTCTGGAGGGGTTTTCCGGCCAGACACTGGTGATTGGCGGGGATGGCCGTTTCTACAATGACGTCGCGATTCAGAAAGCCATTCGCATTGCGGCGGCCAATGGTTTTGGCAAGGTGATGGTCGGGCAGGGCGGTATTCTCTCGACCCCGGCGGCCAGCAATATCATCCGAAAATACAAGGCCTTTGGTGGGCTGGTGCTGTCGGCCAGCCACAATCCGGGCGGGCCCGAAGGCGATTTCGGCATCAAGTACAATGTGGGCAATGGCGGCCCGGCGCCGGAAAAGATCACCGACGCGGTCTATGCGCGCTCGCAGGTGATCGACAGCTACAAGACGCTGGAAACGCCCGATATTGATCTGGGCGCGGTGGGCACGCAGACGGTCGGCGACATGGTGGTCGAGGTGATCGACCCGGTCAGCGACTATGCCGAGCTGATGCAGTCCCTGTTCGATTTCGACGCGATCCGGGCGCTGTTTGCGGGCGGCTTCAGCATGACCTTTGATGCGATGAGCGCGGTCACCGGGCCTTATGCGCACAAGATCCTTGAGGACATGCTGGGCGCGCCCAAGGGCACGGTGATCAATGGCCAGCCCTCGCCCTCGTTCAATGACGGGCACCCGGACCCCAACCTTGTCTACTGCAAGGACATGTATGACCTGCTGATGACGGCGGATGGGCCGGATTTCGGCGCTGCCTCGGATGGGGATGGCGATCGCAATCTCATCATCGGCAAGAACCGGTTCGTGACCCCCTCGGACTCTCTGGCGCTGCTGGCGGCCAACGCGCATCTGGCGCCGGGCTATAGGGACGGCATTGCCGGGATCGCCCGCTCCATGCCGACCAGCGCGGCGGCGGACCGTGTAGCCGAAAAGCTCGGCATCGAAATGCACGAGACCCCGACTGGCTGGAAGTTCTTCGGCAATCTGCTCGATGCGGGACGGGTGACCATCTGCGGCGAGGAGAGCGCGGGTACGGGCTCGAGCCATGTGCGCGAAAAGGACGGGCTGTGGGCGGTGCTGCTCTGGCTCAATATCCTCGCCGTGCGCAAGCAGGGCGTCGATGAGATCGTGCGCGAGCACTGGAAGACCTATGGCCGCAATTATTATACGCGGCACGACTACGAAGAGGTCGATGCAGCCATTGCGAACAGCCTCGTCGATGATCTGCGCGGGCGGCTCGCGAGCCTGCCGGGGCAGGTGCTGAATGGGCTCGAAGTGGCCTATGCGGATGACTTTACCTATCACGACCCGGTGGATGGCTCGACCAGCGCCAAGCAGGGCGTGCGCATTGGTTTTGTCGATGGATCGCGCATCGTGCTGCGCCTTTCGGGCACCGGCACGGTGGGCGCGACGCTCCGGCTTTATCTCGAACGCTATGTGCCGGCCGATGGCGATCACGGCCAGGATACCCAGGTCGCGCTGGAGCCGCTGATTGCGCTTGCCGACGACCTCGCCAGCATCAAGGCACGGACCGGTCGCCCAACGCCGAGCGTCATCACCTAGGCATGAATGAATGACTATCCACATTGTGCCCGGCGCCGGGTCTATCGAAACGCTCGGCGCCACACCCGTCCCGGGTGGGGTGAACTTTGCCGTTTATTCGGAGGCGGCGCAGGCCATCTGGGTCTGCCTGTTTGACAGCAATGACCGGGAAATCGGGCGATACCAGCTGGATGTGAAGGCGGACAATATTTTCGCTGGTCTTGTCGCTGGTATCGGGCCGGGCGCACGCTACGGGTTACGGGCGGATGGCGCCTATGACCCGGACCAAGGCCTGTTTTTTGATCCGGCGAAGCTGCTGGTTGATCCCTATGCGCGCCAGCTGGATCGGGAATTTGCCTATTCGCCGCGCCTGAGGATGCCGCGAGAGGCCAATTTCGATACGTCCATTCTGGTGCCCAAGGCGATCGTTCCGGGGGCGGGGGCGGCTCCTGCGGTGCCGCGAAAGAAGGCGCCGGGGACATTCTACGAGCTCAATGCGCGCGGCTACACCAAGCGCCATCCGGCTGTACCCGAACGGGTACGAGGGACGCTTGAGGGGCTGACGGCAAAGCCCGTTGTCGAGCATCTCAAGCGCGTCGGGGTCGACACGGTGCAGCTGATGCCCATCGCGGCGTGGATCGATGAGCGGCATCTGCCGCCACTCGGTCTTGCCAATGCCTGGGGCTATAATCCCATCACCTATTTCGCGGTGGATCCGCGCCTCGCGCCGGGCGGCATGGCCGATCTGCGGGCGATGACCGACGTCTATCGCAAGGCCGGGATCTCGGTGATCCTCGACGTGGTTTATAACCACACCGGCGAGAGTGACGCCGAGGGTCCCATCGTCAGCATGATGGGGCTCGACCCGCACAGCTATTATCGCTTCGTGCCGGTCGATGGGCGGCAGGTGCTGGTCAATGATGCAGGCACCGGCAATACACTACGGTGCGACCATCCCGCGGTGCAGCGGCTGGTGATCGAGAGCCTCCGCGCCTTTGTCGAAGAGGGCGGTGTTTCCGGCTTCCGCTTTGATCTGGCGACCATTCTGGGGCGCGAGCCGGGGTTCAATCCCAATGCCGAGATGATCCGGCTGATCAAGGAAGACCCGCTGCTGAGCCAGTGCATCCTCGTCGCCGAACCCTGGGACCCGGGACCGGGTGGTTATGCGCTGGGTCAGTTCGGGCGCGAGTTTTTTGAGCACAACGACACATATCGCGATGAGGTCCGAGCCTTCTGGCAAGGGCAGAATGGCCGCATCGGCTCGCTGGCCGGCAAGATTGCGGGGTCATCGGAGATTTTTGACCGAGATGGCCGCAAGCCCAGCCATGGCGTCAACTTTCTGGCCGTGCATGATGGTTTTACCCTGCGCGATCTCGTCAGCTACAGCCACAAGCACAATGGCGCCAATGGCGAAGACAACCGTGATGGCCACGACGCGAATTATTCGTGGAATTGCGGGGCCGAGGGCGAGAGCACTGACGAGGTGATTAATAGCGCCCGCAAGCGCGACGTGAAAGCGCTGCTGGCAACGCTGTTCCTGTCGCGCGGGACCCCGCTGATGCAGCAGGGTGACGAAATGTTCCGCACGCAGAAGGGTAATAACAATGCCTATGCGCAGGACAATGAGATCACCTGGCTCGACTGGGACAGGACCGACGACGGCATTGCCGAGCTGACCGCAGGGCTCATTGCCTTTCGAAAGGCGCATCCGGCGATCACCCATGACCATTGGCTCACCGGTCGCGAGCACCATGGGGTTCGCGACGTCGTGTGGCTGCACCCGGATGGACGGGAGATGACAGAGGGCGACTGGAACGATCCGGCCGGCTCGGTTCTGGGTGCGCATCTTCGGCACAAGGAGGATGAGGTCATCGTCTGGATCAACCGCCGGATCGAGCCGGTGGTGGCCCATCTCCCGGAGGGTGACTGGTCCGTCGGCATTGTCTCGGACGAAACGGGCAGCCTCGTGCTCACGCAAGGCACGGCGACGCTGCCGCCGCGCTCGGTGGTGGCTCTGGTGCGACCTGCGGCCGAAAGCTAGCCGGGGACTTCCACCATGCCAAGCCGCGTATAGAGCCGGCGGGCGGCAGTGTTTTCGGGTTCAACCTTGAGGTCGACATAGTCGGCGCCGCGTTTGGCGAAGAGGCCGAAGGCATGTGTCATCAAGGCGGCACCAATACCCCGCCCCCGGAAGGTGGGAGCGACCGCCAGGTCCTTGATGAAATTGCTGGTCCAGCACTGGATGAAGCCGGCAACCGTTCCGTCTTCCGCGACAGCGGCGACGCAAAGGCCGGGGTCGTATTCGCTGTCGGTGACGAGATTGCCGTGCCAGTCGGGGAACGGCGCGATGCGGCCGGGGAGGGCTTCTTCGAGAACAGCGTGCGCTAGGCGCGGATCGATGCTGCTCAGTTCCACCGGTCGGAGTCCAAGGGGCCAGGAGGCAGCCATGATCGGACCGGCAAGAATCTTGCGCAGCCGCAGATGGCTCACTTACTCGGCCGCCTCAGCGACAAAGCCGCCGTGCTTTTCGATGAAGCCGATGATCTGGTTGAGGCTCTCGCGGCGCAGCAGGTCGGTGAAGACATAGGGCCGGCCATCGCGGATTTTTTGCGTGTCGCTCTCCATGACTTCGAGGCTGGCGCCGACATAGGGCGCGAGATCGGTGTGGGTGATGACGAGGAGATCGGAGCGCGAGATTGCCGGGCCACCCTTGCGCGGGATCTTTTCGCCCTGGGCGACCGAGATGACGTAGATGGTCAGGTCCGCAAGGTCTGGCGAGAAGGTCGCTGCCAGATTGTCGCCGCCGCTTTCGATCAGGATGATGTCGAGGTCGGGGAATTTGCGATTGAGCTCGTCAATGGCAGCCAGGTTCAGCGAGGCGTCTTCGCGAATGGCGGTGTGCGGGCAGCCGCCGGTTTCAACGCCGACAATGCGGTCTTCGGAGATGGCCTGAACCCGCGAGAGGATCAGCGCGTCTTCCTTGGTGTAGATATCGTTGGTGACCACGGCCATCGAGTAGCGATCCCGCATGGCCTTGAGCAGCATTTCGCACAGCGTGGTCTTGCCCGAGCCGACCGGCCCACCAATGCCGATACGCAGCGGACCGTTGAGGCTCTTGGACATGGAAGGTTCTCCTAGACGAGGCGAAGGGCGATAAGGGCGAAAAAGCCGAGGCCGATGAACAGGCAGAGCGGCGAGTAGACCCGACGATCGTTAAGGCGGAAAATCGGTTCCGCCGTGATCGCCTGCCACTGCGGCGTGTAGCCGATGACACCGCGGGCAACGAAGATGGCGCCGAAGAGGCCGCCGACGAGATTGAGCGCCATGCCGCCGCCCTCAGGGTCGGCGATGGCAAGCGCGATCATCGAGGCGTAGAAGGTGGCGATGGCGACGGCCAAGGTCAGCAGGCGGTTCGGCATCTTTTCGATGCCGGTAAAACCGACCACGGTCTGAGCCAGCAATTTCTGATCGCGCAAGGGCCATGAAAAGCCGATGGCCCAGACGAAATGGGCGAGGGAGACAGCCAACAGGGCGATACAAACGAAGGCGGCAATGAGCATGCTCATGAGCGGAAAATCCTCGTCGCCAGGGTTTCGTGCTTCATCTGGGCGATATCAGCGCCATAAGCGACGCTGCCGATATCGTCTAGTGTCGCTGCCAGACAAAGTTCGGCAATCTGTGCGATTTCCGGCTCCAGCGACGCCATGATGGAGAGACCATCGGTCTGGCCGATTGGGACCAGACGCACGGCCACCGAGACCTGTCCGTGGATGGTTGCCGTGAGGTAGGCCAGGAGGGTTGAAGTGAGGTCGACCGCGTGGCTGGCGGCGATTGCGCCTACAGCAATAGGGTAGGGGCAGGCTTCGGGCAGGGCCGCTGGCGCAGTGCTGGGCCAGGCGGCGCTGGCAAGGATGAAGGCGCGACCGGTCTGCAGCGTTTCGGCATGGCGTTCGCTGGAGGGCGTGAGCGCGAGGCAGAGATCGGCGAGCTCTGCCAATTGGGCCGGGTTGGCAAAGTGACGGTGCGCATGGGCCAGCAGGATGGCGTCATTGCGCAGGCCGCCATGGTGGAGGCTGCCGGAAATCCAGTCCTCGGCGCTGGCGCGATCCTGCACGCGACCATCGACAATGGCGGTTTCGAGCCCGGCCGACCAGGCGAAGGCGCCTACCGGAAAAGCCGGGGAGAGCCAGGTCAGGAGTTTTTGCAGCGCGGCACTCACGGGCGGGCGAGCAAGGCGTGGGCGCCATCGGCGTGGCTATGGCTGTGATAGGCGCCATGCTCGGCAAAGAAAGGCTCAGTCACATTGCTCACCGTGGCGCCAAGTCCCTCAAGCATGGTTTTGAGGACATGGTCGCGCTTGATGAGGATGCGATGCTCATCAAGCTGGGCCGGGGTGTGGCGATTGCCGATATGCCAGGCGAGCCGGATGAGATGGGCCGTGTCGCGGGCGCGGATTTCGTAAAGAAGCTCCGGTGCGGCGACGATTGCCACATCGCTGCCATTGTCCAACTCCAGCCGCTGGCCATGCTCGAGCGTTGTCACTTGCGGCAGATCCAGCAGGACTTCCGTGCCTTTTGCGCCGCGCAGTAGCTTGCGCCGGACACGGCGCTCGTCGTGGTCCAGCGTGATCGTGTCGATGGGCGCTTCGCGTCTGTCGGCAGCGGCGTGGAGGGCAATGACGGCGTGCATAGGGGCGGTCGTTCCAGTCAGGTTGTGTAGAAAAAGCGGGCAGCCATCGTTGCCTGATGCATCAGGTGGATGATGACGATTGCCAGATGGACGCGGGCATTGGCCGAAAACGCTCCGAGCGCGCAGAAGGAGAGGCCGACGGCGGCCTGGACAAAGTAGAGGCCGCCATATTCCTCCCAGTGCCCCGTGCCCTTAAGAAGAGTGTCGGCGACGTCGAAGACGGCAACGGCGGCAAAGAGGCCGAAAAACCATTTCCGGCGCTTGATGAAGAAGTCTTCGTAGCCCCGATAATCTGAGAGGTTGTCCGGCGACAGCAGCGCGGCGATCAGGAACAGGAGAATGGCAAAGGCGACGAGGAAGACCGCTATGCCGAAATTCCAATGGCTGAACTTGAACAGCGCGAATTCCCACCACCAGAACAGCAGGAGTTCCAGCAGCATGGACCCCACCCAGAGCAGGTGTAGGGCCGACAGCTTGGCGCGATGGGGGTGCTGGATGATGCCAGCGATGGTCACGAGAAGACGCGCCATGCCCAGACCGATAACAGTGCCGAGCAGGACGCGCATATGAGGGAATATTTCCGCTGTTACGGTCTGCATCTTGTCCGTCAGGGGGTATTGCTGGCCTGAGTGCAGCTCAGCATGGGCTCAGCCTCCTCGTCCTGCATGAGATCGCGCAAGGTTCCTTCGCCCTGGTGGCTCCACCACTCATAGGGGCCAGAGACGTAACGGGCGCCCGAGCCCGAGATAGTGGTGGCAAAGACGTGATGCTCACCCTCGATTGGCACGATGGCGAGGAAGTTCGGCGCCGCATTGATGTACTGAACGGTGAGCACGTCGCCATTGCTGCACTGATAGGTTTCGTTTGTGCGCTCAATGTCGCCAGCGCTTTGCAGTGTCAGCGTCAGGGCGGCGCTCACATTGTTCTGTGGGGCTGGAGCGGGCGCAGGAATTTCGTCCTGGGCCAAGGCGCTGCCGCAGACGAGCAGGATCAGTGCCGCCGTAGCGGTCATGGTTTTCGTCATGTTCATGTGTTCCCTCCTGGTTGGGTGAAATGCCGAAGCACTTCCACCAACCGGCCCCACAATCATGGCGAATACGCGATCTGGCAAGGGTTTGTCCGCCTAGAACAGGAAGTAGCGCTGGGCCATTGGCAGGACTGTCGCTGGTTCGCAGGTGAGCAGGACGCCGTCGGCGCGCACTTCGTAGGTTTCCGGATGCACCTCGATATGGGGCATGGCGCTGTTCAGTTTCATCGCGGCCTTGCCGATGCCGCCGCGCGTATTGGTGACAGGCACGAGGTCCTTGTCGACGCCGAGGCGGTTGCGCAGGCCCGCATCATGGGCGGCCTGTGAGATGAAGGTGACCGATGACCGGCTGACGAGCTTGCCATAGGCGCCGAACATGGGCCGGTAGTGCATGGGCTGGGGCGTCGGGATGGACGCGTTCGGGTCGCCCATCGGGGCGGCCGCGATGGAGCCGCCGATCAGCACCATTTCCGGCTTCACGCCGAAAAAGGCTGGGTTCCAGAGCACAAGGTCGGCGCGCTTGCCCACTTCCACCGAACCAATGTGTTGGCTCATGCCATGGGCGATGGCGGGATTGATCGTGTACTTGGCGATGTAGCGTCGGACGCGGAAATTGTCGTTGTCGCCGGTTTCCTCGGCCAGGGGACCACGCTGGCGCTTCATCTTGTCGGCGGTCTGCCAGGTGCGGATCAGCACTTCGCCGACGCGGCCCATGGCCTGGCTGTCGGACGAGATGATTGAAAAGGCCCCCATGTCATGGAGGATGTCTTCTGCGGCGATCGTCTCCTTGCGGATGCGGCTTTCGGCAAAGGCGACGTCCTCGGGGATGTTCTGGTCGAGGTGGTGGCAGACCATGAGCATATCGAGATGCTCGGCAATGGTGTTGTGCGTGTAGGGCCGGGTCGGATTGGTCGAGGAGGGGATGACATTGGGCAGGCCCGCGACGCGGATGATGTCGGGGGCGTGGCCACCGCCAGCGCCTTCGGTATGGAAGGCATGGATGGTGCGGCCCTTGAAGGCGCCGATCGTGTCTTCGACGAAGCCGCTCTCGTTGAGCGTATCGGTGTGGATCATCACCTGCACGTCGTAGTCGTCGGCGACGGCAAGGCAATTGTTGATGGCGGCCGGGGTGGTGCCCCAATCCTCGTGCAGTTTGAGGCAGGATGCGCCCGAGAGTATCATCTCCTCGATCGGGGCGGGGACCGAGGTGTTGCCCTTGCCGGCGAGCGCCAGGTTCATCGGGAACGCGTCAAAGCTCTCGATCATGCGCTCGATATGCCAGGCGCCGGTGCAGGTGGTGGCGAGCGTGCCATGAGCGGGGCCAGAGCCGCCGCCAAGCATGGTGGTGACGCCACTCATCAAGGCTTCCTCAATCTGCTGAGGGGCGATGAAGTGGATATGAGCGTCCATGCCGCCGGCGGTGAGGATACGGCCTTCGCCGGCAATGGTCTCGGTGGAGGGGCCGATGATGATGTCGACGCCGGGCTGGGTGTCGGGATTTCCGGCCTTGCCGATGCCGACGATGCGACCGTTCTTGAGACCGATATCGGCCTTGTAGATGCCCGTGTGGTCGACAACGAGGGCATTGGTGATGACGGTGTCGACGGCGCCTTCAGCGCGGGTGCGCTGGGACTGGCCCATGCCATCACGGATGACCTTGCCGCCACCGAACTTCACCTCTTCGCCGTAGATGGTGAAATCCTTCTCCACCTCGATGAAGAGCTCGGTATCGGCCAGTCGCACCTTGTCGCCCGTGGTGGGGCCATACATGTCGGCATAAGCGGCGCGGGAAATCTGAGCAGGCATGGCGGCTCCGGAAGATCAGGGGCAGGCGTGAAGAACGGACAGCGCAAACACCTTTGGTGCCCGCCCCGGATGGGACGTGCGCGCAAGGCCGTATGCGGCTGGAAGCGGGGTGTGGTTTAGTTCGGGTTGGACCGGGTCTGCTGGCGGTAGATGGCCACCGAGCGATCGATGATCGCGTCGAGCAGCATCTCGCCCTGGGCCATGACCTGGTCGGCCCGCTGGGTGGCGACAATCAGCGAGACCGCGAGAGCCTGGATGGCATAGGCCTGCTTGATGCGACCGGCCTGGTGGTGGCCGTTGCCCTTGGCCTCGAAGGTCTTGAGCAAATCGTTGTAGGTCTCCGTGGTCATCACGGATTTCGCGCCGCTCCAGCTCTGCTGTTTCAGCGAGGCGGCCAGCTCGGAGGCGAGGCTCCCGATCAGCGCCATCGTCTCGCCGTCGCGCGTGCCAGCCTCCTGCAGGTCCTGCAGGACAGAGGCAAAGCGCTGCTTGAATTCGGCTTCTTTGGTCGGTGCGGTCGTCATGGGCGTCCAGGCAAAGGGTTTGGGTGGCGGTCCTTAAACCACCATTTGGCATAAATTGCCATGCCGCGGTGCGGCTTTTGCCTCGACACATGACCTCCATCACAGTGGCCCCATGACCATCTGGCGGAAGCCATAGACGCGTCGGTCGCCGCCGATGGGAATGAGGCGGACTTCGCGCGTCTGGCCCGGCTCGAACCGCACTGCAGTGCCGGCGGCAATATCGAGCCGCATGCCGCGGGTCATTTCACGATCGAAGCGCAGGCCGGCATTGGTCTCATAGAAATGGTAGTGCGAACCGACCTGGATGGGTCGGTCGCCAGTATTGGCGACCTCCAGCACGATCTGGGCGGCACCGACATTGATCTCGATCGTGCCTGGTTTGGGAATGACTTCGCCGGGGATCATCTGACGCCCTCCGATCAGGCGCCGAAAGCCAGCCACAGGCCGCCGAGGGCGGTCGCGGCGCCAGCTGCGCGGGTGATGAGCTTGCCACTGACGCGGGCAAGGCCGAGGCCAGCGGCAATGCCGGCGGCGTGGAGGGCGGCGGTTGCGATGAGGAAGCCGCTGGCAAACTCCCAGGCGCCGGCCTCTCCGAGTTCACCGCCATGGGCGTGGCCATGGAAGAAGGCGAAGAAACCAACAAGTGCAGCCACAGCCGCGGTCGGGATGGGCAGCGCCAGGGCGATTGCCACACCTAGGAAAACCACCGAGGCAAGGATCACCGGCTCGACGAAGGGAAGGGGCGCACCGAAAATGGCGAAGCCAAAACCGAGGGCAATGGTGCCGACAAAGGCTGCCGGCACCTGCCAGATGGCGCGGCCGCCCTGTTGTGCGGCCCAAAGGCCGACAGCCACCATGGCAAGAATGTGGTCGAGGCCAAAGAGGGGATGGCTGAAGCCGGCGGCGAAGGAGCCATGCTCTGTAGGATCGAGATGGGCGAAGGCCGGCAGCGTGGCGGCCAGCGTCAGGGACAGGGCGAGGAGAGTGCGATTGAGCATGGTCGGTTCCTATCGGATCGGCTGGTGGACGGTGACGAGCTTGGTGCCGTCCGGAAAAGTGGCTTCGACCTGGACGTCGTGGATCATCTCGGCGATGCCCTCCATGACCTGGTCGCGGGTGATGACATGGGCGCCGGCCTCCATCAGCTCGGCCACAGGGCGGCCATCCCGAGCGCCTTCGACGACGAAATCGGTGATGAGGGCGATAGCCTCGGGATGGTTGAGCTTGACGCCGCGTTCGAGGCGGCGACGCGCTACATTGGCCGCCATGGCGATCAGCAATTTGTCTTTTTCGCGCGGGGTGAGGTTCATGGCCTGGTCCTAGAGGTGCCACAGGCGCGGTAGATTACCGGCGCCAGTGAGGTCGATCAGAATGGGAACGATGAGGCGGCGCAGCGCCAGCCCGCTGGGCGCGCTGGCGCGCACCACCACGCGCTCGCCGATCTGGCTGGCTGCAATGTTTGCGGATGGCGGCAGGGCGGCGCGGATATGGGCGAGGCGCTGCGCCGCCCGGTCGGCGTCGGCAGCAAGATGGACGATGGTGGCGATGGCGCGGGCGCCGTCGAGGAGGGAGAGTGCGTCGCGTTCGCGGTCGCGGCCGTCGAGACGGGTGGCTTCGGCATGGACCAGCCGGCCATTGCGGCGGATGCGCCAATCGTCGGTGAAGACGGCGTCCCGCGCTTCCTCGCCCATCGCGTCGCGGCCCAGCAGTACGGCCTCGATCGCGGTCAGGGTCGCGCCATCGTCGAGATCGATCTCAAGGATGCGGGCGAGGCGGCTGCCGGCAAAGAGAATGGTTTCCTGCGGCAGCCAGTCGAGATGGGCGTTGCGGCCGACCTTGAGGCGGGTGGTCACTTCAGCCGTTGCACCGGTGGAGCGGTAGCTGCGCTCGCAGGCCTGGGTAGTGAGGATCATCTGCCCATCGGCAGCGACCTCCGCCCTCCAGTCGAGAATGTCCCCTCCGGTCAGGCCGCCGGCAGTATTGATGAGGATGGCCTCCAGTGCATCGGAGTGTGTCCGGGGCAGGCGGATCTTGGCGCAGCCGTCCTGATAGAGTTGGTCAAGACAAGTGGATGCTCCGCGAAGATATGTAACGACGCGGCCAGTTCCGCGTGCGCGCTGCATTTTGGGGTGGGCGATAACATGTGTGAGAGGCGCGGGTATCATCGCAACGATACCTCGTCCGCTCCGTTGGTTTCTTGAGCAAACGCTCTTTGATAGCGAAATTTCAAGAGGTTATAGGCATGAATATCAAATCTGCACTCTCTATTCTCGCCCTGAGCACAAGCCTTGCATTCACCGGTTCGGTAATGGCGCAGACGTCCATCAACGGTGTTGACCTCAGCGATGCCGACCTGCCTGCCGTCCAGGAACGCTGCGACCAGTTGCTGGTTGCTGACACCACTGCATCCACCAGCACTGCGACGGAAAGTTCCGAGCCTGACAGCAATGCTTCCGACGATTCGTCCGGCGCTGCTGATGCAACCATTGAGGATGCGCCGGCCGTGAACGAGATGGCCAATATGACCAGCGCGATCGACCTCGATACCATTGATCTCCAGGCATGCCTGGATGCGGGTCTCGTCACCCGCTAAGGCGCAGTCCATCTGTTCCTTTCAGGGCGCCCGGCTTGCCGGGTGCCTTTTCTTGTCTAGACCATCAGGTGTTGACGTATTTCGGGCCGGTCCAGATCCTGGGCAGAACCGCTATGCATGATCTCGCCGCGATCCATGACGTAGATGTCGTCAGCGATCTCGCGGCAGAAATCGAGAAACTGTTCGACCAGAAGAATGGTCATGCCCTTCTCGTCGCGCAGGAATTGCAGCGCCCGGCCGATATCCTTGATGATCGAGGGCTGGATGCCTTCGGTGGGTTCATCGAGGACGAGCAGGGTGGGGCGGGTGACGAGGGCGCGGGCGATGGCCAATTGCTGTTGCTGGCCACCAGAGAGATCGCCACCGCGCCGATTGAGCATGGCCTTCAAGACCGGGAAGAGCTCGAAAATGTAGTCCGGGACGTTGCGGTCGGCGCGGGCAAGACCGGCAAAGCCGGTTTCGAGATTTTCGCGCACTGTCAGAAGCGGGAAGATTTCACGACCCTGGGGAACGTAGCCGAGGCCCAAGCGAGCGCGTTTGTAGGGTGGCGCTTTTTTAAGCAGATCACTGCCGAAAATTACGGCACCCGAGGAGATGTGATTGATGCCGGCGATGGCGCGGATGGTCGAGGATTTGCCAACGCCGTTGCGGCCGAGAATGGCGGTGATCCGGCCGGGGCGGCACTCGATGGAAACGCCCTTCAGCGCCTGGGCCGCGCCATAGTGGAGGTCGATGGTGTCGAGGGAGAGTGCAGCGCTCATCGGCCGAGATACCTTTCGATAACAACGGGGTTGGCGCTGACCTGATCGAGGGAGCCCTCGGCCAGCACCGAGCCTTCGGCAAGGCAGATCACCCGCGAACCCAGCGCGCGCACGAAGTTCATGTCGTGCTCGACGACGACAACAGAGCGGGTCTGGGCGATGTGCTTGAGCAGTTTTGCGGTCTCTTCTGTTTCGCTGTCGGTCATGCCCGCCACCGGTTCATCGACCAGGAGGAGCTTCGGATCCTGTGCAAGCAGCATGCCAATCTCGAGCCATTGCTTCTGGCCATGGCTGAGATTGGCGGCCAGTTCGTCTTTGCGATGGGTAAGACGGACAGTGTCGAGGATCTCGGTGATGCGCGCCTCGTCCGCTGCATCGGGCGCGTAAAACAGCGTCGCGAAAATGCCGCGCGGCTTTTTCAGCGCCATTTCGAGATTGTCCCAGACCGTATGGCTTTCGAACACGGTGGGTTTCTGGAATTTGCGGCCGATGCCGAGATTGGCGATCCCCGCCTCGTCGAGCCGGGTGAGATCGGTGCGTCCGTCGAACAGCACTTCGCCGGCATCGGGTCGGGTCTTGCCGGTGATGATGTCCATCATCGTTGTCTTGCCAGCGCCGTTGGGGCCGATAATCGCCAGCATTTCTGCCGGCCGGACGATGATCGAGAGGTTGTTGATGGCCTTGAACCCGTCGAAAGCGACGGAGACGCCATCAAGGTAGAGCATGGTTTGCTGAGCTTTTTGCATGGTGCTCACTCCGCTGGACCAGGTTGAGGGGCGGCGCCAAAGCGTGCCGGATTTTCGCCGCGTGTAATTTGGGCTGAGGCAGGAGGCGTCGGGGCGGCGGGTGTTTCGGCGCGGACAGTGCGGCGACGGCTCGCGATCTGTTTCCAGAGCCCGACAATGCCCTTGGGCAGGAAGAGGGTGACCAAGACAAAGAGCGCGCCGAGGGCGAAGAGCCAGAATTCGGGCAGGACGGTGGTGAACCAGGATTTGCCGAGATTGACGACGATGGCGCCGATGATCGGCCCGATCAGGGTGCCGCGACCGCCGACGGCCGCCCAGATGACAACCTCGATGGAATTGCCCGGCTCGAACTCGCCGGGGTTGATGATGCCCACCTGTGGGACATAGAGCGCCCCGGCAACACCGGCCATGATAGCAGAGACGGTGAAGGCGAAAAGTTTTACATACTCAACGCGATAGCCGAGGAAGCGGGTGCGACTCTCGGCATCGCGCACGGCGACCATGACCTTGCCCAGCTTGGAATTGACGATCATTGAGCAGACCAGCACCGAGAGCGCGAGGGTAATTGCGGTTGCCGCAAACAAGGCGGCACGGGTGGTTTGGGCCTGGACCGGGGCGCCGAGGAGTTCCTTGAAGTCGGTAAGCCCGTTATTGCCGCCGAAACCCATGTCGTTGCGGAAGAAGGCGAGCAGCAGGGCGAAGGTCATCGCCTGGGTGATGATCGAGAGATAGACCCCGGTGACGCGACTGCGGAAGGCAAAGAAGCCGAAGACGAAGGCGAGGAGGCCGGGCACGAACACCACCATCGCCATGGCAAACCAGAAATTATCGAAGCCCTGCCAATACCATGGCAGTTCCTTCCAGTTGAGGAACACCATGAAGTCCGGAAGGGTCGCATTGCCATAGACGCCACGGCTGCCGATCTGGCGCATGAGATACATGCCCATGGCATAGCCGCCGAGCGCGAAGAAGGCGCCGTGGCCAAGCGAGAGAATGCCGCAATAGCCCCAGACCAGATCGAGCGCGAGCGCCAGGATGGCGTAGCTCAGATATTTGCCGAACAGCGAGACCATGTAGGTCGGGACGTGGCCGAAATTACCCGGCGGGATAAGTAGGTTGGCCATGGGCACGAGGATTGCGACGGCAAGGAAGATGCCGATGACCCAGATGGCCTTTTTGTCGAGGGCGCGGAACAGGGCTTGGGTCAGCATGGTCTTGTACCTTTCAGAAGCACCCCCTCACCCCAACCGAATTCGGCAACGAATTCAGTGACCCTTCGGGCACCCTCTCCCTCAAGGGGAGAGGGGGGTATCGAATTGGTGACGAGAGCCGGGCTTCCCTTCTCCCCTCGAGGGAGAAGGTGGCGCGGAGCGCCGGATGAGGGGGGCTGCAAATGTCGGATGATCATTGCTCCACCGCCCGCCCTTTGAGGGCGAAGAGGCCGCGCGGGCGGCGCTGGATGAAGAGGATGATGAGGACCAGAATGATGATCTTGCCCAGCACGGCGCCGGCATAAGGCTCGAGAAATTTGTTGGCGATACCAAGACTTAGCGCGCCCACCAGGGTGCCCCAGAGATTGCCGACACCGCCGAAGACCACGACCATGAAGCTGTCGATGATGTAGTTCTGCCCCAGGTTTGGGGAGATGTTGTCGATCTGGGTGAGGGCGACACCGGCGAGGCCGGCGATGCCGGAGCCGAGGCCGAAAGTCATAGCGTCGACGAAGGGGGTGCGGATGCCCATGGAGGAGGCCATGCGGCGGTTCTGGGTGACGGCCCGCATCTGCAGGCCAAGGGCGGTGCGGTTGAGGACGAGCAGCAGGGTTGCGAAGACCAGTAGCGCAAAGATAACGATCCAGAACCGGCCGTAAGTGATGGAAAGTCCAAAGAAATCGACCGAGCCGGACATCCAGGTTGGGGCTATGACCATCTGGTTGGTGGGGCCGAAAATCGAGCGGACGGTCTGCTGCAGGATCAGCGACAGACCCCATGTGGCGAGGAGGGTTTCGAGGGGGCGGCCATAGAGCCAGCGGATGATGCCGCGCTCGATGCCGATGCCGATGGCGCCGGTGACGAGGAAGGCGGCGGGGAGAGCGATGAGAAGGGAATAGTCGAGCAGAAACGGGAAGTTAGTGCGGATCACCAGCTGGACGAGGAAGGTGGTGTAGGCCCCGAGCATGACCATTTCGCCGTGCGCCATGTTGATGACGCCCATGACGCCGAAAGTGATGGCGAGGCCAATGGCAGCGAGGAGGAGAACCGAGCCTAAAGATATGCCAAACCACACATTTTGCAGCGCGTCGCGGACTGCCTTGGCCTGCTGGAGGCCGGCGAGCGCGGCGTTGATGCTGGTGGCGAGTTCGGGTGGCGCATCTTGTAGCGCGAGGGTCAAATTGGTTAGCGCATTGTTAGCATTTCCCGCAGCAATCCGCGAAATTACGGCCTGTCGGTCACTGATCGGTGCATCTTTATCCCGCAGGATTATGACGGCCCGGGCCGTCTCGAGCGTGTCGCGGATTGCGGTGTCGGTTTCGGCCGCAATGGCCGCATCGAGAATGGGCAGATTGGCCGGATCCGGATTGGCGAGAAGCTGGGCGGCCGCGGAGCGACGCCGGGCGGGATCGTCGCTCATCAGCGTCATGCCCGAGAGCGCGGTGGCGATGTCACGGCGCAGGCCATTGTTGACGCGGATGCGCGAGAGGTCGGCGTCGGGGCCGAGTTCGATGGCGTCGCCGGTCAGCGGATCGGTAATCTGTTTGCCGGTCTGGATGACGACGCGGCCGGAGGTGTCGTCGACATAGAGATTGCCGTCGGCAAGGGCGGTGAGGGCCGGCACCACGGCGGTGTCGCCGGTGGTGGCGAGCTCGGTGACGATGGCGCCCAATTCCTTGAGGCTGGCTTCGCCCATGGCGGCGATGGCGGTGGGAATGTCGGTCTGGGCCTGGGCGGTGGCCGGGAAGAGAAGCGACAGGGCCAGGAGCGCGAGGCGGAGGAAATTGGTCATCGCTTGGTGTCCTTGTCGGTGGTGTGCAGATCGAGTTTCAGAACCCCCACCCGGCCTCCCCCTGGAGGAGGGGGAGGGGTAGATCGAGTTTGGGGAGAGTTCCGTGGTCTTACCCGTCCCCCACCCTCATTCCTTCCCCACAAGGGGGAGGGAGGCGATGGGGCAGCGGGCGGTGGTTTGATCGCCGACTGTTGGTGGGAGAGTGCCGTGGTCGGCCCAGCGAGCCCCCACCCGGCCTCCCCCTGAAGGAGGGGGAGGGGTAGATCGCGTGTTTGGCGCGGGTGGTGGTTACTTGGAGGCGACGGCGGAGCCGCAGGTCTTGGTTTCGGTGTTGTAGTTGCCGCAGTTGATCGGGGCGGTCCAATCGGCTTCGAGCATGGCGCTTTCGGGCAGGAAGTCGGACCAGGCGTCGCCGGGGACGAGGTCTTCGGTTTCCCAGACCACGAAGAACTGGCCGTCGTCCTGGATTTCGCCGATCAGCACCGGCTTGGTGACGTGGTGGTTGGGGAGCATCTTAGCGATGCCGCCGGTGAGGTTCGGGGTTTCGAGGCCGACAATGCTGTCGATCACGGCGTCGGCCTCAGTGGAGCCCGCGGCCTCCACGGCCTTGACCCAGAGGTTGAAGCCGATGAGGTGGGCTTCCATCGGGTCGTTGGTGACGCGGTCGGTCGAGCCGATGAATTTCTGCCAATCAGCGATAAAGGCTTCGTTCTCGGGCGTCTCGACGGACATGAAGTAGTTCCAGGCCGCGAGATGGCCGACCAGCGGGGTGGTGTCGAAGCCGGAGAGTTCTTCTTCGCCGACGGAGAAGGCGACGACGGGAATGTCTTCGGCCTTGATGCCCTGGTTGCCCAGCTCACGATAGAACGGCACGTTGGCGTCGCCATTGATGGTCGAGACCACGGCGGTCTTCTTGCCGGTCGAGCCGAAGGCCTTGATGTCGGAAACGATGGTCTGCCAATCGGAGTGACCGAAGGGCGTGTAGTTGATCAGGATGTCTTCCTTGGCGACGCCCTTGTCGAGCAGGTACTGCTCAAGAATCTTGTTGGTCGTCTGCGGGTAGACATAGTCGGTGCCGGCCAGCACCCAGCGTTCCACGCCTTCTTCGTCGGCGAGGTAATCAACGGCCGGGATGGCCTGCTGGTTGGGCGAGGCGCCGGTGTAGAAGACGTTGCGCTGACTCTCTTCGCCTTCGTACTGGACGGGGTAGAAGAGCAGGGAATTGAGCTCTTCAAAGACCGGAAGCACGGACTTGCGGCAGACCGAGGTCCAGCAGCCGAAGACCGCGTCGACATCATCGACTTCGATCAGCTGGCGGGCGAGTTCGGCGGCGAGCGGCCAGTCTGAGGCAATGTCGACGACGACGGTTTCAAGCTGCTTGCCGAGCACGCCGCCCTTGGCGTTCTGCTGTTCGATCAGGAACAGCATGGTGTCCTTGAGCGTCGTTTCCGAGATCGCCATGGTGCCCGAAAGCGAGTGCAGGATGCCGACCTTGATGGTGTCGTCCTGCGCGATGGCCGGAACCATCGGCAGAGCAGTGCTGCCGGCGAGAGCGGCGGCGAGAAGAGCGCTGCGGGCGCTGAAAATGGTCATGTTAGTCCCCTGAAAGTTTGTTCCCCGATGACACCAAGGGAGGCGTCTCGGGAGGAGACTGGGGCGGATGCGCCTCAAAGCCCTATACGTCGATTGACGTAACCGCCGGGAACCCGCGGCGCGGGCAATCGCACCAAGCGCCCGAAAAACCGGGTGATTTGACGAAAAAGCGTGCTATGGATGCGCTGGTAATTTTTTGGGCAGAGAGTGTTTCTGTCTATTAACTGGGCGAATAATGGCGCGACAGCGGATCATTCCTATTCGGCGTGACTATAATCGCTGGGTCGCAAACCAGACTCTCGAGGACTATGCGCTGCGCTTTACCGCCAAATCGGCGCGGCGCTTTTCCAATGATCGCATCTCGCAAACGGCCATCGGGGCGATCTCGTTTCTGGCGCTGGAAGCCATCGGCGGGGCCATCACGCTCTCCTATGGGACGACCAATGCGCTGATCGCGATCGTCATTGCTTCGATTGCCATCTTGCTCGTGGGCGTGCCGATTGCGCGCTATGCGACGCGGCATGGGGTGGATGTGGACCTGCTGACGCGCGGGGCGAGCTTTGGCTATATCGGCTCGACCATCACCTCGCTGATCTACGCCAGTTTCACCTTCATCCTCTTTGCCATCGAAGCCTCGATCATGGCGAGCGCGCTGCAGCTGGCCTTCGGGTTGCCGCTGTGGATCGGCTATATTGTCTCGGCGCTGGCGGTGCTCCCGCTGGTGACGCACGGCATTGCCATGATCAGCCGGTTCCAGATCGTGACCCAGCCGATCTGGATCGTGCTCAACATCCTGCCCTTCATCTTCATCGCCTTCATGGACTGGGAAAAGTTCGACCTGTGGCGGGCCTTCGGCGGGCTGGGGCAGCAAGAGGGCGCGGCCGGCAGTTTTGCCCCGTTCGAGGTGGCCAAATTCGGCGCGGCGTCGGCGGTGATCCTGGCGCTGATGACCCAGATCGGCGAGCAGGTGGACTTTCTGCGGTTTCTGCCCGCCGAGGGCGCGCCGAAATGGCGGCAGAAGATCGGCATTTTCCTCGCCGGCGCAGGCTGGGTGATCGTCGGTGCACCAAAACTGATCGCCGGGTCGTTCCTTGCCGTGCTGGCATTGTCGGTGGGCGTGGCGCCGGAGCAAGCCGCCGAGCCGGGCTATATGTATGCGGTGGCCTTTGGCTACATGATCCCGAACGAGTTCATGGCGCTGATGCTGATGGCGGTCTTCGTCGTGGTGAGCCAGCTCAAGATCAATGTGATGAACGCCTATGCGGGGTCACTGGCCTGGTCGAACTTCTTCTCGCGGCTGACCCATAGCCATCCGGGCCGGGTCGTGTGGCTCTTGTTCAACGTGGCCATTGCGCTCCTGCTGATGGAGCTTGGGATCTACCGGCTGCTGGAAGAGACGCTGGGGATCTTCTCGATCGTCGCCATGGCCTGGCTTTGCTCGATCTCGGCCGATCTCTTCGTCAACAAGCCGCTGGGCTTGGCGCCGCCGGGGATCGAATTCAAGCGCGCTCATCTCTACGACATCAATCCGGTCGGGGTCGGCTCGATGCTGCTATCGGCGGTGATCGCGCTGGCGGCGCATTTCGGCGCTTTCGGAGAAATGGCGGCGGCGCTGGCGCCTTATATCGCGCTGGTGGTGTGCTTCGTGGCCTCGCCGGCAATCGCCTGGGCGACCAAGGGGAGGTATTATCTGGCGCGAAAGCCGCGGAAGAGCTGGGCGGCCAAGCCTTCGGTTACCTGCTCGATCTGCGAGCATCCGTTCGAGCCCGAGGACATGGCCTGGTGCCCGGCCTATGCGGCGCCGATCTGCTCGCTCTGCTGTTCGCTCGACGCGCGCTGCCACGATATGTGCAAGCCCCACGCGCATTTTCGGGCGCAGACCCATGCGGTAGCGGCGACGATCCTGCCGGCATCGGCGATTGAAAAACTGCAGACGCGGCTGGGGCGCTATGGCGTGTCCATGGGGATCGCCATGGGTATTCTCGCTGCGATCCTGGGGCTGATCTATTATTTTGCCATCGGGGCGGCGCCGGCGACGGCAGAAGTGGTGGGCGGGACGCTGCTGGTGGTGTTCTTCGTCTTCGCGGTGGCGGCGGGGATCATGACCTGGTTCCTGGTGCTGGCGCATGACAGCCGGCTGGTGGCGGAGGAGGAGAGCTCGCGCCAGAACACGCTGCTGCTCAAGGAAATCGACGCGCATGGGCGCACCGATGCAGAGCTGCAGCGGGCCATGGAAAAGGCAGAGGCGGCCAATCAGGCCAAGTCGCGCTATGTGGTGGGGCTCAGCCATGAATTGCGCACGCCGCTCAATGCGGTGATGGGCTATGCGCAGATCCTCGAACGCGACGAGGGCGTGCCGGAGAACCGGCGCGGCTCGGTGCAGGTGATCCGACGCAGTGCAGAGCATTTGTCGGGCCTGATCGACGGGCTGCTCGATATCTCGCGGATCGAGACGGGGCGGCTGCACGTCTATTCCAACGAGATCAACATCCACGACTTCCTCGACCAGATCGTCGACATGTTCCGGCTGCAGGCGCGGGCCAAGGGGCTGGAGTTTCGGCATGAGCGGGCAAAGTCGCTACCGCTCTATGTGAGGACGGATGAAAAGCGCCTGCGGCAGATCCTCGTTAACCTCTTGTCAAACGCGATAAAATTCACCAGCGCCGGACATGTCCGGTTTGAAGTTGGTTACCGGTTGCAGGTGGCGAGCTTTGTGGTCGAGGACAGTGGCAGCGGCATTCCCGCGGCGGAGCTGCCGCATGTTTTCGAGCCCTTTGTGCGCGGGGAGGCGGAGCATAACCGCTTCACGCCGGGTCTCGGGCTGGGGCTGACCATCACCAAGCTGCTCACCGAAACGCTGGGCGGGGAGATCAGCGTGTCGAGCACGGCCGGGGTGGGGACGCGGTTTCAGGCGCGGCTGATGCTGTCCAAGGTGGAGCGGCCCGCGGCGCATCTCTCGGCGGCGCGGGAGATTGTCGGCTACAAGGGCGCGCATCGCACAATTCTGGTGGTGGACGATAATCTCGATCATCGCGAACTCTTGCGGCAGATGCTGACGCCGCTGGGCTTTACCGTGCTGACAGCCGAGGATGGAGCGGCGTGTCTTGCGGTGCTCGATATCGTGCGGCCGGACCTCTATTTCCTCGATATCCGCATGCCGGGGATGAGCGGCTGGGAGCTGGCAGCGGCGTTGCGAAGCCGGGCGGTGGGCGCGCCTATTATCATGCTCTCGGCCAATGTGGGCGACGGGGCGGGCCCCGCGAGCCTTGATGCCGGGCATAGCGACAGCCTCGCCAAGCCGTTTGATCTCAACCAATTGCTGGACAAGATCGGGCGGCATCTCAAGCTCGAGTGGCGGTTTGCCGGGGAGAGGGCAGCGGGGGCTGCGGCGGACGCAGTCCTGCGCAATCCGGGGGCTGAGCATCTGCAGGAGCTGGCGAGCCTGGGGCAGATCGGCCATATCCGCGGCATCGAGGCGAAGCTGGCCGAGCTCGCGGCAGATCCGGCCAATGGGGCGCTGGTGGCGGCACTGCGAAAGCCGCTCGAGGCCTATGATTTTGAGGGGTATGCGGAAGTGCTGGAGGCAATTGGCCATGAGCCGGCTTGAGAGGGATCAGGACATCGTCCTTCTGGTCGATGACAGCCCGGAATCGCTGGGTTTTGTCACGGCGGCGCTGGAGACGGCGGGGGTAACGGTGCTGGTGGCGCGCAGTGGGGAGGCGGCGCTAGGCATTGCGCAGCGGGTGACGCCCGATGTGGTGCTGATGGACGCGGTGATGCCGGGGCTCGACGGGTTCGAAACCTGCCGCCAGCTCAAGGCCATGGCGACCCTGACCCATGTGCCGGTGATCTTCATGACCGGGCTGACCGAGACCGAGCATATCATCCATGCGCTCGAAAGCGGGGGCGTGGATTATCTCAGTAAGCCCATCAATGTCGATGAACTGCGGGCGCGGATCCGGGTGCATCTGGCCAATGCACGGCGGGCGCAGAGCGCGCGGATTGCGCTGGATGCAGCCGGACGGCATCTGGTGGCGTTCGATGAAGCCGGGGGCGTGATGTGGTCGACGCCGCAGGCCAATCGGCTGCTCGAGCGCTCGGGCATGGATGGGGCGGGGCAGGCGGAGATGGCGCAAAGGTTTGCGCTTTGGCTCAAGGGGAATCCCGGCCATGGCGGCGGGTTCGAGCTGTCGCTGCCCGAGGCGCCGCTGTTGCAGTTTTCATTCCTCGGGATTGTGGGGGGCGCGGAATATCTCTTCCGGCTGGCGGGAGCGCAGGCGGCGGGGCAGGAGGACGCGCTGCGGCAGCGTTTTGGGCTGACCAATCGCGAGAGCGAAGTGTTGCTGTGGATCGCGCGGGGCAAGTCGAACAAGGATATCGGCGATATTCTGGGGCTCAGCCCGCGCACGGTGAACAAGCATCTCGAGCAGGTCTACACCAAGCTGGGGGTCGAGAACCGGGCCTCGGCGGCGATCAAGGCGCTGCAGGTGCTGCCGACATAGCGCGACAGCTTGGCGCTATTGGGTGACAATATGGGGAACCCAACCGCTCCTCTGCCGTTGAACTGGCGAACTGCACATCAGCAGTACGGCTAGCGGCGAACCGATCTCCTCCCCGGATCGCCATCATGGTCGGCGGTGGCGCGAAGGCTGACGCTCCTTCGATGTGACCCCGATGGGGCGCGGAACCAAGGTTCCGCGCCTTCTTTATTTTGGGTGGATTCAGTATAGTTTTAACAAATCGGTTAATGCGGCTTAAACGCCGAATGTTATTGAATTTTTCGTGATAAAACTTTGGGGCGTAACTTCTGTTCTTCTTTGTAGCGACCAAAATCGCTCTGGTCCCAAAGGAGAAGAATCATGAAAATTTTTTCGAGAACGCTTCTGTCACTGGCCTTGCTTTCTGGTGTGTCGTTGCCGGCGCAGGCGCAGTCCCTGCTGGGTATTATCGGTGGTGAGGGCGAGAGTGCCCTGATTACTCTGGGTTCGGGGGACGCTTCCTCTTCCGGGCTGATCAATCTGGGCGTCGGAGGCGATAATCTTGTCGACCTCAATGTGGGCGGTTCCCAGCCTATTGCCGGGGCGACTGTCGGCGTGGGCGGCGGCAGCCTTGTCGATGCCAATGTCAATCTGCTCAACGGCGCGGCCAATGTCGACGCCACGGTCGGCGGTCCACGGCTGGTTGATGTCGATATCGGCATCGGCGGCGGTGGTAACGGTGGCGGCGGCGGCGGTGGCAACGGCGGCGGCGGAGGCGGTGGTGGAGACGGCGGCTCCGGTGGTGGCGGCGGCAACGGCGGCGGTGGCGGCAATGGCGGCGGCGGCAACGGTGGGGGTGGCGGCGGGCTGCCGATTGCCTCGACCAATTCCAGCGGCGGTGGCGGTGGATCGGCGGCCTGTGTCGGCACGCAGCCACGGCAGTTGGAACGCCTGATCCGCGACACGCGGATTGACGGGTCCTGGCAGCGGGCCAGCAATGTGGCCATCCAGCGGGTTGCCATCTGTCCGGAAGTCCAGACCTGGCTGGCATCGGCGCTGAGCAGCACCGGTCTGGGGCAGAACCTGCAGGCTGCGATCGGCAGCGATCCGCTGCTCAACGCCTCGATCAGTCGCTCGAGCTACAGCCCGTCGCGGGTGTTTGCGGTCAACCGCAGCGGCAACCAGTTGACGGTTTTCGTCTACTAATCTTCGGAAGAAGGTCGTGTGATGCGGCCTCTTTCTTTCCAGAGCACGCCTGGCGGCAAAGGGGCCGCCAGGCGTTTTTTATCTCACGGCGCTGATCGCCTGAATGGGAAAGGTGCATCAGCGGCCGGGCGCATCGGACCAACCGATTGAGGAAAAGCCCCGCCAATGTGGCGGGGCCTTTTTGTCGTCAGGGGGCAGGGGCGGCCTCGACCATGGCGCAGAGGACGCGGTCACCGGAATTGCCTGATGGGTCGGTCACCTGATCGTCGGCACTGGCATGGATAATGAGCGCGGTGCCGTCTTCGTCAAAGACATAACCCTCGTCCCCCTCGGTCAGGGAGATCGACGCGGACGTCACCTCGAACTCAGAGAGGCCATCGGCGCCGGCGGTGATATTGGGCAGGTCGCCGGCGTGGGGGCCGGCGTCATTTTCGAGGCCGTGCTGGTGGTCAGTCGGATTGAAGTGGTCGCCGGCGCTTTCAAACTTGGTCGCGGAATCGCAATTTCCGGTCGTGTGGAAGTGGATGCCGTGTTCACCTTCACTGAGGCCAGAGGCGGAGCCGGAGAGGGTGACCGATCCTTCGCCCTGCGTGAGGGTGACAGTGCCCGCCTCCGCGCCATCCTGATTGATGAAGGTGCCCATGGCTTCCTGGGCAAGGGTTGGGGTCGCAAGCAGCAGGCTGGCCAGCGAGATTCTGAGGAAAGTGCGCATGGTATAACTCCGTGTTGCAGTGGTAGCCCAACGACGGCGGTGCCGTGCCGTTCCGGAAAGTGAAGCATTTAGCTCCAGTGCTAACTTGCTTTGAGAAAGCTCTCCCGTGACAATGGCGCGAACAGTTTCGGGGAGCATGTGTTCGTGGCCGATACCAGCACAATTGTCGGGGGAGGCCCCAAGAAGGTGCTCTATACCCTGTCCACCATCACGCGGATGGGGGTGGGCAAGTCCGCCAAGGCCTTAACCTCGAAGAACGCCTGCAAGGCCTGTGCCTATGGCATGGGCGGCCAGCGCGGTGGCATGACCAATGAGCTCGATGAGTTTCCCTCGGTCTGCAACAAAAGCGTGCAGGCGCAATCGACCGATATCCAGCCGCCGATCCCGCATGAGATCTTCGAGCATACGATCGCCGACCTCAGTGAGCTGAGCGGCAAGGAAATGGAGCATCTGGGCCGCCTCGGGGTGCCGCTGTTCCGGCGCGCTGGCTCGGAGCGGTTCGAGCCCATCGGCTGGGAGGAAGCGCTAGACCATGCCGCAGGGCGGCTGGCCGAAACCGACCCCCAGCGGAGTTTCTTTTACTCCTCGGGTCGCTCGTCCAACGAGGCCGGATTTCTGTTCCAGCTGCTGGCGCGCGCCTGTGGCACCAATAACGTCAACAACTGCTCCTATTATTGCCATCAGGCGACGAGTGAAGGGCTGGCCACCACGATCGGCAAAGGCACGTCGACGGTCGAGCTCGAGGATCTGACGGGCACCGACCTGATCTTTGTGATCGGCGCCAATCCTTCGTCAAACCACCCGCGCTTCATTCATATGCTCAAGAACTGCCGCGAGCGGGGCGGGCAGGTGATTGTCATCAATCCTGCCAAGGAGCCGGGACTGGTGAAATTCGCCGTCCCGAAATCGCCGATGTCCATGCTCAAGGGCGGCAGTGAGATCGCCTCGGACTATCTGCAGCCGCGGATCGGTTCTGACATCGCCTTGTTCAAGGGGCTGGCCAAGGCAGTGCTCGAGCAGGGCAGCGAAGACCGGAACTTCATCGCCGCCCATGGCGCGGACTTCTCGGCGTTTCGGGAGGACCTCGATGGGCTTGGCTGGGACGAGATTACCGCGGCCTGCGGGCTTTCGCGCGACGAGATCAGCCGGGTCGCGGCTGCCTATGGACGGGCGCAGAACGCAGTTTTCGCCTGGGGCATGGGCATGACGCACCATGTCCATGGTGTCGCCAATGTGGAAGCCATCGCCAATCTGGCGCTGCTGCGCGGCATGATCGGGAAGCCTTATGCAGGGCTCTTGCCGCTGCGCGGGCACTCAAATGTGCAGGGGATCGGCACCATTGGCGTCAAGCCCGTGCTGGCGAGAGACGTGCTGGCCAAGATGGAAGCGGCGTTCGGGATAAAATTCCCCGAGGAGAAGGGGCTCGATACCATGGCCTGCCTCAAGCGGGCCGAGGCCGGGGAGGTCGATGCGGCCGTGATCATGGGCGGCAATCTCTGGGCGGCGACGCCGGACACGGCGTTTTCAACCCGGGCCATGGGGGCGATCGGGTTCAAGCTCTTTCTCACCACGACACTCAACCAGGGCCATGTGCATGGATTGGGCGATGGCGAGGTGATGATCCTGCCGGTGACGGCACGCGACGAGGAATGGGAGCCGACCACCCAGGAATCGATGTTCAACTTCGTACGCCTCTCGGATGGCGGCATTTGCCGGATCGACACCGTGCGACCGGAAAGCTGGATCCTGGGGCAGCTGGGAAAACGGGTGCTGGCGAATTCGCCCATCGATTTCGAGGCATTTGCCGAACACGCGAAAATCCGCGATGCGATCGCAGCGATCGTACCGGGAATGGAGGAGCTGGCCGATATCGACGTGGCCAAACGCGAATTCCATATCCGCAACCGCGTCATGCATGTGCCCGAGTTCGGAACGGTGGATGGACGGGCCCATTTCGTGGTCACGGATATTCCCAAGGTCGAGCCGGGCAAATTGATGCTGGCCTCGGTGCGCAGCGAGGGGCAGTTCAACTCGATCATCTATGAGGAAACGGACAGCTATCGCGGCAAAGCGGGACGCTATTCGATCTTCCTCAATGGCGAGGACATGGCCGAACGCGGGCTGGTCGAGGGACAGAAGGTTCGGGTGAACTCAGACGTCGGCAGGATGGAAGGGGTGGCGACGCTCTTTGACCTGCCGCGCGGCTCGGTGCTGGCCTATTATCCGGAAGCCAATGTGCTCGTCGGCACCGCGGTAGATCCCCGCAGCAAGACACCAGCCTTTAAATCGGTGCCGGTTACCGTGACAGCTTGAACAATATTAGCTCCTGTCGATTAATATTGATCGCAAGGAAGTGGTGTGGACTTTGCCTTTTGATTAGATGACGCGTTAAATCTCTCTTGAGGGGAGAGGCGAGTGACTTCTGGCAACGACACGATCCTTGTCAAACGAGCCATGGCCTGTTGGGAGAACGGGCGTATTGGCAAGTCCAGCGCCGGGCTGGTCGAAGCGCGGTCCATCCGCGATGAGGCTCTGCGGACTGGTGATCTGCGCGCCCTCGCCGAGGCCAATCGCTGCATAGGCTGGTTCTGTCTGCAGCTGGGCTATTGCGACGAGGGCCTGGCGGCCGCCCATGAGGCCCGCAATTTTTACGCCGGGCGGGACGATCACTGGAGGCATGCGCTGTCTCTTGCGGTCTATTCATGGCTGTTGGCTGAAGCCGGATTGAGCGACCTGGCCTTTGAAAGTGCCTCGGAAGCCGCCGTCATTGCGGCGCGAACCGACGACAAGGCGCTCAATGCCTTCGCCATGAACTGCAAGGCGGTGGCTCTGGTGATCTGTCACGAGATGACGCTGGCGCTGTCGGTGCTTGATGATGCCATGGCCCTTGCCGCTCAGTCAGGCGACGGCAGCACGGTGGCACTGACCCATATCAATCAAGGTTACGCCAAGCTGTTCCTCAGTGAGCAACTAGCAGGGACGGACCGCGAGGCGGCTGACAAGCTTCTCTGTGCGGCGGCGGCGGCCAGCCACAAGGGTGCTGACGCTGCCCGCGCAATCGGTGACCTCTGGAACCTGCGCGTCGCGCTGGCGAACGCGGCGGAAATGTACGCCGCCTGCGGTGAGCTGACGCTGTCACAGGTCTGCATCGAGGAATATGAGACGCTCGTGACCGAACTCGGTCCGCGCGAACGCGTCCATTACCTCTGCAGCAAGAGCGATATCCACGCCCATATGGGTGACTACCACAAGGTGATGGAGTTGATGCTGGAGGCTCGTGAAGTTGTGTTCACAGTCGCCAATCACGACGGAAAGATCAATACGCTCAAGCGCCTGGCGGATGTCAGCGCCAAGACGGGGAGTTACGAGGACGCCTATAATTATCACCGCGCCTATCATGACGCGGTCATGGCCGATCATGGCGAGACGTCGCGCCGCCGCGCCCATGCGCTTGATCGACAGCTGGAGAACGACAAGCTGAGGGAGAGAGCGGCGGCGCTCGAGATACAGGCGGGAGAGGATGGCCTGACCGGCATCCCCAACCGCCGCGCGTTCGACCAAGCTTTTGCCGGGCTGGCGCATCGCGAGGGCGTCGTTGGCATCCTCGATATCGACTATTTCAAGCAGGTCAATGACAGCTACTCCCACCTTGTGGGAGACAAGGTGCTGATCCGGATCGCCAATATCCTTCACCGGTTCGATCCCTCCCTGAGGGCCTTCCGCTTCGGCGGAGAGGAGTTTGGCCTCGTCTTCGACAGGCTTGGGCTCGAACATGCCGAGCCGATTTGCCAACGCCTCGTCGATACGATCCGCACCACTTCCTTTGCCGATCTCGCACCGGGCCTCAGCGTTACCGTCAGTATCGGGTTGGCGCATTCGGGCGTGCTTTCAGGCAGCCCGCTTCTCGCCGAGGCAGACCGCAGGCTTTACGTGGCCAAGAAAATGGGCCGCGACCGGGTCATCGCCGACGGGCGATCCTCCATTACCGTTGCCGCAGAGTGACATGGCGGAAGCCTTGAGCTGGTGGCCGGTGGCGATGGGCTGATCACACAAGCAAACACCTCCCCGAAACGAGGAGGTGTTGCATTGCGCAGGGGGGCGGAAATCAGCCGAACTTGACGACCAGCTCGTCGGCCTTGGCCTTGAGCCGGGCGATATCCGCCTCGGAGAACTCATGCTGTTCGTAGTCCTGGAGGGCCAGAACGCCGACAACTGACCCGTCTGCCAGCACCAGCGGCGCGGCGGCGAAGAAGTCGATACCGTTGGTAACGAGATAGGCGTTGTCCCCGTCGATACTGTCCGACTGGGAGTTATGGATCACCAGCACATCGCCCTTTTCGACGGCCATGCGGGTGAGCTCTGCCGCGTCTTCGTCCTCGAGGTGACGCTCATCGTCGGTGAGATTGATGAGCGCAACGGGGACGTCGAATTCATCGGCGATGGCGTCAAGGGCATTGCCCAGGGCGTCGTCGCCGCGACCGAGCCCGGCGAAGGGCTGGGCCTTGATGGCCTGGCGGTTCTTGACGGGGGCCTGGGCGGCCTTGATGGCGTCAGCCGCCTTGTCGAGGTCGCGGTAGAGGGCGTCGACATGGAGGAGATCAGCCGTTTCCTCGCCGGCCGCTGCGTTGAGCAGGACGACGGCGATGCGGACCTCGGGGTCCATGCGTCGGATGCGCCGGGCGACATAGCGGCACTGGGCACGGATGTCGGCGCCCATGAACATCAGGACCACGGTGTGCACGGGTTCGAGTTCGAGCCGGCCGATGGCTTCCTGGCGGATAGCGCCGGGGGGGAGGACCGAGACGCCGAGCTTGTCGTCGAGCAGCTTCATGCCGAGCAGGCGGGCCGCGGCCTCGTCGATTTCGGTGCGGCCGCCGATGAGCATGATCGGGGCCTCGTCCTGCCAGACCGGCTCGACGACATTGTTGAGAACGGCCTCGAAAGTGGCGATGAGCTGGCGGCGCTGCGGCACGGATTCGGGGCGATCCGGCAGTTCTGCCGTGGCCATGCGCAGGGTGGGGAGCATGACATCATCGACCCATTTTTCGCGGTCGTGCTCTTCGAGATAATCCTCGGAGAGATCGATGGCGTCCTCGGTCTTGCCGTTGAGCATGCGCTGGTACAGCCGCTCATGGGTCGAGAGCACCGGCTCGCTGCCGAGAAGGGTCTCGAGGAACTGGAACTGGGGCAGGTGGCGTCCGACAACCACAAGAACCACAGTCATGGGCGTGGCAAGGATGAGGCCGACCGGCCCCCAGAGGGTCGCCCAAAACATGGCCGAAAGCAGGATGGCGATAGGCGAGACGCCGGTGCTGGAGCCGTAAAGGCGCGGCTCGATGACGTTGGCCGTGGTGAGGTCGATGACGACGAAGAGCCCGACCGCCATCAGCAGCATGTTCCAGCCGGGATCGACGGCGAAGGTCAGGGTAAAGGGCACGATGGCGATGATGAGCGCGCCAACGAAGGGAATATAGCGGAACAGAATGATCAGGAGGCCCCAGAGCGGAGCGCTCGGCACACCGATCAGCCAGAGGCCAATGCCGAAGATGATGCCGTAGGTTGTGTTCACCATCAGCTGGATGATGAGATAGCGGCCGACACGCCTGCTGGCGTCGGAAATGGCAAGGTTGGTCAGCGAATAGCGGCCGGCGCTGACGAGGCGAATGAAACGCTCCTGCATGTCGGCGCGGCCCATCAGCAGGAAAATCAGAAAGACGGTGACGATGGCGGCGGTGGCGATGGGGCCGACAATGGAGCCCATGACCGAAGTGATCACCGCCAGTGGCCCGATGTCGTTTGAAATGGTGACGGGGATCGGGCGCATCTGGCCCGGTTCTGCGGGCGCGCCAGTGGAGTCGCCGTTAAAACCATCCCCGAGGCTCGACATCATGCCGGTGATCTGGTCGAGCCAGGTCATGCCGCCGAACTGTTCCTGCAGGCCCTCGATCTTGGTCTGCATGATGGAGCGGTAGCCAGGGAGTTCCTGCACCAGGTTGGCAATCTGCAATCCGGCCATGACGGCAAAGCCGGCGAGGGCGGCCACGGCGATCAGCACCGCAAGGATAACGGCAACCGGATCGGGCAGGTGGAGGCGCCGGTTCATCCAGCTGACGAGCGGATTGAGGGCAAAGGCCAGAAGAATGGCCAGAACCAGCGGCACAAAAATCCCTGCACCGAGATAAAGCAGGGTCGCAGTTATAGCAAAGGTGGCAATGGCTTCGAATGCATTGAGGCGCCGGCGTGGAACCGGCACAATTTCAGGATATGTGTTCAATTTGGAGGTCTCCCCAAGCAACCCGGAAAACTAACACGGGATAGACTTGGTTCCCCTCCGGCGGGGCAGGGTGCATTATAACGCGCCGACGCGACATTTCAGCCGATTGTGCGGGATCATGGGGCCGCAGTGACGGCCAGCCGTTGCTCCCTTGTGCGGCATGGCCTACATAGACGGCCAACTCCCGTTACGCATAAGAGGCAAGGACGCAATGGCGCGCCAGTTTATTTATCACATGCACGGAATGTCGAAGGCTTATGCCGGCGGCAAAAAGGTGCTGGATAATATCCATCTGTCTTTCTACCCCGATGCCAAGATCGGCATCCTGGGCCCGAACGGCTCGGGTAAGTCGACCCTGCTCAAGATCATGGCCGGCATCGACACCGAGTTCACCGGTGAAGCCTGGGCTGCCGATGGCGCCAAGATCGGCTATCTGGCGCAGGAACCGCAGCTTGATCCGAACCTCGACGTGCTGGGCAATGTCATGCTCGGCGTCAAGGAGAAGAAGGCCGTCATCGATCGCTACAACGAGCTGATGATGGACTATTCGGACGAGACCGCTGACGAAGCGGCCAAGCTCCAGGATGTCATCGACAGCCAGAACCTGTGGGATCTCGAATCCCAGGTCGAAGTGGCGATGGAAGCCCTCGGTTGCCCTCCGGGCGATTCTTCGGTCGAGAACCTCTCGGGCGGTGAAAAGCGTCGCGTCGCGCTCTGCGCGCTGCTGCTCAGCAAGCCTGACCTGCTGCTGCTCGACGAACCGACCAACCATCTCGACGCCGAAACCACCGCATGGCTCGAACGCCATCTGCGTGAATTCGAAGGCGCCGTGCTCATCATCACCCACGATCGCTACTTCCTGGATAACGTCACCGGCTGGATCCTCGAGCTCGATCGCGGCCGCGGCGTTCCCTACGAGGGCAATTACTCCGCTTACCTCGATGCCAAGGCCAAGCGCTTTGCGCAGGAAAAGAGCGAAGATGCGGCCCGCGCAAAGGTGCTGGAACGTGAAAAGGAATGGATGGGCATGTCGCCTCAGGCACGCCAGTCCAAGTCCAAGGCACGTATCAAGGCCTATGACGAACTGGTCAAGCTCAACGACGCCCGTACCATGTCGCATACCGCCCAGATCATCATTCCGCCGGGCGAACGCCTCGGCCAGAACGTGATCACTGTGGAAGGCGTGTCGAAGTCCTTCGGCGATCGCCTGCTGATCGACAATCTCTCGTTCAAGCTGCCGCCGGGTGGTATCGTGGGCATCATCGGCCCGAACGGCGCCGGCAAGACCACGCTCTTCAAGATGCTGACCGGTCAGGAAAAGCCGGATTCGGGCACCATCACCGTGGCCGAGAACGTGCACCTCGGCTATGTCGACCAGAGCCGCGACTCCCTCGATCCGAACAAGACCGTCTGGGAAGAAATCTCCGGCGGCGACGATGTGCTGATGCTCGGCAAGCGCGAGATGAATTCTCGTGCGTATACCTCGACCTTCAACTTCAAGGGCGGGGACCAGCAGCAGAAGGTCGGCAATCTTTCGGGTGGCCAGCGTAACCGCGTGCACCTTGCCAAGATGCTCAAGGCCGGCTCGAACGTGCTCCTCCTCGACGAACCGACCAACGACCTCGACACCGAAACCCTTGCCGCGCTCGAAGAGGCGCTCGAGGAATTCGCCGGTTGCGCCGTTATCATCAGCCACGATCGCATGTTCCTCGATCGTCTGGCGACCCACATGCTGGCCTTTGAAGGCGACAGCCACGTGGAATGGTTCGAAGGCAACTTCCAGGACTACGAGGCCGACAAGGTCCGCCGTCTCGGCGCCGACGCGGTCAACCCGAAGCGCGCAACGTATAAGCCGCTGACCCGCTAAGCAGTTTTGTGTTGAAACGAATTCTGGCCGGCTCCGACACTGTCGGGGCCGGTTTTTTATTCACTCACCCCCTGAACCGTCCCCGATACGCCCTCGGCGTCATGCCGCGCAGGGTTTGAAAATGGCGGTTGAAGTTGGCGAGGGAGGCGTAGCCGACAGAGTTGGCGATGTGCTGAATCGGCTGGTCGGTGGAGGAGAGGCGGGCGCAGGCGTCGGCGATGCGCAGGCGGATGAGATATTGCGAGATGGTCGTCTGGGTGTGTTTCAAGAACATGCGGTGGAGGCCGGAGGCACTAAGGGCGGCGAGATCGGCGAGGGTGTCTAGCCGGATCAGTTCGGCGTGATGGGCGTGGATATGGGCGAGGACGCGGTCGATGCGGGCGCGACTGGTCTGATCGGCGGGGGCGGCGCTGCTGGTGGAGAGCGCGGTGGCGTCCCGGTCACGAGCGAGGGTGAGGAGCAGGTCCAGCAGGCTGAAAAGACGCTGTTCCGGCGGCTGATCGAACAGCGCCTCGTAGCGCTGGCGCAGGGCGCTGGCGGTGGCTGCGGGGAAGTGGAGGCCGTGGCGGGCGCGGGTGATGAGATCGCGCAAGGGGGCGAGTTCGACTGAAGTCGCCGCCATCTGCTCAAGCCAGTCGGGGCCGAACCAGAGCACAAGGGCAACATGGGGCTGGGTAGGGTCGATGGCCTCGGTAGAAGCCCAGGTGTGAGGGAGATTGCCGCCGACAAGGATCAGGTCGTCGTGGTCATAGGGAGCGGCGTGATCGCCGATAAAGCGCTGGCCGCGGGAGTTGAGCGTGAGGGTGAGCTCCATCTCCGGGTGATGATGCCACTGGAAGGGGATGCCTTCGGGCAGGCGGCGATTGAGCATGGCCCAGGAGGCGCCGTCGGCCGCCGCGAGCTTTTCGAGATAGGGCTTCATCTGGCGCTTATCCGCTTGCTAACGCCAGAATAGTATCAGAACTGGCAAGTTGCCGACAACATCGGCCGCGTCGGGCCCGCTAGTGTGCTGCTACCGAATGATCGGGAGCGAGACATGGGAGAGTTCCGACATGCAGACCATGGCCAATGCGATGAAGCGCGACAGCCATCCGACCACCAATGCAACCGTCCAGCTCAAGGATATTCAGAAGCGCCTGCCGCTGCGGGTGTTGTCGGAGGCGGATTGGCAGCAGTGGACAACCAAGGGTTATGTGATCGTGCGGCAGGCGGTGCCTGCGGCCAATGTCGAACGGCTTGCGGATCTGCTCTGGAAATTTGACGAAAAGGACCCGAACGACCAGTCCACCTGGTATGCGCCGCAGCGGCGCGATCACATCATGAAGGAGCTGAACGGCACCGGCATGCTGGAGATCTATAATCACCAGTATCTGTGGGACAACCGGATGGAGCAGCGCATCTACGATGTGTTCGTCGACATCTGGGACCGCGAGGATCTGTGGGTGACGATCGACCGGGCTAACCTTAATCCGCCCAAGAAGGTAAAGGGCAATCCCAACGGTTTTATCCATTGGGACGTCGATACCTCCATCGTTCCGCCGCCGATTGGGGTGCAGGCGGTGCTCAGTTTGAAAAAGCAGGATGGCGACGTCGGGGGCTTCCAGTGCGTGCCCTATCTCTTCGAGCATTTTGACGAATGGGTGAAAACCCAGCCTGCCGATCGCGATCCGATGCATCCGGACATGACTGGCCTCAGCGTCGTCAATATCGACATGGAGCCGGGCGATCTGATGATCTTCAATTCGCTCCTGGCCCATGGTGTGCGGCCCAATCACTCCGAAAACCGCGTGCGTATGGCGCAGTATATTTCGATGCATCCGGCCGAGTTCGACAACGCCGAAGAGCGCGAGGAACGCATTCGCCTGTGGCGCGAGCGGGACCATCCGCGGCGCGATGCCTTTCCGGGCGACCCGCGGGAGTGGGAAAAGCACAATGCCGAAACGGCGAAGCTGACGCCGCTGGGCGAAAAGCTTCTCGGGCTGACCCGCTGGTGATTTTGGAGGCAGGGCGAGCGTTGCCGCCCTGCCTCTCCCTTTACCAAACCGCCAGAAGGCTTCCGAAAACGCGTTGGGTTTGGCTGAATTTGTGCAATATGCTCGGCCAGATCGGGGCTTAGCGCCCTTACAGGTTTGCCGTTTTGGGGGAATGGATGAAGAGGATCTTGACGGGGGCGGTGCTGCTAGGCGGCCTTGCCCTCGCCGCGCCGGCAGGGGCAGCGCCCGGGCTGTGCGAAATGACGGACTATGACAGCTTCGACTGCGACGTGAGTGTCGATGGTGGCGGGCTGACATTCGCGCTCCCGGACGGTCAGGTTTTTGCGTTTGCATTGACGGCGGACAATGAGGGGCAGGGCTATCGGATTTCCGCCGATGCACGGCCCGGCCAGGTGCCGGTCGAGCTCGGCGTGTTTGCGCCCATCGCTGATGAGCCAGGGTGCTGGTTCGGCGCGCGATATGACATCCGCTTTTGTGCCATGGTGCTGCAGTAGTCTGGCCCAAGCCCTATAGCGAATAAATCCAGTTCCATTGGAGCGCTGCCATGACCGGCGAACCCTTTGTCATAAAAACGGGTGGCGCCGTGCTGCCCGGCGTGTCGCTCGGCGAGGGATTGCCCGTCGTGTTTCTGCACGCCGGCGTCTGCGACTACCGCATGTGGGAGCAGCAGATGGCTCTGGCGGCCGAGATGGGCTGGCGCGCCATTGCCTACGACCGGCGCGGCTATGGCGGGGCGGAAAGCCCGGACGAGAAATTCAGCCACCTTGATGATCTCGAGGCGGTGCTTGAGGCGCTCGATATCCAAGCGGCGATCTTTGTCGGCTGCTCTCTCGGCGGCGGGCTGGCGATCGACTATGCGCTGCGCCATCCAGGTCGCGTTATCGGCCTTGTGCTGATCGGCACCTCGGTGACCGGCGCGCCGTGGACGGCGACGCAGGCCGAGGAAGCCATCGAGATGGCGGAAGAGGATGCCTGGGAGCGGGGCGATCTCGACCTCCTCAACAGGGTCCAGGCGCATGAGTGGCTGGATGGTCCTCGCGGGCCAAGCGGCCGTGTGGGCGGAGCGGCGCGGGCGCTGTTTCTCGACATGAATGCGCGGGCGCTGAGCAAGCCGCCGCTGACGCAGGAAGAAGAGCGCGAGTCAGCCTGGTCGCGTGTTGGCGAGATCAATGCGCCATCGCTGCTGATCGTCGGCGACGAGGATTTTACCGCGCTGGTGGACAGGCATGAGCACCTCTCGGAGACCATGCCGAACGCCTATGCGCTGGTGATGGAAGGGGTTGCCCATGTCCCCAGCATCGAGCGGCCCGATCTCATCAACCGGATGCTGGAAGAGTTTCTCGACGCCTTCAGCGGCGATGATGACGATGATGATGAGGATGACGCGGAATAGGATAGGCCGCGCGGCTGATGCCTTGATTCAACGGGCTGATGTCTTGAATCACTTGCCGGAGGAAGTGATTCCGGATCGTGAGATAAGTTTTTGATGTTGCAGTGGTTTCTGAGGATGGTCCGGCGCCCAGGGGAGGGCGCCGGGCCATTTGCGTCAGACGGCGATGATGCCGTCGAAATGCTTGCTCAGCTGCGGTGTGGGGAGGTTGGTCAGGTCCTTGTCGAGCTCGGCGAGGACCAGCTTCTTGGAGTGATCGGACAGCTGCTTGCGAAAATTGCCCAAGGCAATCGGGGCTGCGGCAATCACCAGGCGATCAAAGGAACCATCGAGCGCCTTACGGTCGACCTCCTGGGCGACGGTGCGGACGAATTCGGCTTCGCGGTGGTCGGCCGCGTCGGTGCGCGGCTCCATGGCACTGCGGCCTGCGCCAGCTGAAGAAAATCCGCGGCCGGGTTTGTCGGTGTTGATGTCCTGGCTCTGCAGGGGCGCGATGGCCCATTCAAGACCATTGACGCTGGACAGGCCCTTGCCGGGGCCATTGTGCTCCAGGATGCGGGCCTGGGTGCCGTTTGCGATCAAGATCCAGGTGATGGGCTTTTTCATCTGCTTCTCCTCAGTTTAGACGGGCCCGGTCGCAGCCGTCTGGCCACGATCGTTCAGAGGCAAACGTCCTACTGATGAAAAGGTTGGGCCTGACAGGTGGCAGATCAATGGCGCGTCAGGATTAATCGGAAAAGGTCAGGCCGGTTGGGCCAGTTCTTCGTCGCGGGTCGAGCGGACGATGCCGGCGATCTGCTCGAAAATCCGTCCGTATGGGGTGGCCTCGCGCCAGACGAGGCGCAGCTGGCGGCCGGCGGCCGGATCATTGAGGCGATGGATGGCGATGCGCGGGTCGCTGCTTTCCTTGTCGACGGCGATCTCGGGCAAGAGGGTGACGCCCTGACCATTGGCCACGAACTGCACGATGGTGGAGAGCGAGGTGGCCGCAAAGGTGCGGCTGTTGCGATCTCCGTCGAGCCGGCAGGCGGCAATGGACTGGTCGCGAAAACAATGCCCCTCGTCGAGAAGCAGGATGCGCTCGGGCGGGATTTCGGTAAGCGAGACCGGCGTGTCGCTGGTTTCGCTGCGCGGCGTGGCGAGCACGAAGGCGTCGGCGAACAGGGGGGCGGTGACCAGGCGGGGGCCTGTGCGCGGCGGCTCGGTGGCGATGAGCGCAATATCGAGCGAGCCATCCTCGAGGCCGGCAAGAAGGGTTTCGGTGCGGCCCTCGCTGATCGCAAAGCGCATGTCCGGCAGATCGCGGATAAGGGCGGGAAAGACCTGCGGCAGGAGATAGGGCGCGACGGTGGGGATAAGGCCAAAGCGCAGCGGACGGTCAGGCCGGCCTCCGTGGCGGAGCGCGAAATTATTGAGCTTGTCGGCCGTTTCCACAGCGGCTTCCGCAAGGGTGATGAACTCCCGGCCAAAGGGGGTCAGACGGACGCCTGACTTGGTGCGGTCAAAGAGGGCCGTGCCACAGAGTTCCTCCAGCGCGAGTATCTGCTGGGAGAGCGCCGGCTGGGATACGGCGCTCGCCTCGGCGGCACGGCCGAAGTGACCGGCGCGGGCGACAGCAAGGGCGTAGCGCATCTGTTTGATGGTGATCGGCATGATAAGCACACCTTATCAAGCGTGGAGGAATTATCAATTGGCCTTATCGTGATCGGTGGGCTATGTGGTCCTCACAAAAGAAGGAGCCTCACCGTGGAAGACAATGTATTCCCCGACCAGCAAGACGCAGCGCCGGCCGGCAAGTGCCCGGTAAATCACGGTAAGCAGCAGACCGGTACGCAGAATCGCGACTGGTGGCCGAACCAGCTCGACCTGTCTGTGCTGCACCAGCACAGCATCAAGGCGAACCCGCTGGGTGCGGACTTCAACTATGCCGAGGAATTCAAGAAGCTCGACTATGAGGGCCTCAAGGCAGACCTCCGTCAGCTGATGACCGACAGCCAGGAATGGTGGCCGGCAGACTGGGGCCACTATGGTCCGTTCATGATCCGCATGGCCTGGCACTCTGCCGGTACCTATCGCGTGCAGGACGGTCGTGGCGGTGGCGGGGAAGGTCAGCAGCGCTTTGCGCCGCTCAACTCCTGGCCGGACAACGTCAACCTCGACAAGGCTCGTCGCCTGCTGTGGCCTATCAAGCAGAAGTACGGCAACCGTATCTCCTGGGCTGACCTGTTCATCCTGACCGGTAACGTCGCGCTCGAATCCATGGGCTTTGAAACCTTTGGTTTCGCCGGTGGCCGCGTCGATACCTGGGTTCCCGAGCTCGACATCTACTGGGGCCAGGAAGGCGAATGGCTCTCCGACGCCGAGCGCTACCAGGGTGAGCGCAAGCTCGATGATGCGCTCTCTGCCGTGCAGATGGGCCTCATCTATGTGAACCCCGAGGGCCCGGCCGGTAACCCCGATCCGCTGGCTTCGGCGCGCGACATTCGCGACACCTTCGCCCGCATGGCGATGGACGACTATGAGACCGTGGCGCTGATCGTTGGTGGCCACACCTTCGGCAAGACCCATGGTGCGGGCGACGCATCGCTGGTCGAGGCAGAGCCGGAAGGCGCGCCGATCGAAGCGCAGGGTCTGGGCTGGAACAACAAGTTCGGTTCGGGCAAGGGCGCTGACACCATCTCGTCGGGCCTCGAAGTCGTCTGGACCACCACGCCGACCCAGTGGAGCAACAACTTCCTCGAGAACCTTTATGGCTTCGAGTGGGAGCTGACGACCTCGCCGGCTGGCGCCAAGCAGTGGACTCCCAAGAATGGTGCCGGTGCCGGCACGGTTCCGGACGCCCATATCGAAGGCAAGTCCTGGGCTCCCAGCATGCTGACCTCCGATCTGGCGCTCCGCATGGACCCGGCCTACGACAAGATCTCCCGCCACTTCCTGGAAAACCCGGAAGAGCTGAAGGAAGCCTTCGCGCGCGCCTGGTTCAAGCTGACCCACCGCGACATGGGCCCGAAGGCTCGCTACATCGGTCCGGAAGTCCCGGCTGAAGACCTGCTCTGGCAGGATCCGCTTCCGGCCCGCGACTTCGCCCTCATCGACGCTGCCGATATTGCAGCGCTCAAGGGCGACATCGAAGCAACCGGCCTGTCGGTTTCGGAACTGGTTTCGACCGCCTGGGCGTCGGCTTCGACCTATCGCGGTTCGGACATGCGCGGTGGTGCAAACGGTGCGCGTATCCGTCTCGCGCCGCAGAAGGACTGGGCCGTCAACCAGCCCGAACAGCTGGCCCGCGTGCTCGAGGCTCTGGAAGAAGTCCAGACCGAGTTCAACGAGAGCCAGACCGGTTCGAAGCGCGTCTCCATGGCTGACCTGATCGTGCTGGCCGGTGTGGTCGGTGTCGAACTGGCTGCGCTGGATGCCGGTGTCGTCGTCGAAGTGCCGTTCACCCCGGGCCGCGTCGACGCGACCGACGAGCAGACCGACGCGGACAGCTTCAAGTGGCTTGAGCCGATGGCAGACGGTTTCCGCAACCACTACCTCAAGCAGCGCCTGTCGCCGGAATCCGCCCTCGTCGACCGCGCTCAGCTCCTTGGCCTCTCGGCTCCGGAAATGACCGTTCTGGTCGGTGGCCTGCGTGTGCTCAAGGCTGGCGTCAATGATCACGGCGTCTTCACCGACAGCCCGGAAGCGCTGACGAACGACTACTTCGTCAACCTGCTGGACATGTCCACCAAGTGGACCCCGGCCGGCGACAACCTCTACCAGGGTGTCGACCGCGCAACCGGCGAAGCCAAGTGGACCGCGACCCGCGCCGACCTGATCTTCGGCTCGCACAGCCAGCTGCGCGCCATCGCCGAAGTCTATGGCCAGGCTGACAATGCCGAGAAGTTCGTCAAGGACTTCGTGGCTGCCTGGACCAAGGTGATGAACGCCGACCGGTTCGATCTGGTCTGAGGTCTCGCATAGCGAAACCGAAAGGGCCCCGGGATTTTCCCGGGGCCTTTTTTTATATCGGCGCGCGGTTTAGGGCGCGATCGATCGAGCTTTATTCAACTTGTCTCTTCTGGCTTCAGCCGCGTGCAAGCGGAATGGCCCCAGTGTGATCGCCGATGCGCACGCCGTGGGAGTAGGCCAATGAATAAGTTTCACGCGGTAGCAGAGCATGTCTGGGGCCAGACGTGGTGAACGCAGAGGAAAGCCTTCCTGAGCGCGACCAGCTGTTTCGGAATATGGCGAAGCTTTTCAGCTATGTTTCCGACCGCTGCGATGATGCGGAGATGGCCCAGTACGACGAGGCGCTGTGCCTCCTGGCCGACCTGGTCGAGGTCGAGGCGCGCGCTCATGTCGCCAGTCTTCTGGCGCCGCTGAAGAGGGCGCCGGGCACGGCTGTGCTCAAGCTTGCCAATGACGACATCGAAGTTGCCCGACCGCTGCTGGAATTTTCCACTGTGCTCAGCGAGGACGATCTCATCGACATCGTCTCCAAGCAGAGCGAGGCACACCGGATGGCCATCGCCAGCCGGGCGGTAGTGCCGAAGCGGGTGGGCGAGGCCATCGTGCGGCATGGCGAGACCAGTTCCGTCGTGCGCCTCGTGCGCAATGAGAACGCCGCTTTCGGCGCGTCGACGCTCAAAACCCTGGTTGAACGGGCGCGGGGCAATTCCGAGATCGCCGAAGATCTGCGCAACCGCAGCGAGATCGACTGGAAATCGCTGCGCGGCGAGATCGAGTGGGCCGCCGACAAGGTCATGGAGAGCCTCGGCGAGACTGACGGGCGGCTCGATCCCGTTGCTGCGGGCAAGGTCAATGCGGTGGTCTACAACCGCATCCGTAACAAAGCCGGGTTCAACGGGCAGGAATGGAAGCTCGCCTATAACCAGGTGAAGGCTCTTTTCGACCGCAAGCAGCTGGACGAGCCGGCGATGACGCGCTTCGTGCGCTTTGCCTATGGTCACCATGTGGCCGCCGCCATGACGCTGACGCTGCGGGTGGCGCCGGAGATCGTGGTGAAGTGGCTGGCGAGCCAGGATTATGCAGCCGTCACCGTTGCCATGCGGGCACTGAAGACGGACGCGCAGCTGTTTGATGCCATTGTGGCGGTGTTGCCATGGCGGGACCTGCCGACGGACGCGGATCGCAGCATGGTCGCGAGCCGTTTTTCGGTGCTCAAGGAAGAGGAGGCCGCCCGGATTTTTGAGCTGTGGCGTGCCCATTCTTTCCGCCGCCGTACCGAAGCGCCGAACACGCGGGTGGCGATGCGCGCCTGAGGCACCGACCGGATAATGGGGAGATCTCGATACGAGATTTCCCCAGGCGCAATTTTCTCTGGACCAATCACTTTCGCCGGATATAAAGATATCTTTATATCAGGTGAGTGAATGAGCGATTTGAACGATTTGGTGGGTGTGCTGAGGGCGGCGGGCGAAGGCACGCGGTTACGTCTGCTCGCATTGCTCGCCGATGGCGATCATTCGGTCAAGGACCTGACCGAAATTCTGGACCAGAGCCAGCCGCGCGTTTCGCGCCATCTCAAGCTATTGGCCGACGCAGGCCTCGTGCAGCGCCACGCCGAAGGGGCCTGGGCGTATTATGGGCTCGCGCCCAGTGGCGACGGCGCCGAGCTCGCCCGCTGGCTGGTGGCGCGCCTTTCTCCCGATGATGCCGAGCGCCTCAGCGACAAGGCGCGGCAAGACGCGATCTTTTCGGCACAGCAGGCGCGGGCGGGGGCCTATTTCGCCAAGGTCGCCGACAGCTGGGACCTGCAGAAGACGCTGCATGTGCCCGAGGCAGCCGTGGAAGCGGCGATGCTCGAGGCTCTGGACGGGCGCACGGCCGATCTGCTGGTCGATCTCGGCACCGGCACCGGGCGCATGCTCGAAGTCCTGGCGCCACGTTTCCGGCGCGGTATCGGCATTGATTCCAGCCGGGAGATGCTGGCCGTCGCGCGGGCGCGCCTCGCCTCGTCGGGGCTGGCGCAGGCGCAGGTCCGGCTGGGCGATATTGCGGCCCTCGACCCGGCGATCGGCCCGGCCGACGTCATTACCATCCATCAGGTGCTACATTATTTCGACGATCCCGGGCGCATGCTGGCGCAGGCGAGACGCCTGCTTTCTCCCGGTGGCGACATTCTCATCGTCGACTTTGCACCACACGACCTCGAATTTCTCCGGACCGAACATGCCCACCGACGGCTTGGTCTCTCCGGGGAGCAGATGAACGCCTGGGCGGAGGCCGCCGACCTCGATGTGCGCGCCGTCCGGGAATTTCCGAGCAACACTTCTGATCGCGGGCTGACAGTGTGCCTGTGGCACCTCAGCGACCGCAAATAACGGATTAGATCAATGATCGACGACAATCTCCGCGCCAGCCGACTGACCGCCGACAAGCGCCCGGCGCTGCAGCTCAGCTTCGAATTCTTCCCGCCCAAGACGGACGCGATGGAAGAGCGCTTCTGGGAGAGCATCGGCAAGCTGGCCCCGCTTGGGCCGCGTTTTGTGTCGGTGACCTATGGCGCGGGTGGTTCGACCCGCGAGCGGACGCTGCGCATGGTCAGCCGCATTACGTCTGACACCGGCGTGCCGGCAGCGGCGCACCTGACCTGTGTTGGCGCCAGCCGCGCGGAAGTCGATGCGGTGGTCGAAGGTTACAAGGCCGCGGGCGTCAACAGCATCGTGGCGCTGCGCGGTGATCCGCCGGAAGGTGTCGGCCATCCGTTCACGCCACATCCCGATGGCTACAAAAACGCCGCCGACCTCGTCGCGGGCATCCGCAGGATCGGTGACTTCGACATTTCGGTCGCCGCCTATCCCGAAAAGCACCCGCAGAGTGCCGACTGGGATGCTGATATCGATAATTTGAAGCGCAAGCTCGATGCCGGTGCCGACCGGGCGATCACGCAGATGTTTTTCCGCAATTCGGACTATCTGCGTTTCCTCGAACGGGCCCGCAAGGCCGGGATCACCGCGCCGATCGTGCCGGGCATCCAGCCGATCCACAGCTTCAAGCAGATCTCCGGATTTGCGGCGCGCTGCGGAGCCTCGATCCCAGATTGGCTGGCCGAACGCTTTGAAGGGCTTGATGAAGATCCGGAAACCCATGCGCTCGTGGCGGCGGCGGTCGCGGCCGAGCAGGTGACGGAACTGCTCGACGAAGGCGTCACCGAGTTCCACTTCTATACGCTGAACCGCTCCAATCTGGTGCTGGCGCTCGCGCGCCTGCTGGGCCGCCGCTCGGACGGCTAAGAGGGAGGCGTTCAGGCGCTGTTCATGTCAGGCGGCTCAAGGGTCATTCATAAAATGGCCACCAATGTCGGTTTCAAGCCCGACAATCTTGCGACGCAGAGCGGAGCTGCCTGACTATGAAACCTGATCGCCGCCTCACCAATGGCCTCGCCTGGGCCGGGGCGCTGCTCGTCGTTGGTGTTCCTGTGGCCGACTACTTCATCGGCCGCTTCGAGCAGTCCCAACCCGTGCAGGTGAGCGTTGTCGACGCCGGAAACAGCCTGTCGACGGTCTCGCCTGTTCCTGAAGTTTCGCGCCCTGAGATGCCCGCGCCGGTGGACACTGCCGCTGCGGGTGGCGATGCGGTGCAGAGCTATCTCGACACCGGCCGTGCCTTGCCCAGCTATATCACCGGCGAGGATGTGCCGGCTGCGGCCGAACCCCCGATTGAGACTGCTGCCCTGCCGCGTCCTGCCGCGCCCGTGACGGCGCCTGCGTCGGCTGCCGAGGCGCCGGTCGCTCCTCCTGCAGTCACGGAAACGCCAGCGGCGCAGACGCGGCCGGTGATCGAGACCGTGGCGGCCCTGCCCCCGAAGGTTGCGCCCGTGCCCATGCCGCTCTCCATGCGACCGGCAACGCCGGTTGCAGTTGCCCCCTCCGCCCCGGTGCTGATCCTTGATGAGCCAGCTCCAGTGGTGACCACAGCGCCGGTGCGACAGCCGTCGCCGGTGTTGGTCGAACCGCCGGGCGTCGTGACTGCCGACGATCTCGAGGGGTGGGAGACTGGCCCGCTGTCCGACTTCCTGGCGCAGCGCCAGCAGGCGGGCAGCAGCGCGGTCTATCGGGTGGAGCCGAGTGCCGACGCCTATCCGGCTGAGGGCTTCTGGCTCGATGACGCACCGCGCAGTACGCGCCGGGACCGGACCTTCCCGCCGGCCTATGACGACAGCTTCTATCTGCCGTTCGTCCCCTGAGGCGCATGGGCGCTCTGCGGCAGGGGGCATGGACCGAAGCGGGCGCAAGCGATAGTGTGCCGGGCAGGTCGCCTCGTGGCGCGACCGGCGGAAAGGCGGACAAATGCTGTGCTGTGTACGCAAGGCGGAAGAGAATCGCGACATCCGGGAGCGGCTTGCCCACTTCCTCGGATCGTTCTCGCGCCGCACCGGCGTAGCCGGACACATTGCCAATATTCTCGATCCTGACAACTGGCTGCCCGGCGGCCGGGAAGCGGCGTTCACGCTGGCGCTGATTGCCCTGTCGGCCAAGATGGCGATGGCCGATGGCGCGGTGACAGCGTCTGAAGTGCGCGCCTTCAATGCTACCGTCGAAATCGCCAAGGACCAGGAGCCGCAGGTCGAGCGGCTGTTCAACCTGGCCAAGCAGGATGTGGCCGGCTACGACGCCTATGCCCGCAAAGTGGCCCGTTTCTTTGCCGATACGCCCGAAACGCTTGAGCATGTGCTCGACGGCCTCTTCTTCATCGCCACGGCTGACGGCATGGTGCATGAGGCGGAGCTCGACTATTTGCGTTCGGTCAGCGCCATTTTCGGCTTTGACGAAGTGCGGTTCGAACAGATCGCGGCCCAGCATGTGATGCTCGATGAGAGCGTCGACCCCTATATGGTGCTTGGCCTCACCCATGATGCGCTGCCCGAGGAAGTGCGTCGCGTCTATCGCCAGCTCGTCGCAGAGCATCATCCGGATCGGCTGATCGCCAAGGGCGTGCCCGAGGAACTGGTCGATGTGGCCACCGCGCGCATGTCGGCGATCAATCTGGCCTATCAGGCGATTACAAAGCCAAAAGCACAACCTTTGCTCACTTGACTGTGAGGACGCGCTCCCGCACAAGACGCCGGCCAGTTGACCGGGTGGCCGCTGGCAGTGGGGTAACCTGCTGCGAGAGGAAAGTCCGGGCTCCATCGAAACACGGTGACGGCTAACAGCCGCCGGGGGCGACCCCAGGGAAAGTGCCACAGAAAGCAAACCGCCGACCTTCGGGCCGGTAAGGGTGAAAGGGTGTGGTAAGAGCGCACCGGGCGCCTGGCAACAGGAGCCGCACGGTAAACCCCACCGGGAGCAAGACCAAATAGGGATGACGCGGGCTTCGGCCCAGCCTGTTTCGAGGCCATGTCGTCCGGGTTGGTTGCACGAGTGCCCTGGTAACAGGGGCCACAGATGAATGGTCACCACGTCGCGCAAGCGGCCCTACAGAACCCGGCTTATAGGTCAACTGGCTCTTGACCCCCTCCATGCCCTCTGTGTCTGCCCCTGCGGGGCGCGGGCGCTGAAAAAGCGCAGGGCTGCTGCTCGGCTGGAAAGGCGTGCCGCGGGGCGATTTTCCTGACAATTGCGTGATGTGCATGGTTCGACCTGCTGGCCTGCGGCTGGAGCATGGGTGTTGCAATGCTCACGCAATCTCCGGGTCGCATCTTTCGGGCGTCATCTCGAGATAAGGAACCGACCATGAAGAAGATCGTCGCAGCCGTCCTGACCGCCGCCATCGTTGCTGGCGCTGCCGCCCCGGCATTTGCCCAGACCATCCAGAACTGCGCGTTCAAGGATCAGGCCCTCTGCAAGGTTGAGACCCTGTCCAACACCAAGGAAGACTAATCCGTCTTCTATCTGGTTTGAATTTGAAGGCCCCCGGAGTGTCTCCGGGGGCCTTTTCGATTTTCTACGCACGAGAACCGGTGAGCGCATGGCTCAAATGCCGGGGATCGCTTGCGATTGCGGCCACATGCCGGTATTGGCTGACCTTCCCATTTTCCGCCTGACGTGGCGGGGACATGACGCCTGTTGGAGTTCTGCGCGCGATGCCCCTGACAACACCTTATTACCTGATCGACGAGACCCTGCTTGAGCGCAACCTGGCGCGGATCGATCAGCTGCGCGCTGCTTCTGGCGCAAAATGCCTGTTGGCGCTGAAATGCTTTGCCACCTGGTCGACCTTCGAGCAGATCGCCCCGCACATGGATGGCACGACCTCGTCTTCGCTCAACGAAGTGCGCCTTGGCCGCGAGAAGTTTGCCGGCGAAACCCATGCCTATTCGGTGGCCTGGTCGGATGGCGAGATCGACGAAGCGATCGCCAATGGCGACAAGATCATCTTCAATTCGGCCAGCCAGCTTGAGCGTTTTGCCGACAAGGCGCGGCATCTGGCGATCGGCCTCAGGGTCAATCCCGGCGTCAGCCACTCCCATTTCGACCTCGCCGATCCGGCGCGTCCGTTCAGTCGCCTCGGCGAGTGGGATGCCGCCCGCATCGAGGCGGTGATCGATCAGGTCTCCGGCTTCATGATCCACTGCAATTGTGAAAACGACTCCGTCGAGGCGTTCTCGGACCTGCTCGACCGCATCGAGGCCAAGTTCGGGGACTTCCTGTCACGGGTGGAATGGGTGAGCCTGGGCGGTGGTATCCACTTCACCAAGGACGGCTATCCAATTGAGCGCCTAGCCGAAAGGCTGCGCCGTTTCGCCGAGCGATTCGAGGTGCAGGTCTATCTCGAGCCCGGCGATACGGTGGTGACGGATACGACGACGCTTGAAGTCAGCGTGCTCGACGTGATCGAGAACGGCAAGGCCGTGGCTATTGTCGACAGCGCAGTGGAAGCCCATATGCTGGACCTGCTGGTCTATCGGGAGAGCGCCACGGTGGCGCCGAACACTGGTCCGCACCGCTATATGATCGCCGGCAAGTCATGCCTTGCAGGCGATGTTTTCGGTGAATTCGACTTCGAAAAGCCGCTGCAGGTGGGCGATCGGATAGCGCTCCTGAACGCGGGCGGTTACACGATGGTGAAGAAAAACTGGTTCAACGGCGTGGCCATGCCATCCATTGCCATCCGCCGGAAAAATGGTGCAGTCGATCTTATTCGGGAATTCGGCTATACCGATTACGTCGCCAGCCTCTCGTAAAGAGCGCTGATATCGTCAACCACCAATAAGGTGTTTCGTGTCAATTGAAGAAAAACGTACTGATCATCGGTGCCGGAGGTGTCGCGCAGGTCGCAGCCGTTAAGGCTGCAATGCACAACGACGTGCTCGGGGACATCAACATTGCGTCGCGTACTCTCGACAAATGCCAGGCGATCATTGCCGGCGTGCTCGAGAGGAAAGCGCTGAAGCGTCCCGGGCTGCTTGCCGCTCACCAGCTCGACGCATTGGACGTCGAAGCGACCAAGGCGCTCATCCGCCAGACCAAGAGCCAGATCGTAATCAATGCTGGTTCGGCTTTCCTCAATATGTCCGTGCTGCGGGCCGCCATTGAAACCGGCGCCGCCTATATCGACACGGCCATCCACGAAGACCCCGCCAAGGTGTGCGAGACGCCGCCGTGGTACGGGAACTATGAGTGGAAGCATCGCGAGGAGTGTGAGCGCAAGGGCATTACCGCCATTCTCGGCGCAGGGTTCGATCCCGGTGTCGTCAATGCCTACGCGGCGCTGGCAGCCCAGCACTATTTCGACAGCATCGACAGTATCGATATCATCGACGTGAATGCGGGCAGCCATGGCCGCTACTTCGCGACGAACTTCGATCCCGAAATCAATTTCCGCGAATTCACCGGAACGGTGTGGAGCTGGCAGCAGAGCCAGTGGACGGCGAACAAGATGTTCGAAGTCAGCCGCACCGACGACCTGCCGGTGGTTGGGTCGCACAAGACCTATCTGACCGGCCATGACGAGTTGCACTCGCTTTCGGCCAATCTCGACGTGCCCGATATCCGCTTCTGGATGGGCTTTGGCGAGCACTACATCAACGTCTTCACGGTGTTGAACAATCTCGGTCTCCTGTCCAACGAGGCCGTGGTGACGGCCGAGGGCCAGGAAGTGGTTCCGCTCAAGGTGGTGAAGGCCGTGCTGCCTGATCCGGCTTCGCTGGCGCCCGACTATGCCGGCAAGACCTTCATCGGCGATCTGGTGAAGGGGACGCGCGGCGGCGTGGAGACCGAGGTGTTGATCTACAACATCTGCGATCACGAAGAGACCTTCGCCGAGACCGGCAGCCAGGCCATCTCCTACACGGCCGGCGTACCAGCTGTGGCTGCGGCCCTCCTCATCGCCAAGGGCGAGTGGGACTGCCACCACATGGTCAATGTCGAGGAACTGCCGCCCGTGCCGTTCATCAGCCTGCTCAACCGGATGGGCCTGCCCACCCGGGTCCGCGACGCGCGCGGCGACCGGGCGCTGACCGATGATGAGATGCGCTCGCTGCGTCCGGCATCAACGCGGCTCGGCGGCGTTTCCTAAGCCCGAACAAAATTATGCGGCCGGTTGATCAACCGGCCGCAATTGTTTTGGGGGCAGGGCGCTTCTTTCGAGCGCCACAAAACTTCAGATCGGGAAAGTGACGGTCACGCGTGTGCCAGGACCCGTTGGGTCATAGGACACATCGGCGGCAAGGCTGTGGGCCATGGCCTTGACGATGCGGGTGCCAAGTCCGGTGCCCTGCGGCACGCCCTGGCCGGTCCAGCCGATCCCATCGTCCTCGACCAGCAACTGGGCCTGACCATCCTGCTGCGCCATGGCGACGCGCACTTCGCCCAGTTCGCGCCCGGCATAGGCATATTTGAGGGCATTGGTGACGAGTTCGGTGAGGATCACGCCCAGCCAGGCCACTTTCTCGGTGGGCAGGTGGAAGCTCTCGACCTTGACCTTGAGTTCGGCCGTCTGACCCTCGGACTGCATCGAGGTGCCGAGTTCGCAGGCAAGGCTCTTGATGTAATCTGAGATCTCGACCGAGTGGACGTCCTCGGCCGAATAGAGATGGCGGTGCACGCCGGCGATGGCGTGGATGCGCGCCTGTGTTTCCGACAGGGCGCGCTTGGCCTCGGCATCGCTCACGGCGTTGGATTGCAGGCCGACGAGGGCCGCGACCATGGCAAGCGAATTGGCGACGCGGTGATTGACCTCGCCGAGCAGCATTTCGGCGCGCTCGCGCGCTTCATGAACCTCGCGCTCGGCCTTGGCCTTGGCGCGGACCAGCCGGATATGCTCGACAGCATGGTCGATCGCTGACATCAGAAGTTCCATGAACTCGTCCGAAAGCGTCTTGGGGACGAAATCTGTCGCGCCGGATTTGAGTGCGGCGACCGCAACAGCGGTTTCCGCCGAGCCCGTCACATAGACGACAGCCGGCTTGTCCTCGAGGTCGGTCATCCGCTCGAGAACGTCCAGCCCCGTGCCGGAGGACAGGTAATGGTCGAGCGCTACGACGTCGACGCCGCCCTTGGCGATGACGTCCAGCCCTTCTTCCGCTGTGGTGGCGTGCTGGAACGTATAGCCGCGTCGCTCCAGGGCCTTCTGCAGCAGACGTGCGAGACCCGGGTCGTCGTCAATGTAAAGGACATGCGGCTTGCTGTTGAACATGGCTGATTATTCGGCCTCTGGGATTTTCATGACCGAGAAGAACAAGCCGAGCTGCTTGATGGCATTGGCGAAGCCGTCATAATCCACGGGCTTGGTGATGTAGACATTGGCGCCCAGATCATAGCAGCGCTGAATCTCGCGCTGGTCATCGGTCGTGGTCAGAACCACGACTGGCGAACGGCGCGTGTGCTCGTTGCCCTTGACCTTTTCGAGGATGTCGATGCCGGTCATGTCGGGCAGGTTGAGGTCGAGCAGCACGAGAAGCTGGCGGCCCTTGTTGACGAGACCGGAGCCGTCAGGTCCGAGGAGATAGGCCAGCGCTTCGGTGCCGTTGTCGAAGGGGACAATTTCGTTGGCGACGCCGGCGCGGCGGATATTTTTCTCGATGAGGCGCGCGTGGCCTGCATCGTCCTCGATCATGATGATGGTTACGGGGCGTGCGTCGTTCATGTGCGAATATTTCCCAGGTATGACCGCACGTCACGCGGCAGATTGATATGAAATGTCGTGCCTTCGCCGAGCTGCGAGGTCAAGGTAATGTCTCCCCCAAGGCTGCGAACCATGGTGCGGACATGAGCCAGGCCTATGCCTTCACCCGGCTGGCTTTGCGAGCCTGACCTTCTGAACAGCTCAAATACACGCTCATGGTCGGTTGCAGCAATACCGCGTCCATTATCCTCTACATCAATTAGCACGCGGTTACCCGGCAGATGTCGCGAACGGACACTGAGCTTGAGCGACCGGTCTGGTTGCTGGTACTTGATGGCGTTGTCGAGCAGATTGCCCAGGATCTGTTCGATCGAGAGCTTGTCGCTCACCAGCTTGCTGGCGCGCAGGTCGGTTTCGCTTTCCCCGCCATTGTCGGCCAGCTGGTGGTGGATGGCTGCGAGGGAGTTTTGGACGATGTCCTCGAGGTCGATCGCATCGGGCTTGAGCTGGCGCCGGCCTTCACGCGAGATCTTGAGGATGGCGTTGATGAGGCTGTCCATTTTGCGGGTGGCCGCCCGGATGAAGTTGATGGCCTCGGGCAGGTCCTCGGTGGCGGCCAGCTTGGCCTCCTCGTAGTAGGGGTCTGTCTCGGCGGGCCGGGACTCCATGAAGGAGCGCAGCGTCTCGACGCTGGCTTCCATTTCGCTGGTAAAGCCCATGACATTGACGAGGGGCGCACGCAGATCGTGCGTAACGATATAGGCGAAGCGCTGGATCTCCTCATTGGCCTTGCCGAGATCGGAGGTGCGTTCGCGCACGCGTTCTTCAAGGCCGGTATTGGCTTCCTCAACGGCCTGGCGCGCCTGCCTCAACTCCTGAGTGTAGCGCCATACGGTCCAGATCGCGCCGAGCACGACGAGCAGAATGACCATGCCGCCGCCTATCGATACCCAACGCAGATTGTTGAGGTTTCCCCGCTGATTGTCGTCAGAGGTCGCCAGCATCTCGTCGATATTATTCAGGAAGGCGTCGAAAAAGGCCCGTGCGTCGTCCATCGCGGCCTTGCCGCGGTCTGTCCGGATCTGTTCGACCGCTTCATCGACGCGCCCGGCACGGGCCAGATCGATGGTTTCGGCCATTTCGCGGAGCTTGAAAGCAATGTCCTCTTCCAGCTTGGCGATCGACTGGTCCGCCTCGGGGTAGGGCGCGAGCATCTCCTTGAGTGCAGCAAGCCCTCCATCCACCTTCGGCAGGGCATTCTCATAGGGTTGGAGATAGATGGGATCCTGCGTGATGATAAATCCACGCTGGCTGGTCTCGATGTCCTGCAGCATGCCGCGCAGGTCAATCACGGCACGGCGCATATAGCGGCCGTTTCTGATCTCTTCGAAATAGCCCTGTGACCGGTCCACCAGCCACACGTTGGTGCCGACAATGCCGAACAGTGCCAGCAGGCCGACAAGAAGCATGAGGGCAGTTGTTCTGACGAAGGACTTGCTTGTTATGGGCATCATCTATTCCGTTCGGATCAGGCTTTCATGGCGTGAATACCGGGGCAGGGCAATACGGAAGGGGCGAACAGCGCTGAATTTCTTCAGTTGGCCCTGATGTTTGGTGAATCGCGAATGGGAAACAAAATCTTAAGCGTCGTCGTGCGAATGTCGCGAATGGTGTTTTTGACGGCCCTGTGGTCGCGAGTGGAGTTCTGGCCGACATGGGCAAGCGTACCCTGCCCGAAATAGAGACGTCCGGTGGTCCGCATGTGCCGGTCCTACTGGAAGAGGTTGTCGCGGCGCTCATGCCCCTCGCAGGCAGTCGCGTGGTCGATGGCACGTTTGGCGCCGGTGGCTATTCGCGCGCCTTGCTTGAAGCGGGCGCGGAGGTCATCGCGATTGATCGTGACCCTTCCGTGCTGCCGCATGCGGAAAAGCTCAAGGCTGACTTTCCCGATCGCTTCACCTTTGTTTCTGGAACATTTTCCGAGCTCGACACGCTGGCGGCGCCCTTTGCGCCGATCACTGGCGTCGTGCTCGATATCGGCGTCAGCTCGATGCAGCTCGATGAGGCCGAGCGCGGCTTCTCGTTCATGCGGGATGGCCCCCTCGACATGCGCATGAGCCAGTCGGGCGAAAGCGCTGCCGATCTCGTCAATACACTCGAGCAGGACGATCTCGCCAATCTGCTTTATGCCTTTGGCGAGGAGCGGAAGTCGCGCCGCATTGCCCAGTTCATCGTATCGGCGCGCGCCGAGGCTCCGATCGAGACGACGCTGCAGCTGGCAAAGATCATCGAGAAGGCCATTGGCCGTAAACCCGGCGACGCCCATCCGGCGACGCGGTCGTTCCAGGCGCTGCGCATCGCGGTGAACGGCGAGCTCGAGCAATTGGTCGAGGGGCTGTTTGCGGCCGAGCGCCTTCTGGCTGAGGGCGGGCGGCTGGCTGTCGTCAGCTTCCACTCGCTCGAAGATCGCATCGTCAAACGCTATTTCGATCCGGACAAGGCTGGGCCAGCGCAATCGCGGCACCTGCCGCAGGTGGCGACCGAGCCGCTGCGCTGGGATCCTGTCTCGAAGGCGGTCAAGCCGGGCGAGGCCGAGCTGGCGCGCAATCCTCGGGCGCGGTCCTCCGTGTTGCGCCGCGGGACGCGCACTGCAGCGCCAGCGCGGGAAATGCGGCTTGATGGTTTGGGCGTACCGAACTTCCGGGGGCGCAATTGATCCGTCGTATCAACGTCTTTCTGATCCTGACCAGTATCCTCATGCTCGTCGGCGTCTACATGCTGAAGTTCTCCATCGAGGGCACGGCTGCCGAACGTACGGCGCTGCAGGGTTTCATCTCCGAGCAGGAGGGGCAGCTGTCGCTGCTCCAGGCCGATTGGGCGGTGCTCAACCAGCCGGCCTATATCGAGCCCATCGTTCGTCGCCATCAGGCCGAGCTGGCGATCGAGCAGGTCCGGCAGGAGCAGTTCGGCGCCTTCGAGGCCCTGCCGATGCGGCCGGCCAAGCCCGACACTTCGGCCTTGGATGCGCTGTTCGAGGCGATCGACAATGGCATTGATCCGATCGACGCCATTCTCGAGCTGGAAGGGATTGACTGATGGCCGTCATCGGCGATGATTTCGCACCAACCATTTCCCTCGACGGCGGCCGCAAGGCGCGTGGCAACCTCACCCAGGCGCGCATCCGCTGGATGATCCTGGCGCTGGTGATCGGCTTTGCCCTTGTGGGTGGCCGGTTGGTCCAGCTTGGCTTCGTCGAGACCGACCAGCGTATCGAAGGCCAGGCGCGCGACGTCATCACCGCGACGCGTCCGCCGATCCTTGATCGCAACGGCCTCGAGATGGCCGTCGATATCCGCGTGCCCTCCCTCTACGCCGAGCCGCGCCGTATTGTCGATATCGAAGAGGCGGTGCAGAAGCTGCGCACCGTGCTGCCCGACATCGACGAGAACTGGCTGCGCAACCGGCTGACCGGCGATCGTGGTTTCGTCTGGCTCAAGCGCGAGCTGACCCCGGCGATCCAGGATCAGGTGATGCGCCTCGGTATTCCGGGCGTTGACTTCATCACCGAGTCCAAGCGCTTTTACCCGGCCATGAACGAGGCCGCCCATATCCTTGGCTCAACCAATGTGGACAATCAGGGCATTGCCGGCATCGAGCGCCACATGGACAGCGAGTCCGTGGCGCTGCTGCAGGAGCTTGGCCTGGCGCGTGGCAATGCGTTGACCCCTGTCGACCTCAGTGTCGACATGCGCGTGCAGCACGTGATGCACGACCAGCTGACCGATGCCATGGCCCGCTACCAGGCCATCGCCGCCGCCGGCGTCATGGTGGACATCTATACCGGCGAAGTCATTGCCATGGCCTCGCTGCCGGACTTCAATCCCAACGAGCCGGCGAGCGCACTCGTCAAGGATACGTTCAACCGGATCACCTCGGGCATTTTCGAGCCGGGCTCGATCTTCAAGACCATCACCATTGCCGGTGCGCTGGACGCGGGCGCGGTGAAGATCACCGATGATTTCGACGCCCGCTATGGCATTCGTTTCGGCCGCTTCACCATCAGCGACTTCCACGGCAAGCACCGCATCCTGTCGCTGCCGGAAGTCTATAAATACTCATCCAACATCGGCACGATCCGCGTCATGCAGGCGCTGGGCAAGGAAAATTTCCGCGCCTTCCTCAGCCGCATGGGCTTTGACAAGCGCGTCGAGTTCGAACTGCCCGAAATGCGCCTGCCCACCGTGCCGAAGGATTTTTCCGATGTTGGCGCGGCAACGGCATCCTTCGGCCATGGTTTGTCCGTATCGCCGCTGCACATGGTCACCGCCTATGCGGCCCTTGTGAACGGGGGCAATTATGTCCCGCCAACGCTCTACAAGCGTGATATTGCCGAGGCCGAGCAGCACTACACCCGCGTGGTGCAGCCCCAGACCAGTGATTTGATGCGGTATCTCATGCGGATCAACGCCATCGAGCCAGGCGGCTCCGGCTCGCAGATGAACAAGCTGGCGCTGGGCTATCGTGTCGGCGGCAAGACCGGTACTGCCGAAAAGGTGGTCGATGGCCGCTACTCCTCCAGCAAGGTGACGAACTTCTTCGCCTCGGCATTCCCGCTCGACAATCCGCGCTATGCCATGGTCATCCTTGTCGATGAACCGCAGAAGGAAAATCCGCAGTCGGGGACCACTGCAGGCTGGAACGCCGGCCAGGTCACCGGCCGCATCATCCAGCGCGTTGCGCCCATGCTCGGCGTTGCGCCGGATTTCAGTGAAATCCTGGATCATCAACTCACCCCGTCCGTACTCAGATAGATCGATCCAGAAGGATTTGTCGCCGTGTCTCTTAGCGTATCGCAACTTCTCGAAGGCTCTGGCGCCCGCCCCAAAAAGGGCCTGGGTACTGTATTCGGTCTGAACTCCGACAGCCGCCGGATCGAGCCGGGCGACATCTTCTTCGCACTGCCGGGAAAGAAGGTGCACGGCAATGACTTTGTCCCCGATGCCGTCCATCGCGGCGCGCTGGCAATTGTCACCGACACGCCCCTGAGCGGCGATTTCGGCATTCCGGTCATCGTGGTCAAGGATGTGCGCGCCGCCTATGCCCGCGCTGCCTCGCGCGTGTTCGAGCCGCAGCCGGAGATCGCCGTGGCGGTGACGGGGACCAATGGCAAGACCTCGGTCGCCTCATTCGTTCGCCAGATCTGGGATTTTGCCGGCATCCCCGGCGCCAGCGTTGGCACGCTCGGGGTCGAGACCAAGACGCGGCTCATCGAAGGCGCGCTGACCACGCCGGACTCGCGCACCCTGCATCAGGCGATGCGCGCGCTCAAGGCGCAGGGGATCGACCATATTGCGCTGGAAGCCTCCAGCCATGGCCTCGACCAGCATCGTCTTGACGGCATGCATTTCGAAGCCGTCGCCTTCACCAATCTCAGCCGCGACCATCTCGACTATCACGCCGACATGGGCGAGTACCGCAACGCCAAGCTGCGTCTGTTCACCGACCTCCTGGTCGATGGCGGCGCTGCCATCGTCAATGTGGACGATCCCGAATACGAGCCCTTCATGTTCGCGGCCCTCTCGGCCAATGCGACGCTGCTGACGGTCGGCCGCGAAGGTGCCTATATCGAGATCATCTCGATCAAGCCCGAGGCCTATGGCCAGCGCGTGCAGATCCGCCATATCGGGGAGCTGGTGGATTTCCACCTGCATGTGCCGGGCGAGTTCCAGGTGTCCAATGCGCTCGTGGCGGCAGCCCTTGCCATGTCGTCGGGCGTCGACAAGGCCGATGCCTTTGCGGCGCTCCCGGCGCTGGTGGGTGCGCGCGGCCGGCTCGAGCTGGTTGCCGAGCACAATGGCGCGGCCATTTTCGTCGATTATTCCCACAAGCCGGAAGCGCTTCGCACGGCCCTGAAGACCCTGCGCCCCTATGTGACCGGCAAGCTGCGCGTGGTGTTTGGCTGCGGCGGCGACCGCGACAAGGGCAAGCGCCCTCAAATGGGCGAGATTGCCAGCGAACTTGCAGATGTCGTCATTGTTACCGACGACAATCCACGCACCGAGGACGCGGCGACCATTCGCGCCGAGGTCCTGGCCGGTGCCAAGGGAGCCAAGGAGATCGCCGATCGCAAGAAGGCCATCCAGGAAGCGGTAAAGTCGCTCCAGCCGGGCGACGTCCTGCTGGTGGCCGGCAAGGGTCACGAGACCTACCAGATCATCGGCACGACGAAGCACCACTTCTCCGACCACGAGGAAGTGGCCGAAGCGATCAGGACCTAACGACGGCGCCCCGCCGGAGGGCGTGGCACGGTCCGGCCCGAGCGCGGGGGCACTCTCCCCCTTAGAGGGGAGGGGCAAGGGAGGGCCTCGAGGAAAACACTGTGGCCCTGGCACGCACTGCATCCAGGCCGCCGATCCCAGAATGCGGACAAGAACATGACCCAGCCTCTCTACACCCTCGATGCAATCCTGGCCGCAACGGCCGGGCGGGCGGTCGAGGTTTCGACCGATCAGATCGAGTCCATCTCGATCGACAGCCGCGAGCTGGGACCCAATGCCCTGTTTGTCGCCATCAAGGGTGACCGCTTCGATGGTCATGATTTCGTCGATACCGCGCTGGCCAATGGTGCCGCGGCGGCCCTGGTGCATCGGGGTGAGGGGCCGGGCCGGATCGTCGTCGCAGATGCCCTTGGCGGCCTCCGCGACATTGCCCGTGCCGCCCGCGAGCGCAGCCGTGCGCTGATCGTCGGGGTGACGGGCAGCGTGGGCAAGACCACCACCAAGGAAGCGCTGCGCCACGTCCTTTCGGCAGCAGGATCCACCCACGCCTCGATCAAGAGCTTTAACAACCACTGGGGCGTGCCGCTCATGCTGGCGCGCATGCCCGAAGCGGCGCAGTTCGGCATTTTCGAAATGGGCATGAATGCGCCCGACGAAATCCGTCCTCTGAGCCAGCTGGTGCGGCCGCATATCGCTGTCATCACCAATATCGCCCCAGCCCATCTCGAAAAGCTGGGGAGCCTCGAGGCCATCGCGCGGGCCAAGGCAGAGATCTTTGACGGGCTGGAGCCGGGTGGCACCGCCGTCATCAATGCCGACAATCCACAGATCAATATCCTGCTCGAAGCTGCCGCGGCAGCAGGCGTGTCCAGGATCGTGACCTATGGATTTTCGCGCGGCGTCGACTGGCAGATCCTTGATCCGCAATCGGCCGCAGACAAGAGCTTTGCCCAGGTGATCAATGGTGAGGATCGCTATGCGCTGGCGCTCGACGTGCCGGGCCGCCACATGCTCTCCAACGCCACGGCGGCGCTGATCGTCGGGCACCTTGCCGGTATCGAGGCCGAGGTGTCCCTGCGCGCTCTTGCCGGCTTTGGCGCACAACCAGGGCGCGGCGAACGGATCAGGCTCGGGCCGGATGACAATCCGCTCGTTCTCGTCGATGAAAGCTATAATGCCAATACGGCCTCGATCCGCGCGGCGCTCGATGTGTTCTCGGCGCTCGAAGCGCCTGCGGGGCGCAAGGTGCTGGTGCTCGGCGACATGCTCGAGCTCGGCGATGAGAGTGAGGCGCTGCATGCCAGCCTTGCCGATTCCGTGCTGGCGAGCGGGGCGGAGCTCGTCTATCTCGTCGGCCCCAATATGGCCGCATTGGCCAGCGCATTGCCTGACGGAACGGTCGCCGGGCATTTCACAAGTGCTGGGGATGCCGAGCCAGTCGTTAGGGACGCGCTTGCCTATGGCGATGCAGTTATGATCAAAGGATCGAACGGCATCGGGCTTGGTCGGCTCGTCGCTAGCATCCGCAATAGTTTCGACAAGCGCTGAAGCCGCCCAACCAGGATACCAGAGAGCATGCTCTATTTTCTCGGCCAGTTGGGTGACTCGCTCGCCGCATTCAACGTCTTCCGCTACATCACCTTCCGCACTGCCGGCGCGGTGATCACGGCGCTGTTTTTCGTCTTCCTGTTCGGCCCGGGCATGATCGCCATGCTGCGCCTCAAGCAGGGCCGCGGCCAGCCGATCCGCGAGGACGGTCCGCAGGGACACCTGCTGACCAAGAAGGGCACGCCCACCATGGGCGGGCTGATGATCCTCTCGGGCGCAGTAATTTCCACGCTCCTCTGGTCCAACCTTACCAATGGCTATGTCTGGGTGGTGCTGTTCGTCACCATCGGCTTCGGCGCCATCGGCTTTTACGATGACTATCTCAAGGTCAAGCGCATGAGCCACAAGGGGTTTGGCTCAAAGCAGCGCCTGCTGCTCGAAGCGCTGATCGGTGCGATCGCGGCTTTCGCCATTTCCCAGCTGACCACCGGCGCCTATGGCACCTCGCTGCAGTTCCCGTTCGTCAAGGACTTGGCCGTCAATCTGGGCTATTTCTACATTCTCTTTGGCGGCTTCGTCGTGGTGGCAGCCGGTAATTCGGTGAACCTCACGGACGGTCTTGATGGCCTCGCCATCGTGCCGGTGATGGTGGCAGCGGCCTGCTTTGGCCTCATCGCCTATCTCGTCGGTTCGCAGAACTATGCCGACTACCTGCTGCTCAACTCCGTTCCCGGCACGGCTGAACTGGCTGTCGTCTGCGGCGCGCTGATCGGTGCGGGTCTCGGCTTCCTCTGGTTTAACGCGCCCCCGGCGCAGATTTTTATGGGCGACACCGGCTCGCTCGCTCTCGGTGGCGCGCTCGGCACCATCGCCGTGGCAACCAAACACGAAATCGTGTTGGCAATTATCGGCGGTCTCTTCGTGCTCGAAACCGTGTCGGTGATCGTGCAGGTGGCCTCGTTCCGGCTGACGGGCAAGCGCGTCTTCCGAATGGCGCCCATCCACCACCATTTCGAGGCACTCGGCTGGACCGAAAGCCAGGTGGTGATCCGGTTCTGGATCATCTCCTTCGTACTGGCGCTGATCGGCCTTTCGAGCCTTAAACTGCGCTGATTGAAGCAGACGGCGTGGTGGAGAACACGCCGTCTGCGACCGCAACCGGCGTCGCAATTATCCAAAAAAGTACTTCCGACTGAAACTTATCTCCTCGGGGCTCCGTAGCTCTTGGTGACGACAGCATTTCGTCCCCCAACGGCTCACCCGTCAGACGCGCCTGCGCGCTGGCAAAATCCTGAACGAGGAGACCTCCATTGCCTGCCATCGCTCGTCTTTCGCTTGTCGCCCTTCTGGCCCTTGGCGCATCCGGCGCCGCCCAGGCCGCTTCGGCCATCGGCCTCGTCAATTCCAACACGCTTGTCATGTTTGACACCGAAGCCCGCACGGTCACCGGGACATGACGGTCACTGGTGTGGATGGCTTGGCCGGCATCGATATTCGCCCCGCAGACAGTATGCTCTATGGCGTTACGCTCGCCGGCGAGGTTGTCACCATCGACATGGCCAGCGGCGCTGCCACGGTCAAATCGACCCTCTCAGAGAAGCTCCCCAGCTATGAAGGGGCAATCGTCGACTTCAATCCCATGGCCGACCGCCTGCGCCTGATGGGCACCGATGGCACAAATCATCGCGTCAATGTCGATGATGGCGCAGTGACCGTCGACGGTTCCCTCGCCTTCCAGGATGGCGACATGCATGTCGGCGAAACACCGGCGATTGTTGCTGCGGCCTATACTAATTCGATCGGCAAGCCCGAGGCGACGAAGATGTTCGACATCGACGCCACCATTGTCGGTCTCATCCAGCAGGTGTCGCCCAATGACGGCACGCTGGGCGCCATCGGCATGCTCGGCATCGAGGGCGGCTCGACCTATGCCTTCGACATCCAGGCCACAGAAGACCTGACCAACACCGCCTATCTCGTGGTCGACAATGTGCTCCACACGGTTGATCTCGAAACCGGTGCCGCCGAGGCCTGGGGGCCAGTCGAGGGTGTGGACGGGATGATTTCGGACATCGCGATCCTCAACTGATCGAGCAGATCCAGAATAGAACTCCTGTCCGTCAGGGCAGGGCAGAAGGGGCGGCGTGTGGGCTGCCCTCAACGTTTTTCCCGTCTCTCGCAAAACGCGAAAGCCCTTACCAAATCGGTAACCATCGCCAGTTACAATTCGATGCAGTTTGTATCGAGTAGCCCGCCCATGATGTTTTCCAGAGCTGAAAAAACGCCGCTCGCAGAGTGGTGGTGGTCCATTGACCGCGAACTTCTCGGGGCGCTGATCCTTCTTCTGACCGCAGGCATGGTGCTCAGCTTCGCTGCCAGCCCGCCCGTGGCCGAGCGCATTGGCCTGGGGCAGTGGCACTTCGTCATCCGCCACGCGATGTTCTGCCTTCTGGCGCTGCCGGTGATGCTGGTGACCTCGCTGCTGACCCATCGTCAGGCGCGGTTTGCGGCGCTTGGTACGCTTATCCTCATGACGCTGCTGTTGTGGGCAACGCTGCGCTTTGGCGCAGAAGTGAAGGGCGCGCGTCGCTGGATTTCCATTGCCGGGCAGTCGATCCAGCCATCCGAATTCGTCAAGCCGGCCTTTGCCGTGATCGGTGCCTGGCTGATGTCGGAGTACATGATCCATCGCGATGTGCCTGGCCGGATGCTGGCGACCCTTGTCATGGCCGTGATCGTCAGCGGTCTTCTGCTGCAGCCGGACGTCGGGCAGTCGATCCTCGTGGTCGCTACCTGGGCGGTGCTGCTGTTCCTCTCGGGTATTTCCTGGTTCATCATTGCCGGGCTGGGCGTTGCAGCAGGCCTCCTGCTGATCGGGGCCTATGTGTTCTTCCCCCACGTGGCGCGCCGTATCGACACCTTCATCAACCCCGATGGCGGCGGTAACACCTATCAGATCGACCGCGCTCTGCAGTCGCTGCTCGAAGGCGGCTGGCTTGGTCGCGGGCCGGGCGAGTCCCTTGCCAAAAAGCTCATTCCCGACGCGCATGCCGACTATGTGTTCTCAGCCGCTGCTGGTGAATACGGCATTCTGTTCTGCCTCGCTCTCGTCGGGCTCATCGCCTTCATCGTGCTGCGCGCCATGGTTTCGGCCGAGCGTCAGTCGAGCCTTTTTGCACGCCTTGCCGCCTCCACCATTGCCATCCAGTTCGCCATGCAGTCGGGCATCAACCTGGCCGTGAACCTCAACCTCATCCCGCCCAAGGGCATGACGCTACCCTTCGTGTCCTATGGCGGCACCTCGATGATCGCCGTGGCCTTCGGCATGGGTCTTATGCTGGCTCTGACCCGCACCAAGCCGGAAGAGCGCATGGCCACCGGACTTCCTTCTTATCGCAGCGCCGTGGTAGCCCCCGCCGAATGAAAACCTTCGTACTTATGGCCGGTGGCACTGGCGGGCATTTGTTTCCCGCCATGGCCCTGGCACAGGAACTGGTCCGTCGTGGCCACGCCGTGGAACTGATGACCGACCATCGGGTCGACAGCTATGGCCAGGATTTTCCGGCCCGGCGCATCCACATCATCCCCTCGGCGACGCCCTCGGGCAAAAACCCGATCCAGTTCGCTGGCGCCGGCATCAAGATTGCCGGTGGCATTGTCACGGCCTTCGGCATCCTGCGCGCGGTGCGTCCCGACGCCGTCATTGGGTTTGGTGGTTATCCGACGTTCCCCCCGTTCCTTGCGGCGAGCCTGCTCTCCATTCCGGGCATCCTGCATGAGCAGAACGCTGTGATGGGGCGCGCCAACCGGGCCCTGGCCCGCTTTGCCGATGTTCTGGCGCTGAGCTTTCCGCAGACGCGCTTTGCCGCCGAACAGCGGCTCGAAAAGATCGTCACCGGCAATCCGGTGCGCGATCGCGTGCGCAAGGTCATCGGTACGCCCTATCCCCCGCTCGACGACAAATCTGTCATTCGGCTCGTCATCACCGGTGGCAGCCAGGGCGCGCGCGTCCTCTCTGACCTTGTGCCCGAAGCCATTGCGCTGCTGTCCGACGCGTTGCGCCAGCGCCTCAAGATCCTGCAGCAGGCGCGGCCGGAGGATATCGACCGGGTGGCCGAGAGCTATCGGAAGTCGCGCACCAATGTGGAGCTGGCCTCCTTTGTCACCGATCTGCCCGAGCGCATTGCCGATGCGCATCTCGTGATCGGGCGCGCCGGTGCGTCGACGGTCAACGAGCTCTGCGTGATCGGCCGGCCGGCCATTCTGATCCCGCTGCCGGGCGCGCTGGACTCCGACCAGAAGTACAATGCGCTCTATATGGAACAGGGCGGCGGCGGTTGGGTGGCCGAGCAGGCCACACTCTCACCGCAATCGCTTGCCACTCGGATCACGCAATTGTTAGCCGATCCCGATCAACTGATACGCGCTGCCGCCGCTGCCCGTGCCCTCGGGCAGGCTGGTGCGGTTGAAAAGCTGGCAGATCTGGCCGAAGGCCTTGCCGGCAAAGGTACGAACGAAATGGACCCCACATCATGAAAATGCCCCGCAACATTGGCCCGGTCCACTTCATCGGCATCGGCGGCATCGGCATGAGTGGCATCGCCGAAATCCTGCATAACCAGGGCTATATCGTTCAGGGCTCCGACGCGTCCGCCAATCCCAATGTCCAGCGCCTGCGCGACATGGGCATCAAGGTCGAGATCGGCCAGAACGGCAACAATCTCGGGCATGCCGAAGTGGTGGTGGTGTCCTCCGCCATCAAGAAGGACAATCCCGAGCTGGTCGCTGCCCGCGCGAAAAATCTTCCGATCGTGCGCCGCGCCGAAATGCTGGCCGAGATCATGCGCTTCAAGACCGCCATCGCCATTGGCGGCACGCATGGCAAGACCACGACCACCACGCTGGTCGCGACACTGCTCGATGCGGGCAATCTCGACCCCACCGTCATCAACGGTGGCATCATCAATGCCTATGGCACCAACGCGCGCCTCGGGGCCGGCGAGTGGATGGTCGTCGAGGCCGACGAGAGCGACGGTACGTTCGTAAAACTGCCGGCCGACGTGGCTGTCGTCACCAATATCGATCCCGAGCATCTCGACCATTATGGTGATTTCGACGGGGTGAAGAAGGCGTTCCACCAGTTCGTCGAGAACGTGCCCTTCTACGGCTTTGCCGTGATGTGCCTCGACCATCCGCATGTGCAGGCGCTGGTCGGTGAAGTGCGCGACCGCCGCGTCATCACCTATGGCCAGAACCCGCAGGCTGACGTCCGTCTGGTCGATCTCGAGAACCGGGGCGGTGTCCAGCATTTTGCCGTCGAAATTCGCGACCGCATTCGCCAGACCCAGCTGCGCATCGATGGGCTGGAACTGCCCATGCCCGGCGTCCACAATGCGCTCAACGCCACGGCCGCCATTGCCGTCGCCGATCAACTGCACGTTCCGGCAGAAGCGATCCGCCGCGGCCTCAAGGGCTTTACCGGCGTCAAGCGCCGCTTCACCCGTACCGGCACCGTTGGGGGTGTCACCGTCATTGACGACTATGGTCATCACCCCGTCGAAATCGCGGCGGCCCTGACTGCCGCGCGGCAGTCGACGCGGCGCGATGTCGTGGCCGTGGTGCAGCCGCACCGCTTCTCGCGCGTCAATGATCTCTTTGACGACTTCGCCGCCTGCTTCAACGACGCGGACACGGTCATTGTCGCGCCGATCTATGCAGCCGGTGAGACGCAGATCCCGGGTGTCACCCATGACGAGCTGGTCAACCGCATCCGCGCGCGCGGTCACCGCGATGCGCGCGTGCTCGACGATCCGGCGGCGCTGGCCAAGCTGCTCGCCAGCCGCGTCGAGGATGGTGACTATGTCGTCTGCCTCGGCGCCGGCAATATCACCCAGTGGGCGGCAGCGCTCCCCGGTGAACTGGGTGCCCTGATGGGCAAGGAAGTCGAGTGAACCGCGCCATGACTAAGCACGTCGCCGTCCTCATGGGCGGGCTTTCCAACGAACGCCCCGTCTCCCTCAGCACCGGCAAAGGCTGCGCCGAAGCGCTGCGCCGCGCCGGCTATCGCGTCACCGAACTCGATGTCGGCTATGACGTCGCCGAGCGCCTGCGCGAGATCGCGCCCGATGTCGCGTTCAACGCGCTGCACGGTCCGTTCGGCGAGGATGGCACCATCCAGGGCGTGCTGGAATTCCTGCGCATCCCCTATACCCATTCGGGCGTGTTGGCGTCGGCCCTGGCCATGGACAAGCACCAGGCAAAAATCATGTTCAAGGCTGCCGGCATCCCGGTGACCGACCATGTGATTGCCACGCGCGGTGAAGTCGGTCGCGCCCACATCATGCCGCCCCCTTACGTGGTCAAGCCCATCGCCGATGGCTCGAGCTTTGGCGTCATTATCGTCAAGGCTGACCAGTCCCATCCGCCGCAGGAAATCCTTGGCGAGGATTGGACCGGCGGCGAAGAGCTGATGGTGGAGCGCTATATTCCGGGCCGCGAGCTCACCTGCGCGGTCATGGGTGACGTGGCTCTGCCCGTGACCGAGATCGTCACCGATCTCAACTTCTACAATTATGAGGCGAAATACGCCGAAGGTGGATCACGTCACATCCTGCCGGCAGATATTAAACCTAAAATTTACGACAAAGTGCAAAAACTGAGCCTTGCTGCACATGCAGCTCTCGGCTGCCGGGGCATTACGCGAACCGACTTTCGCTACAATGACGCGGCGGGTGAAGACGGCGAACTGGTTTGTCTCGAGATTAATACCCAGCCGGGCATGACGCCCACTTCGCTGGCGCCCGAGCAAGCTGCGCATGTGGGCCACAGTTTTGAAGAGCTGGTCTCCTGGATGGTGGAGGACGCGAGTTGCAACAGGTAAAAAGCGAGGTTTTTCTCGCTGGAGCGCAGCCAATAGATCCGCGCGCACTGCCTGTTCCCGTTCGCCGCTCGCGCCTCGTGCGGGTTACCAGCGGGCTGACACGCCTGCGCGTGCTTCATGGCCGGGCCGTTCGTCGTGGCGTGGTCATCGGCCTTGCCGTGGCTGCGGCTGCGGGCCTCTTCCAGATCCGCGAACCGATCGGCAATCTGCTTGCCGGTGCGGTGACAATCGCCCAGGGCGGCTTCGCCGAAGCGGGCCTTGCCATTGGTCAGATCTCCATCAGCGGCCAGACCCTGACGTCCGAGCAGGCGATCTTTGACGCCCTCGGCATCCAGCCGGATATGTCGACCCTCGCCTTTGACGTCGAGGCGGCGCGCCAGCGTCTTGCCCAGTTGCCAGCCGTCAGCAACGTCAATGTTCGGAAAACCTACCCCGGCGATGTCGAGGTGATGATCTCCGAAAAGACCCCGGTCGCGCGCTGGCGTGTCGATGGCATCACCTTTGTGATCGACGGGCAGGGCGAGCAGATCGGTGAAGACGGTGGCGCCTATGGCGACCTGCCACTGGTCATTGGCGACGGCGCGGCGGACGACGCGCTGGTGATGATCCGTGCGCTCGGCAATTTTCCCGAGCTGCAGAAAGACCTGATCGCGCTGTCGCGGATCGCCGATCGGCGGTGGGACATGATCTATGCCACGGGGCTGCGCATCCAGTTGCCCGAGCACGGCGTGGCACAGGCGCTGCGCAAGCTGACCAATTACCAGGCCCAGTATCAATTGCTTGACCGAGACATCACCGTGATCGACCTGCGGGTGGAGAGCGTCGTGGCGGTGCGTCCGGCCGTAAACGAAGACACTGAAAAATCATGATGACCGACGCAATGACATCGCGGCTCCGCCCCGTCCAGCCGGGCAAGACCACCCTGGTGGCGGTGCTGGATATCGGATCGACCAAGATCTGCTGCGTCATTGCGCGTCTCGTTCCGCGCGCCGAGGGCAAGTCCCTGCGCGGCCGCACGCACCAGGCCGAGGTCATCGGCTTCGGCTATGGGCCGTCCTCGGGTGTGAAGAGCGGCGTCGTCACCGATATCGAGAAGGCCGAACACGCCATCCGTACCGTCGTGGGCATGGCCGAGCGCGCCGCCGGGCTGACGCTCGAGAGTGTCGTCGTCAATGTCACAGCCGGCCGCCTCGGCTCGGAAACCTTCTCTGCCGCCGTCTCGCTCGATGGTCAGGAAGTCGAGAAATCTGACATTTACCGCGTGCTGAAGGCGGTCAATTCGCGCTCGGTGCGTCCCGAGCGATCCATTATTCATGCGATGCCGATCGGTTACGCGCTGGATGGCCAGAGGGGCATTCGCGACCCCAATGGCATGGTCGGGGAAAAGCTCGGCGTCGACGTTGCCGTGATCTCCGCCGAGACGCTGGCGATGCGCAATCTCGAACTTGTGCTGCACCGCTGCCATCTGCAGATCGAAGCCCTCGTGGCCACTCCCTATGCCTCCGGCCTTGCCAGCCTCGTCGATGACGAAGCCCAGCTCGGTGTGGCCTGTATCGACTTTGGCGGCGCCACCACTACGGTTTCGGTCTTCAATGACGGGCACCTCGTCTATGCCGACGCCATCGCCATTGGCGGACACCACCTGACCCTCGATATTGCCCGCCAGCTCTCGGTCAGTGTCGCCGATGCCGAGCGCCTCAAGGCACTCTACGGTTCAGTGCTGCCCGGCCAGGCAGACGAGCGCGACATGATCCCGATCCAGCCGGTCGGCTCCGCGCTCGACGAAGCGCCGGGGCAGGTGGCCCGCTCGGTGCTCACCCGCATCATGCGGCCGCGCATTGAAGAGATTCTCACAGCCATCCGCGACCGCATGCAGGCGACCGGCATGATGGACGTCTGCGGACGCCGTTTCGTGCTCACCGGTGGCGCCAGTGAATTGACCGGCCTGCCCGAAGTGGCGCGCCGCACGCTGGCTCGCAACGTCCGCAACGGTCGCCCCATGGGCATCGCCGGCCTGCCCGAGATCGCCAAGGGCGCTGCCTTCTCCACGGTCGCAGGCATGCTCATCTATCCGCAGGTCTGTGCGCAGGAATATGCCGAGCCGCGCAACACCCGTCGCCTGACCGGCACGGACGGCTATTTTGCCCGCGTGGGCAACTGGCTGCGCTCGAGCTTCTGAGTCGGTCGTCCCTCGGGGCGAAACCTGATTTTCTGCCCGCTGGCTAAAACGCGCCAGCGGTGTCTCTGACGGAGCCCGTACGGTGTACGGGTAACCGCTCGATCACGTTTTTACCTTTTCGACTGCCCCGAAAACGGCTTCTCCGCGCTAACTCTCAGTTAACACGAGGTGAAACCGTAACCGTCTGGTCTCGCATTTTGCGCGAGAGTTAACGTCTTTGGGACAATTGTTAGGGTCTGGTTAACGAATTGGGGGGTAAATCTTTACCAACCACGCCACCTATGGGGCCATCCATGACCATCAATCTCACTATCCCCGATATCCAGGAACTGAAGCCCCGCATCACCGTGTTCGGTGTTGGCGGTGGTGGCGGCAACGCCGTCAACAACATGATCGAATCGGGACTCAGCGGCGTCGATTTCGTGGTTGCCAATACCGACGCGCAGGCACTGGCCCTGTCGAAGGCACAGCGAATCATTCAGCTGGGCGTTGGCGTTACCGAAGGCCTTGGCGCTGGTTCGCACCCGGAAGTGGGTCGCGCGGCAGCCGAGGAAAGCTGGGACGAGATCAACGATCACCTCTCCGGTTCGCACATGGTTTTCATCACCTGCGGCATGGGTGGTGGTACCGGCACTGGCGCGGCGCCCGTGGTGGCCCGGGCTGCGCGCGAGCAGGGCATCCTGACCGTTGGTGTCGTCACCAAGCCGTTCAACTTCGAAGGCAATCGTCGTACGCGTCTGGCCGATGACGGTATTGATGAGCTGCATCGCCATGTCGATACGCTGATCGTCATCCCGAACCAGAACCTCTTCCGCGTTGCCAACGAGAAGACCACCTTTGCCGACGCTTTCGCGATGGCTGACCAGGTGCTGTTCTCCGGTGTTGCCTGCATCACCGATCTGATGGTCAAGGAAGGCCTGATCAACCTCGACTTCGCCGACGTGCGTGCCGTCATGCGCGGCATGGGCAAGGCGATGATGGGTACCGGCGAGGCTTCGGGCGAAGATCGTGCCCGCCACGCTGCCGAGGCTGCCATTGCCAACCCGCTGCTCGACGATGTGTCGATGCAGGGTGCACGTGGCCTCCTGATCTCCATCACCGGCGGTCCGGACCTGACCCTTTACGAAGTCGACGAAGCGGCCAGCCGCATCCGCGAAGAAGTGGACGTGGACTGCAATATCATTCTCGGCGCGACCTACGATCCGGACCTCACCGGCACGATCCGCGTCTCCGTCGTTGCTACCGGTACCGATGCTGCCATGGTCCAGGCCATGGAGCCCGCCAAGCCGCATGCTTCGCGCACTCCGCTGTCCGTGCGTCGCCACGTGCCGGTCGAGCCGACCCGTTCGGCCGCGCCTGCACCCCAGATCGCCGCTCCGGCCATGGAAATCGAGGAGATCGGCCAGCAGGTTGAAGCTGCCGTTGCCGAAGCCTTTGCCGTCGAACGTCCGCACCACTCCTATGCCGTTTCCCACCAGGAAGATGACGGCATTGTCGTCGAGCCCTATGTTCCCGCTGCTGAAATGATGCAGGAGCCGGAAGAAGAGCCGATGGTCGAAGAGCAGCCGATTCCCAGCGTCTACGTGCCGTCCCATGCTGCCCGTCCGGATGGATACCGCCGCATGCCGCGCACCGAAGAGCTTCCGGTTGTTGCACGCCAGACACAGGTCGCCGAGGAACGTCACGACGGTGAGCCGCGCAATGCGCGCGCCCTGTTCAAGCGTCTGGCTTCCAATGTCGGCCTCAATCTCGGTCAGCCCCAGGCACAGGCTCAGGCTGAGCCGCGCCGCGAGCCGGCGCCCGTGGTCACCGATGACGCCGCAGCCCGCAGCGCCATTGAGGCAGGCGGCGCAAGGACTTCCCGCGTTCCGCCCGCCACCGAAGGCGCCCGCGGCAATCTCGACAGCCAGGGCCGCGCCCCGGCAGCTGCTCCCCAGAAGGAGCACCTCGAGATCCCGGCCTTCCTGCGCAAGCATGGTTAAGGCTTGAGCAACAGAGTTCTGTAAAAGCTTACTCGGCGCGGCTTCCGCGCCGAGTTTTTTTTCGCTAGTTGTTGCGCCAAACCCGAGGGCCCTGGGGTGGAGTAAGAAGAGTATGATCAAACTATCCACGCGCCAGCGCACTCTTGCCGGCGAAGTGTCATTTTCGGGCTATGGGGTCCATACCGCTGCGCCGGTGACGCTGAGCCTCGGCCCGGCGCCTGTCGACAGCGGTTTTCTCATCCGTCGCGACATGGGCGAAGGCCGGGTCACGCAGCCTGTCGCCGTGCATTTTTCGCGCGTCAGCCGCACCACGCTTTGTACCACGCTCGACCTGGGCGACAGCGTCAGCGTGGCGACCGTCGAACACGTCGTCTCGGCGCTTTCCGGCATGGGTGTCGATAATGCGCTGATTACGCTCGACGGGCCCGAGTGCCCGATTCTTGACGGCAGCGCGCATCCGTTCTCGACGGCGATTATCGGCGCCGGCCTCGAAGTGCAGCCTGCCCAGCGCAAGTTCCTCAAGGTCATGCGCGCCGTCACCGTGCGCAACAACGACGCCTTTGCCGCGCTCGAGCCCTATAATGGGCGCGCCTTCGACCTCGAGATCGATTTTGATTCCCGCGTCATCGGCCGCCAGCGGATGATCTTTGACTGGACGCCGCGCCGGTATCTCGAAGATGTGTCCCGCGCGCGCACCTTCGGTTTTGCCCGCGACGCCAAGATCCTGCGCCAGGCCGGTTATGCCCTTGGCTCCAGCCTCGACAATTCCATCACTGTCGATGAGGACCGCATCCTCAATCCGGGCGGCCTGCGCTTCGAGGACGAATTCGTCCGCCACAAGCTGCTCGACGCCATTGGTGATCTGTCGCTCGGCGGCCTGCCGATCTGGGGTCGTTTCCGCTCCTACAAGGGTGGTCACGCGCTCAACGCACATGTTCTCGCCGGTCTCTTTTCGAGCGAAGCCAATTATGAGATAGTCAATGCGGAGGATCTTCCGCTGGAAATTGGCGCGTATGACGATCTGCCGGAAGATCTCGGCGTCCGTCCCTATCTGCGGTCGGTGCGCTGAGCCGGTCCAGACCGCCAGTCGCGCCACAGTTTTGATCCATTTGCTAACTACGCCGCAACCAGTTGCGGTTGTTTGAAGAACGGGGCAGTTCGTGAAGCTCGACGTTGTAAGCCAGATTTCCAGCCGTGCCACTCGGCTCGCTGCCGTCGGCCTCATGGCCGTGACCCTTGCTGCCTGTGCGGGCGGGGGTCTCTTCGGTCCTCCCAAGATCAAGGAAGAGCCAGTCATTCCGGCCGCCACCCTCTATCAGGGTGCGCTCGATGACATGGATCGCCAATACTACCAGACCGCCATCAAGAAGCTCGAGCAGCTTGAGCGCCAGCATCCGCGCGATCCGATGACGGAAAAGAGCAAGCTGATGCAGGTCTATGCCCATTACCGCATCGGCAAGTTCGATCAGGCGATCCTGGCCGCTGACCGCTTCCTCGCCATCTACCCCAACAGCAAGGACGTTCCCTACGTTCTCTACCTCAAGGGCACGTCCTACTTCGGTCAGATCAAGGACATCACCCGCGACCAGCAGCTGTCGCGCGATGCGATCGACACCTATAATCTGCTGGTGTCGAACTATCCGCGCTCGGAATATGCCGCGGACGCCAAGGAAAAGCTGCTCGTCGCCTATGACCAGCTCGCCGGCAAGGAAATGTCGGTCGGCCGCTACTACCTCGGCAATGGCCAGTATTCGGCAGCTATGAACCGCTTCCGCGAAGTGGTGGAGAAGTGGCAGACCTCGACCCATATCGAGGAAGCCCTCTATCGCCTCACCGAAACCTACCTGCTGCTCGGCCTCACCAATGAAGCCATGTCGGCAGCCGCGGTCCTCGGCCACAACTATCCGGCCAGCGACTGGTACAAGCGCGCCTTCGACGTCCTCGGCAAGCAGGGCCTCGCCCCGAACCTCAATTCGGGCAGCTGGCTCGCCGGCTTCCGCCGCTGATCCGCGACAGAGAATTTGCGAATTGGGCCCTCCGGGGCCCTTTTTGTTTTCTGAGAGCCTGCGCCATTGTCTTGACCGGCAACTTCTGTAACGACTGAAGTTTCATAAGTGCAGGATGGAGCGATGAGCCAGAACTCCTTCGATGGCGCGGCGGAGCACGAATATGCCAGCCGACCGGCGCGGCAGGTGCCGGGTTTCGCTGATCTCCATCGCATGGCCATCCAGTTGATCAGCGAGCGCGTTTCCGATGCTGGAAAGATCCTCGTGCTCGGGGCAGGGGGTGGGCTCGAACTCAATGCCTTCGCCGACGCTCGGCCGGGCTGGCGCTTCGAGGGCGTCGACCCCTCGGCCGACATGCTGGCGCTGGCCCGCACCATCGCGGCCAATCACATGGGCCGCATCGACCTTCGTCAGGGCTTTATCACCGACGCCTCGGGCGGGCCGTTCGATGCGGCAAGTGCCATCCTCACCTTCCATTTCATTCCGGTTGAGCAGCGGCTCGAAACGCTGCGTCAGATCAGGAAGCGCCTCAAGCCTGGCGCACCCCTCATCCTCGCCCATATCAGTTTTTCTCAGGCCGAGCCGGAGCGGTCGAGCTGGATAGCGCGCCATGTGGCCTATGCCAATCCGGGAACGGATCCCGCTCAGATGCAACAGTCTCGCGACGCGATCGCCAGTCGCCTGACGATCCTTTCCCCCGAAGAGGAAGAAGCCCATCTCCTCGAGGCCGGATTTGCCGGCGTCAGCCTCTTCTATGCCGGGCTCAGTTTTCGGGGGTGGATAGCCTACGCCGAATGATTGCCACCCAGTTGCCATTTTGTTCTGTTCGGTTATCATGCAAATCTGTTCGCAAACTGTGCGAAAGTGAATTGCCGCAGACGCAGGGGTGATGCGCCAATGCTATGAGGCAAGGCCCGGATAGGTTCTGGATAGACCCTCATGCTGAACGCGCTTTCGGTCCGCAATATCGTGCTCATCGACCAGCTCGACCTGGCCCTTGATAGCGGCATGACCGTGCTCACCGGTGAGACCGGTGCCGGCAAGTCCATTCTCCTCGATGCCCTGACCCTCGCCCTGGGCGGCCGCGGCGATGCTTCGCTCGTGCGTCAGGGGCAGGACAGTGGTCAGGTGGTCGCGGTTCTGCAATTGCCCGCCAGCCATCCGGCCCGCGCTGCCCTGCGCGACAATGCCATTCCCGACGATGAAGACGTTATCCTGCGCCGCGTGCAGTTCGCCGATGGCCGCACCCGCGCCTTCATCAACGACCAGCCAGTCTCTGCCTCCCTCCTGCAGCGCATCGGCAGCCAGATCGTTGAAATCCACGGCCAGCATGATGATCGCGCCCTCGTCGATGTCGCCACGCACCGCGCCGCCCTCGATGCCTTTGGCGAGCTGACCGGGCAGGCCGAGGAGGTTCGTTCCGCCTGGGCCGATCTGGCGGAAATCCAACAGGCGGTGAAGGAGCAGCAGGCCAGGGTGGACGAGGCCCTTGCCGCCGAGGACTATGCCCGCCACACGGTCGAGGAGCTGGAAAAGCTCAAGCCGCAGGCCGGCGAGGAAGAGGAACTCGCCACGCGCCGCCAGCAATTGCAGCAGGCCGAAAAGGGCGCTGCTGATCTCGTCGAGATTGACGAAATTCTCAATGGTCCTTCCGCACCTGCGCCGGCGCTGGCTGGCTTGATGCGCCGCATGCTGCGCAAGGCGGATGGCGAGAATTCGATCTATCACCCGATCATCGAGGCACTGGACACCACGCTGGCCGCCCTCGACACCGCCAATGACGCGCTCGAGGACCTCAAGCGCGACATGGCCTATGATCCCGGTGAACTGGAGTCCGTGGAAGAGCGCCTCTTTGCCCTCCGCGCCGCCGCGCGAAAGCACCAGACGACCTGCGATGGCCTCGCCGAAGTGCTCCAAAAATACCAGAGCGATCTCGATACGCTGCAGAGCGGGGAGAGCCGCCTGAAAGCTCTGGAAGCCCAGGAGGCGGCGGCCCGCGCCCGCTATCGCGAAGTCGCCAGCGCGCTCACCGCCGCCCGCGCCAGTGCCGCCCGCGCTCTCAGCCAGGCTGTCGAAGCGGAGCTGCCCGATCTCAAGCTGGGCGCCGCGCGCTTTATCGTCGACCATCAGCACGACACCGAGCGCGTCGCCGCAACCGGCTTTGACCAGATCGCCTTTCATGTGCAGACCAATCCGGGCACGGCCGCCGGCCCGCTGCTCAAGGTCGCCTCGGGAGGCGAACTCAGCCGCTTCCTCCTGGCGCTGAAAGTGGTGCTCGCCGATCGCGGCTCGGCACCCGTGCTGATCTTTGACGAAATCGATACCGGTGTTGGCGGCGCAGTCGCCGATGCCATCGGCCGGCGTCTGGCGCGGCTTGCCAAGACCGTGCAGGTGCTCACTGTCACCCATGCGCCCCAGGTTGCGGCGCGGGCCAATCGGCATCTCCTCATCGAAAAGCAGATGGTGGACGAAGGCGCCTTCATGCGCACCCATGTCCGTCCGCTTGACAAGGCCGCTCGTCAGGAAGAGGTCGCCCGCATGCTCGCCGGCGCCGAGATCACCTCCGAAGCGCGCGCTGCTGCCAAGAAATTGCTCAGCGCTGTGGGATAGCGAAGCGTCATCATTCCCGCGAAAGCGGAAACTTCTGTTGGCGATGCAAGATTTGAAACGGAGCACCCCGCATCAGCGGGAATGACTCTGGTAGTGTGTTCGCGCCCTGCGATGCCGAGTGAGCTTGATATGTCCGATATTTCCCAGAAGCCCGTCGATCAGCTGAGCGAAGACGAAGCGCGCGCCGAGCTTGCCGCGCTTGCCAAGGCGATTGCCGCGGCGGACATCGCCTATCACCAGAACGACGCGCCGGAGATCACCGACGCCGACTATGATGCGCTGCGCCAGCGCAATGCTGCCCTCGAGGAGGCTTTCCCCGAACTCGTCCGCACCGACAGCCCCTCAGGCGCGGTTGGCGCTGCCCCGGTCGAGGGCTTTGCCAAGGTGCGCCATGGCGTGCCCATGCTCAGCCTCTCGAACGCCTTCTCGGATGAGGACGTCACCGATTTCGTCGCGCGGGCCAAGAAATTCTTCATGGCCGACACGCTGCGCGATCCAGACTTCAAGCTTGAGTTCACAGCCGAGCCCAAGATCGACGGGCTCTCCGCCTCGCTGCGCTACGAGAACGGCGTTTTCGTCAAAGGCGCGACGCGCGGCGACGGCTCGGTCGGTGAGGACATCACCGAAAACCTCAAGACCATTGGCGATATTCCGCACCGTCTCAAAGGCTCGGGCTGGCCGGCGGTCATCGAAATCCGCGGCGAAGTCTACATGACCCATGCCGAGTTCAAGCGGCTCAAGGATCATTCGGCCAAGTTCGGCGGGCAGGATTACGTCAATCCGCGCAATACCGCTGCCGGCTCGCTGCGCCAGAAGAACCCGGAAATTACCGCCAGCCGCAATCTCAATTTCTTCGCCTATGCCTGGGGCATTGCCGAGGATGCCGAGGGCAATCCGCAGCCGCCGGCTGCCACCCAGCATGAGATCGTCCAGAAATTTGGGGACTGGGGCTTTGTCACCAATCCGCTGATGATCCGCACCGAGAGCGCCGACGAACTGCTCGCCCACTACCGCATGATCGAGACCCAGCGCGCGACGTTGGGCTACGACATCGACGGGGTGGTTTATAAGCTCGACCGGCTGGATCTTCAGGCCCGCTGGGGCTTTGTTGCCCGCGCCCCGCGCTGGGCCATTGCCCATAAGTTCCCGGCCGAGCAGGCGACCACCATCCTCACCGGCATCGACATCCAGGTCGGCCGCACCGGCGCGCTGACCCCCGTTGCCCGGCTCCAGCCGGTGACGGTCGGCGGCGTCGTGGTCGAGAACGCCACGCTCCACAATGAGGACTATATCAAGGGCATCGGCAATAATGGCGAGCCGATCCGCAATGGCGTTGATCTGCGCGTGGGCGACACGGTCATCGTGCAGCGGGCAGGGGACGTAATCCCGCAGATCGTTGACGTGGTGCTCGACAAGCGCCCGGCAGACGCTCAGCCCTATGTCTTCCCCCATATCTGCCCCGCCTGCGGCTCCGAGGCCGTGCGCGAGCTCAATGAAAAGACCGGCAAGCTGGACTCGGTGCGCCGCTGCACCGGCGAACTGATCTGCCCCGCGCAGGCCGTCGAGAATCTGAAACATTTCGTCGCCCGCGACGCCATGGATATCGATGGGCTGGGCGACAAGCAGGTCACCCAGTTCTATGCCGAGGGGCGCATCGTCCGTCCGGCCGACATTTTTACCCTGCGCGCCCGCGATGAGCGGTCGATGAAAAAGCTCAAGGATGTCGAAGGATTTGGCGCCACCTCGGTCAAAAAGCTCTTCGACGCCATTGATGCGCGGCGCGAGCCGGAGCTCGATCGCTTCATCTATGCGCTGGGCATCCGCCATGTCGGGGAAACCACCGGCGCGCTCCTCGCTAAGGAATTCGGCTCGATCGAAAACTTCCGCGCGGTCGCTCTGGCTGCTGCCCAGCATGAAGACGGGCACTCCGTCTTCCCGCAAATCGGCGGCATCGGCGAAACCGTGCGCTCGTCCATCATGGCGTTCTTTGCCAATGAGCGGAACGTGCAGGCGCTCGATGATCTGCTCGTCGAGGTCAAGCCAAAGCCCTATGTCGTCACCATTTCTGCCGACAGCGTGGTTGCGGGAAAGACTGTGGTGTTCACCGGGGCGCTCGAAAAAATGACACGATCCGAAGCCAAGGCTATGGCCGAACGGCTTGGCGCCAAGGTTGCCGGATCGGTGTCGGCAAAGACCGACATTCTGGTCGCGGGGCCCGGCGCCGGTTCCAAGCTGAAGACTGCCGAGCAACACGGCGTCGAAGTCATCAGCGAAGACGAATGGTTTGAACGCGTCGGCCGCTAGGGCCGCACCGGGAGGTTTTATGGTTAGAGTGCTGGGCTTGGCCCTGGCGGCGGCGATGCTGCCAGGTGTGGCTGTCGCGGGGGAAGCAGGCGACGCTCTGGTGCAGCACCTTTATGCGGGGACCTCGGCCGAGGGCCTCTCCAGCGCGGTAAGCGCCTGCGAGGCCGGAGACAGCGAAGCCTGCTTTGCCGAGGCGATGTATTCCCTCGTCCTTGCCTATGAGGGCCTTGCCGAGGATCTCTATCGCTACGGCGCCTCAACTCCCTCCATGCCTGCGGCTGCCATGCTGCTGGGACTCGGCATGGGCGGCGAAATCGTCGAGCCGGCCAACAGCGCCCCCGAGCCGCTCAGCTATGACAAGCTGCGCCAGATGCTCGAGGATTTCCTCGCCGATCTCGACACCACCCGCGCCGCCTTCATCCGCGCCGGCGAAAGCGGCGACTTCATGGTCCGCATCGACCCGCTGAAGGTCCGCATAGACTTTGACGGCGATGGCGAAGCCGGTGCCGACGAAACCCTGGGCACGCTACTGACTTCAGCCGGCGTGTTCATGGACAATTTTGACGGCGAGATGTCGGAAAAGACCAAGACCAAGGTGGCCGAACTGGACACGAGCGTGGGCTTCGACCGCGCCGATGCCTTCTGGTTCGCGGGCTATAGCCAGATCGCCGGCGCACCGCTCGATTTCCTTCTCGCCCATGATTTTTCGGGCTTTTATGACGCCTATCTCCATCGCGTCTTCCCCGCCTCCGGCCTGCCGATGCAGGATTATTCGCGCGGCGGCACGCTGATGATGGATCCGGAAAGCGATGCGGCGATCGCCGACATCATCGCCGCCATTCACACCCTCTCTTTCCCAGTGGTCGACGCCGAGCGTCTCAGCGGCGTGCGCGGCCGCCTGCTCGAAATCACTGCTCTCTCACGCCGCAATTGGGACGCCATCCTCGCCGAGACAGACGATGAGCGCGAGCTCGTGCCGTCGCCGGCGCAGACCTCCATCTTCCCCGGGCATGAAGTGACCGAGGACGTGGTTTCCGCCTGGATGGCGACGCTCGACACGCTCGACACCATTCTCGAGGGCGAATTGCTGCTGCCGCATTGGCGCTTCAGCCAGGGCTTTGATCTCAAGGCGTTTTTCGAGACGGCCACAAGAACCGATCTCGTCATTATCTTCACCGGTCAGGGGGCAGTGCCGTTCCTTGCCGATGGTCCGGTGGCCGATGCGCAGAGCTTTGCCGAAGGCAATCGCGTCTTTGGTGACGCCTGGCCCAATTTCGTGCTCTGGTTTAACTGATCGGGTTCTCGCTTGAGGAGCGAAATTATGCGTCGTCTGGTACTCGCCTTCGGATTTGCCGCCGCGTTGGTGGCCTCCGCCGCCGCGCAGGAGTTTGATAGTCCCGAAGCATTGCTCGAGACCTTTTACGAGCCCTATTTCACCGGCGCCTTCGCCGAGGATGAATCCATCTTCCGCTCGGCGTTCCTGCAGGAGCTCTACGAGCAGGATGAGGCCAATACACCCATCGGCGAAATGGGCGCGCTGGGCTTTGATCCCTATATCAACGGGCAGGATTTCGACATCGCCGACTTCGAGATCGTCGCTACCGAGGTCGAGGGGGATGTGGCGACGGCCGAGGTCTACTTCACCAATTTCGGCGAGCCGACCGAGCTGATCTACGATCTGGTGTTCGAGGACAATGGCTGGCGCATCGATGATGTCACCTCGATCTCGCCGGGTCGGGAATATCGCCTGAGCGAGATTTTCCTCGAAACTCTGGGCGTCGAGCCCTGATTATGCAGTCTCCCTCGGGCCAGCCCGAGGGAGATTTTCTTCGATAAGCCTCAAATGGCCTTGGTCGCCTGTTCGAGCCAAGCTTTGACGTCGCCGCTCACCAGCGGACCAATCTCCGTCCACACACGCGCATGGAATGCGTTGAGCCAGTCCCGCTCGGCTGCGGTCAGCAGCTCAAGCGCGATCAGCCGTGTATCAATGGGGGCCAGGGTGATGGTCTCGAAGTCGAGATAGCCGGGATATCCAGCGCACTCCTGCACCACGATCAGGTTCTCGATGCGGATGCCGTACTCGCCGGCCTTGTAGTATCCGGGTTCATTGGAAATGACATTGCCCACTTCCAGCGGCAGCGGATAGCGGCTGGAGATGCCGATCGGCCCCTCATGCACGCCGAGGAAGGCGCCGACGCCATGGCCGGTGCCGTGATTATAGGTGACGCCATCGGCCCAGAGGAACTGGCGCGCCAACACGTCGATCTGCGCGCCGCTGGTGCCCCGCGGGAAACGCGCCATTGAAATGGCGATCATGCCCTTGAGGACGCGCGTATAGCGGTCCTTCTGCTCGGCCGTGGCCGAGCCGGTGGACAGGGTGCGGGTGATGTCGGTGGTGCCCGAAAGATATTGCGCGCCGCTGTCGACCAGCATGATTTCCCCGGCCTTGAGTGTGCGGTCGGTCTTGGTGGTCACGCGGTAATGGACGATCGCCCCGTTGGGGCCGGCGCCGGAAATAGTGTCGAAGCTTGCGTCGATGCAGCTCTCTTCCTCGCGGCGGAACGCCTCCAGTGCGGTGACAATGCCGATTTCGGTCAGCTGTCCCTTTGGCGCTTCGCTATCGAACCAGTGGAGGAATTTTGCCAGGGCCACGCCGTCGAGCTTGTGCGCCTCGCGCATGCCGGCCAGTTCAGCGTCATTTTTGCGCGATTTTGGCAGCAGCACCGGGTCGCGCTTGTCGACCAGTCTTGCTCCCGCCTTGGTGAGCGTATCGGCGACGGCCATGGGCGCGGAGTGCGGGTCCACCAGCACGGATTTGCCGTCCTTGCCCAGGGCTTCAAGCGCGCCGGGCAGATCGGTGCTGGCTGCCACATCGGCGATGCCGGACAGAGCGTTTTTCAGCTCCGGCGTGATCTTGGCCGGATCGAGATAGAGCAGCGGGCTGCCTTCCGCTGGCACGGTGGCAAAGCCGAGCACGAACGGCGTGTTCGGTACATCGCGCCCGCGCATGTTGAACAGCCAGCAGATGGACTCAGGCAGGGTCAGCACGGCGGCATCGGCGCCGTCGGCCTTCAGCGAGGCCTGGATCTCGGCGATCTTGTCCGCGGCGGTCTTGCCGGCGCGGTTGTGGCCCAGAAATTCGATCGTGCTGACGGGCGGAGCAGGGCGGTCTTCCCAGACACTATCGACGAGATTGGCATGGGACACGATTTTGGCGTGGCCCCGCAATTGCGTTTCCATGTCGCGCACGCTGCCCGGTGTATGCAGCCACGGGTCATAGGCCAGCACGGCCCCAGCGGGCACATAGGGTTTCAGGTCAAAACTCATGCTGGGCACTTCGTGCACCTCGACCAGATTGGTGTCGGTCTGCGCCGGGGCCTGCAGTGTGTAGCGGCTGTCGATGAAGAGGTGGGCCTTGTCGGCAGTGACCATCGCCATGCCCGCTGAACCGGTAAAGCCGGTGACATAGGCGAGGCGCGCCTCGCTCGCCGGCACGGATTCGCCGCGATGGGCATCGGCGCGGGGAATGAGGAAGGCGTCGACGCCGGCCTGTTTCATGGCCTGGCGCAGGGCTGCCAGGCGCGGCGCCACGTGGCTGGGGTCGCTCTTTTCCTCAAAGCTCTGGAATAGGGCAGGGGCGAAACTGGGTGTGCTCATCATATCTTCCGGCGCCGGGCTGCAGTGCAGGCATGGCTGGCTTGTGGTTGTGGCGCTACTCCTCGCGCCAAAAGAACACTATCTCATCGGCAGACATCAGGAGACGGAAAATGAACAAGGGAAACAATTTCTTCCAGCGCGCGCTCAACTCGCTTGTTGAAGGTCGCACGCGTCAGGCCCAGCGTTATCTGGCTCAGTATGACCGCGATCACGGGCACGAAGCCGCCCGCAAGCTGGCGCGTTAATCACGCCCTGCAAAAGCGGCATGGCTGGTCTGCTCTTTGACCCCTAACGGACGCAGAGCAAACAGCCTACATAGGCTTTGACGGATGGCAACAGACCCCCGTCGCATGGAGAAAAAGATGGCTGAGAGCAAGAATGGTTTCCGCAACGCACTGGGTGGTCTTATCCACGCTCGCGGTCGCGAAGCCACACGCCAGGTTAACTATCGCATGCAGCATCAGCTGATCGGCGCGGTCACCAAGCGCCCGTAACGGCTGCCTGCATCGCTGACGATCTGATTTGATCCCCGGAGCCCGCTTCGGGGATTTTGCTTTTTTCGGGCTTTTGTATTTTGGGGGCTTTGCGCGCGGTTCTGCGACTGCACCCGCATAGCCACATCGCGCCAAGTCCACCGTCGCCGTCGTCACCCGGTTTATCCGGGTGATCCATGCCACGGTGAATAGATTGCCCGGATAAACTGGGCAATGACGACAGATGGATGAATTTCGCCTCAGAGAGGAAGCGTGTCCTTAGGCGCGACGACCCCAAAAATCCTCAGTGCTTTTCGAGCACCAGGGTCGTCCATTCCTTGCGCTTGAGGTGATCCACCAGCTTGAAACCGGCAGCCTCATAGGCGGCGATGACGCCGTCGGCCTGGGTGTTGAGAATGCCCGATAGAATGGCCGTCCCACCCTGGCGGGTGATGCCGCCCATGCCGGGGGCCAGTTCGGTCAGCGGACCGGCCAGGATATTGGCAACCACCAGATCATAGGGCGCGCGGGCAGTGATGGCTTCGTGGTCAAGGCCGGTGGCCTCGAGCGCATCGATCAGCTCGGCAACGTCGTTGTCCCGTGCGTTCTCTTCGGTCGTCGTCACCGCAACTGGGTCGATATCGGTAGCCAGAACATTGACGCCGACACGCTTGGCGAGCGCGATGGCGAGAACGCCGGTGCCGGTGCCGACATCGATCATGTTCTGCGGCTTGTCGCGCTGCAGCAGCGCTTCGATTGCCTCAAGGCAGCCGGTGGTGGTCTGGTGGTGGCCGGTGCCAAACGCCTGGGCGGCGTCGATCTTCATCGGCGTCAGGCCTTCGGGGATCGGGCCGGTCTCATGGCTGCCATAGACATAGAAGCCGCCCGCGATCACCGGGGCGAGGCCCTCGAGCGATTTGGCGACCCAGTTAACATCGGGGTCGAGCGTTTCGACGGAAAATTCCACCGTTCCGCCCAGAACCTCCTTGGCTAGCGCATTGAAGGCGTCGATATCCGGCGGGCTGTCGCAGGTGGCTTCAAAGAACCACTCACCAGTGTCTTCGTTTTCATGCGCCGATGCGGTCAGCGCCAGATCGTCCCGCTCCATCACGGCGTCGACCAGTGCATAGGCCTGATCCTTGGTGAGAGCGACGGAGATCTGGTCGACGGACATGAGGGGCTTCCTTTTTGATTGGCTCCCTGATTGCTGCACGCCAGTGGCCAAGTCAATGCAAACCGCGTTGAGCGGCCGGGCACCCCACAGGCTGGGGGCTCAATCAGGCGATGCGCTGGGCGGTGTCGGCGCTGTCGCTGACAATCCGGTCGCGGCCGGCATTCTTGGCAGCGTAGAGATGCTGGTCTGCCCGGCGGAAGATTTCGTCCCAGCTTTCGTCGGAATCGGCGAGGCGCATGGCAATGCCGAAGCTCGCGGTGATCTTCAATTGCAGGGGCTGCTGGACCGGATTGCGATGCAGCTGGTTCTTGAAATGGGTCACGATGCTGATCGCCTGTTCCAGATCGACGCGGCGCAGGATGATGACAAACTCCTCGCCCCCCAGCCGCGCAAAAGCATCGGTGGGGCGGGTCAGTAGGCCGATTTCGCGTGCCACACCGGCCAGCACTTCATCGCCGACCGAATGGCCATGGGTGTCGTTGACGTTCTTGAAGTGGTCGATGTCGAACAGAACCACGGCCATGTCTTCGCCGGTGATTTTTGCCCGTCGGAACAGCGCGTCGGCGCGTTGCACGAGAGCCCGGCGATTGAGCAGGCCGGTGAGAGTATCGGTTTCGGAGAGGCGCTTGAGCCGAAGGTTCATCTGCCTTTGCAGACCTTCTAGCCGCCGCTTCTCCCGCTGGTTTTCCCGCAGGATGGCCAGACCCTCGAAAATATCGTTGACCTCGCGGGCCGCATTGCCTGCCTTGGGCGGCGTGGTGAGATCGCCGCTGGCGAGGGCCACGACCTCGCCATGCAGGGCGAGGAGCGGGGTGAAGAGCCCGCGCCGAAACATTGCCCCCACCCCGATCAGCACGGAAATCACCAGCGCGGTGAGGAGGGCGGAATCGATCATGGCCTGCCGCGCCTGCAGGCGGCGTGTCTCGAGCATGGTGAGCGAGAGTTCGACCAGCTCATTGCGCAGGCTCTCGAGGCTTGCCATGCCCGGGACATAGACTTCGGTGAAGGAGCCGCCCGACATGCCATTGGTCGGCCCCATGATATGGGCGGTGGCGATGGCCATGGGCATGGCGTCGTCGAGATATTCGGCCTCGACGCGTTCCACGAGGCTGGCAATGGTGTCATTGCCGGAAAAGAGCGCGGCATTGTTCAGCCCGCTCTCCCATATATTGAGGATGATGGCGCTCGTCTTGTCCATCAGCAGGGCATAATTGGCGTCCTCGTCGCGCGGCGCCACCAGTGTCATCACCACATAGGAGCCGAGCCGGCCGGCCTGTTCGCGCAGGGCGCTGGCGCTGCTGGCGAGCAGCACCTCCCCGGCAATCTGCGGCGTTGTCGGCACCAGATGGCCGCTGACCTCGTTGCGCAGATCGGCGGCGCTGTCGGCGGCACGGAACATAGCCATGATTGCCAGTGGCACATGCAATGTGGTGCGCGCCTCGAGCGGCACGGCCACGACCTTGTCCACGGCCATCCGTCCGGTGTTGAGGCTTTCCAGAACCTCGGTGATGGCGGTGAGCCTGGCCTGGTCGTCGACGTGGTGGAGGGTGAGCGCCTCGATCATTACAGCGATGGCGTCGTCGGTCTTGGCGCGGCTCTGCTCGAGTGCGACCAGCGCCTCGTCGAGCTCGGAAGGTTTTGCCGCCATAGCGACATTGGCCGGACCGCGTTCGGCGGAAATGGCATTGGCGCTGTCGAGCACAAGGACGAAGACGCGCATTTCCTCAGCGCCGTGACCGAAGCGCTGGAAATCATTGTAATTGCTGAGAATGGCCGCGCCGCCAAGCAGCAGGCAGCCAAAGGCCACGACTGCTGCTCCCAGCGACTGTAGGTGTTGAATTCGAAACACGGCCCTGCTCCCATCGGGAGCGTGAGTGTGGCACGCAGCAGGCTGACAAGGTGTGAATTTGGCTGGTTAACTGTGTGCTATCAGAGACGTACGGCCGTTCCCGATACCGAAACCATCAGCATCGACCCGCCTTGGCCGACGACTTCATAGTCGATGTCGACACCCACGACCGCATCGGCACCTATGCGCCTTGCTTCTTCTTCCAGCTCGGCAAAGGCCTGTCGGCGCGCATCGCGCAGTGTCGATTCATAAGCACCGGCCCGACCACCCACGATATCGCGGATGCCGGCAAACAGATCCTTGAAGATATTAGCCCCGACAATCACCTCGCCCGTGGCAATGCCGAGATACTCCCGAATAGCCCGGCCTTCGAGCGTCGGCGTGGTGGAAATGATCATCGTGGTCCTCCTGTTTGCTCTCCAGCATGTGGGGCGAGCAGCGCAAAAGGCAAGACGCGAGGCTGTATAATCTCGTGGGGAAGGGGGCTTAGCCCTTCTTCACAAAACTCTCCAAAACCTTCTTGGTCCCGGCCTTTTCAAAATCGATGGTCAGCTTGTTGCCTTCGATGGTGATCACCTCGCCATAGCCGAACTTGAGGTGGAAGACGCGGTCGCCCAACACATAGCTGCTCGACTGGCTGCCGAGATCGACCGAGCGGGCGACCAGCTCGCCTTCGATGGTCATCGGTCCGCCGCTCTTGCGGCTGGCCTGATTGGCGCGGGCGCGCTGCCAGCCTGGCGTCTCGTAGACGCTTTCGAACGGGTCAGCCTTGTTGAAGCGGCTCGCCGCGCCACCGCCATAACTGTAGCCGCCATAGGCCGAGCCGCGATCGGTCACCTCCACCGCCTCAGGCGGCAGTTCGTCGATGAAGCGGGAGGGAATGGCAGACTGCCAGAGCCCGTGGATACGCCGGTTCTGTGCCGCCGAAATGCGCACGCGCTTGCGCCCGCGGGTGATGCCGACATACCCGAGGCGACGTTCTTCTTCGAGGCCCGCGCGACCGCTTTCATCCATCGAGCGCTGGCTGGGGAAGGTGCCATCCTCCCAGCCGGGCAGGAACACGGTGTTGAATTCCAGCCCCTTGGCCGAGTGCAGCGTCATGATGGTGACAGCGTCGCTGGCGTCGGCGCTGTCGCGGTCCATCACCAGAGAGATGTGTTCGAGGAAGCCGCCGAGGGTCTCGAACTCCTCCATGGAACGGCTGAGTTCCTTGAGGTTTTCCTTGCGCCCTTCGGACTCCGCGGATTTGTCAGCCGCCAGCATGTCCATATAGCCGCTTTCCTCGAGGATCTGCTCGACCAGCTGATAGGGCGGCAGGGTCTGGGAGCGATAGGACCAGTCATCGAACTGGTTGACGAGGCTGCGCAGGGTCGAGCGCTGCTTGGGCTTGAGGTCCTCGGTTTCCACCATCATGCGTGTTGAGGCGAGGAGGGGAATGTTCTGGTGCCGCGCCGTCGCGGTCAGCATGTTGACTGTGGTGTCGCCGAGGCCGCGCTTGGGCACGTTGATGATGCGCTCGAAGGCGAGGTCGTCGGCCGGTTGTGCCACGAGCCGCAGATAGGCCAGAGCATCGCGGATTTCCTTGCGCTCATAAAAGCGCGGGCCGCCGACGACGCGATAATTGAGTCCCAGCGTGATGAAGCGCTCTTCGAACTCGCGCATCTGGAAGGAGGCGCGCACGAGGATCGCCATGGAGTTGAGCGGTTCGCCAGCGCGCTGATACTGCTCGATTTCCTCGCCGATGGTGCGGGCTTCTTCCTCGCTGTCATAGACCTGGGTGAACGAGACCAGCTCGCCGCCCTCGGCAATGTCGGTGTGCAGCGTCTTGCCCAACCGGCCTTCATTATTGGCGATCAGCGTCGAGGCGGCCTTCAATATATTGGCCGTCGAGCGATAATTGCGCTCGAGCTTGATCACCTTGGCGCCCGGGAAATCCTTTTCGAAGCGCAGGATGTTGTCCACCTCGGCGCCGCGCCAGCCATAGATCGACTGGTCGTCGTCGCCCACCACGCAGATATTGGCTTCCGGAGCTGGCTTGCCCTGTGCCAGCAGCCGCAGCCACAGATATTGGGCGGTGTTGCTGTCTTGGTACTCGTCCACCAGCATATATTTGAATTTGCGATGATATTCGGCCAGCACTTCCGGGTTCTCGCGGAACAGCCGGATACATTCGAGCAGCAGATCGCCGAAGTCGGCGGCGTTCAGCGTCTTCAGCCGCGCCTGATAGTCGTAATAGAGTTTTCCGCCCTTGCCGTTGGCGTAATAGCCGCTGTCGCTGGCCGGCACATCCTTGGGCAGCCAGCCGCGGTTCTTCCATGCATCCAGCATGCCGGCGAACTGCCGGGCGGGCCAGCGCTTCTCGTCGATGTTCTCCGCCGCCAGCAACTGCTTGATCAGCCGGATCTGGTCGTCGGTATCAAGGATGGTGAACTGGGGTTTGAGGTCCACCAGTTCGGCATGGCTGCGCAAGATGCGCGCCGACACCGAGTGGAACGTCCCCATCCACGGCAGGCCGTCGAAATTGGGCACGATCTCGTGGATGCGCCGCTTCATTTCGCTGGCGGCCTTGTTGGTGAAGGTCACCGCCAGGATCTGGCTGCCCCATGCCATACGCTGGTTGAGAATATGGGCGATACGCGTGGTCAGCACGCGCGTCTTGCCCGTACCGGCGCCCGCCAGCACGAGCAGCGGCCCTTCGGTCGAAAGCACGGCTTCGCGCTGTTCGGCGTTCAGGCCAGCCAGATAGTCGGGCACACTCGCGCCGCGCAGCTGGCTGGTGATGGGCCCGCCTTGGGGGCGGTGCAGGGGGGCGGGTTCGACCATGAGCGCTAAATCCCTTGGCCTTGCACCCGGGACAGATGCGCGGCCAAGCCTTGACGAATTTTATTTTGTTCTTGGTGCAATATAGGGTCGAGGCGGGCCTCTGTATAGGAGCGCGGCCCCTCACACGGGCGTCACCGGGCGCCTTTGCGCTGATAAGGCCGGCGAATTCGTTCTTTTCTTGTTCACGACTGGTTTTGTGGCCCGCGCAAGCGTCGATTGACTGTCGCCTGGTCTTGCGCGGACACGCCAAGTCCCTACACTCGCGGCAGGAATCTGGCGGGCAGAACGCACACCGTGCTCAATCGCATCTATATCGTCGTCGGCTTGATCGCCATCGCAGTGCTGGCGGGGGCTTTCCTTGCGCCGCGCTTTATCGAGTGGAGCGATTATCGCGACCGCATGGAGGTGCTTGCCGCCAGCGTTCTGGGTGCCGAGGTGACCATCGAGGGCGACATCGACTTCGCCCTTCTGCCCCAGCCGCGCCTGGTTTTCTCCGACGTCGTGGTCGGCCCCGCGAACAAGCCGGCCGCCACTATTGCCGGGGTCGAGGCCGAGTTCGCGCTCATGGATTTCCTGCGCGACCAGTATAACCTCACCCAGCTCGTGCTCCGCGCCCCGGTCATCAATCTCGTAATCGACGAAAACGGCCTCCTCTCCAGCGGCGTTGAGATTGCCGGCACCGGCAGTGGCGTGGTGCTCGATCAGGCGCGTGTCGAAGAGGGGCGCATCGGCCTTACCGATCTGCGCTCCGGCGAAAGCCACAGTTTCTCGGCGATCTCCGGCGATCTGCGGCTCTCGAGCCTTGCCGGTCCCTATCAGTTTTCGGGCCGCCTTCAGTATCAGAACGATCCCTTCGAGATCCGCCTCTCGAGCGGCGTCGCCGACGCCGAAGGCACAGCGCGCCTCACAGCTTTTCTTGGCCGCACCGGCGGCGCCTACAGTCTCACCCTCGATGGGGCGATGACGTCGGGCATCGCGCCCAAGTTCGACGGTGCCATGACCTACCGGCAGGCGCCGCCACCGGCCGCCACCGCCGAAGACATTCGCGGCAATCTGGTGCTCGAAAGCAAGGTGACCGCATCCACCGACCGGGTCGTGCTCAACGGCTACACCCTGCTGCTCGACGAGAACCGTGCCGGCATGCGCCTCACTGGTGCCGCCTCCATCCAGCTCGGCACGCGCCGCGACTTTGAAGCCGTGGTCTCGGGCGGCGTTTTCAACCTGCCGCCGCGGGACGCCAATGAAGTGGCCAGCGAACAGCCCTATGAACTGGTGCGCCTCCTTTCCGAACTGCCGGCGCCGCCCCTGCCACCGATCCCCGGTCGCCTGGGCGTCGATCTCGCCGAAATCGGCCTTCGCGGGGCCTCTCTCCGCAATGTCCGCGTCGATGCCAATTTCGATGGCTCTGCCTGGCAGGTGTCGCGAGCTCTTGCCGAACTGCCCGGAAACACCAGCGTGTCCCTTGCCGGCACTCTGCGCGGCATCGATGACAAGCCCTCTTTCAACGGCAATCTCACTCTCGCCAGTGCCCGGCTCGATGCCTTCTCCCATCTCTGGCGCCGTGCCCGTGAAGACAATCCGCTCGCCAATACGGCGGGCAGGCTGGAAGGGCAGGTCATCTTTGCCGGCGAGGCCTTCGGCTTCAGCCATGGCCGCCTGACCCTCAACAACAGGGTCCATGCCGTTGAGCTGCGCCTCGGTTTCGGCGATGAGCCGCGCATTGACCTCGTCGGGCGTTTCGATGATCTCACCGCGGCCGACAGCGCTGCGCTCGGCGCACTGTTCCCCGATCCGGCCAGCGACAATACATTTGCCGTCAGCTTCCCGCAGGGCAGTTTCGCGGTCCACACCAAGGCCACACGCGTGCTCGGCCTCGATGCCACCGATCTCATCGCCGAAGGCAGCTGGACCGAAGAGGAATTGCGGCTGACGCGTTTCGTCAGCAGCGATCTCGGCGGGCTTGGGCTCGATCTCATCGGCACAGCCACCGGCACGCTCGCGGCCCCCGAGCTTGGCCTCTCCGGTCGGGTGCAGCTCGACAATCGCTCCGCTCCGGCGCTGACCGCGCTCTATGATCTCGCCGGGCTTCCCGAAGGCTGGCGACGGGCGCTCGCCGGCTCCATCCCGCTTGATCTCGAGCTCGATCTCACGCGCCCGTCCTCGGTGGGGGGACAGATCCTTTCGCTCAATGGCACAGCAGGCGCGGGCATGCTCACATTGCGCGCCGATCTCGAAAAGGGGCTCGCCGGTCTCGACGAGGGGCATATTCTGCTCTCGGCGTCCATCGAAGGGGACGACGCGGCGGGCATCATGGCGCAGCTCGGTCTTGCGGAGGTTTCGCCCTTCGCCGCCGATGCTCCGGCCATGGTCTCGCTCTTTGCCGAGGGAACGCGCGGGGACGGTTTTGATACCCGCATCGCTGCCAGCCAGAACGATGAATCCATCGCCTATGTGGGCACGCTCACGCTTGCCGACAGCGGCGAAGTTTCGGGCGCCGGGACGATCGACGTGCAACTCGAAAACGGCTCCGGTCTCGCGGGCCTTGCCGGTATTCCCGGGCTCGGCCTCGGCTCGTTCGAAGCCAGCGCCGGCGTGCGCTTTGCCGGCACTTCGCGCGTTACCCTCTCCGGCATTTCCGGGGTCACGGGCGCAGGGGGCTTTGGTGGCAATCTCGAGCTCGCCGCGGTGGGTCAGCTCCCCAGTTTCAGCGGCACGCTGAGCTTTGACCATCTCGCCGCCGAGCATCTTGCCGGCTCCATCCTCTCTCCCGCGGCCCTGATCGGTACCGATGGCGTCTGGCCCGAGGGGCCGCTGGCCGGCGCCAACGCGTTGCGGCCCTCGCGCGGCACAATTGCCGTCGAGGCCGACCAGCTGGGTATCGGCAATGTCAGCCTGGCCAATGCAAGGTTCGACGTCACTTGGAACCCGCAATCGATCGGTCTCAGCCGTTTTACCGGCGCCATCGGCAATGGTAGCGCCACGCTCGACCTCACCCTCTGCTGCGCCGGCCCCTTGCCTGACCGTGTGCTGTCGGGCCGGTTGACGCTCACTGATGTCGACCTTGCCGCCATCTTGCCCGAAACCATCAGCAGCGGCGTTTCGGGCAGCCTCACCAGCGGGCTGCAGTTTGAGGGCACGGGCGCCAGCCTTGCCGAAGTCATGGCCGCCATGACCGGGGAAGGCAATTTCTCCCTCGCCGATCTCGAACTCACGCGCTTGGACCCGCAGGTCTACCCCGCCATTTCCGGTCTCGAAAATGTGCTGCAGACTGAGGCCGAGGTTCTCGAAATCCTCATCGCCCAGGCGCTGGAGCGCAGCAGCTTTGTCGCCGAAAGCGCGCAGGGCGCCTTCACCATTGCCGGCGGGATTGTCCGTCTCGCCAATCTGATGATGGCGGGGGAGGGCGCGCGCCTCGATGGCGGGCTCAATCTGGCCCTCGCCACGCTTGGTCTCAACGGCAGTTTTGTCATGACCCCTGCGCGCTATGAGGACGCCAGCGGCCTCGTGGAACCCGACACCGCGCGCATCATTCTGCGCGTCACCGGCAATCTGGCTGAGCCACAGGTAGATATCGATCTCGGTGAAATGGTCGCCGCCATTCAGGTGCGGGCCAATGAACTGGAAGTCGATCGGCTTGAAGCGATGCGTCTTGAGGATGAGGCGCGCCAGCGCGCCGCTGCCGAGGAGCGCAATCGCCTGATCGAGGAACAACGCCGCCAGGCTGCAGAGGCTGCTGCACGGCGCGCCGAGGCGGAAGAGGCCCAGCGTGTTGAAGAGGAACGGCGCCGCCTCGAACAGCAACCACAAATTGCGCCGCAGCCTGCGCCGCCCACCGATCTCAATCGGCCGCTCGATCTCGGCCTTCAGCCGGGCTTCCAGACCGGCGTGCCGACGCAAGGCGGTTTCCAGGTGCTTCCCAGCGACCTGCTCAACCTGCCGCGCTAAACGATGTCGCTAGGCGTCAGCTGCGCTTGGGGTAGCGCCGTCGCGATACCAGGCCAGCACAGCCAGCCGCAGGGATGAGGAGAGATTGGTGCTTTCGCGCGCCTCATCGACCTGGCGGACGAGACCGGCAAGGCTCAGCGCACGGGCATCTGCCATCGCTTCGAGCCCGGCCCAGAATTCAGGCTCGAGCGCGACCGATGTGCGGTGTCCGGCAATGGAAAAGGAGCGCTTTTGCATGCGCGTCCCGAAAAATCAGGGCTTTTTGCGGAAGGCGTCGAGGCTGACGACCTTTTCGCCCGTCGCTTCGGGCTGGGCATCGTCACCACCGGCGGCCTTTTCGGTTGCTGCGTCGGCCTTGGCTTCGTTTTCCGCATCCTCATTGGGCGCGGTAGCCGGATCGAACTGCAAGCCAAACTGCACGGAGGGATCGAAGAAACCCTTGATGGCAGAGAAGGGGACGACCAGCGTCTCGGGAATGCCATCGAAGCTCAGACCGACCTCAAAACCGGTCTCAGTGACCTTGAGGTCCCAATACTGATTCTGCAGGACGATGGTCATTTCCTTGTCGTACTGGGTCAGCAGCTTTTCGCTGAGGCGCACGCCGGGGGCGCGGGTCGCGAAGGAAATGAAGAAGTGATGCTCGCCGGGCAGGCCGGTGCGGGACACTTCGGCCAGAACCTTGCGCACGACGCCGCGCAGAGCTTCCTGAGCGAGAATGTCGTAACGCAGATGATCTTCGGCCATTTTAGTCCCTTGGTCTTGTCAGTCGGCACGAATCCGAACGGCCCATATCAGCCCTACGTTCCCCGATAATTCAAGAACAAAGGCCGAGGACAAGGCGGGCAACATGGGAAAAGTGCAGGCTTCTGTTGCCAGGTGCCTGCGAACCCCGCCTGTCACCCGGCTAGGGGTGGAGGACTTAATTTCCCAATGCTAGCACTGCTTACGCAGCGAGAGCGACTGGAGCCTTATTGTTGTCATTTGCAACTATAAGTTTCGGACCGATAACGGTGGTACCTCACCGAGCAAAAGCACACTCTTTACGCCCTCGTCGATCCTGTTTCGTCCCCAGTGGCTCCCCCTTTTGAGGGGAGGAGATGGTGGAGACGCCGGGTACTGCCCCCGGGTCCGATGGGTTTATTACAATGACCGTTTATCGCCATAGCCCTTACGGGCACTCCCTATATAGGGCACCGCTCGGCTTGATGCAAACTCCACCATGCTGATTCAGCGACGTTTAACACCTTAAGGCCATCCTCTCTTGCGAACGGAGGCGATATGGCCAGCTTGTCCGACATCCTCGAGCTTTCGCGCAGTCGGCGCCAACGCAGAAGGCTGCCGTTCCTTGTGCTGGCGCTGATCGCCTTTGGCGTCGGGGGTGCTGCCACCACGGCCCTCAACACGGCCCTCAATAAGACCGGCATTGCCGACTGGATGCTGTCCCGGGCGAGTGCGTCCAGCCTTGTCGCGCAGCGCAGTTTCCCGGTCTGCGCCGGCACGGTCCGCATCACCTGCGTGGTCGATGGCGATACGTTCTGGCTCGATGAGGTCAAGTACCGGGTGGCCGACATCAATACGCCCGAGATCGGCCAGCCGCAGTGCACGCGCGAGGCGACGCTGGGGCGCGAGGCCACCAGCCGCTTTGCCCAATTGCTCTCCGCCGGCCCGTTCGAACTACATCGCATTGACCGCGACCAGGACCAGTATGGCCGCAAGCTGCGCATCGTCGAGCGCGATGGAAAATCGCTGGGGGATATTCTCGTGGATGAGGGCCTTGCCCACACCTGGCGCGGGCAGCGAGAGGGCTGGTGTTAAGCCGCTGATTTCGATTATGTCTCTCCTTGATTTTCAAGGAGGATAGGCGTGTCCCTTCCCGTCATCGCGGATCGAAACTGCGAAGGGTGTACTGCCTGCTGCTCCTTCGCGCCGATCCACACTGTCCCGCTGCAGAAGCCTGCCAATACGCTGTGCCAGCACTGCGCCGAGGGGCAGGGATGCACGGTTTATGATGTCCGCCCCGACGTCTGCCGGGGCTTTTATTGCGGCTATTTCTTTCTCGAGGAGCTTTCGCCAGGCTGGCATCCGCTCCGCAGTGGCGTCGTCATCCGCACCGAGCATTTCGACGAGGATGTCATCACGCTGCTCATCCTCGAGCTGTCGTCCTTCCTCGTCTCCGAGGAGTTCGCCGGGATGGTCGGGGGATGGGTCGATGCGGGTATTGGTGTCGAGTTCGAGCGGGTGGGGCCGCCCGGCCATCTGCCCGCCAAGATGCGCATGAACGAGCTGCTCGAAGAGGCGGTGGCGGCGCGAGATCTTCGCGAGATGCAAAAGGTCTTCGCCTGGTCGCTGGCGCATATCGATCGCACGCACGTTTGGGAGCAGGACCCGACGCCAATGCAGAGCACGCTCGCCTAGCCGTCAACTCGGAGCGGGCGACGCGCGGGTCAACGCCCCCATTTCATCTTCATGTAAACGCCGCCAGCCTCCAGTTCATCCAGCATCTGGGCGAGGTGCCGGCGTTTGGTGTCCTCGCCTTTGACCTTGTTGATCCAGAGCAGATAATCGTTGCGCTGATAGGCGGGCCGCGCCGCATAGGCCGCAGACAGGCCGCGCTCCTCCAGCGCCTGGCGCACGAAGCCGGGCATCTCCTCGCGTTTGCGCAGTGGCCGCAGGGCAGGGCTCACGGCAGCACCGCCTGCGCCTCGATCTCGATCAGAAAATCGGGATTGGCCAGCGCCGTCACCCGCAGCGCGGTCACCGTCGGGGGGGTGGGGCGCTGCCCCCACATCTGCATCCACACGCCAAAAGCGCCATTGAGATCGGCATCGTCGCGCAGGATGATCATGGTGCGCACCAGATGCTCGAGCCGCGCGCCGGCCGCAGCCAGCACCTTCTGCATATTGTCCAGCGCCTGTTCGGTCTGCCTGACGATATCGCCCTTGCCGACGATTTCCCCCTGCGCATTGACCGCATTCTGTCCACCCACCAGGAGGAGCCGCGCATTGGCCGGCAGGATGATGCCCTGTGAGAAGACCGGGCTCGCATGCATGTCCGGCGGGTTGATGTACTCGATAGCCATTCTGATATCCTCCTCATGCCCCGTTGCAGGGGCCACTATCGAAGACGCCTCGGACAGCTCCTGACAGCAGGATATGCGGTATTAGGATGCCGCATCTGGCTCGCGCGTCCGGAGTGCCAGTATCGCTCGAAGACGACCGCACGGGAAATAAACTCATGTCCTTCGACCCCGCCGCCAAGCTTGCTCATGCCGCCGACCGCTTTCTGGGAAAAGACCTCGGGAAGCTGACCGAGCAGGAGCTGAAAATCCTCGAGCAGACCGTGAAGCGCCGCACGCTCTCGCGCAACCCTGACCTCCAGTTCGCCGACAGCCTCACCTTTGGCCAGCGCCTTGCGGACAATGTCGCGGCTTTCGGTGGCTCCTGGGTGTTCATCGCCGGTTTTGGCCTGGTGCTGGTGCTCTGGGTGGCGACCAATCTTCTCCTCGCCGGGCGGGCCTTTGATCCCTATCCCTTCATCTTCCTCAATCTGATGCTCTCCATGCTGGCGGCCGTGCAGGCGCCGGTGATCATGATGAGCCAGAACCGGCAGGCGGCCAAGGATCGCGAGGTTTCCTCCCATGACTATGAGGTCAATCTCAAGGCGGAGATCGAGATCATGGCCCTGCACGAGAAACTGGACCGCCTGCGCGAGGACGAGATTCGCGGCATCGTTCTGCGCCAGCAGGAACAGATCGCGACTTTGACGCGGATCGTAGAGAAACACCTCGATAGCGAATCGCGATAAGCTGACGCCCATGCAGCCCTATCTGACGCTTCTCTCTGACATTCTCGAAAACGGCGCCGACAAGTCGGACCGCACCGGCACCGGCACGCGCTCGCTGTTTGGCTATCAGATGCGCTTCGATCTCTCGAAGGGCTTTCCGCTTCTGACCACCAAGAAGCTGCATCTTAAATCCATCATCTATGAGCTGCTCTGGTTCCTTCGCGGCGAGACCAATGTCCGCTGGCTGCAGGAGCGCGGGGTCAAGATCTGGGACGAATGGGCCGATGAAAACGGCGATCTCGGTCCCGTTTACGGCTCGCAATGGCGCTCCTGGCCGGCGCCAGATGGCCGCCATATCGATCAGATCGCCAATCTGGTGGAAAGCATCCGCACCAAGCCGGATTCGCGCCGCCACATCGTTTCGGCCTGGAACCCCGCCGAAGTCGACGACATGGCCTTGCCGCCGTGCCACTGCCTTTTCCAGTTCTACGTCGCAAACGGCAAGCTGAGCTGCCAGCTCTATCAGCGCTCGGCCGACACTTTCCTCGGCGTGCCGTTCAACATCGCCTCCTATGCGCTGCTGACCCATATGATGGCGCAGGTGTGCGATCTCGAAGTGGGTGACTTCGTGCACTCCTTTGGCGATGTCCACCTTTATTCCAATCACTTTGAGCAGGCCCGCCTGCAGCTCACCCGCGAGCCGCGTCCGCTGCCGAAGCTGATCATGAACCCCGAGCGCAAGCGTCTCGAAGATTTCGTCTTCGAGGACTTTGCCTTCGAAGGCTATGACCCGCATCCCCATATCAAGGCTGCGGTCGCGGTATGAGCCGGTCCCTGTCCGAGCTCAGCGCGCTTGTCGCCCGGGTCTCGGACATTTACGCCGCGCGAACTGCCATCACGCGCGACGACGACTGGTATCTGCTGAAACTTCAGGAAGAGCTTGGCGAACTGGTTGCCGAGCATCTCCGGGCCAGCGCCCGAAAGCGCAGTGACGGCGCCGCTGAGGCGGAAATCCGCCGGGCGCTCGAAGACGAGACCGCCGATCTCCTCGCCACAACCATCCTTTACGCGCATCACAACGGCATCGACCTCGATGCCGCGCTCGCCCGCAAGTGGTTCTCCCATCTGCCTGCGCCGCAAGAGGGTTGAGCGGTCCTGCCGGACCGGCACTCCAAAGTGCAGCCAAGTCGTAAACACCACTGTCCGAGTGCGGTTTTTCCTCTCGGAAGGGGCGATAGAGACGAGGGCGCGCGTCTTTCCACCAATTTAACTGTGGGCACTTGGTTAACGAAGCGTAAGGTCTCGTAAGCAATTGGTCTAGATCGATGCGATCGAGTGATTTCCACACGCATTGGCCCCGCGCCGCTAAAATATAGGCGCGACCGTTGTTTAGGAATCCAACGCGTGACCGGACGGGCGTCGCGGAGCGACCGCCGCAGCCGGTGCGCCATTTTGTGATGATTTGGCTCGCCGGGAATGTGCTATTTGCCGCTGGAATAGAAAAGACGAACCTCAGTTTTCCAGTCACCCATGCATTTGGACGCGCTTGGTGGGCCGGTGGGGATTTTCATCCTCGCCGTTCTCTCTCTTCGACGTTGAGGATGCAATTTCATGGCGCACGGTCCCGAGTTTTCGGTCGAGGATACACATAGCTTTCTCGAAGCAGAGAATATGGATATTTCCCGGACCAGCTTGGGTCTGGGTTGGCGCCGCGCGTTCATGTCGGTGCAGCGCGAAGGCCCCCATAAGATGCACTTTCGCGCCCGCAGCGACGTGCTGGTCAATGTCGTCAATTCAAAGACGGTCAAGGGGCGGATCACTGTCGATGGTCAGGATTATCCCATAGAGGGCGGGCCGGGGACCATCACCATCGTGCCGGCGCGAAAGCCCTTCGATCTTGTCCTCGAGAACACGGTCGACACCACCCATCTCTACATTCGCCGCAAGGTGATCGACCAGGTGATCAGCTCCATGTTTTCGGAGGGCAAGCGGGACGTGGAGATCAAGTTCTGCCCTGCAACCTATGATCCGGTGCTCGAGCACCTCTGCTCGGCGGTGCGCCTGGGCCTCCATGAAGCGAGCCGGACCTCGGCCCAATATGTCGATCTCATGCTGCATGGGGTGGCGGCCTATCTGGTGCGCAATTACAGCGCTGCCGACCTGAGCACGGAGGGCGTTGCAGCGACCCTGACGGAGCGGCAGGTTCTGCGAACCCGCGAAATCATCGAGGCGCGGCTCGCCGACAAGATCACCCTCGCTGACATCGCCTGCGAGTTTCAACTCAGCTCCGACCATTTCGGGCGTCTGTTCAAGCGCGCGTCCGGGGTCACGCTCTACCAGTTCATCATCCGCTGCCGGGTGGATCGCGCCCGCACCATGCTGGCCGAAACCGCCATGCCCATCGTCGATATTGCAGCCGAGTGCGGTTTTGCCGACCAGGTTCACCTGACGCGGGCCTTCGGTCGCATCGTCGGCACCACGCCGGCTGCCTATCGCCGGTCGCGGCGCGGCAGCTAAGTCGCCGGCCATTTCGGAAAAGCGGCGCGTCCCTTGTGGATGCTTTCTCTTCGCGCCGAGGCTCTTAAGCGCTAAAAGGCGTTAGGGGCTTCGGCGAATCCGCCAAAGGGCAGACGCTTTCCGGGGAAGAGAACGATGATGAGAGCAATGGGAGCCAGCGCACTGGTTCTGGCGCTGGCAGCGCCGGCTTTGGCCAATGATACCATGGCGCAACTTGGAGCGGGCGGCCTCCATTTTATCACCAACGACAAGATCGAGATGGCGTCGGAGGACCTTTATGTGTCCCCCACCGAGGTCCGTGTGGCCTACGAGTTCAACAATATCTCCGGCGTGCCCCAGACCATTCTCGTCGCCTTCCCGATGCCGGACATCGCGGGCACCGGCAATTTCATGACCGATGTGCCGGTCCAGCACACCGATGAGGACGGCAAGCCGCTGATTGCCGATCCGGACAATCTCTTCGGCTTCGAAACCACCTTCAATGGCGTGCCTGTCGATGCCGAACTGCACCAATATGCCTTCGCCAGCAATATCGACTACTCCGCCACCCTGCGTGAGCTTGGCATCCCGCTCGAGCCGTTTGGCGAAGCGACCACGGCAGCGCTGACGGCGCTCGATGATGATCAGGCGAGCCGCCTGATCTCGCGGGGCCTGGCCTATCGCTCTGATTTCGATGCCGGCAATGGCTGGGAATCCGAGCTGATCCCGCTGTGGACGCTGCGCTCCACCTACAGCTGGGAAGCCACGTTCGAGCCGGGCATATCCGAGGTGCTCCATACCTATCGACCCAGCGTCGGCGGCACGGTCGCGATCACGTTCATGCCGGTCAAGGGCGATGAGTTCTCCGAGGAGCGCTTCGCCGAATACGCCAAGAAATATTGCGTGGAGGACAATCTCGTTGCCACCCTGCGCAAAAAGGAAATCCAGCAGGATGGCTATACGTCCTATCCCTATGTCGAAAACTGGATTTCCTACATCTGGTCGACCGGCAATAACTGGTCCGGCCCGATCGGCAAGTTCACGCTGACCGTCGACAAGGGCGAGGTGGACAATCTCGTTTCCTTCTGCGGCGAGGGCGTCAAGAAGATTGGCCCGACCACTTTCCAGATGACGGCCGAGGACTGGTTCCCGCCCTGGGATCAGGAACTCGAAATCCTGCTGCTCAAGCCGGTCGACTGGTTCGACGAATAATCGGTCGCGCCTCGGCGAGACCTCTCATTCCATTTTGCAAACGGAGGCCCCCGCATCTGCGGGGGCTGGCATTTTGACCCAAGACAAGCTCTCCATCCGCCCCGCCGTCGCCAGCGATGCCGACACGATCGTCCATTTCATCCGCGAGCTGGCCGATTATGAAAAGCTGCTCCACGAGGTGAAGATCACCGCGGCCGATATCGCGCGCGATCTCTTCGGTGCCGAACCCAAGGTGTTTTGCGAGATCGCCGAGTGGGATGGCCAGCCGGTGGGGTTTGCGCTCTGGTTCTACACCTATTCCACCTTCCAGGGCCGACACGGCATCTGGCTGGAGGACCTCTATGTCCAGCCCGACCAGCGGGGCAGGGGTATCGGTAAATCCCTCCTCCGGCATCTAGCCCAGCGCTGCGTCGCCGAGGGGCTAGGGCGGTTCGAATGGTGGGTGCTGGACTGGAACGAGCCGTCCATTGCCTTTTACAAGAGCCAGGGCGGGGTCATGCAGGATGAGTGGACACGGGTCCGCGTCGAAGGCGATGATCTCGTCAAGCTCGGCACGCCCTCATAAGCCGACTGCCAGAATCGCCTGAACCCGAAAGCACCTCATGAGCCCCAGAATTTCCCTCATTGCCGCTGTCGCCCGCAACAATGTGATCGGGGCTGATCAGGACATCCCATGGCGCATTCCATCCGACTTCGCCTGGTTCAAGCGCCAGACCATGGGCAAGCCGATGATCATGGGTCGCAAGCAGTTCGAGACCTTTCCAAAACCCTTGCCCGGTCGCCCGCATATCGTGGTCACCCGCAGCACCGATTATGCCGCCGAGGGCGTCCACGTGGTCCACACCATCGATGATGCCGTGAAACTGGCCGAAAGACTGGCTGCAGAGGCGCAGGTGGATGAGATCATGGTCATCGGTGGCGGCAATCTCTACGCCCAGGCGATCGCGCAGGCCGACCGGCTTTACATCTCCCATGTCGATCTCGCGCCGGAGGGCGATGTGGTGTTTCCAGTGATCGATCCTTCAGTGTGGCGCCTTGTGGAAACCCCCGATGTCACGCCATCGGATAAGGATTCTGCTGCGTACAGGATCTGTATCTATGAGCGGCAGGATGCCAGGCCGCATTGATCGCACGGGCCGCTTGCCTATATATGGCTGAAACGACTTCTCGACAGAGCCGAAAGGAAAAAGATGCCTTGGGAGAATAATGGAGGCGGAGGTGGCCGCAATACTGGCGGTCCCTGGGGCCAGGCACCTGGTGGAGGTGGCGGCGGCCCGCGCCGTCCGGGCGGAAATACGCCCAATCTCGAGGACATTCTCAATCGCGGTCGCGACCAGTTCAAGGGCGGCGTTCCCGGTGGTCGGTGGGCGATCGTCGGCGGCGTACTCGCCATTCTCGCCTTCTGGGGCGTGAACTCGGTCTACACCATCAATCCGCAGGAAGTTGGCGTCGAGCTGCAGTTTGGTAAGCCAAAGCCCGAACTGTCCGGTCCGGGCCTGCATTTCATGCTCTGGCCGATCGAAAGCGTTGAACGCGCGACCACGACAGTCAACCAGACCCAGATCGGCAACTCGCCGACCGCCGGCCCACGCGGCCAGACCGGCAGCGACGGCCTGATGCTCTCGGGCGACCAGAACATCGTCAACGTCCAGTTCTCGGTCTTCTGGGCCATCAACGACCCCGTCGCTTACCTCTTCAACGTCCGCGACCAGGAATCAATGGTTCGCTACGCTGCAGAAAGCGCGATGCGCGAAGCCGTTGGCCGTCGTCCCGCACAGGACGTCTACTCGGACGACCGCTCGGGCATCCAGGCAGAAGTGATGCGCATTACGCTCGCCACGCTTGAAAGCTATGGCCTCGGCGTCTCGGTCAACCAGATTCTGATCGAAAATGCCGGCCCGCCGACGGAAGTGGTGGACGCCTTCAACGAAGTTCAGCGCGCCCGTCAGGACGAGACGCGTCTGCAGGAAGAAGCCCGCTCCTACGCCAATACCCTGCTGGGTAATGCGCGTGGTAGTGCTGCGGCCCTGCGCGAAGAAGCTGCCGCCTACACCAACCGCGTGGTGCAGGAAGCAACCGGTGAAGCTGGCCGTTTCAACGCCATCTACGCCGAATATGTCAACGCACCCGAAGTGACGCGCAAGCGCCTGTTCCTTGAAACAATGGAAGAGGTTCTGGGCGGGTCCGAGAAGGTTCTTATCGAGAATAGCGAGCAGGGTTCGGGGGTCATCCCCTATCTGCCGCTGCCCGAACTGCGCCCCGGCGCTAGAACCTCGACGGGGAACTGAGCATGACCAATCGTCTCTATATCATCGGCGCGGCCATTCTCGTCGCCATCTACATCTTCTTCTCCTCGCTCTACGTCGTCGACGAGCGCGAGCAGGCCATTGTCACGCGCTTCGGCCAGATCACCGACGTGCGCACTGAGCCGGGCATCTACTTCAAGATCCCGACCGACTTCGTCGACACGGTCCAGATCATCGAAGACCGTCTGCTGCGCTATGACATCGCCAATATGCGCGTTCAGGTCTCGGGCAACGCCTTCTATCAGGTCGACGCCTTCCTGACCTACCGCATCTCCAATGCGCGCCTGTTCCGCGAACGCGCCACCGGCCAGCTGTCGGTTGCTGAAGCCCGTATCGGCGCCAGCCTGGATGCTGCTCTCCGCCAGGTCTATGGTCTGCGTGAATTCAACGCGGCCCTGTCGGACCAGCGCGCCCAGATGATGCAGGAAACCCGTGACCTCATCCGTCCGGACCTTGCAGAACTCGGTATCGATGTCGTCGACGTGCGTATTCTGCGCACCGATCTCGACGCAGACGTCTCGGCCACGACCTTCGAGCGTATGCGCGCCGAACGTCTCGCCGAAGCCGCACTGCTCCGTGCTCGTGGTCAGGAACAGGCACAGAGTCTGCGCGCTATCGCCGATCGTCAGTCGGTTGAAATCGTCGCCGCGGCAACCCGCGATGCCGAGCTCATCCGCGGTCAGGGCGACGCCGAGCGGAACCGCATCTTCGCTCAGGCCTATGGCCAGGACGCAGAGTTCTTCGAGTTCTACCGCTCGATGCAGTCCTACCGCGCGGCGCTGGCCAACACCGGCACCACCATGGTCCTCTCGCCCGATAGCGAATTCTTCCGCTACTTCGGTTCGGGCGGCTCCATCCCGGCCGCCAATCCGAACCTGGCCCCGCCGGCTGCTCCGGTCGTCGTGCCGGAACTGCCGACCAGCGATGGCCCGGCTCTCGACGGCCTCGGTATCGAGGAAAGCGTTGCGCCCAGCCTGACGCTCGAAGACGGCTCCGAGCTGGTTCCGACCATCGGCACCGAAGCTCCGCCTCCGGTCGAGGCACCGGTCACTGAAGCTCCGGCGCCTGCCGAAGCACCGGCCACCGAAACGCCCGCTCCCGCCGCTCAGTAAGCGCGCCACGAGCGACACACAAAAAGGGCCGACCCGGATCTCCGGGTCGGCCCTTTTTCATTGTTGTCACTATCGCTGTTTTGCCGCTCTCGATGCTAACAGTCTGCTAACCAAGTCTGACCGATCAGGCACTGATCTGTCACCGATGCGTGCCGCCTTACCGCACGAAATCGTCGTCCGGATAGCCCTGCAGATAGAGCAGCGCGGTCAGGTCGCCATGGTCGATCCGCACGCCAGCTTCCGCCGCAACGGCGGGCTTGGCATGCAGCGCCACGCCGAAACCGGCGACGCGGATCATGTCGAGATCATTGGCGCCATCGCCGACGGCAATGGTCAGGCTGGGATCAACGCCGCGTTCTGCCGCCAGCGCCAAGAGCCTCTCGCGCTTGGTGTTTTTGTCGACGATGGGCTTTGTCACCGTGCCGGTCAGCACATCACCATCGAACTCCAGCACATTGGCGATGGCCTCGTCGAAGCCGATGCGCTTGCCAAAATAGTCCGCAAAGAAGGTAAAGCCGCCCGAGACCAGCGAGGTGTAGGCGCCATAGGCCTTCATGGTCTGCACCAGCGCCCGGCCGCCCGGCGCCAGCGTAATCGCCTCGCGCCGCACTTCCTCGATCACCGAACGCTCAAGCCCCTTGAGGAGGGCCACCCGGGTATCCAGAGCCTCGCCGAAGTCGAGCTCGCCGCGCATCGCCCGGTCGGTGATCTCAGCCACCTGGTCCTTCAAGCCCAACGCCGCGGCCAGCTCGTCGATGCACTCCTGCTCGATCATGGTGGAGTCCATGTCGGCCACGAGGATCAGCTTCTTGCGCCCTTCGCTGGGGATCAGATTGGCGTCGACACTCTTGGTGCCGATAATATCGCGGGCGATTTGAAGGGCTTGCGGGGCGGTGGGTTCGTGAATGTCGCAGGCAACGCCGTGGTTCAACCAGTTGAGTTCTCCGCCGGTTTGCTGCACCACTGCGGCAGCAAGCGCGGCATCCAGTTCGGGGTCGGCAGGATTGGCAATAAGGCTCAGGACCGGCATGACGACAGGTACTTTCGGGGGATCATGGTGAACACGCAAAGGCGTGCCGTCCTGATAGCGGGTCCGACTGCCAGCGGCAAGTCGGCCCTGGCGCTCGCGCGCGCTCAGGAGGGGCAGGGGCTCATCGTCAATGCCGACGCCATGCAGATCTACGACACGCTGCGCGTCGTCACCGCCCGCCCCAGCGTCGAAGACGAGCTCCTCGCCGAGCACCGGCTCTATGGTTCGGTCCCGGCCGGTCATCGCTTCTCGACCGGCCAGTGGCTGACGGCCGTCGCCGAAATCCTGTCCGCCACCGATCCCGCCCGCGAGGTCATTTTCGTCGGCGGTACGGGGCTTTACTTCGATGCCCTCACAAAGGGATTCGCAGATGTCCCCGCCATTCCCGAGGCGGTTACACTGGCGGTTCAGGATGAGGTTTCGGCATTGGACCACGAGGGACGCATGGCATTGCTGCAGAGAGAGGACCCGGAGACGGCCGCACGTCTCGGCGTCGCCGATCCGCAGCGCGTCATCCGTGCGCTCGCTGTCAAACGTGCCACCGGCAAGACGCTGTCCGATTTTCAGGGCGCGGAGCAGCCGGCGTTGCTTGCTGATTGGGCCGTCGAGCGCGTTGTGCTGGCGCTGGAGCGTCAAATCCTCCGGGACCGGATTACTCGGCGCTTTGCCGCGATGTTTGAAAATGGCGCTGTCGAAGAGGTCGAGGCGCTTCTCGCCCAGAAGCTTGATCCGTCGCTGCCGGCAATGAAAGCCATCGGCGTTCCGGAGATTTCCGGCTGGCTCGCCGGCACGCTGTCGCGTGAGGACGCCATTCGCCTCGCTACCACGGCCACCCACCAATACGCCAAGCGGCAGGGCACATGGCTCCGCAACCGCATGGGCGACTGGCCGCGGCTGGGCCTCGAAGGACAGCCTCTCCCAGGCTAGTGCGTTGATAAGTCAGAAGAAACTTCTGACTTATCCACCTTTCCCGCTTATCCCGCGAGCGGCTTGCGCATGCGCTCGAGCAGCCCGATCCGATCGCGCATGACAAAGCGGATGACCAGGACCACGGCGGCAAAGGTCAGCCCTGCCGCCAGCCCGATCCAGATGCCGGTGCCGCCCCAATCGGCCACAAAACCAAGCACATAGGCGATCGGCAGGCCGACGCCCCAATAGCCGACAATGGCGAGGATCATCGGGATCTTCGTGTCGCTCATGCCGCGCAGGGCATGGGCCGCAACCACCTGCGCGCCATCGGCCAGCTGGAACACGCCGGCCACGAGAAGGAAGGTCGTCGCCAGACCCAGTGCCTTGGCATTGGCCTCAACATTCGGGTCGAGGAAAATGCGGACGATATCGGGTGCAAATGCCAAAAAGGCGATGCAGGACAGGACCATGAAGCCGGTCCCCATCACCAGCGAGACATAGCCGGCCTTGCGAATGCCCTCGGCATCCCCCCGGCCATAGGCCCGGCCAACGCGCACGGTGGCGGCAATGCCCAGCCCCAGCGGCACCATGAAGGCGATGGAGGCGCACTGGAGCGCCACGGCGTGGGCCGCGACTTCGTCGGTGCCAATCCGCCCCATCAACAAGGCGGCTGCGGTAAAGAGGCCAACTTCGGCGACCACAGTCAGGCCGATCGGCGTGCCGATGCGGAAGATCTCGCGGAAGCGGGCCCAGTCGGGCTTCCAGAACCGCACAAGCACATGGAAACGCTTCAGTTTCTTGTGGCGCACGACGTAGATCATCATCGCCAGGAACATGACGATATTGCTCGTCAGCGTGGCAATGCCCGCGCCGCGCAGCTCGAGCCGCGGAAAGCCGAAATGCCCGAAGATCAGCGTATAGGCGATGAGGGCGTTGACCAGCACACCCAGCACGGTGATCACGAGGATCGCTCTTGTCGCATCAAAGGCGGAGAGCATGGAGCGGAAAGCAATGATCCCCAGAGCCGGGAACAGCGACCAGGCGGCGATCTGGATGAACTGGTCGGCCAGCTCCGTCGCCACCGGATCCTGCCCAAGCGCCAGGTAAAGTGGCTTTATCTGCAAGACCATAGGCACAAGGATGGCGCCGAGCAGGATGGCGGCCCAGCAGCCCTGCCGCACGATCCGGCGCACCGCCTTGATGTCGCGGGCGCCGCGCGCCTGGGCCACCAGGGGCACTACAGCCCCGACAATGCCCACACCGCCGACAAGGAAGGGCGTGAGGAAACTGGTCGCCAGTGTAGCGGCCGCAAGATAGGTCGAGCCGAGCCAGCCGAGCAGAATCACATCGGTCGTATGCAGCGCGTTCTGCGCCAGCTGGGCAATCACCAGTGGCCAGGCCAGCGCAAAAGTCTCTTTGAATTCAGTGGCCCAACCGTTGGAAACTGGCATTTCTTTGCCGGTGTCGGTCGTTGTCGGCGCGACATCTTCAATCATTGTCGTTTCCCATGCTCGCCGTCATGCTCTAGTCCAAACTTTCCCGGCAGGGAAGGACAGCGAGAATGACGCAGTGAGGACCGCGATGATCGAACGCCTGATAATTTGCCTCGGCGGGGTGTTTGGAGCCGTTGGCGTGGCAACGGCCGCCATGGCCTCGCATGGCGAAAATCCCCGAAATCTCGCGGCCATTTCCGCGATATGCCTCGCCCATGGCCCGGCGCTCCTGGCCCTCGGTCTGGCGCGGCGGGGCAGGGGGCTGGACGCCGCAGCGTTAATCCTCGCCGTTGGTACACTGGTCTTTGTCGGCGATCTGGCGCTGCGCGAATATTTCGGTCAGGCGCTTTTCCCCGGCGCGGCCCCTCTCGGCGGCGGGACGATGATGATCGGCTGGGGAGCAATCGTGTTCTGGGGGCTCTTCGCCAAATTCGTCCGCATTTGACTCGAATAAATCTTAACGCAGGCCGGAACCAATCCCGTTCTGGAGCATTTTTCCGGCAATATCTCAGTGGAGGGTTACATGCACAAGATTCTGATCATCGCCGCAACGGCGCTTTCGATGGCAGCTTGCACGTCAACGCAGCAGGGTGCCACCGTAGGCGCCGTGGGCGGTGCGATCGTTGGCGCCGGCGCAACCGGCGGTAATATTGTCGGCACCGCAGTCGGCGCCGGCATTGGTGGCGTTGTTGGCGCTGCCGCTGGTGACGTCCTTGGCCGCGTCGATGGCAGCAACGACCGTTGCGTCTATCGTCGTTCCAACGGCACCCAGTACATCGATACCTGCCCGCGCGGCTAACCCCACGAGCCGCATCGCCCCCTATGCGGCTCTGCGCCATACCCTTGGCGCCAACACCCGGCAAGGTTCGTCCTGCCGGGTGTTTTTGTGTCCGTCGTGCCTCACGCTGGTGACAGCCCAGCAATATTGGTCGTCGGCGGTGGACTCATCCCGCCGTGCCATGCGAGAGAGCGTCCAGACCTGCTATGGAGATGGCGTTGCTGCGCGATATTCTCAAGAATTGGAGCCCCATTGCCGAGACGCGCCAGGCGTTGCGCCAGGCCGGGGCTTTGCCCTATGCGATCGTCGACGGCCGGGTGGCGTTCCTGCTCATCACATCGCGCCGCAGCGGCAAGTGGATTTTTCCCAAGGGTGCCATTGAGCCCGAGACCACGCCCTGGGACAGCGCTGCCATGGAAGCGCTCGAGGAAGCCGGCGTGTCTGGCGAGATCGCGACGACGCCCATCGGCAGCTACCGCACGGGCATCGGTTCGGATGGCGCAAGCCTCGTCGATGTGGATCTTTATCCGCTCAAGGTGACCCAGCAGCACGACACCTGGCGCGAAGATGGCCAGCGTCTGCGGCACTGGGCAACGGTTTCCGAAGCCCAGCGCCTTCTTGCCGATCGCTCGCTGGCGCGGTTGGCTGTGCGCCTGAACGCACAGCTTCTCGGCACTAGCCGATAATCAGGGTCAGGCCCAGGAACAGCAGGCCGGAGAGAATAGCCGAGGCCGGAACCGTCACCACCCAGGCTGCAGCAATGCTGTAGACGTGGTGACGCCGGACCAGCAGGCGGCTCTCAGCTTTACGGGCATTTGCAAGCGCATCTTCCGGTGTCGCATTAAGCTGGCTGGAGTCGACGAACTTGGCGTTCACCGGCACGGCCGTGCCTTCCATGTCGCGCCGCGAATAATATTCACGCAGGAAGCCGACACCGAACACAGCGCCCACGGCGATGTGCGTGGACGACACCGGCATGCCGAGGGCCGAAGCGACCAGCACCGTAATTGCTGCTGACAGGGCGGCGCAGAATGCCCGGATTTCATTGAGCTTGGTGATCTGCTCGCCGACCGTGCGGATGAGACGCGGCCCGAAGAGAGCGAGTCCTAGGGAGATACCCACCGCACCGATCGCCAGAACCCAGAAGGGCAGGCTGATGCCAGCGGCCTGGCCGTGGCCGGTCTCAATGGCGCTGACAATGGCAGCGAAGGGGCCGATGGCGTTGGCAACGTCATTGGCACCATGGGCAAAGGACAGCAGCGCAGCCGAGATAATCAGGGGCAGGCGGAAGAGGGTGGCGATGTGCTTCTTCCGGTTCTCCATATGCAGCGACTGCTTGCGCACCCACGGCATGGCGACGATCCACCCAAGTGCGGCGAAGGCGAGGCCGAGCAGACCAGTGGTCAGCAAGTCCGGCTTCCACACACGGCTCAGGCCCTTGGTGGCCAGATACATGGCGAAGACGCCGGTCATGATGGCCACGAAGATCGGCACCCAGACGAGCGCAGCCGAAATCTTGTCGATACGGTTGGTGATGGTGGCCATGATGATCGCCAGCAGGGCCGCAGCGGCGATTGCGCCGAGAACGGGCGAGATCACCCAGCTGGCGGCGATGGCGCCGATCATCGGCCAGTTGACGATGCCGAAACCGGCCGAGGCAATGCCGGCACCGACCACGCCACCGACCACGGCGTGGGTGGTCGAGACGGGTGCACCGATAAAGGTGGCAAGGTTCACCCACAGCGCCGAGGCGAGCAGGGCCGCCATCATCACCATGATAAAGGTCGAGGCTTCGATCTCGGGCGTTGTCAGCAGGTCGCGGGCGACGGTGTTGACGACGTCGCCACCGGCGAGCAGCGCACCGGCCGCTTCGAAGATGCCTGCGATGACAAGCGCGCCACCCATGCTGATGGCGCGTGAGCCCACGGCAGGGCCCATGTTGTTGGCGACGTCATTGGCGCCGACATTGAGCGCCATGTAGCCGGCGATGATAGCGCCGATAACGACGATGTAGCTTGTCGGACCTTGTCCGACCGAAAAACTTGCCCACACCGCGGCAAGAAGCAGGAACACCAAGGCGATGCCTGGTGCGGCCAAGGACCGGCTCAGATTATGGGTGGCTGTTTCGAGACCGGTTACCCTCTGCAGGTCCTTGTCCAGCGCGCTTTTACTCATGTCACCAAACCGTCATGAAATCTGCTGATGCCCATAGCACTGTCTCGCGCCGAGGCCACCTGTTTTGCGGGCGCTTCTGCACTCCCTCAACGCTTTTCCGGCGCGATAGAGGCGCGATGGGCACGCATGTTGGCAATTTCGGCTCATTCAGCGGGTGTCGAGGGCTGTTCCGGCCATCCGCGCCCTTGACGAATGCTTCGGCTTGATCCTATCAATACGCGTCTTTGAATTTGGAGAGGTCCCGTGCGGGCACTCATTCTCGTAGTAGGTAGGCGCATCGGCAACGTGGGGTAAAACCCCGCGCGATAGCTGGTGCGCCGAAAACAGGTCCCGAACGGGGCCTTTTTTATTGCCTTTTTTCCGCCGAGGCGGTCAGAAAGGCACCAACGAATGACAGGCCCGCCGCCATGGGCAACAGGACTTTAGGGAAGGGCTCGTAATGGCCGAGAAAATGACCGGCGCAGAGATGGTGATCCAGGCGCTGACGGATCAGGGTGTTGAACATATCTTCGGGTATCCCGGTGGCGCGGCTCTGCCGATCTATGACGCCATGTTCCAGCAGGATTTTGTGAAGCACATTCTGGTCCGCCACGAGCAGGGCGCGACCCATATGGCCGAAGGCTATGCGCGCTCCACCGGCAAGCCGGGTGTGGTGCTGGTGACCTCGGGCCCGGGCGCGACAAATGCCGTCACTGGTCTCACCGACGCGCTGATGGACTCCATCCCGCTCGTCTGCATCACCGCCCAGGTGCCCACCACGCTGATCGGCTCGGACGCGTTCCAGGAATGCGACACGGTCGGCATCACGCGCAGCTGCACCAAGTACAATTATCTGGTCAAGCGCGTCGAAGACCTGCCACGCATCATGCACGAGGCGTTCCACATTGCCACGACCGGCCGTCCCGGCCCGGTGGTCATCGATATCCCCAAGGACGTGCAGTTCGCGCTTGGCGACTACTACACGCCAGACCTTGATACCCTGCGCCACCAGAGCTACCGCCCGCAGATGGATGGCGACGCTGCTGCCATCGAGGCTGCCGTCGACCTGATGCTCAAGGCAGAACGCCCGGTCTTCTATACCGGCGGCGGCGTGATCAACGCCGGCCCGGCAGCGGCCGAGCATCTGCGTGAGCTGGCAGCCCTCACCGGCTTCCCGGTGACATCCACCCTCATGGGCCTCGGCGCTTTCCCCGCCTCCAATCCGCAGTGGCTGGGCATGCTGGGCATGCACGGCACATATGAAGCCAATTGGGCGATGCATGATTGCGACGTCATGATCAATATCGGTGCGCGCTTCGACGACCGCATCACCGGTCGCATCGACGCCTTCTCGCCCCATAGCCGCAAGATCCACGTCGATATCGACCCGTCCTCGATCAACAAGGTCGTGCGCGTCGACGTGCCGATCATTGGCGACAGCGAGCGCGTTCTGGCCGAGATGGTCCGCATCTGGCGCAGCAAGACCAATCAGCCCCGCACCGAGGCCATCGCGCCGTGGTGGGAGCAGATTGCCAAGTGGCGTGCGGTCAATTCGCTCGGCTACAAGAACTCCGACACCACCATCAAGCCGCAATATGCGATCGAGCGCCTCTATGAGGCGACCAAGAAGCAGGGCAAGGAGGTGTATATCACCACCGAAGTCGGCCAGCACCAGATGTGGGCCGCCCAGCACTTCCACTTCGATCAGCCTAACCGCTGGATGACCTCGGGTGGCCTGGGCACCATGGGCTATGGCCTGCCGGCCGCGGTCGGCGTGCAGGTTGCCCATCCCGACGCGCTGGTGATCGACATCGCCGGTGAAGCTTCGGTGCAGATGACCATGCAGGAGCTGTCGACGGCGGTGCAGTATCGCCTGCCGATCAAGATCTTCATCCTCAACAATGAGCGCATGGGCATGGTCCGCCAGTGGCAGGACCTGCTGCACGGCTCGCGCTATGCGCATTCCTATTCGGAATCGCTGCCCGATTTCGTCAAGCTGGCCGAGGCCTATGGTGCCAAGGGCATCAAGTGCGACAGCCCGACCGAGCTCGACGCCGCCATTGCCGAAATGCTCGACTATGATGGCCCGGTGGTCTTCGACGTGCTCGTCGAAAAGGACGAGAACTGCCTGCCCATGATCCCCTCGGGCAAGCCGCACAATGAAATCATCCTGCCCGACACAGCCAATATCGGGGACATCATCGACGAGAAGGGACGGCAGCTGGTTTAAGCCGGTTGCGGAGGTAAGCAGACATGAACGCACATATGCAGCCCACCGGTTCGGCCTATTTCCTGACCAAGGAAACCCAGGAAACCGAACGCCACACCCTTTCCGTGCTCGTCGACAATGAGCCGGGCATCCTCGCCCGCGTCGTGGGCCTTTTCTCGGCCCGCGGCTACAATATCGAAAGCCTGACGGTCAGCGAGACCGAACACGGCCGTCGACTTAGCCGCATCACGGTTGTCGTTATCGCCACGCCAAAAACCCTCGTGCAGATCAAGCTGCAGCTCGAGCGCCTTGTGCCCGTGCACCGCGTGCACGATCTCACGGCCGAAGGCAATTTTGTCGAGCGTGAACTGGCCCTGATCAAGGTGAAGGGTTCGGGCGAGCATCGCGCCGAAACCCTGCGTCTCGCTGACGCCTTCCGCGCCCATATCGTCGATGCGACCGTCGAGAGCTTCGTCTTTGAAGTGACCGGCAAGCCAGACAAGATCGACAGCTTTATCGCCCTGATGTCGCCGCTCGGTCTCGTCGAAGTGGTGCGGACCGGCCTTGCCGCCATCGGCCGCGGCCCGGCGAGCATGTAGTCACCGGCGCGTTTGCGTTGAAACCAAAAGGATAGATTGGGCGAACCGCCCAGTCTGGTGTATGGCAGGGCCGACCAAATCGGGGCCCCGCCATGACTCTTCTCTCCGTCAATCTCAATGCCGTCGCCCAGCTGCGCAATCGGCGCGATCTGCCGTGGCCCAGTGTGACCGGGATTGCCCGCGTGGTCCTCGATGCCGGGGCGAGCGGCATCACCATCCACCCCCGTCCAGACGAACGACACATCCGGCGCACTGATGTGTATGAGCTCTCGGCCCTGCTGCGCGCCGACTATCCGTCCGCCGAATTCAATATTGAAGGCTATCCCAGCGAGGATTTTCTGGCGCTGGTTGATGCGGTGAACCCCGAGCAGGTGACCCTCGTCCCCGATGATCCGGCACAGGCGACATCCGATCACGGCTGGCCGTTTGCGGAGCAGGGCAATTTCCTGCGTGACGTGGTCCAGCGTCTGGCGCGTCCGGGCCGCCGTATTTCGCTGTTCTGCGATCCTGATGCGGGCGCGGCTGGCGTTGCGGCAGCCAAGGCCACGGGTGCGGATCGGATCGAGCTGTTCACCGGCCCCTATGGCGCCTGCTTCGATGATCCGGCCCGCGCTGAGCGCGAGCTGGCGGATCTCGCAGAGACATGCCGGGCGGCGCTTGATATCGGGCTCGGCGTCAATGCCGGCCATGACCTGACGCTCGAGAACCTGCCTGCGTTTCAGGAGAAGGTGCCGGGTGTGGCGGAAGTCTCGATCGGCCACGGCATTACGGCGGACGCCCTTCTTATCGGCTTTGCCGAGGCCACGCGCCGCTATCGGGAAGTGCTGGGCGGCTGACGCTTCCCTGTTTGGGAAAAGCCCCGCGCCCAGCACAACTTGCCGATCAATCGGTGAAGGTGAACTCCGAGAGCTCGCACACATTGTTGTCGCCGGAAGTCACTTCGTCACCGTCGTCAAACACAGCGCGGAAATCGTATTTGCAGTAGCCCGAGCCGTCGTCGATGTTGATCATGACGCTGTCGCCGGAGCCCAGAACGTCGCTGCCCAGAATATCCTCTTCCCAGGACTGGGTGCCGGTGCTGGAGGCGTAGAACTCGACGATGACGTAGGAGGTGTCATTCACGATGCGCACCTTGCGGTCGAGCGCAGCCGCGTGGATCGTGCCGATGCTGAGCACAGCAAGCGCCAGCGCGGTCGAGATGATTTTCATGTTAGTCCCTCAGTTTTTCATTAAGATACTGGGAGTAAACAGAAAAAAATGACACGGTCATTATCCCGCCTTGCCGATCCACAGATTGTTGCCTCTGGTTGAACACTGCGTCTCAGAACGCTGTCCGATCACGCCTCAGTAACGGTGAAAATCCCCCGAAACATCCGAAATCCTTTGATTTCCGATACTTACATTGGTGTGCCTATGTCACTCCGGTGTCCCTGAAGGACATAAAGGTTCCCTCTTGAGCAAATCGATTGCAGGCACATATATCGCCTCAGTTACGATTTGTTACCAAGGAGGGCACCCAGATGTCCAAGCTCAAAGTCGGCGTCATCATCTCTTCCACCCGTCCCACCCGCTTCGGCGAAGTCCCCGCCAAGTGGATCCTCGAGAAGGCCAATGCGCGCCCCGAGATCGAGGCAGAGATCGTTGACCTCCGTGATTTCGACCTGCCGTTCTTCGACGAAGCCGCGTCCAACGCCTGGATGCCTTCGCAGAACCCCAATGCTGTAAAGTGGCAGAACAAGGTCGGCGAATTCGACGCCTTCATTTTTGTCGTCGCTGAATACAACCGCGCCATCACCGGTGCGCTGAAGAACGCTCTCGACCAGGCTTATGTCGAGTGGACCAAGAAGGCGTTCGGCGCTGTCGGCTATGGTTCGGTCGGTGCTGCCCGCGCCATCGAAAACCTGCGCACCATCGGTGTCGAGCTGCAGATGGCTTCGACCCGTTCGGCCGTTCATATCGCCGGCGCAGACTTCGTCTCCGTGCACCCTGGCTTTGGTGGCACCAAGTCGCTGAACGACCTTGAAGGCTCGATCGGCAACTCGACCAAGGACATGCTGGACCAGCTGATCTGGTGGGGCAATGCGACCAAGGCTGCCCGCAACGCCGAAGCCGACGTCGCCCAGGCTGCTGAATAAGTTCGAAGGCCCAACAGTCTTCGTTTACCTGGCAGGGGTCGTTCCGGAAGGAGCGGCCCCTGACTGGTTTGAACCAATCGCTTCTCGGAGTATTGTGTGTGGTGGGGCGCGGGTGTATAGCGGCGCCCGCCTTAGCAACAGAGAGCCCCGCTTCTGATGACGCGTTCGAATACGTCCGGCCCGGAGGCCGGGGCGTTAGCGACCGACCAGGCCAGCCACGCAAAGTCCAATCTGCCCATCCTCACTCTGGGGGCTATCGGTGTCGTCTACGGCGATATCGGCACCAGTCCGATTTACGCCTTCCGCCAGGCCATGCATATCCGGCCCGGGGCAGCGTCGTCGCATCTCGAGATACTCGGGCTGCTCTCGCTCATTGTCTGGGCACTGACCCTCACCGTCGCGGTGAAATACGTCTTCTTCGTCACCCGCGCCGACAATAATGGCGAAGGCGGCACGCTGTCGTTGATGGCGCTGGCCCGAAAAACCTTTGCGAACCCGCCGATCTGGATCACCGTTCTCGGCGTTCTGGGGGCCGCGCTGTTCTTCGGCGATGCTATCATCACGCCCGCCATCTCGGTGCTGTCAGCGGTTGAGGGACTTGATCTCGTGGCCCCCGGCATGGGGCGCTGGGTCGTGCCGATCACCCTTGTGCTGATCGTCGGCATCTTTGCGGTCCAGCGCTTCGGCACCGCCAAGGTGTCCATCGTCTTCGGCCCCGTCACCGCCATCTGGTTCCTCACCCTGGGCATTTCCGGGCTCTTTCATATCATCGACTATCCAGGTGTGCTTTGGGCGCTCAATCCGCTTCTCGGGGTCCAGTTCCTTGTCGACCATTTCGCCATCGCCTTTGTGGTCATGGGCGCGATCTTCCTCGCCGTCACCGGGGCTGAGGCGCTCTACGTCGATCTCGGCCATTTTGGGCGCAAGCCGATCGTTCTAGCCTGGTTCGGCCTGGTCTTCCCCTGCCTGCTGCTCAATTATTTCGGGCAGGGCGCCTATGTGCTCGAGCGCGGCATCGAGAATGTCGGCAGTCCGTTCTTCGAGATGCAGCCGCAATGGGCGCTGCTGCCCTTTGTCATTCTGGCGACCTGCGCCACCATCATCGCCAGCCAGGCTGTCATCACCGGCACGTTCAGCCTCGCCCAACAGGCCATCGCGCTCAACATGCTGCCCCGCATGGTGGTCCAGCACACATCCGAAACCCAGAGCGGGCAAATCTACATGCCCCAGATCAACGCCATGCTGATGCTCGGCGTGCTGGTTCTGGTGGTTGTTTTCGGCAGCTCCGCGGCGCTCTCGAACGCTTATGGCATCGCCGTATCGGGCGTCATGGGGGTCACGCTGGCGCTTCTCGTCGTCGTCATGTGGCGCAACTGGAAGTGGCCACCCATTGCGGTGGTGCTGTTCGGCCTCGTCTTCCTCATCATCGACGGCACCTTCTTTGCCGCCAATGCCGCAAAACTCTTCCAGGGTGGCTGGGTGCCGGCAGCGGTTGCCGTCGTGGTGGCACTCGTCATGTGGAGCTGGATGGCCGGCCGCCGCCGCCTCTCGGACAAGACCCGTCGTGATGAAGTGCCGCTGCAGTTCCTCGTCGATAATCTCGCTCGCAAGAAGCCGACGACCGTGCCGGGCACGGCCATCTTCCTCACCAGCGATATCGAGGGCGCGCCAACGGCGCTGCTGCACAGTCTCAAGCATTACAAGGTGCTGCATGAGCAGAACGTCATCCTCACCGTGCGGACCTCGGTCTCGCCCCGCGTGCCGGACGACGAGAAGGTGACCATCGACGCCTACAACGAGCTGTTCTCACGCGTCATCGTCACCTTCGGCTACATGGAAACGCCTAATATCCCGAAGGCGCTGGTGCTGGCGCGAAAACTGGGGTGGAAGTTCGATATCATGTCGACCTCGTTCTTCCTCTCCCGACGTTCGCTGAAAATCGGCCAGAAAACCGGCCTCCTGCGGTTCTGGCAGGATCGCGTCTTCATCCGTCTGGCGCGCAATGCCAGCGACGCGACGGAATATTTCCATATCCCCACCGGACGCGTGGTGGAGATCGGCACGCAGGTGGTGATGTAGGCGGGCTTTTGCCTACTTCACCATGTCCGGGCAGACATATGGCACCTCGGCCGGCGCGAACCGTTGCTCAAGCACTTCCGCGCCGAGCTTGAGATTGAGCACAAGCTCGGTCTCGGAGAGAGCGGCAATGTCGGCCGCAATGGTCATGCCGTATTCCTCCCAGGAGATCTCGCTCTCGGAGACCTGCTGCCAGCGCGAGAGCCGGTAGGTCTCCCAGCAGCTGTCGGACACCAGCGTGCCGTCCTCGAGGAAGATATGCATGACCCCAGGAAGGCCGGAGTCGTCGTCCTGCCGCACCCACACCTTGTTGAGAAGCGGGGTGCGCGGTCTTCCCCTTCAACGCCTGGTTCTGCGCTGTCCTGAGCCATTGCAGGGCCTCCGGCAGCAAAGCCGCAGGCGGTGATCAGGGCCAGAATGGCGGCCTTGGTGTCCATGTCAGTCTCCTGCTCGTGTGGCGTCAAGCAAGCGCCGCCATCACGGCAAAAGTGGGATGGCGGCGTTCAGGGTTCTGTCAGGAAAGTCTAGCTGCGGATGCCCAGCACCTTGTCCCGGCCAACGACACGACGCGTCTGAATCGGCCAGAGTGAATAATCGTCTTCCAGCAAGCGGGCTGCGTGAGCCGCCCAATTGGGATCATCGAGCGCCCCACGGGCGAGGGCGATGAAGTCGGCCTCGCCATCGACCAGAATGCGTTCAGCCTCGTGGATGTCGCCGAGGAGCCCGACAGCCATGGTCGGGATGCCGGCGCCGTCGCGGACCGCCTTGGCGAAGGGGACCTGATAGCCCGCCGCCGAAACGATCTGCCCTTGTGCAAACCCGCCGCTGGAGCAGTCGATGGCGTCAACGCCACGCGCCTTGAGTTCGCGCGCGAGCACGACGCTGTCCTCGACAGTCCAGCCGCCCTCGGCATTGTCACTGACCGAAAGCCGGGCGAGCAGGGGCTTTTCGGCCGGCCAGACTGCGCGGACGGCCTCTGTGACTTCCAGCACCAGCCGCATCCGGTTTTCAAGGCTGCCGCCATATTCATCGGTACGGAAATTGGCCAATGGCGACAGGAACTGGTTGAGGAGGTAACCATGGGCAGCGTGGATTTCGACAGTGTCGAAACCGGCCTTATCGGCGCGGCGCGCAGCGTCCACAAAGCCTTCGATCACGCGACGGATGCCTGCCTTGTCGAGCGCCGTCGGCACCTGGTAGTCGCTGTCATTGGGGTCATGGGACACGGCGCTCGGTGCAACCGGCGTCCAGTGCTCATAGCCGGCAGCCTTGCGCTGCTCTTCGGTCGCAAGGTCTTCCGGCCCGCGCCAGGACACGGAAGTCGAGGCCTTGCGGCCTGCATGGGCCAGCTGGATACCGGCCGCAGCGCCCTGGCTGTGGAGGAAATCCACGATACGGGCGAGGGGGGCGATATGCTCGTCCTTCCAGATGCCGAGGTCGCCATAGCTGATGCGCCCTTCCGGGACGACGCCGCTGGCCTCCAGAACAACAAGCCCGAACCCGCCCATGGCGAAGCGTCCGAGATGGACCATGTGCCAGTCATTCACGAAGCCGTCGATGGCAGAATACTGGCACATCGGCGCCACGACGGTGCGGTTGCGCAGGGTCAGATCGCGCAGGGCGATGGGGGAGAAAAGCTTTGTCATGAGGTCTCGCTGGGCGGTTGGGATGAAATACATGCACATCGGACAGTTCATCGGCAAGTGCCGATGAAGGAAAAGACAGGCGTTCGACGATAAACATTTGTGGTCATCGCGCCGGGCGGCATGGCACCGTGCCAATCGCTCGGCTAGGCTCGGGCGAGGAGATTGGGGGAGAAGACCATGAGCATCACGAGAGCGCGTTTCGCCGAGCTTGTCGGCCTTGCAGAGCCACAGATTTCCCTTCTGTCGCACCGCGTTGAGGACATGGGCGACTATACGATCGAACATCTCCGCTTCCGTCTCGGCGAAGAGGAGGTGCGCGGCATTCTCACCCGGCCGAGCAGAGAAGGTGGGCGCCACCCGGCAATCCTCTACGGTCATTCCCACGGCGGGGGTTATGCCATCGGCGCTAGGGAACTTCTCGATGGCCGCGAATATCTCCTTGATCCGCTGGGTCCGGTCTTTGCCCGCGCCGGCTATGTTACCCTTTGCATCGACATGCCGATCTTCGGGCAGCGCGCCAGCGTCAGTGAAAGCTTTGCGGCCAAGGCGTTGCTTTGGCATGGCAAATCGCTGTTCGGGCAGATGCTCTCGGACCATGCCGCGGCACTGACCTATCTCGCCGGTCGCGACGATGTCGACGCCAGCCGGATCGGCGCGTTCGGGATTTCCATGGGGTGCGCGCTGAGCTATTGGCTGGCCGCGCTTGATCCGCGCATTGCCGCCGTCGCCCATCTCTGCTGCTTTGCTGATTTCCGCACCATGATCGAGCTGGGCGCGCACGACGGCCACGGCATCTATCTCACCGTCCCGGGCCTCTTGAAGGAGACCGACTGCGGGGGGATTGCTGCTCTGGTCGCGCCGCGCCCGCAATTGGTCTGCATCGGCGAGGCCGACAATCTGACCCCACCGGAAGCCGTCGCCCGCGCCTGGTCGGAGCTCGCACCCGCTTATGCGAAAAATCCCGAGATGCTCGAGAAGATCAGCGAGCCCGACGTCGGCCATCGCGAGACGCCGCGCATCCGGGAAGCCGTTCTCGCCTTTTTCGGCCGCCATCTCGCGGCGACCACCTGAGGGCTAGGCCTGATCGGTAGAGAGGGTCGTGGGATGGGCGTGGTCGCCCGCAGCATGGGTCGGCCGCGCCACGCCTGCGGCCCGGCCTGTCCGTGCCAGCAGGATCACCGGCAGGATACCGATCAACACCAGGATCAGCGCCGCCAGCGCCGCATCTTCATAGGTGCCCCGCGCGGCCTCGCCGTAAAGCAGCGTGGCCAGCGTTTCAAAATTCAGCGGCCGCAGCAAAAGGGTTGCCGGCAATTCCTTCATGCAATCCACGAAGACCAGCAGCCCCGCGGCGACAATGGCGGTGCGCGAGAGCGGCAGGTGGATATGCAACATGGTCCCGGTTGCGCTCTGGCCCAGTGTGCGCGAGGCATGATCGAACGAGGGCGGGATGCGGCTGAGGCCCGCCTCGATGCCGCCGGTGGAAATGGCGAGGAAGCGCGCGGTATAGGCGTAGACCAGCGCAACGCCCGAACCGAGCAACAGCAGCCCCGTCGACCAGCCAAAATTCTCGCGGAAAAAGCCGTCGAGCGTCCTGTCAAACGCCGCAACCGGCACGAGAATGCCAATCGCCAAGACAGTGCCTGGCACGGCGTAACCGAGCGTCGCGATACGGGCGAGCGCGGCGCTCAACCGACCGGGTCGCAGCCGCCCGGCATAGGCGGTGGCAAAGCCGAGCACCAGCACCACCAGCATGGCAATGGCCGAAACGCTGACGGTGTTGATGGCGGCGCGCACCAGCGGCGCCGAGAGCCCGGCGAATTCGAGCCGTCTCACTGCCGCGACGATGAGATATAGAGCCGGTCCGGCAAAACCGATGAGGATCGGCGTCAGGCCCAGCCCCAGGGCGACCAGCGCCTTCAGCCCTGTCAGTTTCTCGGGAGTCATGGCCCTTGCCCGCTGCGCATTGGAAGCAAAGCGCTGATTGCGCCGCGCCCAGCGCTCCATGACGAGAAGAGCGATCACGATGACCAGCATGGCCAGCGCAATCTGCGCCGCGCCGGCCAGATCGGTGCGCACGATCCAGGTCGTATAGACCGAGGCCGTCATGGTGCGGATGCCAAGGAACTGGGCCGCGCCCACGTCATTGAGCACTTCCATCAGCACCAGCGACACGCCGACAGCAATTGCCGGCCGCGCCAGAGGGAGGGCGACACGCCAGAACACGGCATTGCGGCTGACTCCCAGCGTGCGCGACACTTCTACCAGATTGGCAGCCTGGGTGAGGAACATCGCCCGGGCGGTGAGATAGACATAGGGGTAGAGCACAAAGCCGAAAACAAGGATCGCGCCCCACATGGACCGGATGTCGGGCAGGCGGAATTCTCGTGGGCTCGAATAGCCGAGAATGTAGCGCATCGCCCCCTGCACCGGGCCGAGCGGGCTTAGAATGTCGAGATAGGCGTAGGCCATGATATAGGTCGGCACCGCCAGCGGCAGCAGCAGCGCCCATTCGATCACGCCGCGCCCCTTGAAATCATAGGCCGACACGATCCATGCCGCGCCCGTGCCGACGCAGGTGGCGATGATGCCGGTGCCGACCAGCAGCACAGCCGTGTTCCAGGCCGATTGCGGCAGCACATGAACCAACACATGTCCCCAGAGCGCGCCGGTGTCGGCGAAAGCCGTCAGCGCGATCGTTGTGATGGGCAAAAGCGCAAGGGCCGCGGCGGCAAGAGCCAGCGCGGTCCAGGGGTTGATGGCGATGTAGGGCCGACGCGCGGTGCGTCCCAAGGCAATCTGGCTCATGGGAAAAGTCTGCGGCGGGCGAACCCGCCGCAGTGTCGGTTCAATTGAAGGTGTCGAAATTGACTTCGTCGACCAGCTCGCTGGCGCGGGTCCGATAAGGCAGGACCTCGGTCAGCGCCATGCTGTCGGGCGTCAACGTACCGATGCCGGCGATGATCGGGTGTACTTCGGCCTTGGCGTTGACCGGGTGCTCGAAATTGGCCTCCGCATAGAGCTTCTGGGCCGGCTCGGAGACGAGATATTCGAGAAGCTTGACCGCTTCGTCGCGATGCGGCGCATGAGCGGCCACGCCGGCGCCGGAGATGTTCACCAGCGTTCCACCATTTTCGAACGTGGGCAGGATCACCTTGATCGCATCGGCCCATGCCTTCTGCTCGTCGCCACCGGCGCCGCTGGTCATCAGCCCGTAGTAATAGGAGTTGGCAACGGCGATGTCACAGATGCCGGCCGCGATGTCGCGGGCCCCGTCACGGTCACCACCAGCGGCAACGCGGGCCTGATTGGCCTTGACGCCTTCGAGCCAGGTGCGGGCCTCTTCCTCGCCATGCTTGGCGATATAGGCCGCGATCATTGCCGTATTATAGGGATGCTGACCCGAGCGGATGCAGAGACGGCCGCGCCATTCCTCATCGGCCAGTTGCTCATAGGTGATGGCGTCGAGATCGAGGTTCTTGGCGGCGTAGACAACGCGCGCGCGGCCGGACAGGCCGAACCAGTTGCCGTCGGGATCACGCAGGGATTCCGGGACAGTTGCCTCGAGGATGTCGGACTGCACCGCCTGGGTCAGGCCGGCATTGACCAGGTCGATAAGCGCGCCGAAATCAACGGTCATCAGCAGATCTGCCGGGGAGCTTTCGCCCTCCGCCTTGACGCGCTCGATCAGCCCGTCCTGCAGGAATACGGTATTCACCTTCACACCGGTCTCGGTGGTGAACGCATCGAGGATGGGCTGAATGAGGCCCGGCTCGCGCGTGGTGTAGATATTGACCTCCTGGGCCAGGGCCGGCACGGCGCAGCCCAGAACCAAAAAGCTCGCGGCGCTCAGAATTCCTGCAATTCTTGTCAAAATAGTCTCCTCTTGGTGCACAGCATCAAGGGCGGCGGAGGCCTGTTTTCGCGCCCATACCGGCGCATTACTCATGCCTGACTTTTGAAGTCAAGTAATATTCGCGCAGATTAGAACTGTTCTAACCTTTTGAATGTGCTGAACTATTTGGCCTATACTTGGCCTTTGGGTATGACGATGACGTCACTTGGGTCCAGCTTGATGCTGACCATTGCGCCGGGCTCTGCCTGGTGGCGGGCCGTGGTGCGCATTACCAGGGGGCGCGGGAGCCCTGCGAGCTCCAGGCTCCATTCCTCGATCTCGCCCAGCAATTTACGCGAGAGGATCTTCGCCTCGACTCCGTCGCCGCCCATGCTGAGGGCGCGGGGCCGCACGAAGACATCCGCCGGTCCGGGCAGGGCAGGGGCCGAGATCCGGCCGAGCGGGGTTTCGAGCCACTCCCCGTGGCGCTGCGAGGGCAGGTGATTGACCTGTGAGAAGAAGCCGGCCGCATAGGCGGTGTGGGGCGTGGCATAGATTTCTTCGCCAGTCCCGGCCTCAATGACTTCACCGCGGTGCATCAGTACTACCTTGTCGCCGATCGCCAGTGCCTCTTCCGGGTCATGGGTCACGATAATGGCGGTGGTACCCAGCCCGCGCAGCAGGGATATGGTTTCGGCCCGGATATCGTCGCGCAGCCCGCGGTCGAGATTGGAAAAGGGTTCGTCCATAAGGAGGATGCTGGGCCGGGGGGCGAGGGTGCGCGCCAGCGCAATGCGCTGCTGCTCGCCGCCCGACAGCATATGCGGATAGCGGTTGGCGAGCGGGCCAAGCCCCAGGCGGTCGATAATATCGTCAACCCGCGCGGCGGCCTCGCTCCGGCTGAGATGTTTCAGGCCGAAGCCGATGTTCTGGCGCGCCGTCATATGCGGGAAGAGGGCATAGTCCTGTAGCATCAGCCCGACGCTGCGATGCTCGGGCTCGACGAAGATGCCGTCGCCGCACACCTGTTCTCCGCCGAGGACGACGCTGCCACCGTCGATATCCTCGATGCCGGCGATCACGCGCAGCAGGGTAGACTTCCCGCACCCCGAATGGCCGACGAGACAGACAATCTCGGCCGCATCGATGTCGAGCGAAACCGCGTTGAGCGCGGCGACCTTGCCGAAGCGGCGCGACACATCGCGGATGGAAAGAATTGGCGTGAGCTGTTGCATGACGGAGTAGAGCCCCGCTTGTCCCTATTTTGTCAAGAAAGGCGATAGCCGCGCGCCCGTCCGAAGATCGGGGAGCGAGGCTCTGGCTGCGGCGGCGGGGCGACCCCAAATCTGCCCGTGAATATCTGGATAAACCAGACCAGGCGCCGCCTTCGCGGGCTTGTGTCGGGCCATTGCGTGTGCCCTCCTCGATGGGACGCCTGAGGGGGAGTTTTCGTGGAACGCGGAGTATTTTTGGCCCTGCTGGCCTATGCCTTCTGGGCCTTTGCCGACGCCTTGATCAAACAGCTTGGAAAGACGATCGGGGTGTTCGAGGTGGGCCTCGTGCTCACCAGTATCAGTCTTGGGACGGCGCTGGTGCTGAAGCCGCGCGAGGAGAAGGTGCGCGACGTCTTCCGCCTACGTCATCCCTGGCTCATGCAGGGGATCGCGACCCTACGCGTCATCTCCGGCGTGTCGCTCACCTATGCTTTCATGACGTTGCCATTGGCCGAAGCCTATTCGCTGGGCTTCCTCATTCCGGCAACCAGCACCATCCTCTCCGTGATCTCTCTCAAAGAAGATGTTCGGGCAGAGCGCTGGCTCTTCATCGCGATCAGTTTCGCCGGAGTTCTGTTGGTGGTGCGACCGGGGTTTGGCGAACTGCAATGGGGGCATCTGGCCATGGTCGCCTGCGTCGTCGCGCATGCCGCCTCCTCGACGCTCACCCGTTTCGTCTCCAGCAACGAGCGGAGGATCAGCCTTCTCATCGTGCCGCCGATTTATACTGTAGCCTTCAACCTGGTGATGGTTCTCATCCTCGGGTTCCAGGTGCCAAATCTCACCGAGGCTGCGCTGATGGTCGCCTGTGGTGTGTTCGGCGGCGTCGGCTCGGTGCTCTATATCAACGCCATCTCGACGGCCCCGGTCAGCCGGGTTGAGCCAATGAACTACAGCCAGATCGTCTGGGCGCTGGTGCTGGGCGCGTTCTTCTTCAACGAGATCCCCGACACGCTCGCGATCGTGGGCATGGTGGTTGTCGTGCTCGGGGGCATAGGCGCCATCTACGCCGACAATCTTAGAGCGCGATGGACCCGCATCCGGGCTGCGTAGGCGGGTCAGCCTGAACACGGCCCCCTCAAAAACAAAGATCCCCGCTCTCGCGGGGATCGTATCGTTCAACGCTGGAGCTCTTGATTAGCCGAAATTGGCCAGATCCTGCACGCCGCGGTGGAAGCGGGCGAGCTTGGCGTAGAAATCTTCGAGAATGTAGCGGATGTCGATCGAGTCATAGACCTTGATCGGACGGTTTTGGCCGTTGTGGATGTAGTGCATGTGCGGGCTGAACTCGGGCGCCGGACGCCACTCGTAGGTGCCGCCCATCGGGTTGAGGATCACCGACAGCGAGGGTGTGTCGCCGAGCGAACGGTGCTCGATCGGGCCCTGATGCACGCGAAGGTTCCAGTCGATCAGCTGATCGACGAGATATTTGCCGATCGGGCCCTTGTCCTCGCAGCGCTCCTGCAGCTCGGCATAGCTCACCGCCATCATGCGATAGACGGTGGACGGGATCTGCCAGACCTGAACGTTCGAGCGCATCACCACATTGGCGGCGGCAATGTCGTTCATCAGGTTGAATTCGCGACCGCCCGAGGGCCAGACGCCGCCACCGATCCAGACACAGATGACGTTCCGCTCGTTGAGCCGCGGCTCCATCAGGATGGCCGAGGCCATGTCGGTCAGCGGCCCAAGGAAAGCGACATAGAGCGGACGGTCGTCGTCCTTCATTGCCTCATCGATGATCAGCTGGGCGCCGGGCGAGGGCACGGCGGTCTGCTCATCCGGCAGGGCCTTCGGCGCGCCATTGGCGACCGGGATACGGCCTTCAAGGTCCATCAGCTTGAGCAGATGATCGATCTCGACGCGGCTGTCCTCCATCGAGGTCTTCGAGCGGTGATCGCCGAAATGGGCGGCGATGATGCCGTGGAAGTCGAAGGTCGGGGTCAGGAGCGCATGAACGATGGTGAACTGGTCGTCAGCTTCGTTCTTGGCGTCTGTATTGAGGATCAGACGGGCGCGCTTTTCGCGGGGTAGAGTGGTCATTCCTGCTCTCCGAGTGCGCCGAAGAGGGCCTTCTGCGCGATTTTCATGGCGCCGATGGCGTCGTGGCGGCTCTGGGCTTCCTGCAGAGCGTCGAAGTCCAGGCGATCAAGACCCTTGGCTGCGGCCTTGAGGAAATCGATGGCGTGGGTCGCGGTGGCGACACTGTCCTCGCGGAACGGGAACTGATCCAGCTGCCAGACGCCTTCCCACTTGTTCTTCTTGAGCACGTAGAAGAACTCGAAGAGTTCGAGCGGATGGAGGCTCCCGGCGACGAGATCGTCGTCCCAGGCGCGATAATTGTCGTTCACGTCCATCCCGAAGAGGCGGCCATGGTCGATGGCGAGCTGGGCCGAGTCGGCAGCAGATTCACCGCCCATGATGGCGTGGCCGAAGTCGAGCAGGATGCCGACGTTCGGCAGGCCGATCTTCTCGATGCCCAGAATGGTGCGGGCAACCGAACCAAAGCTCATGCGCACGCGGGGTTCGCGCGGCTTGTATTCGATGACGAATTTGAGGTCCGGATTCTCGGAGGCGAGCTGGCCGACGCCGTCGAGCGAACGCTGCCACTGGGTCGAATAATCGACCTGGAAGGGGTAGTCCCAGCCGTCCTGACCGGGCCACAGCTTGACGTAGTCAGCCTTGTGGAAGCGGACGACGTCGCAGGCGGCAGTGATCAGCTCATGCGCCTTGCGGCGGATGCCGGCGTCGGGGTTGGTGAAGGCGCCCTTGACGAAGTCGCGGGTGTAGATTTCCGGCGTGATGCCGATGACCGAGAGATTATTGCGATCGAGCACTGCCTTGATCTGGGCGTCCGAGAACTCGCCACCAAAATAGGGCCAGTTCAGATCGACGACCGAAAGGTCCTTCACCTGGCCGGCAATGTCGATGGCCTCGATGATGTTGCGCGGCAGGCCGTAGCCGTCGGTGGCATAGCGGTCAAGATAGGTGGCAAAGTGCCAGATACCGGCGCCGAAGCGGGGTGTGGTCATAGGGTTCCTCCGGAATTCTGTAGATCGTGTCGGCCTGCTGCCAGCGTCTGCTGCATTGCGGACTGCCAGCGTTGGCGATGTGTAATGCGCTTATCGTCGTCCATCGCCGGGGAGAAGTGCCTGGCAGCGGGAACGCCGGGCATGGAAATGCCAAGAGACGAGAAGGCGAGGGCGGCGGCGCCCAGCGCGCTGACTTCGGGCGCGGCGGCGACGGCAACCGGGCGGCCCAGAATGTCGGACTGGAACTGCATCAAGAGACCATTGCGCGAAGCCCCGCCATCGGCGCGCAACTGGCCGAGCGCCTCGCCCATATCGGCTTCCATGGCCGAATAGACGTCCGACACCTGAAAGGCGATGGCTTCGAGCGCGGCCCGTGCCAGATGCGCCGGCTTTGTACCGAGGGAGAGGCCGGTGATGGTGCCGCGTGCATCGGATCGCCAATAGGGCGCGCCAAGACCCACGAGTGCCGGCACAAATGCCACGCCATTGCTGTCGTCAACGGTTTCGGCCAGTGCCGACAGTGCAGCCGCGTCGGCGAGGCCGAGCAGTTCAGCGGCAAAGGCGGCGGTCTGCCCGGAAACCGAAATATTGCCCTCGAGCGCGTGGAACACCGTGCCGCCCTGGCTCCAGGCGATGGTGCTGGAAATGCCATGGCTGGAGCGGACGCGGCCTGGCGTCAGCGCCATAAGCGAGGTGCCAGTGCCATAGGTGGCCTTCACGGTGCCGGGCGCGCGCACGCCATGACCGAAGAGGGCAGCGTGGGAATCGCCAATCATGGCGAGGATGGGCGTTCCGGCGGGCAGGGCGGTTGCGCCCTCTGCCGTGTCGCCAAAGCGCGTATCGGAGAATTTGACCTCAGCGAGCATGGACTGCGGCACGCCGAAGAGGGCACAGAGCTCAGCGTCCCAGCTGAGCGTGTCGGTGTTGAAAAGCTGCGTGCGCGAGGCGTTGGAATGGTCGGTGGCATGCACAGCGCCGCCGGTGAGCGACCACAAGAGCCAGCTGTCCACCGTGCCAACTCGAAGCTTGCCCTCTTCAGCGCGAGCCCGCGCGCCGGGAGTATTGTCGAGCAGCCAGGCGATCTTGGCGGCCGGGAAAAGCGGGTCGAGCGCGAGGCCGGTTTTGGCTTCGATCGCCTCCGCATGCCCGGCGTCGCGAAGGGCATCACACTTCGGGGCCGACCGACGGCACTGCCAGATGATGCAGGGGCCGATCGGTTCTCCGGTAGCTGTATCCCAGACGACGATAGACTCCCGCTGATTGGAAATGCCGATGCCGACGATCTCGGCATGACCCGCCTCAGCGACCACCGCAGCGATAACAGTCTTGACCCCATCCACCAGCGCCGTTGCCGATTGCTCGGCCCAGCTGGGGTGTGGATAGGTGACGATGTTGGGCACCGACGCCTGGAGATGGACGGTGCCGGCAGCATCGACCAGCAGTGCCTTGGTGTTGGTGGTGCCCTGGTCGATGGCGAGGATGAGGCCGGATGCGGTCATTTCTTGCGGGCGATGGTCTGGCGGACGGCGTCGGCGATGCCGGCTTCATTGAGCCCGAAATTGTCGAACAGCCATTCGGCCGAGCCTGTCGGCACAAAGCCGGGGAAGCCGAGGATGCGCATGGGCACGGGATTGGTGGTGCTCACCACCTCGGCCACGGCGCCGCCGAGCCCGCCGCGCACGGAATGCTCTTCCACGGTCACGATGGCGCCGGTGTCGATGGCGGCGGCGATCGCCTCTTCATCGAGCGGGTTGACCGTCGACATGTTGACGACGCGCACCGAAATGCTTTCGCTGGTGAGGGCCTTTGCCGCAGCAACAGCGCGATGGACGGTTGTGCCGTTGGCGATGATGGTGGCGTCGGAACCCTCAACAAGGGTCTCGGATTTGCCGATCTGGAATTTTGCCCCGGCGGGACGCTCCAGTGCCGGCACGGCCATGCGGCTGACGCGGACGAACACCGGGCCGTCATAGGCCGCGGCCGCCTTGATCGCCTCGGCCGTCTCCCAGGGGTCGGCCGGCACGATCAGCTTCAGATTGTTGAAGAGGCGCAGCCAGGCCAGGTCTTCGATGGAGTGGTGGGTCGGGCCAAGCTCGCCATAGGCGACGCCGCTCGACTGGCCGATCAGCTTCACATTGACATTGGAATAGGCGATGTCCGCCTTCACCTGCTCCAGCGCGCGACCGGTGATGAAGCACGAGGCCGCGGAAACGAACGGGATTTTCCCGCCGTTGGCAAGACCGGCGCCGACGGCCACCAGCGTCTGTTCGGCAATGCCGACATTGACCATGCGCTCGGGGAATTTCGTGCGGAAGCCGCCGAGTTTGGACGAGCCGACGCTGTCGCTGACCACGGTCACGATGCGCGGATCGGCTGCGGCAAGGGCCTCGATGGTCGAGGCAAAACTGTCGCGGCAGTCAAAAAGACCGGCTTTTGCAGGGGCTGCAGCGCTCATCAGACCAATTCCGCCATGGCTTGTTCAAACTGTTCCTGGTTGGGCACGCCATGATGCCAAGAGACATTATCGTGCATGAAACTGACGCCCTTGCCCTTGAATGTATTGGCAATGACGCAGAGCGGCTTGCCGCGTCCCCTAGGAGAGGCCGAGAGAACATCGAGCAGCTGGCCGTGATCATGGCCGTCGACCACTTCCACATGCCAGCCGAAGGCGCGCCACTTGTCATCCAGCGGATCGAGCGAAGCGGTGTCCTCGGTGCGTGCACCCTGCTGCAGGCGATTGCGGTCGATGATCAGGGTGAGGTTCTCGAGCTTGCGGTGCGCGGCGGTCAGCGCCGATTCCCAATTGCTGCCTTCCTGGAGTTCGCCGTCGCCGGTGAGCGCAAAGGTGCGGAAATCGGCATTGTCGAGCTGACCGGCAATGGCAATGCCCGTCGCGACCGGCAGGCCGTGGCCGAGCGGGCCGGTATTGGTCTCGACCCCCGGCAGATAATTGCGATTGGGGTGGCCGTTCAGCATGGAGAGCGGCTTCATGTAGGTGTTGAGGTCGGCCTCGGGAAAGAAGCCTGCACGGGCCAGAACGGAATAGAAAGCGCCGGTGCAATGGCCCTTGCTCATCACGAAACGGTCGCGGGCGGGGTCGCGTGGATTTGCCGGATCATGGCGCAGCACGCCGAAATAGAGCGTCGCCAAAATGTCGGCCGCGCTGAAATCCCCCCCTGGGTGACCTTGCCTGGCCTCATACACCATCTGGAAACTGCGGCGGCGAATCCACAGCGCCTGGGTGGCGATGTCGGCGACGCGGTCGATTTTCAGGGGTGTTGCTGGCGATGACACTTTTGTCTCCGGCGGACGACATGGGCGCTTGACCGATGTCTGGGGGCGGGGCTGATCATGCCAGAGCGAGCCAGGCTGATCGACAGGATGGTGCGGCGTTACTGTCACGCTGCGTCCTGATGATTGCTAACCTGCGATTTTCATTCGCGCAATGCTGAAATGTTTGGATTCTTGCGTTTTTTCTCGGTCTTGGTTCGAAGTGGCAGGTTTGATTATGCTGGCGTCGTGCATTGTGGGCCTGAAGTGCCCGTAAACTGGCGTTTATGGCCTAGTAGATTCTTTCGACCTGTCATTTTCTGCGGAACAGGCCATTGACACTCTCGTTATCCGACCATATCCGTAATTAATCGCAAAAAAATAACAAACTAAATTGCGATGCGCTGTGCGGGTATGCGCCAGTGGCGGGTGGATTCACGGTTGACCGGACATGGGCGGCGCCAGGCGGCTGTTGCCGGATGTTCGTGTGGGTTGGCTTGTCATCAAAGTGCCTGCTTTGCTGGACGACGCCAGTCACGCGTCGCCGGTGTGGAGGAAAGATATGAACCGGCTTGGCCGACTGTTAATGACGTCCGCGGTGGGCGCTCTCACGACCACCACCGCATTTGCGCAGGCGATGACCGACGTCGGTACGCCGCGCAGCGAAACCCTGATCGTGCAGACATTCGATGGTCGCGCGGCCAACCCAAGTGCCCAGAACCCGCTCAACTCCTACGCCATCTGGCGCGGCTTCCGTGAGCTGGGCTGGGGCTATCTCTGGGAAATGGATACGGCGACCGGCGTGTCCTATCCGGAAATGGCCGATGGCTTCCCGGAAGTTCTGAACGAAGAAAACACGCAGTTTCGCATCAAGATCCGCGAGGGCATCACCTGGAGCGACGGAGTCGAGTTCACCACCGACGACATCATCTTCTCGCTCGATACCGCCTTCAAATACCGCGACAAGCTGACCAACGTCGCCAGCGCGGTGGTGTATATCAAGAGCTACAAGAAGATCGACGACTACACCTTCGAGCTCGAGACGGTGAACCCGTCCTATGATCTGACGACGCGTTTCGGTGTCTATACCTGGGGCACCCCGTTCAACTGGGTTCCAAAGCACGTGTTCGAGCCGCTCGGCGACGAAGTCGTGACTTTCCAGAATGCGCCCGCCGTTACCCTCGGGCCCTACAAGATCAAGGAATTCGATCCCAACGGCTTCTGGCAGCTGTGGGAGCTGCGTGAAGACTGGCAGAACTCGTCCTGGGGCAATCTCGGAGAGCCCAAGCCGAAGTACATTCTCTACAAGGATTTCGGCGCTGAAGAGACCCGCGCGCTGGCCTTCGTCCAGAACCAGTACGACGTCGACACCTTTATGAGCCCCGACAGCATCGATGCTGCCAAGGCCCGCAATCCCAAGGTCGAAACCTTCTCCGCGACCTTCCCCTATCACGACATGAACGACGCCTGCTCTTATGGCGTCTACATCAACCAGCAGCGTGCGCCTTACGATATGCCGGAAGTGCGCTGGGCTCTCGCCTTGTCGCTCAACCTCTCGCAGGTGGGCATCAGCGCCATGAGCGGCCAGTTCAAGGCTGCGGCCCTGCCGCTGCCCGACACCCCCATCACCGGACCGATCTTCTACGACGCCAATCTCGAAGCGCTGAAGAACCTGACCATCGGCGATGGCTACAAGCCATTCGACACCGAGTTCAGCACAAAGCTCGTCGAGACCCTGGCTGCCCAGGGCATCGACCAGTCCCTGCTGCCGACCGGCGACGCCGTCAACGAAGGCTTCGGTGTGGGTTGGTGGAAGCATGATCCGGCAGAAGCTGAAAAGCTCCTCGCTTCGGTCGGCATGAAGAAGGGTTCAGACGGCTTCTACACGCTTCCCGATGGCTCGCCCTGGATGATCGAATTCGTCATTCCGGGCGACTGGAACAAGGTGCTGCAGCGTCTCGGCTTCTCGATTGCCGACAGCTGGCGCCAGGCTGGCTTCAACGTCAATGCGCGCCAGGTGGACAATGGTGAATTCACCACCGTCCAGAACACCAATGCCCGCAACGAGTTGGCAATCAACTGGTCCAACACCTGCGTGTACAACGCCAACTGGCTCGGCAACTGGAACCAGTTCCGCGAAAGCAACATCAAGCCGGCAGACTCCACCGATCCGCTGAGCGGCAACTATGCCCGCATCACCGATCCGAAGGTTCTGGCGCTTGTGGATGAAGGTGCTGCGCTGCCGCTCGACGATCCGAAGTTCGTCGAAAATGGCCAGAACATCGCGCTTCAGATCGCCAGCGAGATGCAGATCATCAACCTGATGAACATCCCGACCACGATCCCGACCAACAGCACCTATTGGACCAATTTCCCCAAGCAGGACAACTTCTACGCCGCTCCCTACACCTGGTGGAGCTCGTTCAAGAAGGCTGTGGTCTCCATCGAGCCGACCGGTCAGTAAACATCTGACGGTTTTGAAGCAGGGCGGCCGATCCCGGTCGCCCTGCAAATTTTCCGACGTCAAAGGATTTGCCCATGGGTGTGCTGCGCTACGTCGCCAAGCGCCTCGGCCTCTACTTCGCGGTGCTCTTTATCGGCCTGACGATAACGTTCATGCTGCCGCGTCTGATGCCGATCAATCCGGTCGATGGTTACATCGGTCAGCTCCAGAGCCGCGCCAACGGCACGCTCACATCAGATGCAATCGCAGAACTGCGCGCCAATCTCGAAGAGCTCTATGGGCTGAACGGGGACCTGTTCACGCAATATGTGTCCTACATGAAGCGTGTGGTCTTCAGCCTCGATTTCGGGCCGTCCTTCACCTATTACCCGCAGCCGGTTTCGGCGATGATCCTCAACGCGTTGCCCTGGACGCTGGGGCTGCTGCTGACGGCGACGCTGATCGCCTGGACACTGGGCAATATGGTGGGTCTTGTCGCCGGGTACTTCCACAAGAAGAAGGCAGCCTCGGTGCTCGAGTTCCTCGGCATCCTGCTCTACCCCATTCCTTATTACATTCTGGCCGTCACAGTGCTGCTGCTGCTGGCCTATATCTTCCCTATCTTTCCGCTCTCGCCCACGTTCCCGGTAGGACAGATGACGCCGGAAAAGATCGGCATGATCTTTTATAATTCGCTCTTGCCGGGGATCACGCTGGTGCTGGCCGGGTTCGGCTGGAACATCCTCTCGATGAAGGCCTTGGCCGTCGCGACCTCCGAAGAACCCTATGTCACCTATGCGCGGCTCAAGGGCACGTCCAACTGGACGCGGATGACGCGCTATGTGTTCCGCAATGCGCTGCTGCCGCAGGTAACGGCCCTCGCCCTGTCGCTGGGCATGGTGTTCAACGGCGCGCTGCTGACCGAGATGATCTTCTCCTATCCCGGCATCGGCCTGATCATGCGGACCGCCGCGACGGGTGGTGACTACAACGTCCTTTATGGTGCGATCACGCTTTCGATCGTTGCCGTCGCCACGGCCGGGCTTGTGATCGATCTCATCTATCCCCTTCTTGACCCGCGGATCCGCACGAAATGACCGTCGACAGCAACCAAGTTGATCCGGTGGCGATCGTGACTGCGCCACCTGTTTCCGCCAAATCCGCACGCAAGGGCAGGGGCCTTCTCTGGCTCCTCAACGGGCGGCTCGCGGTGGGTCTGACCATCCTCCTCGTCATGGGCCTTGGCAGCTTTATCCTGCCGATGTTTGCCCCGGCCGACCCGTCGATCCAGGCGACCTATATGCGCAATCTGCCGATGTCGGGCGTGCACTGGCTGGGCACCAATTCGCTCGGCCAGGACATCTTCTGGTTCCTCGTCGTTGCGGTGCGCAACTCGCTGATGCTGGGCATTCTCGTTGCAGTGGGCGTCACCATCGTGGCCACCATCGTCGGCCTCAGCGCCGGCTATATCGGCGGTGCCTTCGAGCGCTGCGTGATGCTGATCGTCGATACGTTCATCACCATCCCGCTCCTGCCGATCCTCATCATTCTCGGCGCGCTGATCCGCGGGAACACCTCGTTCTTTACGGTCGGCCTGATCATCATCATCTTTGGCTGGGCGTGGGATGCGCGCACGGTTCGCGCCATGGCGCTGTCGCTGCGCGAGCGCGAGTTCATCAATATGGCGCGCTTCTCTGGGGCAAACACGGTGCAGGTCCTTGCCCGTGAAGTGTTCCCCTATGTGTCCGCCTATATCCTCGTGGGCTTCATCAACACCGTTCTTTTTGCCATCAATACCGAGGCAACGCTGGCGGTGATCGGCCTCTCCAAGGTCGAAGTGCCGACGCTGGGCTCCATCATCTTCTGGGCGCTGAGCTACAATGCGCTCTTTACCGGCCAGTACCCCTGGATCGTGGCGCCGATCGTGGCGACCGTGACCCTCTTCCTCGGCCTCTTCCTCACCTCCACCGGCTTCAACCAGGCCTTTGCCAGCAAGCGGGGCGTGTCATGATCCGGCTCAACGACCTCAAGATCAGCTATCGCATCGGCGGCCGCGTGATCGACGCGGTGGATGGGGTAACCCTGACCATTCCGGACAACTGCGTCGTCGGCATTGCTGGCGAAAGCGGCTCGGGCAAGTCGACCCTGATGAAGGCGATCTACGGCGATATCCAGTCGCCCATGTATGTCTCCCAGGGCAGCATCGACTACGGTCTCAAGGGCCGGGACGGGAAGCCGGTGACGGCTGAAAACGTGCGCGAGGAATGGTTCAAGACCATCTCCTATGTGCCGCAAAGCTCGATGAATTCGCTGAACCCGGTGATCCGCATCCGCGACCAGTTCATCGATTTCCCAGGCACCGACAGCAACAAGAAGCGGGTGCTGGAAACGGCCCGCGCCTATATCGGCAAGCTTGGCCTGCCGCCTGAGGCGATGGATTCCTATCCGCACCAGCTTTCTGGCGGCATGCGCCAGCGCATGATGATTGCCCTCGCAACCTTCTTCAAACCCGAGCTCATCATCGCCGACGAGCCGACCACCGCGCTCGACGTCGTGGTGCAGAAGGACATCCTGATGCTGCTCATGGAGTTGCAGGAAGAGATGGGCAACACCATCCTCGTCGTCTCCCACGACATGGGCGTGCACTATCAGGTCACCCACAAGATGCTGATCATGTATGCCGGCCGCGTCGTCGAATATGGCGATACCGACAGCGTCTTCGCCGACCCGCAGCACCCCCATACCAAGATGCTGATCGATAGCCTGCCGACCATCGGGGACGACAGCATGCGTGGCGTTCTGGCCAGCCAGGCCGGTACCGGCGGCGACAGGGTCTATCGCGTCGAGCCCCGGCTCATCGAGGTCAAGCCCAATCACTTTGTGGCCCAATCGGCCAATCTGGGCGCGGGAGCTGCCTGATGACCTTCATTCTCAAGACTGAAGCCCTCAACAAGGTCTATCGCCGCGGCGGCATCGTCGGCGGCAAGAACATCCACGCCCTCAATGACGTCAACATCACGGTCGAGAGCGACAAGCCAGTCGTCATCGCGGTGGTGGGGGAATCTGGCAGCGGCAAGACCACGCTCGCCAAGACCCTGCTGCGGCTCGAGACGCCGACCAGCGGCCGCGCCATTGTCTATGACGACGTGGTGGCCGGGAAGGGCGCCATTCCCTCGCGGAAGGATTTCCTCGGGCTGGTGCAGCCGATTTTCCAGAACCCGTTCGAGGCGTTCAGCCGCTATCGTCCGGTCGATGCCTATCTGCTTGAAACGGCGCGCCGTGTTGCCGGCCTCGACGCCGCCCCCGCCGAGGCGGCCGTTGAGGTGGCGCTCAAGAATGTCGGGCTCGACTACGACGAGATCCGCGGCAAGTACACCGCCCAGTTCTCGGGCGGCGAGCTGCAGCGTATCTCGGTTGCCCGTGCGCTGATCCCGCAGCCCAAGCTGATCGTCGCCGACGAGCCGGTGAGCATGATCGACGCGTCGCGCCGCATGATCATCATCAACCTCTTCAAGCGGCTGCGCGATGATGAGGGGCGAAGCTTCGTCTACATCACCCATGACCTCGCCACCGCCTATTACATCTCCGACTTCGTGGCGGTGATGAACAAGGGCCGTGTGGTCGAGTTCGGCCCGGCCCGGAAGGTGATGTCCGATCCGCAGCACGATTATACGCGACTGCTTCTCAGCTCCATTCCCACCACGACCAGCCGCTGGCGCGAACGCCCACGGCTCGTGGCCAGCAACTAGGGCGTTTCGTTCGCACGAAATCCCGCTTTCTGACGGAAGATCACATGACCAGGATTGCCACTGCCACCGGCGACGCGTCGCTGTGGGCCACGTACGAACTCACCCTGACTGGCCCCAGCGAGGGCAATCCGTTCCAGGATGTGGAGCTGCGCGCCAGTTTCACCCAAGGCGACCGAGTGGTGCGGGTTAACGGCTTTTATGATGGCGATGGCAGTTACAAGCTGCGCTTCCTGCCCGACATGACCGGCACCTGGTCCTATACGACATCGAGCAATGTCTCGGCGCTCGATCAGGTAACCGGCAGCTTTGCGGTCGGTGCGGCAAAGCCCGGCCACCATGGCCCGGTGCGTGTGTCCAACCGCCACCATTTCCGCTACGCCGATGGTACGCGCTACATCAACATCGGCACCACCGCCTATGTGTGGAACCTCCAGGGCGATACGGTGGAAGAGGAAACACTGGCAACGCTGGCGGAGGCCCCTTTCACCAAGATACGCATGTGCGTCTTTCCCAAGCACTATCGCTATAACCAGAACGAGCCCGATCGCTATCCCTTCCCGCTGGTAAAGCAGGGCAGCAGCGAATGGACCGGCAGCTTCCGCGGCGAATATGGCTGGGAGTTTGATTTCGAGCGGTTCGAGCCCGACTATTTCCGCCACCTCGAAAAGCGCATCAACCAGCTCGCCGAAATTGGCGTTGAGGCCGACCTCATTATCTTCCACCCCTATGATCGCTGGGGGTTCTCGACCATGACGCCGGCGCAGGATGACCGGTATCTGAAATATCTGACGGCGCGTCTGTCGGCGCTGCCGAACGTCTGGTGGTCGATGGCCAATGAATATGACCTGATGCCGAGCAAGACGATGGCGGACTGGGACCGGTTCATTCACATCGTCTCGGACAATGATCCGCATGGGCATTTGCTCAGCGTCCATAATTGCTTTGCCTTCTACGATCACAACCACCCGCGCATCACCCATTCGAGCATCCAGCGCTCGGCGGCCAGTCAGACGGCGCTGTGGCGCGAGAAATTCGGCAAGCCCGTCTCCATCGACGAGTGCTGCTATGAGGGCGATATCGGCGAACTCTGGGGCAATATCTCGGCCAAGAAGATGGTTCGCCGCTTCTGGGACGGCACCGTCAATGGCGGTTACGTCACCCATGGCGAGACCTATTACAACGAAGAGGAAAAGCTCTGGTGGGCCAAGGGCGGCAAGCTGGTCGGCGAAAGCGTCGCCCGCATCGCCTTCCTCAAGCGCATTCTTGAAGAGGGGTCGGACGAGGGGCTTGATCCTGTAAAATCCACCGGAGCCTATCGCGTCACCATGATGGGTGGCCTCGACAATGTCGTCATGCAGCAATTGTTCTCGCCCGCAGCGGGCGAGGAAGATTGGCCGCGCGCCCAGGCCTGGTGGGCCACCGCCGGACAGGCGCATCGCTACTATCTCGTCTACATGGGTGAGAACCAGCCGAGCGAACTCGATGTCGCCGTGCCACCGGGTGAGAAATATTCGGCCACGCTCATCGATACCTGGAACATGACCGAGACGAAGCTCGCCGACAGCGTCGAGCGGGGGGACCGGCTGAATTTCGAGCCGAAACCCTATCTGGCAATGCTGTTCAAGCGCGTCGACGGCTGAGGAGTTCTTAAGATGACCACTGTTGCACAATGGGATGTGTTCGAGGCCAGCTTTGAGGGCCCGTCCTCCGGCAATCCCTTCCTCGAGGTAAAGCTCGAAGCCTTCTTCCAGCAGAACAGCCGCGTGGTCCGCGTCCCGGGCTTTTACGATGGCGACGGAATTTTCCGTGTTCGCTTCATGCCCGACAACCCGGGCGAATGGAGCTTTTCGACGAAGGCCAATGTGGCTGACCTCAATGGCAAGACCGGCAACTTCACTGTCACCGCTCCGCGCGACGGCGTCCATGGTCCGGTCCGCGTCGCCAACAAGTTCCACTTCGCCTATGCCGACGGCACGCCCTATCTGCCCTTCGGCACCACCTGCTACGCCTGGACCCATCAGCCGCTGAGCGAGCAGACCAAGACGCTCGAAACCATGGCCAAGACGCGCTTCAACAAGCTGCGCATGGGCGTCTTCCCCAAGGACTATCCGTACAACGTCAATGAGGCGTTGCACGACGTCTACCAGAAGGGCGCGGACGGCCAGTACGATTTCGACCGGCCCAACCCGGAGAGCTTCCGCCACTTCGAAAATCAGGTGAAGGCGCTGGGCGAGCTCGGCATTGAAGCCGACATCATCATGTTCCACCCCTACGATCGTTGGGGCTATTGCGACATGAGCGAGGCGCAGGACTACGCCTATGTCGAATATCTCGCCGCGCGCCTCTCGGCCTATCGCAACGTCTGGTGGTCGCTGGCCAACGAATATGACTTCTTGCTCAACACCAAGCCGATGCACCAGTGGGAGCGCTACTTCCATATTCTGGAAGAGAACGACCCCTATGGCCACCTGCGCTCGATACACAACGGCGATCCAGAGGCCAATTACGACCACCGCAAGCCATGGGTCACCCATGTCTGCATCCAGAACTGGGACGTGAAGCGCACCGGCGAATGGCGCCTCGCCTATGGCAAGCCGGTGATCAACGACGAGCCCGAATATGAGGGCAATATCATACAGGTCTGGGGCAGCATCTCTGCCGAGGAACTGGTGCACCGCTACTGGATCACCACCATGCGCGGCGGCTATGCCGGCCACGGCGAAACCTTCGCCAACGCCGACGATCTGCTCTGGTGGGCCAAGGGCGGCGAGCTGCACGGCGAAGCCTGGAAGCGCATCGGCTTCCTCCGCGACGTGATGCAGGAAGATGTCCAGCACGGCTTCGAGCCCATCGATCCGATGACCCGCTACCCCTGGAATCGGGTGTCGGGTGCGCGCGACGGCGACACCACCATCATCTATTTCGGTGAGCACCAGCCAGTAATCTGGTCCGCCGGCCTGCCCAAGGATGACGGCGACTACCATGCCGATATCATCGACACCTGGAACATGACGGTCGAGCCCGCCAAGATCGTCGCTGCCCCGGAAAACCATCCGACCCGCCACGGCACAACCATCGTCCAGCGCAAGCCCGACGCCGCCTTCGCCGTGGAACTCCCTGGTCGCCCCCACCTGGCGCTGCGCGTCAGAGCTGGAAAGCGGGTCTAGATCCTCCCATTCGAGACCCGCTCCTTCGGCGGCGGACCGTGTGTGCCCCTGGCGCAGCGGTCCGCCCGTCGGCCTCTCATCCACTTCGCAGGGCGCACTGGATGTTCACAGCCAACCGCCCCGCGCCAGCGCCGCCGAATAGTCCGGCCCGCCCCGGCAACCCCAGCAAACCGGCAAATCTCTGGGCTCGCGCGATTTTTCTGACTCAATGACAGCGCTGGAAGCCGCTCTGGTCCTGCACGACCGGAGCTGGAAGCACAGCAAAAGCCCGCACCACGCCCCGTCAAATCGCAATCTGGCGATCGCTTCGTGAAATTCCTCTTGCACTGAACCGTACCGTACGGTACGCCTCGAACGGAAATGCCCGAAACCGTTCGGACACCAGCATGTGAGGTTGGGACTCTTGGCTCTGCCCATCAAGATCAGCGAAGAAACCTTCACGCCCCGCCAGCAGGCGGTGTTGACGGCCGCGCTCGATCTCCTGGTGGAGAATGGCGATGGCCTGACCATGACTGCGGTGGCGCGTCGTGCGTCCTGTTCCAAGGAAACGCTCTACAAGTGGTTCGGCGACCGCGATGGCCTGCTGACCGCTACCGTTCAGTGGCAGGCGGCCAAGGTGCGCATGCCGACGGTCGATCGCAGCCATCTCAGCGCAAAAGTTCTGCGCGAGAGCCTTGAGCAGTTTGCGCGTGATTTACTCACCACAATCATCGGCGAAGTCTCGATCACGCTTAATCGCACCGCCGTTACCCATGCCGCCCAGGAAAAAGACAGCCTTGGGAACATCGTCTTGGAAAACGGCCCGCTGGCGATCCGCCGGCGCTTGAAGCCCATTCTCGAGGCGGGGCGCGATGCGCGCCTCCTGCGCTTCACCTCCAGTGAAGACGCCTATCGAACCTTTTTCGGCCTTGTTGTCCGCGATGTGCAGATCCGTCTGCTGCTCGGTGACAAGAGCCTGACCCAATCCAATGTCGAAGCCAATGTCGAAGCAGACATCAAGGCGGCGACGGACCAGTTCCTTGCCCTCTACGGGGCCAAGGCCAACAACTGACACACGCAAGTCCAGGGAGCACCCAATGCGCGTTTATTACGATCGTGATGCCGATCTCAACATCATCAAGTCCAAGAAGGTCGCCATCATCGGCTACGGCTCCCAGGGCCACGCCCATGTGCTGAACCTGCGCGACTCTGGCGTCACCGACGTCGTTGTCGGCCTGCGTCCCGGCTCGCCGTCCGCCAAGAAGGCCGAAGGCGAAGGCCTCAAGGTCATGTCGGTTGCCGACGCGTCCGCATGGGCCGACGTCATCATGCTCCTGACGCCCGATGAGCTGCAGGCCGACATCTACAAGAAGGACATCGAGCCCAACATCCGTGACGGCGCAGCCCTGGCTTTCGCACACGGCCTCAACGTCCACTTCAACCTCATCGAACCCAAGTCCACCGTCGACGTGATCATGATCGCGCCGAAGGGCCCGGGCCACACCGTGCGCGGTGAATACCAGCGTGGCGGCGGCGTGCCGTGCCTGATCGCTGTTCACCAGGACGCTTCGGGCAACGCCCATGACATCGCTCTGGCCTATGCTTCGGGCGTTGGTGGCGGCCGTTCGGGCGTCATCGAAACCAACTTCCGCGAAGAATGCGAAACCGACCTGTTCGGTGAGCAGGTCGTCCTCTGCGGTGGTCTCGTCGAGCTCATCCGCGCAGGCTTCGAAACCCTGGTTGAAGCCGGTTACGCTCCGGAAATGGCCTATTTCGAGTGCCTGCACGAAGTGAAGCTGATCGTCGACCTGATCTACCAGGGCGGCATCGCCAACATGAACTACTCGATCTCGAACACGGCTGAGTGGGGCGAATACGTCACCGGCCCGCGCATCATCACCTCGGAAACCAAGGCCGAGATGAAGCGCGTTCTGCACGACATCCAGTCGGGCAAGTTCACCTCCGAGTGGATGCAGGAAATCAAGTCGGGCGGTGGCGCTCGCTTCAAGGCAACCCGTCGCCTCGCCGACGAGCACCCGATCGAAGACGTCGGCCACAAGCTCCGCGACATGATGCCGTGGATCAAGGCTGGCGCCCTGGTCGACAAGGCCAAGAACTAAGATTTTTAGGAACGGGGGCTTCGGCCCCCGTTTTCTTTTCTGCCGCAGCGCCGTCTTCCGCCCCGTCCCGAAACCCGGTAATCAGAAGGGGAGGAGGGACAGATGCATTTACCGGATTTCCCGCAACAGGGTGGTTGCCAGTGTGGGGCGGTGCGCTACCGGCTCAAGGCCTCTCCGCTCTCGGTCTATAATTGCCACTGCAAGGACTGCCAGCGCTTTTCCGGCGCGGGGTGGTCCATGTCGATGATCGTGCGCGACGAGGATTTCGAGGCTACCGGGGCCACGGTGCAATACCGGCGCACCGCCGATAGCGGAAATGTCATCACCATGAATTTCTGCGCCCATTGCCACGGCTGGCTGTGGAACGATCCGCCCGCCCCGGGCATCAAGGTCGCCCGCGCCGGCACGCTCGACGATATCGACTGGGCTGTACCCGTGGGCAATATCTGGACCGACAGCAAGGCCGCCTGGGCCGCGATCGATCCCTCCCTCGTCAATTTTCCCAAGGGCGCAGTGGATCGAACGCCGCTGTATGACGCCTGGACCCGCCTCCATCAGGACTGACCCCATGAACGCCGAATACGACATCGCTCGCGTCAAGCAGCAGGAACTCGAACTCGTCCTTCCCGCGCTCGATGAGGGCGCCGCCTTCGACATTGGCGCGTCTATTCGCGCCCGCGCGCTGGCCGAAAGTCTCTCGCTCGTCGTCGATATCCGCACCTGGGACCGGCAGCTGTTCTTCGCCGCCACCCCAGGCACCAGCGCCGATAATGCCGAATGGGTGCGCCGCAAGATCAATTCCGTTCGCCGCTTCCAGCGCGCCAGCTATCGCCTCGTGCTGGAGCGCGGCGAAGCACCGTTTCCGCCCCAGTCCGGCGTTGATCCCACCGATTACGTCATCGCAGGCGGTGGCTTCCCGCTGCGCGTGCCGGGAGCGGGCATCATCGGCTGCCTCACCATTTCAGGCCTGCCGGGCCGCAGCGACCATGGCATTGCCGTCGACGCGCTCTGCGATCATCTCGGTCGCAGCCGAGCCGACTACGCGCTTGTCGAGGCCTGAGCCATGAAGCTTCCCTATCTCCTCCTCGATGTGTTCACCCGCGAACGCTTCAAGGGCAATCCGCTGGCCGTCGTGCCCAAGGCCGATGGCCTCAGCGATGCGCAGATGCAGACCATCGCCAAGGAGTTCAACCTCAGCGAAACGGTGTTTCTCTTTAAGCCTGCCGCTGAGCGCAACACTGCGTCGCTTCGCATTTTTACGCCCTATCAGGAGCTCCCCTTCGCCGGCCACCCGACGATCGGTTCGGCCGTCGTCCTTGGTCTTCAGCACAAGCTCAATGCTGTCCGCATGGAAGAAAAGATCGGCCTCGTCACCGCGCTGGTCGACCGGCTCGACAAATCCGTCGGCGAAGCCCGCTTCGCGCTGCCAAAGCTCTCCAGCCGCGTCGGCGAGATCGACGACATGCTCGGCATAGCCCAGGTGCTCGGCATCAATGTCGAGGATATCGGCTGCGACCTCTACAAGCCCGGTGTCTTCTCGGCCGGCGTGCCCTTCCATCTCGTGCCGGTGCGCAATGCCGAGGTGCTGGCGCGCCTCTCGGTCAACCATGCGCTCAAGCCGAAAATCTTCACCCATGACCGGCACGCCGTCTACATCTTCACTCTCACACCCGAGGAGCCGGACAACGATATCGCCGCCCGCATGTTCGGCATGGGGCTGGGCGAGGACCCGGGCACTGGCGCTGCCGCCGCGGCGTTGATTGGCCTGCTTGCCGAGAACCAGCCCTTCGCCACTGGCCAGTCCGATTTCGTCCTGCGCCAGGGCCACGAGATGGGCCGCCCCTGCCGCATCACCCTGCAATTGCGCAAGGAGAACGACGCTCTGGTCCATGGCGCCATCGGCGGCCAGGCCATCATCGTCGGCGAGGGCACGCTTGATCTGGGCGAGTAGGGCAGGGCGCTTACGCCATTGCGTATTCCGCGAAGTGAGTGGTCTGCGTTGTGAAAGGCACAGGCCACTGCCATCCGGCCAGCCGGCAGCGTAAAAATCGCCCGGCCGCACTCACTTTCTCGCCTCAACCCCTTGCATCACCTTTGGGATTGTCGCATGCTCCCTGGGAAATAGAGAGCACGTCCATGCAGCGCCGTCGCGCCAAAGCCATTGCCATCACTCAGCAGCAGGTCGCACAGACCAAGCTGATGATTGCTGCTGGCCTGCTGCTTTTGCCCGCGCTCCTTCTCCTTCTTATCAGCCCCTGATCACCGGCAGCTCGGTTTAGCGAGCGGGTCGTCAGGGGATTGCGCCACAAACCGAACATTAGAAATGTCCGGTCCAGCGAGCCATTGTCTCGGGGCCGATAGGAAAAGAGCCTGATATGACCAGCACCGCTTCCAACAGCAACAAAGAACGCGTCTTCATCTTCGACACCACCCTGCGCGATGGCGAGCAGTCGCCCGGCGCGACGATGACGCTGGAAGAAAAGCTGCAGGTTGCCGAGGCGCTCGACGAAATGGGCGTCGACATCATCGAGGCCGGTTTCCCCATCGCCTCCAATGGTGACTTCGAAGCCGTTGTTGCCGTCGCCAAGCAGGTCAAGCGCGCCACCGTCGCCGGCCTCGCCCGCGCCATCACGGCCGATATTGATCGTGCCGGTGAAGCTGTGCGTCACGCCCAGCGCGGCCGCATCCACACCTTCGTCTCCACCTCGCCGATCCATCTGGCCCACCAGATGAAAAAGACCGAGGACGAGGTCATCGAGATCATCTCGCGCACCGTCGCCCACGCCCGCAATCTGGTGGACGATGTCGAATGGTCGGCCATGGACGCCACCCGCACGCCGCTCGAATTTTTGAAGCGTTGCGTTGATGCCGCCATCAAGGCCGGCGCCACCACGATCAACCTGCCCGATACCGTCGGCTATGCCGTGCCGGATGAACATTTCCGCATGTTCAAGTCTATCATCGAGAGCGTGCCCAATTCCGACAAGGCAATCTTCTCGGTCCATTGCCACGACGATCTGGGTCTGGCTGTCGCCAATTCGCTGGCCGGTGTCGCCGGCGGCGCGCGCCAGATCGAATGCACCATCAATGGTCTGGGCGAGCGCGCCGGCAATGCAGCGCTCGAGGAAGTGGTCATGGCGCTGCGCACCCGCGGCGATGCCATGCCCTTCTTCACCGAGATCGACAGCACCCATCTGGCCCGCGCCAGCAAGGTGGTGTCCGCCGCCTCGAATTTCCCGGTGCAGTACAACAAGGCCATCGTCGGCAAGAACGCGTTCGCCCACGAGAGCGGCATCCACCAGGATGGCATGCTCAAGAACGCCGAAACCTATGAGATCATGACCCCGGCCAGCGTCGGTATCAAGGAAACGACCTTGGTCATGGGCAAGCATTCGGGCCGCGCCGCCTTCAAGGACAAGTTGAAGGAACTGGGCTACGAGGTTGGAGATAATGCCTTCCAGGAAGCCTTCCAGCGCTTCAAGGATCTGGCCGACCGCAAGAAGCACGTCTATGACGCTGACATCATCGCGCTGGTCGATGACGAAGTCGGTTCGGTCGGAGATCGCATCAAACTGGTCGATATGGAAGTCGTTTCCAAGACCGGCGGCGTCCACAAGTGCAACCTCGTCGTTACCATTGATGGCGAAGAGACCAGTGTTTCCTACGAAGGCACGGGTTCGGTCGACGCCATCTTCAACGCCATCAAGGCCGCTGCCGGGCAGGAACCGCATCTGGTGCTCTATGCCGTTGACGGCGTCACCGGCGGCACCGATGCGCAGGCCTCGGCCCATGTGCGTCTCGAAATGAACGGCCGCATCGCCTCGGGCAATGCCGCCGAGCCCGATACGCTGGTGGCTTCGGCACGCGCCTATCTCAACGCGCTGAACCGCGTCATGATCGAGCGCGGCGCCTCGGCGCAGGGTGCGCTGGCCGGCTGATCATCCGCCAGACGTAGATTGCATTGAACCCCATGGCCGGACATCATTGTCCGGCCATTTTGTTTGGGGCAGGGGATGGAATACGAGTTGGTGGCCGTCACGGAACCCGGGGACTGGGCAGACTTTCACGCGATCCGGCGCACCGAACTCTTCGAGTCCAAGGGACGGCATGGCGTCTATAACGCCAACCACCCCGACGATGTCGCCGATTTTGCCCATCCCTATCTCCTGAAGGTTTCAGGCAAACCCGTCGGCGTGCTGCGTCTCGACGTTCTGGGCGCGGGGCGCGCCGCCATCCGTCTTGTTGCCATCACCGCCGCCGAACAGGGCCACGGCCATGGCCGGGTCATGGAGGAACTGGTCGCCCAGCGGGCCAGGCACTTCGGCATCGACACGCTGGTGGTCAATTCCGCACCGGAGGCCGTCGGCTTTTACGAGAAGGCCGGCTGGCAGAAATTCGTCTGGGATGCCGATGAGCTGATTGGCATCGCCGCCAATTGTGTGCAGATGAAGAAGCCGATCTAGGGCAGGAGGCTAATGCTCATGTTGAGCCGGGACGAATTTCGGGGCGCGCTGCTGGCGCTGGCCGCGCTCCTCACCATCGTCCTTGCCATTGTCTCGCTGGGCATAAACCTGCCTGGCGCCTTGCTGCTGCAGAGCCTCCGCCTCCATCTGATCGCCGGCGGGATCGTCCTCCTTGTGCTGCTGGTGATCTCAGGCGCGCGCTGGCGGGCCGGGCTGTTCGCAGCTGTCCTCGTGGTCGCGGGCGTCCACGCCGGCCGGTTCATCTTCGAATATCAGGAACGGCGATCCGCCCCGCTTGGCCCGGCCGTCGCCGAGCTCTCGGTCATCAGCTTTAATGTGCTGACTGGTAATCGTCGCGCCACTGAGGCGGTCGAGTTTCTTGCGGGCTCAGACGCGGATGTGGTCGTGGTGATGGAGACTCCGGGCATTGCCGGCCATCTCGATCGCATGCGCGACGCCTTTCCCTATTCCATCGGCTGCGAAAGCCCGCAGACCTGCGATATTTCTATTCACTCCCGCCTGCCGATCGAGGCCGGTGAGATCCGCACCATGCGGCCCTTCCGTTTCGAGCGCCTCGCCATCGCCCCGGTGGTCATCGCCGGACAGAAGGTCACGATCGTCGGCGTGCATCTGTCCAAACCCTATTTCGATGGCGCATCGGGCGCTGAGCTCTTTGCGGTGAGCCGCACCCTCAGCCAGATCGAGGGGCCGGTCGTGCTTGCGGGTGATTTTAATGCGGCCGTGTGGTCGGGGCCCATGGTGCGACTCGGGCGCGATCAGCAACTGGCGCCTGGTCCGTTCTATCCGGCGACCTGGCCGGTCCGCGCCGGTCCACTCGGCGTGCCAATCGACAATATCCTTACCCGCGGCACAGTACGTATCATGGCGCTGTCTGCGGGCAGCGACAGCTTTGGATCCAACCACCGGCCTCTATTGGCCCGTATAGAGCTCTACGAGGCGCCCTGAGCGGCACGAAGCGCGATTGGCAGTGTGGCCTCGAGAATTGCCATTTCGGCCTCTGGCGCCGCGCTGATGCGAATGTGCTGATCGAGCCCCGGTGCCATCGGCTTGCGGACGAACATACCGAGCTTGCCCAATTCCTCCAACACCCTCTGGGCGTAGGCCCCGTCGCGGCCGCAGTCGATTGTCACAAAATTTGTCGCGGACGGTAACGCATTGAGCCCAATGCTGTTCGAAATGCTAACAATGCGCTGACGCGAAGCCTCGATCTGATAACAAACGCGCATCAGGTGGGCCTCGTCCTGGAGAGCCGCCAGCGCGCCGGCCTGAACCAGTCGGTTGACCCCGAAATGGTTGCGAACCCGGTTGAAGGCACCAGTCACCTGCCGGTTGCCGATCGCATAGCCGCAGCGCATACCGGCCAGACCATAAGCCTTTGAAAAGCTACGCAGTCTCAGAACATTTGGCCGGGACGTATCGATGCTCGGCAAGCCATTCTGCGGTGCCAGCTCACCATAGGCTTCGTCCAGCACCAGCACGCAAGTGGTCGGCAATGCTGCGATAAATGCCTCAACCGCCGCCGCCGGCCAGAACGAGCCCATCGGATTGTCCGGATTGGCGAGGTAGACCATCCGTGCATTGGTCCGGATCACGGCCGCGAGCAGGCCGTCGAGGTCCTCGTTAACACCTTGATACCGAACATATTCCAGCCGCCCGCCATAACCGGCAACGTGGTAGTTGAAGGTCGGATAGGCCCCCAGCGACGTTACCACCACATCCCCCGGAGCAATGAATAGCCGCACCGCCAGGCCTATCAGCCCGTCGGCGCCTTCACCGACGGCGATCTCATCTGAGGCGACGCCGAGTTTCGCGGCCAGCGCCAGCCGCAGGTCATGATTTTCAGGGTCGGGGTACGCCCAGCTTTTCGTCGCCTCATCCCGCATCGCCTGCAAGGCTAAAGGGCTGGGGCCAAAGGCGGATTCATTGGCGCCAAGCCGTGCCCGGATCGGAACGCCGCTGCGCCTTTCAATGGCTTCAGGGCCCACGAAAGGCACGGTCTCCGGCAGTCCTGCAACGATGGACGTAAATGGCGGCAGCGACATAGACCCCTCCCAACTGGCGCTGCGCCCATACTGACGGAGGCTTTGCGCCGGAGCCACTCCCGGCAAAAACTTTCTGCACAGGCACTGACAGAAGAATCTTCAGTCGCAGCAAGGGTCGATAAAATTGAACTTAAATTGCAGGGACTTGAGAAAGAGGTCGGGAACTATGCCGGTTCAGTCTAACCCCATGCCGACCCCTCGGCGATTCCAAAGAATGCCACGGAGCCCGACCATGCCGCCCACCTACCTGCTCGCTCGCGATCACCTGCAGCGCGCCGCTGTCATCCTGCAGGGCGCAGACACCCGTTCGCGCCAGCTGCGACACATCATCGAGCGGACCATAGGGCTGATGGACGATCTGCGCCAGGAAGCCAGCGAGATGCCAGATAATGTTTACAGCCTAGAGGCTTACCGCCGCGAGCGCGGCTAAGCCCGCCGCCGCCACGGCATTTGATTGCCCTCGGCAGGTTTATCCACAATTCCAGATTTTACGCGCTAGACAGACCTGAATGCCTTTGTTAGAAGGCGCCAACTTTGAAGAACGGCGTTATCCAAAACAAAGCCGGGTGCATAGCTCAGATGGTAGAGCAGCTGACTCTTAATCAGCGGGTCCAAGGTTCGAGCCCTTGTGCACCCACCAAAGTTCTCCTTGCCTGGCAAGGATTTAACAAGGCGGCCTCTGGGCCGCCTTTGTTGTTTTCGGGGTGTCTGCAGCCCCGGAAAAATATTTGGTCTTCAGCGAAAAAAGTACGGGAGTTCTCCACTCCTGCCGCTGGACAGGTCCAAATGCCTTTGCTAGAAGGCGTCAACTTTGAAGAACGGCGTTGTCCAGACAAAGCCGGGTGCATAGCTCAGATGGTAGAGCAGCTGACTCTTAATCAGCGGGTCCAAGGTTCGAGCCCTTGTGCACCCACCAAAGTTCTCCTTGCCTGGCAAGGATCTAACAAGGCGACCTTCGGGTCGCCTTTGTTGTTTTAGTCCGGATCAGATTGCTTCGCGGCGCCACGGCCGCAAACAAAAAGGGCACCGGAAGTCTCCGATGCCCCTAGTGCCTTAGTGTCAGCCTTGCTTGACGTTGCGTCCGATCTTGTCGCCCGTGACCGGATGGGGATAGTGGAATGGCGGGATGAACACATCCGGCAGTGCCGCATAGGTAAAAGTGGGTGGGCGATCCGGCGGGAACGACTCGCTCATCGTCGTCAGCGGCAGTGTCTCCTGACCAAAACCCTTTTCGTAAGGGGTGTAGTAGGTTGCGAACCAGGTCAGGCGTGAGATTTTCCAGGTGCCATTTTCACGGACATAGGCATTCTCGTAGACGCCTTCTGCAAACTGGGCGTGCTTGCCGAACTCACCGGCCTGGATGAAGGCGCGCCAGCGGCCAAGGGCCGTCTCGCCGCTCTCATCGAGGGTAACGATCCCCTGCAGCTGCATGTGGTTCATCAACTGGCCGTGGTTGAGGCCGTCATGACCCTTGCCCATCACGTCGCGCAGGAAAACGCGGATGCGATCCAGCCCCTTGTAAACGCCCCGGCCGCCGATTTCGATTTCGCCATCCTGACTGAACAGTTCGGCCAGATCGCTCCAAAGCGCCTTGTCCACAAAGTAGCCGTATGTGCGTTGAAGCACCTTGATGGCTTCGATGTCTTCCAGACGCCGCAAGCGCCGCTCCAGATCGGCAATCTGGCTGGCCTGTTTGGCTATTATCGTGTCGTTCATCGCGAATTTCCTCCTAACTTCGATATGGGTCGTTACTCGTGGTGCCTTGGGCGGCCAGATCGTCGAGCTCGGCCTCTTTCAGGCCTGCCCATTCCCGGAGCACCTCCCTGGTGTGCTGTCCGAGCATTGGTGCAGGCTTGAGACGGGGAGGCCTGTTCTCCGCAAAGCGGAATGGCAGGCTTTGATAGGGGCGCAGCCCAGCTTCGGGATGTTCGATTTCCTCTAAGAAGTCCGTTGCGTGCAAATGCGGATCAAGGGCTACGTCTTTGCCGTGACAGACCGGCGCTGCCGCGATCCCCATGCGCTGAAGCCGTGGGGCAATCCAGTGTTTGTCCAGATTTTCCGTCCATGCGGCAACTGCGCCGTGCAACTGGTCTGCATGTCGCGCCCGGTCGGCTTCTGTAGACAGATCCAGATCGGCAAGATCGTCTCGGCCCATCAGAAGCGCCAAGGACCTCCATTCGCTGACTGTCTGGACATTGATGGCGACCCATTCTTCCGAACCGCCGCAGCGGAAGGCATCGTGGATTATGGATGATGTCTGCCTGTTGCCTTGCTGGCAGGGGGGCTCGTCGTTCTCGAGTGAACCCAGCACAAGGCCGCCAATAAGCGGCATGGCTGCTTCTACCTGCGAGATTTCCACATACTGTCCGCGACCGGTCTGCTCGCGCTGATGCAATGCAGTCATGATGGCGGCAGCGCCGTTGTAGCCGCCGATGGGATCGAGATAGGCTGGTCCGGTGGCTGTGGGCGCGCCGTCGCCGTAGCCGATGAATGTGCTCATGCCCGTGGAAAATTCCATGCTCGGTCCGAGCGCAGAGAGCTTTGCCATGGGGCCGTTCGTGCCGAATGCCGGCATTTCCACCAGAATGATGCGCGGGTTGATGGCGCTGAGTTCGGCATAGTCCAGCCCCATGCGCGACAGTGTCCCCGGCGTGAAATTGGAGACAATCACGTCGGCATTGGCAGCGGCTGCCTTGAGGGCCTCGCGGCCCCCCGGGCTCTTGATATCAATGCAGAGAGACCGCTTGTTGAGGTTTTGAGAATTGAACAGGACCGTTCGGTCATAGGGACGCTCGCCCAGAACGCCATCGGGATAGCGGCGCGGATTTTCGCCGGTCAAACCACCGCGCCACAGGTCCATGCGCTTTGCGGCTTCCACATGCACCACGTCTGCACCCAGTGCGGCCAATACTCGGCCGACGAACGGGCCGGCCCAGGCAGTCGTGACATCAAGCACACGGATGCCATGAAGAGGTCCTGCGCTCACTTTGCGTCCTCCTGAAGTTCGGCGAGGGCACGATCGGCGCGCCAGTCTGATTGGCTCAACCGGAAGGGGGCGCCGAAGGCCCGACGGCGCGTGCCGTTCTGGTCGGCGGTCTTCCAGTAATTGCGCGCCTGCAGGTGAGGAGAGGTGGCCAGCTCGGCCGGCGTGAGGCTGGCGGCTGCCGGAACCCCGAGGTTCTGGAGCAGCATGACGAGGTCCGCGGAAGACATGTCCCTGGCGGCCGCGCTGGCCATTTCAGATATCTGGTCCCAGCGGGCGAGCCGGTCGACCTGTGTCTGAAAGTCCGGATGGTCGAGCAGTTCGGTCAGCCCGAGTGCTTCGCACATCGCTGGCCATCGATAGGCATAGACGAAGACTGTGACCCAGCCATCATTGGCGCGGATCAGCAGGTCCGGGTTGTATTTGGTGCCGTTCCGCTCGTCGAAGGTGCCGCTGTAGAAGTACTGGTTGGCGAGGTTGTAGCTCATCGAGGAAGCCGTCTTGTGGACGTCAATGTCGATGAGTTCTCCGGTTCCGGCGCGCAGCGCGGCAAGGATCGCCGTGTAGGCGGCAACACCGGCCACATGCTGGACACGCTGCCCTACGCCGAACAACGGGGCCTCACCGGCTCTGCCATTGTAGTACATGATCCCCGACAGGGCCTGATGGATCATCTCCCCACCCTGCCAATTGGCGTATGGGCCGTGTTCTCCAAAATCGCTGATACGGCAAAAGACTGTCTTATCTGTCTTCTGACGCAGCGTGTTCGCGATGTCGCCTTTCGGGACGAGCACGACGTCGGCCGCCACGCACAGTGTGCTCAGGCGGTCGAAGTCTTTGTCCGCATCCAACTCGATCGAGCGCTTGTCGATATTGAGATGGTAGAATGTCGTTGAGTCCCCGTGCTGCTTACTGAACGGGCCAATTTCGCGAACGCGTGATCCCCCGGGCGGCTCGACGAGGACGACGTCTGCTCCGTAGCCCGCCATCAGGCGTGAGCAATATTGACCAGCCACCGATTCAGAGAGGTCGACGACCTTGAGATTTGACAGGGCGGTCATTGCGCAGCGTTGACCTCACGGGTGCGATAAATGACGCTCCGGCGGCACAACGCGATGGCCCGCCCGGATGCTGTCTGCACAAGTTGTTCAGTCTCGAAATAGTGGTGACCCTTGCGCTCATAAACCGCGACCACGCGTCCACTGCTCGAAAGTGTCTCGCCGGGCTCCGCCCAGTCCAGCATCTGCGTGTCACCAGACACATGGATGCCTGGGGTGGAGTATTCGAAGCTGTTGATCGCGTCGTGACTGGTCAGATGCTGGTAGGCAACGGGATGGATGCTGCCGTAAGGCCATTGGCCGGTTTCGCCGCCAATTCTCGCCAGCAGGCGATCATGCTCGGCTGCGTCGATCAATGTTGGAGTGGTAAAAAGCGGTTGCCCCGGTGCCAGAACGTCGGGCTCCGCGAGAGGGATTTGCTCCGGAACTGACAGGGTGGTCCTCGGCAGATCTTCGGGCAATTCTGGTTTGACATTGGGCATTGCAGCGTCGCCCACAGCCAGGACCACGTCATCGCGCATCACGACGATTTCGCAGTGTGCACCCTCGTCCGAGGCGCCAAAACGGTAGCACGCGCTAAGCCCGTCCTGGTCGTAGCCGGGACGGATGTGCTTCATGGCGACGCGACCACGCTTCAGCCACTCCTTGCCCCAGCGCTCCACGAGAGCGGGCATGGTGTGCGCACAGATGACGATCCCTGGCACCAGGGCTCCCTGATAGCCATAGCGCTGGGCGATGCTGTCGTCGTGGATGCCGCCGGCCTCTTCGTGCCGTTTGGACCGTTCACGCGTCGAATGGGTAGCATCGTTGATTGCCGCAAATTCGATCACCAGGTCGGCATTCGTGCGGTCGAGGGGAATCTTGGCTTCAGTCATCGGGAATAAATCTCCAGGAGGTCGCGGACCTCATCGCCGACGCGGTAGATGGCGAGCACTGTGAAAACGACGATCACACCTGGCAAAACTGGCGCCATGGGGTCGATCATCAGGTAGCGGAAGGTTTCGGCGACGGAACTTCCCCAGCTGGGGTTTCGGTTCGGGACGCCGAGGCCCAAGAAGTTGAGGCCGGTCTGGGCCAGCACGGACAGCCCGCACAAGAGTGTCAGCTGGACAACCGTCGCGGGCAGAACGCTTGGCAGGACGTGATTGAAAATCCGGTACATCGTGGACGACCCGAACATGCGGGTGATCTGCACATAATCCCGGTTGCGAACGCTCAACACTCCGACGCGGACCACACGAGCGACCAATGGCGAGTACACTATGCCCAGGGAGAACATGGTGTTCTCGAGCGTGGCGCCCAGGGCGCTTGTGAGGGCGAGGGTGAGGATCAGGCCGGGGAAGACCAGAAGGGCGTCCACGAAACGCATGAGCGTGAGATCGACCCATCCGCCCAAATAGCCGGACACCAGACCCCACGGAATTCCGATTACCGCGGCAGTGCTGATGGCAATGAGCATTCCAAGCAGCGTGGGCTGCGTCCCGTAGATGAGCCGTGAAAGCACATCGCGGCCAAGGTCATCCGTGCCCAGAAGATATTTCCCGGATGGCGGCATCAGAACGTCGCCGGGGTTCTGGGAGATTGGATCGAATGGCGCAAGGATCGGCGCGAATAGCGCCGCGATGATCGTCAGCACCAGCCAGGCCACAGCCAGCACCAGTGTGGGTTTCGTCATAAGTGACAGCAGCGTCGTCACCCGGGACGTTCGCTCGTCGGGCAATTTTTCGACAAGAGTCATCAGCGGGTCCTCGGATCGATGGCGGCCACAATCAGGTCAACTGCGAGGTTGATCAGAATGACGAGGAACATCAGCACTGTGGTGACGCCCTGGACGACGGGAAAATCCTTCGACAGAACTGACTGGACCAAAAGCTCGCCAATGCCGGGGATGGCGAAGACGGATTCGATGAGTACGGCGCCGCCGATCAGTACCGATGCCACCATGCCGATGACCGTGATGATCGAGGGCAGGGCATTTTTCAGGGCGAACCTGAGATAGACTTGGTGAGCGGGGATGCCCAGCGACCATGCCGTCCTGACATATTGAGCCGACAGCGCTTCATTCATCGCGCTGCGCGTAAACCGCACGATGATCGCGATAGGGCCCAGCGCGAGCGTTACCACCGGCATGACGACGGACTTGAAGTGCGGGATGAGACCTGCCGACAAGGGCGTAAAACCAGTCGGTGGCAGCCAGAACAGCTGCAGCGCGAACAAGTTGACAGCCAGCATGGCGAGCCAGAACTCGGGCACTGCAATGCCGATGGAGGTGAAGCTTCGAATGCCGCTGTCTATCGCCCCGCCGGCGCGAACGCTGGCGATAATGCCCAGCGGTATGCCGACGAGTACGGCGAGAACCAGAGCCTCGAGGGCAATTGTGGCCGATACAGGCATCCGGTTTGCTACCAAGGTCGTGACCTCGGTGCGGTTGACCAGAGAACGGCCCAATGACCCTTCGCTCATCTGACCAAGCCAGCTCAGATATTGTACGGGCAGGGGACGATCCAGGCCGAGCTCACGGTTTATGTGTGCCACGAACTCAGGTGTAGCGCCGGGCCGGCAATCGCATAAGCCGGGCCCCCGGGCGTTAGCTGAACGATGGAGAACACCAAAATCGAGGCGAGCAGGGCGGTGGGAATAATCGTCCCTAAACGCTGAAGAATAAGCAATAACATCTGACACCCCGAGGTGTTTGCTGGGGGAGAGCAAGCTCCCCCCCGGTTGCGCTATTCAAAGTAAAGGGTGGTCAGATTGGCCTTGCCCATGAGGTTGGGCAACTCGCCATGCAGCTTGCTCGACTGTGCGAACACGCGGGGCTGGAAGTACATGGAAACCCACGGCACATTGTCGACCCACATGGCGTTCAGTTCGTCAAAGATCTCGTTCTGCTCGGCCGGGTCCGAGGTCGCCAGCAGACGGTCAACGGCGGCATCGACCCCGTCAAATGGCTCCTTGGAAACGTGGTAGGCCGCGTAGGACGTAAAGGTCTGCTGATAGGTCATGATGGGCGAGGGACGCCCGCTCCACCCGGCAAGGTTCAGCGTGATCGCTTCCTGACCGTTATAGAGTTCGATGCACGCGGCTCCCGTGGCCAGCATTTCGCCGTTGAGAGTGATGCCTGCGGGGCGAAGCTGTTCGCGCATCATGTCAACGAGCTTGGCACCTGGCGCTGGCGACACTATTGGCGTTGGCGCAGATGGCCACCTCAACCCCGTCTGGGTATCCAGCCTCAGTGACGAGTTGCTTGGCTTTTTCCGGGTTATAAGTGTAGTGGTTGTCGAGTTCCGGCGTCGATGGCCAGTAGCTCGGCGGAACTAGAAGGCTTGCTGGGAGCGCCTCAACTTCCCCACCGTAGGCGATGCGCGCGAGTGCCTGGCGGTCAATGCCATAAGAGAAGGCCTGACGGACCAGCTTGCTCGACACTGGCTCGAGATTGGTGTTCACCGCAATGACCACCGACGCAATGGTGGGCTGCGTCATGACCTGAAGATTGGCATTTCGCCGGATCACGGGCAGGTTCACAGGGTCAATGCTCATCACATAGTCGAGCTGACCGGCCATCAGAGCGGAGACCACCGTGGTCGGGTTCTTGATGATGCGATACTCGAGCCCGTCGAGCTTGATGCGATCTGGATTCCAGTAGTCGGAGAAGCGTTCGAGCGACAGGTTGTCGCCGGCTGCCCAGCTCGAGACCCGGAATGGGCCCGTGCCTGCGGGATTTCGGCCTACGCCTTCAACACCGTGCTCGGCTATCGCCTTGGGCGAGATAATCATGCCGCCACGATCCATGAGGAGCGAAGTGAGCACTGAATATGGACGGTCGACATGCAGGGCGACGGTGAATTCGTCGACCACTTCGATTTCAGTAACCGGGTTGAGGTCGGCCTGCTTGCCAGAGTTTTGATAGAACTCAATGCTGGTTTTTACGGCCTCAGCATTGAATGCCTCGCCATCGTGGAACTTCACGCCCTGACGGAGTTTGAGGACGAGGGTACATCCTCGTTGGTCCACTCGAACGACTCGGCAAGCATCGGCAGCGGCTCGAGCGTTGCCGGATCGAAGTCCAGCAGACGGTCATAGACCGTATACAGGAAATGGATATCGCCGCCGGAAAGGCCGTTGGCCGGATCGAGCGTCGTGGGCTCCTCTCCCACGCCGATCACCGCAATATTGTTGTCTGGTCCGGCGAACGCCGCAGGTGCGGCCACTGTCGTCGCGAATGCAGCTGCAAGCAGTAAGCTGGCAGTCAGTTTTCTCAGTCTCATGGTTTTCCTCCCTCGAAAAAAAGATCGTCGATGTCTTGAACCCGGTGACACGCTATCTGGCGCCCGGAGAATTTCTGCAGTTGAGGCTCCGCCTCCCGGCAGAGATCGATCGCGAACGGACACCGTCTGTGGAAGCGGCAGCCTGGTGGTGGCGCGCCGGCGTCATCCGCTTCACCCCGCGCAAGGACTGCTGCTTTCCGCTGCTTGCCGATTGTTGGTACGGCGCCGACAAGTGCCCGTGTGTAGGGATGCTTTGGGTCCTGAACGACCTCTTTGACCGGGCCATTTTCGACCAGTTTGCCTAGGTAGAGGACCGCCACGTGGGTGGCTATCTGCACCACTGCGCCCATGTCGTGCGTAATGAAGAGGTAGGTGAGCTGCCGCTCTTTGAGGCGCGCCAGAAGGCCAAGGATCTCATTGCGGACCGAAAGGTCCAGCGCCGAGACGGCCTCGTCCAGCGCGATAATCGTCGGCTTGGCCGCCAGGGCGCGCGCAATATTGACGCGCTGACGCTGTCCCCCGGAGAGCTGGTGGGGGTATCGGTCGAGAAATTCAACCGGCAGGCCTATGTCCCTCAGAATTTGAGCGGCAAACTCACGCAGTTCTGCGCCGCTGCGCTTGTTCATCAGGCGGTGGGGTTCGCTTATGGTGCGCCAGATCGGCCAGCGCGGATTGAGAGCGCCACCAGAATCCTGCACGACCATCTGGATGCCGGCTGCGCCCGCGTCGCGCGCGGTATTCTTCCCCTGGGAAAGCTCAACGCCGGCGACCGGAACAGTGCCGGAGGTAGCTGGCACCAGTCCGCAAACGGCTCGGAGCCAGAGTGGACTTGCCAGAACCGGATTCCCCGATGAGGGCGAGCGTGGACTGCTCAGGCAGGCTGATGCTGACATCGCTCACCGCCTGGACGTCGGAAGCGCGCGGGCGCTTGAAGCGGACGACAAGGTTGTCGACGGATAGCGCGATTTTTGTGCTTGTATCGGGGGTCATTGCATCTCACCAGCGTCGTCAGCCAGGATGCACCGGACGCCGCGTCCATCAGAAAGGTGGCGCATTTCCTGCGGCTTGGAGCATTCGGCCTGTGCCTTGGGACAGCGGTTGCTGAAACGGCATCCGTCCGGCCAGCGTCCTGCCAGCGGTGGCTGACCCGGAATGCCCTGTAGGAGCTTGCCGACTTCCGTCATGTCGGGCGTGGCGGCCACCAGGGCCTCTGTGTAGGGGTGGCGGGGCCGGTGAATGATGTCTTCTGCCGTCCCAACCTCGACAACCTGACCCGCGTAAAAGACGGCGTTCCGGTCGCAGGTCTCGGCGATCAGACCAAGATCGTGGGAAACGAAGATAACTGTCAGCTGCAAGCTTGAGAAGCAGGTCCACAATCTGGGCCTGGATGGTGACGTCCAGAGCGGTCGTCGGCTCGTCCGCTATGAGCAGGCGGGCGCCAGAGGCCAGGGCCATCGCGATCATGACGCGCTGGCACATGCCGCCCGAAAATTGGTGCGGATAGGCCCCCGCACGCTGCTCGGGGTCGGGAATGCCCACGCGGCTCAACAGGTCGTGCATACGTTTCCGTACGGCGTCGCCACGCAAGTCAGTATTGGCGCGAATGACCGCCTCGATCTGCGCGCCCACAGTGAAGACGGGGTTCAGTGCGCTGGCTGGTTCCTGAAAGATCACTGTGACAAGCTGGCCGCGAACACGCCGCATATCCTGCTCGCTTAGGGATGTGAGCTCCCTGCCATCCAGAGCAATGCGACCGCGACAATTGTTTGGGCAGAAGACGTGGAATGGCCAAACCAGTCAGCGTCTTGCCGCTGCCACTTTCTCCAACGATCCCAAAAATTTCACCAGCCCGCACCTCGAACGAAACCGGACCCACGAGATGATGGGCCGCGTGCTTCGTCGAGATGGAAACCCCCTCGAGTTTCAACACCTTTTCCTCCTCCGGTATCCGTGCGTTTTGCATCTTGATACCTGTCCGCTGCACTAGCGAATAATGTTTTACAACATAACAATTATACACCGGAGCGCAAGCGCCAAGAGGACGGCGCGCGCAGATATTTGGATGGCCTGTCCGGCTCGGGGAAACTCCCGCTGCCCAGGGGCATAAGGTGTTGAAAGGAAAGCTTGTTATGGATTTTCGCCAGAGGGAGGCGGTCGAGATGATGTGCGCTATCCATCCGACCTGAGGGGAGATTGGGTCAGATCGCAAATGGCGGTGTGGGACTCAGTAAGTCCCCTAGCTCGTCCTGATCAATTCATTGTCCGAACGATTGCGTTGACCTCATGAATTGTGCCTAATCCCGGCGGCAACTGGGGGCTCGTGCGAATGATCGCGCATTTCTGTTTTTCCGATAGACCACCGCCTGGGCCTGTCGTGTTGGATCTGCCCTGGTCCGAGGACGGGCCGGTCGGCCGGGTGAAGACACCGCAGCATCTGTTTGGAATGCTTGAGCATATGGGGATGTCGCCCAAGAAGGACGACGAATATATGCGCCTGCCCATTGCGCTGGGATATGGGGTCATGGTCGCGGGCATGACCGCCGCGTCGCTGGTGGTCTCAGGTGACCTGACGGCATGGCCGGCAAAATGGGGTGATCTGGTTGGCGCCGAACGCGCCAAAAAACAGGTCTATCACGCCTGAGGGGTGTCGGGCCGCTGCGGTCGCTCACTTTTCAGGTCTCGCTGGACATTTGACTTTTTCTAGCCTTGTCACAGGCGTATAGGCGGGCGCGTGCATCGCACCCTCTCCTGAAAGTGACATCCCAATGTTCGGAATAGATCCGAGTTTCTTCAGCTCGCTTGCGCAGGTGATCCTGATCGATCTTGTGCTGGCGGGAGATAATGCTGTTGTCATTGGCCTGGCGGCCGCCGGCCTCGCTCCGGACTTGCGCCGGCGCGCCATTCTCATCGGTATCCTTGCGGCAACCGTCCTGCGCATTCTCTTTGCGCTGATCACCACCCAATTGCTGTCGCTGGGCGGCGGTCTTCTGGTGGCCGGTGGCATTCTGCTGCTCTGGGTTTGCTGGAAGATGTATCGCGAGCTGACGGTCTCGTTCGAAGATGAACATGAGGCGACGGAGGCGTTGTCGGACGCCGACCACAATGCCGATGGCAAGGTTGCGGGCAGGGCCCCGCGCAAGAGCCTCGGGCAGGCCGTCAGCCAGATCGTCATTGCCGACGTCTCAATGTCGCTGGACAATGTCCTCGCCGTTGCGGGCGCCGCCCAGCACCATTTCGAAGCCCTGGTGTTCGGCCTTGCGCTGTCGGTGATCATGATGGGCGTGGCAGCCAGCTATATCGCGCGCCTGCTGCACCGGTTCCGCTGGATCGCCTGGATCGGCCTTGCGATCATTCTCTTCGTGGCGGTGCGCATGCTGCTCGAAGGGGCAGGGGCCTTCATCACCATTCCTGAAATTCCGCTGCTCTATACGCCACATGAGGCCGCCGCCGCAGTCGTTCATTAGGCTCTGCGAAACCAAATGGGCAATTTGCCCGCATTTGCTTGCGGCCAATAGCAATTTGCTCATCCTGTGCCGCTATATTGCCCCGCATCTGTTTATGATGCGGGGTTTTTATGTCCGTCATTGCTGATCGCTTGCGCGGATCCGATGCCGGGCCTCGTTCCGCTCCGTCCGTGGGTACACTACCGGAACTGAAGGCCGACCGCGTTTCCGGCGATGCGTGGGATCAGATCATTTCGGCATTCGACGAGGTCTGCCAGGAGCAGATGTTCGCCTTTTCGGCCGTGCGTTGGCCAGGCGTTACCTGTGAGCCGACCGTCTATTGGCACAACGGGCAGATTGTCGGTGGCGCACTGATCATGGTTCAGCCGCTGCCCCTGCGCCTCGCCGAAATGGCAGTGCTCAAATGGGCGCCCATGCTCGCCGATGCGGAGCGACCTGATGCGGAAGACATTCGCGCCGCGATGATCGAGGCCGTCCTTGCCGAATATTCGGCTCGCCGGCGGATGATGGTGTCGGTCCTGCCCGCTGCTTCGACCGATGAAAAACATCCGGCCTATCTTGCCCTTCGCCGGCGCGGTTTCTCCCGCGGGTCGTCGCTGCTGTTCCCCAATCGCTATCTCGTCAGGCTACGCCTCTCCGACGCGGAGCAGCGCAAAAGCCTCAACCAGAAGTGGCGCTATCATCTCAACAAGGCCGACAAGGCTGGTCTGCGGTTCGAGCGCGTTGGCGCCGACGCGCTCGGCACGTTCAAGCAGCTCTATGCAGCGATGACTGACCGCAAGCAGTTTCCCGATCATTCAGCCTACGAGACGCTCGATGCCCTGATGGGCGTCGATGAAAAACTGCGCCCGGAACTCTTCCTCGTCCATCTGGGCGAGGAATGCGTGGCAGGCGCCTTGATCTTTAAGGCCGGCAAGCGGGCCGTCTATCTCTACGGCGCCACCAATTACCGGGCACTGCCCGTGCGCGCCGGCTATTTCATGCACTGGCATATCATCCGCTGGCTGCGCGATAACACCACAGCCGATTGGTATGACCTCGGCGGGACCGATGGATTTCTGGGCCTGCACCAGTTCAAGAAGGGGATGGTCGGCGAGGCCGGGTTGATCCGTCCCGTGCCGCCGGTGGTCAATTATGCCGACAGCAGGCGCGCGCTGATACTCGGCACCTTCGCCTTCAGGGCGCGTGATGCGCTCCAGCATCTGCGTCGGCATGTCGATAAAGTGCGGAGCCCCAAGGCGCAGCCCGACCAGCCCCCCTATCGGCCGGAAGTCGATTTCGAATGAGTCTGGTGCGGCGGCTGGCGTCTCAATCGAGTGTCATCTTCGCCGCCCGCTTGTTTGGCGCAGGCCTGATCTTTGTCGCGCAGGCGCTGATCGCCCGGCTCTGGGGCGCGGAACTGCTCGGTGAGTTCCTCATCGTCGTCGCCAGCGTCAATCTCATCTCTGTGGTTATGCCGCTCGGCTTCCATACGGTCGGCACCTATTTTTCGGCTGAGTATCGGGCTCGGGGGGACAGGCGCCAACTGACCGCCTTTCTCCGGCGAGCCTATCTTCATGTCATCGTCGCCTTCGCACTGTTTGCCACGATAGGACCGTTGATCCTCAATCTTGTCGGGTTGGGGCAGGGGACGGTCGCGCGCCATTTTGTTCCCGTGGCCATGCTCATCCTCGGCACCGCCGTCGTCTACGTAAACAGTGCGCTGCTGATCGGGCTGAAGCGTCCCTTTGCGGGGTTCTTTGCCGATACGCTCCTGCGCCCGATGATCGTGCTGGCAGCCTTCCTTGCCGTCATGGCCACAAGCGTGGCGGAAGACGGTTTCGCAGCCATGCTCTGGATCATCGGCACGGGCTATATCTCCGTGTCGCTGATGCAGTTTGTGTTTGTCCTCACCAGCATTGGTCGGGTTTCTGACACGGCGCCGGCGCGTGAGATCGAGAGTGGACGGTGGTGGCGTTTTGCGCTGCCATGGGTGCTGATCAGCATCGCCACCGACTTTTTCTTCGATATCGACCTGCTGCTCCTCAGCCATAGCCTCAGCCGCGAGGATCTGGCCATATTCGGTGTCTGCGCCCGCATCTTCTCGCTCGCATCCTTCGGCGTAGCGGCGGTCTATGCAGTCACGCTGCCAGATATGTTCGAGAGCGAGGCGCGGGCTGATCGGGCTGATTTCCACCGCAAGGTGGGTGAGGCTAATATGGTGGCGAGCCTCATCGCGCTCGCGCTCTTTATCATACTGCTCGTGTTGTCGCCGTTCGCGCTGCAGCTGTTCGGGCCGGCCTTCACCGCGGGCGCCATGCCCCTTGCCATACTTTGCCTTGGTCTGATCGTTCGGTCCGCCTTTGGTCCGGCCTCGCTGGTGCTGTCGATCCACGACCGGCCTTGGGCCAGTCTGCCGGCCATCGGCCTCGGCCTCGGATGCCTGATTGCCGGCAATTGGCTGCTGGTGCCCACCTTCGGATTGATGGGCGCGGCCTGCTCGGCGCTTGTGGCGATCACGATCTGGTCGTTCGCCCTGTGGCTGACGGCGCGCTGGACTGCCGGGGTCGATGTCTCGATCCTGCAATGGTTCCGGACCCGCAGGGCAGCGACCGCAGCCTGATCCTTCGCCGCTAGGAGGCCGCGCCGACCAATGTCTTCAGCCTTTGCCTGAGACGGCCCAGGCGCCCGATATTGACGCCGCTGTCATACTCGACTTCCTGGCGCGTGTAGAATTTTTCGATCAGCAGATAATCCTGCCCGAATATGTGCTGCTCCAGCAGCGCAGTTTCCCGATAGCCGTAGCGCTTGAGGAGCATGCGGGCGACCTCGTTCTCCGGCCGGACAAAGGTGAAGGCCTTGTGGAAGCGCTGGTTGTCCCAATGGGCGTCGAAGGCGCGCATCCCGAACATGCCGAGCTTGGTCTGACGGTGAGAGGGGAACACCCAGCTCCAGTACCGGAACACCGCGCCGCACTCCGGTCCGGAGATCATGGCCCCGCCGGGCACGCCATCCGCGCACAGGATCATGATGTGCCATGGGTCGATGGCGAGAAGGTTGTGGAGAAAATTCCTGTTCAATCGCGCCGTTTCGTGTGCCTTGAAGCGGTCGCTGTAGTGTACCGAAACGGCGATGACGTCCACGAGTTCGCGATGGATCAGGTCGATATCGGCCGGTCCCGCGGGCCGGATTGTCATTTCAGCCATGGCAATGCCCCCTTGCTCGTCGGGCAATGATAACGCCGGCCGATGCAGGATTTCTGAATCGGGCAGGTTAACAGAGTGTCGCCAAAACCCTTGTCCCTGCTTTGGTCGCATGAGGCAGGGCTTGCCGGGGGGGTGTTGGCTGATTAGAACGAACTCGGGAGAGACTAGGAGGATGACAATGAGCGAACAGCTCTTGTTCCAGCCAAGTGCGTCGGCGCTCGCGCAAACTCACACTACGGCCGACAAGTACGATTCGAATTATGCCCGCTCGGTCAATGACCCTGAAGGCTTTTGGGCAGAACAGGCCAAGCGCCTGGACTGGATGACCTTTCCCACCAAGATCAAGAACACCACGTTCGAATATCCGGACGTCTCGATCAAGTGGTTCGAGGATGGCGTTCTCAACGTCGCGGCCAATTGCATTGACCGGCATCTGCTCGAACGCGGCGATGACATCGCCATTATCTGGGAGCCGGACAATCCGGCCGACCAGGCTGAGTATATCAGCTATCGCACGCTGCATGAAAAAGTGTGCCGCTGCGCCAATGTGCTGAAGTCGCTGGGCGTCAAGAAGGGCGATCGCGTCACGATTTACCTGCCGATGATTCCGCAGGCTGCCTACGCCATGCTGGCCTGCGCCCGCATCGGCGCGGTGCATTCGGTGGTGTTCGGGGGCTTTTCGCCAGATTCGCTGGCCGGTCGTATCAACGACTGCGACAGCGCTGTGGTCATCACGGCCGACGAAGGCCGTCGCGGTGGCAAGACCGTGCCGCTCAAGGCCAATGTCGACAAGGCGCTGGAAGATTGCCCCGGCGTGCAGAAGGTTCTGGTTGTGCACAACACTGGCGCCGATGTTGCCATGAAGGGCAGCCGCGACGTGTGGTGGCATGAAGCCGCCACTGGCGTCGAGCCCTTCCACGATCCAGAGCCGATGAATGCGGAAGATCCGCTGTTCATCCTCTACACTTCCGGATCGACCGGTAAGCCCAAGGGTGTCGTGCATACCCAGGGCGGCTATCTCGCCTACGCGTCGCTGACCCATGAGCTGAGCTTTGACTACAAGCGCGGCGAAGTGTTCTGGTGCACCGCTGACGTGGGCTGGATCACCGGCCACAGCTATATCGTCTATGGCCCGCTGGCCAATGGCGCGACGACGCTGATGTTCGAAGGCATTCCCTCCTGGCCCGACGCCAGCCGCTTCTGGCAGGTCGTCGAACGCCACAAGGTCAATATCTTCCACACCGCGCCAACCGCAATCCGCTCGCTGATGGGTGCTGGACCGGAATTTGTCGAGAAATACGACATGCCCAGCCTGCGCCTCCTCGGCACAGTGGGCGAGCCGATCAACCCGGAAGCCTGGCTCTGGTATAACAACAAGGTGGGCAAGGGCCGTTGCACGGTCATTGACGCCTGGTGGCAGACCGAGACCGGCGGCCACATGATTGCGCCGTTCCCTGGCGCCACGCCCACCAAGCCTGGTTCGGCCACGGTGCCTTTCTATGGCATCCAGCCGGTGGTGCTCTCGCCCGAGGGCAAGCTCCAGGAGCAGACCAAGGCCGAAGGCGTTCTCGCCATCAAGGATAGCTGGCCGGCTCAGGCGCGCACCATCTGGGGCGATCATGGCCGGTTCGTCTCGACTTATTTCGAGACCTACAAGGGCTATTACTTCACCGGCGACGGCTGTCGCCGCGATGACGACGGCTATTACTGGATCACCGGCCGCGTGGACGACGTGCTCAACGTCTCCGGTCACCGCCTCGGCACGGCCGAAGTGGAGAGCGCGCTGGTGGCTCATCCGAAGGTTTCGGAAGCGGCCGTGGTTGGCTTCCCGCACGACATCAAGGGGCAGGGCATTTATTGCTATGTCACGCTGATGGCCGGCGAGGAGTATGACGACGCCCTGCGCGGCGAGCTGCGCAACTGGGTTCGCAAGGAAATCGGCCCGATCGCATCGCCCGACTTCATCCAGTGGGCCCCCGGCCTGCCCAAGACCCGTTCGGGCAAGATCATGCGCCGTATCCTGCGCAAGGTCGCCGAGAACGACTTTGGTGCGCTTGGCGATACCTCGACTCTGGCGGATCCGAGCGTCGTGGACGATCTGATCGCCAACCGGCAAAACAAGCCGGCGTAATCGGCTGATCCAACGAGACAAAAAGCGGGCGGCGCCTTCGATGAAGGGCCGCCCGTTTCAGTTTGTGACGGTCGATCGGTAGGCTGAGAACCGTCGTCCTGGAAGTCACGCATGAGCATTGACCGTAAGGGGCAGGGCGGCACCCCCTGTTCAGGGGATCATTGTCTTGCCGCCTTTATCCCGTCACTGTCGGCACATCGATTCCCCCGGAGTTTGCCCGTGCGCCGATATCTGTCGCTTGCCTTCGCCATCGTCGCCCTCGCTGGAGGGGCCCAGGCTGCAACGCTTGAAGACATGGCCGGACAGATGATTGTCGTGGGCTTCGAGGGCAGCAGCGCCAATGCGGCCAGCGTCAAGGCAATCGCCGGCGAACTGGAAGCGGGCCGTCTCGGCGGCGTCATGTATCTCAAGAAGAATGTTGCGAGCCTTGGTGCGGTCAAGGCGATGAACGCCCTTTTCCGCGGTTCGACCACAAGCCTGCCCCCTTTCATCACCCTCGATCAGGAGGGCGGTTCCGTTGAGCGTCTGACCAAGGATGTGGGCTTTACCGAAATTCCCAACGCGCGCTCGATTGCCGCCAGCAATTCGCCGCAGCAGGCCGAGGCCATCTACGCCCGCATGGCTGCCGGCATTGCCGACCTCGGGTTCTCGGTCAATTTCGGACCCGTGGCTGATCTCGACGTCAACCCGGACAACCAGGTCATCACCCGCTTCGGTCGTGCTTTTTCGGCAGATCCGGCCGTCGTCACCTCCTATGACGCAGCCTTCATCGAAGCGCATCACGCAGCTGGTCTCGTTACATCGCTGAAGCATTTCCCCGGCCATGGCTCGTCGACCGCGGATAGCCACGAGGGCTTTGTCGACATCACGCAGACCTGGTCTCCGGATGAGCTCGTCCCTTACAAGACGCTGATCGATCAGGGCTCTGCCGACATGGTCATGGTCGCCCATCTCTATCATGCCGACTATTCCGACGGGGACGAACAGAGCCCATCGTCACTGTCGCCGCGCTGGATCGAAGGTGTTCTGCGCAGCGAGCTCGGTTTTGATGGCGTGGTCATCAGCGATGATCTCGAAATGGGTGCTATTCGCGACCACTTCACGCTCGAAGAGACAGTGGTAAAGGCTGTCGAAGCGGGGATGGATGTTCTCCTCTTTTCCAACACGGCCTATCAGCGGCCCGGCCTCAACCAGGAGGTTCTGGACATCCTGCTGCGCGAAGCGGCAGCGGATCCTACCTTCGCCGAGCGCATCGAGCAGAGCTACAAGCGCATCGTGGCGCTGAAGTCGCGGATTAAATAGCCGCACTTCCCCCGGTTTTATGCGTCTGGCAGTTTTCTCGGCCGAGGCGCATAGCTAAGGTGTGCGCCTGTAATCGGAGACGAAACGGCAATGACGGATGACCGCCAAGTTCGGCAAACCCGGGCATTGTTCCTGTCTGACGTTCATCTGGGGATGAAACCGATCCGGACGCGGCAACTCATCGAGTTCCTGCGCTTCCATGATGCCCAGACCATTTATCTCGTCGGCGATATCCTCGACGGCTGGCGGCTGGCGAAGACCTGGCGCTGGCCCGAAGAGTACAATGAGCTGGCCCAGGTCCTGCTCGACAAGGCTCAGTCCGGTGTCCGCATCGTCTATCTGCCGGGCAATCACGACGAGTTCCTGCGCGAATATCTCGGGACCTATTTCGGCGGGATCGAGCTCGTCGACCGCACGGTTCACACCTCTGCCACCGGCCAGACCTATCTTGTCATCCATGGCGACCAGTTCGACGTGGTGGTGATGAACGCCAAGTGGCTCGCCCATGTCGGGGATTGGGCCTATAATTTTGCCCTGCGCGTCAACAGCGTCATCAATTGGGTGCGGCGCAAGCTGGGCCTGCAATATTGGTCGCTCAGCGCCTGGGCCAAGCAAAAGGTCAAGAACGCCGTCTCGGTGATCGGGCGCTTTGAAGAGGCGCTGGTGCATGAGGCCAAGCAGAGCGGCGTCGATGGCGTGATCTGCGGGCATATCCATTTCGCCGACATGCACGATCGGCTGGGCATCCACTACATCAACACCGGCGACTGGGTGGAAAGCTGCACGGCGGTGGTCGAAAACCCGGACGGCACATTCGAGTTGGTCAAATGGACCGAGATGGTGACGGGTGAGCCGCGACGCATGAAGAACCGCAGCATCGCAGAAGACTAGGCGCTCTTCCGGGACAGCATCGGTCGGGCCGGCGCGCAATTGCGCGTCGCTGTGCCCTCAGCCCTCTTGCTTTGTCTTGGCAACCGTTGCACGAAGACGAACGAGGCGCGGTTCTCGCGCCCGGAGTCATTTTCCATGCCGTCGGTCCTATCGCGCTCGGGTAGCCCCGAGACGCGCACTTCAGTTTATCAGTTTACCGTCTACTTGCCTGGCGCGGTTGCCACGGTGTTCCTGGGCATCTGGCTTAGCCAGCACGGCGTGCCCGCCGATCAGATCGGCATCATCAACGCCCTCCCTATGCTGGGACTGCTGCTCCTCAACATGATTGTCGGGCGGCTCGCCGATCGCGCAGACGATTGGCGTACAGCTATCATCATAATTTCCGTGGCGTCGGCCCTAGCGCCGATCGGACTTTATTTCGTCAGCGAATTCTGGGGCATACTGCTAATTTGGAGCCTCTGTTCCATCAGCAATGGCCTCGTGCCACCGGTTATCGACGCAGCTACTGTGCGTATGGCCCGCCGGAATGGTACGGACTTTGGTGCCATCCGCGTCTGGGCAACAGTCGGCTATGTCGTCGGCGTTGCCGGCATCGGTGTAGCGTTGACCGAATGGGGTTCGGGCAGCTTCATCATCCTCTATATTCTGATGACCGTAGTCCGGGCGCTGCTCGGTTTCTGGCTGCCGCGCTTCCGCGCGCCCAAGGCGAAGTCGACGCTGGCCGAGCCCGAACTGCAGGCTGTCACGGGAACGCGGCTGCGCGATTCCCTCAAACTGTGGTTCATCCTGCCGCTCGTAGCTTTCGCGCTGGTCAACTCGAGCAATGCGCTGATCGGCGCCTTCGCCGTTCTGCTCTGGAACCAGGGCGGTATCGCTGATGTCTATATCGGCCCTCTCCTGGCCGCCTCTGCCGCTGCCGAGGCTCTGGCCATGTTCCTGTGGCGCCGCTTCGGAGGAAAGATCACCGCCCGCAACATGATCCTTGCCGCAGCGATCGCCGGCTTGATCCGCTTTACCGTGATGGCCTTCGATCCGCCGGTGGAAGTGCTGTTCTTTGTCCAGATGCTGCACGCCTTCAGCTTCGGCATCGGCTATCTGGGCGTCGTCCACTTCATCGCCAACTGGACCAATGAGGGCAATGCCGCCGAAGCTCAGGGCTTTGCCAACATGCTGCAGCAGGGTGCATCGATGCTGGCGCTGGTGGCTTTCGGCTTCCTTGTCGAAATGTTTGGGGCAGGGGCATTCTTCTACTCGACCCTGACCAGCAGCATCGCCATCGTCTGTGTGCTGTTGTCCCTCAAGCTCCGCCCACCCAAGGACGCCGTGCTGCCGCGCTAATCCGGGAATGAGGCGACCGGTCCCGCCGGCTTGCCTCTCCCGGCGACCGGGCCCATGCCACATTTCTACCCGCAACAAAAAAGCCCCGGTCTGAACCGGGGCTCAGACTGCTGACAAACCCCTGGCTTTGGCCGGGGGTTTTTGATTCACTGGGGCATGTTGAAGAAACCCAGCCCTGAACAGACTGCCCTCGAGATGGTGACGCTCGATGGTCTGGTGCCGAAGGATCATTTGCTGCGCAAGATCGACGCGGTGATCGACTTTTCGTTTATTCATGATCGCGTCGCGGGGCTCTATTGCGCCGACAATGGCCGGCCCGCGCTTGATCCGACCTTGATGTTCAAGGCGCTCTTCATCGGCTACCTGTTTGGCGTGCGCTCCGAGCGCCAGCTGGTGCGCGAGATCGAGGTCAATGTCGCCTATCGCTGGTTCTTGCGCATGAAGCTGACGGATCGGGTGTTTGACGCCTCGACCCTGTCGCAGAACCGGCGCCGACGCTTCAACGACACGGATGTGGCGCAGGACATCTTTGATCACATCGTCGAGCAGGCGATCCGCCACGGACTGGTGGATGGTTCGGTGCTTTATACGGATTCGACCCATCTGAAGGCCAATGCCAACAAGGGCAAATATGATCTGCAGATGATCGAAAAGTCGCGCTCGGACTATTGGGCCGATCTCGACCGGGCGATCGAGGCAGAGCGGGCGCTGCATGGCCAAAAGCCCTTGAAGGACAAGGAGCGTGAACCGCAGGTCAAGGAAACCAAGGTCTCGCGCACCGACCCGGACGCCGGCTACATGGTGCGCGAGGGCAAGCCGAAGGGGTTCTTCTATCTCGATCATCGTACCGTCGATGGTCGCCATGCGATCATCACCGACACGCATGTGACGCCCGCCAATGTGCATGACTCGATCGTCTATCTCGACCGGCTGGATCGGCAGCGCCAGCGTTTCGACTTCGACGTTCAGGCCGTCGGGCTTGATGCCGGCTATGCCACGTCGGGCATCGCCAACGGGCTGGAGGCGCGCGGAATTCTGGGTGTCACCGGTTATCGCAACCCCACACCGCCGCGCCCTGGCATGATGCGCAAATCAAAGTTTGCCTATGACAGCGCGCAAGACGGCTATGTCTGCCCGCAGGGCCAGTTGCTTGCCTATGCCACCACAGATCGCAACGGCTATCGCCACTATCGTTCGGATCCAAAGATCTGCTGCGATTGCCCATTGCTTGCTTCCTGCACCTCCAACGCTGCCGCAACCCGTACGATCACCCGCCATGTCTGGGCCGACGCACGCGAGCGCACCGATCGGCATCGGCTGACGCCTTGGGGCAAGGCGATCTACAAGCGCCGCAAGGAGACGGTCGAGCGCTCCTTTGCCGACGCCAAACAGCTTCACGGACACCGCTATGCAAGGTTCCGAAGTCTGACACGCGTCGCCTACCAGTGCCTCCTGGCCGCCGCCGCCCAAAACATCAAGAAAATCGCCCTCGCGCTAACCAAAGCCCCCAAACCAAGCCTCGCATGAGGCGGGAGCCTTGTGCGCGCCAAATCTACCAGGCGCTTAAGCCGGCAAACCCAGCACAAAACAAAACCCCGCCCAAAAATGACGGGGTTTGTCAGTGGTCTGAGCCCCGGTCTGAACCGGGGCTTTTTCATTTCATTGGGTCCGCTCAGTTGAGGCGGCCGCTCGCGTGGGCGAGGGTGGTGTAGACCTTGCCGCGATCCGAGAGCAGGTACTCGCGGGTCTCTGCAGCAGGGCGCGGGCCGGCGGCTGCACGCTTCAGCAGCTGCTCGAAGTCGCCCATATAGGCCTGGGCGGTGCGCATGAAGTCCGCGTCGCGCTGCAGGCGCTTGCGCACTTCGTCATAAGTGCCCTGGCCGGTCAGCGTGTAGATGCGGCGCGAGAAGACATTGGACTCACCGGCCTGATAGCGGGCCCAGGCTTCGGACAGCGCAGCGTCATCAATGGCGCGGGCGATTTCCTCGGTCAGGGTCGAAAGGCCTTGCGGTGCCTGTGCGCTGGCCTGCTTAGCCGATGCGTTGCGGAGCACGTCACGCAGCCAGCCACCATTGTCGCCGGCCTGAGCCGGAGCTTCGGTGCGGGCTGCAGAAGCCGCCTGCTGTGCAGCCGGTGCGGGCGCCGGTGCCGGGGCAGGGGCCTGGACCGGTGCGGGAGCTGCTGCCGGTTCGGCCGGGCGAGCGCGGATCGGGTCGACCAGGGTCTGGGCGACCTGCGCGGGTTCTGGCTGGCGCGGGGCCGGAGCCGGATCGGGCTGGCGGATCGGAGCACGCGAAGCGGCGCGGCGATCGGTGACATCGTGCGTTGCGGGCTGGCCGCGGACGATCGCGTTGAGCTCGGAAAGCGCTTCGATCTGCTCGGCAACGACACGGCGCATGGCAGCAGCGCTGGCGCGAGTCTCTTCTGGCAGTTCGTTGACGCCACGTGCCAGTTCGGCGCGGGTCGCTTCGAGTTCGCCACCAACTTCGCGAGCCGTTTCGCGCATGGCGCGGGCGGTCTCGGCAAAGCGCTGTGTGGCGTCTTCGATGGCCTGCTGCGTTTCTGCGATCAGGCGGCGCTGCGCCTCCTGCAGGGCAGCACTGGTCCGGCGGCTCTCGCCATCGGCGGTTTCGCGGAAATCGCCGAGGCGGCCGGTGACCTGCTCGGTGGTTTCGTCGAGTGCCTTACGCACGACATCGGTCGACTGGTCGACGGCCTGACGCAGCTGCCCGGTGTTCGAGGCGATGGCGCCACGAACGGACTGGGTCGTGTCAGCGATTGTGTCAGCCAGCGTGCTGGTGGTCGAGGTGAGCACATCGGTAACGGTGCCGGCGGTCGACGCCAGAAGGTCGCTGACCTTGTTGGCGTTCTCTTCAAGAGCGGCATTGACCTGGTTGGTCTGGCCGGCGAGGGCCGAACGGACCGAGGTCGAGGTCTGGCTGAGGGCTGCGGCGGCAGCTTCAGCAGCGCGCTGGACGGCGGTGTCGACCTGAGCCGCGTTGGCGTCCAGGGTCTGAGTGAAGCGCTCATTGGTGGAGAAGAGCGCGTCATTGACGTTGGTGGTTGCCGTTTCGAGCGCCTGGGTGATGGCCTGGGTGCTCTGGCCCAGCGTATCGGTGACCTGGAAGCTCGTGGCCTGCAGAGCTTCGTCCATGGCGCGGCGAGCCCCGATGAGACGACGTTCGGTTTCCTGAACGGTGTCGGAGATCGACTGGGCGAACATGCGCATGCGGCCGTCGATATCGTCGGCCTTGCTGGCGAAGCTCTCGGCAAGGGCTTCCATGGCGCCACGGCGTTCCTCGAGGGTTTCGAGGGCCGTGCCGCTGGTGGATTCGAGGGCGCGGGACGCCTGGTTCATGCTCACCACTTCGACGTCGAGGCGGCCGAGGATGGACGCAAACTCGTCGACCATGGCGCGGATGGTCTGCTGCAGGGCGCCGACATGCTGGCCAACGAGAACGCCGGCCTCTTCGGTCTGGCCCATGGCTTCGCGCATGGTGCCGGCGTAGCTGGCGGTCTGCTGGGCGATGCTGGTTTCGAGCGTGGCGAGGTTGGTGGTCGACGCATCCAGCACATGCTGCAGCAGCATGTTGGAATCGTTGAGCTTGCTGAGCGCCGTGGTGACATCGCCGAGAATGCGCGAGGTCGACACCGACATGAGTTCTTCGGCTTCCCGAGCATTGTCGGAGAGAGCGTCGCGCAGGATGTTGCCGTGACCGCGCAGCGCATTCTGCAGCTCGGCCGAGCGTTCGTTGACGAGGGCGGCGAAGGCTGCGGTGTGGTTGGACACCGAGCGGTTGATTTCGCCCAGGCGCTCTTCGATCGAGGTGACGCTGTCGACGGCCTTGACCGTGACGATCTCGTCGATGTTGTGCGCCGCCATGCGGAACTGGTCGAGGGCCGAGCGCACGGCGATATCCATGCGGGTCGCGGTGTTCTCGACATCGGCCGCAATGGTGTGGGTCGCTGCGGTGATGCGGGTCGCGATGGTTTCCTCGATGCGGTCGGCGCCAGCTTCGAGGTCAGCCATGGACTGGGTGATCGAGGTGTTGATCGAGGAGTTGAGCGACGCCAGGCGTTCGGCCGTAATGTCGGCGCGGGCAGTGATGGCCTCGGGCAGGGTGCCCAGGCGCTGGTCGACGAGGTCGATCATGGACTGGCGCGCGGCATTGACGCCGGTTTCGACGATCTCGGTGGCCTTGCGGACATTGTCCTGGAAGTTGACGCTGGCCGCGTCCATGCGGCTCGTCACATTGCGTTCGCTCTCGTCCACGCGGGCGAGGGCGGTTTCGACGCCGGCGGTGAGTGCGCCACTGATCTCGCCGACACGGCTCGACACGGTCGAGGACATGTCATCGAGACGCGTGGCCATGGTCTCGGTAGCGGTGCGCAGCGATGCATCGATAGCTTCGCGGGCGGCAGCGCTGTGCTGCTCCAGTGTCTGCGCCATCTCGGCGGTGTGCAGACCGATCGTCTCGCCCATCGAGTTGGTGTGGTTGGTCAGCGTATCGGAGAGAGCCTGGGTGCGGCCGGCGAGGGCAGCACTCAGCTGGTGCGTGCGGGTGCCGACCGTGGTGGCCAGTTCCTGGGTCCGGCTGTCGATCGCTTCCGCGAACTCATTGGCGCGGTTTTCGAGGGCGCTGTTGAGGGCTGCGGTGCGGCTGTCGAGGGTCGCAGTGATATCGGCCGAATGGCTGCCCAGGGTCGAGTCGAGCTCGGCCGTGCGGGTGGCCAGATTGGTGTTCAGCTCCTGCGCATGGGCATCGAGCGCTTCGGTCATCAGCGTCGTGCGGGCGCTGACGTCTTCCACGATCTGGGTGGCGCGGTAGTCGATTGCGCTGGTCAGGCGGCTACGGCCTTCTTCAAGCTTGGCGCCGAGCGCGAGGGCACGGCTGTCCAGTTCTTCAGCAAGGCGATCGACGCGGGCGTCGATGGTGTTGCCGAGCGCCTGGGTGCGCACGTCGAGGCTGGCCGAGAAAATGTCGGCGCGGGCATCGAGACCCGAGGTCAGCGCATTGGTGCGCTCGTCAATGCCGGTCGTCAGGGCGACCGTGCGGGCGTCGAGACCTTCGGTGAGTGCCGAAGTGCGCTCGTCAAGGCCGGTCGTCAGCGCGTAGGTGCGCTCATCGATGCCGGCGGTCAACGCGGCAGCGCGTTCATCGAGACCGACGTTGAGAGCGGTCGTGCGCTCGTCGATGCTGGCCTTGATGGCGGCACTGCGCATGTCGAGGCCGGCGCGCAGCGCGAGGGTGCGGTCGTCAAGACCCGCGTTGAGCGCATTGGTGCGCTCATCAAGGTCGGCACTCAGAGCGGCAGTGCGCGCATCGATGCCGGCGGTGAGGGCGCTGGCGCGCTCATCGAGATTGGTGGTGAGTGCAGTTGCGCGTTCGTCGAGGCCGCTGGTGAGCGCCGTCGCGCGCTGGTCGAGGCCGGCGTTGAAGGCCGCGGTGCGGGCGTAGAGGCCCGATGTCAGGGCCGAGGTGCGCTCATCAAGGCCGGTGGTGAGGGCAGTGGTGCGCTCATCAAGACCGGCTGTGAGGGCGGCGGTGCGCTCATCGAGGCCTGTGGTGAGGGCTGCAGTCTGTTCGTCGAGGCCCGTGGTGAAAGCCGCGGCGCGTTCTTCAAGAAGGGCTGCGCGCTCTTCGAGGCCGGCGGTGAGGGCGGCGGTGCGCTGGTCGAGACCCGATGTCAGCGCCTCGGCCTTCTCTTCGATCATCGAGTGAAGGGCATTTGCGCGCAGCGTGATGCCCGAGGTCAGGGCGCCAGTGCGGGCGTCGATGCCGCTGGTTAGGGCGTGTGCCTGCTCGGCGATGCCGCTGGTCAGGGCCTGGGCGCGCTCGGCAATGCCGGTGGTGAGAGCGGCGCTGCGCTCGTCGAGTGCTTCAGTGAGCACGCCGGTCTTGTCGTCGAGAGCCGTTGTGAGGGCAGTGGTGCGCTCGTCCAGCGTGTGGCTGAGGGCGTCGGTGCGAATGTCGAGGGCGCTGGCGAGTGCCTCGGTGCGGATATCAAGGCCGCTGGTCAGTTCGTCGGTGCGCTGATCCAGACGCGTGGTCAGGAGGCTGGTGCGCTCGTCGAGCTGGCTGGTGAGGGCGCCAGTGCGGGTCTCGAGTTCCAGCGACAATGCGTTGGAGCGCTCGGACAGCGTATCGGCGAGGTCGCGGGTGCGGCTGGTGATGGCCTGCTCGAAGCCCTGGGTGCTGATGTTGAGCGTCTCGCCCAGCTGTTCGGCTTGCTGGCGGATAGCGTCGCTCATCTCGCGGCCGCGGCCGCTGAGGGTTGTTTCGAGCGCTTCGGCACCGGACGAGATCGCCTCGGCAATGTCGCTGGTGCGGGTGGTGAGGATAGAGTCGATGCGGCCGGTGCGGCTGTCGATCGTCTCGCCCAGAGCAGCAGTATAGGTGTCGAGCGTGCTCGAGATTTCCTGGGCGCTGCTGATCAGGCTTGCGGCAATCGCCTGAGTCTTGGCGCCGATGGCCTCGTTCATTTCGCGCGTGCGCTCCGTGAGCACATCGTTGAAACGACCCGACTCCTTGTCGAGTGCCATTTCCAGCACATTGGCGCGGGTGGCAAAGCTGCTGCCGTGTTCGTCGAGGCGCGAGAGCAGGCGGTCGCCCTTGTCGCCGATGACGCTGTCGAGGGCATGCAGACGGTCGTCGAGCGCGCCGGTGATTTCGGTCAGGCGCGCGTCGAAGCTGCCCAGCGATTCCTGGCCTGCCGAGGAGAGGGTGATGCGGGCGCGCTCGGAGGTGTCGTCGAGAGCGCCATTGATCTCGATCAGCGCAGACTGGAGGCGGCTCTCCATGGCGTTGAGCTGGATCGAAACGGATTCGTCGAGCTGGCGCTGGAGGGCCGTGAGCAGGGCTTCGGCTTCGCTCGAGCGACCGGAGATGTCGCCGGCAACGCGCTGGCCAAGCTGCTCGAGGGCAGCGCTCACGAGTTCGCCGCGCTCACGCAGCTGGTCGACGAGCTTGGTGCCGCCGACGGCCAGCAGGTTTGCCAGGGTATCGGTCTGGTCTTCATAGGCCGTGGTGAACGAAGCCGTGTGGGCTTCGAGCGTACCACCGATGGAGCTGGTGCGGCTGTCGAGAGCTTCGATGAGCGTCTGGATATGGCCTTCGACCACTGCCGCCATTTCGGCGGAGCGGGATTCGATGTTGACGCTCAGGGAGTTGGACTGGTCTTCGAGCGTGCGAGCAACTCGCGAGGCGCTGTCATCCAGCGCCGAGAGGAAATCGGTGGTGCGATGATCGACCAGCTGGGCGAAATCTGTCGAGCGCTCGGAGAAGGTGGTGTTGAGCACATTGCCGGTCGACTCCAGCGCGCGGGTCAGATTGCCGCCGCTTTCAACGATCGTGCCGGCGATGCGCTGGCTGATCATGTCGAGGTCAAACACAAGGCCGGTGTGGCTCTCGGTGATTGCTTCGCGCACGCGCTCGGTATTGGTGAGGACGCTTTCGCGCTGGCTGGCGAGCTCGGCGATGAGCGCGCGCATGCGCGATTCATTGTCCGAATAGGTGCGCTCGAGAGCGGTGACCTCATTGTGGATCATCACTTCGAGTTCGCCGGCGCGGGTGAGGGCGCGTTCGAGCCCGTCACCGAGGGCATTGACTTCGCGGCGCACAGCCTGCCCCACGGAAGCGACCTTGTCGGCGGCGGTTACTTCGGGTTCGGCCAGGCGAATGGCGGCCTGGGTGATGGAGGAGGCGGCGTTGCGCAGATCCTGGGCGCGACGAATGAGCGTCGCGACAGCAAAGAAGCCGAGCACCGGCAGGACGATGATAGCGAGGATGGCGATGAATTCGATCGTGCCGGCGAACTGTCCGAAATTGGCCATTTCCGGACCGTAGCGCAGCACGGCAACGGTCACGCCAGCGGTGACCCAGAGAACAGAGAGTACAATGGCGAGCCAGGTCGGCGTGGCCGACGACCGGTTCTGCAGGCCATAGAGGAGACGCGAGGTCGAGGCGCGATCGTCATTGGCGACAGCGCCGGCCTGCTGGGCAATCTTGTCGGCTGTCCGCAGCCGTTCTGACTTGTTCGGCTCGCTGGGCTTGCGCTCAGCCGGTCGGTTAGCGGGATCGAGGCTGAACACCGATTCCTTGAGGGCGTCTTCCACTGCTGAAAACGCCAGCGCGGCAGGATCGTTCTGGGGCGTCGGGTTCTTGGCCATACTCTCTACAACTCTCGCGTCGGCACTACAGCGACAAGGCGGACTTAAGGAGCAGTCTTTAACCCCGGCCCCCTTTCGGAGCCCGTGGTCAAACCGGAACAATTCGATGCAAATGCCCCGCACCGTTCCGAACCTTCGCCGCCGCGCGCTGGTTCATCGTTCACTATTACATTCAATTTGATGCAAACCGAACTTTTTCCTAGCGAAAGGTTAATTTTCGCGTGGAAACGGGCGGGAGATGAACGGCAAACAAAGGCGAAGATGTGGCTTAACAGGCTGTTCATCGCTGCGATCTAGGCTGAGTGCCGCAAAGGGCTCCGCAGGCCCTGAGTAGTCGCACTGGCGAGGAGGCCGAGGATGGCGCGAAACACTGCTGCTGCACAGCCAGAGGAAACGCCACAAAGCCGTAAGCGCAGGCTGCGGCCGATCGATCTCATCCACTTGGCCAAGCAATGTCTCGGCGACGAGGCGCTCGAACTCGAAATCCTGCAGCTCTTCGACACCACCATCGCCACCTATTATGGCCGGCTGCAGGACGCTACAACGCCGGAAGAGGTCGCCATGAACCTTCACGCCATCAAAGGGGCCGCCTCGGGCGTGGGCGCCTGGGCAATCTCGGAGATGGCCGCAGCGCTCGAAAGCGACCATCGCGCCGGGCAGGACCTCTCGGTCGAACAGATTGATGACCTTGGGCTTGCTGTCGAAGACGTGCGCGGTTTCATCGCCCGACTGCTGGCCGGACAGCCAGAGTAGGGTGCGCGTTCACGATGGCGGTGTTTGACCGCGCTTGCGGCTTCTTTTATAGAGCGCGCAAAGTTTAGTCGTTCGCGCCGGCCTCAAGTCTGGCGCCCACGAGGCCCGGTCGCTTCCATGTCCCTATCGCATTCCGTTGCCGAGGCCACGCCTCGCGCCGCTCTTGAGCCTTTCCGCACCCGTCGCACCTTCGCGATCATTTCGCATCCTGACGCCGGCAAGACCACGCTGACCGAACGCCTGCTGGCCGCTGCCGGCGCGATCCAGTTGGCTGGTGCCGTGCGCGGCAAGGCCGGACAGCGCTCCACCCGTTCGGACTGGATGGAAATGGAGCAGCAGCGCGGCATCTCCATCACCTCCTCGGTGATGACCTTCGACTACGATGGGCTGACGCTCAACCTGCTCGACACCCCGGGCCACTCGGACTTCTCCGAGGACACCTATCGCACGCTGACCGCAGTCGACGCGGCCATCATGGTGATCGACGCCGCCAAGGGCATCGAAGCCCAGACGCAGAAGCTGTTCGAAGTCTGTCGCCTGCGCGACATCCCGATCATCACCTTCATCAACAAGGTGGACCGCGAGGGTATCGCCCCGCTCGATCTCATCGACGAAATCCAGGGCAAGCTGGCGCTGGACCTGACCCCGGTGCTCTGGCCGATCGGCATGGGCGTTGATTTCTTCGGCTATATCGACCTTCTCGAAAAGCGCGTGGTGAATCCGCAGGGCAAGCCGATCGCCGAGTTCGAGCAGCTCGAAGATCTTCTGGACGTGCCGGCCCTTGCCGACAATGCCGTGTTCATGACCGCGCTCGAAACGCTGGAAATGGCCCAGGCCATGCTCCCCTCTTTTGATCTCGAAACCTTCCACGCGGGCCATTTGAGCCCGGTGCTGTTCGGTTCGGCCCTCCGCGGCATTTCCGTTGCCGAGCTGCTCCGCACGCTGGGCGAATGGGGCCCCGAGCCGCGGCCGCAGCCGGCCATCCCGGCGCCGATTGACCCGAGCGACAAGAAAGTGACGGGCTTCGTGTTCAAGGTGCAGGCGAACATGGACGCCAACCACCGTGACCGCATCGCCTTTGTTCGCCTCTGTTCCGGCACGTTCGAACGCGGCATGCGGCTCAAGAACGTCCGCTCCGGCAAGGACATGGCCGTTTCCAACCCGATGTTCTTCTTCGGCAATAACCGTGAGCTGGCCGAGGAGGCTGTGGCCGGCGACATTGTCGGTATCCCCAATCACGGCACGCTTTCGGTCGGCGACACGCTGACGGAAGGCCCAATCATCAATGTGACGGGCATCCCGAACTTTGCGCCGGAAATCATCCGCCGCGTGCGCCTGACCGATCACATGAAGACCAAGCAGATGTCCAAGGCCCTCACTGACCTCTCGGAAGAGGGCGTCACCCAGGTGTTCCGCCGCATGGTCGGCGCGGACTGGATCGTCGGCGTCGTCGGGCAGCTGCAGCTGGAAGTGCTCGCCAGCCGCGTGGGCAAGGAATATGGCGTGCCAATCACTTTCGAGCCCCTCGGGTTCGAAGTGGCGCGCTGGGTCGAGAGCGATGACGATGCGGAACTCAATCGCTTCATCGCCGCCCAAAAGGTCAACATGGCCGAAGATCGTTCGGGCGCGCCGGTGTTTCTGGCCCAGAATGCCTGGTGGGCCGATCGCGCCAAGCAGGACTGGCCCAAGATCCGTTTCCTCACCACCAAGGAACGGCATTGAGCGCCCCCGACCGCATCGGCGAGTTCATCGAGGCCGTCTCCGCAAGTTTTGCGGACGGCTCTCTGCTGAAACTCAAATGCGGCGGCTACGCGGGTCCGGAAGCCGAGCTCAAGTCTTTTGAGGCGCGAAAAGTGGCGATCAAGGCCGGCGAACGCCTGAGCTTTGTCTTCCGGTACAAGACGCGCGATATCACCAAGAACCTCTCGATTGAGGAGGCGCGTGCCTTCCTTGCCGAAGGCCTCGGGACGATCTGGCGCAGCGCGCAGCTTGAGACGACAGCCTTCGATATCAAGTTCGAGCAGCAGGGCGACAAGGTCTACTTCAAGCGCCGGGCGGTGACGGGCCGGGAAGCGGCTCCTGCCAGCCATGACCGCACGAAGAACCGGCCGCTGACCGAAACCAACAAGCCCTGGCTGCATGCCCTCGGCATCACCGGCAAGGACGGTGCCGTGCGCGCCGACGCGCAGGACAAGTTCCGCCAGATCAACAAGATGGTCGAGATTTTTGCGCCTTTGATTCAAGGGCTGAAATCCGCCAACCCGCGTATTCTCGACATGGGCGCGGGCAAGGGCTATCTCGATTTCGCGCTCTACGACTATCTTTCCAGCAACGGCAAGTCGGCCGAGATCATCGGCGTCGAGCTCCGGCCGCAGCTGGCCAGCGACGGCAATGCCAATGCCAAGGCGTCCGGCTTTGACGGCCTCCGGTTCGAAGCCGGCACCATTCTCGACTATGATGCCAGCGGCGCCGATGCCGTCATCGCGCTCCACGCCTGCGACACGGCCACCGACGATGCGATCTTCCAGGGCATCAGGGCAGGGGCCGATCTCATCGCCGTTGCGCCCTGCTGCCACAAGCAGATCCGCCGCGAGATCGAAGCCGGAACGAGCGACGCGCGTCTCGACTTCCTGCTGCGCCACGGCACCTTCCTCGAAAAGCAGTCCGAGATGGTGACCGACGGGCTGCGTTCGCTTCTGCTCGAGGCCAGTGGCTACCGCACGAAAGTGTTCGAGTTCGTCTCCGACGCCCATACGCCGAAGAACAATCTCATCGTGGCTCAGAAGGGCAAGGCGCCGTCGCGCGAAGCGACACTGTCACGCATTGCCGAAGTGAAGGCCATGTTCGGTATAAGACAGCATTATCTCGAACGCCTGCTCGACCTTTCCTGAGCCGCTCCGAGCCCCTATATGGCTTGGGAACAGAAAATCCTGGGAACCATGACCAAAATCACTTTTGTAACCGCCACTGGCGAGCGCATTGAAACGGAAGCCGAAAATGGCGCGACCGTGATGGAAACCGCCATCATGAATGCCGTTCCCGGCATTGTCGCCGAATGCGGCGGCGCCTGCACCTGCGCGACCTGCCACGTCTATGTCGATGACGCCTGGCGCGAGACCGTTGGTGGCCCCTCCTCGATGGAAGAGGATATGCTCGATTTCGCCTTCGACGTGCGCAATGAGAGCCGTCTCTCCTGCCAGATCAAGGTGCGCGAAAACCTCGATGGCCTCGTCGTACACGTGCCGACCCGCCAGGGCTAATCGCAGCGGCGATAGACAAATGGCCGGCCCCAGTCCGCTTCGGTCTGGGGCATGGCATCGTAGAGATAGAACATGCCCTCATCGATCCAGAGGGTGAAGTAGGTCGGCCCACCGGCAATGGGCGCCCAATATGTGCCATTGTCGCGCCGCGAGAGTTCGATGGCCGCGTCGGCCTCGCTGTCATTTGGGCCGAGATAGAAGATGTGCTCGTCTCCGGCAGCCTCGATCCGCACCGGCTGGTCGCACGTGGCAAGATCGGCGTCGGGCGTTCCCATCTCCATGGTTGGCAGGGTCATCGACCAAAGCCCCACAAAAGGCTCCGGCACGCCCGCTTGAATATCGTCGGCCGCTTGCGGGCGCGGCATCGGCGTGAGCGCGAAACTGGTCGTCGCGCCTGCCATGGTGGCGAGCCCCGCAATCAGCATGCGTTTGACCACTCCGGCCATCACCGGTCCCCCTCCATTGGTTCCGACCTCATCAAGCTATCGGGAAAATATTCTATCCCAGCGGCGCCGAAAGATTCTTTTGGCGGGCCCGGCAAAAACCCGCACGCCCCATTCTACGGAAGACTGTTCGAGGGAAATATAAAAGCTATTGAATTTCAAGGTCTTGTGACGGGGAGTGCGATCGGACTATTTTCGCCCATCTCTCAAACAGGGTCATTATGGGCAGTCTCAACACATTTCCGTTGAGTTTCAAGGTAAAGGGCAAGCGCATCATCATCGTCGGCGGAGACGATGAGGCCCTCAACAAAGCCCGGCTGGTTTCTAAGACTACTGCTTCGATAGAGATTTACTCCCAACACTTCTCGGCTGACTTTTCGGCCTTTCCGGTCAATCTTCATCAGCGCGCCATCACCGCCGCTGACATTGCTGGCGCGGCGCTTGTGTTCGTTGCCGAAGAGGGCGCCGACGCAGAATTGGCCAAGGCCGAAGCGCGGCGTCTCGGCATTCCGCTCAATGTCGTCGACGTGCCCGCCGAGTGCGATTTCTACACGCCCTCCATCGTCGAGCGTGCGCCGCTGACCATCGCCATTTCCACAGAAGGTGATGGCCCGGTGCTGGCGCGGCTGGTGCGTGCGCAGATCGAAGCCCTGCTGTCGCCCGGCATTGGCAAAATCGCGAGTCTCGCCGGTGGGTTACGCCACAAGGTTGAGAGCCTGATTCAGGACGGTGCTGCCCGTCGTCGCTTCTACGAGGACCTCGTCACCTCGCCCGCCATTGAGCGCGCCGCTGCAGCCGGCACAGGCAACGATGCCGCCGAGCAGCTTCTGGCTGACCACGCCGCCGGGGGCAGGGGCGCGGGCGTCGTCTGGCTCATCGGTGCCGGTCCCGGCTCGGAAGATCTGCTCACCCTGCGCGCCCAGCGCCTGCTGCAGCAGGCCGATGTTATCGTTCACGACCAACTTGTTCCCGCAGCCGTCGTTGAGATGGGCCGTCGCGACGCCGAGCAGATCTCTGTCGGCAAATCCAAGGGTCATCACTCCTTCACCCAGGCGCAGATCAACATGCTCCTCGTGCGCCTCGCCGGCGAGGGCAAGAAGTTGGCGCGGCTCAAGTCCGGCGACCCGATGATTTTTGGGCGGGCCGGTGAAGAGATCGCCGCGCTGCGCAAGGCAGGCTTAGCCTATGAGATCGTGCCGGGCGTCAGCGCGGCGCTTGCAGCGGCTGCCGACACCGCCACGCCGGTGACGCTGCGAAAAGTCTCGAGCGGCTTTGTCATTGCAACGGCCCATGGCGCTGACGATGGCGAGCTCGCCCATTGGGCAGCGCTGGCACAGTCAGGCCTGACGCTGGCGCTCTATATGGGCAAGTCGATCGCAGCCGAAACGGCCGGCCGTCTGCTCGCTCATGGTGCGAAGGCCGATCTGCCCATTGGCATCGTGGTCAATGCCGGCCGCGCCGACAGCTGCAATTATTCCGGAACGCTCGGCGCTGTGGCGCAGGGTGTCGCCGATTTTCCCGATGGGCCTGCCGTGATCCTGATTGGTCGCGCCATTGCCTCGGGCGACTGGTCCGCAACAGCGGCCGCCGCCCAGAACAGTTTCAAGGTAGCGTAATCTATATGGAAATCCTCACCGGCAATGAATTGATCTCGGGCGCGGCAGTCTATCTGCGCGCCGATGGCGTCTGGGGCGAAGACCTGCAGGCATCCCGACTTTTCGGCAAGGACGATGTCGAGGGGCGAGACGCCGCCATCGCCGCCAGCAAGGCGACGGGCCGCATCGTCGGCGTCGAAATCGAAGAAATCGACCAGGTCGACGGGGTGATCGTGCCCCGCCGCCTGCGCGAACGCATCCGGGCTGCGGGTCCCACCGCGCCTCTCACTCTCAACGGGCAGGCTTACGACCGCCAGCATCTGGATCAGGACGGTCATGTATCGATATGACGAATTCGACGCGGCCTTTGTCATGGGGCGCACCGCGCAGTTTGCCGATCAGGTAAAGCGCCGCCTTTCGGGCGAACTCAGCGAGGACCAGTTCCGGCCGCTGCGGCTGATGAATGGGCTCTACCTGCAGCTGCACGCCTATATGCTGCGCATCGCCGTGCCCTATGGCACGATGAACTCGCGCCAGATGCACAAGCTGGCCCATATCGCGCGCACCTATGACCGCGGCTATGGCCATTTCACCACGCGCCAGAACATCCAGTTCAACTGGCCGAAGCTGAAGGATATTCCGTCAATCCTCGAGGAGCTGGCCTCGGTCGAGATGCACGCCATCCAGACCTCGGGCAATTGCATCCGCAATGTCACGACGGATCAGTTCGCCGGTGCTGCCGCCGACGAGATCATCGATCCCCGTCCAATCGCGGAAATCCTCCGCCAATGGTCGAGCCTTCACCCGGAATTCTCCTACCTCCCGCGCAAGTTCAAGATCGCCATCACCGGCTCGCCCAATGACCGCGCCGCCATTCGCTTCCATGATATCGGCCTCCAGGCCGCTGTGAACGGGGCCGGCGAGATCGGCTGGGAAGTCTGGGTTGGCGGCGGCCTTGGCCGGACGCCGATGATCGCCAAGCTGATCAATGCCTTCGTGCCCAATGAGCATCTGCTCGCCTATCTCGAGAGCATCATGCGGGTCTACAACCGCTACGGCCGCCGGGATAACAAGTACAAGGCGCGCATCAAGATCCTCGTCCACGAAGAGGGTCTGGAAAGCATCAAGGGACAGGTGGAAGCCGAGTTCGCCGAAGTGCGCGGCGGCGTGCTGACCCTGCCGCAGGAAGAACTCGACCGGATCACCGCCTATTTCGCGCCCCCCGATTTCGCCGACCGCTCGGGCGACAAGATCGACGTCGCCTATCAGTCGATCATCGATCCGGCCTATGGCCGCTGGCTCGACAATAATCTCCATCCGCACCTCGTGGCTGGTTACGCGTCGGTTACGGTTTCGTTGAAGCCAATCGGCGGCGCACCGGGCGACGCCACTGACGTCCAGATGGACGTGGTGGCCGATCTCGCGGCGAAATATTCCTACGATGAGCTGCGCGTCACCCACGAGCAGAACCTCGTCCTGCCCCATGTCGCCATCGCCGATCTGCGGACGGTCTATGACGTGCTCGTTGCCAATGGTCTGGCCGAAGGTAACAACAATCTCATCACCGACATGATCTGCTGCCCGGGCCTCGACTTCTGCGCCCTGGCCAATGCTCGCTCGATCCCGATCGCGCAGGAAATCTCCAAGGCCTTTGCCGCGCCCGAACGGCAGAAGGAAATCGGCGATCTCAAGATCAAGATTTCGGGCTGCATCAATGCCTGCGGCCACCATCACGTCGGCCACATCGGCATTCTCGGCGTCGAGAAAAAGGGTGGCGAGCTCTACCAGATCACGCTTGGCGGCGACGCCACCGAGAACGCCGCCGTGGGCAAGATCATCGGCCCGGGCTTCGAGGCCGAACGCGTACCGGCAGCGATCGAAAAGCTCGTCGATTTCTACATAGCCCAGCGCCAGGGAGCGGAGGAAACCTTCCTCGCCACCTACCGCCGCCTCGGGGAAGCCCCGTTCAAGGAGGCGTTGTATGGCGCGAGCTGACTTCTCGTCTTCCCCTCTCCCCTCGAGGGAGAGGGTGGATCGCGCGCAGCGCGAGACGGGTGAGGGGGCTCTTTTCCCAGCCTCGACGCCCGCTGCAAGCGCGAAAAGCCCTCATCCGCCCCTTCGGGGCACCTTCTCCCTCAAGGGGAGAAGGAAAGAAGGAGTGTCCCATGGCAATGCCTAAACTCGCCCCCTTGCCAGTTGCCAATGACAAGCTCCGCGCTCTCGGCATCCTCGCGCTCAATGGCATGTTCGATGAAATGGATGCTGTTGGCGTGCTGCGTTATGCGGTCAGCGAAGTCATCCCCGGCGATCTCGCCATCGTGTCGTCTTTTGGCGCCGACTCCGCTGTGCTGCTGCACATGGTCGCCCAGGTCGATCCGTCCATGCCGGTCTATTTCCTCGAAACCGGAAAACACTTCGCCGAGACGCTGGACTATGTCGAGACGCTGAAAAAGCAGTTCGGCCTCATCAATGTCCGCGCCATTCATCCCGATCCGGCTGATATCCAGCGCTTCGACCCCAACGGCGATCTCTGGGAAACGGACCCCGACAGCTGCTGCCATATCCGCAAGACCGAGCCGCTCGAGCCGGTCACCGAACAGTTTGGTGGTTGGGTGACCGGGCGCAAGCGCTACCAGACCAGGGAGCGCGGCGTGCTGCCGCATTTCGAGCTGACCACGGATGACCGGATCAAGGTCAATCCGCTGGCCTATTTCACCGATGCGGACGTCGTCGAATATCGCCAGAAACACAATCTGCCCGAGCATCCGCTCTATGCCAAAGGCTACAAATCCATCGGCTGCGCGCCCTGCACCTCGATCGTCGCGGAAGGCGAGGATCCGCGCGCTGGACGCTGGCGGGGGCTCAATAAGAAGGAATGCGGCATCCATTATGATTTCAGTGGGGCAATCGCCAATCCGATGAAAGCCGCAAACCGCCATACGCTGTGGAAGGACGGCGCCTTCATCGCCGACCCGTTCAAGGCCTGGGAGGAGGGTGATAACCCGTCCGAGGCGCGCTATGTCCACGTGCCGCCGGCTGTCTTCCAGGCTAACCGGGCTGAATTCCTGGCCAATCCGCATCCGCTGGGGCTTGTTGTCGCGCCGGGCGAAGGCATCGAGGCAGTCGCCGACGATCTCGCCCGCTTTTCGTCCGTGGCCATCCAGTTTCCGTCCTTCACCGATGGTCGCGGCTATTCAACCGCGCGTCTCCTTGCCGAACGCCTGAAATATGCCGGAGAAATCAGGGCCGTAGGCGATGTCCTTCAGGATCAGATTCCGCATATGTGGCGCTGTGGCTTCAATGCGCTGGTCGTTTCCCACGAGCCGAGCCGCCAGGCCCTGATCGAAAACCGCTTGCCCGAAATGGCAGTATTCTATCAGCCTGTCGGGGTAACCGAGATTCCACTGGGCACGCGCCCCTTCCTTCGTCGCGTGTCGTGAGTTAAGTGGAGCCGATTAGTCGCCGTTAGGGCGCAAGCCGGGGCCGCTGGTGACAGCGGCGGTTCCCATTCAGAGCAGACGGGGCAGACCGCCCCGATGGGACCAATCCGGGGCCTTATGGGCCCGGGGATCAATGGACTTTGAAAAGATGAGCACTGAGATCACCACCGATGTCGTTGTCATTGGCGCAGGCCCTTGCGGGCTTTTTGCTGCCTTCGAACTCGGGTTGCTCGATATCAAATGTCACTTCATCGATATTTTGGACCGCGCGGGCGGCCAGTGCGCCGAGCTCTATCCGGAAAAGCCGATCTATGACATTCCCGGCTTTCCGGTCGTCACCGGCCAGCAGCTGACGGACAATCTGATGGCGCAGATCGCGCCCTTTGCGCCCGAATTCCACTATTCTCGCATGGTCAACACTATCGAGAAGCTCGAAGACGGCTCGTTCCGTCTTGAGACCGATGCCGACGAAATCTTCTACGCCAAGGTCGTCGTGATCGCCGCCGGCGGTGGCTCCTTCCAGCCCAAGCGTCCTCCGGTCGCCGACATAGAGCAGTTCGAGAACAAGTCGGTGTTCTACGCTGTCCGCAAGATCGAGGATTTCCGTGGTCAGGACGTCGTCATTGTTGGTGGCGGCGATTCCGCCCTCGACTGGACGCTGAACCTTCAGCCGATCGTGCGCACGCTGACGCTCGTCCACCGCCGCGACGCCTTCAAGGCGGCCCCGGCTTCGGTGAACAAGATGAAGGAGTTGGTGGCCGAAGGTAAGGTCAACTTCCAGCTCGGCCAGATCGCCAAGCTTGACGGCAAGGATGGCCAGATCGACCACGTGCACCTCACCACCGAGGCTGGCGATCTCTCCATTCCCGCGACGCGCCTCTTGCCCTTCTTCGGCCTCACCATGAAGCTGGGCCCGGTTGCTGATTGGGGCCTTGAGCTCAACGACAACACCATCGTCGTCGACACCGAAAAGTTCGAAACCTCGGTGCCCGGCATTTTCGCCATCGGCGACATCAACTACTACCCCGGCAAGCTCAAGCTGATCCTCTCCGGCTTCCATGAGGCCGCGCTGATGGCCCAGGCCGCCAAGAAGATCATCTCGCCCGGTGAGCGCGTGGTCTTCCAGTACACCACCAGCTCGACCAAGCTGCAGAAAAAGCTCGGCGTGGCTTGAGCTGGGGCCCTGCGCTCCTGACGCCGTCGTTATTGCCCGGCACGTCCGGGCAATACATCCCTCCGAGCATGGGCCACCGGGACGAGCCAGGTGGTGACGATCGACGAGAGCCTTGCCGTCCGGGCGATATCTGGCTATCCCCATCCCCGCTGTTGAGGAGCGACCCATGAAGATCATCGTTACCGACCAGTCAGGCGAATTGCACGAGCTCGAAGGGCTTGAAGGCTGGCGCGTGATGGAGGTCATTCGGGACTGGGGCCTCAACATCAAGGCCGAGTGCGGTGGCGCTTTGAGCTGCGCCACCTGCCATTGCTATGTCGACAGCGACTGGCTCGATGCCGTCGGCGCGCCGAGCGATGAAGAAGAAGACATGCTCGACAGCGTTGGCGACGTGAAGCCCAACTCGCGCCTCTCCTGCCAGATCCTCTGCTCGGACGCCCTCGACGGCCTCAAGCTCACCCTTGCCCCGAGTGCTGCGAAGGACTGATCGGCTGTCATTCCGCCGCCAGCATGACGGCACTCCTGTTGCCGTGCCGGTCGATCCAGGCGTCGAACTGTTCGATGAAATTGAGCAGGAACATCCGGCTGGCTTCGTCCGAAATGTCATGATTGTGGTCGATCGCCCCTTCCTTGAAGTGGAAGTAGACCTCCGGCTGCCCCATGACCACAAAGCCGAACAGGGGAAGCGTGGTGCGCAGATGCCCTTGGCCATTCGACGTTCCGGCGGCGCCGGGCGAAGCTCCTGCGAGCGCCAGCGGCTTTTCTGACCATGAGTTCTGTCCGAACGGCACCGAGGCCCAATCGAGCGCGTTCTTGATCAGGGCGGGAAAAGAGCGGTTGATCTCGGGCATCACGATCAGGACCGCGTCTGACGCGTCGACACGACGTTTGAGGTCAAGCACCGCTGCCGGCGGATCCTGCCAGAGATCATGATTGTAGAACGGCAGGTCGCCCAGTGGCAGTTAGTCGAATTCCATTCGACCGGCGGCGAGTTTTTCGAGCGCCCTGGCCAGTGTCCGGTTGATCGAAGTGGCGCTGAGGCTGCCGACGAGAACTGCGATATTTTTCATGTTTGCACCGTGGTATCTGTTAGTAACTGAAGCTATATCAGTTACTGTGCAAAGGGCCGCAAGACGGCACTTTTTCGATACCGGAGGCACGAGAATGATACCAGGTAACAGCTATGGGGAGCACGAGTGCCATCAGGTTACCGACCTCCTCAGCAAAGTTGGCAGCAAGTGGACAGTCAAGGTCATCACCCTGCTGAGCGATGGGCCCATGCGCTTTTCCGAGATCAAGCGGCGCTCCGGCGGCATCAGCCAGAAAATGCTGACGGCCACGCTGCGCGACCTCGAAATGGATGGGTTTGTGACGCGGACAGTCACTCCCTCCATCCCACCGCGCGTCGACTATGAACTGACCGCGCTTGGCCGCGATCTGCAAGGACCCGTTCATCTTTTGGGGAAGTGGGCAGTCGAGAACAGCGCGAGCATGCGGGAAGCCCGGCAGCGCTATCTGAGCGACAACGACTGATCTGTGCGCCAATCCGCGCCGTGCGTATTGCCCGGCGTTATGATCGACTAGGCGCCCTTGCCAGCGTCCTGGGTCACCTTCACCAGCTCGGGAATGAAATCCCGCACCATGGGCTGGGGCAGGGTCTCAAAGGGCAGGGGGCGAACGACACGCATGGCGGCGATGCCGACGCGTACGGTCATCAGCCCATTGACCACGCCTTCACCCAGCCGTGCCGAAAGCTTTGCCGCAAGGCCCTGGCCCACCAGCTGTTCGACGATCCCGTCCGTCAGCACCAGACCACCTGTAACGGCCAGATGCGACAGGACCGCTCCGGTGAGCCTCAAGAAGCCAAACAGCCCCGGACGGGCCCCGTAGAGGGCTGCAATCGAGCCGGCCAGACGAATACTTTCATAAATCACGAAGGCGATGTCGATCAGCGCACGCGGAGACACTGCCGTCACCAGCGCCACTCGCCGCGCCGAGGCTGCCGTCAGCGATTTGGATCGCGCATCGAGATTAGCCATCAGCTGCCGTTCGGCCAGGGTGATCACTTCCGCGCCGTCAAAGAGATTCGGCAGGTGGGCACTCACCTCTTCGCGGGCACGCGCTAGGTCCGGTCGGCCGGCATAGACCGAGAGAAGATGGTCGACGACAGCGCCAGCGCGCTTGCGGTCATTCTCGGCGGTCGCGCGGGATGCGTCGGCCTTGAGGCTGTCCAACACCCGCAGGCGGCGCAGCGCCAGATATTCGCGGGACACCAGCGCGAGGATCGCCACCACAAAGGCGCCGAGAATGCCAAGGCCGATCCAGCCGAGATATTCATTGCTGGCAAAGAGGTCACGGATCAGCCGATCTGCCGCGAGGCCAAGACCGGCCGACACCAATATGCCCCCCGTCGTCCAGGCCACCCGTCCGATCCAGCTCATGCGCCGCGGCGGCGGGGTAATCAGCTCCGGGTCGGGCTCAGGCTCAAAGGCGGTCTCGACGATCTCGGCTCGGTCCGGCGTAAAGGCGCGCGGCGCGCGGATGGCCTCGGCCGCTTCCGTTCCGGGCGTGATCGTATGGGCGACGGGCCGCTTCATGCCATCCAGTCTCCGATGAGATAGTCGATTGCCCGATCCAGCCGGATATGGGGCAGAACGGGGTCGCCAGCCGCATTGCGCTCAAGCCTTTGCGGCGGCGTGAACCGCAAAAAGTTCAGTTCGACCGGGCTGCCATCCTCGAACAATGAATCCGGCTTTGCCGGCAAGTCACCGGGGAACAAGGCGATTTCGGTCTTGCCGTCGTAAACGGTCCCGTCGAGCTCCTCGCCGGCAATCGGCGTTCCAATGAGGGTCGGAAGCGTTTCCCCGCCCTCTCGGATCGTCCCCTCGCTGGTGGCGCGAATGCCCGCCATGGCTATGGATTTGGTCTCGGTCCCGGCAAAGCGGGCGCGCTTGGTGGCGTTCGACACCAGCCGGTTGAGAATGGCCTCGAGCTTGTCGTGGCTGGTGTGATGCACATGATCGGCCTTGGTAGCGGCAAAGAGAATGCGGTCGATCCGGCGCGTAAACGGTCGCAGCAGCGGATTGGCCTCGCCTTGGCGGAAACAGGCGAGCACGGCGGTCAGCGCCGTTTCAAGATCGCTCACTGCGCCGGGCCCGGCATTGAGCGCCCGCAGTGTATCGACCAACACCACCTGCCGATCCAGCCGTGCAAAATGATCCCGGAAGAACGGGCGGACAATCCTGTCCTTATAGGCCTCGTAGCGCTGTTCCAGCATGCGATAGAGGCTGTTGCGCGGAATGTCCCCAGCCGGCAGCGGCAGGGGCGCGAAGGTCAGCGCCGGCGAGCCCTCGAGGTCTCCCGGCAGCAGGAACCGACCCGGCGGCAGGGTTTCGAGCGCGCCGTGTTCGCGGCTGCGGCGGAGGTAGGTGGTGAACGCACCGGCCAGATGCTCGGCAAGAATGTCGGTGGCCTGGCCCTTCACATCGGTCTTGTCGAGTTCGCCCAGGAAATCCGAGGCTTCGGCCAGGTGGCTGGGCAGATTGGCGCGGGTCAGCGCGTCCTTGCTCCATTCGGCAAAGGAGAGGCCGAGCAGCGGCAAATCCAGCAGCCACTCACCGGGATAGTCGACAATATCGAGATTGAGCGTGGCCGGCCCACGCATGCCGGACCACCATTTTGCCGACTGGAATTTCAGCACCAGCCGCAATTGCGAGATGCGCTTGGTGCCCTCGGGCCAGGTCGGCGGATCGCCAGTCAGGGTGGCGAGGTGCTGCTCATAAGCAAAACGAGGAATGGTGGCGTCGGGATATTCGGCCAGCCGCGCGCCAATGAACCGCCCCTCGGCCAGCGGCGCAAAGCCCGGCAGCCGACCCTGGGTGAGCAGATTATGCACCAGCGCGGTAATGAAAATGGTCTTGCCCGCCCGGCTCAGCCCTGTCACCCCCAGCCGCAGGGTCGGGGTAAGCATGCCGGTCGCGTTATCGGCGAAATTGGAAAGGGCGATGCCCAGTTCGTCGGTGAGCTTGGTCGGCGGCTGTGGCAAGGCTATTTTCCCGGTTCACTCACAAGGTAGGGAGTAAGGTGTCGTTTGCAAAGAGGCCGGGCGCGGCCGGAGATCGTGTTGCGATGAGCAAAACGGAAAAAGGGCCGCTGATGCGGCCCCTTCTGGTTACTGCCCGATCTCGCTGAGATTGTAGGGCGTTGTCTGGTAGATTTCGTTGATCCAGTTCTGGAACAACAGATGCCCATGGCTGCGCCAGCGGTTTTCCGGCACGGCCGACGGATCATCGCCCGGGTAGAGATTGAGCGGCAGCTTCGGGTTCAGCCCGGCTGCGACGTCACGATCATATTCGTCGGCCAGCGAGCGGTTGTCATATTCGAGGTGGTTGAGGAAGTAGACCGCCTTGCCGACACGGTCGCCGAGCATGCAAAGGCCGATATCGCCATCAACCAGCACTTCAAGGTCGTCGCCGACGCTGTTGCGATCGATGTCGTTATAGCGCGACACCGGGATCATCGGGCCATCCGACATGCCGCGCAGGAAAGGCGAGCGCGGATTGACGATGCGGTGGCGATAGACCCCGAAAGCCTTCTCGTCCATGCGGTGGCGGCGGACACCATGAAAATGATGCAGCGCCGCCTGCGCGCCCCAGCAGATGAACATGGTGTGGTGCACATTGGTGCGCGTCCACTCCATGATCTCGAGCATTTCGGGCCAGTAGCGCACTTCCTCAAACGGGATATGCGCAATGGGCGCGCCGGTGACGATAAAGCCGTCAAACTTGCGTTCCCGCACCTCTTCCCAGGTCTGGTAGAAGGTGTTGAGATACTCTTCCGAAGTGTGCTTGGACTGGTGATCCGTGATCCGCACGAGGCTGAGATTGACCTGCAGCGGAGTGGCGCCGATCAGCCGTGAAAACTGCGTCTCGGTCCGCTCCTTGTTCGGCATCAGATTGAGCAGGCCGATTTCGAGCGGACGAATATCCTGCCGCGAAGCGCGGCTGGAATCCATGACGTTGACGCCCTCTTCTTCGAGGGTTTTCCGGGCAGGCAGATTGTCGGGAATACGAATAGGCATGTTGGCCTCACAAGCGGGCAACGAAACAACCGAATAGCGAACAGGCGCGTCCCCTTGGGGGCGCGCTAACGCATTCGCTTCTCGATGGCCGATGCCACCAGATCGGTGAACTCGTCGCCGTCACGCACGGTTGCAAGGTCAGAGGCTTCGATCGTGTAGCCAAAATTGTCGGCGAGGGCCTGGTAGCGCGGAAGGCGATCGTGGAGGAGGGCCTCAAAGCCCCAGGCCCCGAACTTTGCAGGGTCGACGTCGTCGTCTTCCGATACGCCTTCGATCTGCTTGAACTCGGCCCATTTCTCGACAAGAAACTCCGGCCGGTAGTACATCGGCTTGGGGCTCTGCTTGAAGCGCCGAACCAGCTCGGAGGCGTCCTTGTCCGTGCCGCGAATATAGAGCAGCAGAGTGTTGCCGGTCAGGGCCTTGACCACCGGATCTTCCGGATCGGTGTGGTCGATGACCTCGATCAGTGACCCGCCCGTGTCGGCGATGAAATCGCTGTAGCCATAGAGCTGCTCGGCCCGGTCGATGAAGTGCGGCACATCCAGCAGGGCCGAAATTTCGGCCACGCGATGCTGCTCCTGGCGGCGCTGATATTCGGCCAGCGGCAGTCCGCCCAGCTTGGGATTGCCCGGCGTGCCCAGATAGGTCGAGAGCGGGTCGAGATTGTCGAAGGTGATGTTGGACGACAGGTAGATCGAGTCCGAGCGCAGCAATTCCGCCAGGAACGGTACCTTCATGGCCTCGGCCTTGAAGTTGTCGACGATGAACTCGCCCATGTGCCGCGTGCCGATGCGGTAGTCCACCGAGTAGTGGAACCAGCGGTTCTTCCGCAGCAGATTGGACAGGCGCGTTTTGCCGACCCCCGCCATGCCGAAAACGGTCACGGCGCGGCGTGGAGCATTGATGAACTCGTCGGGATTTTCAAACAGCATGACAGGCTTTTCGTGGTTCCCGCTGCGTTTAGAACAATCGTGATGGCGGCACAAGCGCGAGCCACAAGAGCTTGGCACAGAAAATCGTAGACCCCTCATCCGCCCTTCGGGCACCTTCTCCCTCAAGGGGAGAAGGGAACTGCGAGCTTGTTGCACGCGCGGTGCCACCCTCTCCCCTTGAGGGAGAGGGTGGATCGGCCACAGGCCGAGACGGGTGAGGGGTTTGTCTCCACGAACGCCGGGAATGTGGAAAGATTTCTTACCGGATCACTCCAAACTCAGACGGCAGTTTTTGCCATGTTGTCGCCCCAAACTTGCCGGGTTGCCTGGTCCTTGCCGCCCTCCGCTCTATCAAAAACATAGTTAATTCAGTTGGTTAACGAGTTGGCACTGTGCTTGCATTGCAGGGGCCAAACAGGCGTTTGCCTCGAATTTGGGGAACTGGAGTTATAGATGGGTATTTTTGGCGCTCTTCAAAGTGCGGTGTCGGGTCTCAAGGCGCAGTCGCACGCCATGGAGAACATTTCCGGCAATATCGCCAACTCGCAGACCATCGGTTACAAGCGGATTGATACCAGCTTCGTGGATCTCTTGGCGGATGCGCCGGTCAAGCAGCAGGTAGCCGGGGCTGTGTCGGCCTTCTCGCGCTCGATGAACACGCTGCGCGGCGACATCCAGAACGCCGACACCCAGACCTATATGGCTCTCAATGGCAATGGCTTTTTCGTCACCGAAAAGGCGGATGGCAGCCCAGGCACCTTCTATACCCGTCGCGGTGATTTTGACATCGACCGCAATGGTTTTCTCGTCAACGGCGCCGGCTATCGCCTGACGGGCCTCGATATGGAAAATGGTGTTGTGACTGGATCGGTGGCCAAGCCCATTCAGATCGATAATTCGTTCCTGAAGGCTAGTGCTTCAAAAAAGATAAATTATCAGCTCAATTTGCCAAAAGTCCCTAAAACTTCAGACTATGATGGCAGTGATCCTGCGACCGCGCTTCTGAAGCCTGCGAGCTTCGCGGATGCTCCAACTGCGGGTGTTGGTCCGGATTTTATTGCTGGCGGTACTGAAAGTGCGGCATTTACGGGGCAATCTATCTCAGGCGGTGGGCTGACGCTTTATACCGCGACCGGCGAACCTGTTAATGTTCAGATGCGTTGGGCGAAAACAGATAATACTGCTGGAGCAGAGAAGTGGGAGCTATATTATGCTTCCGATAGTGCCCCTGCAGCTCCGGCGGCGTGGACTAAGCTGGCAATTTATGCATATGATCAGGGTGAGTTGACCACCGTTACTTCTGCTGCTGGTGGTGCACCCGTCCCCGTGGGAACCTCGCTAACACATAACATCAGTGTTAATAATACGGCGCTAGGGGCGGTTTTGTTCGATCATGGCCTCAAGGGTATGACGCAGTTTGCCGACAATTCCGGCATGGCGACGACGACCACCCTCAAGCAGGACGGTTACGGCGCCGGTGAATTTATCTCGGTGGGGATTTCTGACGATGGTCGCGTCGTCGCCTCCTATACCAATGGCGAGACCCGCGAAGTTTCCCAGATCGTCACTGCCAGCTTCTCCAATGCCAATGCACTTCGGCGTGGAGACGGCGGTGCCTATACCGCGTCCACCGAATCCGGCGAGCCGATCATCGACCAGTCCGGGCAGGGCATCGTCGGCTCCTCCACCGAGGCCTCCAATACAGACATTTCCGAAGAATTCACCAAACTGATCGTCACCCAGCAGGCCTATTCGGCCAATACCAAGATCGTGACGGCGGCCGATGAAATGCTTCGTGAAGCACTCAGCATGATCCGCTGAGGTCGCATGACTTTGGAATGTCGCATCACTTCCTACCGGCCATTCGGGCTGTCTGACCGGTTAATGCCTCGCCTGGGCGGGGAGAGATGCGGCATTTCCTTTTTCTTCCCGGTCCCGGCGCGTGCGTCGGGACTCATCGTTTCCAATTTTCCTCGTTTCTGCCGCAGCGTCGTTTTCAGCTTGCGGTTGCTGTGTTCCAAAGGAGACCCGTTATGGGTTTGACGGTCGCTATCGGGAATGCGCTTTCGGGCCTCAAGGCCAGCCAGACAGCGCTCGAGGTCATTTCCCGCAACATCTCCAATGCGGGTACGCCCGGCTACCACAAGCAGACGCTTAATGTTATCGAAGTGGGGCGTGGCGACAACTCATATGTCCGCGCCGGCCAGGTCGACCGCGCCTTCGATACCATCCTGCAGAACTACTACACCAAGCAGGTGCCCGAGACCGCCTACTCGGCAACGCGCGGCACCTTCCTTGATCGCCTGCAGACCGCACTGGGCAAGCCGGGTGGCGCAGGATCGCTCGACACCATGCTGGGCCATCTGCAGAACGCCCTCGACGCTTTGGCGACCAGCCCCGATAACTACGCGGCGCGCGCCGATGTGGTCACGAAGGCTGGCGACATGGCCAGTACGCTCAACAAGCTCTCGCAAGAGGTGCAGTCCATGCGCCGCGAGACTGAAACGCGCATGGCCTCGAGCGTCGACCAGATCAACTCGATGTTGACCTCGCTCCGCGACGTCAATTTGGTGCTGGCCGACTATGGTGTGGACCAAAACACCCGCAACAGCCTTTTGGACCAGCGCGACCGCCTCGTATCCGGCCTGTCCGAAATGATGGATCTTCGGGTTGATTACAATCCCGATGGCACGGTGCGTCTCGCCACCAGATCTGGAGCTTCCATTCTCGACGTGCGTCCATCGCTCCTGCAGTTCGAGCAGGCCGGGTCGCTCACGCCAACTTCAGAATTCAACATCGATGATAGCCAGAGCGGCGTCGGCAAGCTGATCCTCGAAACGCCCAACGGCACGCGCATTGACCTCGTCAAGGACGGTGCTATCCGGTCCGGCACGCTCGGCGCGCTGATTGAACTGCGCGACACGACTTTGCAGGATGCGCAAAGGCAGCTCGACGATATCGCGGCCGCATTGGCGCAAGTGTTCTCGACGGTACAGCGTCCCGGTACGGTGACTGGCACGGGCGCGACAGTCGGAGCCGAAGACCGCGCTGCGATGCAGCCTGGTAACGACATGGTCATCGAGTATACCGACGCAGCGGGTATTGCGCGTCAGCTACGTCTGGTCAATGTTGCGAGCCCGGCCACGTCTCCCCGCAACTATGTCGATAGCAATGGTGCTCGTACAGTTGAAGTCAGTGCTTCCGGCGATATCGGTACGCTGCTGGACAACCTGACCGCTGCGGGCGTATCGGACCTGACCTTTGGCAAAAACGCAAAAGGTGGTTTGACGATTGCCGGTGCGGGAGGGGCCGCGGTAACCAAGGTCACATCCCGCACGACCGCTGATACCACCGCGACGAAGACTTGGCCGAGCACCATTTCTGCCAACGCCCTGGGCAGCGTCAGTGCTGGCGCCTTGGCTTCTGCAAAGCCAGGCGACCACATCTCGTTGGAATACGAAGTTGCTGGAACGCCGCTCAAGCTGACACTCGTCAACAGCTCTACCCCTTCCACCGCGCCCGCTACGGGGGCTCCGGATGAATTGATCGTGCGGGTGGACATGTCTGCCGGGGCCGCAGGTGTTAAGGCGCAGCTCGGCGCGTTGACGCCTCCACTGGCCCACCTGACATTTGACAGCGATGCCTCTGGCAATCTGACATGCGCCACGACGGCCCCCAACTCCCTGACTTCGCTTTCGACGACGACTACTAATGAGAGCGCCTACGGTCTTAACCTTTTCGTGGAGGCGAATGGCGAGGCATTTACCAACTCCTTGGCCGGTAAAGGGCAGAGGCTCGGTTTTGCCGGGCGTATCACAATCAACCCGGAGGTTGTCGCTGACAACAAGTTGCTTGTGAACTGGTCCGGCAGCGCAGCGTCGGGCGACAGCAAGCGGGCAGAATATCTCGTCGATCAGTTCAGCTCGCTGCGCTTCGGCTCGAACTCTACGGCAGGGGCCAAGAATGGCGGCTTCCGTATGGCCGGTACGCTGACCGATATGGTGAGCCAGATGGTCGAGTTCCAGGGGAGCAGCATTCAGACTGCGCTGGCCGCAGATGAGACTAACCGCGGGACGCTCGACGCCATCACGTCGCGTATGGAAGCCAATTACGGGGTCGATATCAACGAAGAGGTCGCACGGCTCATGGAACTCCAGAATGCCTATGCCGCGAATGCGCGCGTGGCCTCAGTCGTGCAGGAACTGCTCGACACCCTCATGCAGTCGTTCAGGTAAAGGGTTGCGATAAATGCTGATCAACAAGTCCATGTATCCGGTCAAGGCCGGCTATAGCGCGATCTCAACCATGCAGGGCCAGCTGGGCAAGCTGCAGACGCAGCTGGGTAACGGGCAGAAAGCACAGACCCTGGCCGAGATGGGCAATGACCGCAAGGTCTCCCTGGCGACGCGGATGCGCCTGACAAAGCTCGAGTCGTTCGCGGCCAATATCGATACCGTCAATCTGCGGCTGAGCTTTCTCGATCAGGCCTTTACCTCGCTTAACAGCCTCAAGTCCGAAACCCGCAACTCGGCGACGCCCACCAGCTTCGGCGAAAACGGCCTCGTCATGGCGAGCCTTCAGAAGGACTCCGAGAACCGCCTCTCACAGCTCCTAGAGACTCTCAACCTGAGTGTCGCCGGACGTTACATGATGGGTGGAAACAAGACGGACGCTCCACCGGTCAAGTCGATGGACCTGATCATGAACGGGCAGGGCGCCCAGGCCGGCTACCGGACCGTCGTTAATGAGCGCAACAGCGCCGATATGGGCGCGGCCGAGAATGTAAAGCTCAGCGGCCTGGCACTGCCGCAGACCACCATTCGTGGACCCCACGGCAACTACCTCACCATGTCGTCCACCATGTTCGACAAGCTGGGCTATGAAATCATCTCGATTTCTGGGAACGACGACAACATCAAGACCAATGGACCGACCAGGAACCCGATTAACCAGACGGCCTCCCTTGCGTCTCAGCCCGCCGCTGACACAGAATTCACGGTCAACCTCACCAAACTCGATGGTACAAAGCTTGGGCCGCTTACTTTCAAAGCAGTGAGCGGAACACCTACTGCGGGTGCCACGCCGGTCGAATTCTCAATCGATCCGACCAGCACGGATAATACCGCGAAGAACTTTCACGAGGCGCTCATCGCCCAGACCGGCGTCGGCGATCTCGACGCTTTCAGTTCCGTTTCGGTCAGCAATACCGGCACAGTACCCAATCTGATGAAGGTGACCGGCGATGCTGATGGCTCGCTGCAAGTCGGCCTGAAGTTCACGGATCTGCCGACAGTGGGCGAAGCAGTTCGCATCGGCATCAAGAAGCCAGGTGGCACCGTTGAAACCATTGAACTGATTGCCCGTGATCCCGCCTCCACAGTTCCCAGGAAGGCGAATGAATATAACATTGGTGCCGATCGACGGGAGACAATGGAGAACCTCCAGACCGCGCTGCGTGCACAGGTAGGCGAGCTGCGTGCTGACGTGCAGAACGGCCGGCTCGAAGTTCTCAATACGCCTGACGAGAAAGTGACGATCCGTAAAAATACGGCAGTAGAGTTTGGTTTCTCACAACTCACGGCCGCTTCCACGACTGGTCACAACATCAAGGTCTCTACGACCAGCGCCTCCGGTGTCCAGTCGCTCGGCGTTGAGTTCGTCGGCGAGGTGAGGCCGGGCGAGTCTGTGACCTTCAGCGTAACGATGCCTGACGGTTCGACTTCCGAGATTTCGCTGAGCGCGGTGACGGGCACACCTGGAATTGGTCAGTTCAAGATTGGCGACTCCAACGCGGCAAACGGACGAAATTTCGCAGCAGCGCTCAAGGTCAAGCTTGACGACGTTGTCAAGACGGAACTGAAATCGGCATCGATCTATGCGGCTGCCAATGACTTCTTTTCCGCCGATGGCGTACCAAGGCGCGTCAACGGGAACCCTGCTGAAGCTGCGACGACCATGCGTACCGGAAGTGCCGCAGATACCGTGATCTGGTACACGGGCGAAGTCAGCTCGACGAACCCGCGCTTATCCGCCACTGCCCAGGTGGATGATGCAACCAGGGTCGGCTACGGCGTTCGCGCCAACGAAGATGGGTTGCTGGCTATGGTGAAGACACTGGCGGCCATGAGCGTTTCTGAATATCGAAACGACGATCCCACTTCCAAGGCACGGTTTACTGCCATGGTCGAGCGGCAGATGAAGTCCATGTCGTCCGACACGGCGACCAATGAAGGGTCGGTCGAACGCATCGCGCTCGAGCTCGGCGTCACCAAATCGACCGTCGGCCGCGCGTCGGAGCGCAACATTGCTTATTCCGGTCAACTCGCGTCCCTGCTCAGCGATGTCGAGACTGTCACTATGGAAGAAACGGCAATGCAGCTCCTGGCGCTGAAGACGCGTCTCGAGGCTAGCTATTCGGCCACTGCTCAAATCGCCAACCTGAGCCTCGTGAACTATCTGAAATAGCCGATTGGCCGGCGCCAGAAGGCGCCTTGTCGGCCAGGACGGCCAATTCGAAGCGGGGTGGAAACACCCCGCTTTTTTGCGCCTTCCGTTCGGAGCCCTGTGGCAGAGGCCAAAAAAAAGCCCCCGGTTGGTTCCGGAGGCTCTATGAAACTGTCGCGTCGAGGCGACCGCAATTAGGAGAGGTTTATTCCTCGCCCGCGCCACGCAGGCCAGCGGCCAGCTGGCGGTTGATGTTGATCAGCGGCAGCAACTTGGCCTTGTTGGGCTCCATGTGCAGCTCGCGCGTCTCGTTCATCACGAACAGGCCGAGATTGGCAATGTTCTGACGCACGGGAGCCGGAAGAGGGTTGTCCTCACGGGTCACCGAGGTCAGGAAAATGTTCCAGATGCGGCGGTTGAACAGCAGGGCGTCATTCAGGCTATCCTGCTTGAGGTCCCACGCATCGTGAATGAGTTGGAGATTGGCAGCTGCCCGCGACAGCAAATTGGCTTCGCGGTCACGCGGGGCTTCCGTCTTGCGGGCTACCTGTTGGTATGCCTGCGCTCCCTGATGATACATTTGCAAGAAGGTCCTGTTCGTATTGGATTAGTTTCCGGGCTGCCTTGAGAGCTTTGTACAGCTCGCCGGTTAAAATCTCGTTGTTAATGCCATTAATCAGCGTGATCATTGACGGCGCTGCAGTGATTATCTCATTGACAAGATGGAAATATTCCTCCCGCAACCGAGCAGTGTCGTCCTCCAGATACATGAGCTGAACGGCCAGGTAGATGCGCTTGGCTGGCGTGTCTGCTGTGGAGACGGTCAGGATGTCCTTTTCGCGCAGGATAGGGGCCTTGCCATCGATGAAGAGCCGCGTGCGCTGATCGGAATTGGTGATGATGCACTGACCGATGATCAGTCGCTCGCCTGGCTTGAGCTCGACTTTGAGGGACATGGCTTTTTCTTCCTATTCTGGGAATGCCGCCGATCTTCAGGCGGTCTTGATAAGCGGTAGCAGCGGAAATCGGCTGGCGCCAGTCATTTGGCGGCGCGGGCTCAGGCCCCTTATGGCAGACTCCGCTTAATGTGAGCTTCACGAGTGAAAATGGCAGCCATGTGGCCCGGCCGGACGATGCTCGTTTCTTCCACCAATCAATACTGGTGCTTGTAGCGCCCCGGTCTCCTGCAGTTCCGGGGGCCACGGTGTGCCCGCGAAATTCGATAAAACTTGAATTAAATCGCGCCTTTTGCCGAGAGGGGCGCGCAGCATTTGGACCCTAAACCTGTTCTCGCCGGCAAGGAAAGCCGGAAGAAAAAAAACTCTGGAACAGGAAGTCCAAACAATGAGCGCAGTAAATCTCTCGTCCTCCGCCCGCTCGGGTCTCTCGGTCCTGCGTAGTGTTGCAGATCAGATGGAAGTAACCCAGAAGCGCCTGGCGACCGGCAAGGCTGTCAATAGTGCCGTCGATAATGCGTCGAGGTTCTTTTCTGCGTCCAAGATGGATGCCCGTGCTGCTTCGATTGACAATCTCATGGAAGGCGTGACCGTCGCACAGACCACTCTGAAGGCTGCTGGCGAAGGCATCAAGGGTATTCAGGGCGTGATCAAGCAGGCGCGCGCCCTTACAGGCCAGGCGCTGGCATCGGACACTGCTACCCGCAAGGTTCTCGCTGAACAGTTCAATACGTTGGCGGCAGAAGTGACAAAGCTGGTGGCAGATTCCAAAGTTAACGGATCGAACCTTCTGGCTGGCAATAGTATCTCTGTTGTCCTCAACGAAGACGGCACGAGCAAGGTGGACATCGCAGGCTTCAGCATCACCACCTTCGATGACGCCGAAAACAACTGGGCAACGGTAGACGATATCACGGCGTCCGTGGATGCGCTGACAACTCTTTCAACTGACCTGGAGACCGATGCTGCCAAGTTTGGCTCCAGCCAGTCGCTGATCGACGTCCGCAAGGACTTCAACGCTGCTCTCTCGAACCTGCTCAAGTCCGGTTCGAATGATCTGACCGCCGCCGACATGGACCAGGAAGCTGCCAACCTCATGGCACTCCAGACCCGCCAGCAGATGGCTGCGACTGCCCTCTCGATCATGCAGTCGAGCGAAAGCACCGCCCTGCGCCTGCTGCGTTAATCGCCTGACGCCTACCCTGAACTGGCCCGCCATCCTGGCGGGCCTTTTTGTTTTCGGCCTCCTGAACACAGAACAAAGCCCCGGGCAGAATTCTGCGCCGGGGCTTGGGTCGATTTGGCCGCCTGATGTCAGATCGTCTTGTCGGCGAGGCGGAAGGCTGTCTCCGGTGGGGCCCATTCGCGGTTGAGCTTACGGGCAATCTCGTATGGAGAAAGCGGGCGGTTCTCGCTCAATAGTGCAGCTTCGAACAGGGTTTCGGGCGGTAGCCCTTCCGGTTGGTCGCCATCGACGAGCATCGTGTCCGGCTGGTCAGAGTGCCGTGAAGGCGGTCTGTCCTGATGTTGGGTGTCCGGGCGCTTATATTGGCGCATATGTCTGGGATGGTGCGGCGAAAATCCGATACTCATCGTATCAGGTCGCGGCGCTATTCTGGCGCTCATGATGTCCTGTCCCGGAGCCACAATTGGCCATTGGCAGGCTATCGCTTCGCGTTCTACCGGCATCTTTTTCCGGGCTGCTGCAATTTATGAAAATTTTCAGTGTTTCAATTGCGGTGCGCCGTCGCCCGCGCAAATAAAAAGGGCCCCCGCATTCTGCGAAGACCCTTTTGGCCGGCTGGAAAGATCGGCGTTCCTCCTAGAACGCTTCGCCCAAGGCGCAAGCGCAGCGGCGATTCTGTAATGTCAGAGCGCGCGGTTAACCGCGATGCCGCGCGCGGAGGTGGCGCGGCCCGCACCGATCTGGCCATTGCGGTTATAGGTGCGAGTGCGATCCTTCTGGCCGACGGTTTCGGCAACGTCGGTCAGCAGATCCTCGGCCAGATGCTTGGCCGTTGCGATGACGCGCAGATTTTCGGCCATCTGGGTGGCGAGGGCGTCGTGGTTCTTGTGCAGACGGTCGAGCGCCTCGGGGGCCTCGGTCAAGAGTCGCTGGGTCTGGCGCTGAACCGCGCGCGCAAAAACGGTATAGTCCTGGGCCAGCTGGGTCTTCTGTGCCGTAAGTCCGCCGGCCTGGCGGAAATGACCAGCGCGCAACAGGGTGGTTTCTTCGTTCATCATGGTGACGAGCGCCTGCAGGGCGGTCTCGGCCTGTTGGCAGAGATCGAGGGCAGGCAGGCTGTCGAGCGACGCAATACGATCGGCTGCGGCAGACATCAACGGTATACTCCTGTAGCACGCATTTGAGTTTTCTGGGCGGCTTCCTGCATGGCGATCATGTCGCCGAGCAGCTGGTCGGCAATGCCGAGCCCGCCATTTTGGGCCATTGTATTGGCCAGTTGTTCGGCCTGCATGGAGCGCCAGGTCTCCTCGCCGAAGCCTCCGCCAAAACCGTTTTCGGATTTGACGGTGGCGAACATTTCCTTGGTCAGAAGATTGAGGAACACGCCCTCAAGGTCTTCTGCCTGCTGCTTGAGCCGGTTGAGCTGCGCCGGCTCGAGTGTGGTCTGGATCGGGGTGGTGATGTTCATCACAGCACTTCGATTTCGGCCTGGAGGGCGCCGGTGGCCTTGATGGCCTGGAGGATGGCGATCAGATCGCGCGGGGTCAGGCCAAGGGCGTTGAGGCCATCGACCAACTGCTGCAGCGTCACGCTCTCTTCCACCGTCGTCAGCGCCATATCGGTCTGGGTGACGTTGAGATCGGTGTTTGGAACGACTTCGGTCTGGCCCATCGAGAACGGATTGGGCTGCGAGACTTCCAGGCTTTCGGCGATGGAAACGGTGAGGTTCGACTGGGCCACGGCAACGCTCGAGACGCGCACATCCTTGCCCATGACGATGATGCCGCTGTTTTCGTCGATGACGATCTTGGCCGACTGGTCGGTTTGCACCATCAGCTGCTCGATATCGGTCAGGAGGTCGACGATATTGCCGTTGAAATTGGCTGGCAGGGTCAGGCGGACAGTGGCCGGATCCTCAGGAACGGCAGTGGGCACGCCGATGAAATCATTGATCACCATGGCGATGCGGCGAGCCGTGGTCAGGTCGGCGTTGCGCAGCGACAGGCGAAGCGAGTGCATAGAGCCGAGCTCAAACCCGATCTCGCGCTCGATAAGGGCGCCCGATGAAATGCGGCCGGTGGTCGGCACGCCCGAGATAATGCTCGCGGCATCGCCCTGCGCCTTAAAACCGTTGATCGCCACCGGGCCCTGGGCAATGGCGTAGACTTCGCCATCGGCGCCGACGAGCGGGGTGACCAGCAGGGTGCCGCCCTGCAGGCTGTCAGAATCGCCGAGCGCCGAGACCGCAACGTCCATGCGCGAACCCTGGGTCGCGAAGGCCGGCAGATTGGCGGTGACCATCACTGCCGCGACATTGGCCGTCCGGACGTTCTCGCCATTGGTGTTGACCCCGAGGCGTTCCAGCATCGACTGCAGGGATTGCCGGGTGAAGGGTGAATTGTTGAGGCTGTCGCCCGTGCCGTCGAGGCCCACCACGAGGCCGTAGCCCACCAGCTGATTCTCGCGCACGCCTTCGACGTCGACGACGTCCTTGATCCGCGCAGGGGCAGCATTTGCCTGGGCGACAGGCGCGAAAACCATGGCGGCGGTCAGCGCGGCGGCGAGGCAGGTCCTAAAGAAGCGATACTGCATTTCAATCCCCGGGTCGGTGTCGCGTCATCCCCATGGCGCAACCTTTGCCCACAGCAATGCCAGAACCGTGCCAGTTTGCTGAAATATTTCTAAGACTATGAAATTGAAAGAAAAAACTGCCATCTTCGGGCTCGTTCATGCGGAAAGCTGGTACTGCCGAGCAATTCTTGCCGCCCTCATTAAGCGGGCATTAACCATGTCGGGCAGATTTTGCCGGTATCGGTTTTTCGTGAGGGTTATGCAGTCCGTGCGTATCGAGTCCGCCAATCGCATGTCGAGTGTTGCAAGTCGCGCTGCCGTGGGCCGCTACGCTGGAGGCCAGGCGTTTTCATTGGCCGGAATCAGTGCACCCGCGCGCCCTTCTGCCGCCTCGCCGGTGATGCCGCTTGCCGCTCTCGACGCTATCCTGGCGCTGCAGGGCGTGGGTGACGCGCTTACTGGCCGACGTCGGGCCGTTCGCCGCGGCGCGTCCATGCTGGATGTGCTCGAAACGGTGAAGGCAGACCTTTTGGTCGGCAAAATCGCGCCGGAGCGGTTGGATGCCTTGGTCGAGCAGCTTCAGACCATGCGCGACCGGGTCGAGCCGGGCCTTGATGAAGTGATCGATGAAATCGAGCTTCGCGTGCGCGTCGAACTGGCCAAACTGGGGCGATTCCCGTCTCTTTGAGTCGCTTCTGAACGGCTGGGAAGAGGGAAGAAAGTCAATCAACTTCTTGTCAAAATTCCCTAGACTGCTGTTTCCAAAACCCTTTTTCCAATTTGCACCTGCGTAATATCGACGCTTGCTCGACAATCCGCAGGGGCCTATATAGGCCGCCTATAGGGGTGCATTGGAGTTAAAACTGCTGATGTCTTCGGTTGATGTCTTGGAATACCGGCCCAGTGAAGACGAGCCGTTCATGAACCCGCGGATGCGGGAATACTTCCGGAACAAGCTTTTCGCGTGGAAAGAGGAAATCCTTCGCGAGAGCCGGGAGACGCTGGAGAACCTCCAGGAAGAGAGCCAGAACCACCCAGACATGGCAGATCGTGCCAGCTCCGAGAGCGATCGTTCGCTCGAGCTGCGCACCCGCGATCGGCAGCGCAAGCTGATCGCCAAGATCGATTCTGCCATCAAGCGCATTGATGAAGGGACCTATGGGTTCTGCGAGGAAACCGGTGACCCCATCGGTGTCGCCCGCCTCGATGCCCGTCCCATCGCGACGCTGAGCCTGGAAGCCCAGGAACTGCATGAACGCCGCGAAAAAGTATATCGCGACGAGTGATCGCCGCGACAATTGACCTTGGAAAGCCCGCAGCGATGCGGGCTCTTTTTTGTCCGGGTGTCAGCCGACCCTGTGGGCATTGTCCTCGTGCAGGGTTTTGGATTCCGGCGTCATGATGTCGGCAAAATCTGCCATTTCATAAACCGGGCGGATTTCGATCTCGCTGTCGGTGAACATGGGGTTGGGGCAGCGCTTGACCCATTCCACCGCCTCGTCCATGTCCCGCACCTGCCAGAGCCAATAGCCGGCGACCAGTTCCTTGGTCTCTGCGAAGGGGCCGTCATAGACGCTGCGATTGGCGCCGCTAAACACCACGCGCTTGCCCTGGGACGAGGGTTTTAGCCCATCGCCGGCGAGCAGGATGCCGGCATTGATCAATTGCTCATTGTACCGGCCCATTGCCTCGAACATTTCCGGTGTAGCCTGTACCGCGGCTTCACTGTCTGCAGTCGCTTTCACAAAGACCATTACACGCATGGCTCGTTCCTTTCCGTCAGGACATGAGCGTCCCTCATCATGGCGACGAGCCAATCCTTGCATTTCGACATTTTCGCTGCAAATCCACCGCGGAGGTCAGATCCGACCGTAGCGACGCTTGAGATGGGCCTTGAAATGATCGGCGTTGAGCGGTTCGCCCGTGGCCTTGGTGATGAGATCGGGCGTCGAGAGGCGCGAGGCCTCGCTCCAGATATTGTCCGCGCGCCACTGGTTGATGGCTGAAAAATCACCCTGGCGCACCATGTCGGTGGCGTTGGGCAGGGCACGCTCCATGGCCGCCCATTGCTGGGCCGCGATCATTGCCCCCAGCGTATAGCTCGGGAAATAGCCAAAGGAGCCGGCCGGCCAGTGCACGTCCTGCATTGGGCCATCCTTGGGATTGTTGATCGTCGAAATGCCGAGATATTCGGTCATCTTGGCGTCCCAGGCCTCGGGGATCTGGCTGGCCTCGAGCTTGCCGGCTATCAGCTCCTGCTCCAGCTCGTAGCGCAGGATGACGTGGAGCGGATAGGTGACCTCGTCGGCATCGACACGGATATAGCCGCGCTCGACATGGTTCACCTCATTGAGAATATCGGCGATGTCCCAGCCCGGAATGGCGTCTTCGCCGAGGTGTTGGTGTACCAGCGGGAGCATGAATTCCCAGAATTCGGGGCTGCGCGAGAGCTGCATCTCCACAAACAGGCTCTGGCTTTCGTGCAGGCCCATGCCGCGCGCCTTGCCGAGCGGCCAGTGAGACCATTCCTTGGGCAGGCCCTGCTCGTAGAGCGCATGGCCTGTTTCGTGCAGCACGCCCATCAGCGAGGGCAGGAACTGGTCGGTGCGATAGCGCGTGGTCATGCGCACATCGGTCGGCACACCGCCGCAGAAGGGGTGGTGCGATACGGCCAGCGAGCCATGGGTAAAATCAAATCCGACCGCCCGCATGGCGGCCAGCCCGAGCTCGCGCTGCTTTTCAATGGGGTAGGGGCCGTTGAGGTCTTTTCGCGGCGTTTTTGCGCGGCGCTCCTCCTGCACCGCGAGAGCCTCGGGCACGAAGCCCTTGAGGAAGCTCTTGAGGTCGGCAAACACGCCGTCGATATCGGCGGTGCGATTGCCGGGATCGAACTGGTCCATCAGCGCGTCATAGGGCGCGAGCCCCAGCGCGTCGGCCCGCAGCTGCGCCTCTTCGCGTGCCAGCGCCACCACGCCTTCGAGCGCGGGCAGAAAACTGTCCCAGTCGCCCTTGGCCCGCAGGTCGCGCCAGAGCTGTTCGGAGCGCATGGTCACCGCGGTGCGGCGCTCGACGAACTCGGTCGGCAAACAGGTGGCGTTGACATAGCTGCGCTCGAACTCGGCGACCGCCAGGGCCTGGTCGGGCGTCAGCTCACTGGACTTGGCAGCTTCGATCCAGTCACGGATCTCGGGGGCGGTCGCCTGGGCGTGATACATGCCTGCCAGGTTCGACATGGCCTCGGCGCGCTTGTCGCCACCGCCCACTGCCATATGCGTGGCTTCGTCAGCGCCCAAAATGGCGAGCGCATGCTCCAGCGCTTCAAGCCGGCGGCCGAGATCATCGAGTTTCTGGAAGGACATGTCTGGCTCCTTGAATGTGCCAGAGATGTTCCACAGCCGCTCCGCGCGGGCAAGTGCCAGCTAGTTCCGGCTGCCGCCTTTGTTGAATGCCGCCGCCAGCGCGATCCCGATGGCGACGCCAATGGCAATCCCGACCCCGATATTGTCCATCATCGCCCCGATCGCCACGCCTATGGCGACCCCGATGGCTATCCCGACACCCATGTTCATCCGGCCGTCCTCCTTCACCACAAAGGAAGCCTAGCGCGCCGGATCGGTTCCTCACACCCCCAAAAAGGCAGAGGCGCAGCCGAGGAGCTGCGCCTCTTGATTGGCCTTGTGGCTTCTGCCAGGCCGGAGTCGTCCTTCTGGAGGACCCGGGGATATGCGGCAGCGCGAATTGGGGACAGCGCGGCCGAATTCTTGGGGAGCCTGCCTTAGAAGGGCAGGATGGCGTCCAGGACCTGCTGGCCGTAGCGCGGCTGCTGCACGTCGGTGATCTGGCCACGGCCACCGTAGGAAATACGGGCCTCGGCGATCTTGGTGGACGGGATGGTGTTGTTGGCCTGGATGTCAGAGGGGCGGACGATGCCGGTGACGATGAGGTCGCGGACCTCGAAGTTGACGCGCACTTCCTGCCGGCCTTCGACGACGAGATTGCCATTCGGGAGAACCTGGGTGACCACCGCGGCAACCGAGGTTTCGAGGCTTTCCGAGCGGTTGACCGAACCGGCGCCGGCATCATTGATGCCCGAGGTCAGGTCGATGGCCGCGGCCGGATCGATGCTGCCACCGGAGATATTCGTCACGGCAGAGCCGAAGATGCCGCCCATGCCGGCCGAATTGGTCGAGGCGCGGCTGCGCTGGGTGGAGTTGTCGATCTGGGCGCTGTCGTCGATGGTCACGACAATGGTCAGGATGTCGCCGATGCGGTGGGCGCGCTCATCCTTGAAGAAGCCCTTGGCCGAAGTGCGATAGAGCGAGTTCGACTGATAGGTGTCGGCGATCGGCTCGGGCATGGGCATGCGCACGGGCTGGTAGCCGGCGAGGGTGGTCGGGTCCTGGATGGCGGTCAGCGACGGGGCGCGGCCGACGTCAGCGAGACGGTCCATTGTGTTGCACGCTGCAAGCGAGCCGGCCAGGGTGATGATGGTGGCGATCTTGAGAAGGTTCATAGCGAGCAATCCGATTAGAGGCCGGCCAGCGCCAGCGGGGCAGAGGTCACTTGGACCGTGCCGGGCGCGATGGCAGTAGCGCTGATGATGCGCTTGGACATGAGGTTGATGACTTGCACCGGCGTTCCCTTGGCGGCGCTGGTGACGGCCTGACCCTTGACGGTCAGGGTCATCGGGCCCTGTCGGAAGACGATGGTGACGAGTTCGTTCTTGGTGACGGCCAGGGGCTCGGTGATGTCGGCGGCGCGCAGCACCACGCCATCACGGCTCTGACGGCGAAGGGCCTTGCCCACCAGCTGGTCGAGCTGGGCGACGCCCAGGCTGTCGGCATCGCGCACCGGGATCGGGCGCATGACGATATGCTCTGGCATCAGCACCGTGCCGGCGGGAAGTGTCGACGCCAGGTGCGGTGCGTCGACGGAGATCATGATGCTGCCCGACACGTCGAGCGGGCGGCTGAGGCCCGAGAGCGTGAAGCGGGCGGTGAAGTCATTGCGGTTCGGATGGTAGCGCAGCTGCTCGAGGCGGGCCGGATCGGTGTCGGTCGCCACGTTCACCGGCGAAAAGCCCTGCGACAGCATGATGTCGGCATGCATGCCATTGCCCAGGATGCCGCGGGCCTTGAGATCGGCCGTGATCATGTCCTGGAGCAGGGTTTCGTCGACCAGCGTTCCCGACCGTGAGACGCGAATGCGGTCAAAACCGTTGCTGCCGAAGGCGGTGATGCCGACGCGTGCTGCGGCAGCCTTGATGGCGCTGAGGTCGACAAGTCCGGTCGTGCCCGGCGCCGGAGCGCCGAAGATCGGGGTATTCGCGAAAGCGCCTGCATCCTCGAACATGTCGCCGGCCGTCACGACCGGGTCGACGACGACGATGTCGCCGCGCAGGACGGGGGCTGCAAGGGCGGAACCCGCCAGAAGCGACAGGGCAAGTGCAGCGGTCATGGAACGAAAACGCGTCATCACGGCCTCCTATCAGCGCAGCTGGCTGGTCGCCTGCATCATCTGGTCGGCGCCGGAGATGACACGAGCGTTCATTTCATAGGCACGCTGGGCAGCGATCAGATCGGCGATTTCGGTCACCGAATTGACGTTGGCCATTTCGAGGTAGTTCTGCAGCAGATTGCCGTTGCTGTCGGCGTTGGGCAGTCCCACCTGGGCCGGGCCGCTGGCGCCGGTTTCGAGGAACATGTTGTCGCCCATCGATTCCAGGCCCGACTTGTTGGTGAAGCGGGCGAGCTGGATCTGGCCGAGCGTGCGTGCGGTGGTGTCGTTGCCCTCAAAGCCTTCGACAAGCCCGCTGGGCGAAATGCTGACCGAGGTGACGTCGCCGGGAATGGTGATCCCGCCGGTCATCTGGTAGCCGCTCGAATTGACCAGCGTGCCTTCCGGGCTGCGCTCGAAGGAGCCGTCGCGGGTATAGGCCGTGCGCCCATCGGGCAGGTCGATCATGAAGAAGCCTTCGCCGCGGATGGCGACGTCGAGCTCGCGTTCGGTGACGTTGACGCTACCCTGGCTCATCACGCGGGGCGTTGCCACTGTGCGCACGCCCGAACCGATCTCGAGGCCTGCGGGGACGAGTGTGCCCTGGTCGGACGTCTGCGAGCCGGCGCGGGAGATCTGCTGGTAGAGCAGGTCTTCGAATTCCGCACGCTGGCGCTTGAAGCCGGCGGTGCGCATGTTGGCGATATTGTTGGAAATGACTTCGACATTGCGTTCCTGCGCGCTCATGCCGGTCGATGCAATATAAAGAGCTTTCATCTCAGGTCCTCAATCTCAAGCGTTGGTGTCGCCGAGGCGCTGGATGGCGTTGCGGCGCAACTCATCCTGCTTCTGGGCCAGTGATGCGATGGATTCGTACGTGCGGGTGACGCGGATCATTTCGGACATTTCGGCGACGCCGGAAACGTTGGAGCGCTCGACAAAGCCGTGCATGACCGTGGAATTGACGTTGGCGATGGGCGTGCCACCGGAGAAGAGATTGCTGCCCTGGCGGATCAGTTCCTGCGGTTCCTCGAACTCGACGACGCGCAGCTTGCCCTTGGGGCCGGCGCTGGACGAGATCGAACCGTCGGCTGCAATGGCGATGTCGGTTTCTTCGGGGCCGAACTGGATCGGGCCACCTTCGCCGAGCACCGGATTACCGGAAAGGTCGACGAGGGTGCCGGTGTTGTTGAGCTGAAAGGCGCCGGCGCGGGTCCAGCGTTCACCGCCGGCCGTCTGCACGGCAAAGAAGCCGTCACCCATGATGGCGACGTCAAAGTCTCCACCGGACTGCACCATCGGGCCGGCAGCAAAGTCCTGGATCGTTGCCCAGTCCTGCACATAGGAGAGCGTCTGGTCCTGGCCGGAGAAGCCGCGATGGGATGCCACCGGCATCGCATATTCTTCGAACAGCATCTGCTCGGCCTTGAAGCCAGTCGTATTCACGTTGGCCATATTGTTGGCCAGCATGTCCATCTGGCGCTGCAGCGCGACTTGGCGCGACAGGCTGATGAGTTGTGCGTTTTCCATTTGCCCCGGTCCCCGGTTCACAGTCCCCGAGGTGGCCTGCTTCCCCAAGCCTGCCGCCTCGCTGTTAACAATGCAGAAACCATGCCAGATCACTAATTCTAGCAAAATCAATAGGTTAGGTGAGTGGTCGAGCTGGGGCGGGTGATGGGTAAAACTGCCGGTGGGCAATTCCTGCCGGGCAGAATGTGCCTAAAACATGGCAAAAGTAACGACTCGTTAACCACTATGGCATTAGCTGGTCATCAAGCCGGAATCATCCGGAAACAGCGGCATTTGTTGGGGCGTGGAATGGCGGCAGAAGCGGAAATTGGTGCCGAGGTGCCAACCAAAAAAGGCATCAACAAGCTCTTCGTCATAATTGGCGCCGCAGCGGCAGTCGTCCTCGTTGGTGGCGCAGGCCTCTTCTTCTTCCTGTCCTCGGGCAGTGCGACTGATGCAAGCGGCGCGCACGGGGCAGGGGGCGACGTTGCAGCGATTGCCGCCGATACCTTCATCTTCAATCTCGAGCCGATGATGGTCAATCTCAACAGCGTCGACGGTCAGCAGAACTACATGAAGCTGACGGTTGCGCTCGAGGTTGCCGACGAGGAGACCATGACGGCCATCCAGCCGCGTCTCGCCAAGGTAGTTGATGCCTTCCAGGTCTATATGCGCGAGCTGCGCAAGAGCGATCTCGAAGGCTCCGCCGGCATCTATCGCCTCAAGGAAGAGCTGCTGCGCCGCGTCAACCTGGCCGTCTATCCGGCCCGGGTCGAGAGCGTGCTCTTCAAGGAAATTCTGGTGCAGTAATGGCTGGTCCTCCCGATCAAGACAAACTCTCTGAAAACTGGGGTCTCGACGCTCTGACCGGCAGCGGTGGCGGGTTCGATATTCCCGGTGCCGACGATCCGGGCATGGAAGACTGGGCTGCGATGCTGCAGGCTGCCGATGGCGGTGCTGACGGTATCGATCGTGTCCTCAACCAGGACGAGATCGACAATCTCCTCGGCTTCGATGCGGCTGCGGCCAGCAATGTCGAACTCTCCGGCGTTCAGGCGCTGATCAATTCGGCGCTGGTGAGCTACGAACGCCTGCCGATGCTGGAAATCGTCTTCGATCGCCTCGTGCGACTGGCGACGACCTCGCTGCGCAATTTCACGTCGGACAACGTTGAAGTCTCGCTCGACTCCATCTCTTCGGTGCGGTTCGGCGACTATCTCAATTCCATTCCGCTGCCCGCGATCCTCTCGGTCATCAAGGCCGAGGAATGGGGCAATTACGGCCTCCTCACCGTCGACAGCAACCTCATCTATTCGATGATCGACGTGCTGCTCGGCGGGCGTCGCAGCGGCGGCAATGTCCGCGTCGAGGGTCGTCCCTATACGACCATCGAGATGGCGCTGGCGCAGCGCATGATCGAGCTGATCCTGGAAGACACTCACCGCGCATTCGAGCCGGTGACCCAGGTCAATTTCAAGCTCGAGCGCATGGAGAGCAACCCGCGTTTTGCGGCCATCTCCCGCCCGAACAACGCGGCCATCCTGATCGAACTCCGGATCGAGATGGACGACCGCGGTGGCAAGATCGAAATCCTGCTGCCCTACGCCACCATCGAGCCCATCCGCGACCAGCTGTTGCAAATGTTCATGGGCGAGAAATTCGGCCGCGACCCGATCTGGGAAGGTCACCTTGCGACCGAGATCTACCAGGCGGACGTCGAGATCGATGCCATCCTGCATGAGCAGGACCTGCCTCTGGCGCGCCTGATCAATATCAAACCGGGCGAGACGATCATGTTCGATCGTTCCCCGACGGATCCGATCCAGCTGCGCTGCGGCGACGTCGATCTCACCCAGGCCATTATGGGCCATATTGGAAATAATGTTTCGGTGCGCGTTACGCGCCCGCTCAGCCCGCCCAAGGTCACCATGGCGGCGTTTGAAGCGATTGATGAGTCTTTGGAAGGGCGATGATGTTGGATCTGTCTCTTGGCTTGATTATTGAAGGTGCCGTCGCCCTCTTGCTGGCGCTCACCATTGGCTATTGCGTCATCCTCAACCGTCGTCTGGTGCAATTGCATTCGGACCGCGACGCCCTGCGCCTCATGGTTGGCGATCTGGTCACGGCCACTGGCCTTGCCAATCAGGCCATCAAGGAACTCAAGGCAACGGCCGTCGAAGCCGACCTGGCGCTCAGCAGCCGTCTTGAGGAAGCCGAGCGCTTCGGCATCGAGCTTGCCAATCACGTCAATGCCGGCAATGCGCTGATGCAGCGGATTTCCAAGATCACCGCCGCCGCCCGCCGCGCGCCGACCCCGGTTGCTCCGCTTGACTTCGTTCCCGATGCGGAAGACCGCCAGGCCGTGAGCCCGACCAACAAGGTCCGCGCCGCGCTCGAGCAGCTGACGACCCGTGTGCAGAACCGTGGGGTTGCAGCGTGAACAACATCCGCCTGCTCCCAGTCGTCATCGTGGTGGTGGGCGCCCTGTTCGTGCTCAAGACAACCGGGCTCGTCACCCAGGGGCACTATGTCCTCTCGGGCGTGACGCCTGCAGCTGCCGCCGGTGGCGCAGCCGCCCCGGCCACTCCTGCGCCGCAGGATAGCCCTTCGGTCGGTCAGCCCACGCTGTCCGATGCAGCGCCGGTCATGTCCGACCAGGCGCCGACGCTTGAAGGCGCCGTGGCCCCTGTCAGCCACGATGCTCCGGCGGCCGATACCACGCTCGTCGCACAGCTCGATCCTGCTCTGCCCGTCGGGGAAACCACCCCGACTGCGGCGAACAGCGTGGCGATCGACAATGCCTGTGCGCCTCGCCCGACTGGCGAGCAGCAGGGTGGCCAGCTTACCATTGTTCCCGGCGGTTGCCCGACACCCGGCGATGCGCTTCCGCAGCTGGCAAGGCCCGGCGGCACGGTCGACATGGCGGTCGGCGATACCTCACTCACCGGCCAGGTCCTGCTCGACCGGCTGTCCGCCCGTCGCGCCGAGCTTGAAGCCTTCGAGCAGGAGCTGAGCGTCCGGGCTTCGCTGGTCGACGCTGCCGAGCGCCGGATCGAAGACCGCGCCTCGACGCTGGAAGCCCTCGAAGCCCAGATCGCTTCGCTGGTGGACGAGCGCAAGCGCCTCGAAGAAGAGCAGTTCGCCAGCATCGTCTCTATGTTCCAGACGATGAAGCCGAAGGACGCTGCGACCATTTTCGACGAGCTCGAGATCGATGTTCTGGTCCGCGTGGCCAAGCTGATGAGCCCGCGCCGGCTGGCTCCGGTGCTCGCCGAGATGAAGACCCCGAGAGCGCAGGAGCTGACCGTCCGGCTGGCGTCAGAGACCTCCGCCAATCCCGAGCTGATCCCGTCTGGCGACGTGGCGGCGCTCCCCCAGATCGTCGGCCAGTAAGGCCGGCACCATCGAAATCATCGGCCGCGGCGTCCCCAGGGGCGCCGCGGTTTTGTTTTGCCCAGCTCATCGGTGCCGGAGCCTGCCATCATGGTGCCCCGTAAGGCCATGTTAAGCATGCGGCCGTAGGGTTGGCGGCAAGTAGTTTTGTGTAACGCGTTGCTCCCGTGCCCGGCCTTCCGGTGTCGTCGCGGAGCGCGTTTAGTGTGTCGGGCGGGCTGTAGCCGTGAAAATCAGGTCGGGTTCAAGCTGGTTGCGGTCGCGGGCTATCCTGGCCGTGGCAACGCTGTCGGTCAGCATGGCGACCCTGTCGCTCGCCTGGGCACAGGAGCGCGGCCAGTTCTTCGCCACGCAGGAAGACGGCTATGGCCGACTGATCATCAGCTTCCCCGGTCGCGATACGCTCCCCGCCTATGATCTGCGCATGTCCAACAGCGTGCTGACCCTCACCTTCGAGGACCAGATCGCCATCGCCCTGCCAGACGTGGCATCCACCATGCCCGAATATCTGTCGGTGGCGCGCGTCGATGCCGACGGGAAGGGCATGCGTCTTGCCCTGCGCACGAACTTCAATTTCAATCCCACCGAAGCGGGCGACAAGCTCTTCATCGATCTCCTGCCTCAAAGCTGGCAGGGCATGCCGCCGGCGCTGCCGCAGGATGTTATCGACGAAATGGCCGCCAAGGCGGTGGTCGCCGCCCTGCGCGAAGACCAGATGCGCAAGGCGCAGGTGGTTGCCGAGCAGAACCCGCGCGCGACCGTCCGCCTCGGCCGCAACCCGACCTTCTACCGGCTGCAGTTCGACTGGACGATCCCCACCGGTGGCACCTTCGACTTCGCCGATGAAGCCGGCGCCATTGAGTTCGAGTGGCCGGTCGAAGTGGACATGCGCGAGGCGCGCATCGATCTGCCGCGCGAGATTGCCGATATCCGCAACGTCGTCACTCCGGATGGCAGCACGGTCTCGCTCAAATTTGCCAAGGGCGTCGAGCCACGGTTCTATGGGACCTCGCCCACCCAATATGTCCTCGACATCGATATCGAGGGGGAGGGGCTCCCCGAGCTGACGCCGGCCGCGTTGCTATCCGAGCAGGAAGCGCTGCCAGTGGCCGCGGCGTCGCTCGGCGGGGCTCCGGCCCAGCCCGTCGCCCAGACGCTCGATGCTGCCGCGCCGGCCCAGATCACCCCCTTCGTCACCATGCTCGGCAGCACGGTGCGCGTTGTCTTCCCGTTCGAGCAGGAAACGCCCGCTGCAGTATTCCGGCGCGGGGATTCGGTGTGGATGGTGTTCGACAGCCAGAGCCAGGTGGCGTCCCCGCCCGAGATGGGGCAGCTGCAGGCCATTGCCTCGGAATTCGTGTCGTCGAGCTCCGGCAATGACACACAGGTCGTGCGCATCGATCTCTCGCAGGACCGTCTGGCCACGCTCGGATCCGAAGGGCTGTCCTGGGTGCTCTCGCTCGGCGACGTGATGCTGGCGCCCACCGAGCCGGTAGAACTGGTGCGCCGCCGCGACATGCAGGGCGAGTTCGAAATGACCGCCAATATCGTGCGGCCCGCGCGGGTCCACGATTTTGCCGATCCGATGGTCGGCGATACGCTCAAGGTCGTCACCGCCTATCCGCCCGCCCGTGGCCTCACGCGCTCCTTCGACTATGTCGACTTTGCCGCCATGCGCAGCGTCCATGGCCTCGTGGTTCGCCCCAAGGCAGGCGATCTCGACGTCGAAATCGAAAACGCCCTCGCTGTCATCTCTTCGGGATCTGGGCTGACCGTCTCGCCGATCGAGACCCTGCGCCAGGATCAGGCCAGCACCACGCCGGCGAAACGGGCCAATTTTCTTGATCTCGCGCCCCTGGTCCAGGCCGACCCCGGCATTTTCGGTGTCCAGCGCGACCAGTATGAAGCTCTCGCAGCCGCCAGCGATGGTGTGTCGCGTGACACGGCGCGCCTTGATCTCGGCCTGTATTTCCTCGCCAACGGTCTCGCCCTTGAGGCGCTGGGCGTGTTCGAGGTAGCTGGATCGAGCCTGCGCGACAGTGCGCTTCGGCCGCGCATCGAGATGAGTCTTGCGGCCGCCAGCGTTGTGGCCGGTCGTCCGGCCGATGGTCTTGCCACGCTCAATGATCGCCGTTTCGATCAGGATGTCGACGCCATGTTCTGGCGCGCCATCGCGCGCACAGCGGTCAATGACTTTTCCGGCGCGCTCGCCGATGCCACCCAGGCCTATTCCATATCGGATGGTTATCCGTCCTGGCTGCGCGCCAAGTTCCAACTTGCCGCTATCCGCGCCGCCGTCGAGGAGCGCAATGAAGAGCGGGCCGCGGCCATGCTCGAGAGCGTCGATTTCGCCGATCTAGACACCAACCAGATTGCCGAATTCAACCTGTTGACCGGCCGTCTGGCTCAGGCTCAGGGCCGCCAGCAGCTGGCCCTCGATACCTATGGCCAGGTCATTGCCTCCGAAGTCCGGCCATCGCGCGCCGAGGCCGTCTACCGCACGCTGCAGATCCTTGACCAGCAGGGGCGCCTCGATGTCGCCCGCGGTACGCAGACCCTGTCGGCCGAAGCCATGCTCTGGCGCGGCGACCGGCTGGAAGCGAGCATGCAGGCCATGCTGGCAGACCTTCATTTCCGCACTGCCGACTACCGTGAAGGCTTTGAGGCCGTGAAGGCTGCGATCCTCAGCGATCCGGAAAGCCGCGAAGTTCAGGTGCTCAGCGACAGTGCGCAGCGCACCTTCACCGAGCTCTTCCTCCACGGCATGGCCGACAAGATGGCCCCCGTGGATGCGCTTGGCGTCTACTATGATTTCCAGCATCTGACCCCTGCCGGCGCGCAGGGCGACGAGATGATCCGCAATCTGGCGCGGCGTCTGGTGCGGGTCGATCTGCTCCCGCAGGCGATCGATCTCCTGCAGTACCAGCTCGACAACCGCCTGCGCGGCGTCGCGCGGACACAGGTCGCGACCGATCTGGCTGTGCTCTATCTCGCCAACCACAAGCCCGCCGAAGCCATGCGGGTGCTCAACGAATCGCGCCTGCCGGATCTGCCGGTGTCCATGGCGCGCCAGCGCCGCATCATCGAGGCCCGCGCCCTGATCGATGGTGGTCGCGACCAGCTGGCGCTCGACCTGCTGCGCGATCTCGAAGGGCAGGACATCGAGCTGATGCGCATCGACGCCCATTGGCAGGCCAAGCGCTATGTGCAGGCCGGGCAGGGCATCGAGGCCCTTTATGGAATGCAGGCTCTGGCCACGCCGCTCAGCAAGCCGGCGCGTCTCAACATCATCCAGGCCGGTGTCGGCTATGTCCTCGTCGGTGATGCTGCCGCCACCGCGCGCCTGCGGGCCAAATATTCGGACGCCATGGTCAATTCGCCGGAATGGCCGATCTTCGACTTCATCACCGGCCCGATCGAAGTGACGAGCAATGAGTTCAAGCAGGTCGCGGCCCAGATCGCGGCGCGCGATGGCCTGGACCTCTTCCTTACCGCCTACCGGGAAACCTATGAAAGCGAGGGTGCCCTGGCCCCGGTAGCCAAGACCGATGAACTCGGGCTGACGACCGAAGGCTAGGACTGCTCGACCGGTCGGCCTGGTCCGCTATGTATTGAAACTGCGGACCAGCGAGCCGACGACCAGATACCAGCCGTCCACAAGCACGAAGAAGATCAGCTTGAACGGCAGCGAGATCACCACCGGCGGCAGCATCATCATACCCATGGCCATCAGCACCGAGGCCACGACCATGTCGATGATGACGAAGGGCAGGAACAAGAGAAAGCCGATTTCGAAGGCGCGGCGCAGTTCCGAAATCAAAAAGGCCGGGATCAGCAGCTGCAGGGGGATGGCTTCCGGCTCGGCCGGGATGTCGGCTTCCGTCAGATCATAAAAGAGCTGCAGGTCCTGCTCGCGCACGTTGAATCGCATGAATTCATGCAGCGGCGCTGCCGTCAGCTCGAAAGCCTCTGCAAACTCGATCTCATTGGCCATGAGGGGCGCGATGCCCTGGTCATAGCTCTGCTGCAGCGTCGGCTGCATGATGAAGAAGGTCAGGAACAGCGCCAGCGAGATCATCACCGAGTTCGGTGGCGCGGTCTGCAGGCCGATGGCCGTGCGCAGGAGCGACAGCACCACCACGATGCGGGTGAAGCTCGTCACCATCACGAGGATGGACGGTGCCAGCGACAGCACCGTGATCATGCCGATCAGCTGTACCGCACGGTCAACCAGGGCCGTGTCGTTGCCGAAATCGAGCGACAGTTCCTGGGCCTGGGCAATGCCGGCGGCGCCCAGCAGGGCTAGCCCTGCCAGGCCGACAACCAGCAGGGCGCGTTGGCCCGGGATCTGAAAGAACCTAGAGGCTCTTGGCTTCGCTCTGCTTGGTCTGGTCAAGGCCTAGCCCTTCATTGGCCTGATCTGTTTCCATCTCTTTAACTGAGTCGAGTGCCGGCTCGGGCGAAATGTCGGGTTTATACCCGTCTGCTGCCGGCTCCTGCGGGCTGACAGGGCGAAGAAGGCCGGTGTGACGCAGCGAACGAGGTGCCGCGCCATTCTTTGGCTTGGCGTCGCGCAGGCGATCGAGATTGCCCGACGGGCCGGCCGCGACCGCCGAGGCCGGTGCGATTGTCGGCTTTGCGTCGGCAGATTTAGCCTCGGTGGGGGCAGGGCCGGGGCGGCGAGCTCCCATGAACGGCACCGGGCGACGGGTCGGCTGCACGGCCGGGGGCTCTTCGACGGCGATGCCGGTTTCGATCACCACATCCTGCGGGCCGCCAGTCAGAATCAGGTGCTCGACATTGTCGCGCCGGATGACCAGCAGCTGTCGCTTCTGGTCGACAACAAGGCTGTCGACGATGGCGAGGCGCCGGTTTCGGCCACGCGGGCCCTGAGTCGAAACCTTGAAGATCAGCTTGAGCAGCCACACGCCGAGCACGATCAGAACGATGACGGCGCCGAGGGCAAAGATGGCGGTCAGATAAGTATTGCCGCCGACTCCACCGAAAAGGCTGGTGATGAACTGCACCTAAAAATTCTCCTGTTTAGATGGCCAACGAATCCCTGCTGGCACTTTCTGCCCACCCAAATCAGCCAATCTTGCAAATTGCGAGGCAAGGTAGGTCAGTCTTACCGGGTGATTAACTGTTCGTTAACCCTAAATGGGCAGGATTTGCCTATACAAATTGGACTCGGGAACGCCTCACTATGGGCATTATGGATCTGCCGGTTTTTGCGGCGCTGACGGACAAGATGCGTTGGCATCAGGCGCGTCAAGGCCTGCTGGCCGAAAACGTGGCCAATGCCGACAATCCCGGGTTCAGGGGTCGTGACCTCAAGCACTATAATTTTGCCGACCGCGTCGGCCAGGTGAAGGCACCCGTTGTGTCCACCATGGCCACCCAGCCGCGCCATTTCAGCACCTCGATTGGCGGCCCTGACGGGTTTGCAGACCAGAAGATGGCCAATTTCGAGGTCACCCCGCGCGGCAATGGCATCACGCTCGAAGACGAGATGATGAAGGTCACCAATAATTTGATGGATTACCAGGCCGCCACCAACATTTACCAGAAATCGGTCCGCATCCTGCGCACCGCCATGGGCAAGACGGCGTAAGGACAGGATAGATGGATTTCAGCTCTTCCATTCGCATCGCGGCAACAGGGCTCCATGCCCAATCGGCGCGCATGCGTGTCATCGCGGAAAACATCGCGAACGCCGATTCGACCGCGACCACGGTCGATGGCGACCCCTACCGCCGTCGCGTGCCGACCTTCCTGACGACCTACAACAATGAAGTGGGTGGTCGCACGGTCAAGATGGGCAAGGTGGCCCTCGACAACAGCGATTTTACGCCGCGCTACGAGCCGGGCCATCCGGCCGCCGACACCAATGGCTATGTGCAATATCCCAACGTCAACACGCTGATCGAGACGATGGATATGCGCGAAGCCCAGCGCAGCTACGAAGCAAATCTCAACGTGGTTTCTGTCTCTCGCCAGATGCTCGGGCAAACGCTCGACATCCTGCGCGGTTGATTTTCTAGGAGCGTCAAATGGCTTCCACCCCCTTTAATATTGCGGCAGCTGCCTACGGCAATGCCAGCCGCCTGTCTGTTCGTCCTGATGCCGATAGCGCCGCCAATTCGGTCGCTGCCGGTCCCAACTTCGCGCAGATGCTGGCCCAGAGCGTCCAGGGCGTCGTAGAGGGCCGCTCCGCGGACCCGATGAGCATCGCCATGATGGGCGACGCCGCGAGCCTCATGCTCCAGCAGGCCGCCCTGCCGGGCGCGCAGCTCGGCACCGCGACGGCTCAGCAGGGCAATGATTTCGCCAATATGCTGGCCCAGAGCGTCCAGGGCGTCGTCAATACCGGCCGCGCCTCCGAGCAGATGTCGATGGATGTGGTCAACGGCAAGGGCAATGTGGTCGACATGGTCACCGCGCTCAGCCAGACCGAAATCGCCATCGAAAGCATCGTTACCATCCGCGATCGCGTCATTGCCTCCTATGAGGAAATCATGCGGATGCCGATCTGATCGCCATGAAATGACTGGGGCTGCGGCATCGCAGCCCACAATTGCCTGCTGAACCGGGCGGGGAATCAGCTACCATTCCGCCATTGACCGCGGCGGAGGCGGTAGACATGACCGGCGCCGAAGCTCTCGACATTGCCAGCCAGGGCATCTGGACACTGATCATCGTGTCTCTGCCCATGATGATCGTGGGCCTGTTGGTCGGCGTCGTCATTGCGCTGTTCCAGGCGCTGACGCAGATCCAGGAAATGACCCTGGTCTTCGTTCCCAAGATCATCGCCATCTTCATCACCATGCTGCTCGTCCTGCCCTTCATGGGGGCGACGCTGTCGGCCTATATGATGCGCGTGGTCGATATGATTATCGTCGGCGGGTAATGTTCAACCTGAGCCTCGACTGGGGCCCGGCCGCTGCATTCACCTACATGATGCTGTTCGCGCGCATCGGCGCGCTGCTGATGCTTATGCCGGCGCTGGGCGAACAGACCATTCCCATGCGCATGCGCCTTACCTTCGCGCTGCTGCTGACCCTCGTGCTCTATCCGCTGCTGTCCGACCTCATCCCGCCCTATCCCACCAATATGGTGGGGCTGCTGGAACTGCTCTTTCATGAGCTTGCCGTGGGCTTGGTGATCGGGGCCATCATCCGCATCACTGTCATGGCCACCCAGGTAGCGGGCGCCATCGTCGCCTTCCAGACCGGCCTCAGCGGTGCCATGGCCGCCGACCCGACGCTCCAGGGCATGCAGAGTGCGGTCTTTGCCAGCTTTCTGTCCTTCCTCGGCGTGGCGCTGATCTTCGCCACCGACCTCCACCACGTCGCGCTCGCCGCGATCTACGACAGCTATGCAGTGTTTACGCCGACCGCCCCGCTGATGGGAGAGGATGCGCTGCAACTGGCGCTGCAGACAGTCGCCGGAGCGTTCGGCGTCGGGGTGCAGATGTCGGCGCCCTTCATCGTCTTCGGCCTCGTGTTCAACCTTGGTGCCGGCAT